>NZ_NEGA01000009.1 GCF_002135315.1 Acinetobacter sp. ANC 3903 | reverse complement strand
GTCCGATCTATGCAGGTAACGCAATTGCCACTGTAGAGTCTGCTGAGTCTGTTGTTGTTGCGACTGTTCGTGGTACGGCATTTGATGCTGTAGCAAGCGACGGTGGTTCGGCTAGCGTTGAAGCTGCTGCGTCTACTGGCGATGCGGGTCTTTCTAAATTCATTTCAGAAGAAATTGTTAAATCTGAACGTCCGGAATTAACTGCTGCACGCATTGTTGTTTCTGGTGGTCGTGGTGTGGGTTCAGGTGAAAACTATCACACTGTGCTTGATCCATTGGCTGACAAATTGGGCGCTGCACAAGGTGCTTCACGTGCAGCAGTTGACGCTGGCTTCGTTCCTAACGACATGCAAGTGGGTCAAACGGGTAAAATCGTTGCGCCTGACCTGTATATCGCTGTCGGTATCTCTGGTGCGATTCAGCATTTGGCTGGTATGAAAGAATCTAAAGTGATCGTTGCGATCAACAAAGATGAAGAAGCGCCAATCAATGCAGTTGCTGACTACTGGTTAGTGGGTGACTTGAACACTGTAGTTCCAGAATTGGTTTCTAAAATCTAATTTCTGAACCCTGTTCGAAAAAAAACGCTCTTGCGCAAGCAGTGAAAGCAACGCTTTACTGTTTTGTTCAGGAGCGTTTTTTTATGCCTGGATGTTTGTAGCTCATCCATTTTCAGGGTTTGAATGTGGTCATTCCGACTCAAGAGATAGCATTGCAGGGGCAGCAAACGAATGTACATCTTTTATGGTGGTACAAGGTGGTTCAGGTTTAATGCATTTGGACAGCTAGGGTGGGACAGATTTAATCGATTTATATTTTTAAAAAGGCGAAAACCCAATTTTAACTGAATAAATAGCTTGAGAATTTAGGGTTAAAATTGGCCGTTGAATGCTAAATTAAATGAACTAAATCACATAAAATTCCGACAAATGAAAGTGCTGAAAAAATAAACGATAAATTATAGAAAATTAACAAGATTAACATGTGTGATATGGCACAAAAACCACAGAATTTATGCTATAATTTACGGCTGTATTTAGACTTTAACTCAGCTTATTTTGAGTTAATTTTTTGCTAGATTGATTATATAAAACGAACAGTTTTAGCAACAGCTGTTTGTAATAAGGAGTATGCATGAGCGTATCGGAAATCCGACCGATTGCCATTGAGGATGAACTCAAAAGCTCATATCTCGACTATGCCATGAGCGTTATTGTTTCTCGTGCATTACCTGACGTGAGAGATGGCTTAAAGCCTGTTCATCGTCGTGTGCTTTTCGCTATGCACGAATTGGGCAACGACTACAACAAAGCATACAAAAAGTCAGCCCGTGTAGTCGGTGACGTGATCGGTAAATATCACCCGCATGGTGACTCTGCTGTTTATGAAACCATTGTTCGTATGGCTCAAGACTTTAGCTTGCGTTATCAATTGGTGGATGGTCAAGGTAACTTCGGTTCTGTCGATGGTGATAGCGCAGCAGCAATGCGTTATACCGAAGTCCGTATGCGTAAGCTCACCCATGAACTTTTGGCTGATCTGGAAAAAGACACAGTCGAGTGGGAAGACAACTACGACGGTTCTGAACGCATTCCACAAGTCATGCCTACACGTGTCCCTAACTTGCTGATTAACGGTGTAACCGGTATTGCAGTCGGTATGGCAACCAATATGGCACCGCATAACATGACTGAAGTTGTGAATGCGTGTCTGGCTTATGCAAATAATCCCAATATCAGCATTGAAGGGTTGATGGAGCACATTTCTGGTCCAGATTTCCCTACCGGCGGTATTATTTATGGTAAATCCGGCATTGTAGATGCTTACCGTACCGGTAAAGGCCGTCTGCATATCCGTGGTAAATATCATATTGAAGAAGACCCGAAAAACGGCCGTAATACCATTGTTTTCACTGAAATTCCTTATCAGGTCAATAAAGCAAAAACCATTGAGCGTATTGCCGAGCTGGTAAAAGAGAAAAAACTGGAAGGTATTTCTGAACTTCGTGACGAGTCTGACAAAGACGGCATGCGTATTGCAATTGACCTGAAGCGTGGTGAAAACGCTGAAGTGATTGTCAACAACCTGTTCCTGAATACCCAGTTAGAGAATTCATTTAGCATCAACATGGTCTGCCTGGACAACGGCCAGCCGAAGTTGATGAACCTGAAAGACATCATTGCTGCGTTTATTCGCCACCGTCAAGAAGTGGTGACACGTCGTACCATGTTCGAACTGCGCAAAGCGCGTGAACGTGGTCATATCTTGGAAGGTTTGACGGTTGCTCTGGCAAATATTGATGCCATTATCGAAACCATCAAAACTTCTGCCAATCCGGCTGAAGCGCGTGAGCGTTTACAAGCAGGTGAATGGGCGGGTGGCGGTGTTGTTGCATTGCTTGAAAAAGCAGGTTCAGTATCGGTACGACCTGACGAAATTGAAGGCGAAGATCCAGCGAAACCATTTGGTCTAGAAGGTAATATTTACCGTCTGTCACCAACGCAAGTTAATGCGATCATGGAACTTCGTTTACACCGTTTAACCGGTCTTGAACAAGACAAGTTACATGCGGAATATTCTGAAATCTTGGGTCAAATTGCTGAACTTACTGCAATTTTAAATGACTTCAATTTGTTGATGAATGTTATTCGTGAAGAGTTAGCCTTGATTCTGCAACAGTATGGCGATGCACGTCGTACCGCGATTGTTGAATCACGTATCGACTTCTCGCGTGAAGATTTGATTCCAGAAGAACAAGTCGTATTGACTGTTTCTAAAACAGGTTATGCGAAAACCCAGCCACTTTCTGACTACGCTGCACAGCGTCGTGGTGGTCGTGGTAAGTCTGCAACTTCAATGAAAGAAGATGATTATATCCAGCATCTGATCGTGACATCGAACCACGCAACGGTTCTATGCTTCACCGATGTCGGTAAAGTCTATCGTCTGAAAGTATTTGAAGTACCGCAAGCATCACGTGGTGCAAAAGGTCGCCCAATGGTGAACCTGTTGCCGCTTGACGCAAACGAAACCATTACAGCGATTCTTCCGGTCATTGATGTACCGAAGAAATTTAAAGATCGTCTGGTTGATTTCAAGGCATTTGTGAAAGCCAATGCTGCGAAACTGCAAGAAAATGAAATCATCAATTCACATTATGCTGAACTGGAAGCAGCGCTTGCTGAACTGGAAGATGGTGCGGATGATATTTCTGATGCATTGCGTATTCAATTGAAACAATTGGGCTTAGAGCTTTCTACGACTGATCTTGATGATGACATCATCAATGACTTTGCACAGCAAGCTGAAGCAGTACGTAAAAACTTCTATGTGTTTATGGCGACTGAGTACGGTACGATTAAACGTGTAGAGCTTGAACAGTTCTCGAATGTGCGTTCAAACGGTTTACGTGCGATTGAACTGAATGGCGACGATACCTTGATTGGTGTGGCCATTACCGATGGCGAACAGCAAATTATGTTGTTCTCGAACGAAGGTAAAGCGATTCGCTTCGCAGAAACTGATGTCCGTTCAATGGGCCGTTCAGCGAAAGGTGTACGCGGTATGCGCGTGACCATTGGTGCCGCCGCACAACTGGAAGAAAACGACGAAGCTGATGTAGAGACTGATGATGAAGATGGTTCTGATTCAGCATTGATCAGCCGCATTGTGTCATTGGTGGTTGTTCCTGAAACTGGCGAAGTGTTATGTGCATGTGCCAACGGTTACGGTAAACGTACCCCGGTGGGCGAATTCCCAACCAAAAAACGTGGTGGTAAAGGTGTAATCGCGATCAAGACCTCTGAACGTAACGGTGAATTGGTCGGTGCAGTCTCCATTGATGAAAGCAAAGAGCTGATGTTGATTTCTGATGGTGGTACGATGGTTCGTACCCGTGCTTCAGAAGTTGCTACCACAGGTCGTAATGCACAAGGTGTTCGCTTAATCCGTTTAGGCAACGAAGAGTTACTTGTAGGCGTGGTTTCGGTTGAAGCTGTAGAAGAAGACGAGTTTATTGAAGCCGTGGAAGGCGAAGAAGTCGTTGTCTCTGAAGCTTTAATTGATTCTGAAACTTTGCTAGATGATGAAACCATTGCTGATGAAGCTGACACTGAATCGGATTTAAGAGATTCTGAGGAAGAGTAAGTTTTGACTTAAAAAGAAGGGCGCTTAGGCGCTCTTTTTTTATAAAAGAAGATAATCTAATAAATATTAAAATGGTGAGGATATGGATCAAAAGACATTGGAACAAATAGCAGAGTTTATTTGTGGAAATAATGAAGCAATTCATCCGGAATATAGATCAAGTTCAAAGATTACTAAATTTTTTCATAATATAGGTTTGCCATATATTCATGATGGTTCAACTCGCGCCAAATGGGTTTTAGACAGATTAAATGAATTAACAAATCAGCAATTAGCTAATGTGTTAAAAAGACTTGCTTCTCCACGAGAATATGGTGGCGATAAAGAAATAGTTTTTAAAGCTTTAAAGACTTTAAATAGCATACTGTATGTCGAAGGCTTCGAAATATATCTAGAAGGTATTGAGCCAAAATTTAGAAAAATTCAGATAGATTTTAATAATACTCGAGAAATAGAGAGAGAACTAAAACCATTACCTACACCTGATTTTCTTGTACTGGGTTTGGACGTAGGTGTAGGTGAAATTCTTCAAAATAGATGGAATGAAACTCAAAAATGTATAGAGTCAAAGGCATATTTAGCATCTATAATTTTAATGGGTAGTATCCTTGAAGGAGTACTCTTAGGTGTTTTTCAAAAAAATATGAAAGAAGGTAATCAAGCTAAGAATGCCCCAAAGGATAAGAATGACAAAATAAAAAATTTTGCTGAATGGAAGTTGGCAGAAATGATAGATGTAGCCCATCAGCTTGGTTGGATAGGAATTGATGTTAAAAAATATTCACATTCTTTACGAGAGTTTCGAAATCTAATTCATCCCTATGAGCAAATGATGTATAGATTTAGCCCTGATGAAGATACAACAAATATTTCTTGGTTAGTTGTACAAGCCGTTATTAATGACTTGGCAAATAAACTTAAGACATAAAAAAGGAAGCCGAAGCTTCCTTTTTTTTTGATTTATAAATTATGCAGCTTCTTTCATTTCAATTTGATAATCTTTTTGCTTTTCAGCATCGAACTGGCCTTCCCATTTACTGATCACAAGAACAGCCAACGAGTTACCAATTACATTCAATACAGTACGTGCCATATCTAAAATACGGTCAATACCGGCAATAAATGCTAGACCTTCAAGCGGAATACCCACACTACCCAAGGTTGCCAAAAGCACCACAAAAGACACGCCAGGAACGCCGGCAATCCCTTTAGAAGTAATCATCAGGGTTAATACCAGAATGACTTGCTGAGTGATGCTCAAATCAATACCGTAAAGCTGTGCAATAAAGATTGCCGCAATACTTTGATATAAAGTCGAACCATCCAGGTTAAACGAATAACCGATCGGAATTACGAAACTGGTAATGGATTTAGGCGCACCATAAGCTTCCATTTTTTCCATAATACGCGGTAATACGGTTTCAGAACTGGCAGTTGAATAGGACAGAATCAGTTCATCTTTTAGAATTTTAATAATTTCCCAAATACTGAAACCACAGAATTTAGCAACCAGTCCTAAAATGACAAAGATGAAGAAGAAAATAGCACCATAAACCAAAACGGCCAACTTCACTAATGGAAGAAGCGAGCTAAAACCAAAGTTTGCAACGGTTACCGCAATCAGGCCAAATACACCAAAAGGTGCAAAAAGCATAATCATGTGCGTCACTTTGAACATGGTTTCAGAAACAGCATGCAATACATCAATGAGCGGTTTTCTGGTTTCTTTAGCTAAAGATCCTAAACCAATACCGAAGATCACAGAGAAGAAAATGATCGGCAACATATGCCCATCAGTCAGTGATCCAAAAATATTGGAAGGGATTAAAGATAAAATGGTATTCACCAGACCATGGGAATGGCTACTCACTTCCTGTGTAGTTTGCTGATATTGAGAAATGTCAGTTTGCGTCAAACTCGACATATCAATCCCGGCACCCGGCTGGAACACATTGGCTGCAACCAGACCAACAATAATCGCAACTGTGGTAATAATTTCAAAATAAACAATGGTTTTGAAACCAAGCTTACCTACATTTTGACCATGACTTGCATTGGCAATACCTAAAATCAGCATTGAAACTACAAGCGGAATAACGATCATCTTAATCAAATTAATAAAGATTGAACCCAAAGGACTCAGCAGATTATTAATCAGAGTTTCACGATATTCGGGAGAGTAATGTAGAAAAGAGCCTACAAGCACACCTAAAATGAGCGCAATGACGATTTGCCAAGCAAGACTAATCTTAATCTTTTTCATGCTAAGCCCTTAAAATCAAATTTTTAATAAAAAAAGCTGCTATAACACTGTCGATATCACATCGGCATGTTACGGGGAGCGTGGGAATGAATCATATAAAAAATATTCATGAAATATGAACTGGGGGCTATTTTGCATCGATTAGTATATTCAATCTAACTTTTTTCTTCATAATTGATTTGAATGGTTAAAAAAAAACCAGTTTTAGTTTAAATGGTGATCAAATTGTAAAGTTTTATTTAATAATTTTATAATGTCATACTTAAAAGATTATTTTTGAGCAGCTTTGGTCAGGCGGAAATATCCCCATACCAGACAGATTCCGGCAAAAGTCACCAGATAAATTATTTTCGGAATGACCAGCTGGGTAGGCACGCCCATCTGGTTCAATTGAATAAACATCTGTATGCCTTGGGTGGAAGGCAAAATATTTCCTAACCATTGCATCCACTCAGGCATGGCTGCGTGTGGCCATGCTATCCCTGATAGTAAAAATAGTGGAATGGAAGTAAAAACAATCACATGTCCTGCGCGTTCAGGCATATCAAGAAAAGATGCAATCAACAAGCTGAGGCCAATCACGCAACTTATAAATACAGGCACAGCAATCAACATACCGATGAAGTTGCCACCACGCGGATAATCATTCAGCCAAAAGGTAAATCCAAACAGGTATAAACAGCCCAGGAAGCCAATGGTTAAAATGGCACTGAATAATGCCCAGAATTCGGTTTGACTCGGTGTCCAGTTCTTTTCACGATAGCCCGTAATCAACATGCACAGACCCAGTAAGATGGTCTGATGGATAATCAGCGGTGCAACGGCAGGGAAAATATAACTGCCATAGCCGGACAGGGTATTAAATAAAGGAATTTGATGAACGGAAAGCGCAGGGGAGAAATGCGAAATATTGCCAAATTTCTGCGCCTGTTCGGCAAGCGCATGCTCAATAGAGGCCGCTAGACCCAAACCAATCTTTTGGGTTTTTAAAAAATTGGCCGCACTTAAATATAAACCGATGCCGCCCACTTCACCACGACGGATACTGCCGGATAAATTGTTTGGCAATAACAAAATAGCATCGGCCTGTTGCAGCTTGATCATCTGCTGCGCTTCGGCAAAATTACCGGTCACTGCACGGATTTCAACATTGGGGCTTTTAGCCACTTCGCTAATAATCTTGGACGTCACCATGCTTTGTTCTTCATCGACAATAATGATGGGTAACGATTCGGCATGTTCTGCCTGATAGGCAGTCGGATAGAAGAAACTATATAAAAATACCGAGAGCACCAAAGTGGTGAAAATAGAGCTATTCGCAGCAATATCTTTAAAGGTTTTAAAATAAAAGTGCAGAAAGTCTTTAATGCTATTTTTCATGCTTTAACTCCCTTTAAATATTTATTAAGGAAGAAATAGGCAGTAGCAAAATAGAACAGACAATAAATAGCTAATATTGTAAGTGGCAATAATGAAATAGATACGGGACTACCAATCACCCATTGTTCGGTCTGTAACTTGGCATAAGGGGTATAAGGAATAATATTCGACCAAAATTGGGTGAATAGGGGTGCATTGTTCAGCGGTAAAGTCACGCCGGCAAAACTTAAAGATGACCCGCCATAGACGGCAATAAAACCAAAACTTTTGGCCAGATTATGCGTGGCCAAAACTACGGTACTGCTGATAAAGGCATAAGCGCTATAGAGAAGAAATTGGCCCAATAGAATAGGCCAGAGCTGTCCCTGTACAAACCAGCTGCGAAATTCAATCAGCCAGAACATCCATAACCAGGTCCAGAAACTGAAAATCAGCACATAGGTCATATTCTTGGAAAGCAGGGCAAGCCATAAATTTTGCCCACCGAGCCATGTTTTTGCCGTGCCAAATTTCAGTTCCTGTCCCACGGCAAAAGCCACGCAGCAACACAGCAATAAATGTAAAATCGCAGGAATCATGTACGGTTCTAAATAGAACTCATAACTTAGCCCGGGATTAAACAGCGGCGAAATTTTGACATTTGGCGTTGGTGCATCCAGATAAGGAATCTGGTTTTGTAAATATTGCTGACCGCCAAAATCGGCAATCGCTTGTAAGGTGCTGACCAGCATGGTGGATGAAATGCTATTGCCGACACTAAAATAGCTTTGGTTATAGGCAATACTGATTTCAGCATCCTTGGCTTGTACCAAGCGTTGTTCTGCACCTTCCGGAACAGTGATATAACCCCAAATTTTATTTTGATTAAGCAGCTGTTCAACTTGATCCTGGCTGCTGGAAATGCTGTTGATGCTCAGGCTGTGATTCAGACTGGCATGATGGATAATCGTCCGGCTTAGTTCACTGTGGTCCTGGTCAATAATCGCAATTGGCAGATGGCTGGGTTTGCCTTGGGAAAACATGCTGGCGAACAGCACAATCATCAATACTGGGGCAAGTGTGACCATACACAAATCCCACTTATGCTTGAGCAAATAGCCAAGTTCACGCAGTATGCCATGCAGCATGATCAAGACTCTTTGATTTTAAACAGCACGCTCATGCCGACTTTTAAATCTGCAATCGGCTGGGCTGGAGTAAGCTGAATCTTGAAACTGCGAATATCATAGCCACCGGTTTGGCGTGTGGTTTTAATGGTGGCGAATTCACCTTCAGCATCAATTTTTTTAATCTTGAACAGGGCCTTTTTGTTCAATGCAGGAATAAAACCTTCAATCGATTTGGCCTGATAGACCTGTGCATATTGATCTTCACGGATATTCAGGCTGACCCAGAGCTCATCATCCTGAATAATACTGACCACAGGCACACCCATAGCCACCAGTTCGGACACCTTGCCATAGGTTTTAGACACTGTGCCGTTGATCGGGGAAACCAGTTTGGTTTCGGCTTCCAGTGCATTGGCCTCCGCAACGGCGGCTTTGGCAATTTCCACCTGTGCATCTGCGGAAGATTTTTGTTCGGAGGTGCTGCCACGTTTGGCACGTGCGTATTGCTGATAAGAAGCTTCGGTCATTTGCGCGGCAGATTGTGCGGCTGCATGCAGTTCATCACGACGTTGACGTGAAATAACGCCTTCCTTAAACAGGTTGGCTCCACGCTGATAGGTGGTTTGGGCCAAATCCTGCTGGGCTTTCAGGCTTTGCCAGTTGGCATATAAACTGGCGATATTTTCCTGTTGTGAACCGCGGTTAGCGGTGGATTGCAAGGCTAAAGCAGATTGCAGACTGGCCAGAGCCTGCTGCTTTTTAGCTTCCACTTCCGGACTAAACAAGCGGATCAGTTGCTGGCCTTTAAGCACTTTCTGACCATCATGGATATACATTTCTTCAATACGGCTCGGTACTTTGGTACTGATATGAATAGTTTCTGCTTCAATACGTCCTTGCAGCTCAACTTCCTTGGGCTGATAGCTTTTCCATAACCCAAATCCAATTAGGCCTAGAAGCAAGATCAGTATGATGATGCCAACCACTTTCATGGCAGCTGAAGATTTTGAATCTGTATTTTCAGTGGCTTGCGCTTGTTCTGAATAACTGAAAAATCCATCATCTGTGTTGCTTTGCTGTTCAGATGTCTCTTGAGTTTTTTCTTTACTGCTTTGAGCTGAAATAGGGGTAGAAGTTCCTTCTGATGAGGTATTTTCTACATCTTGATCAGGCCTGTTTTGATCTTGAGTCATGCTGTTCCCCCATCAAAAATTAACGAATATAACTGGTATTAGACTGACTGATGTAATTCTGGAATTGGTCAATCGAACCATGACTTTGCAGTAAAGTCGCCAGTGACATGACATATTTATAGGCATTCAGCGCCATCTCACTTTTTAAAGCATTCAAGCTATTTTGTGCATCTATCACCTGGGTGGCCGTTCCCATATCTTCCTTAAAGGATAAAGTCTGAATACGCAGATTTTCCTGTGCAGCCTGAACATTCTGTTGCAGCAGTTGGTGGCTTTGCTGCGCAGCTGAAAGCTCATTGTAAGAGGTGTAAATAATATTTTCGACTTCCTGCTTGGTGCGCTCGGTTAACAGTTGCGATGCATAACGTTGCAGTTCCGCAGCCTGAACATTTTTGTTTTTATCAACGCCTGAAAACAGGTTATAGCGTGCCACTACGCCTATAATCCAGTTTTGCTTTTCATCCAGACTGTATTCTCCAAAGGCAAACAGGTTGGGTTTTTTCGCTGCGCTTTGAGCCTTGACATTGGCATTGGCCAATTGGGTATCCATCTGCATTTTCTGGATCAATGCAGATTGCTCCGGATAGCTTTTTAACAGCGCATTCAGGTTCTGATTTTGGCTGGAATTGACAAATAGGGGCGTGCTCAGTTCGGTAATCTGACTTTGCTGTAACAGGTTATTCAGCTGAAACAGGCTTGATCTTAAATTGGCTGCTGCATTTTGCGTACTACGTTCGGCATTGTTCTTTGCCACTTCAAACTGCATGCGCTGACCTTTGCTGATAAATCCCTGGCGTTCCAGTTTTAAGGCATTACCGTAATGGGTTTGCATGGCATTGAAATTGGACTGACTAGAAGCCAAAAGTTGCCTCTGTAATTGGGCATTAAAATAGGCCTGAATCAGTTCAAAGCGTTGTGTATCTTGCTGTTGTTTGCTATTCAATTGACTGCGCTGTGCCTTAAGACCAGCCATTTCCTTGGCACTTGAGGTCAGGCCGCCGGTATATAAAGGCATTAATACTGAAACGGTAGGGCGGATCACTTGATCTTCCAGAACCACATTAGCCGAGTCGGGGAATAAACCCATACCGCTATGAATGGTTTGATTAAGACCTTGTTTTAAAGGATCGGAAATATTGGACGGAAGGTTTTCTTGATTAATACGATCGTTGATGCCTTGAGAAAGGGTTTGTTCCAGATTGCTTTTAAAAGAATCCAGTGGAATGTCGACTTCATTATGGAAGGAATAGGCACGGACATTTAAATCGACCTGGGGCAGACCTAAACCCTTGACTGCTTCAGCTTGTAACTGTGCGGATTGCTGTAAAGCCTGATTGGCCTGCGTGGTGTAAGAGTCTTTCAACACGCTCTGTTCAGCCTGCACATAACTGATGCTTTCAGCAAAAACCTGCGCTGGGCCAAGCAGGCTGGCCGTACACATTCCAAGACGAAAACCATGTTGTATGAGTAGTGCAATTTTCTTGGCTTGTGCAGGTACATGCAGTGACATCGCTCAGATTCTCAATTCCTTTGTAACAATTATATTGCATAGATTGAATTGTATGTCTAATCAATAAGTTGTTGTATTGTTTAATATGCATTTGTATATCAATCACGTGATTAGATTTTTATTACCGCCTATTGTGGGAGCAATTTTGAAAAGATTAGAAATAAGATGCAGTTGCACCTTTAAGCCTACTGGCAGGGAATGCAAAAGGACTTATTAAAACCAATCTTTATTGAGATTTTGATTTTAAATGTCCGACAGCATTGAAATATTTTCAGGATAATTTACTGCAAGCACCGGCTATCTGTGGTTAAATGCCATCATTTTATTGTGTTTCACTCTGAAAGGAAAAATCATGCGCGCGTACAATTTCTGTGCTGGCCCTGCTGCATTACCGACTGCCGTTTTAGAAAAAGCTCAAGCTGAATTGCTCGATTGGCATGGCAAGGGTCTTTCGATCATGGAAATGAGTCACCGTAGCAGTGACTATGTGGCTGTGGCAGAAAAAGCAGAAGCAGATTTGCGCAAATTGATGAACATCCCGGAGAACTACAAAGTATTGTTCTTGCAAGGTGGTGCTTCACTACAATTCTCTGCCATTCCTTTGAACCTGTTGGGTAAAAACAACAAGGCTGATTATATTCATACCGGAATCTGGTCTGAAAAAGCGCTTAAAGAAGCACAACGTTATGGCGACATCAATGTTGTGGAAGCGGGTACAAGCATTAACGGTAAATTGGCGATTACTGAGCAAAGCACCTGGAACTTGTCTGACGATGCTGCTTATGTACATTATGCAGATAACGAAACCATCGGTGGCCTTCAGTTTGCAGGCATTCCTGAAGTGAATGCACCACTCGTATCTGATTTATCTTCAAGCATTCTTTCAGCACCGATTGATGTGTCCAAGTTTGGTTTAATCTATGCCGGCGCGCAAAAAAATATTGGTCCTGCTGGCTTAACTCTAGTGATTATTCGTGATGATTTGCTTGATCAAGCGAAACCTGAAATTCCAAGCATTTTGAAATATTCTGCGCAGGCGAAGAATGATTCAATGGTGAATACACCATCAACTTATGCTTGGTACTTGTCTGGTCTGGTATTTGAATGGTTGCTTGAAAATGGTGGTGTGGATGCCATTCACAAAGTAAATCTTGAAAAAGCCAAATTGCTTTATGGTTATATCGACTCTAGCGATTTCTATGCTAACCCGATTGCTGAACAAAACCGTTCAATCATGAATGTGCCATTTACCTTGGCCAATGCTGACTTGGATAAATTGTTCCTGAAAGAAGCTGAGCAAAACCATTTGCTTAACTTGGCAGGTCACCGTTCAGTGGGTGGTATGCGTGCAAGTATTTACAATGCTGTACCATTAGAAGGTGTACAGGCATTGGTGAACTTTATGGATGACTTTGCAAAACGCAACGGTTAAAGCCTTAAAACTAAAAAGCCCATCACATGATGGGCTTTTTTATGTATTGAATAAATGTACAGGTATTAAGATGAGCTTTGAAACAGGATTAAAGAATAAAGTGATGCAAAATATAGGCAGACATAAACATGCCCAGTACAAAAAACAGGCATGAGACAGTGTCTAATTCAAAGCGTTTACTCAGGTGATGCTCAACTGAGGGTATATTTTCTTCTTGCACGATTTTCATGGAAATTCTATTCCGATTTATTTATCGTTAATTTATATGGATAGTTTTTATTTTTATCATAAAAAATTGATTAAATAAAGTACTAAATAAAAATATGTAATTAAAATATTGAGTTTATCCGCTGGAATATCCGAGGTTTTGCCAGATTGTTGTCACTGCAAGCTTGTTGTGGAGAAAAGACTTAAAAAGTGTTCATAAAAATATAATAGCGACTGAGGTGATTTAAAATAAACTTTTGAATTTAAAATTGTGGGTAAGTGCATTTTAATTTGAATTTAAAAACATTAAATATAATGTACTGCTGTGGATAAATTTTAATCAGATTAGCTATGCAGATACTTAAAACAAAGACATAAAAAAGCAGCGCCATAGTACAGGGGGATAATCCTGCTATGGCGCTGCCATTTATAAAAGATTATTTTTTAGCGTAAATATTCACTTGAATCCATAAATTGCCTCGAATAAATTGACCAATCTGAAAGTCTTTATTCGCTTCATTCTTGGTTGCAATACGAATCAGGGTAGCTTCCTGATTTTCATCATGAATCAAGGCAACGTCATACAGGGTATATTCCTGCTGCATAAATGACATGGAGGTTTTACCGACAATATTGCCCTGGAACCAGGCTTCATCTTCCTGCCCCATATTTTCGCCATACAGATAGGCCACCATTCTGGAAAAATCGACGGTGACCGGTTCTTTGTCATCTTCCGATTTTGGTTCCCAGGCATCAATCTGTTCTTGTAAATTGGCAGGCGCCACGCCGTTATTGGCGGCAAGAATGTCATTCAAGGCACGGTGATGCTTAATGGATGCCGGATCATCCACCACCAGTTGCTCATGGTCTGAAACGGCTTCCAGTTCATAGGCCCAGGCATTGAGCTGTGCAAGATAGGGTTGATCTTTTTCATAGTGGTCATGATTGACGCTATACAGCGTATCAAAGGCGTACACAATGGTATTGGCCCCCAAGTTTAGGCGCAGTACCGCCTGGGTGTTGGATTTACACGTAATAATCCGTTCAATTGTGGCCTTAACTTTGTAGGGACTTTCAAAACTTGGAAAGGCTGTTTTGACCGCTTGGGGTTTGTTATTTTCAACTGCAATGACTTGGGTCATTTTCACGGTTGCCTGTTTAGGCCCCTGAATAAGCCAGGCGGATGCGTCCATGTCGCATTCTTCTTTACATAAACCCATTGGCATCACTGGTGCATCAAGTGCCAGGCCTAACCACTTGGGCACATCGGTACATGGGTGATCTGTGAGCAGATTCCAATGTTCGACATGACTGCCAAAGTTCTGGTCTTCAATGGTGATCAGTTCCGGTCTATTTTGATTTTTCATATTCACAATTGATGTTGGGTTGTATTTATCTATTAAATCGAGGGTTATTGTTAAATTTCAAGTCAAATGGCTAAATTTAACCATTAAAGTCGCTGAAATGGGCTCAAAATCCTGAATCCGGATGCGATGAAATCTGCAACTGTGCCATGAAAACATGACTAGCTTGGGTAAATATAAAAAAATAGCACATCAGCTGAATCGATTTAGCCATCCTCCTGTTACATGGAATTTGCTAAACTAGGCACTCTTCTTTTTTGACTATGGATGTGGTGTGCTGCCATTTAAACTTTGGGTGGATGCTGATGCATTGCCTAAAATTCTGCGTGAGGTGATCATTCGCGCTTCTGATCGTTATCAGCTGGAAGTCACTTTTGTCGCCAATCAAAATGTGGGTATTACCCCCTCAGTACGGATAAACTCAATTCAGGTCATGAGTGGCGCAGATGCCGCAGATAAAGAAATTATCGAGCGCATGAAAGAGCATGATATTGTCATGACCCAAGATATTCCCTTGGCTGCTCAAGTGATCGAAAAGGGCGGGATAGCCATTCATCCGCGTGGTGAAATCTATACTACTGCCAATGTAAAAGCACGTCTGCATTTACGTGATTTTATGGATTCTTTACGCGGAGCAGGTGTCAATACCGGTGGTCCACCCCCAATTTCTGAACGCGATAAACGCGAATTTTCCAGTTCACTTGATCAAACCATTCAGAAACAGAAACGTAAAACCGCACCGTAATTTGAGTCCATCATGCCGTCAAAAAGCAACATCATGTCCACCTATGCCTTATTGGTGTTTATTTGGGCTACCACGCCACTGGCAATTGTCTGGAGTGTTTCGGACATCCACAGTTTGTGGGCGTTGGCACTGCGCTTTTTCATTGCCTTGCCTTTAGCATTGGGCTTGTTGGTGGTACTGAAAATCAAGTTACCGACCAATGCCATTTCCTTGCATAGTTATGTCGCCGGTGCCTGTAGTTTTATTGGTTCGCAAATCTTTACTTATTTGGCCACGGCCTATTTAAGCTCAGGCATTATTGCCTTGATGTTTGGTTTGGCACCAATTATGACCGGATTGATCGGCCGTTTTGCTTTTAACATCCATTTGCATCGCATGCAGTGGCTGGGGATGTGCATTGCGGTCTTCGGATTGGGTATTATCTGTCTGGGTGGCAGTGAGCATCATGTCCAGCCCATGGGCATAGGGCTAATGCTGATCAGTGTTTTTGTCTATTGCGCATCCATTTTCTGGGTTAAAAAAGTCAATGCACCGCTAAAACCCATGGCTCAGGCAACTGGATCTATTCTTGTTTCTAGCTTGTTTGCACTGTGTATGTTGCCGTTTATCTGGCAGCATGCGCCAGATCATATCCCGAATAGCAAAGCATTGATCGGTTTGTTTTATGCGGTGATTATGGCTTCACTATTGGCGATGTTCTGTTATTTCAAACTGGTACAGAACATTAAGGCAACCACCTTATCGTTGACCACTGTATTGACGCCTATGTTGGCCATGCTGTTTGGTGCGATGCTGAATGATGAAAAATTATCGCTGATGGTTTTTGTTGGTGCCTTTATTTTGTTGTTTGGCCTGTTTGTTTATTTTTACCGTGATCTTAAGGCGAGCCAGAATCTCGCCATCAAGATCAAGTCTAATCCCTAAATTTTTTAATCTTTAGGTTTGCTTACCGTAATACATTCAGCAAGTTTTACCCGGTCTTGTGGGTGTAAGGTAATAAAATAAGCACCGGTACGGAATTTACCGTTCTCTTCTGCACGGCTATAGACTACCTGAGCAGTCGCGGCAATATGGAAGAAATTCTCAGGGTGGCTGAGCGTGACATGAATATACGTTCCTTCCTGAATAGGGCGCTCGCTAAAGAAGCTGAAACCTGTTTCGGAAAAATTAACATGTTCCGGTATTGGTAACATGGATTGTACAATTGCATCGTACAAAGAACCGGTAATAAGGTTTAATTTTTGATTGAATAAGGATAATATTCTAGCAATTTGTTGATCTTTTTCAGTTAATTGTTCTAATTCGTAGTTTACTGCGTGATCAAATTGATCTAATTCTGCGAGTAGTAGAAAATAGCGGGGCAGCACAAAGTTAGGATCATAAGGGTCATTAAGCGCGACATCATCAGAAATAATCTGATAATTAACTCGCAAGGCAGCATCTATACGCGACATAACGCGGCGTTCCATATTGGCGCTTTGATGCTGTAAATTTTCCATAATTATTCCTCGGACTAAATGGTATGTTTAAACCAATCTCGCTGTACATAGGGTTGAGATATACTCGCGCACGGCGTAGTAACCACTTTATTTCTTTTATTGCTCTGGTTTCTATGATCGGTCTCACCTTAGGTGTGGCTGTATTAATTACAGTCTTATCCGTAATGAATGGCTTTGACCGAGAACTGAAAAACCGTGTATTGGGAATGATACCTCAAGCGACTGTTTCTTCAACACAAATATTAACAAATTGGCCAGAACTTGCAAAAAAAGTTGAGCAACATGAGCATGTCAGGGGTGTAGCGCCCTTTACCCAACTGCAGGGAATGCTGACTGCGCAAGGACAAGTCGCTGGAATCATGGTCACAGGGATCGAACCCGAATACGAAAAGAAAGTTTCGATTATCCAAAATCATATGGTTGCAGGCAGTATTGACAGTCTGAAAAAAGGTGAATTCGGCATTGTTTTAGGTAAACAAATGACCGATTCACTGGGTTTGGGATTAAACGACAATATTACTTTGGTACTGCCTGAAGCAACGCCGTCTCCTGCAGGGGTGGTGCCACGCTTTAAGCGCTTTAAAATTGTCGGTATTTTCAGCATCGGGGCGGAAGTGGATTCGATGATGGGTTATATCGCCCTGAATGATGCCTCCACTTTATTGCGCTTACCGGATGGTGCTCAAGGGGTGCGTCTAAAACTGGATGATATTTTCCGAGCGCCTGAAGTGGCTGATGATATTGTTAAGGACTTACCCAACAATTTCTATGCATCAAACTGGACCTATACCCACGGTAATTTGTTTAGCGCGATTCAGATGGAAAAAGCCATGGTCAGCTTGCTGCTGTTCCTGATTGTTCTGGTGGCTGTCTTTAATATTGTATCATCACTGGTGATGGTCGTCACCGACAAGAAATCCGACATCGCGATTTTGCGTACCTTGGGTGCTTCACCTGCAACCATTACCCGAATTTTTATGGTACAGGGTACTATCATTGGCGTGATCGGTACGGTTTCAGGTGCCATTTTAGGGATTATTTTTGCTTCAAGTATTAGCAATGTAATTGGCTGGTTGAATACCGCATTTGGATGGAACCTGTTTGATGCGTATTTCATTAATTACTTGCCATCTTATTTACGTTGGCAAGATGTGCTGGTGATTGTGAGCCTGTCTTTAGTTTTAAGTTTCCTTGCCACGATTTATCCGGCATTACGTGCTGCAAAAACTCAACCAGCAGAGGCCTTACGTTATGAGTAATATTGTCCTCGAAGCCAAAAATATTTCGAAAAGCTTTACCGATGGCAAAACCACGGTCGAGGTGATTAAAAACTTGTCTTTACAGGTTAAAGCAGGTGAGTTTGTCTCCATTGTCGGTTCGAGCGGTTCCGGTAAAAGTACCTTGCTGCATGTGTTGGGTGGGCTGGATGGTCCAACAGAAGGCCAGGTGTTTTTAAATGGCAAGCGCTTTGATACGTTGGGTGAAGCTGAACGCGGTTATTTACGTAATCAGCATCTGGGATTCGTCTATCAGTTCCATCATCTTTTGCCTGAATTTACTGCACTGGAAAATGTGGCCATGCCGCTGATGCTGCGTGCAGGCACCAACTACAAGCAATCTAAGGAGCAGGCAGAATATCTGCTCAATCGTGTCGGGTTGTCGCACCGTATGACGCATAAACCCGGTGAATTGTCTGGCGGTGAACGCCAGCGTGTGGCTTTGGCGCGTGCCTTGGTCGCAAAGCCTGAATTGATGTTGGCAGATGAACCGACAGGTAATCTGGACCGTAAAACGGCAGTGAAAATTTTTGAACTGCTCAGTGAGTTACGTGATGAGTTCAATATGGCGATGCTGATTGTGACCCATGATGAACAGCTGGCTCAAGCTGGTGATTCTATTTTGCATATGCAAGATGGTATTTGGATCGATGCTTAGACACTGATCGATAAATTAAAAAATCAATTGAAGCTCACTTCGGTGGGCTTTAATATTGCACAAAATAAAAAAATTATAATAACAATGATTCAAATGATCTGTATCGGCTGGGTGCTGGGTATTGCAACAATGGGGAAAACTTTTCCACTTTTGCAGTTATGGCTGGTTCCCAGTATTGCTCTGTTTATCCTGACTTTGCTGTTAAAGCTGACCGTGCTCAAACATGTCCAGCGCTTGTATTTTAGGTTTTCGCAGCTTTGCATCGCCTTCTGTCTGGGCATAACGCTGGGCTATCACTATGCGGAACTTCAATTAAATGATCGCTTGCAGTTGCGGGAACAACAGACCGAAGCGGTGGAGGTGATTGGTTATGTTAAAAATATCAATGAATTAGGCGATCATTCAATACAGCAAAAAATCCAGATACTGAATCGGCATACAGAAGTGGTGCAATGGCAGGCATTTTTAAAAAATGCGGCAGATGCAGATTCATCTACCGTATTTGAATTAGGGCAATATTACCGCGTGCATGGTCAGATTTTGCCAGCGCATAGCTATGCAACTGAAGGAGCCTTTGATCAAGAGCAATGGTATATCCAGCAAAATATCATGTCTGGATTTAGAGTCTCTACAATAGAAAAGCTGTCACAACAGCAAGTAGCTGCTTTGGGCTATGGTCAATATCTTAGGCAACAAGGTTCTGTTTCCAATCAGATTCAACTCTGGGTCGAACAACAGCGTTTAGCATTGCGCAATTTTATCAATCAGCAGCCGGTGCAGCATAAAGGTTTAATGCTTGCTTTATTGACAGGAGATAAAAGTTTACTTGACCCTGAAACAGAACAGTTATTTCAGCGTTTTGGCATGAGTCATTTGTTGGCGATCTCTGGACCGCATGTGCTGATTTTTGCCGTACTGCTGTGTTGGAGCCTGCATCAGTTCATCAGCCGTTATCGGCCACAGATTTATTTAAAATGGCCCAAGCAATATCTGTTGATCTGGCCTTTTTGCGCGAGTGTGGCGCTGTACTGTGCATTTGTCGGCTTTGAAATTCCGGCGTTAAGAACGCTGTTGAGCTGTGTATTGATCAGTCTATTTATCTTATTCAAACAAAAGGTTCGACCGCGTAATATTTTGCTGTTCAGTGCATCTATTTTATTAATTTTTGATCCCTTCAGTATTTTATCGGCTGCGTTTTGGCTGTCTTATGGCGCATGTTTTGTATTGTTACGCATTTATCAAACCATGCAGCAGCAAAGTGGTACGGATAAGCTAAAGAGCAGAATTCAAAGCATCAAAATGCAGCTGAAACTTTTGGTTGAATCACAGTGGAAAATATTTTTGGCTTTATTTCCCTTGATGATGCTGTTTTTTAAGCAGATTGCATGGATTACGCCACTGAGTAATCTGTTTGCCATTCCCTGGATTGGTCTGGTGATTGTGCCTTTGGATCTGCTTGCAGCGCTGTGCTATTTCATTGCTGAACCTTTGGGCGGTCTGGTTTTTCAACTCAATGATCTGTGTCTTGCAGCTTTGCTGTGGTTACTGCAACTTTTAGACTGGCTATTTGCTCCGACATTACAGCCCATTGCCATGAATTTTGCCGTATGGCTCAGTCTATGTTTAGGCTTAATGATTCTGTTTTTACCGCGAGCCGTGTTGCCTAAAGCCTGGGCGGTATTGTGTTTTATTCCTCTAGTAACATTAGATACCAGTAAAAATGAGTTTGAATTGAATGTATTGGATGTAGGGCAAGGACAAGCAATTTTTATCCGCGATCAAGATCAGACCCTGATGATTGATATGGGGGGCAACTATGATGAGGCTAAATTTAGTATCGGCAAGCAAATCATTTTGCCCTTTCTATCTGTGAAGGGTGTTCATCAATTGGATCAACTGATTCTGACCCATCTCGATCTGGATCATTATGGCGCTTATCAGTCGATTAAACATGACTTGGCGATCAAGCAGGTCTATTCCAATGAACAAATTGAAATCCCGAGTTCAAGCCAGTTTGATTATTGCCGGCAGGGCCAGCAATGGCATTGGAAAAACCATGTGGATATGACCGTGTTGTCACCCAAAGCTGAAAATTTGGCTTATGCCAAGGCTGAGAAAAATGAAATGTCCTGCGTGATTTATTTACAGGTGAAAAATGCCCAGCCTTATCAGAACTTTTTACTGATGGCCGATGCCGGCTGGCAAACTGAATATCAAATTTTGCAGGATTATCCTGATTTAAAAGTGGATGTACTGGTTTTAGGGCATCATGGTAGTCAACATAGCTCGGCTTATGCTTTTTTAAAGCAATTAAAACCGAAACTCGCGATTGCATCGGCTGGGTTTAATAATCGTTATGGACATCCAAGTAAAATGACATTGCAACGTTTACAGCAGCTAGATATTCCTTTAATGACCACAGTTCAGCAGGGCAGTATTCAATTTACTCAACAGGCCGATGGACAAATGCAATTACATTATGCGCGCGAACATAGGCAATGGTTAAACCGTACAACGCCAAGGCTTCAATAAGATGCCCAATTCTAGCACCTGCTTATCCTTCCAAGCGAATTGTAGTTTGAGCTGCAGTCTCGGCACGGATTTTATCTACCAAAGCTAAAGCCTCTGTTTTATTGAGGTGATACAGTGCATCCAATTCGGGGCTGGCTTTAAAGCGTTTATAGCTCCAATGGTAATGCTCAGGGTAACGACGGATCAGGTTTTCAATGGCTTGAAAAATAATGCCTGTGCCTTGATTGGTATTGACGTTATAGATGCGTTCATCAATTGCTTCAAAATGTAGATCAAAACCCTGATCATCATTACGCAGCGCATATAAAAATAATGTTTTGGCTTTGGTTTTTTGGATCAGTTTGGCACTTAAGTTACTGGTGGCCAAAGGCAGTCCAAAATAAGGAATCATTTCACCACCAACGTTTGGGGTATGGTCTGGCAAAATCACCGTCGTTCCACCTTGTTTTAAAGCCTTAAAAATCTGACGAACGCCAGATTCATCGGTAGGCACTAAAGTTGCCTGTTCGCGGCTACGGGCATTACGGACAAACAGATCGGCCGCTTCATTTTTCACCGGTTTGTACATGATGGTCATTTTGGTAAATTGGGCAAGATAGGCATTCATGATTTCCCAAGTACCAAAATGAGGAACAATTAAAACCACGCCTTTATTTTCGGCAAGTGCATCCAGTAACAGCTGTTTGCCGTGTACGTTGTGAATGCGTGCAAGATTGGCTTTATTGCTGGAACCCCAGATACTGAAGAATTCAAAATAAGACATCAGTTCATTGCGAATGGCTTGAGCAGTAATTTTTTCCCGTTCTGTATCGCTCAGTTCAGGCAAGGCAATATTTAAATTCAGTCGAATGGTTTCTGATGTTTTAGAAATTTTAAGGGCATTGACCAGACCAGCTAAACCACGAGCTATAAATCGAGAAATTTGAATAGGTTGTCGGCTAATAAACTGCAAAAGACGATAGGTTGTATTCTGGGAGCTTCGATCGGTCATTGTTGTATTGTCAATTGCATCATAAATGGAAAAGATAAATTTATTATAAGGGAAAACAGATAATTTAGACAGATTTACCCGGATCAGTGTATATAATGAGTGCAATTTAACTCAACAGTGGATCGTTTTCCATGTCCGATTGGCCACCAAAACCAGAAAATGAAATTCAGAACACACAACATAATAGTCAAAATATAACTGGAAAAGAATGGCATATTTTAGAAAAAGCCGTTTTAGCTTCTGTAGAAGAACAGCGCCGTGCACGCCGTTGGGGAATCTTCTTTAAATGTCTAACTTTTGCTTATATTCTTTTTATTTTAGTGCTACTGGCTAAAAGCTGTAGTACATCTACTGCAGATCCAACAGCAACCACCAGTTCTCATATTGCAGTGGTCGATATTATTGGCACTATTGCTGCAGATAAACAATCCGTAAATAGCACCGATACAGTCAAAGCGCTAAAGAAAGCCTTTGAAAACAAGCAAAGCAAAGCCGTGGTTTTAAATATTAATTCACCCGGTGGTTCACCGGTTCAATCGGATGAAATCTGGCAGGAAATTCAATATTTGAAGAAAGCCCATAGCGATAAAAAACTGTATGCAATCATTGGTGATACCGGTGCCTCAGGTGCATATTATATTGCCTCTGCTGCCGATGAAATTATTGTCAATCCATCAAGCCTTGTGGGCTCGATTGGTGTGATCATGCCGAATTATGGCGTGAATGGTTTAATGCAAAAATTAGGCGTTGAAGACCGCACCATGACTTCAGGTGAAAATAAAGCCATCTTGTCGATGACTCAGCCGGTGGATGCTGCGCAAAAAGCTCATGTGCAAGGGGTGCTGGATAATGTACATGAACACTTTATCAATGCCGTGAAACAGGGTCGTGGTAAAAAGCTGAAATCGACCGATCCTGCAATATTCTCAGGGCTGTTCTGGACCGGTGAGCAAGCAGTGAAATTGGGCATTGCAGACCGTACTGGCAGTTTAAATAGTTTAAAACGAGAGCTGAAAGTAGAAAAAGCAGTCAATTACACCATCGAATATAGTCCTTTCGATTCTGTACTCGGGCGTGTAGGCAGTTCAATGGGGCAGGGTTTTGCCAGCTCAATTTCACAGCAAGTCCAATCTGAACAAACAACAAAATTGCAATGAAACCCGTAATCCACTTTGCGCACGCCAATGGCGTGCCATCGAAGGTCTATCAAAAATTGTTTGATGGACTGAAAGATGAATATGACATTATTTATGTGCCATTGCTTGGACCGGACAAGCGTTATCCCATAGACAATCACTGGAATAGTCTGACCAATCAAGTCATTGATAGTATTGTACGTCAAGCCAAGGGCAGACCTGTTATTGGTTTGGGGCATTCCTTGGGTTCGGTACTGACTTTCCAGGCTGCACTGAAACGTCCGGAATTATTTACACAAGTGATTATGCTGGATCCGCCTTTGATTATGGGCAAAGAGGCGTTAGTGCTACATTTTGCTAAACTTTTCAAGTTAAAGGCACTGGATAAAATGTCACCTGCCGGATTGTCCAAGCGTCGTCGTGATCATTGGGAGAGTCGTGCACAGGCGGCAGAATTGCTTAGGCCTAAGGGTTTTTATCGAGATTTTGATGCTGACTGCTTTCAGGCCTATATCGATTATGCCTTGACGGAAGATAAAGCTCGCGGTGGCGTAGAGCTGACTATTTCCAAGCAGGATGAAGTAAAGGTCTTCCAAACCAATCCTTCGCTTTGGTGGCTGCCACAGCAAAAGCCAAAGCGACCAGTGCACCTGGTGGTACCGGAACAAAGTCCATTTTTACCCCGCAAATTTCCACAGCAGGTCAAAAAGAAATTTGGTATTCCGTTTACTCTGACACCAGGTGGGCATATGTTTCCGCTGGAACATCCAGTTGAAGTTGCTGCATTAATCAAGCAATTAATTCAACAGCAGTCGGCCTAATTTCTGTGCCAGTTGATGAATAAAAACAAAGCAATAAAAAACGCATCCGGGGATGCGTTTTTTATGAGCTAATATCTTTAAAACTTGCAGAATTGTACCGGTTCTTTCATTGCCTGACCGCGATACAGCACACCTTGCGCAGTATGCTGAATTGCTCCTGTACAAATCCATTCCACCACTTGTGGGTAGATCACATGCTCAAGCACATGTACGCGATTTGCTAAAGAAACAGCATTATCATGCAAATTCACTTTCAGTACACCTTGCGCCAGTGCCTGACCTGCATCCAGTTCAGCAGTGACGTAGTGAACCGTACAGCCATGCAATACATCACCTGTGTTGAGTACACGTTGATGGGTATGCATGCCTTTATAGTAAGGCAGTAGGGACGGGTGAATATTGAGCATTTTCCCTTCCCAGTCTTTGACAAACTTGGCACTTAAGATGCGCATGAAGCCTGCAAGAATCACCAGATCAACATCCCAATCCAGCAATTGTTGATGCATCACATCATCAAAGGCTTCACGGTTGGGATATTGCTTATGTTCAATAACCGCAGTTTGAATCCCGGCTTTTGCAGCACGTTCCAAAGCATAAGCTTCAGGTTTATTGGAAATAACACCGACAATTTGGCCTGAAAGATTGGCATCAATCAGGGCTTGCAGGTTACTTCCACTTCCTGAAACAAGGACAGCAATTTTAATCATGCGAAGTACTTATGCAAAAACCACACGGATTTTTTCGTCAGCACCTTCCACTGATTCAGCATTTTCTTGGATATGACCAATTTTCCAAGCTTTTTCGCCTTGAGCAGTTAAAACTTCAATGGTTTTTTCAGCATCCGCAGCGTCGACAGCAATCACCATGCCTACGCCACAGTTGAATGCACGATACATCTCGAACTGTTCAACACCACCTTCTTTTTGAAGAAGTTTAAACAATTCTGGCCATTGCCATGAAGATTCGTTAATTACAGCTTGAGCACCATTTGGAAGTACACGAGGCAAGTTACCTGGTAAACCGCCACCAGTGATGTGCGCCATGGCATGAACATCAACTTCTTTAAGCAACTGAAGAATAGATTTAACATAAATACGTGTAGGTTCCATTGCAGTGTCTGCTAATGGTCGACCATCCACGATTTGTGTTAAATCAACATTTTTTACATCAAAGATTTTACGAAGTAGAGAGTATCCGTTTGAATGAGCACCTGATGAAGCAACTCCAATCAAAATATCTCCCGCTTTGACTTTAGAGCCATCAATAATCTTGCTTTGCT
Source organism: Acinetobacter sp. ANC 3903 (assembly GCF_002135315.1). Lineage (GTDB taxonomy): Bacteria > Pseudomonadota > Gammaproteobacteria > Pseudomonadales > Moraxellaceae > Acinetobacter. Next base: position 140,824 of record NZ_NEGA01000009.1, on the reverse strand, counting down.
CAACAATACCTACACAAAAGCCTGCTAGGTCATAGTCTTCGCCTTCATACATGCCTGGCATTTCAGCAGTTTCACCACCGACTAATGCACAGCCTGCAAGCTCACAACCTTTACCAATACCAGTCACTACGTTTGCTGCTACGTCAACATTCAGATGACCAGTTGCATAGTAATCGAGGAAGAATAATGGTTCAGCACCACATACAAGAAGATCGTTGACACACATTGCAACCAGGTCCTGACCAATTGTGTCATGACGGTTCAAATTCAATGCCAAACGTAATTTTGTACCAACACCATCTGTGCCAGATACGAGAACAGGTTCTTCATAACCTTTAGGGATTTTACAAAGTGCACCGAAACCGCCTAGTCCGCCCATTACTTCAGGACGAGAAGTACGTTTTGCGACAGATTTGATACGATCGACGAGTAAGTCGCCCGCCTCAATGTCGACACCTGCATCTTTATAGCTTAAACCAGTGTTAGGGGAAGTTGAGTTGCTCATAATGAAGTCTCCGCATTCGCGCCGCGATTATACCCGAATATACGAAACTCTTATGTTATTTATGCACTAAAATGCTATCTTTATTAAAATATTTTACTGTCTAGAACAAATAAACCGAAAAAAGGCGAGTTTCTATGGTCGACCGCACTTCACGACGCATTTTTATACTTGCAGCAATCGCATTTATCCTTTGGGTTCTGTATCTGCTTAAACCGGTGGTATTGCCTTTTATAGGGGCATTTTTAATTGCTTATTTATTCAGTCCATTGGTGGATAAATTACATAAAATTGGCTTGCCAAGATGGCTAGCAATTAGTGTGGTTTTTATAGGGATTGGGGTCGTAGTGACTTGGGCAATGTGGTATCTGGCTCCATTGGTCTGGAAACAGCTGATGTATGCTAAAACCAGCATTCCCGCAGGCATTCACTGGTTGAACTATACCGTCCTGCCTTGGTTGTCTCATACATTTAACCTCGCACCGATGGAAATCGATACCGAGCAGATGTCCTCAGCAATTATGGACTATATTCAAACCAATTACAGCGCAGACAGTGTTCAAGCACTGGTGCTAAAAGTCGCCCAGTCTGGCCTGAATTTTATTCAAATTGGTGGAACCATCATATTAATTCCAATCATTGCCTTTTATTTTTTGCTGGATTGGGATCGTATGCTGGACAGTTTCCGCAGATTGATTCCCCGCCCATATGAAAAGGTAACCTTAAATATTGTAAGTGAATGTCACAGTGTTTTAGGTGCTTTTGTCAAAGGTCAATTTCTGGTGATGCTTTTGCTGGGCGTGGTCTATGCAGGGGGCTTGCAAATGATTGGACTTGAAGTCGGTCTGATTATAGGCATGGTTGCAGGTCTGGCCAGTATTATTCCTTATCTGGGTTTTGCTGTGGGTATTATTGCGGCAGTTATTGCGACAATGTTCCAATTTGGACTGGACTGGATGCAATTGCTCTTGGTCGGTGTAGTATTTATGATCGGTCAGGCTGTTGAAGGGTATATCCTGCAACCTTTCTTATTGGGCGATAAAATTGGTCTGTCTCCTGTCGCTGTGGTGTTTGCTGTATTGGCTGGTGCCCAGCTTGCGGGATTCTTGGGCATGTTGATTGCTTTGCCAGTAGCCGCCATCATTGTGGTGCTGTTACGTCATGCGCGTGAGTGCTATGAAAAGAGTCGTATTTATGGGCAACCTCAAGTGGTGATACAGAATGCAGATATCGGATCGGTTTCAATTGAAAGCGAGCAGGTGAATGTTGATGTAGAGCTAAAAGATCAGCCTGTAAAAAATCTGCAAGATGCTGAAAAATCGAGTAAGATTGGACTGATAGATAATAAAGAATCTGAAGGTTAAAGCTCATATATGCGTCAACTGCAATTAGATATTGAACCTCAACTGGATGCCAGAATCAGCGATTTTTCTGGGCCGGGATGGGGACATGTTATTGATGCAGTTCGACAATTACATGCGGGTTTAATGAACCGCTTTTATGTATATGGTGGTGCAGGATCTGGCAAGAGCCATTTACTTTCTGCTATTTGTGATTCTTATCTGGAAATTGGCAAGTCGGCAATTCAGGTTTCACTGCTTGAATTGCTGGATGCACCCACTGAAGCGATTACTTCATTAGATCAATATGATCTGGTGGCATTAGATGATATTGAGGCGATTAGTGGTGTTCCACATTGGCAAAAAGCAGTCTTTCATTTAATTAATTACAATAATGAAGGCGGTGGGCAGTTGGTCTTTTCTTCCCGAGTGGCACCGATTGAATTAAAACTTGAACTACCAGATTTACAGTCACGTTTGACCCAGGCAGTCAGTGTTAAAGTACCATCGGGAAGTTTATATGCTGACCGCTATGCACTGGTCACCTCAGTGTTATCACGCCGCGGAATTCATATAGATCAACAAATTATCGATTATTTACTGGTGCATGGGCCTCATCAGACTTCTATTTTATTGCAAACTTTAGAACAACTGATTCAACTGTTAAAAGGTGAGAAGACCAAAATTAGTCATGCAAATTTGAGACAAATTTATGCCTTGATTGATGAATATCGGTAAACAATAAAAAATCTTGAGAAATTATTCAAGCTGTGACAAAGTACAGCAAAATAGTTCGATGTTGCAGGGAATGTGCAACTTAAGAATAAAAATATATAAAAGAATACAAGGAGAAAGGTATGCTCAAACGGAGCATAGGTATAGGGATGTTATGCGTTGCAGGACATGCTTATAGTGCCGATATTATCGTGAATACTACAGAAGATATTACCAAAGATGACAAGGAATGCTCATTACGTGAAGCAATAGAATACGTTAATCGGGGAATGCCTAAGGAAGGTTATAATGGTTGTGGTGGGGAAAATTCTACCTCATCAATTCTTTTGGAAAAGAAAGCTAATTATAAAATTACTTCAAAGTTACCTATTAAAGCCGAATTAACAATTAAAACCACTTATGAAACGAATGTGAATGAAGATGCTATTCCCGGTTTAAATAATGCAACTATTCAGATGACTGGGAAAGATCAAATCTTTTATATAGATGATGCTGATGCTGAGAAAAGATTTACTGTTAATTTAAAAGAAGTAAATTTAGCAGGTTGTACTGACCAAAATTGTGCTCAAAATGGCGGTTTAATTTATAACAATGAAAGCTTGTACTTAGATTATGTCAAATTATCAGGTGGTTATGCTGAACAAGGTGGTGCGATTTATAATGTAGCTATAAATACTGCTCATCCAGCATTTGCCAGTTATATAGAAATCAGTAATAGTTTAATCGTAAACAATCACGCAGATGAAGGTGGAATCATTTACAGTCAAAAGCCTGGGTTTAAAATTATGAACACAGTCTTTTCCGGGAATGAAACACGTTCTAATACTTCTGCGAATATTTATTCAGCTCAGCAACTTGAAGATACAGAAATTGCTGCATTTCCATTCGTTAAATACACTATATCAAACAGTACTTTTTTTAAGAATATAGGTACTGTGGCGAATGTAATTGATGGTATGGGATTAAATAACTTAACGATTGTCGCAAATACTGCTGGTTTAATATTTAATGCGGCGCGAGAAAAAGCTTATTTAAGTAATAGTATCCTTTTAGGAAACCCATACCCAGTTACTGGGGGTCGTTTAGACTGTCGTTTTAATAATGATCATAGTTTTTTATTAAATAATGTTGTTTCCCAAGATTGTGGTAGTGGGGCAGCAAATTATCAGAATGAATTTTGGACAGGTACTCAATTATTTGCAGGAAATGACATAGAAGGAAATTGTTTATCATTGAAAGATGATGATCAGTCAATTTTATGTCCATATAAACAGTCTGAAAATAGTTTCCTGGGTTATTTCCGTCCACGTATTTTACTTTCCTATTCAAGCCTTGCTAATTCTTTAATCGTGAATAAAGGGCGAGCACGAGTAACAAGTTCAGATGTATATATCGGATGCGAAGGTTCTGATCAACGTGGTAAAAGCAGAGATGTAGAAGCAGAAAATTGTGATCGTGGGGCTATTGAAATTGTTGTACCCGCCACAATTGGTTTGGTGGGTAAGGATTTGTTGATTGGGCAAGTTGCTAAAATTTCTATTGCCGATATGTTGGGAGATAGTGATCCTATACCCAAAGAAGAATGTGACAAAATTTACCCGGAAAATCAAACTGGTGAGCCATGGAAAGATGGATGTTTAATGATTGTGCAAACACAGACTCCTTCTAAAGGAAAACTCACAATTGATTTGGATGGGAATCTGGTATATACCCCAAATGGTGCATGGCGTGGGGCTGATATTTTCACGATTCGTGTTGTAACTTCCTCTACTCGCTTTAATAAAAGTAAACCTTATATGGAAGTAAATGTACAAATTGTGCAGGAAGCTGAAAATAACATGGAAGATAAATCAGTTAAAACTTCCGGCGGTTCATTTGGGATTTTTAGCGTAATAGTGGTCTTGGGTTTATTTGGATTGCGTCGCTTTAAAAAATAAGGATATAGCCATGAAAAATTATAAGAAAGGATTACTATGCATAATGGTTTTGTCTGCGATACCATTAATTGCAGCAGAGAATAAGACAATTTATGTGAATACATTTGATGATGAAGATAATATAAACGCTGATAAATGTTCATTGCGTGAGGCAGTTCAAGCTGCAAGTTTAAATAAAGCTTATGGTGGTTGTAGTGCTGGAAACACACTAAATGGTCAAAAAGATATTATTCAACTAGAAGCTGGAGAATATAAATTAGAAAAAGAAATTAATCCCACAAGCCAAATCATTATACAAGGAAAATCTCCAGCAGATTGGGGTAAAAAGAGTCCTTTAACAAATGATTATCCACTTATGGGGAAATTAGTAAGTAAAATTAGTGGGCAAAATAAGACCCGTCTCTTTAATACGTTAGGAAGTGAATCTGCATTAACACTTCTGGATGTAGAGCTAACAAAAGGCTATTCTAAAGGGGATGGGGGAGCTTTATATGTGGCTGGTCCATTATTTATGGATAATAGTGCAATTACAGCATCTAAATCAGAAAAAAGTGGTGGGGCAGTTTATTTTGTTGCGCAAAATTCTGAAAAGTCTCTATCACTTAATCACACTTTAGTAGAAGGAAATAACGCTATTACTGGCAGTGTTCTGGCTATGGACTGTACAGCAAATTTAATTAAAACCAAAGCTAATATCAGTATTACCAATAGCAGTATTGTCACAAATGGAAATTTGAATAATAGTTCAAGTACTTTAGATTTTTGTGGTTATGTTGTGGCAAATTTAAGTGCAAATACTATCGCAAAAAATATTGCTAGTAGTAGCAATAGTTCAATTATTAATAATGTAGACTCTACTGGGCATCCTTTAAGCTCATTATCCTCTTTGATTTTAAACAGTAATACGATAGTAGAAAACACAGCAAATAATATATTGTATTATGATGAAAATGGTAATAAAAATTTAAATTTTAATGTACTTGCTTATAATGTGGGAGAGTCTTGTAGTTATACAAGTTCTAAAAATATAGCTCTAAATAATATAGATATGACCGCAGTTAATAATGCAGTAGAATTAAATGGAGTGAGTAAGTGTACTTTACCTGATCCTGCTAGCAATAATGGAAGTACAAGAAATATTGCTAATAATATAGACGTTTCAAACATTAGTATGATTTCAATATTATCAAGTTATCAGGAAGGTTCAGACTATAATTTGTATTTACCGTTATATTATCCAAAAGATAATAAAACAAATACTGATCTAGTGGATGTTTTAGCAACAGGGTGTAGTGAAGTTGATCAAAGAGCAATTGAACGTGTTACTAGTTCAACTTTAGTATTTAATCCTACGTTAACCAATAGCTGTGATATTGGTTCTGTAGAAATGATGCATCTTACTGCAGCCGATATTGGAGATTTGATTAATAGTTCTGCTGTGATTACTATTAATGCTTTGCAAGCAGATTATGAACAATTAAAAGCATTGGTGAATAATAAAGATACTGATCCTGATTATTTAACGATGTATAACGATGATTTAAATAAGGCAGAAAACCTGCTTAAATATACAAAACAATATCAGCAATATCGTACTATTTATGTTGATCCTTTTAAGCTTGCACTACCAGATGAAGTAGAAGTTACCGGGGCTGGTGCTAGACAACTTAAAGCCCTAAATAGTGATAATTATGAAATAACTGCAGAAGCTCAAGGGGTAGGTGACCTTAATGGCTCACAAAGTGGTATAGATTTATCAAGTATTAAAGTTGATACAAATTTAAAATGTGAATGGAAGCCAGACCTAAAAAGAATCATTATGTACCGTTTAGACGGTAAAGAAACTGTAGCTTCAAAGGCAGAATATTGTAAGTATACGATTCTAAATAAAGCAACAGGTATTTCATCTTCAGGGATTTTACAGGCACGCTTTACTAACATTGCACCTATTGCAAATGATGATACTTATTCTATTAGTCCAAGTTCTAACTTAGAAATTACTGTTAATCCTTTGGAAAATGATAGCGATGATGGAGATGGTTCAACAACTCATTTATCAACTGCTAAAAAATCATTTTATTCTGATAAAGAAATTGGTGAAATTCCGATTCATATTGAGAAATTACCAGCAGGCTTAACCTTAACTGCAGAACGACAAGGTCCTTGTCCTGGTAGTCATGCTGGCGAGATATGTTATGGTGGAAAATTACATTTCGCAGTTAAAAATAATTTAAGTCGATTTGATTATCCGGTGACTTATAAAATATATGATGCTGAGGAACTGAGATCAAATACTGCTACTATCTTTTTGATGAACACTGTTGAAAATACCAATACATCATCAGGTGGTGGTTCATTTGGAATTTATGGGATATTTGTTCTAGCAAGCTTAGGTTTATATCGACGTTATCGAATGAAATAATAAAAAGCCGCTGATTTCAGCGGCTTTTTTATGAGTTTAATCTTTTTCAATAATATCAAATTAATGATGGGTTACAGTTTGGGGCAAATATTTACTGATATATTCAGCGCGAATCAGAGGTCGTTCTTCGGGTGTGGCCTTTTGCATACGGATACCCAACTCTTTACGTTCTTGGCTGCTCATTTTTTGCCAGGTTTCACGCATTTTTTGTTTTTCTTGCTCTGGAAGCTGGGTAAACCAATCCATACGTTGCTGTAGGGTTGTGCCTTGTGCTTCAGGTATTTCTTTGAGTGATTGGTAGCGCTGAATAAGTGCGCGCTGTTCACTATCCGATAATGTATCCCAGGTTTCTGCTATTTGTGTGTCGGCATCTTTGGAAAAAATCCAAAAACGTTCGAAGCCAGCAAAGCTGGTTTGTAAAAATCCGAGAGCACAAAAAGCAAATGCTAATTTTTTAGCTGCCATGTGGAACCTTATCCTCACCTAAAACCATGAGCATCTCCAAATCTTCAACCATTTGCGGAGAGAGTTTCGGAGTCACCACAACCTGATTTTGAGGTTTTGTTGCCATTTCAATGGAATCTGGGAACACCACGAATCCTGCAATTGCAGCGGCAAGAGCAAACCCTGACATTTTCCAAAGTCCATAACGGGATGTTTCTCGCGCTTGAATTTCTTCAATCACATGATTCATCACAGTAGGTTTGGCTTTGTGATGTTGTGCGAGTCCATCGAGTTTGGAAGTAACTTGTTTTAAGAAATCATCTTGCTTCATTCTGATGACCCTCCACGATATGGATTCAAATGTGCTAACGAAGCTCGGAGACCTTGAATAGCACGGTGATAATGGGTTTTTACACTCCCTTCACTGCATTCCATAATTTGTGCAGTCGTGTGTGTATCAAAACCTTCCCAAGCACGCAGCATAAAAGCTTGTTGCTGACGAACAGGAAGCTGAGCGATAGCTTCCTGTATTTCTTCGGCAGTTACGGCTTGATCAAGAAAATCGAATGGACTAGGTGTACTTTCGTCAACAATATCATTCAGTTCGATATCGTCATCATCCAAGCTTACCTTTTTAAAAAAAGAAAAAGGTTGTGCCCGACGGACTTCTTTTCTACGCCAGTCTTGGAGTTTATGATTCAAAATGGTGTAAAACAGGGGATACCACTCATCGGTCGACTTATCGGCATATGCCTTATGCAAGGAAATAAATGCTTCCTGCACGAGATCCATTGCAATGCCTTGTTGACCTTGGGTTGCACTCTCCATCATGACTAAAGCACGTCCAGTCACATCCTGCATAAAAATTTTCAGGCGTCGTTCAGCCGTACTCTTCAGAGTACTCAAATTTTCCGACTGAGACTGTCTCGGTGCTGAATCCATAGAGATGGAAAATCCTGTCATTGGATACCCACCATTATTTCCATATTCATATACCTATAACGCTGGAAATAATGGTTTGGTTGACAAAAAAATTATTATTTTTCTAGTGTAATCTATTTTTAAACATTGACGAGGGATGTTTAAAATAAAGTAACGAATGAGACGTTTATAACCGTTGACGAACCATTTCAAAGAAGCAGACAGAACCCGCAATGGCAACGTTTAGAGACTCTTGTCCACCAGGTTGGGGAATCGAAACTGCCTGTGCATGTTCAAGGGCGTATTCAGAAACACCTTGACCTTCATTGCCTAAAACCCAGACACAAGATTGGGTTAAATCCTTGGAATATAAGCTCTCTGATTCATGTGAACTGGTCACGTAAACAGGAATCTTGAATTGATCCAAAATATCTTCAAGTGTCACATTTTCATAAGTGTGCAAGGAGAAGTGTGCACCCATTCCGGCACGCAGTACCCGTGGCGACCACAGTGAAGCTGAACCTTTGGTACAGACAATTTGCTGAATACCTGCTGCAGCTGCAGAGCGGAGCAAAGTACCGACATTGCCCGGATCTTGGATATTTTCCAGAATTAAGGTGTCAGCCGTAAAATCGAGGGCATGGCGTGAACTGGGTAAATCGACAATGGCAAGACAAGCAAGTGTGGTACCCAAGGTACTTAAATCCTTGTACAAGGATTCACTAATGACAAACACTGCACCTTGGTATTGTTCAGCAATCCGGTCAAAATCAGGATGGTTTAAAGCCTGTTCGGTGGTAAAAATAGATTTGATTTTTCTATCTTCTGCTAACCAGGCCAAACACAAATGGGTACCTTCAAGTACGGTTTGACCTTGTTTTTTACGATATGAATTTTGTTCAATTAAGCCGCGTAAATGCTTAATTTTAGGATTATCTTTTGATTCTAGAAAAATAGTAGGCATGGGAGATCAAATCCACGGAAGCAAGTCATCAGGACTTACTTCCGCTATAAAAAATTAATTATGGTAGTGCGTTACGAGGTCAACTTCATTTTTAGAACCAATCACCACAGGTACACGTTGATGAAGTTCAGTCGGCTGAATCTCTAGAATACGTACACGACCCGTTGTAGATGCGCCACCTGCCTGTTCCATCAGCATACTCATCGGGTTCGCTTCATACATTAAACGTAAACGGCCGGCTTTTTTCGGATCTTTAGTGTCATATGGGTACATAAAGATACCGCTACGGCAAAGAATGCGGTGGATATCACCCACCATACACGCCACCCAACGCATGTTAAAGTCTTTTTCACGCGGGCCTGTTTTACCTGCAAGCAATTCTTCGATATAACGTTTTACCGGTGCTTCCCAGTGACGTTGATTCGATGCATTGATGGCATACTCTTTAGTATCGGCAGCTACAGTAATCGCATCTTTAGTGAGCAAGAATTCTTTGGTTTCAGGGTCGAAAGTAAAGAATACAACGCCAGCACCGACAGTAAGTGCCATCATGGTTGAGGGGCCATAGAGTACATAACCTGCTGCAACCTGGTTGGTACCTGCTTGCAAGAAGTCTTCAGCTTGTGTTACTGCATGTTTTGCAGGAAGAATTGAGAAAATAGTACCTACACACATGTTGATGTCGATGTTGCTAGAACCATCCAATGGATCAAACAATACAAGATATTTCCCATTTTCTTGCGCAGGCGTGAATTCATCCAATTCTTCAGATGCTAAACCGCCAACTTCAGCATGTACTTTTAACGCATCAATTAAATAATCATTTGAAATAACGTCAAGTTTCTTTTGTTCTTCACCTTGAACATTTTCGTGTTGCGCACTACCTAGAACGCCAGCTAAAGCACCTTTTTGCAATAATTGATCGATGTCCTTACATGTATTACCAATCGTTTCAATAACTTGAGCCAGTTCAGGCGTTAGATTCCCGTTTTGTTGTTGTAAATATTGGGAAAGGCTGAGGTATGACATGACAGGAAAACTCCAATTAAAAAATGATAAAAAATTATCAAAAGAATATGGGCAACCATTTTAGATGAGAACGCAGCAAAAGAACAATTAAACTCGACTATTTGTCGTGATTTTACTCTTGTAAGTTCTGTAAAAAATGCTATGTTGAGGTCTATAGGTTATGGAAAACGTGATAGGAGCACAGTTATGACAACGCAAAAGTTTGATGCGACTCCAACGCCAAATGAAGCTATGAATTTAGAAGATATTTCTGCCGAAAAAGTGAAAGAAGCCTGGAAAGGTTATGAAGTGAAAGCGGAATATAAAAAATTCAACAAGCATGATTTGATAGAATCTATGCAAAGCCCGAAACAAGATTCCGAAGAATCTGAAAAAGCTTAAAAAAAGCGCTCAAGATTGAGCGCTTTTTTATTGGATCTCTTATTTTAATAGAGGGGGAACTGCTTCGTAGTTAAGTTCTACACGGCGGTTCTCTTTCCATGCATTTTCATCATGACCTGCATTAATTGGCATTTCCTTACCATAGCTCACTGCTTCTAATTGAGTTGCAGCGACACCATTGGTAATGAGGAAGCTTTCTACCGCTTTGGCACGACGTTCACCCAAAGCCATGTTGTATTCACGGGTACCACGTTCATCAGTATGGCCAGTTAAAGCCACTTTAGAATTGGCATTGGCGACAAGGAATTGTGCATGTGCCTGAAGGGTTTGGTAGTCGTCGTTTGACAGTTCGCTACTGTCATAGTCGAAGTGAACCACACGTTTCGCTAAAAATGCTTTATTTGCCGCAGTAACACCTTTAGATGACGCACCTGCCAGGTTTTGTGCATTCAAGGCTGCATCTTCACTTAGACCTTCAGTGCTGACGGTAGTGGCTCCGCTCGGATTTTGTCCTGCCTGAATTTCAGCAGCAGGCTTGCGGCTGGCACATCCAGTCATTACCAATGCTGTAGCAAGAACAGGAAGTACTAATAATTGAACTGCTTTCATCTTTATCTCCATGATTATCATTACTTTAGATTAATAAAATTAAATTGTTATTTTGGTGCCCAAGCCGGTTCGCGAACCTCGCCCTGTTCACTTGGCAAGTTCATGCGGAAACGGCCATCCAGTGACATGATGGACAATAAGCCACGGTTGCCTTCACGTGTGGCATAGACCACCATCTGACCATTTGGTGAGAAACTTGGTGATTCATCCAGACTGGTCGGGGTGAGGATATTGGTAATACCAGTATTGATGTCCTGAATGGCAACCTTGTAGTTACTACCGCTTGGACGATGTACCAGTGCAACTTTTTTACCATCTGCACTTAATGTCCCACGTGCATTGAATGCACCGCGGAAAGTCAGGCGTTTACTGGTGCTATTTGCAAAATTATAGCTATAAATTTGCGGTGAACCACCTCGGTCTGAGGTAAAAATAAAGGATTTACCATCTGGAGCGTAGCGTGCTTCGGTATCGATCGCACTGTCATTGGTCATACGCTGTAGTTCACGCGTATCCAGGTTCATCTGATAAATTTCTGGATTGCCATGCAGGGAAGCAGTAAATAGCATGCTCTTGCCATCCGGCGAGAAACTTGGTGCACCATTCAAACCACGGAAGCTGGCCAGTTTTTCACGTTTTCCAGTCGCTAAGTCCTGTACATAAATTGCCGGGCGTTTTGTTTCAAATGAAACGTAGGCAATTTTTTTGGCATCAGGTGTCCAGGCCGGTGACAAGATCGGATCGCGTGAGGTCAAAATAGTTTTAGGCTGTTCACCATCGGTATCGGCAATTTGCAAGGTATAACGCTGTTCAGGTGTTGCCGGGTTGCGCAGCACATAGGCAATACGCCCGCTAAAGTCCCCTGCAATACCCGTTAATGCCTGATAAATTGCATCACTAATCATGTGGCCAGCTTGGCGGATACGTGACGCAGGGACAGTCAATAATTCATTTAATAGATACTGCTGTTTTTCGATATCGTAGAGCTGGTAATGAACTTCAAAACTGCCATTGTCGGTAGTTTTTACCGTACCGGTCACCACATAAGGTACACCGGCAGATTTCCAGGCTTCGGCATTTGGATTATTCATACTCGCTGTTGCAGGGAGATTCTTGGAAGCGCTGGAAAATTTACCGGAACGGTTCAGGTCATTTTCGACAATAGGATAGATGCTTTGATCATTATTAAACGGAATAATGGCAATTTTTGGTGCTTCTTCTGGTGCTTTAGCAATTTCCAAATGCAATTGTGCATAAGACTGTGTCGCTAAAACTGGGCTTAAAGCTGTTAAAACGGTTAGGCAAAGTAGATGTTTACGCGTCATTTCCATCATCCGCTACGTACTCTAAAAAATATAAATTATTGTGGGTCTGCTTGTGTCACATAATGGCATGATTTTGAGTGATTGAAAGCACATCATAAGGACTAAACTGTTATAAGACTGTGAAAAGTGAATAAAATTTTAGCTGTTTTATCGACTGTCCAGTTTAAATGCCAAAAAAAGCCACATCAACCAAAATTTGATGTGGCTTCTAGTTATCTCGCCGTAAAGCTTGAAGTAAAAGTTCTTGCTTCACGTCGTGCATCGGGATCTGAAGGCATTGGATAAGGTGCAGCTGCCCGAACGGCTGCTTCTACACTGGCTTTCATGTCAGGGTCGCTCGAGTTAACAATCACCGATTGAACTGAACCGCTATCACTTAAAGTCACGCGGGCACTAGCAGTTTTTCCAATTGAACCTGAAGGAACATCCCAAGCTCGATGAACTTTATTGGTGAAATCACGTTTTGCAGTTGAGGCAATTTTCTTGGCTTCAGCTTTTTTAGTCGCGGCTTCTTCGGCAGCTTGTTTAGCAGATGATGCTTTGGCCTCTTCAGCTGCGCGTTCACGGGCTTCTGCATTCGCTTTAGCTTTAGCAGCGGCATCAGCTTTAGCAGCAGCGTCGGCTTTGGCTTTATTGGCCGCATCTGCCTTAGCTTTTGCAGTGGCATCCGCTTTTGCTTTTGCAGCAGCATCAGCTTTGGTCTTATTCGCTGCCTCTATTTTAGCTTTGGCAGCAGCGTCAGCTTTTGCCTTGTTAGCCGCATCGGCTTTGGCTTTGGAAGCAGCGTCAGCCTTGGCTTTGGAAGCAGCGTCAGCCTTGGCTTTATTTGCAGCATCAGTTTTGGCTTTTGCGGTGGCTTCAGCACGCTGTTTATCCGCTTCTGCCTTTCTTAATGCATCCGCTTTTACTTTTTCTGCTTTCGCACGTTCAGTCTGATCTGCTTTACGTTTGGCATCTGCTTCCGCTTTTGCAGCAGCATCAGCCTTAGCTTGAGCCGCAGCTTTTACATTGGCTTTTTCGGCTGCCTCAGCTTGCGCTTTTAGTTTATTGGCCGCAGCAATTTTTGCATTTTCAGCAGCTTGTTTTTCGGCTTTTTGCATGGCTTCAGCAGCGGCTTTGGCTTGCTCTGCTGCTTTATTTGTATCAGGTTTAGCTGGAGCTGGAGCTGGAGCTGGAGCTGGAGCTGGTGGGGCAACTGGTATTACAGGAGCGGGCTCAACATTTGGTTCTGCTGTTTGTTGAACCTGTTCTGCTACTTTTTCATGGGTAGTTTCTGCTGAATCGGTTTGTTCCACAGGTACGGGTTCAGCTGGCAATAAATCTTCAGGTTTAACTAAAACCGTCGTGATCTTTTTAGGAGGCTCAGGTGGTTTACTCATGCCTAAAAAAAGTAAGCCAGTCATTGCCACCACATGGACACCGATGGTAAATCCAAGCGCAATCGTTTTTTCTTTAGATTGTGGCTTTGTGAAATCTTTCATAAATTATTTTAATGGCTCAGTCAGTAAACCTACTTGAGTTAATCCTGCATCCTGTAGGGCAGACATGAGTTTCATGACTTCACCATAAGGACGAGATTCACTGCCGTTAATCAGTACGCTCATTTGTTTTTTCTGTTCTGACGCTTCACGTTGCGATTCAGTCAGCACGGCTTTTAATTCATTGAGTGTGAGCACATCATTACTATGTGATTTATCTTCAAGTTTAATGGTGCCATCTGATTCAAGCGTGACAATGGCAGGGCGGTCTTCGGCCTGCATGGGGGTGCCATTGGCTTGAGGCAAATCAACTTTTACACCGGTCGTAATCATGGGTGCAGTGACCATAAAAATTACCAGAAGTACCAGCATGACGTCGATATAAGGGACGACATTCATGTCACTTTTTAACGGTTTTTTGATACGCTCAAAGCGTCCGGAACGTTGAATCGCCATTAGTCATTTTCCTGTGTAGAACCCACAGTTTGACGTTGTAATAGCGCCACCATTTCTTCGGCAAATAAAGCACGGTCTGAATAGACAGCTTCACCTTTAGCAGTGAAATGGTTAAATGCCAAAACAGCCGGAATGGCTGCAAACAGACCAATAGCAGTGGCAATCAATGCTTCAGCAATACCCGGAGCAACGGTGGCCAGTGTCACCTGGTCAACATCTGCCAGACCAATAAAGGCATTCATAATGCCCCAAACGGTACCGAACAAGCCGACATAAGGTGCAACTGAACCAATACTTGCCAATACACCCAAACCTTGTTCCAGATTACCCTGGTCACGGCTTAGGCCAACGCGTAAAAGGCGTTCTGTGCCTTCAATGCTTTGCTGGGCCGGTGCATTGCGTTTTGTCAGCTTTAAAAATTCACCCAAGCCCTGATAGAAGATATCTTCCAGACCAACACGTTTGGAATTGAGCTGGGCGTTGTTGTAAAGGGTATTTAATTCGGCACCCGACCAGAAGATTTTTTGGAAATGTTCATCATCTGCCTGGGCTTTTTTATAACTCATATGTAACTTGGCAATCAGATACCAACTATATAGTGATGCCAGAAGGAGCAGCAGCATTACCAGTTGAACGACAGGACTTGCTTGTAAAATAAGATCTGATACGTGTAGCGAAGATTCTAGTTGTGTTGCCATAGTTACAATGTGCCAATAAATTTTTTTAGTCTTGTCCTAACTCTTTCAGAATTAGTGTACGGATTTCCTCAGGAAGTCGTGTTGGACGCATGCCGTCTACACTGATACATGCCAACTCGACTTCACCAGATGCAAGCATGATTTCACCACGATAAATATTTTGTTGCAATACAAATGATGTCGCTTTACACGAAACTACACTCGCGGTAACAGTAATTAGGTCATCCATCAGGATAGGACGCGCATATTTTACATTAATCTTATGGACCACAAAGTGATAATCTTTTTGGTGCCAGTAATGTTCAACACCTGCCGCACGTAACCATTCAGTACGCGTACGCTCCATAAAACGAATATGGTTAGCATGATAGACAATGCCACCTGCATCGGTGTCTTCAATATATACACGAATGTTGAATTCGAATTTATTCGCCATGATGGATCCCATTTTTCAATTCAGTTTTATGGTTTTAGCTGTACTTTTAGCGGATTAAAAAAACTGTGAAAAATGACGTTTTTTTTGCCAAGAGTCAAGCTGTATAACGCATTGCAGTTTATCATTATGAGAGTTGAGTCCAATGGCACAAGGTTTCAAATGAAATCTATTCTCTATTTAATCCTCAAAACCTTTAGATATAAAAAAAGTGAGCAAAGGATGCTCACTTTTTAAAAAATAGACTTTATTTTTTTGCAGCTTGCATCTTTTTCCAGTCTGCCTGTACCTGTTCGGCAACTTTTGGATAATCCAGAATAAAGCGTACATGGCTTTCTACCCCGGTTTTTAAAGTCGCATTATCGACGATAAATAAAGGGTTATGGTTAGGTGCGGCTTTGGCCATGTCCTGATCGGCAGGCGTTGCGCCTACAAAAACAAACAAGGATGGCATGAGCTGACCATAATAAGAAAAATCTTCACTGGCACTGGCATTGTTGTCCAGTACATGCAATTTGTCTTCACCATTCACCAGAGCCAGTGTAGGCTGCATCAGCTTGGTTAGGGTTTTGTCATTGGTGGTCACAGGCGCGTATGGTGCAATTTCCACTTTTGCAGTGACATCATTTGCTGCGGCATTATGCTCAATCATTTTCGGTAGGTCTTTTAATATTCCTTGGCGCACATCTTCATTATTGGAGCGGATCGTACCCACCATATTGACTTGATCTGGAATGACGTTACCTGTTGTACCACCGTGAATGCTACCAATACTCACCACGCCCATACCTTTGGTCAAGTCCGCCTTTCTGCTGACCAGACTTTGCATGTTATTGATCATTTGTGATGATGCATAGATCGGATCACGACCGAGCCAAGGCATGGAGCCGTGGACTTGTTTACCATTCACTTGAATGCGTAAATGATCGGCACTGTTCAGAATCGCACCATCTTTATATAAAATATTGCCGCTAGGCATACCTGCCATCACGTGCATACCGAAAATGACTTCCGGTTTAGGATTGTTCAATGCACCATCGGCAATCATTTTACGTGAACCGATTAAATGTCCTTGGCTAAAGTTATCGACATCGGCCCCGCCTTCTTCAGCCGGCTGGAATACGAATACCACGGTGCCTGCAATTTTATCTTTGTTGGCAGCGAGTGCTTTGGCTGCACCCAGCAACATGGCTGTATGCGCATCATGACCACAGCCATGCATGACATGCGTTTCTACACCTTGATACATGGCTTTGGCTTTGCTGGCAAAAGGAAGTGCAGTTTTTTCTTCAATTGGAAGGGCATCCATATCTGCACGGAGTGCCATGACTGGACCCGGTTTAGCGCCTTTCAGTACACCAATTACACCGGTTTTGGCATAACCTTTACGCACTTCAATGCCATAGGATTTCAACTCTTTTTGTACCAGCTCAGAAGTTTTGAATTCCATGTTGCCAAGTTCAGGATGCTGATGAATATGTTCCCGCAGCTTAATGGTGTGGGCTTCTACATTTTTAACGGAATCATCAATCCAGTCAGCAAGGCTGAGTTGGCTACAAAAGATAAGTGGAAGACAAAGGGAGATCTGCTTGTACATGTTCATATCTTGGGAGAACCTTAAGAGTTTGAAATAGTTAAAGTGACTTTTTAGAATTGCATATTGTTTTAAATTTAATCAAAACTCTGTAGGTATCTTAAATATACTTTTAAGGTATACTTTATTTTAGTGATTGGAATATAAGGTTTTTATTGATACTTTTACTTTGTAAATTTATGTATCTTACTTTGGAATTCGCTTTTATAAATTGTGGTTGTTGTAAAAGTCAATTTTCGGATCTGTGACCCCGAGATTTAATCCGATTCCATTTATTATTAAGTTATTACAGCATAACTAAACATACGAGATTTAGATGAGTCGCTTTTTGAAATACATAATTATTTTAGCCTTGGGGTTTGCACTGTGGAATTACTGGCTGAAACCGGATAAAGGTATTTCAGAGGCTGCTGATTATCAATCTGCTCAAGGAATCCATCAGTTTGATGGCTATAGTATGAAAAATCTTGAAGCGTATGCTGGCGAGTTTCGGGTTTTATCAAGAGAAGACTATAGTTTCGGTCGAGAGGCGGAACTTAGTCCAGTTGATTTTGCTTTGGGATGGGGCAGCATGACCAATCCTGCTGTTTATAAGCAGTTGTCGATTAGTCAGAGCAACCGCTGGTATTACTGGCGTTATGAAAATGCACCGCCCATTCCGGTCAATGAAATTTCAGCACAAAGTGCCAATACGCATTTGATTCCGGCATCGAAACAGATTGCAAAACAGCTGAAAGAGATTGATCAGGATGATTTGATTTATTTAAAAGGGCAATTGGTTGAAGTCACGGCTGCGGATGGCTGGAAGTGGCGCAGTTCTTTAAGTCGTGAAGATACAGGGAATGGTGCGTGTGAGTTGATGCTGGTGGAAGAGGTGAGGGTGATTTCTAAGTCTTAGATCTTTTTTAAGTACGGATATGATTTTGTAAGGAAAATAAGTTAATAGAACTAGGTTGTATGCACTCCTTCAAATATGGATGGCTAACGTGTGGCATCCCTGCCACACGTATATCCAAAGCTTGCTTAAATTAAGCTATGAAATACTAATGAACCTAAGCTGCCTTTTCAAATTACTTATCACTTCGGCTCTGGTGGTGTCATGCCAAACTGCACATACGCCATATTAGTAGCAATACGACCTCGTGCAGTGCGCATGGTATAACCTTGCTGAATCAGATAAGGCTCAATCACATCTTCCAATGTACCCGAATCTTCTGCCATTGCCGCAGCTAAAGCTTCTACACCGGCAGGGCCCCCATCAAAACGTTCTAATAACATGCTTAAGTAACGACGGTCCAAGGTATCCAAGCCATCTTTATCTACATTCAGCATATCCAGTGCACGTTGAGCCATATCCTGAGTGACTTCACCCGTACCTTTCACTTGCGCATAGTCACGAACACGACGCAGTAAACGGTTGGCAATACGCGGTGTACCACGAGCACGACGGGCAATTTCTTTTGCACCATCAGCCGTCATCGGAACGTCCATTAAGCTGGCTGAACGTGAAACAATGTGCGTCAGGTCTGCAACTGAATAAAATTCTAAACGCTGCACAATACCAAAACGGTCGCGTAGCGGCGAGGTGAGCAAGCCTGCACGTGTAGTTGCTGCAACCAAGGTAAACGGTGGCAAATCCAGTTTAATGGAACGTGCGCCAGGGCCTTCACCAATCATGATATCCAGCTGGTAATCTTCCATGGCTGGATACAAAATTTCTTCAATCACTGGAGAAAGACGGTGAATTTCATCAATAAATAAAACGTCACCTTCTTCCAGATTGGTCAGCATGGCAGCCAGATCGCCGGCACGTTCTAGCACAGGGCCTGAAGTTGACTTTAAATTACCGCCCATCTCGCGGGCAATAATATTGGCCAGTGTGGTCTTACCTAGACCGGGTGGGCCAAAAATTAAAGTATGGTCGAGTGCTTCACCACGTCCGCGTGCGGCGCCAATAAAGATTTCCATTTGCTCGCGTACCACCGGTTGACCAATGTAGTCATCGAGGGAAGTCGGGCGAATGGCACGATCAAAATGATCTTCGGGTTTTTCAGAACCACTGATGAGACGGTCTTGCATAACGTTTAATTACCAATGTTTTGGTGATCCTTTGAATTGCTGTTTTTCATACAGCCTCAAATATGGATCTGAATCCTAAGATTTTCACGTAGGCGATGCCTTACTTTTGACGGGACAAAAGTAACAAAACCCCTTTGTTCAACTGACGATACATCCTTGTACCGCAGTTGAACCAGCGACATCCGTGTCGCTTAGCGTGTAGCGATAATACGGAAATAGTTAGACTTATTTAAATTTAAGTCATATTCCAGTTATTTATTCATCGATTTTAATGCAGCGCGAATAATATCTGATGCTTCGGTGAAGTCACCTTTGGCTGCATTCACCAGTTTCTGGGCTTCTAAAGGTTTGTAACCTAAAGATTGCAAGGCGGCTTCGGCTTCAGCAACAGCCGAGTTACCACTAAACTGGATTTGCTGTGCTGATGCAGGATTATTGGCAATGCCGGCAGACATCGCTTTAAAACGGTCACGCAGTTCAATCATCAAGCGTTCAGCAGTTTTCTTGCCTACACCCGGAACTTTCATCAGGCTGTTGATATCTTCATGTTCAACGGTATGAATCAGCATTTCTACACTTAAGGTCGATAAAATGCCGAGCGCCATTTTAGGCCCCACGCCGTTGACTTTGAGCAGGGTACGGAAGATGATTTTTTCCTGAGCATTCAAGAAGCCATATAAAAGCTGAGCATCTTCACGAACGGCGAGGTGCGTCCATAAGGTGACTTTTTGGCCTTTCTGTAATTGGCAAAATGTAGAAAGCGGTGTGTCTACCTCATAGCCTACACCATTGACATTTAATAATACTGTCGGTGCTTCTAAAGCCAGTACTTCACCAATGAGACATCCAATCATTTTGAGTTTTTCACTTATCTATCGTTGCTTGCATAGTAGTGAGCATTTGCAGGAAAGGCAAAATACACACGCATAATTCTTTAAAATAAGCAGAAATTTCAGCCAAAATATCTGCAAAATCTTTATATCAAGCCTGCTTTATTGCCTTGTAGCTCTTGTGACAGGTTATAGGCCTGATGGTCAGAGAACTTAGAAATAATATCCAGCACCTGCATAATATTTTCATAGTGGTTACTTTGAAAATTTACCCCTGCACGTTGCAACATCGACATCAGGCGTTGTTCTTTAAAGCTTAAAGTCTTGTGTGGCGTCGTCAGTGGAATAAAGGCATCTAAAATATTTTGCAGGCTCTGATGCGCAATAATTTCCAAACCGGCTTTTTGCGGATGTTCAAAAATCTTGTCACGCGCCAGATTCTTCGCTCGGTCAATGCCACGTTCAATATCTTCGGAACAATATTGCAACAAGCTGCCTTTGAGTTGACCTGATAAAATTTCAAAATGGTGTCTGGCAAAGGCGGTCGTGACTTCATCCACCAGTCGTTTCATCACCCGGCCACGTAAAGCAGCAATTTTTTGCTGCCAGGTTGTGGTGGGCATAGACAGTTCTTTAGGTCTGCCATAATCTGCAATCAGGTCAAGGAAAATCGGTTCAACTTCTTCATAAGACAGCATATTTAAAATAATGCCATCTTCCAGATCAATCAGGGCATAGCAGATATCATCTGCAGCTTCGAGTAAATAGGTCAGTGGATGACGGCAATAATGATATTCACCCAACTGAATTAAACCCAGCTGTTCAGCAATTTGCTTCAAAATCTCTTTTTCGGACTGATAACAACCGAATTTTGCCCGCTGACTGGCCGGACGATCGCCTTGTGAGGCAATTGTTTTAGACAGCCACGGATATTTAAGATAAGCGCCTAAAGTTGCATAGGTCAGGCGCATACCGCCATCATTTGGGTGGTAGTCAATTTTAGTCAGCAAACGTAAGCCTTGGGCATTGCCTTCAAACTGGCGCACATCGGCCTGTTCTTCTGGAGTGAGTTTTTCCAGAAAATTGCCATGTGAGGCATCATCAAACCATTCACGAATGGCATATTCACCGGCATGTCCGAAGGGCGGATTGCCAATATCATGCGCCAAACATGCGGCCTGAATAATGGCACCGACATCGGCAGGGGAAATCCAAATCGGGAGTTGATCTTTGATTTTTTCCGCGGCCAGCATGCCTAGGGAGCGTCCAATACACGACACTTCAAGCGAATGGGTTAAACGGGTGTGAATGCCATCGTGCTGTGTCAGCGGGTGAACCTGGGTTTTACGGTTTAATTGTCGAAAACTTTGCGAAAAGATAATGCGGTCATAATCTTTGTGAAATGGGCTACGTGCCTGTTCTGAACTTTGTTTTTTGCTACCCATACGAACTGTCGAAAGCAGTTCTAACCAACGCATTTGTTCCATTTATCGTTATTCAGTGAAGACCTGAATTCATCATGCCAAAAAAAATTGCCATAGACTAGAGCAGCACGACATGATTTGTCTTTCTGATAAAAACAGCCTACAGATGGATTTATTGCAGATGATATGAATAAATCGACAATATGGTATCTATTGAGATAAAAAATAAGATTCGAAGACGATGCCATAATGTTAATGGCTAATTGAAGATTCGGAATAAACTCAAGTCGTTGCAATAATATTTAGAAACAACATAGTGCAGGCTTAAATTTATATAAGATTCAAAATTTTTATCTGAAAAATAAAATATTCTTGCGTGTTCTTGAGCGAATTGATGGCACATTCGTGAATTTCTATCTAGCTGATTTTGCCAATACACAGTAGAATATGCGCTCTCTCTAAGTCACATTGGCGGTATGGTCCAAAAGACCTGCCCGTGGAGCCAAAATCAGCATGTTTATCGTGGCCGGTGCATCAGCACACTCTTCTTTTAAGAAAACTCAACTCTTAAACCGTCTTGCGTCAATGAGTTCTGTTCAATCAATTGAAAGTCAATGGATTTATCTGTTTGATCAAGCGCTCAACGAGCAGCAGCATCAATCTGCATTACAATTATTAAACGATGGTGCTTCTTTTGAAGTTCGCCAAGCGGCAAATGATGAAATTCAAATTTTAGTTACACCGCGTTTAGGTACGATCTCGCCGTGGTCTTCTAAAGCGACTGATATTTTTGCCAACTGTAATACCCCGATACACCGCCTAGAACGCGGTGTTTTGTTTACTTTAAAGGGTATTTCTGAAGTATCTGATCAAGTTAAACAGGTTTTGCATGACCGCATGACCGAAAGTGTGTTTAATCAAATTGAAGATGCTGCGGCATTATTCTCTGAGACTGCACCAAAGCCTTTAAATAGCATCGATATTTTAGGTCAGGGCAAACAAGCGCTGGTTAAGGCCAACTCTGAATTTGGTTTCGCACTTTCTGATGAAGAAATTGATTATTTGACCGAAGCCTTTATCAAGATGGGTCGTAACCCACATGACATCGAACTGATGATGTTTGCGCAAGCGAACTCAGAGCATTGCCGTCATAAAATCTTTGGTTCTGAATGGACAATTGATGGTGAAAAACAGCCATTGTCATTGTTCCAAATGATCAAAAATACTTATAAAGAATCTCCAGCAGACGTTTTATCTGCCTATAAAGATAATGCTTCTGTAATCGTGGGCTTTGATACGCAGCGCTTCTATCCTAAAAAAGACGAAGCAACCGGTCACCACATTTATAAATACAAGAGCCAGGCCGCTCACATCTTAATGAAAGTGGAAACTCACAACCATCCAACAGCGATTGCACCATTTGCCGGTGCTGCGACTGGTTCAGGTGGTGAGATTCGTGATGAGGGTGCAACAGGTCGTGGTGGTAAACCTAAAGCAGGTTTAACCGGTTTCACTGTTTCAAACTTGAACATTCCAGGTTTTGAACAGCCTTGGGAAGAAAACTACGGCAAGCCATCACGTATGGCATCTCCACTTCAAATCATGATTGAAGGCCCATTGGGCGGTGCTGCGTTTAACAACGAATTTGGTCGTCCAGCCTTAAACGGTTACTTCCGTACTTTTGAACAAAACGTCAATGGCGAAGTCAAAGGCTTCCATAAGCCCATTATGATTGCCGGTGGTTACGGTAACATCCGTCCTGACCATGTGGAAAAAGATGCGATTCAACCAGGCGATTTACTGATCGTGCTTGGCGGTCCAGCGATGCTGATCGGCTTGGGTGGTGGTGCTGCATCTTCAGTAGATAGCGGTAAGTTGGGTGAAAACCTGGATTTCGCTTCTGTACAGCGTGAAAACCCTGAAATGGAACGCCGTTGCCAGGAAGTGATTGATGCCTGCTGGCGCATGGAAGATTACAACCCGATCGTGTCTGTACATGACGTGGGTGCGGGCGGTGTATCCAATGCGATGCCTGAGCTGGTCAACGACCATGAATTGGGTGCAGTACTTAACCTGCGTAAGATTCCATCGCTTGAGCCAGGCATGTCTCCAATGGAAATCTGGTCAAACGAAGCGCAAGAACGTTATGTATTGGCGATTCGTCCAAGTTCTTTAAGCCTGTTTGAATCACTTTGTGCACGTGAACGTTGTCCGTTTGCAGTGTTGGGTGAAGCGACTGAAGCACGTCACTTAACCGTTGAAGATCCATTGTTTGAAAACAAAGCCGTGGATATGCCAATGCAAGTAATGCTTGGCGGTACACCACGCATGAGCCGTTCATATGAAACGATTGAACGCAAAGGCGATGACTTTGATGCCGCTCAAGTGGATTTGAAAGATGCAATTTTCCGTGTACTTAAAAACCCAACCGTTGCCTCTAAATCATTCTTGATCACCATTGGTGACCGCTCAATTACCGGTATGGTTGCGCGTGACCAGATGGTAGGTCGTTGGCAGGTGCCTGTAGCAGATGCTGCGGTAACTACAACAAGCCTGGTCGGTTACACAGGTGAAGCAATGGCGATGGGCGAACGTCCACCAGTAGCACTTCTTAATCCGGCAGCTTCTGCACGTTTGGCTGTAGCTGAATCAATCAGCAACATCATGTCTGCAAAAATCGACCAGATCAGCGACATTAAATTGTCTGCAAACTGGATGGCTGCAGCAGGTCAAAAAGGTGAAGACCAAGCTCTATTCGAAGGTGTTAAAGCCATTGGTATGGAAATGTGTCCTGCACTAGGAATTGCCATTCCTGTAGGTAAAGACTCATTGTCTATGCGTACAACCTGGAACGACGAAGGCGAAAATAAAGCAGTAACATCTCCAATGTCTGGTGTAATTACTGCATTTGCTCCGGTGACTGATGTACGTCAAACATTGACTCCTGAACTGAAAAATGAAGAGTCAGTGCTGGTACGTATCGACTTGTCTAAAGGTCAGTTCCGTCTAGGCGGTTCGATTCTGGCTCAGGTGTATAAAGCCATTGGTTCTGTAACTCCAGATGTAGACAGCTTTGAAGACTTCAAAGCATTCTTCGCATTGGTTCAAGACTGGAATAACCGTGGCTTGATCAAGGCTTACCATGACATCGGTGATGGCGGCTTGTTGGCGACTGTTGCAGAAATGATGTTCGCTTCACGCTTAGGTGTGGCTTTAGAAGATCAATCTACTGCAAGCCTGTTTGCTGAAGAAATTGGTGCAGTTCTGCAAATCACTACTGCTGATTGGGAAGCATTACAGGCAGAAATCGCTGAATCTTCACTTAAAGATGCAATCTCTGTAGTAGGTAAAGTGAACAATACTGACCAATTGACTATCAATGGTCTGGTACTTGAACGTGCTGATCTACAAGTAGCTTGGACTGAAGTATCGCATCAAATCCAGCGTCTACGTGACAACGTAGAAACTGCGGATTCTGAGTTTGCTTTGATTACAGACAAGAACCATAAAGGTATTATTGCTCAGCCTACATTTGACTTGAACGAACCTGTTGAAGCACCGTACATCAACTCACGCCGTCCAAACATGGTGATTTTACGTGAACAAGGCGTAAACGGTCATGTGGAAATGGCTGCGGCATTTGACAAAGTTGGCTTCAATACTGTTGACGTACACATGAGCGACTTGCTTGCTGGTCGTATCAGCCTGGATGACTTTGAAGGTATTGTGGCTTGTGGCGGTTTCTCTTACGGTGACGTCATGGGTGCAGGCGGTGGCTGGGCTAAATCAGTATTGTTCAACCCTAAACTTCGTGACCAGTTCGAGAAATTCTTCCATCGTTCAGAAACTTTCTCTCTAGGTATCTGTAACGGTTGTCAAATGTTGTCGCAATTGGCTCCACTGATTCCGGGTGCAGAAAACTGGCCGCGTTTCCACCGTAACACTTCTGAAGTGTTTGAAGCGCGTGCAGTGAACGTTCGTGTAGAAAAATCTAACTCGATCTTGTTAGACGGTATGGAAGGTTCGATTCTTCCAATCGCGGTTGCGCATGGTGAAGGTCGTGTAGTTGCAACTGAAGACAAGATTGCTGCGTTAAATGCAGGTAACCAGGTCAGCCTACGTTATGTAGATAGCTTGGGTAATGCTACACAGCAATATCCATTGAACCCGAACGGTTCACCAGAAGCGATTACCGGTGTGACTTCGAAAGACGGTCGTGCAACCATTATGATGCCGCATCCTGAACGTAATTTCCGTGCAATTCAGCATTCTTGGAAACCTGAAGAATGGACTGAAGATGGTGCATGGTTACGTATGTTCCGTAATGCTCGTAAGTTTATTGGTTAATATTTCCCGAATTTAAAAAGCCACCTTCGGGTGGCTTTTTTATTTTGAACAATTTTTATTTTTATTTCTCCCGCTGGACTTGGTTTGGATTTTGCTTCTATATTGGAGTGAAAGATAATTTGTGTGTTTTATGCACAATAACGATGCAATATGGAAGAAAGATGGTTCACTAAATACAAGTTCAGGATTGAATCTCTAAGTGAGGTGACACAATGCTAAAAACTGTGACATATACAAATGTTGATAAGGCGACTTTACGTAAGAAAGGCTGGATGTTTTTTATGGCTGTCGTCGGGCTACAAATGTTGTTCTTGATCGGTAGCTATTTGCTTCAAAGCTCTTAATTTTTAGATTTAAAAAAGCCACCGTGAGGTGGTTTTTTTGTGTTGGATATTTTAATAAGGTCACAGCTTGACTGATTGTGCAAAATTTTAATAAATAACGCATAAGCAGTGTTTTACTTTTGATGCAGCAAAAGTAACAAAACTGCTTTGTTTGGTAGAGGATACATCCCTGTATTCCTACCAAACGTGCGACATCCATGTCGCTAGTCATGTGATTTTATGGTTAATAATAAAAATAGAGTTTTTCTTTTGTTATTATGGGTTAATTAAAAATATATGAGATAGAAATTGAAGACTAAAGAACAGAAATCAAAGAATAATATTGTTTTTGGAGCTGTTGTTGGCTTAACAGGGATTGCTTGTGGTTTGTGGCTTCTAATCTCTTTGGAGAAATTATCAGGAACTGAGTTTGTGGCTTTTGCTCTTGGATTTGCTGTGATTGGATTGATCATAGCCTTTGCAGCAGAGGTGCAAGAATTTTCGATTGCAGGAAATGGTGTCAAATTGAAAGAATTAAGGTCGGAAGCTGAAAAGACCATAGAGGAGTTAAAAGAAGCTAGAACAGAATTATTTAGAGTTTTAGTCCAAAAAAGTATTTATGGATCAGGTGGGTTTCGTAGTGATTGTATAGTAGATGAATGTGCTGAATCATTTTGTGAGTTAATTGAATAAATTGAAAAATTTAACTGTTTAAATAAATTAAGGTTAGATGTTGAAAAATCATTAAGATTAATATTATCTCGGCAGTACAATAACTTGTATATGCTTCATTTGCCAAATAAGAAGCATACAGATTCACTTGAAAGTTATGATAACCCTCGAGATTTAAGAATTAAAATAAGCGATGAATGTATACAGAAATATATTTCAAGGAAGTCTCATCTATTCACCATGGAAGAAGGAAGATCAGAATTAAATGATGCTATTGAAGTGTATGCAAAATTATATGCTATAAAAATTAAACTCGATAAATTAGCAACTGCATCGTAGAAAATAGTTAAACTCTTTTTCTAATTTTCATAATTAAGATAATAAAAAACGGCTTCAATCAGCCGTTTTTTATTTCCGAAATCCTTAAGGCGATAATGGTTCTTGCTGTTTTGGATCAGGCATAGGTGCGGATTCTTCCTTATCATTATAAGGATTTTCCAGTTCCAAAGCTTGATCAAGCTCAGAATCAAATACATCAGTCAGCATACTGTCATAGCGTTTAGCATTATAAACAGCAAGTTTTGATGCTTCATCTTCAGTTATAAAACCGATTTCTACAGCATCCGCAAGACGTTCATCAAAAGTTAAGCCTTTAAATTGACCTTTAGATTCTGATTTCTTGAATTTATCCCACAGGGGTTCTATTTCCAGCAACATATTAAAGGTCGATTCCATACGACCGGTCACATCATCTTCCTGAGTGGTATAAAACACATGTTTTTTCAGTTCATCGCGGAAAGCATTGTCCTGCATAATGATATCACCAGCCTGTTGTTTCAAAGTATCACTTGGTTTTTTCAAAGGTCGGCCCAGCGGGAAACAGATAAATTTGATCAGACCTGCTGCCATACCGACTGGGAAGTTTTCAAACAAGCCATAGAAAGCTTCCTGAGCATTGTAAAGTGATTTTTCCAGCGCCAGTTTGGCATGAATCTGTTCAGCTTCAGTTTTTTTTCCATGTTCATAATATTTAATAATCGCCGTGCTGATAAACAGATTGGCATGAATATCTGCCAGGCGGCCGGACAGCATTTCTTTGCGCTTAATATCACCCGCAAGTAAGCCTAAACACATATCGGCAGTGACTGAAAAGTCGGCACTTAAACGGTTAATAATCTTGTAATAGGGACGGCTAAACTCATCTACACTTTTCGGTGCATCGGATGAGCCACCGATATATCCATAAGCGAATGCGCGTGCAGTACGATTAAAGGTATAGCCTAAATGTTTGAACAGCATATCGTTAAAAGTATCTAAGGCCGTTTCTTTATCCTTGGCTTGTAGCAGTTGCAATTCCTCAAACAAATAAGGATGACAGCGCATTGAACCCTGACCAAAAATCATTAAGGAGCGACTTAAAATATTGGCACCTTCCACCGTAATGGATACAGGTATAGTCTGATACATTAATGCCAGAAAATTGCGCGGACCCATTTGTACCGCACGGCCACCAACCACGTCCATGCCATGATTGACCACATGGCGCATGGTTTCAGTGGCGTAGTATTTGGCCATTGCAGTCATGACCGCAGGTTTACCACCTTGGTTCAGTCCACAAGTCACTAGGTAGCGAAATGCTTCCAGCATATAAGTTTCACTGGCAATATCACTGGTTGCCTCTTGTACACCTTCAAATTTACCCACTGAAATTTTGAATTGCTGACGGATTTTTGCGAAAGCCCCTACGTTTAGATAGGTCATTTCACTTGCAGCAGTGGATAGGGCTGGAAGGGAAATACCGCGGCCTACCGCCAGACATTCCATCAGCATACGCCAGCCTTTACCAATATTTTTCCTGCCGCCAATAATCCAGTCCAGTGGAATAAAGACATCTTTACCATCCACCGTTCCATTCATGAAGGGTACGCCCGGATTATGGCGTGCGCCTATTTTCACACCCTCATGACTGGCAGGAATCAAGGCACAGGTAATGCCATATTCCATTTTACTTTTATCACCCAACAAACCTTCCGGGTCGTACAGTTTAAAAGCCAAACCAATGACGGTGGCAATTGGGGCAAGGGTAATCCAGCGTTTGGAAAAGTTCATGCGTAAACCGAGCACTTGCTGACCTTCAAACTCGCCATAGCACACCACGCCAGTATCGGGAATGGCACCGGCATCTGAACCTGCCTCAGGGCTGGTGAGACCAAAGCAGGGGATTTCTTTGCCTTTGGCTAGGCCCGGTAAATAACGGTTCTTTTGTTCTTTGGTTCCGTAATGAAGGAGTAGCTCGCCAGGCCCCAAAGAATTGGGCACCATACAACTGACCGCTGCCGTTAAGGAACGTGAAGCGATTTTACTCATAACGCGGCTTTGGGCAAATGAACTAAACTCGCGACCGCCATATTCTTTGGGAATAATCAGGCCTAAAAAACCATTGTCGCGAATATAAGTCCATGCTTCAGGAGGCAGGTCTTTATAGTTATGGCGGATATCCCAGTCATTTAACATCGAACATAGCTGTTCAACTTCATGATCTAAAAAAGATTGTTCCTCATTTGACAGTTGAGGATAGGGATAGCTTTCAAATTTAGACCAGTCCGGTGCGCCCATAAATAAATCTTTTTCCCACCAGCTGGTGCCTGCATCTAATGCTTCACGTTCAGTTGAACTCATGCTGGGCATGGCATTGGCAAGGGCCTTATAGGCAGGTTTGGTGATAAATGTCATACGCAACGAATCGACCATGACGATAACACTGAGCAGAATTAGTGGAATACCGACAAGAAGAGACCACGGACTGATAAATGCAGTCACGACTGCCACAATAATTGTCGTAATTGCGCCAGTATTACGGCTCAATCCAAAAAAGAAAATGGCCCAGAGAGTAAAAAATTGAATAAGCACACTGATGATGAATAGCATTTATTGTCTCCAGTTGCTTACACCAGTACAAAGTCAGAGAAACAGTAAATGGTATGGAAAATACCTAAACATTGCGTTGGACTGTTTTATTAGAAAGACTATTGGTGTAATGAAAATATTGTTGTCATGACCGAGAAGAAAATAAAAACTTTCGAACTCGAAGCTTTAGAACAAAATATATTTTTAAACATAGAGCGTTTTTTGAGCAATGTAAAAGATTGAACTGTCTGAGAAATGTCACGAAAAGTAATAGGCGGTTGTATTTAAAATAGTTTTGATTTTTGAGGTTCTGATAAAGTCTAAATGAAATCTCATAAAGATTAATTCAGGTATAAGGGCTAAGATAATCCTATCTTTATTCTGTTTGTTGATAGCATGCTTAAACTGATTTATTACGTTCCTGAATCTCATCTTGAATCAACCAAAAACGCCGTGTTTCAAGCAGGGGCAGGTGGGATAGGCAACTATGAGCATTGTGCCTGGCAGGTGTTGGGTATAGGACAGTTTAAACCGCTAAAAGGTGCAGATCCTTTTATTGGCGAAGTCGGAGAGCTAGAACAGGTGGGGGAATGGCGTGTAGAAACCATTGTGCCGGAAGATCGGGCTTCAAAAGTAGCAAAAGCATTAAAGGCCAGCCATCCTTATGAAGAGCCTGCGTTTGAGTTTATTCAGATGGTGGAGATTGAATACTAATATATCTTCATGAGAGTGAATTCGAGTGTGAGGGGTATTCATAAGAATAGGAGCTTTAAACTCAGTCTTAATCCATTCAGCCAAACTGAACAGACTGGATTGCTATGCTGATCTGAGTGCTGAAAAGACTTCCGACTCAGAAAATGAGCCGGATTGAGGAATTGCTGCCGCACAATTGGAAGCCTGCCTGAAATCAAGTGAGCTTTACCGGATGCTTACTATAAAATATCAATTCCATTTTTCTTGATATTTTTGAACCCAGTACAATTTGGTTTCTATCCTGTAGCTACCATCGGAATTAAGGGAAATGATGTAATGGATATTTTTACCTCGACTTCGATTGCCTTTTCTTTCGGGAACTTGATATTTGTATTTTTCTACTTCTTTAGGGGGAGTGAGTACAATCTGTTTCCAAGCGGTAGGGGGAAGTTTCGCTACACCATTTTGTTGTGCAATCATTATTGCTTGTCTTCTTTGCTCGGCATTTTCTCCACTCGCATAACGTAATTCTTCAGGAACACCATATCCTTTTTTTATCTGCTCTTCATAAGTCATCCAAGGCGCATATTCAATAATAATTTGTTGAGGAACATAACCTTCAGGAGATACCTTACAGCTATCTGATAAGTCATTATACTTTAACTTCGGATTAATCTTAAAATTGGCACATTCAGGCCATGTGTTTTTGTAAATATAGCTTTTGTTTTGCCCGTGTATTGAGAAACTAATACTATTTTTCATCATTGATGAGCATCCTGTAGCTAACATTATTATATTTATAAATATGCTCGTTTTAATAAGTTTGACCATTATAAACGCCTGTCTTAGGTATAAATGTTAATACGGTTCCATAATTGGCTTTAATCCAGTCTAGGTATTTTTGTGTTTGTATTGCTTCACGTTGTTTGGTTGGATCATAAACAATAGTTGCAGTACCTGTTTTATCATTGGATTTTAAGTCTTGATATTCTGTTAATGGCTTACATCCTCCTATAATTTCTATAGATTTACAGTTAGGAGAGGATTTTAAGTTATTGTTATGTTTTTGAATTTGTTTAAATTAATGGCATATTTATATACCTTAAGCTAATAAGCGACATCCATGTCGCCTTATGCGTATCAGATTTAGATATTTAAATTTTCAAAATATTGATCATCAAACCTTCTGAATAAACAACTCGCGCTCAAAACGGTATTGCGGGAAGAATACGCCGTCTTTAGCCCGTTCACCTGCACCAATCACCATGACCGGATACTGTTCGTCATTTAATTTCAGAATTTCACGAACCATCGGCTCATCAAAACCTTCCATCATACAGCTATCAAAACCATAAGCTCTTAACGCTAAAACTAGATTTTCACAAGCCAACGCTGTAGTTTTGCTTGCCCAAAGTTTTGCATCTGCCGGGTTAAAAGCAGTTACTGGCAATTGCTTATCCAGTGTACGTGCAATTTTGAAAGCAACTTTCTTAAAGTTACCCAGAGCATTGAAATAACCCGTTTTATAATTATATGGAATAAACTTGTAATACTTCTGCACAGCAGCAGGTGCTTCAGGAAATGGAAACTCGGAAATGTTCATTTTCGCCATTTCATCAATACGGTCGGTACGCGCCACACAAACAATTAATTCCGAAGCTGTTTTTGCTGCAAGCTGGCTTAAACAGGCTTTGACCAGCTGTTTCTTTTTGGAAGAGTTTTGCACCACATAAAAAATCCAAGGCTGTAAATTGGATGAGTTTGGGGCAAGCAAAGCCAAATCTAAACAGTCATCCAGTACTTCTGCAGGAATGGGTTTTTTCGTAAATTTACGTACAGAACGACGGCTTTGTACGACTTTTTTAAAGTTTTCAACATCAATATCTGTTGGGGCTGGCTCAAAATAACGTTTCTTTTCAGTTTGGGTTTCGCTTGATTGGGTCATCTTTGTTTACTCAGCTTTTAAAGCTTAAAATTTATATCTATAAAATGCATAAAGCCACCGAACAATGTCATTATTCAGTATTCAGTGGCTTTTCATTTAACTATAAAAAATTAGTTAAATTGTGCAAAATCCGGTTTACGCTTTTGCATAAATGCAGCAACCGCTTCAGCCATTTCAGGTGAAGATACACGCTTCATAAAGATTTCAGCTTCATCATCAATACAGCCAATAATTTCTTCAAGATTGTGCTTCATTAAGGCTTTGGTCTGTTTGATCGACGCTAGAGGAAGTGCAGCCAGAGTTTGTGCCTGTTTCAGTGCAGTAGCATAAACGTCATCTTCAATACTATTTACAATTCCAGCACTCAAGGCTTTTTCGCTGTTAAATTTTTGCGCGGTGAATAGTAACTCTGCTGCTTTATGATAACCCGCTTGCTGGATTAACAGTTTGCTTGAAGCACCTTCAGGAGAAAGTCCCAGACTGACAAATGGAATCTGGAACAGGGCAGTAGCATCACTATAGACCAGGTCAGCATGCAGTAAAATGGTCACCCCAATGCCAATGGCAACACCGCGCACTGCTGCAATTAAAGGCTTGGAAAATTTTGCAGCTGATTTGAGTACAACAAATGGAGGGGCATCACCGGCTTTACCTGCAAGAGGGGTCTGGATAAACTTCATGAAATCCTGCATGTCGTTACCGGCACTGAAGTCGGCATCCGAACCACGCAAAATCACCACGCGAACCTCTTTATCCTGATCGGCTTCATCCAGTGCCTGAGCAATTTTTAGATACAGCTCGCCGTACAAGGCATTTTTAGCTTCCGGACGATTAATGGCTAAGGTAAGCACCCCATGCTCTAAATTCGCATTCAAATGTTGATGTGGTTGTTGAATACAGCTCAGTGTCATCGTACTATCCTTGCTTTAAAATTTAATTTAATTTAATTTGATTTTATGGCGTTTATTATGTCGCATATTTATTTTAGCGGCACAACTCACGAGTCATAAAAAATTTGAACCGTTATGAACTATACATTTGATTATCTGGTTTTCATTGGTCGCTTTCAGCCCTTTCATCTGGCACATATGCAAACCATTAAAATTGCATTGCAGCAAAGCCAGAATGTGATTCTGGCTTTGGGCTCGGCACAGAATGAACGCAATATTAAAAATCCGTTTAGTGCTTCCGAGCGTGAACAGATGATTTTGTCCAACTTTTCAGAAGCAGATCAACAGCGGATCAAGTTTGTGCATGTGATTGATGTGTATGACGATCAAAAATGGCAACAACTGGTGCAATCTTTGGTCACTGGCGTAGTCGAGCCCGAAGCGAAAGTCGGATTAATTGGTCACTTTAAAGATGAATCTTCCTATTATCTGAAGCTGTTCCCGGAATGGCAGATGGTAGAACTGGACAGCCTGGTCGGGGCAATTTCAGCAACGCCACTACGTGAAGCTTATTACCGTGGTGAAATTATCGAATCGGCTTTTCCACTCGGAACCAGCGAGTTTTTACATAAGTTTCAAAATACTGAGACTTATCAACAATTGGCACATAAGTTTGCAATGAACGATAAAACAAATCTGAGCTGAAGCTGTTTTAAGTATTGAGTTCATTTAATTGTTAGGGAGCAACATGATGAATCTATTCTTAAAAAATATTGTTTATGCAGGATGTCTCTCAGCTGTGTGTATGTCAGCCTCTTATGCCAAGAGCTGGAGCTTGACGCCTAAAAGTGATGTAGGCTTTAGCATTAACTCATTGGGCTTGACTGTAGTGAAGGGGAGTTTTCAGCAGTTTAAGGCAACAATGCAGTTTGATCCACAAAAACTGCAACAGGCTTCGACGGAATTTAGCATGCAGGTGGATAGCATGAATGTATCCAAACCAAGTTTAAAAAATATGATTATGGGTGAGGAGCTGTTTCATGCCTCACGCTATAAAACAGTGAATTTTAAAAGTACCCAGTTTAAACCGCATGCTACCAACAGATATTGGATTCGGGGAAATCTGACCTTGCGTGGCATCACCCGTCCAGTTGTGTTTGATACCATCTTAACGCCCAACAACAACAATCCAAATCTGCTCGATGTAAAATCAACTACCGTGATTAACCGCTCGGATTTTGGCATGAAAAAAGCGAGTACGGGTGTGGGTGAGAAAGTGAGTATTCATCTGATTGGGCAATGGAAAGCTATATAATATAAATATATTTTTAATTGGACCATTTTAAGAAAATTGTCTTAAGATCTAAAATTCTTCCTGGAATGGGAGATGGTAGAACTGGAAAGCCTGGTTGGGGTAATTTCAGCGACGCCACTACGTGAAGCCTATTACTATGGTGAAATTATCGAATCTGCTTTTCCGCTCGGAACCAGCGAGTTTTTACATAAATTTAAAAAAATGGCCATTTATCAACAATTGCAGGACAAATACCTGACTCAAGATAAAACCAATCTTGAATAATCTTCAGTAAGCTACTAGGTCGAGGCAAGCCATTGCAACGATCCAGGAGTGGGTAAGATGAACCTCAACACAAGTTTGAAATGTATCTTCATTACGGCTGTCCTCAGCTTAAATATTAACGCGATCAACGCGCATGCCAATACCCAGCAGTGGTCTCTCACGCCAGCAACGCATGTTGGTTTTGATATCAAGTCGATGGGCTTTTCGATCGTAAAAGGCAAATTTGAACAGGTTCAGTCCAGTATGAGCTTTGATCTCGCAGCCCCACAAAATGCTTCTGCCCAGTTTGTATTGAATGTGAATAGCTTGAGTCTGACCAAGCCATCGCTCAGAAATTTAATTTTGGGTGAAGATTTTTTTTATGCTGAAAAATACCAGACTGCAACATTTACCAGCCATCAATTTATCGCTTTAGGCAATAATCATTACAGCATAAAAGGGGATTTATCCTTGCGTGGCGTGACCCAGCCGGTAGTTCTGGATACCCTTTTAAAACCCAATCCAACCAATCCCCAGCTGATGGATGTTGAAGCTAAAACAGTGGTTAAACGCAGTGACTTTGGTATGAAAAAAGCCTTCGGCGGCATAGGGGAAAAAGTCAATATTGAGGTCTTTGGCCAGTGGCAGCCCAAATAACACAGCATATCTATCTGAAACCAGTTTCTGTGGATCGGGTTGTTTTTAATTCATGTGATGTGGTGCATTTTCCAGCAAGTCTAGCGTCAATTGTTGTAATAGCGCAGATTGCTGCTTCCAGTGATGCCAATACAGTTTCATCTCGGTTTTGGCATCTGGAATCACTTCAATCAATTTCCCGGTTTGAAGATCATCACCCATTTGATATTGCGGCACTAAACCAAAGCCTAAACCCAAATGTACTGC
This sequence comes from Acinetobacter sp. ANC 3903, assembly GCF_002135315.1. Lineage (GTDB taxonomy): Bacteria > Pseudomonadota > Gammaproteobacteria > Pseudomonadales > Moraxellaceae > Acinetobacter. Next base: position 104,985 of record NZ_NEGA01000009.1, on the reverse strand, counting down.
TTCTACAAAAGCAGTCGAGGAGGGAATAAAATAATGCGGATAGCTTTGCTGGTTCAGACCAAACAAGTTCAGGATCACCTGATGATGCATTAAATCTTTACCATTGAAAATAATGGCTGGAGCATGTCTTAAAGTATCACGGTGAATTCCATCTTTAAACCACTTTTCTACAAAAGAAGCTGTTGCCACCATACGGTAAGTCATCTGCCCCAAGTAATGCACTTCACAGCCCTTCATGGCAGTGGATTCGGTCGAGATGCAGGCATTGACCAAACCGGTTTCCAGCAGCTGATGAGTTTGGGTCTGATCATCCAGAGACAGTTTTAGCGCAATCTTTTGCTCAATCAATGTGCTTTGCAGGACTTTAAGTAGCCAGGTCGATAAAGAGTCGGCATTGGTGGCAATACTGAATTGATGAAACTCATGCTGGCTGGATTGCCCCATGAACTGTTGTAACAGATTCTGTTCACGTAGGCGTTGATGCTGTAAATGTTCTAACAGCTTTTGACCGGCTTGCGTCACCCGGCAGGGACGTTCGCGCAGCAATAAAATCTGTCCCAAATCTTTTTCCAAAGCCTGCACCCGCAAGGTGACTGCAGAAGCGGTAATACACAGTCGCTGTGCAGCTTCGTCAAAACTGCCGGATTCAGCAACGGCAAGAAAAGCTTCACAGGATTTACTTGAGAGCATGGCAATAACCTAAGAAAAATTAAGTAAGATTGATATTTTCTTAATCATACTTAATTTGAGCTTTAAGCTGGGATAATTTACCACAGGATTTGTGAATTATTTTTAAGATTTAGTACCTATGTTAAATAGTGCCTTACATGGTTTTGCCATGGCTTTAAGCCTGATTGTGGTGATTGGTGCACAAAATGCTTTTGTATTGAAACAAGGGATCAAACAGCAACATATTTTTGCCGTGTGCCTATGTTGTGCCTTGTCTGATGCAATATTGATTTCAGTAGGAGTACTGGGTTTTTCAGAACTGGTCTTGTTGCATCCGGATTGGCTGAATATTGCCAAGTATTTGGGTGCGACTTTCCTGTTGATATATGGGGCACAACATTTTCATCAGGCCTGGAAAGGTGAGCAGCATTTAGATGTTACTCAAGATGATGTGCCTTGTTTATGGAAGGTCTTGTTGATTTGTTTAGGCTTAACCTGGCTGAACCCGCATGTGTACCTGGATACAGTGGTGTTACTCGGCTCAGTCTCGACCCAATATCCAGACACGCAACTGTATTTTGCCCTAGGGGCAATCAGTGCATCATTCCTGTTCTTTTTTAGCTTGGGCTATGCAGCACGTTATTTGCAACTGATTTTTCAACGCCCACAAGCCTGGAAAATACTGGATCTAATAATTGGCTGCGTGATGTGGTCTATTGCCATTTCCTTATTGAAATAAGTAGATGCACAACACAAAAGGCATGAGCAATACTATTTCTAGTTAAAATCATGCCTTTTTTATAGGGGAAAATTAAGCGGCTTGCAGAGCTTTCAAGTCTTCAAGCACCTGTTCTGCATGGCCTGCAGCTTTGACCTTACGGTATTCTTTTAGCAGTTTGCCGTTATGGAAAATAAAGGTTGAACGCTCAATACCCATCACTTGTTTGCCATACATGTTCTTTTCTTTAATCACATCAAAAAGATTGCACAGAACTTCTTCTTTGTCGCTAATCAGATTAATAGTCAAATTTTGTTTTTCGGTAAAGTTTTGATGCGCTTTAACCGAGTCACGCGAAATACCTAAAATTGTAGTATTCAAGGCATCAAACTGGTCTTTCAGGCAGGAAAAACCGATCGCCTGTGTAGTACAGCCCGGGGTAGAATCTTTAGGATAAAAATACACAATCAGCCATTCGGTCGGTATTTCAGTCAGGTTAATTTCACCGCTTGTGGTTGGGAAGCTTTGATTGGGCAGCGTAATAGCAGACATGTGTGGATCCTTATCAAGTCGAATTTATCATATTGATCTTAAGTTTATGCTGACATGATAGCGAATTTAGCCCTGCTTATGCTGAAGTTGGGATATAAATTTTAACCATAAAAAAGCCTGCAACGATGCAGGCTTTTATTCAATCTAAACCAACTTATTTTTTAGGTTGTTGAGCAGATTTCATTGCTTCTTCAGTCAAGCTTTTAAGTTTGCCGGTCAATTGTGGGCCGAAACAAGCTTGTAAGTCTTTATTTTGTTTTTGTACAAAAGCTAAAGTTGCAGGGCTTTTCTTTTGGTTAATGGTACTTTGGATTTCCCATTTTTGTGCATTGGTTAAGCGGCCATCGGCTTCAACTGCACAAGTACAGTATTTGCTTACTTCAGATGAGCTAAGTTTTTTACTTTTGCCAGTTTCTTCTTTACAAACATTAATTAAAGCAGATTTTACATTAGTGCTTTTATAAGCTTCTTGAAGCTTATTTGTTTCAGCTGCATTTGAAGCAGTAGCCATTAATGCAACCGCAGAAACCAATGTAGAAAGAATAATGTTTGACTTCAAATTTTTCATGTACTGTACCCTGTTATGACGGTATATAACGTGTCGGATCGGCGATACCCGCATCAGCAAAACCTTGTTTACGTAAGCGGCAGCTATCGCATTTACCACAAGCACGTCCTTGGTCGTCTGCTTGGTAGCAAGACACCGTTTGACTATAGTCTACGCCATGTTCTATACCTAAGCGAATGATATTTCCTTTAGATAAATGTAACAGAGGTGTTTCAAATTTAAGAGGTTTTCCTTCTACACCCACCTTGGTTGCCAGGCGCGCCATGTTGGCAAAAGCCTCAATAAATTCAGGGCGACAGTCAGGATAACCTGAATAATCAACGGCATTGATGCCAATGACAATCGCTTCTGCACCAAAGACTTCGGCAGCTGCGAGTGCATAAGAAAGAAATATTGTGTTACGTGCTGGAACATAAGTTACAGGAATACCCTCTTGTTCATGCTCTGGTACATCAATGCTATGGTCGGTTAACGCAGAGCCGCCCAAATTACCCAAATCAATATTAATGACACGATGTTCTACACCAGCACGTTGTGTTAATGCTCTAGCTGCATCCAGTTCGGTGGTTGAACGTTGACCATACATGAAACTTAAAGCAATACATTCATAACGTGCTTGCGCCCAAGCCAAACAGGTTGTTGAATCTAAGCCGCCAGATAATAAAACTATGGCACGAGGGCGCATATCAAAATCTCCAAAAAATAAGTAAGAACAAAAATAGATTAACGACCAGTTTCATCGTTCCACAGCAATTTATGTAATTGCAACTGGAAACGAACAGGGAGATGGTCATCAAGTATCCATTGTGCTAAATCACGGGCAAGTTGAGGCAAGCGTACCGCACCTTTTTCCACCGCAAAAGCAGGCGAGAACCAAACGGTACTCACTTTATCGGCGAGTTGGTATTGTTCAACCTGCTGTTTTGACCATTCATAATCTTCCCGGTTACAAATTACAAACTTGATTTGATCGTGCGGGGTTAAATGATCGAGATTACTAAGCAAATTTCGTGCAACTTCACCGGAAGTCGGGGTTTTTAAATCGAGTACTTTTGAAACGCGCGGGTCGACTTTAGACACATCTAAAGCACCACTGGTCTCAAGTGAGACTTCACAGCCCAAGTCAGCTAAACGCTGCATCAAAGGCAGGGCATTAGGCTGTGCCAGTGGTTCACCACCCGTCACACAAATATAAGGGGTTTTAAAATCGAGCGTAGTTTGAATAATATCTTCGAGTGATTGTCGCTCGCCACCTTCAAAAGAATAGGTGGTGTCACAATAGGTGCAGCGTAAAGGACAACCGGTTAAACGAATAAAAACCGTAGGCAAACCCGCAGCATTGGCTTCACCTTGTAATGAATAAAAAATCTCCGTGATGCGTAAACCCGCAGACGGATCAGAAACAGGAATAGCGGAAGATCGAAGAGTATTCATAACAAAAAATTACCACACCAAAAAATGACAGAGCACAAAAACAAAAATCCCTACGATCATTGCTGACCGTAGAGATGAGGAGCGATCGCTCCGCAACAGACTTAAGAAATCTTAGTCTTCGCGTAATAAATCGTTCAAGCTGGTTTTTGCACGGGTTTTCGCATCTACTTTTTTCACGATGATTGCAGCATACAGGTTGCAAGTACCATCTTTAGATGGAAGGCTACCTGAAACCACAACCGAACCTGCAGGAACGCGGCCGTAATGGATTTCGCCAGTTTCACGGTCAAAGATTTTAGTTGATTGACCAATGAACACGCCCATAGAAATCACAGAACCTTCTTCTACGATTACGCCTTCAACGATTTCAGATCGTGCACCGATGAAGCAGTTGTCTTCAATAATGGTTGGGTTTGCTTGAAGTGGTTCAAGAACACCACCAATACCCACGCCACCAGACAAGTGAACGTTTTTACCAATTTGCGCACATGAACCTACAGTTGCCCATGTATCAACCATGGTACCTTCATCCACATAAGCACCGATGTTCACGTATGAAGGCATCAATACCACGTTTTTCGCCTGGAAAGAACCTTTACGGGCAACAGCAGGTGGTACTACACGTACGCCTGCAGCTTTAAACTGTTCTTCAGTCCAATTAGAAAATTTAGTTTCTACCTTGTCGTAGAAACGAAGATCACCAGACTCGATTGGTTTGTTGTCATTTAATTTAAAAGATAACAAAACAGCTTTTTTAAGCCATTGGTGGACAACCCATTCACCGTCGATTTTTTCAGCCACACGAAGTGTACCGTTATCTAGGCCAGCAATAGCTTCTTCTACAGCGCTACGAATTTCAGCGGAGCAGTCTGCCGCAGTGAAATTTGCACGGTCTTCAAAAGCTTGTTCAATGATTGTTGAAAGCTGAGACATGATCTTCCATTTCCAAAAAAAATTTTCAAGATTTTACACTATATTGAGACAGAAATAGATGAAAAAGTGGCTTTGGATCGGAATTAATTATGAAAGAGGCGAAAAATAAGATAAAAAATCAGCGATGAATATTAAGTAAACAAAAAATGATTTAATAATCAAAAGCAAACAGAAAATGTATCAAAAAATAACAAAAACTAAGCAAATTTCGAATAAAAGTTAAGCAATTAATATTTTATAGTTTTAATGATCAGAAAAGCACTAATGATGAAAATAGAAATTTTTTGAGGAGATCTATCATGAAAACTTTAGCTACGATTTTAGCAGCATCTATATTAACTGCTATTGCAGGAACAGCTATGGCAGCTGATGATGCAGTAGTGCAAGATGGCTATACATTTGAGCGTAACCAGCTTATTCCTACCGGTGTTCGTGCTGAAGTAGGGACAACTGGTTATGGTGGTGCCTTGCTTTGGACTGCAAACCCGTATGTCGGTTTAGCCCTAGGTTATAATGGCGGTGATATTTCTTGGACAGATGATGTATCAGTAAATGGTACAAAATATGACTTGGACATGGATAATAAGCTGGCTTATTTAAATGCAGAAATTCGTCCTTGGGGTGCAAGTACAAACCGTTGGGCACAAGGCTTATACATGGCTGCGGGTGTAGGTTATCTGGATAACCAATATGATTTACAAAAACGTATTGGAGATGGGGAAACCTTAAGCATTAACGGCAATAACTATGAATTAGCTGTTGCAGGTCAAGAAGGTAATGTACGTGGTCAAATGTCCTACGAAAACGATATTGCTCCTTATGTAGGCTTTGGTTTCGCACCAAAAATTAATAAGAACTGGGGATTATTTGGTGAAGTAGGTGCTTACTACACAGGTAACCCAAAGGTTCAATTAACACAAAATAATCTAGCACCAGTAACAGGTAATACCATACCTGCTCAAGTTGCAGTAGATCAAGAAGCGAATGAAATCGCAAATGATGATAAATATCAATGGTTGCCAGTGGGTAAAGTAGGCGTAAGCTTCAACTGGTAATCAAAGATTGCCCCCCCATTAAAAAAAACGAGCTTCGGCTCGTTTTTTTATTTTTTCAAAATTAAATTATGTAAAATTAAGCTGGTTTTAGTTAAAAGCGATAACCGACCTTGAGGCCATAAGCAATAGCTTTGTTATTGTTTACCGAAGATAACACGCCAAATAAATTGCCTGCTCCTTCTTGATCCATATAAACTTTGGCTTTGTTTAGCTTGAAATATTTAATGCCAGCGGCAATAAATAAATTAGGCTATACATTATAAAACCCGCCAACGCCAAAACTATAATAACCATCCGAAGGGCTTAAGGTAGAGGCTGGATAGCCAATGCCTGAATCCACCCCTATATCCAGGGCCGATGTCCATTGCTGATTGAAGATATGGGCAAGTCCCAAGGTGGCTGAAAGCTGATTTTTTTGATAATCCACCAAATTGACCGGTGTAGCTTCACCCAAGCTCATCAGGGGAGAAACCATTTTTAAATTTTTCCAGTTGACCCAACGCAAATAGGTATAGATGACATTGCGAGGCGTGATCCCGGATTTAAACTCGAGATTTAGCGACTGCGGTGTGTCGATGCTGATGTGCTGTGCAGAGCTTAAATTCAAGACTGGAATTGCAGGAATGGATGAAGTCTGCTCATAAAATTGTGGCGTATGTTGAATTTTAGAACGATAGGTGAGTGAGGTTTTTAGTGCATATTCAGGAATTTGATAGCTGATACCTGCCAACCAGCCCAAGGCCGAGTCTTTATCCATATTTGCAATATAATTAGCCTGTATTCCCATCGATTGCCCTGAAATTTTCAGTTGAGTGTCTAGGGTCTGATAACTTAAACCGCCATAAAAATTCCAAGCCGAATTGGGTTGATAGCCTAAAAGCGTGGTCAGATTGTGAGTGTCTATTTTAAAACGTACTGCATTGACTAAATTTACCGGGCTGCTGCTGACTGGTTCGAAGGCATAGCCTACATCTGTAACAAAGTGAATTATTTATTTGATTGATAAGTAAAATAATAAAAAATTTGAATTAAAATTAAAAAAAGGGATATTTAATATCCCTTTCTTAATCAATCAAATTTTTAATCTTCGGGATAAGCCAATTTTTTCAGTGCCTTGATATCTGCTTCTGGCGAGCAGAGTGAAATAAACTCATAGCCATAACCGCGCAACAAATGTCCTTTACGTACCGCAATCCAGGTGGTATTTACCCCAAAGATATCGGTTGGAATCTGTTTAAGGCGATAATCCCGTTCCGCATCATAAGCGACATTGTTGACAATACCGACGCCCATATTCAATTCCACATAGGTTTTGATCACATCGGCATCCAGCGCTGACATCACAATATCAACATCAATGCCGGCATCTTCAAATGCTTTGTCAATTTTAGAACGCCCTGTGAAACCGCCATGGTAAGTAATAATCGGAAATTGTGCCAAATCTTCCAGCGTGATGTTTGCTTTGTTGGCAAGTGCATGGTTTTGCGGTGTAATAATACTGTGTTGCCAATTATAGTAAGGTACGCTAGCCAGATTTTCTTCAGTGGTTAAAGATTCAGTGGCAATACCAATATCTGCTTCGCCTTGCAGCAACATTTCGGTAATTTCAACCGGACTGGCTTGTTGCAAAATCAAATGGACTTTCGGAAATTCTTTTTTGAACTGGTTGACAATCGGTGGCAACACATAACGTGCCTGGGTATGCGTGGTTGCAATGGTCAGGGTGCCTTCATCGACACGGTTAAAATCATCTGCCAGACGTTTAATATTGTCTGCATCCACCAGCATGCGTTCTACAATGCCCAGTAAAGATTGACCCGGTTCAGTCAGGCCCAGTAAACGTTTGCCTTTACGAATAAACAGTTGTACGCCCAGCTCATCTTCTAAATCTTTAATATGTTTACTCACACCAGATTGTGATGTGTAAAGTGCTGCTGAAGCTTCAGTTAAATTAAAATTCTGTCTAACGGTTTCTCGAATAATTCTTAATTGTTGGAAATTCATAATGCTGTATACCTTAAAAGGGATGGGGGCTGTTTTTGGCCCCATCTATTTGTTATTAAGCGACGTCATTGGCAAACAGATGCAATGCCGTTGGGCTTAACCACACTGTTTGATTTGGCTTAAATTGATGTAATTTCGCTTCTTCCGAGTTAAGCGAAATTTCAATTAAATTGCCTTGGCGGTCTTGCAGCTCAGCAAGAACTTTGCCGGCAATCCATATTTCACGCAGGAAAATCGCCTGAATGGCATTTTCTTGCGGAGTGGCATGAATACGCAGTTCGCTTGGACGTGCAAAGGCAATAATTTCACCTTGCGGCGCATCTTTGGCTTGTGGCAATTGAATGCGGTCTTCGCCAAGATGGATGATGCCTTGCTGGTGTTGGCCTTCGAATCGGTTGGCCTGACCCAGGAAGTCGAATACAAACGGGGTTGCCGGTTTTTCGTAAACTTCACGCGGCGAACCGATTTGCTCGACATTTCCTTTGTTCATGACCACGATCTGGTCAGCAACTTCGAGTGCTTCTTCCTGGTCATGGGTGACAAAAATCGAGGTGATATGCAATTCATCATGCAGGGTACGTAACCAGCGGCGTAATTCTTTACGTACTTTGGCATCCAGTGCACCAAAAGGTTCATCAAGCAGTAAAACACGAGGTTCAACCGCCAATGCACGTGCTAAAGCAATACGCTGACGTTGCCCCCCCGAGAGTTGTGCAGGATAACGGTCTGCCAAAAAGCCCAATTGAACCAGATCAAGTAAACGGGAGACACGCTTTTTAATTTCGGCTTCAGATGGTCGGGTAGAGCGCGGGCGCACACGTAAACCGAAGGCGATGTTGTCAAATACGGTCATATGACGGAACAGGGCATAGTGCTGGAATACAAAACCCACTTCACGTTCGCGCACGTGAACATTGGTTGCATCTTCACCTTCTAAAATGACTCGACCGCCATCAGCCGATTCCAGACCTGCAATAATACGCAGCAGAGTGGTTTTACCACAGCCTGATGGACCGAGTAATGCCACCAGCTGACCATCTGGAAAATCGAGTGAGATGTTTTTAAGTGCATGGAATGCACCAAAGTGTTTTTCAATATTTTTAACTTGAATACTCATGATGTCATTCCTTAAGAAACTGTTGAATCGTCATTACGTTTGTTTTGTCGTTCTTGGCGTATCTCTACCCATGTTTTTAAAATCAGGGTCACAATAGCCAGTAAAGCCAACAGTGAAGACACGGCAAACGCAGCACTAAAGGTATATTCGTTGTAAAGGATTTCTACATGCAGAGGTAAGGTATTGGTTTCACCACGAATGTGACCAGACACCACCGATACTGCACCGAATTCACCCATAGCACGGGCATTACACAGAATGACACCATAAATCAGACCCCATTTAATATTGGGTAAGGTCACTTTCCAGAAAGTTTGCCAACCTGAAGCACCCAGTACAATTGCGGCTTCTTCTTCTTCTGTACCTTGTGCTTCCATTAACGGAATCAGTTCACGCGCTACAAATGGCACCGTAATAAACACGGTTGCCAGCACAATAGCAGGAACGGCATACAAGATTTTAATGTCATGGTCCATCAGCCAGCCACCAAACCAGCCTTGGGTACCGAAAATCAGTACTAACATCATGCCTGCGATTACAGGTGAAACCGAGAAAGGTAAATCAATAATAGTGGTCAAAATGGATTTGCCACGGAAATTAAACTTCGCTACCGACCATGCAGCTGCTACACCAAACACCACGTTTAATGGTACTGCAATCACGGCGGTCAATAATGTCAGTTTTACCGCAGATAAAGTATCTGGATGCACCAGTGCCTGAAAATAAACCCCGACACCTTGTTTAAACGCTTCAACAAACACTAGAATTAAAGGCAGAATCAAGCAGCTTAAAAAGAAAATCAGGGCAATGGTGATGAGCAGGTAACGAATCCAGGTGGGTTCACGGGTAGCATCGCGGGACTGCAATTTCTCGGCCAAAGCATTGCTATTGGTGATTAAACTCATCGTGCAGTTCTCCCTGTACGTTTGCTTGCCCATGCCTGTAACAGGTTAATCAGGAACAAGATGGCAAATGACAGTACCAGCATCACGACTGCAATGGTGGTTGCACCTGCATAGTCATATTCTTCCAGACGGGAGATAATCATCAGTGGCGCAATTTCAGTCTCGAAGGGCTGGTTACCGGCAATAAAGATGACCGAGCCGTATTCACCCACACCTCGTGCAAATGCCAAGGCAAAACCAGTTAATAGTGCAGGAAACAGAATCGGTAGAATGATTTTGGTGATAATCTGAAAACGGTTCGCACCCAATGCCGATGCTGCTTCTTCCAGTTCGGTTTCCAGATCACTTAAAACCGGTTGTACGGTACGGACTACAAATGGAATACCAATAAAAATCAAAGCCAGAGTAATCCCGATGGGGGTATATGCCACTTTAATGCCTAAAGGCTCTAAATACTGACCGATCCAGCCTGTAGGGGCATATAAAGAGGTCAGTGCAATACCGGCAACGGCTGTAGGCAAGGCAAAAGGCAAATCGACCAAAGCATCCACAATACGCTTGCCAGGGAAGCTATAACGGACCAAGCACCACGCCAGCAGTAAACCAAAGACCACATTGACTAAGGCTGCAAGCAGGGCAGCACTAAAACTTAACTGCAAAGATTTTAAGATACGTTCTGAACTTAAAATTTCCCATAAACCGTCCCATCCAATTCCCAGTGATTTAATAAACACTGCCGAAAGTGGAATAAGCACGACTAATGACAAATACGCTAGGGTAAAGCCTAGAGAAAGACCAAATCCTGGCAGCACTCGGGATCGCTGCGACATGATGACTCCTCAAAAAGAGCGAATGCTGACTAATAAAGTCAGCGAAAATAAAAGTTTAAATCGGCACAAGCATAATTTGCGGGGTTCAAATTGCAAATTTAAAAAAGCACTTGTTATCATCAGTTAAATTGATGTGTTGCAACACATTTTCTGAAATCAAATAATCATAAATTTCAGGGAAAGGCCCAAAACCGGAAGCAACATTAATATGTCCAACTTGACCCAGGTTAATTGGATTGAGTTTCCACGCTTTGGCCAGGCATTGCGCATCTTCAAAATTTAACCAGGGATCATTTTCACTAATGATCATTGTGGTTGGTACAGCAATTTTAAGCTGATGAAAATAGCGTTGATAATCTTGCTGGCTATCACGTGAAAAACCGGCTTCGCCAAAACGGGCAGGATTGGCCGGTGCAACCAGAATCAAATTTTTAATTTTTTGATTGAGTTCCGGATGCTGGGCTAAAGCTGCCACAGTGGTTAAACAACCAAAACTATGTGCAACAATCTGGACACTGCCTTGAATAGGCGCCACGGTCTTTACAAACTCGGCAATCCAGTTTTGTAACACAGGGGTGTTCCAGTCTTGTTGCTGCACACGCGAGCATGACATGAGTTGTCGTTGTAACCAAGATTGCCAGTGCGCAGATTCACTGCCACCTACACCCGGAACAATTACGGTATGAATCATGTCGATGCTCCTGTCTATCGAACGCTATTATTTTGCACTATTGGCTTTAACGATTTGGTCAAATACGCCGCCATTTTCAAAGTGGGCTTTTTGAACTTTGCTCCAGCCACCAAATTCTTGGTCGATGGTCACCAGTTTTAATGGCTTGAATACCTTGCTGTATTGCGCCAGTGTTTGTGCGTTGCGTGGGCGGTAGAAGTTTTCAGCCGCAATTTGCTGGCCGCGTGGCGAGTAAAGGAAGTTCAAGTAGCCTTTGGCCAGATATTGGTTGCCTTTTTTCTCTGCATTTTTTTCCACAATCGCCACAGGTGGCTCAGCCAAAATAGACAGAGATGGCGTTACAATTTCAAACTTGCCCGGTTGTTCACGAATGGCTAAGTGAGCTTCGTTTTCCCATGCAAGCAGCACATCACCAATGCCGCGTTCAGCAAATGTGGTGGTTGCACCACGTGCACCAGAGTCGAGGACTTTGGTGTTTTTATAGATTTTACGTACAAATTCTTGAGCTGTTTTATCGTTACCACCGGCCTGATGTTTCGCCCAAGCCCATGCAGCGAGATAGTTCCAGCGTGCACCGCCAGAGGTTTTAGGGTTTGGGGTAATAATGCCTACACCCGGTTTAACCAGATCACCCCAGTCTTTAATGCCTTTAGGATTACCTTTATGTACCAAAAATACAATGGTAGAAGTATAGGGGGTAGAGTTTTGTGGAAGTTTCTTTTGCCAGTCTGCCGGTAAAAGTTTGGTTTTTTCCGTAATCACGTCAATGTCGGCAGAAAGTGCTAAAGTCACGACATCTGCATCGAGGCCATCAATGACCGCACGAGCTTGCTTACCTGAACCGCCGTGTGACTGTTTGAAGTTAATTTTCTGTCCGGTACGGCTTTCCCAGTATTTGCTGAAATCTTTATTCACGTTTTCATATAGTTCGCGTGTTGGATCGTATGATACGTTAAGGAAATCTTTCGCTGCAGCACCCAGAGAAAAGGTGGATACGACTGCTGCTAAAACCCCAAGTTTCAATTTTGCTGAAATGCTCATGCGAACCTCAATATTTTCAAATGTTTCATCACATGGATGCAGAATAGCGCTATTCTTTATGCATAAAAAATAATAAAAAATGAATTTTATATGAATAAAAAAGATAAATTAAACTGGTTTGATAAGTAAAGCACCGGCCTTATGAATAAAGCTGATGCTTTGATGGATGAACTCAAATTATTTTGCACTGTTGGCTTTTACAATCTGGTCAAATACACCACCATTTTCAAAATGCTGCTTTTGAACTTTGGTCCAGCCGCCAAATTCTTTATTAATGGTGACCAGTTTCAATGGTTTGAATACGGATTTGTACTTGGCCAATACAGCTGCATTGCGCGGACGATAAAAGTTATTGGCAGCAATGGTTTGACCTGCAGGTGAATATAAATAGCTGAGATAAGCTTTGGCTAAATTCAGGTTGCCGTCTTTCTGTGCATTCTTTTCTACTATGGCAATAGGGGGTTCTGCCAAGATTGAAAGAGAAGGTGTCACAATTTCAAACTTGCCCGGTTGTTCACGAATCGCAAGGTGAGCTTCATTTTCCCATGCCAGCAATACATCTCCAATGCCGCGTTCAGCAAATGTGGTGGTTGCACCACGTGCACCCGAGTCAAGTACTTTGGTATTTTTATAGATTTGACGTACGAATTCCTGTGCTTTGGCATCGTTACCGCCTGGCTGATGTTTTGCCCAAGCCCATGCTGCCAGATAGTTCCAGCGTGCACCGCCAGAAGTTTTAGGGTTTGGGGTAATAATGCCGACATTATTTTTCACCAAATCGCCCCAGTCTTTAATGCCTTTAGGATTACCTTTATGTACCAAAAATACAATGGTAGAAGTATAGGGGGTAGAGTTATTCGGGAACTGTTTCTGCCAGTTTTTTGGCAGCAGATTCGAGTTTTCTGCAATGGCATCAATATCTGCTGCAAGTGCCAAGGTCACCACATCGGCACCCAGACCATCAATCACTGAACGTGCCTGTTTGCCAGAACCGCCGTGTGACTGTTTAAAATTAATATCTTGGCCAGTGGTTTTTTTCCAATATGCGCCAAACTCTTTGTTGTAGTTTTCATATAATTCACGGGTTGGATCATAGGAAACATTTAAAAAGTCTTTTGCCAGCGCAGTAAAAGATGTTGCTGAAATAAGAGCCGCTAAAACCCCGATTTTTAATGAGCGCATTTTGCTATCCTTTGAATTATTAATGTTTTGTAACAGGGCCAAGCATAGCCTTATCTTTTTTGTTGAAAAAATAATAAGAAACGAATTTGATATGAATAAAAAAGCTATTAATCTAAGGCGGCTGTTCTTAAACTAAGTCATTATTTACAGGATGTTTGCCTATGCCATGTTTTAAAAATGCACAGCAAATCAACGAAATTTCATTATTGGATCGTGCTTTCCATTATGGTGATGGCTGTTTTACCACTGCGCGTGTGCGACATGGCAAGATTGAACTTGAAAGCTTGCATCGGGCACGGCTACAGTTAAGTTGTGAGCGGCTGATGCTGCAAGTGGACTTAAGCTACATTGAGAAAACTTTGGCGGTGTTGCAGCAGCAATTTTTACAAGTCAATGGCACATTAAAAATCATCATTAGTCGCGGTGAGGGACAACGCGGCTATAGCTTGCCTGATCATCCGGCAGATGTCTGGGTGTTTTTTTATCCTCAGGCTGTAGATGATTTTCGCATTGAAAAAATCAAGTCCGGGGTGTTGCAGCAGGCCTTGGGCTTGAGCATGCCGGCTTTGGTGGGATTAAAAAGTCTGAACCGCTTGGAACAGGTATTATTAAAACATGAAGCTGATCAGCACGGCTGGGCAGAAGCTTTGGTCACCGATGTACAAGGCACTGTTGTGGAGGGCGTAAGCAGTAATTGTTTCATTCGTTTAAACAATTCATGGGTTACGCCAGAACTCCGTTATAATGGCGTGCATGGGGTGATGCGGGCCGAAATTTTGTCCCGCATGCAGCAGCAGGGCATTGATTGTGAACAGCGTTTTATTGAAATGGAAGATATTTCAAAATTTGAAAGCCTGTTTTTCTGTAATGCCTTAAGTCCCATGAAAGCTGTGACTGAACTTAACCGGCAACCGTTGAATATTCAGCCGTGTATTGAACTCTTTAATATCCTTCAATTGAATCAGATTCATTAATATGTCTAGCAAAAAGCAAAAATCGAAAAATAAAACTGCATCAGGATTTCCTTTAAAAGGCATCCTTATTTTAATTGCAGGTCTGACGGTATTATTTGCAGTCATCTTGGCTGCCAGCTTGTTCAAGTCCTATCCGGTGCAAGGTGAAAAGCAGATGCTGGCGATTGGAGATGGTGACAGTTATTCAGGCTTTATTGACCGTCTAGCTCAGCAAGATAAGGTCAGTTTTCCTATTATCCTGAAGCTTTATCAAAAAATCATGATTCATGACAGCATGAAAGCTGGTGTTTATGAAATTCGTCAAGGCATGTCGGTACGTGAAGTGCTGGAACTGGTCTCGAATGCTGAAAATGCACAGATGAACCGCATTCTGGTGATTGAAGGTACGACCTTTAAACAGTTAATTGAACTTCTAAAGAAAGATGATTTGGTCACTAAAGAAGTGTTGAATCTTCCGCAAGATCAAATGTTAAAAGCCTTGAATATTCCATTTAACCATCCTGAAGGGCTGTTTGCGCCAGATACCTATTTCTTTGCCAAAGGTGAAACCGATAAAAAGATTTTGACCGATCTATATAAACGTCAAATGAAGGCTTTGGATGCGGCATGGGCCAATCGTGCCAGCGGTTTACCTTATAAGGATAAATATGAAGCGCTGATTATGGCTTCAATTGTGGAAAAAGAAACCAGCCTGGATAGTGAGTTAAATCAGGTATCGGGGGTGTTTATCCGCCGTTTGCAACAAGGCATGCGTCTGCAAACCGATCCAACCGTGATTTATGGCATGGGCGATCGTTATACAGGTAATATCACCCGCACCGATTTGCGTACGCCCACACCCTATAATACTTATACCAACAATGGCTTACCGCCGACACCGATTGCCTTGCCAAGTCAAAAGGCGATTGAAGCCGCCATGCATCCAGATAACTCGAATAACGTTTATTTTGTTGCAACGGGCAATGGGGGACATAAATTCACCAGTAATTTGCAAGACCATAATCGTGCTGTGCAAGAATATTTAACTGTAATTCGTTCAAAAAATTAAGGAGTGGGGATGTTTATTAGTTTTGAAGGCACTGAAGGTGTCGGGAAAACCACACTCATTGGTAAAATTTATGATTATCTGCAACAGCAAGGTCATGAAGTTGTACTGACGCGTGAGCCAGGTGGTACGCCGATGGCAGAACAAATCCGTTCCCTGCTGTTGTCAATCAACCATGAAGAAAGCATGTCGAATGACACAGAACTGCTTTTAATGTATGCGGCACGTGCACAGCATTTACAGCAGGTGATTGTTCCGGCATTGAAGGCAGGTAAAACAGTACTGTGTGACCGTTTTACCGATGCCAGTTTTGCCTATCAGTGTGCAGGGCGTGGCTTAAGCAAAGAAAAACTGGCTTTATTAAATGCAAATTTTGTCTCGCATATGCCTGATATCACTTTTTGGCTGGATGCGCCGACTGAGCTGGGGATGTCACGCGCGCGTGCACGGGGTGCGCTAGATCGCTTTGAGCAGGAGAAAGCCACGTTCTTTGAGAAAGTACGCTCTGGTTATCAGCAGCTTTGGGAGCAGGACGGTGAGCGAATTAAGCGTCTGGATGCCACCCAAACGCCCGAAAAGGTATTTAGCCAGGCACTTGGATGTTTGCAATCGGTGTAGTCATTCGCAGCAATTGGGTTTAAATGAAAAATCTTTTATAGTGAGCAACATTATGGAAGATTTTTTATAAACAATGAAAAGTAATAAAGCCGAAATTATTGAATTTTTGCAACGTGAATTTCCGCAAAGCCTGGAAAAATGCGAAATAGAAACAGTCACTGAAAAAGGGGCTACCATCCTCTATCATGTGGATGCTGCTGATTTAAGGCCGGGTGGAACGGTGTCTGGCCCGACCATGATGACTGCTGCCGATTATGCACTTTATATTGCAATACTGGGTGAAATCGGTATTGTTGCCTTGGCTGTCACGACCAGTTTATCCGTTAATTTTTTAAGAAAACCGACGGCAGCACAGGATATTCGTGCGGTTTGTCAATTAATGAAAGTCGGCAAGGCCCTCATTGTCGGTGATGTATGGTTATACTCCATCAATCTAGATGAGCCGATTGCACATGCGGTAGGTACTTATTCCATCCCACCCCCGCAATAAAGAAATATCATGCAAATTGAAAAAGCCGAACAAAGGTGTTCGGCTTTTTTATTTAGACTAGACGGGTTTAAGCATCGACATTGACCAACGGGGTTTCCACCTTGAAGTTGGGTGGAGTCAGTACCGTTTTACGCAATTCAGGCCCAAGCTCCGGATAATCCAGGGTGTAATGCAAACCGCGTGATTCCTTGCGTTCCATGGCACAGCGCACAATCATCTCTGAAACCAGTACCAGGTTACGCAGTTCAATCAGGTTTTTGCTGACATGGTAATCCTGATAATATTCAGTGATTTCACGCTTCAACATTTCGATACGATGTAAGGCACGTTGCAGACGTTTAGTCGTTCGTACAATCCCCACGTAGTTCCACATGGTTTGACGCAGTTCATCCCAGTTTTGCAGAATAACGACATTTTCATCCGGATTCATAACTTGGGAATCATCCCAACTTGGCGCATCAGGAGAAACATAATCCGGATTGAACAGGCTTTCTATATGTTTTGCTGCACTCATACCGTAGACGAAACATTCTAAAAGTGAGTTACTGGCCATTCGGTTAGCACCGTGTAAGCCGGTATAAGAAGTTTCACCAATAGCATATAAACCTTCGATGTCGGTCTGGCTATTTTCATCAACCACCACGCCGCCACAGGTATAGTGGGCTGCAGGAACCACTGGAATCATTTCTTTGGTAATGTCGATTCCTAGTTCAAGTAACCGTGCATATAGGGTCGGGAAGTGCTCTTTAATAAACGCTTCATCTTTATGGGTAATATCTAGCCAGACATGACGGATACCCAAGCGCTTGATTTCATAGTCAATGGCACGTGCCACGATATCACGCGGTGCTAGTTCCGCACGTTCATCAAAACGCAGCATGAAACGTTCACCGTCAGGCAAGCGTAAATAAGCCCCTTCACCACGCATGGCTTCGGTAATTAAAAAGGAACGTGCTTGCGGATGATACAGGCAGGTTGGATGGAACTGGTTAAATTCCATATTGGCAACCCGGCAACCGGCACGATAGGCCATGGCAATACCATCACCGGTCGCAATATCCGGATTAGATGTATACAGATAGGCTTTCATGGCCCCGCCACACGCCAAGGCTGTAGAGGGTGCCAAGAAGGTATGGACTTTTTCAGTCTTTTCATCGAGCGCGTATAAGCCAAGGGCACGATTAGTTTGATCTTTCAGACCGAGTTTTTTTGAAGTAATTAAATCAATGGCAATATAGTTTTCAAAAATCGTGATGTTTTGCTTTTCACGGGCACGTTGCACCAGAGTGGTTGAAATGGCACGACCGGTCGCATCTGCAGCATGGATGATACGGCGCTGTGAATGTCCACCTTCACGGGTTAAATGCAGTTGTTCCTGTTCATCTAAGGTAAATTGCACGCCATGCTTTAACAGAAAATCGACAGAAGGTTTGCCGCCTTCTACAGTCTGCTTGACGGCTTCACGTTCGCATAACTGTGCACCTGCAATCATGGTGTCATCAATATGCTGTGCAATGGAATCGGTTTCATCTAAAACCGCAGCAACGCCGCCTTGCGCATAAAAAGTACTGGCTTCGGTGAGTGTCGATTTGGCCAAAACAGCAATATTGAAATGATCGGGTAATGATAAGGCCAGACTCAAACCTGCGCCACCACTACCCACAATGATCACGTCAAAATGATGTGTTGTATTTAAATTAGACATGTCCATCAGCTAATTCGAAAAAAGTTTGCTAATAACACCGCTTTTTTGATCAAAAGACAAGGGCTAATATGCTAATGTATGATGAGAAAAAGTAATAAAGCAACAAACTTTTAAGAAAGATTTAAGCTGTTGTTTATACAAATATAATCAAACATATTATTACCCAAGACAGACATGTTTTATGCTAAATACTGTCTCTGCATACTTATAATGAATGGAGTGCATGCTTTATATGAACAATCGCGATATAAAAAAAGGAATGTATGCTGCTGTATTTACAATGGCGGCTATGCAAACACAAGCAGCTTCTTCGGTAGACTTTTCTAATCTGGTTGAACAAGTCAGTCCGGCGGTGGTCAGTGTAAATGTCGTCAAAAAAATGACTCAGGAAGAGCTGATCCAGCAACAGATCCCTGAAATTTTAAAACGTTTTTTTGGTAATCAAGTGATTGTTCCGCAGCAACAAAATCAGCAGGATAAAACAGCTTATGGCAGTGCATTCTTTATCAGTAAGGATGGTTATCTGTTAACCAATCATCATGTGATTGAAGATGCTTCTAAAGTAACTATTATGTTGAATGATCGCCGCGAAATAGATGCGACGGTGGTCGGAAGCGATGCACGTACCGATGTGGCATTACTAAAAGTCAATGGTTCCAATTTCCCTGAATTACGTACCGGTAATGTCGACCGGCTCAGAGTGGGAGAGCCGGTATTGGCCATTGGTTCACCTTTCGGTTTTGATTATTCTGCATCAGCAGGCATTGTCAGCGCGAAAATGCGTAACATGATGGGGGAAACCTCGGTGCCATTTATTCAAACCGATGTGGCTTTAAACCCGGGTAACTCAGGCGGTCCTTTGTTTAACCAGAATGGTGAAGTGGTTGGGGTAAACTCGCGGATTTTTAGTGGTACTGGCGGATATATGGGCCTGTCGTTCTCCATTCCGATTGATGTGGCGATGGATGTGGCGGAGCAGCTGAAAAAGAATGGCAAGGTGACACGTTCTTATTTAGGTGTCATGTTGCAAGACATCGATCGTACCCTTGCGGAATCTTATAACCTGTCCAAACCTGAAGGCTCACTGGTCACTCAGGTTGCACCCAACTCCCCGGCAGCCAAAGCAGGCTTTAAGTCGGGCGATGTGATCTTGAAATATAATGGTTCACCCATTTCAAGAACTTCGGATTTGCTTAATTACTTAAACCGAACTACACCAAATCAAAACATTCAATTGCAAGTTTTACGCGATGATAAAACCCGTAATATCTCGGCAACACTTACCACTGCTCCAGATGATACCCCGGCGAAAGTGGAACAAGTTACTGAACAAAAAGGTCCTGTTATAGGAGTTAGCATTCGTAACTTAACGGCTGCAGAACAAACGCAGTTGAATATTAAAGGTGGTATTTTGGTACAGGAAGTGAAGCGCGGGGGAATTGCTTCACAATCGCGTTTGATTGCAGGCGATATCATTACTCAAATCAATAATGAAACCATTTTGAATAGTAATGATTTTATTAAATCTGTGTCTGAATTGAAAAAAGGCTCAATTGCACGGGTTTCAATTATTCGTCAAGATCAGCGTGCAATTTTAGGCATGCGTATTGAATAATCTTAGACTATCAAATGAAAACCACTCTATCGAGGAGTGGTTTTTTTATATTTTGCAATTTTACTGCCATTCAAAATTACGTAGACTGTTTGGTCTTGAAGGTAGTTTTTGAACAGCGTAAGGATCAGTGAAATAGATGAGCACAGTTTTTGATTTGGAAATCACCGTTCAAGCAAAAGATATTGACCGTTTGGGACATGTCAATAATGTGGTGTATATGCACTGGATGCAGGATGTCGCCACTGCACATATTGATGCCGTAGGTTTGGGCTTGAATGAATATCTGGCACTGAAACATGCCATGGTCGCGGTAGAGCATCATGTGCAATACCGTAAAGCGGCATTTGCAGGCGAAAAGATCATTCTGCGTACCTGGCTGGATGATATCAATGCCTTGTATTCTTTCCGTCAATATGTGTTTTACCGTCCGCACGACCAAGCGGTTCTGTTTATGGGAAATACTAAATGGGCTTGTGTGGAAATTGCTTCAGGTCGACCAAAACGCATGTCTCCGACATTTATCCAAGCCTATCAGCCGATATCGGAACAGGTGAATCCGCTAGATTTTAGCCAATACGATAAGATGGTTTCAAATTGAATAAATGAGTTCAATCCAGCTTTGCTTTGAAAATGACTGCACAAAGCGAAAAGGAACTCATTATTTAGAATACATTGAAAAATCCATCTGCTATAATCCTACGCAATTTCTATTCGGCTTTTGCCATGCATTAATTATTGGTTGCATGGCGTGTTTTTTCTCAAGGTAGCCCATGGCGCAAGCTAAAAAATCTGTTGATATTAAAAACATTCGTAACTTTTCGATTATTGCGCATATCGATCATGGTAAATCGACACTGGCGGATCGCTTTATTCAAACCTGTGGTGGTTTGCAAGATCGCGAAATGCAGGCTCAGGTTCTGGATTCTATGGAACTTGAACGTGAGCGCGGTATTACCATTAAAGCGGCATCGGTGACGTTGTACTATACGCATCCAAATGGTCAAGAATACCAATTAAACTTTATTGACACTCCTGGACACGTGGACTTTTCCTACGAAGTATCACGTTCGCTTGCGGCATGTGAAGGCGCTCTTTTGGTTGTCGATGCTGCGCAAGGGGTTGAAGCGCAGTCGGTTGCAAACTGTTATACCGCGATTGAGCAAGGACTTGAAGTACTCCCTGTACTTAACAAAATTGATTTACCCCAGGCTGAACCTGAGCGTGTGATTCAGGAAATTGAAGACATTATCGGGATTGAAGCGACTGAAGCACCGACCTGTTCAGCGAAAACAGGCCTCGGCATTGAAGGGGTACTTGAAACGCTGGTCAATGTTATTCCTGCGCCTACAGGTGACCGTGATGCACCGCTACAAGCTCTGATTATTGACTCATGGTTCGATAATTATCTGGGCGTTGTGTCTTTGGTACGTATCAAACAGGGGCGTGTGCGTAAAGGCGACAAAATGTTGATTAAGTCAACAGGTCAATCGCACATCATTACCTCTGTAGGTATCTTCAATCCTAAACATACTGAAACAGGCATGCTTGAAGCTGGTGAAGTAGGCTTTATCATTGCCGGGATCAAAGATATTTTTGGTGCGCCAGTGGGCGATACCATTACGCTTGCGACTACACCAGACGTGGCAATCTTGCCTGGTTTTAAAAAGGTCAAACCGCAGGTCTATGCCGGTTTGTTCCCGATTGATTCAAGTGATTTTGAACCGTTCCGTGAAGCATTGCATAAGCTGCAAATCAACGACTCGGCATTATTCTTTGAACCAGAAAGTTCAGATGCTTTAGGTTTTGGTTTCCGCTGTGGCTTCTTGGGTATGCTACATATGGAAATCGTACAAGAGCGTTTAGAGCGTGAGTACGATCTTGACCTCATTTCTTCTGCACCAACCGTAATTTATGAAGCGGTGATGAAGAATGGCGATACAGTTTATATCGACAGTCCATCAAAAATGCCGGATGGTTCAACGGTTGAAGATTTGCGTGAACCGATTGCTGAGTGTCATATCCTAGTTCCTCAGGAATATCTGGGTAATGTGATGACTTTATGTGTAGAGCGTCGTGGTGTGCAAAAAGACATGAAGTTTATGGCGAATCAGGTTTCGATTACTTTTGAAATTCCAATGGCTGAAGTGGTCATGGATTTCTTTGATAAATTGAAATCATGTTCACGCGGTTTTGCATCACTCGATTATAACTTTGTCCGTTTTGAGAGTTCATCTCTGGTTAAGGTTGATGTGTTAATTAATGGTGAGAAAGTTGATGCTTTAGCAATGATTTGTCACCGTCAGGATGCACGTCATCGTGGTATTGCACTGGTTGAAAAAATGAAAGAGCTGATTCCGCGTCAAATGTTTGATGTGGCTATTCAGGCTGCCATTGGGGCGCAAATTATTGCCCGTTCTACTGTAAAAGCGATGCGTAAAAACGTATTGGCAAAATGTTATGGTGGTGACGTGTCGCGTAAGAAGAAACTTCTGTCGAAACAAAAAGAAGGTAAGAAACGTATGAAGCAGGTGGGGAGTGTTGAAATCCCACAAGAAGCGTTCCTTGCCGTATTAAAAGTAGAAAGATAATAAAAGAGGTCATTTAGCTCATGGATTTTGATTTTAATTTAATCCTTGTACCCGTCACACTGATTTTCTTTTTGGTGTGGCTACTGGATAAGTTTGTATTTAAACAAAGACAAACACTAGGCAAGGGTAATGAAAATTTCATCATCACCTGGGCATATGACTTCTGGCCAGTCCTGGCAGTGGTTCTGGTGCTACGTTCATTCTTGTATGAACCATTTAATATTCCTTCCGATTCTATGGTTCCGACATTAGAAACGGGTGATTTTATTTTGGTCAACAAATTTAACTATGGTATTCGCTTGCCAATTGTGAATACCAAAGTCATTGATGTGGGTGAACCAGAACGTGGTGACGTGATCGTGTTCCGTTATCCGCCACAACCGACCATCAGTTATATTAAACGTGTGGTCGGTTTGCCAGGTGATCACATTGTTTATGATCATGGACAACTGAGTATTAATGGACAAAAAGTGGCGAAAGTTCCGGTGGAATTTAGTCGTGAAAAAGATATTCTGGATACGCCTACTTCAATTTATCATCAGGAAACATTGGGCAAGCACACATTTAAGATGCGTGAGCTTGAAGGTGTAAACGTTGCACGTCAGGCACCATTTATTAACTATATTGAAAATGGTAAATATTCATCTGAAAATGGTTTATATTGGGAGGTAAAAGTTCCCAAAGGTCATTACTTCGCGATGGGGGATAATCGCGATCAAAGTGCTGACAGTCGTTTCTGGGGCTTTGTACCAGAGGAAAACCTAACAGGTCGTGCGTTCTATAAATGGATGCATAAAGAACCTGGATTTAAATTACCGTCGTTTAAGCGCAACGGTGTAATTGATTAAGCATGATTGGAAAAAATAACAAATGCGTAAAAATCAACAAGGGGCATCCTATATTGGAATTTTAATTGCAATTATTGGCTTTGCTTTCTTAGCAAAAATTGCAATTGCTGTTTGGGCACCGTACTGGGATGATCGGGTCGTAGATAGCCAGATTACAGAGTTAATGCAAAGTAGCCCGGCCAATACCGATCCTTTAAAGTTTACAAGTCAGATGAGTCAACGTTTAGAGATGAACAATGTTCGCGATCTTAAATTTGATGAAATCGCCCAAGTCACGAATGTGGATGGTTTGCAAGTGAAAAAAGATTATGAGATAAGAAAGCCATTCTTGCTCAATATAGATTTAGTGTTAAAGTTCGAGAAAAGTTTTGATCAAAGGTCAACCCAAACTAAGTGATATGCGCTTAGTCCACCGTATCGGTTATCAGTTCAAACAGCCAGAATTATTGCAGCTTGCACTGACACACCGATCGGTTAGTCACAAAACTAACTATGAGCGTCTGGAGTTTCTAGGCGATTCATTGTTAGGGATGATCATTGCCCATTATTTGTATCAAGCCTACCCTCATGAAAATGAAGGGCGTTTAACGCGTATGCGTGCCACATTGGTTCGTCAAGAAGCATTAGGCAAAATTGCAAACGATTTGAAACTCGGCCCATGTTTAATTTTGAGCACGGGTGAGTTGAAATCGGGTGGACATCATCGGGAATCTATTCTTGCTGATACTGTAGAAGCGATTATTGGTGCAATTTATGTCGATTGTAATGATTTAAAAGTCTTGCAAGACATCGTATTAAAGTGGTACACGCCATATTTAGACCATATCGAGCCTACAGACCAACTCAAAGATCCTAAATCACGCTTACAGGAATATTTACAGGCACGTAAAAAACCTCTCCCTGTTTACGATGTGGTGGATATTCAAGGTGATGCTCCCAATCAGCATTTCAAGGTGGAATGCATTATTGAGGGCTTGCCTGTGTTGTATGGTGAAGGTTCAAGTCGTCGCTTTGCTGAACAGGCAGTTGCGGCAGATATTTTAAAACAATTGGAGCAAAAGTCTTAATGACTACTCATTCCGATCACATCGATGCTGATCACGAGCCGCAAGAGAGCGGTAACGATTTAATTAATCAATTCTTTAGTGCACAAGGAACCACTATTCCTTCTGATTTTAAAAGTGGTTTTGTCGCTATTGTTGGACGCCCGAATGTGGGTAAATCTACATTGATGAACCATTTGCTGGGTCAAAAACTTTCAATCACTTCACGTAAACCACAAACCACGCGTCATAAGATTGTCGGGATTGATAGCCGTGAAAAATCTCAGGCTGTATTCGTAGATACGCCGGGGATGCATAAGAAAGAAGTCCGTGCCATCAATAAAATGATGAACCGTGCTGCACATTCGGCACTACGAGACGTCAATCTGGTACTGTTTGTGGTGGATGCGCAAAAGTGGACCCAAAATGATGAACTAGTTTTGGAAAAGCTGAAAAATGCTGAAATGCCGGTGATCCTGGTCATCAATAAGCTGGATACTTTTGAGAACAAAAATCAGGCGCTTCCATTAATTCAGGAACGTGCCAAGCTGATGAACTTTGCTGAGATTGTTCCTGTATCGGCTTTACGTGGTGCCAACCTTGAGCATTTGCGTAATACCATTGAAAAATATCTGCCGTTCCAGCCGCCACTTTATTCACTGGATCAAATTACTGACCGTTCAGAACGATTCCTGGCTTCTGAAGTAATTCGTGAAAAAATCATGCGTCAGTTAGGTGAAGAGTTGCCTTATGATTTGACTGTGCAAATTGAGTCATTCAAGACTGAAGAAGCGACCATTAATGCGAAAACTGGTCGTCCGAAAGCAGCCTGTACCTATATCGATGCGACTATTTTTGTTGATCGTCCAGGGCAAAAGGCGATTGTGATTGGTGAAAAAGGTTCAAAATTGAAGAAAATCGGGATGGATGCGCGTGCCGATATGGAAAAAATGTTCGAACAGAAAATCATGCTGACGCTTTGGGTGAAAGTCAAAGGTGGCTGGTCTGATGATGAACGAGCATTAAAAAGTTTAGGTTATAGCGATATCTAGCTTTTAACTTTGAAAGGAACGGTGATGATTAAAGTACTGGCTGTTGTAGCGTGTATAATGTTTTTGCAAGGATGTATTTACAAGATTGTCACAGTTCCTGTCAAAGTGGCTTATAAAACCACTAAAGGCGTAGTCAAAGGTACCGCTGCCGTTGTGGGGGCAATCATTCCAGATGGGGATGATGAAGAAAGTGATACTGATAAAAAAAAGAACAAAGACTAGATTTAATTTGTCATGCGCAATGAACTCTTGCATGGTTATTTAATCCATCATCGTAAATACCGGGAGCGCAGTCACATTGTGCATCTGTTTACCAAAGAGTATGGCCGCGTTGATGGAATCTTAAGGCAAACTCCACCTCCGCAATATCAACCCATTTGCTTGCAAGCTTCGGGTAAATCTGATCTTAAAAATTTTACCAAGCTGGAAATTGTCAATCAGCCGGTTTTTTTCTTTGGAGATGCCTTCTTTTCTGGCTTCTATTTGAATGAAATTATCCTTCGGTTATGTCCGGTCGAAGTAGAAATGCCGCAAACCTTTGTACAATATCATCAAACTTTACAACAGCTTCAGCAATTGGCACAGCATCAACAGCCCAATCTTTATTTAAGGCAAATTTTGCGACAGTTTGAACATGTCCTGCTGGAAGAGTTAGGCTACGCACTGGATTTTACAGTGGATGCGCATCAACAGGAAATTCAGGAAAACCAGCATTATATATTCCAACTTAACGATGGTTTTATTGCCACCGCACAACAATCACGCTCGACTTTATTGGGACAGCAAATTCTCTCGATGCGTGAATATGAAAAAGGTAGGGATTTTAATCCTGAGCAGTTACAATTATTGTCACAACTGTATCGGCAAATGATCACCTCTCTTTTGGGAGACCGACCGCTGAAAAGCCGTCAATTGTGGATTCAAAATACTCAATCTTAATTTAGAACCTAGTTAGGAAATTGTTATGGCTGCATTGCTTGGTGTAAATATTGACCATGTGGCGACATTGCGACAGGCGCGCGGAACCACTTATCCAGACCCGGTGAATGCTGCACTGATGTGTGAACAGGCGGGTGCAGAAGGCATTACCCTGCATTTACGTGAAGACCGTCGCCATATTCAAGATGACGATGTCCGCCGCATGCGTCCAGTACTAAAAACGCACATGAATCTGGAAATGGCAGTAACCCCTGAAATGGTTGAATTTGCCAAGGAAATCCAGCCGCATCATGTCTGTTTTGTGCCAGAAAAACGTCAGGAAGTGACCACTGAAGGTGGTCTGGATGTAGTCGGCCATTTTGAAGATGTCAAAGCCGCGACCCAGGCCCTGTCTGCCATTGGTTGTGATGTTTCGTTGTTTATTGATGCTGATTTGGCCCAGATTGATGCTGCGGTAGCGTGTGGTGCTCCAACCATTGAGTTACATACAGGTGCCTATGCCGATGCCGAAACTGAAGAAGCTCAGCAGCATGAATTAGAACGCATTGTCAAAGGTGCAGAATATGCGGCGTCTAAAGGTTTAGTGGTCAATGCAGGACATGGTTTAAACCTTGAAAATGTCACACCTATTGCTGCCATTCCTCAAATTCATGAACTCAATATTGGCCATTCCATTATTGCGGATGCTGTTTTTATCGGTTTGGCCCAAGCCGTTCAACAAATGAAAGCTGTCATTAAATCAGCAAGATAAGTTTTTAGAATTATGTCGTTAATAAATTATGATGATCTTATGAAGCCCGTTTTGGGCTTCTTGGGATGTGAAACGCCAAAAGCATGGTTAGATGAAGCCATGAATAACCTTGAGTTGCTCATGCAAGATCATGCCAATTGTGAAAAAAAAGCAGCAGGTACGGCCATGAACCTGATGTTTCGCTACACCTTCTTTACCGATTTACAGGTCAAGTTGGCACAGTTGGTGCGTGAAGAAATGCTGCACTATGAACAAGTACTTGAACTGATGACCAAGCGCGGTCAGGAGTGGCAATCGATTAGTGCCGGTCGTTATGCAGGTGGCTTGCGTAAAGAAGTACGCACGTATGAGCCTGAAGCTTTAATCGACATTATGATTATTGGTGCTTTTGTTGAAGCACGCTCATGTGAGCGTTTTTATGCGCTTGCGCCGCTTGTGGATGAAGATTTGGGTAAATACTACCGCTATTTGCTGAAGTCTGAATCGCGACATTTTGAGGATTATTTGGCTTTGGCATTGGATGTTGCTCAAACCTCGAAGTTAAAAAATCCTAAAGAAGATATTCAGCAGCGTATCGCACACTTTCGTGAAGTTGAAAAAAACCTGATTTTAAGTCCGGATGATTTATTCCGCTTTCATAGCGGTGTACCTAATAAAGCGGCTTAATGGTTTTTCTGTTTTAAAAATCCTTTATTTGAATAGGGGATTTTTTATGTCTATGCTTTACAATCTTTTTAAGATCAAAACTAAAAATGCCAATCTTCTTTACAGAGATTGGCATTGATCAAACAGACATTTTTTAAACGGGACTTAAGATCAAGCCTCGATAGTTTGAACCGCGATTTTTTTCGCTGGATCAGTTTTACGGCGTACTGCTGGTACAGGTTCGCCGTAGTATTGACGGTCTGCAAAGTAGCTTGAACGTACCATCGGTGCAGCCCAAATATTTTTGAAGCCGAGTTTTTGGCCATGTGCGGTGTAACGTTCGAATTCTTCAGGTGTTACAAAGCGGTCAATCGGTGCATGTTCTTTAGAAGGTTGCAAATACTGGCCAATGGTCACATAGTCCACGCCATGTGCATGTAAGTCATCCAGCAGTGCAATTACTTCTTCTTCAGTTTCACCAATACCGACCATCAAGCCACATTTGGTTGGAACATCCGGGCAGTATTCTTTAAACATTTTCAGCAGGTTTAAAGAGTGCTGGTAATCTGAACCTGGACGCATGGCTTTGTATAAACGCGGCACAGTTTCAATATTGTGGTTAAAAACGTCTGGTGGGCATTCGGTCATAATGCGAAGTGCCACATCCATACGGCCACGGAAATCTGGAACTAGAATTTCTAATAATGTTTTTGGGCTTAAGCTGCGAGCTTCTTTAATACACTCCACGAAATGCTGGGCGCCGCCATCTCTTAAGTCATCACGGTCAACTGAAGTAATCACGGCATATTTTAAACCTAAGTTAGCGATGGTTTCTGCCATATGACGTGGTTCGTCAGGGTCAAGTGCATTAGGACGGCCATGTGCCACGTCGCAGAAAGGGCAGCGACGGGTACAGATATCACCCATAATCATAAAGGTTGCCGTACCGCCACCAAAACATTCAGGCAAGTTCGGACAGGCAGCTTCTTCACATACGGTATGTAGTTTTTGTGCACGTAAGGTGGTTTTGATGCGTTGAACTTCATCTGGAGCCGCCATTTTCACACGAATCCAATCCGGTTTACGTGGCGTTTCAACCGTAGGTACAACTTTTACAGGAATACGAGCGACCTTCTCTGCGCCACGAAGTTTGACACCCTGTTCAGGTTTACGGTTTTCAGACATATTCAACTTTTCCACTGTTTTTGACGGGGGAGATACTAGATATATTAGTGGTTTTATTATAACGGACTTGAATCTAAATGGGGTAAAAACGATATTCATTTAATAAATGTAGTCATCACTTAATATATGTGAGGTAAATACAGCAAATTGCTACTAATTACGTCATAATATAATGAAGATAGATCAGGATTAAATATAGGAGCGTTGAATGCCACGTAAGAAAGAGGTCGTTAGTGGAACTTTCGTCAAGTACGATGCGGTAGTTCTCGGTTCAGGCCCTGCGGGTGAAGGCGCGGCAATGAAACTTGCCAAATCTGGCAAGCGTGTTGCAATTATTGATGTGCGTGAACAGTTAGGTGGTAACTGTACACATGTAGGAACCATTCCAAGTAAAGCATTGCGTCAGACCGTATCAAGCATTTTGCGTTACCAGCGTGACCCGATGTTCCAAAAAGTGGGCGACTGGAAACAGTTCACCATGAAACAGGTGCTGCGTAATGCACATAAAGTAATTCAACAACAGGTTGAAACGCATTCCCGTTTCTATGACCGCAATAAAATTGATATTTATCACGGTCGTGCGTACATCCAAGATAAAAATACTGTATTGATATTCAGCCCTGAAGGCGTAACAGAAACGATCGTTTTTCAGCAATTGGTGATTGCGACGGGTTCACGTCCATACCGTCCAGCGGCGCTTGATTTTAATCATCCACGTGTCTTTGATTCAGACAAAATTCTGGATCTGGATTTCTCCATCCAAAAAATCATTATTTACGGTGCTGGTGTAATTGGTTGTGAATATGCATCCATTTTCATTGGTCTGGACCATAAAGTCGATTTGATCAATACCCAGCCTAAATTGCTCAGCTACCTGGATGATGAAATTTCTGATGCCTTGTCTTACCGTTTACGTGAGCAGGGTGTATTGATTCGTCATAATGAACAACTAGATCATCTGGAAACATTTGATGATCATGTGGTGATGTATTTACAAAGTGGCAAGAAAATTAAAGCCGATGCCATTTTGTGGTGTAATGGACGTTCGGGAAATACTGACGGTTTAGGTCTGGAAAATGTGGGTATTACACCAAACAGTCGTGGTCAGCTCACAGTGAATGATCAGTACCAGACTGAAGTGGAAAATATCTACGCTGCCGGTGACGTGATTGGCTGGCCATCATTGGCTTCTGCCGCCTATGACCAGGGTCGTTGCGCTGGTTCAAACATGAGTGGTGAAGAGAATGTTAAACCTGTAACGGATATTCCGACAGGTATTTATACCATTCCGGAAATTTCTTCAATTGGTAAGACTGAACAGCAGTTGACTGAAGAAAAAATTCCTTATGAAGTTGGGCAGGCATCTTTCCGTCATTTGGCGCGTGCACAAATTACCGGTGACACCGTGGGTGAATTGAAAATTTTATTCCACCGTGACACTCTGGAAATTTTAGGTGTGCATTGTTTTGGTAATAATGCTTCGGAAATTATCCACATTGGTCAAGCCGTGATGAACAGTCCAAACAATACCATCAAGTATTTTGTGGAAACCACGTTCAACTATCCGACCATGGCGGAAGCGTACCGTGTAGCGACATTGAATGGTATGAACCGTTTGTTCTAAGATTTTATAAATTTTAGATAGAAAACCCGTGAGTGAAAACTTGCGGGTTTTTTGTTTATAGGGAGGGAAAACATCATGCCTAGATATTGTTGGTTATATCCTGATTCTAAGTAGCCATCTTTCGGCACTCAGCAGCACAACGGCGGCAGGCTTCAGCACATTGCTGACAATGTTCATGCTCATGATGACTGCATTCTTCTACACAATATTCGCAAGCCTGAGCACAAAGCTCACAGATTTCTTTTAGAAAAGAAGATTGCTTTTGTTGCATGCGGGCACAGAGCTGACAGATATCCGCACAGTCCAGACAACGTTGTATACATTCCCGCATCATCTCCAGCTCCTGTTCTTTTAAACAGGAGCTGGCACAGTGGGTACAGGCTAGGGAGCAAGTCATGCAAGCCTGAACACAATTCGGAAACTGGATCTCATTCATCCTTTTCTCCTTTATCCACATAGTGTTGTTGCAATTTTTTAATACGCTAAGCAGAAATGGGAAAATACACTAGGGATATTCAGTGAGTAAAAGTAAAAAGTATCTGGTTTCAGTAAGATCAAGATAAGAATATAGAATTGATTCTGCCTAGATATAAAATGGGTGATTGGAATTCTAAATACCAAAAAGGCATGCTTGTTTACATAATTGTTTAATAAAAAGAATTGTT
Organism: Acinetobacter sp. ANC 3903; assembly: GCF_002135315.1. Taxonomy (GTDB): domain Bacteria; phylum Pseudomonadota; class Gammaproteobacteria; order Pseudomonadales; family Moraxellaceae; genus Acinetobacter. The sequence goes on along the minus strand of NZ_NEGA01000009.1, from coordinate 73,499 downwards.
CAAGAGAAGCAGCACCGCATAATAAGCCAAGAAACTGCCAATAATGCTGAGCCAGACTGGAATTTTGCTTTTAAGTAATGCAATGACACCAATAACAAAAACAATATCTAAGCCAGAGAGTAAATATTTTTGCCCCATCTGCACCACCAGACACAATAACAAGCCAACCACTGCGGCATTAATTCCTGCCAAGGCTTGAAATAAACGTGGCTGTTGCATTAAACGTGACCAGTAGGGTAAAGCACCAAATATGAGTAAAAAAGAAGGTAAAAAAATCACCACGGTGGCAAAAGCCGCGTTCAATACAGTAGATGAACTTAAGGGCAATAATGCACCTAAATAACTGGCAAAACTAAATAATGGTCCCGGCATCAGCTGGGCAATAGCATAGCCCAAGTCAAAATGCTGGTTCGAGATTAAACCAGTAGCAACAAAATCTTGCTGTAAAAATGGCAAGATAATATGACCACCCCCAAAGACTAAAGATGCGGTACGGTATAAACCTGAAAAAGTTTCTAACCAGAGACTAGGGAAAAAATATTGTAATGGGGGTACCAATACAAAAGGTAAGGCAAATAAAATAAGCCAGAGATAAGTAAAAGATTTTTTAGCTGTGATTGATTCCTTGGCAACAGGTTTAAGCGTATTTTGTTGCGGAAAATAATGGTGATAAATCAGTCCTGCAAATGCCCCGAATAGGATGGCTAAAACCTGATTGATTCCTAGCGGTACAACATAAACCAGTAATCCGGCCAAAAACATCAAGAAATATTGCCATTTGGATTTACAAAAAGTAGTCAACATTTGCCAAAAAGCCCATGCCACCACACTAAACACAATCAGCTGAATCACATGAAAAAAATCGGCAGAAAAATAGTTGGAAAATTGAATGCCGATCATTGCAGCAAGGGTCATGAGCAGGGCGGACGGTAAAGTAAAGCCGAGCCATGCCAGCAGCGCACCAGGATAACCTTTTAGCTGATAGCCAATCGCGATGCCCATTTGACTACTGGTGGGCCCGGGTAAAATTTGTGCCAAGGCCAAGAGGTGGGCATATTGCTGTTCATCCAGATATTTAAGTTGTTGCACAAAACGCTGATAAAAAAACACCAGATGAGCTGCTGGGCCGCCAAATGCCGTACAGCCTAATTTAAGAAATATTTTAAATAAACTGAAATTTGACAAGATGGGAACAGAGGGCAACATAATGATCCAAAAAATATTTGAGTTTTAGCCGGAGCAAGATTAACAGGCCAGATTTAATTTGTTATGTATTTTTCCTGCAATACATATTTCTAGCATGAAAAAAGCCATTTCAAGTGATTACTTTTGATGGGCTTTTATTTTTTAATTTAAGCTGGAAATATTTAAATAAAATGACCATCTTGAAAATAATCAACGATTTGATGGGTTGGTGTTCGATATGAAAGGATCGTAGACTCAATAATCGCTGCATTCCATGATACAGCAGTTAAAATCAACAGCCTTTTTCAGTCAATGTATGAGAGCTGAACAGTAAAAAAAGCAGCATCATGGCCATACCTAGATTTACGATTTTGCGCATTCGTAAATCTAGTGGCCATGATGCTGTGGAGTAATCTTATGAGGTATTGTTTATTGTTATTATTTCAGATCGATGACATTGATTAATAAGGTCGACCGCCTGCCAGACTGATGCGTTTCAGTAAACGGCGCTGATCGGATGGGAAGGGACGACGAGAGTGTAGCGTGGCCTGGTTATCCCAGAATACAATGTCACCCGGTTCCCATTGATGTTCATAGCGGAATTCAGGTTTTAACAGATGTTCGCGCAATGAAGCAATCATTTCACTGCCAGCCTGATCATCATAATTGACCAGTTCCACCTCGGAATGGGTATTTAACCAAAGTGCTTTACGACCACTCTCAGGATGGGTGCGCACCAGTGGATGTGGGTAGGCATAACCAATAATCGGTTGATCTTTAAAACGATATAAAGGACTGCTGCCATAACCATTACTGTCATTGTCTTTAAGGTGTTGTCGACGTACAAAGGGGTTATAGGTAATCAGTTGTAATTGATCGATATGCTGTTTGGTTGTTTCTTCTAAAGCGTCATAAGCCTTGATGGTATTAAACCAGGATGTTTGTCCGCCATCCTTTGGTAATTCAATGGCATATAGCAATGAACCAAAAGAAGGTTGTGGCGTCCATTGGTGATCGGCATGCGGCGAAAGTTCACCATAGCCGGTGTAATCACCCTGTCCCACAGCATTGGAAACAGGAACGACATCGGGTGGTGTCCCGGTATCTGTTTGGGTGGCAAGTACAGGATTATCTGCACTTGGGCGGAAAATGGAACCAAAATAGCTGGCAAAGGCCAAATACTGTAAATCATCCAGATGCTGATTTTTGAAAATCAAAATGAGATGTTCGGCCAGTGCCTGTTTTAGACGGTAAATAGTTTCACCTGCTTGGGCTTTACGTGCATCTAAACCCCATACCACTGCACCCAGTGCCTGATCTGCTAAAGGCTCAATGCTAATTTCCTGCGGGTTTTGAAATTGCTCTGCCTGATGCCAGCGTGGTGCATCATGAATGGCTTGTGAAAGCTGGGTTAATGCGGTCATAGTTTATTACTCAGATTGTTTTGTCGTTATCACTCAATCTAAGAAAAAATGCAGCAGCTGAAAAATCAAAAAATATTCTAAGTTTATGAAAAAATGCATAAATTTAACTAATGTATTGAAAATACAGCTTTTAATAAAAACTGTATTTTTTAGTGTAAAAATAGCTGTTGCTGTGTTTAAAAATCAGCAGTTTAGTGGGCACAGAAAGCTTGATTGAAATACTCAAACAGTTCAGGTGTCTTGAGCCATAAAAAGATGGCAAACGCGAATAAAAGCAATAAGGCAGCTATAATCGCCAGTCTTAGTCCAAGGGTAGAATCAGTCATGAATGACATGCTCCTCATTGACAAAGAAATGCACCAATACACCAAATATGCTCAGTAGAATGGAAAAAATCCACACCATATTGTAGTCACCGGTGATGTCATGATTGACACCGCCCAGCCATCCGCCAAAGAAGGAACCGACTTGGTGGGTAAAAAATACAATGCCGCTTAACATGCTGAGGTATTTTATCCCAAACATATTGGCCACAATACCATTGGTCAGCGGTACGGTTGATAACCACAATAAACCCATGATGATGCCGAAGCTGTAAATTGTCCAGGTACTCAAAGGCAGCAATAAAAAGCCAATAATGGCAATACCACGTAGGCCATATAAACCCATAAGCAAATAAGGTTTTGAATATTTTCCACCCAGCCAGCCTGCGGTATAGGTGCCGACAATATTAAATAAACCGACCAAGGCCAGGAAAATCGTGCCTGTGGTGGCATCAAAACCATGATCAATCAGATAACCCGGTAAATGAATACCAATAAACACCACCTGAAAACCACAGACAAAAAAGCCTAAAGACAGGAACCAGAACGGTTTGTGATTTCTGGTAATAATCAAAATTTCTTTGACGCTTAATGCCGGTTTATTGGTCTGGGCAAGAGCATGAGGGGCTACATACATCGGTGCCTTGAGTAGCCATGCCAGAGGAATGATCAGAGCTATCAGAATGGCACTGACGATTAATGCTGCTGACCAGCCTACACTTTGTAAAAGGAGCAAGGTGGACGGCAGCATAATAAATTGGCCAAAAGAACCTGCTGCACTGGCAATGCCCATGGCAAGACTGCGCTTTTCCGGATGTGCAGCACGCCCCACGGCAGAAAGCAGTACCGGAAAAGAAGTCGCAGAAAGTGCTAAACCTAAGATCAATCCCACACTTAAATTCAGTAATAATCCGGTTGAGCTGACAGCCATAAGCAACAAACCTAGGGTATAGAGTGCACCCCCAACAGCAACCACAATTTTACTGCCATATTTATCGGCAAAAGCACCGGTAATCGGTTGTACCGCACCCCAAATCAGGTTTTGCATGGCGATAGCCAGACTAAAAACATTATGTCCCCAACCAAATTCATGACTCATTGGAACAAGATACAAGCCAAATGCATGACGAACACCCAATGACAAAGCCAGAATAATGGCACTTCCAATTAACATATAAATCAGAGGTTTGGAAAAACGGGTGTCTGACATAATTCATCCATGCGGGGTTTTGTTGTGGCTATGTTATTCGATTATAAAGAGCGAGGCGATTAAATAAAATTGAAACAAAAGATAAAATTAAGTTATAGAAAGTTTTATAAATACAAAAAAGACGACAAAAAGTCGCCTTTTTATTCAGGGTGAACTTAAAAACGAATGCCCACCCCTGCATAAGCTAGTATTGGGTTGACTTCAATATCCGCTTTGGAGGTAATTAATTTACCCAGCCTGTCATCAGATACGGTAATGGTGGTTTCATTTTTAAGATGTGCATAAGACACTGAACCCACTGCAAACCAGCGCTCATTAAAATCATAGGTGAAACCTACAGTGGCAATTGGAGCAAAAGCGTCGGTGGCTTCGAGGTCTACTTGAGGATTGGCTTTACTTGGTTTGCCTTCCAGTGAAGCTCCGGCATAGCCTTGTTTGATATTGGCAATCATATGACCAGCTGCAATCAAATCTTGTTCAGTACGCGGATTAATTTCCAGTTCATTAAAGTAAGCATACATCACCCCTAAACCGACATAAGGGCGGAATTTATTGATACCAGTTTTACCAAAGTGATATTGGAGTTCAACGGCAGGCGTCCAGGCACGTGCCGACGCAGCAGGTCCATGGGCTTCTAAATCGGTAATAAAAATATCATTTTGCAAATCAATATTGAGGAATTCTAAAGGCAAGTTGCCAATTTGCGGTGTTGCCACAGCAGAGAAGGGCGCATAAATTTTTCCTTTGCCCTGTAAGTCCACTTTGGGGGGAATGCCTGCCTTCATTTCAAAGGAAACATGATCGGTAAAGAAGTAATTGGTCATGATCCCCAGTGTAGTGACATCATCTGCCTCCAGACCTGTACCCGGATTGTTCCATTGTTCTAAGCCCTGAATCTTTGAACTACCACTCAGTCCACTACTGAGTTGACCACCACTAAGATAGCCTAATCCTTTTAATGCTGCTGCGAGTGCAGTTTGATTCACCTTTGGATTGAGATTGTTGAGTACGGTATCGACTTGAATATCACCATTCTTGGCAACCTCACCATTTTTAACCGCAGTCTTCACCTGAAAAGGCTGAGCTTTACCTTGAGGCATAACATGCAGTGCACCTACAGAAACAGCAAAGCGTTTAAAGCCATCCCCATCTTTTAAACTGAAATAGGGGGAATCGGCATGGCTCAGGGCAGGTAGGGCAGCAAGAGACGACATCATACAAAGTAATGTTTTTTTCATTCAGGGACTCCATGTCCATTTTGCGTTTATTCGTTTTATTCGTTCACTTTTCTTATTCTATGTTTAGAGAAAAATCATTCTGTTATTAAAAAACATTAATCTGGTAGTATTCGTGTAAAAATTTAGCTGTTTTGTTTCAATAACATGGAGAAAAACAATTTTATGTAACATGTTATTTTTACTGTTTGATGCGATTTTTAGCTAGTTAGACATAAACTAGAAGTGAAAAAATATTTGTATATTTTTAACGCTTTCATAGCGGTGATATGAAGGTTTTAGGTGATCAATTGTTGTTACTATGCGGTGAAAAATAGCGGATTGCTGGCATGAATAAAGTGCTTGCGCAATGAGCTAAAATCCAATCCTCGCACTGCGAGGTATTTTTCCGTACAATATGTCGCAGAAATCCTTGAGTGAATCATATGAGCACCCAAAATACTCCCAAGAAAAAGCCTCTTGTGAATTTGCCTTTTCCAATTAAAAAGGCAGATGAAAATTCTTCCGATGAAGTATTAGAAGATTTACGCCCTAAACCCCAGCGCTATGCTGATCGTACCTGGATGCCGCCACGTGGTACGCGCCGCTCTATGGGCAAGCGTTAAGTTCTCCATATAAAAAGCCATGGTCAGACCATGGCTTTTTTATTGCTGTATAACCCGGTGTTATGAATCTTTAATCCGAGCTAGAAAGCTGACTGCGTCTATCATGATTCTGATAGTAATTCTTTTTCTGACGATACATGTCCAGGTCAGCACGCTTAAGCATATCTTCAATCCGTTCGTGCTCAAAATTTGTCGCATGACCTATAGACAGGCTGATCGGCTGATTGGCATAAAATTGATTATCGACCAATAAAAGCTCATGCAGACTTTGCAAACAATTTTGTAAGGCGGCTTCATCTGCACCCGGTAAAAGGACTACAAACTCATCTCCGCCAATACGTGAAGCTGAATAGCGGGTATGTTGAATCAGCTGGGTAAGAATGTTACCCATACGCCGTAATAGACTGTCACCTGCATCATGTCCCTCGCTGTCATTCAGCTGTTTTAATCCATTTAAATCCATAAAAATACATGAGACTGGACGTAATATATTGCGTTCCAGCCGGTTCAGTTCTGCTACATAAAAAGAACGGTTGTACAGTTTGGTGAGTACGTCGTGTTTGCCTAAATATTCCAGATAATGTTCAGCCTTTTTGCGTGCGGTAATATCAGTCAGGGCAACCTGTACAATGCTCCAGTCATCCAGATAATCTGGAAATACGGTAAATTGCAGCAGCACATGGCGAATGCTGCCATCAATCGCGTAATTGACCGCTTCACGTTGATGATGCAGATGACCGTTCCACAATTCAATCAATTGTTCCCGAAAAGTTCGAACCATTTCCTCAGCAAAAACAATATGAAGATTTTTTAATAAAATATCTTTGCTCGGGGCACCAAACAGGTCGAGTGTGGCTTGATTGACATCAATGACTTTAATTTCCTTGATGCATTCAATGACAAATTCATTATGCACATCCAGAAAAGTTGCAAAATCTTCAATGCCTAATTTACGCAATTGATCCAATTTAATTTTAATACGACTGAAATCTTCTATCCACAGTGAGGTTGGAGAATAAGTAAAGCGTGCCTCTGCCATATGACGGCTTCGTTCTTCTCTACGGCAGGCTTCAGTGTAATGAGTGATATCTTCTGTGGTAATTAATACCAAGGATAAATCCTGTTCATGTTGCGGCAGTACAAGGCCTTTGAGCTGGATATCCAGGCGCTTGCCATTCAAGGTATAGTTTACTGCGGGATTGGAAAAACGGGTTTCACCATTCCACAACGCAACAAGTTCGTGGATATGGGTTTTTGTCATGTCTTCTTTAAAGACTAATTCCAGGTTTTGCGATAAATGTTCAAAGTCTTGGGCTTGATAAAGTTCAAGGGTTTTAGAATTGACCTTTAATAATTTAATTTTTTTTGCGCATTCAAGAATACGCGATTCATCTTGTTGCAGGAAACTGAACAGATCTTGCACGCCCTGACTACGCCAAAGATCAAATTGTTTTTTGATTTCACTATAGTCTTCCAGCCACATGGCAACGGGAGAGAGTTCAAAAAAGGGGGAGTTCAGCATGTCCATTCAAGACGCTCATTATTTTTTAGAATTTAAGTATCAAGTATATGATGTAAAAAATGATTTTAAAATAATATGATAAGTAAAATAATATGTATTTTTAATGAGCAGGGTGTCTCAAAATAAAAAATCAGGCGGATAAAAAAAAGCCAATTCAGGAACTGGCTTTCAAGATCGGTTCTATGAAATAGATTAAAGCTTAGCGGCTGGCTCTACGGGCCTTGTTTTCTGGTTTGGGCGGAGAAATTTCACGTTCACCTTGCCAGACATCCATAAAGTCTTTTTCGTTGATATTGTAGAGTTCCAGCAAGGCCAGAATCACTCCGCCAAACATCATTGAACCTTCTGAATGGTCTTGCCAGTCAAAAATCTTGCCGTTTAGCACATGCAAAATGTCTGAAATTTCAAAACTACGATCACGGCCATTGCTATCGGTTGGGTAGATTTGGGTATTGAGAATAATGCGGGCGGCACTTTTTTCATTTTCTGACAAATCTAAACAGGCAGTAATATCTTCATCTGGAGAGGAAAAAATAACCTCATCAGTAAATACCGTTCTAAGAAAATGACGGGTCAGTTTGGGTAAGGCTCTTTCTACAAAAGGGCGGAAAGAAATAGGAAAAATCACATTATGTGAAATACCCTTAAACATTGGGGCAATTTCTTCGGTTTTATAGCCGGCAATGCCGCAACCCACCGAGGTAATGAAATAGGTCATTTTCGGATGGTTTTTGGTATAAATCTTGAAGTCATCAATATAGTGCTGAATTTGCGACAAGGGCATTTGCTGCAAATGCTCATTCATAGTTGGAATGGCATAACTTTGACCCGACCAGCCACGTCCTACGCCTTGCATTGCACCAAAATGTTGCAGGGCAGTACGCGCAGCCCCACCTGCATGGTTTCCTGCCATGTTGCTGCCAAAGACAAAAACGCTATCTTCCGGTAGATTTTTGACAATACTTTCGTCATGGTAATGGTAAGTCATAGGCTTTATTGTGATCACGATGCTTTGTTTCATGTTGCTATTGAATGCGCATGCGGTCAAGACAAAAATGCTGCAATTTTCTCAATATAAGGACAGCACTAAATATCGGAACATTGATATTGAATGTTGAGCTTTAACCCTCATATTATTGAAACTGCATTATTGTATAGAAGCTGAAAAATATGTCGGATAGTCATCAACCTTTTGAATTAGTGACCAGCTATCAGCCCGCGGGTGATCAGCCACAAGCCATTGAAAAATTAGTCAAGGGTATTCAAAAAGGCTATCACGACCAGTTGTTACTCGGGGTAACCGGTTCGGGTAAAACCTATACCATGGCGAATGTGATTTCCCAGTTACAGCGTCCGACTATTGTTATGGCGCATAACAAAACCTTGGCTGCACAGCTGTATGGTGAATTCAAGTCATTTTTCCCGAATAATGCGGTTGAATATTTTGTCAGTTATTATGACTATTATCAGCCTGAAGCTTATGTGCCTTCTTCCGATACCTTTATTGAAAAAGATTCCGCCATTAATGATCATATTGACCAGATGCGGCTTTCGGCAACACGGTCATTACTAGAACGTCGTGATGCCATTATCGTGGCTTCGGTTTCTGCAATTTATGGTCTGGGTGATCCGAATGCCTACATGAGCATGTTGCTACATATTGTACAGGGTGACCGGATCAGTCGTGATGACATCATTCGCCGTCTGGTTGAAATGCAATATACCCGTAACGAGCTGGAATTCTTGCGTGGTACTTACCGTATCCGCGGTGAAATTATTGATATTTTCCCGGCCGAGTCGGATCAGGATGCCATTCGGATTGAACTCTTTGATGATGAAGTCGATTCCATCCGCTGGTTTGATCCTTTAACCGGAAAAATGGTGCGTAAAGTACCACGGGTAACGATTTATCCTAAAAGTCATTATGTCACTCCAAAAGACAATCTGACCCGTGCTATTGGCACCATTCGCGAAGAACTTCAGGAGCGTTTAGGTTTCTTTCGGGCCAATGACAAATTGCTGGAAGCACAGCGTATTGAACAGCGTACCCGCTATGATCTGGAAATGATGCAACAATTGGGCTATACCAACGGTATCGAAAACTATTCACGACATTTATCCGGTCGGCCGGCAGGTGAAGCACCTCCGACATTATTTGACTATATTCCGGATGATGCCTTGCTGATTATTGATGAATCGCATGTAACCGTTCCGCAAATCGGTGCCATGTATAAGGGTGACCGTTCGCGTAAGGAGAATCTGGTCAATTATGGTTTCCGTTTACCGAGTGCGCTGGATAACCGTCCAATGCAATTTGAAGAATGGGAACGCATTATTCCATCAACGATTTATGTCAGTGCAACCCCGGCAAAATATGAACTGGAAAAATCGCAGCAAATTGCCGAACAGGTGGTTCGTCCAACTGGGCTGTTGGATCCTGAAATTGAAATTCGCCCAGTGCTGACTCAGGTCGATGATGTGCTTTCAGAAATCAATATCCGCAAGGAACTGGATGAACGTGTTCTGGTCACGACCTTGACCAAACGCATGGCGGAAGACTTAACCTCGTATTTGAAAGAATACGGCGTTAAGGTGGCTTATCTGCATTCAGACATTGATACCGTAGAACGTACCAAAATTATTCATGAGCTGCGTAGCGGTGTGCATGATGTACTGGTCGGTATTAACTTGCTGCGGGAAGGTTTGGATATGCCAGAAGTGTCACTGGTGGCAATTCTGGATGCCGATAAAGAAGGTTTCTTGCGTTCTGAGCGTTCACTGATTCAGACCATTGGTCGTGCGGCGCGTAATGTGAAAGGTAAAGCGATTTTGTATGCCGACCGGATCACCGATTCCATGCAAAAAGCCATTGATGAAACTGATCGGCGCCGTGCCAAACAGATTGAGTTTAATACCCTGCATGGTATTACACCACGAAGTACCAAGCGTCAGAATAACCAGGATATCGATACCGGTGAAGTGCTGACTGATGATCAAATTGACGAGAAAATCTCGGATCAGGCCCGTGCTTTAAGTGCCGATGAACGCCACATTTTGGCAGACCCTAAATTGCTGGTAAAACATTTGTCCAAACTGGAAAAAGAGATGCTGAAAGCCTCGAAAGAATTGCAGTTTGAACAGGCAGCGCGACTACGTGACGAGATTGTCCGCTTGAGAGCTCAAATGCTCAGTTAGTTGGATGATTTTTATTGCAAAATCATTACATAACGCTACAGTATGAAGCAGTCGAAATCGTTACTTTTAAATGTATAAGCATTTTAAGAATTTGAAATTTTGACTGAAAGGTACTTTTATGACATCCAATAATCTTCCAAAAGCAGGCTATAAAATAGCAAAAATTGCCATAGGTGGAGCGGTATTATTGGGGCTGGGTATGGCTACCATGGCCTATGCACAAACCAAGCCTTTAAAAACGGTCGAAAAGCTCGAGCTGGATAAATATCTGGGTGTCTGGTATGAAGTGGCACGTAAACCTTTATATTTCCAGAACAAGTGTGATCGTGATGTCACTGCGACTTATACCTTGAACGAGAATGGCAATGTTGCTGTAGACAACCGCTGTTACAGCAAAGATGGTAGCCTAAACCAGTCTATTGGTGAGGCTTTTGTGCAAAATGCACCGTTTAATAGCAAATTAAAAGTGAGTTTCTTGCCTGAAGCGATCCGCTGGTTACCTTTCGGTCGCGGTGATTATTGGGTGCTTAAACTGGATGAAAACTATCAGACGGTATTAGTCGGTGAGCCGCGACGCAAATACATGTGGGTATTGTCACGTAGCCCGCAACCTGATCAGGCAGTTGTCAACGAATATTTGGAATATGCCAAGTCGGTGGGTTATGACGTGGGCGATGTGATTCATACCAAGCAGACCATGAAATAGCAGACTGAATATTTAACAAAAGTTCAAAACCATGCTTAGGCATGGTTTTTTATTTGCTACTATAGCCTGACTTAAAAAAAGATGAATGATCCATTATTCTGGGATCATTCGGTATGCGCATGAAATGGATAATATCCTTGAGGTAAAAGATGTATAAAGGCTTGGTTTTGTCGATATTGGCATCTGTTACTTTTGGGGTGTTGTATTTTTATAGTCAGTTTTTGAAACCTTTTGATAGCGAACAAACTTTTGCCTGGCGGATGCTGGTGACGCTGCCTTTTTTAACCCTGTTTATGTACTGGTCTGGTGATTTGCAGCATATTTCCCAGATTTTTAAACGTATGGTTAAACAGCCTGTATTTTTGATCTGGCTGATTTTTAGTTCCATTTTGTGTACCACACAGTTATGGCTGTTTCTGTGGGGGCCCATCAATGGCCGTGGCTTGCAAGTTTCACTGGGTTATTTCTTATTGCCTTTGGTGATGGTGCTGGTCGGTTGTGTACTTTATAAAGAAAAACTATCGAAATGGCAGCTGGCAGCTGTGATCTTGGCCATTTTAGGGGTAGGACATGAAATCTGGCGTATCGGCAGTATCGCCTGGGAAACGGTTTATGTCGCTTTAGCTTACCCCTTATATTTCTTTTTACGCCGTGTCTTTAAAACGGATCATCTGGGTGGTTTCTGGTGGGATTTATGCCTCATTTTGCCGGTGGCCTTTTATTTGGGCTTTATTCACAGTGACACCTTGGGTGTGATGGGATCTTTCCCGCATCTGATCTGGGCCATTATCGGTTTGGGCTTTTTAAGCGCACTTGGACTGGGCAGTTATATTTTGGCCAGCCGTTATCTGCTTTTTGTAATTTTTGGCTTACTCAGTTATCTGGAACCGGTGCTTTTGGCCTTTGCTTCAATTGTGCTGGGTGAGCGGGTTGAGGCAGGGGAATGGCTCACTTATATTCCCATCTGGATTGCCGTTTTATTGTTGGTGGTAGAAGGTACAATTCATATCATCAAACAAAAGCGTAAACAGCAGGCGCTGAATCAAAATGTAGAAAACTATCAGGATCGTTTGAAATAGACTCCATTTGCTAAATTGAATAAAAACTTAGGTGGTTTGATTAAACAACATGTAACAAAAAAGTTTTTAAAACCACAAAAATTGCGGTTTTAAAATTTCAAAAGCAAAATCATTATAATAATTACAACTATTTTGTAAATTTATAGTGAATATATCGTAAAAAGCGCATTGAAAATTCAGCTTTCGATTCAAAGTTGCTGATAATTCCTTTACAATTGCCGGGTTTTGAAATTTATGCCTAGATATACAATTAATTAGAGGACGTATCTGTGAGCAAAGACACTATCATCGCCCTACATGCAGAGCACCAAGGTCGCTGGAAAAACCGTGAAGAAATCGCGGAACGTATGATTGCACTTATTGGTCAATTATATCGTGAAAAAAATATCGTGACTTCTGTATACGGTCGTTCTTTAGTTAACCGTTCAGTAATCCAAATTTTAAAAGCTCATCGCCGTACACGTGTGATGGATGTTGAGCTTTCAGTGGTTCACACTTTCCCGATTTTAGAAGCTTTAGCTAAAATTGAAAATATTGGTTCAGCAGAAATTGATCTAGGTAAACTTGCTGTTGAATTCAAAGAAAAAGGCGGCGATGTAGACGCTTTTGTTGCTGATGCAGTGAAATCTTTAGCAGGTAGTGCGAAGGCTGTAGAAGGCAAAGATGTTGTTCTTTACGGTTTTGGTCGTATCGGTCGTATTCTTGCTCGTTTAATCATTGGCCAATCAGGTTTGGGTCGTGGTTTAAACCTTAAAGCGATCGTAGTACGTAAATCATCTGATGGCGATTTGGAAAAACGTGCTTCATTGTTGCGTCGTGACTCAATTCACGGTCCGTTCCAAGGTACAATCTCAGTTGATGAAGAAAACGAAGCAATTATTGCAAACGGTAACTTCATTAAAGTGATCTATGCATCTAGCCCAGCTGAAGTGGATTACACTGCTTATGGTATTAACAATGCATTGGTGATTGATAACACGGGTAAATGGCGTGATGCAGAAGGTCTTGCTCAACATCTTCAATGCCCAGGCGCTGCACGTGTAATCTTGACTGCACCTGGTAAAGGTGACATGAAGAACGTTGTATTTGGTGTGAACCAAGCCGACATTCTTGATGAAGACACCATCATCTCTGCTGCAAGCTGTACAACGAACGCCATCACTCCGACACTTAAAGTGTTAGAAGACAAATACAAAGTGCTGAATGGTCACGTTGAAACAGTTCACTCGTTCACGAATGACCAGAACTTGATCGACAATTACCATAAAGCTGACCGTCGTGGCCGTGCTGCGACTTTGAACATGGTTATTACTGAAACTGGTGCTGCTAAAGCTGTTGCTAAAGCGCTTCCTGCACTTAAAGGCAAGTTGACGGGTAACTCTGTACGCGTTCCTACTCCAAACGTATCACTTGCTATTCTTAACTTAACGCTTGAGAAAGAAGTAGATCGTGAAGAAGTGAACGAATACATTCGTCAAATCTCGATCAACTCTAACCTTCAAGGTCAAATTGGTTATACCAACTCGACTGAAGTTGTATCTTCTGACTTTATCGGTTCACGTACTGCAGGTGTATTTGATGCGCAAGCAACAATCACTTCAGGCAACCGTTTAACTTGCTACGTTTGGTACGATAACGAAGTGGGTTATAGCTGCCAGGTATTACGTATTGCGGAACAAATGGGCGGCGTAAGCTATCCTAAGATTCCTACTGAAACAAATGCATAATTTGTAAAGTAGTACGAAAAAGAGCCTTATTTGAGGCTCTTTTTTTTTGCATTAAAAAAATTGGCAGATGCCTTGCTTTGCCGAATATTTATAAGGTCTCTCGACACCACTATAAAAATCCCCCTGAGCATACAGAGGGATAAAGATAAAGGGCAGTTAAATTTAAAGCATTGCCTGAACTGATGCTTGTATTGGCGTTGTTGGATGCTTGATCAGCTGTTGCAAATCTTTGCGATCGCTAAACATAGCACCTTTTGCGGTTTGTACATCTGCATCTACAATCACTTCGACCAAGCCCGCGGGCAAACCAGCCTGCATCAGGGCTTGTGTATATTCTTCAGCACTGAGGTTTTGGTAGTTTACCGTTTTACCCGAGGCTACCGAAATATAGCCCGCTAAATCCGCAAGGCTAAAACTGCTTGAGCCTGCAAGTTCATAGGTTTTGTTTTCATGCCCTGAACTTGTTAATACTTTGGCTGCTGCCTCTGCATAGTCTGCCCGAGCTGCGGAACTGATTAAACCGTTTTGTGCTGCGCCGAATAAAGTTCCGGTTTCAATGGTGTGGGCTAAGCCAGCCAGGTAGTTTTCGCTATACCAGTTATTGCGTAAAAAAGTATAGTTTAAACCGCTCGCCTTAATCAGGCTTTCGGTTTCACGGTGTTCCTGTGCTAAACCTAAAGGAGAAGTATCTGCATTGAGTAGACTGGTATAGGCAATATAAGGAATGTCTGCTTGTTTCGCTGCTTCAATCACGGCTTGATGCTGTGGGGTGCGGCGGCCAATTTCATTGGCTGAAATCAGTAAAAGTTTATCAATGCCATGTAAAGCCGGTTCTAATGTTTCTGGCTGATCATAATCAAAATGACGCACTTCAACCCCTTGATCTGTCAAAGCCAGGGCTTTGGAGGGTGTGCGAACCAAGGCGACAATATTTTGTGCAGCGGTATTTTTTAATAAAAACTCAATGACGAGTTGACCAAGTTGACCTGTTGCACCTGTGACTGCAATTTTCATAACATGAACCTCTGGATTTTGATGAATAAAGGTACTTGATGGCTAAATCTTAATCTGTTAACTTACTAAATGTAAGTACATACTAAAAAGTAAGCTTATTACCCAAAGGAGAGAATTGATGACAGCCTACGCAACCAGTAAATTATTAGGTCAAGTTTTATCCACAGCATGTCCATCACGAGAAATATTGGAACATCTGGCGAACAAATGGTCGGTATTGGTTTTACGCTGTTTAAGTGATGGGGTACATCGTTTTAGTGAGCTGAAACAGCGCATTGAAGGGGTGAGTGAAAAGATGCTGTCGCAGACGCTGAAAATGCTGGAACAGGATGGTTTTATTTTACGTACGGTCTATCCGGTGGTGCCACCCAAAGTGGAATATCAGTTGACCATTTTAGGTTCGCAAGCTGCAGAAAAAATGAATTATCTGATTGGCTGGATTGAAAAAAGTTTGCCTGAGATTCTGGAGAATCAGCAACGCGTGGCAAAATAAGTTAACTGGGGTTTTGGCTAGGCTGCTGTCAATGAAATTGGGATGCCCGATATTTAATTTGGGTGATCTCAATAGTAACGAGCACTCAATTTTATAAATGCTCTGATGCTCCTCAATTTTATCTGTAGAGTTAAGCTATTCTTCCAGAAAAACAATAAGCTGAACGAAATTTATAGTATTGCTGAATAATTCTATTCGAGAAATCCTTTAAAATATGGCAGAATATGGGGTTTTAAAGTTTTTAGAGGATTGGCAGCATGCGCTTTGTTGATGAAGCAGTCATTACCGTAGAGGCTGGCGACGGTGGCAATGGCGTAGCCAGTTTTCGCCGTGAAAAGTTCGTACCATTTGGTGGTCCAGATGGTGGTGATGGTGGTCGTGGCGGCAGCATTTATATTCAAGCCGACGACAATACAAGCACCCTTGTAGATTATCGTTATACACGTAAATTCCGTGCAGAACGTGCAAAAAATGGTCGCGGTGCAAACTGTGCAGGCCGTGGCGGTGAAGACACCGTATTATTGGTTCCAGTTGGAACTACCATTGTAGATACAGAATCTGGCGATATTATCGGTGACTTGGTTTCTAATGGCCAGCGTGTAATGGTGGCAGCAGGTGGTGAAGGTGGTTTGGGTAATACCCACTTCAAATCTTCTACCAACCGTTCACCACGTAAATGTACCCACGGCGCCAAAGGTGAATACCGTGAAGTACGTTTAGAACTTAAAGTATTGGCGGATGTTGGCTTGCTAGGGATGCCTAACGCAGGTAAATCGACCTTTATTCGTGCAGTTTCTGCTGCAAAACCAAAAGTTGCAGATTATCCATTTACCACCATGGTGCCTAATCTGGGTGTGGTGGATGCCGATAGCCATCGCTCATTTGTGATGGCAGATATTCCAGGACTGATTGAAGGTGCCTCTGAAGGTGCGGGTCTGGGCATTCGTTTCTTAAAACATTTGGCACGTACCCGTATTTTGTTGCACATTGTCGATGTTCAGCCGATTGACGGTTCAGACCCGGCGCACAATGCCAAAGCAATTTTGAATGAGTTGAAAAAATTCTCCCCAACCCTTTCCAAATTGCCAGTGGTACTGGTGCTGAACAAGGTTGACCAGCTGGCCGAAGACACGCGTGAAGAATGGTGTAACCATCTTCTTGAAGAAATGCAGTGGAATGGTCCAGTCTTTAAAACTTCAGGCTTAATGTCTGAAGGGACCAAAGATGTTGTGTATTACCTGATGGATGAAATCGAGAAACAACGTGAACTCGAAGCTGAAGATCCAGAATACGCAGCACAATTAAAAGCATTCCGTGACCAGCTTGAAGCTGAAACACGTGAACAAACCATCGCAGCAAAAGAAGCGTATCGCGAGATGCGTCGTCAACAACGTCTTGCCGGTATTTTGGGCGATGACGATGATGATGAAGACGGTGATGATGGTGAAATGGAAGTGTACTACGTACGTTAAGCTCTGAAATATGAGTAACTGAGGACAAGATGATAGAAGTGGTAGATGGGCAACGTCAGCTCAAGGCTTGTAAACGAATCGTTGTTAAAATCGGATCATCTTTACTCACAGCAAACGGAACAGGGTTAGATCTGGATGCAATTTCGCATTGGGCGAAACAGATTGCAGATCTGCACAATGCAGGGCATGAGATTATTCTGGTGTCTTCCGGTGCTGTGGCTGAAGGTATGGTGCGAATGAAACTTGAGAATCGACCCACCGATCTACCCAGTCTTCAGGCTTGTGCTGCCATTGGTCAAATGGGGCTGATTCAAACCTGGTCAAGTGTTCTGGAAAACCATTCCATTCAAACGGCTCAGGTTTTGTTAACCCATGATGACCTGGCAGACCGCCGTCGCTATCTCAATTCATGTGATGCCTTACAGAATCTGATTGACTGGCATGTAGTTCCAGTCATCAATGAGAATGACACGGTATCGACCGATGAAATCCGCTTTGGTGATAATGATACCTTGGCTGCCATGGTGGCAGGTCAGGTACATGCCGATTTGCTGATTATCCTGACTGATCAGCAAGGCATGTTTGACTCAGACCCACGGTCTAATCCGAATGCCAAACTGTTCCATACCGTGCGTGCACTGGATGAGAGCCTGTTTGACATGGCCGGCGGGGGCGGTAAATTTGGTCGTGGCGGTATGCTGACTAAAGTCCGTGCTGCGCGTCTGGCGGCAAAATCGGGTTGTCCAACCCTGATTGCCAGTGGTGAAAGTGATAATGTCTTGGCACGTTTAATGTCGGGTGAGTTGTTAGGAACCTTGTTTATTACTGACAATGACCGTATTACCGCACATCAGCAATGGCTCGCTGCGCACTTACAAACGGCTGGCCGTTTGGTGCTGGATGATGGCGCAGTTAAAGCGATTAAAGAAAACCATCGCAGTTTACTTCCTGTGGGAGTGAAAGCTGTGGAAGGTCACTTTGAGCGCGGTGATGTGGTGGAATGTGTGGATACACAGGGTCATCGCATTGCTGTTGGTCGTGTTAACTTCAGTTCGCGTTCAGCTGAAATTGTCAAAGGTCTGGCATCGGATAAAGTGCATCAGGTTTTGGGTGAAGCACGTTCGCTTGAGATGATTCATCGTAACCATATGGCGATCTATTAGGAAAAACATACAACAACGATAAATGTGAAATTCGTTTGAAAAGCATTGAAGTATATGGGTTTTACTGTTTCACGAGTGTTTTACAATAACTTGGAAAGACATTGAAACACCATGAGGAGGGAGGTTAGACTGGAGGTTATTAGTCTAACCTCTTTTTTATTGTCAGGTATTAACCTCCATGCTTAACAAACAACAGATTGATGCTTTAAAGCCGAAGGATAAGCTGTTCAAAACTAGTGATGGCGATATGCTTTATATCTTTACGTCACCGGCCGGTCGTAAGTCATGGAAGGTGCTTTATACCTTTGAGGGAAAGAAAGGCACTATAACCTTGGGCGAGTACCCGATTGTTTCAATCAAAGATGCGCGGTTGAAGCGGGATGCGATTAAGGCGCAGCTTGCTAACGGAATCAACCCCAATCAAGAAAAGAAACTTGCCAAGCAGAAACGACTTGTCAGCATGAACTTTGGAGAGTTACTTGGGCGATACCGTGAAGTAGTTACGCCTACTCACAAAGGCGCAAAACAGGAAAAGAGCGTTATTAATAGTTACATTCGTGACTTTCCCAAGCTAATGCTTAAATCGGTAAGTGAGCTTAGTCGGTTGGATATGATCGAATTTAGGAATGAAAGACTGAGAAAGGTTAGTGAATCAACCGTAGCAAGGGATTTAGGTGTTCTAGGTGGTGTATTCCGTTACGCACGACAGGAATTAAGGATTATGTCCGAATCACCATTGACGGATGTTGCTAAACCTCGACAGGCAGAGAGTAGAGAGAGACGTATTTCCGAAGCGGAAATAGATCAGATTTTAAAAGCATTCAGTTACCACCCAACATTTCAGCCAATCAATAAAAAGCAGCAGACCGCTTGGGCATTTTTATTTGCTATCGAAACGGCTATGAGAGCAAGTGAAATCACAGGGCTGACGTGGGCGAATGTCTTTGATGACTATGTACTGCTACCGGATACGAAAAACGGCACTTCGAGAAAGGTGCCTCTTTCGACCAAAGCAAAAGAAATGCTAGAACTAATGCGGGGCCTCAATAGCGAAACGGTTTGTACGCTTACAAGCGCAAATACACTTTCACAATATTTTTGGCAGGTTGTAACCGAGAAATTAAAAATAGAGAACTTAACTTTTCACGATACACGACACGAAGCGACTACACGTTTAGCGCAAAAGTTACAGATTCAAGACTTGGCCAAAGTTACGGGACACAAGGATTTAAAAACACTTATGCGGTATTACAACCCAACCGCAACAGAATTGGCCGACAGAATTAACCAAGCCGATGAACCAAATGTAATTAGATTCAAGAAGGCACAATAGGTATGGCACACCTGAAAATTGATGAGGCAATCAAAACGATCAAAGCCAAAACCGGCCAGACTTTAACGTACCGTGAAATAGCGCGATTATGCGAAATGCGAGAGCTACAAGTATGTTTTAAATGGTGGGCGGGCAACTGTCATTTGAGCATAATTAGCAACGACGAGCGCTTTGATCTGGTCTCGGAAGTGAAATTGATAGGAATGCGGGGTGCTAAATTTAGTGAGGAGTTATACCTAACACCATCCTATCACCACGAAGATGCTGTATTTCGTGCGATTGCGAACAACTCCAAAGACCTAGTAGGAGTACAGATTGCACGGGGATTATACGGCAAGCAACGCGAGTTGCTTTTGATGCAAGACGTTAGTGATCACTATCTTTGTGAGATTGAATCAGAATACAGGAACGGTTGGCAGCTATTTAAATCGCCAAAACGCTTCTTTGAGTTTGAAAGGGAAGATGGCGCATTTGCATCATATACAATTACGGTTGATGACTTACTGATCACTGATAACTCATTGAGCGTATACATAGCCAAATCAACAGCAAAGTCAGCGGTTCTAGTTGAGGTTATCGATGAACATAGCGACCCAGCGAGTCACACCTTACGCATTGCTACTCAAATCATGGGCATCATTCCATCCGAGCATCATGCCGCTGTAACCAAAGCAGGGTTGGCAAAAGCAATTCTCGACAATCTTAGAGGAATGGGGTACTCCAAAAAAATTAAAAACGATAAAGGAGTCGCAGAGGTGGAGAGTAAAATTATAAGAAGTGTCGGACGCTGGATAGATAAAGCAAAGCCGAGTGGAGGGTGGGGCATGAGGGATGTGAGCGGCGAAATCGGGGCTCCAACAAAAGATGAGCAAAAACAATCCAGAACTTTAATCAATGATGCCGTTGCTGTCTTATTTGGGTGTGACAATAGACAAAATTATTTATTCAGCAACTCGGATTTTGGTCGTATATTCAAAATTAAAGCATGTTCATAATCGCAACATACAAGCACATAGAGACACGATTATGAACGCTGCACAACAACTGCCAAGCTTCTTACAAGTGAAGCACTTAACTTCATCCAAAGCATTGCCAGCAAGAACCTACATAACTAAAACAGGCGAAAACGTTGGCAAGGTTTGTGTTAAGCGTGAACAGCCAGCACGTAATGGCTTATTGCCGATCACTGCCAAGACACTATGGACTTGGGTTAGAGAAGAAAAATTCCCAAAGCCAATAAAAATGAACGGGGTGACTGTTTGGAATTTTGACGACGTTGAAAAATGGCTCAAATCACAGGCGGGGAAATAACCGTGATGAATTTACTGACACAATGGCAAGCAGCCGAATTGCTCGCAAGTCATCTAAAAGGCAATGCTAAAAAATGGTATGGATTTTTGACTAAAAATAGCCGTCATCATGCAAACCAGAGCAACGGTTACAAAATCACAACCCATGTTGTAAATGGCAAGCTGGCATATACCGAAGCTGCCTTACTTGAGTTTGTACGTGTAACTCTGACACCACATAAGGAAATCATCAAGTGAATCAAATCCATAGCCTAAGTGATGAAGATATTAACGAGATTGCATTGAATATCATTGAGGAAAACGATGGCGATTTTAATTTAAAGACAGAGGTGGGCATTGATGAAGCGTGTCGTTACGCCGTTGACCATTACGAGGTTGCGGGCTTTGAGCTTAAGTATGCAGGCATCAAGCGCGAACTCAACCGAAAAATAAGAGCGTTAAAAGAACTCAAGTTGATGTAACCACAAACGAACGGATATTAAAAAGGGGGGGCACTAAAAATGCCCCCTTTAATTTAGGAATCAATCACGATGAGGCTAACTCCCAAACAAGTCGAGATATTGCAAAAGGTTGAAAGTGGCAATCTAGATGGTTCATTAGTCGACCTTACACAGCTCCGGCAATCGCTGAGCTATACCGCAACTAAGCAAGCGGTTTTATGCAGCATTAATCACCTTGCTAAACGGGGTCTAATAGAGCGTACGGGGCGTGAAATAAGAAACGGCTCTCTTATGTACCACACTTGCTATTACAAGCGACGGCAAGGTGCTTATTAGCGCGTATGTCCCTTCTTTAAAATCGGTCTTGATTGAAGCGGACGAACAAATTTTCGATGGAATATTTATATAAATAAAAACGGCGCTGCGGGCACAAACCACAACGCCGTTGTACGTCATACAGAGCTTAAATATGAACGCAATTTACCCCCCTGATTATACTGCTTCACTCAAGTACGTCAATTTGGCTTATGAAAGCGAAACAGAAACGCTTCACAAATTAGATAGCCTATACGCTGGCCGCGATTTAGTTACATCATCAATGAGTAAAGCCTTAAGCTGTGGCGGTAATGCTCAAGAGCTATTAATGGCACAGCTTGATAATGAACTTGACCAATTGCTTTTGGAATCGCTCGCAGATGAGCGAGACATCATCACCGTATCGCCCCGAACATCAAGCAAAGACCTGCTAAACCTACGCCAACGCTATGCAGACAATGCGAAGCGTGCGGATGACTGGGAAACCGAGATTTATAGCGATATTCACAGCTACGATTTTGAAGCGATGGGCATTGAAATTAAATCGGTAATTGACTTCTTGACTCTACAGTTTGAAGTAAACAGGCCGACTACTCGAAGCCATATCAAGAAATATTTAACCGCAAAGACAGGCACGCGGTATTACATCAAAAGTGACGAAAGAGACATTGAGCAATCAGGCAAAGTATTTACGATTAGAGTCCATGACATCAGATCAAAACGAGATTTGAAAGCGATCATCAATTGCCTGAAGCATTACGGGGTTGATTACGATAGCGTAAAAATCGCCCGTATAGAGGCTTCGCTCGACTTCTACAACGCTAAACACAAAGCATTACTTATTGCCCTGTATAAATCGCTTGCTTATGTTGAAAGTTCAAACAACCAGCGCGTATATAAATACAAAGGTGAATTTCAGAAAGTACCAAAGTCACCACTAGAACTCATCAACAAACTAGATGAAGGTTATTGCATTGGTGTGAATCATAGAGATGCCCATACTAATTACCGGTCGTATAATAAAACAACAGACAGAGGCGTAAACCTTCCTGAGAGCGAGCATCGGGCTAGAACAGAAGTGAATTGCGCCGTTTCAGAACTTGGAGTGAATGACAGCTTAAGTAACTTGCCGGAAATCATTCAATGCGCTTTTAATCGCTTGAAGTTTACACGGCTCGGCGAAAGTGCAACGGCAGACGACAAAAAACTTTATCGGCAGTCTGTGGAGACGTTCGGTAAACGGACGAAAGAACATTACAGCAGAAGTAGACACAAGCGCAACTTCAATCAAGCGGTTGTTAAAAATGGTGAATTGAACAAAGCAATCAGCCGAAAAGTAAGTGACCTCAAGAGAAACTTTAAAGAGTGACTTCGCAAAAAGTACGCACTTTTTTTAGAGGGAAAAAAAGCTAAAAGCCTTGAGGGGATAGTCTCAAAGGGCAATATTACCGCCGTTGTCTGCCTATTAACTTACATCCATATCTTAACCTTGATAGAGAAGTGTGGCGATAAGGGGTGACACCGGTAACAACGACGGTATTGTTCTCGATTACATTTAGAAAGGGTGAGGAGGTGAGCGAACCGAACTGACGAACCAATGACAAGGGGGAATTAGAGTAAAAAATTGGTCGAAATTTATTTAACTCAAACCTTTCATTCTTTTAATCGACAAAATCAATCACAAGATCAACCCAATTGATCACTAAATCAACATGTTAAGTCACCGCTTAACAAACTTTTATTGATAGCATTGGTTACAAGACAGCCAATACTAACTTAAACGCTAAATCGGAAAAAATCATGACAGTAACGCAATTAACCGAAGAACAATTCATCACCTTAGCAAATACAGCGGTGAAAGATGACTCCATCAACTCAACCTCAATGACTGTTCTCAAGTCAACACAGGGAACAATCATTCAAAGTGCAAGCGGTGAGTATTTGCTAGTTAGCGAATAAGCTTTAATCACAAAAGGCGAAGTCCTAGAAAATTCGCCTTTTGCTCAGGGTATAGCGCGTGTAATGCGTGAGCCTATTTTCAATTAGCCTTGTCTCAAGCGGTATTGCTCCCATTTGCCCCGTAGTTGGTTTTAATTACGCGGATGTAGGATTTATTGTTTTTAGAATTTAAATGCAGTGTGAAGCAAACCAGAGCGAAGCAGACCGCTATTGCGCGGCTATCTTGGACAAATCTCTTTCAAATAACAAATCAGGGTAAACAACAATGAAAAAACTATTATGTGTCGGCTTTGTGTCGTTCTCTATTCTTATCATTAGCGGTTGTGCGACAACTCCAACGGCTTCAAGTAGCGCTAAAGGAGTCAGTTCAGAGCGAATGTACTCGAAAGACTATTTCATCAAGACAGACGAACGTAACACACCCGTTACAATTATTAGAGATGGCGGAATTTGGGGCGCAGCCTGTATTCACCGAGTGTATATAAATAATAAAAAAGTCTTTGCCTTGAAACCGAATGAGCGGGCAACGGTTTACTTAAGCCCTCAAGAGTACGAAATCAAAGTTGATTTGGCTGCCTCATCATTTTGCCCATATTCTCAAGTTGAAGAAATGATCAATTTAGAGCCAAACTCTCAGCACACTTATAGAATTGCTTCGACTCTTTCGGTCAATGAAGCCTTACAATTAATCAAGGTTAATTAACCCGAATCGCAGATAAGGAATTTTAAAAGCATGCTTTTTTGTTTAAGAATGGACTGTTGTGAAAAATGATTATAGATATACCAACTAAAGAGGACTTTTACTCCTCAGCTGATGATATGGTAAATGAGGCTTGGGAAAAAATATCAAATTTAGCCCATGAATACTATAAACTAGATTCGACAAATCAATTTTATTTATCTTCAGAATACTTTACTGATAAGGTTGTCTACGGCTTGGATCAATATTGGCACCATGCAAGACCAAAGCTTATATCTGCCTTGACACTAGTATTACAGTCAGTGGAATTCAAGCTTAAAGGTTTGATTGCTGATATTTCGCCTTACTTATTAATAACTGGAAGTACTAAAAATATTCCTAAAGCAGATGAAAATGGGATTAGATCATTTACCCAATTCCACTCTATTGATGCTCAAGATTTGATAAAAGTTTATGAAGTATTTGGTGATAAGCAAATAAGCCCAAAATTTAAAAAGTGGTACGAGGATATACGGATACTACGAAATAAATTCATGCATACTGTAGATAAAAGCTCAGACATAAATCCTGAAATAATATTTAAAGGAATTGTATATGCACATAATGAATTAAATCAGGGGGGATCTAATTGGATCTGGCATCGATACAGATACAAAGCTAGTCACTCAGGAGGAGGTGTAGATTTTAACAAAGACGAAATATCTGGAGATATCTTTGAAATGCTTCAAGTTCATTATGAATTGACTGGGGCTATCTATTCTTGTTCCCGAGAAGTTGCTAACGAAATTTTTAATTATGATAAATCTGTTGATAGCGACCATTGCAAGAAATGTGTATCGGTAATGGCTGAATTTGAGTATTTTGATAGTAAGGACATTGATGATTGTTTGGGAACTGTTCAAAAAAATAAAAGATCAGGAGTGTATCAGTGTATATTCTGTCGAAATGAATATGAAAAATTGCCTGAATCTATTTGGGAAGATGATTAATCTAAATACTGCTATTAAATTCGTTTTACATACTACTTGTGTACACAGGTTAAGCATATCAGTTAAACCATAAAAATAATCCAACAATTCAGATTATGGAATCATTGGCTTAAGCAGGATTCGGGTTAATTAACTTTCAAATTAACCTAGCAATATAACTACTCAAATCCTGCATGGTGGTTAAAGTAGAGGTTAATTTTTCTATATTATTAATTTAAATATAAAAATCAGTCATTTATTCTAATTTTATATCGCAATCATATGGCGATTTATTAAGTTTTATAGATTCAAAAATCCCGCTTTAGAGCGGGATTTTTTATATGCTTTTAAAGGGATTATTTCATTAAATTTCGCTGAATTAGCGGACTGAATATTTTTGATAAATCCACATCACCCAAGCCAGTAGTTTTGCCTAGTAGTGATTCCATAGTTTTAAACCAGCAAGATTCACAGCCCACGACAAAATAAAGGCACCCAGCATATCAATCGGGAAATGCACACCGACATAAATCCGTGACCATGCCACCAGCCAGGCAACTGCCAGCAAAAATCTGCCAATATCCCGTCATGCGGAAAAATAATGGGCAAAGGCAATACTGCTAAAAATGGACATGTAGGAAGCGAGGGAGATAAAAACAGAAAGAGGGGATGATTTTACAAGAAAAATAAAATGAAACATTCGACAGGATTGTCGCTATATTGTTGTAATTAGCCTATTTAGCGCATAAAAAAACCGTGTATGTACACGGTTTTTATTTAAATCAGCATTTGATTATTTAAACTGAATTGAACCATTGGCATTCACAGTAATTTTTGATTCGCCAGCAGCAACATTTTGCGCATCGGCGGCTTCAGCACCTGCAAATTTCGCCATGTTGGCACGCATCATCACTGGTTGTGGATAATAGTTATTGGTATTCAGATTTAAATTGACCAATTGATAACCTGATTTATTCCATGCCGAAGTCAACATTTGTGCACGTTGCTGAAAGTTTTTAGAGGCTTCCACCATCAATTCATTTTCAACATTTTTACGTTTTGTATCGGAAACTGTAAATTCGATCGACTGGGTCTGGAAGTTTTGCTGCAATTCGCTGATCAACTGGCTAACGGCTTTAAAGTCGGTACTTTCTAAACGAATTTCTGCCCGACCACGCCATTCTTTCAATTTTTGGCTGTCATTGTCATAAACAGGATAAGTGCTTTGAGCACCCGTTTCGACTTTTACTTGCGGATATTTTTTCGATGCTGCTATGGCCTGGTTCATTAATTGTGTGATGAGTGCAGAAAGTTCGGCTGGCTGTTTTTTGCTTCTTTCAATATATAAAACTGCATGCATTTCATCATTCGAAATTTGACGTGTTGCTTCAGCTTGCACATTGACTAAATTATAGTTCAGCTGTTCTGTTTGCTGCGCAAAAGCAGTCGTTGAAAGTACGCCAGCAAGCACCAGAGAGGAGAGAGTTAAATATCGCATTATTTTTACCTGTTTTTTTGTAAAGAAAGGTTCAGCTTTTAGTATGCATGGTATCGCTACTTCATGAGGATTTTTTGTAGACTTTGTGTCAAGATTGTAAGCGATTTAATTTTTATTTCAAAAAGCACTTGTAAATAAAACATTTGAGAATTAAATACTTAAAGTGCTTTAGTTCAAGCGATTACGTTAATCTAATCTTTTGCATAAAAAAAGTATAAAAATAAGGTTTTCTTTAACCTGTCACACTGTAAGATGATAATTCAATCTAAGATTTGGCTTGATATATTTTTTTCGATCGGTTTTGGATAGATAAAGTTATAAAACTTGTTTATTTTATTGAAAAATTCTGTATCATCCGCCGTTTAGTTATGATGTAAAAAATCAAGTCGTCAAACTAGATTCTATAAAGCACCGAGTCAAAGGACCACAAGTCACCCGACTTATTTCTTTCAACCCATATCAGAGATGGTAATTCGATATGAGCGTTTCTTCTGTAAATCCTGCCACTAAGTCTACTAACGAATACTATTTGACTCGCCAAAGCCAGATGGAATCCAATGTTCGTAGCTATCCACGTAAATTGCCGTTAGCGATAGCAAAAGCCTTAGGTTGTTGGGTTACTGATGTTGAAGGTACAGAGTACCTCGATTGTTTAGCTGGGGCAGGAACATTGGCTTTGGGCCATAATCATCCTGCGGTAATTCAAAGTATTCAGGACACTCTTGCGAGTGGTTTGCCATTACATACTTTAGATTTAACGACACCTTTAAAAGATGCATTTACTGAAGCATTACTTGAACAGCTCCCTGGTGGGAAGGAAGAGTATTGCCTACAGTTCTGTGGTCCGTCTGGTGCAGACGGTACAGAAGCAGCAATTAAATTAGCAAAAACCTATACCGGTCGTAGCTCAGTGATCAGCTTCTCAGGTGGCTATCACGGTATGACTCACGGTTCTTTGGCCATGACAGGTAACCTGTCTGCGAAGAATGCTGTGAATGGCTTAATGCCAGGCGTACAGTTTATGCCATATCCGCATGAATACCGTTGCCCATTGGGTATTGGTGGTGAAGCGGGTGTTGATGCCTTGACTTATTATTTCGAAAACTTCATTGAAGATGTAGAAAGTGGTGTAACCAAGCCAGCAGCAGTCATTCTTGAAGCGATTCAAGGTGAAGGCGGCGTGGTGACTGCACCTGTAAAATGGTTGAAAAAAATCCGTGAAGTGACTGAGAAACACAACATTGTGTTGATTCTTGACGAAGTTCAAGCAGGCTTTGCGCGTTCAGGCAAAATGTTTGCATTCGAACACGCAGGTATTGAACCTGATGTGGTTGTAATGTCTAAAGCAGTGGGTGGTAGCTTGCCGCTTGCAGTACTGGGTATTAAGCGTAAGTTTGATGCTTGGCAGCCAGCAGGTCACACGGGCACTTTCCGTGGTAACCAGTTGGCAATGGGTACAGGTCTTGCAACGATCAAAACCATCAAAGAACAAAACTTGGCACAAAATGCGCAAGAGCGTGGTGACTTCCTCCAAGCTGAAATTAAAAAATTAGCTGTTGAATTCCCATGTATCGGTAACGTACGTGGCCGTGGTTTGATGATTGGTGTTGAAATTGTTGATGAACGTCAAAAAGCAGATCATATGGGTGCTTTCCCTGGTGATTCACAATTGGCAGCAGCAATCCAGGCAGCATGTTTTGACAACAAATTGTTGTTAGAAAAAGGTGGTCGTAACGGTACGGTCATTCGTTTACTTTGCCCGCTTATCATCAATCAAGCTGAATGTGAAGAAGTGATCGTTCGCTTTAAGAAAGCACTTGCTGAAGCACTAGTTGCAACTCGAGGCGCGTAACATGGTTGATTTTGCAGAACATCGTAAAGCGTTATTCTGCAATGATGCACAATCCATTGCTGACTATCAGTCGGCAATGGATGAAGCGGTAAAAGCCGTTTCAGCATGGTTGCAAAACGACAAAATGTACACTGGCGGTAGCATTAAAGAGCTCCGTAACGCAATTGCGTTTCATCCTTCAAAAGAAGGCATGGGTTTACATAAATCTCTTGAGCGTATGGTTGAGCTTTTCTTAAATAAAAGCTTGAAAGTGCATCATCCACACTCGTTAGCACATTTGCATTGCCCGACCATGGTGGCGAGCCAAATTGCAGAAGTGTTGATTAATGCAACCAACCAGTCAATGGACTCATGGGATCAAAGCCCGGCAGGTTCTTTGATGGAAGTGCAGCTGATTGACTGGCTACGTCAAAAAGTCGGCTATGGTTCAGGTCAGGCTGGTGTGTTCACCTCTGGTGGTACGCAATCTAACTTGATGGGTGTGCTGCTTGCACGTGATGCCTGCATCGCGAAAAACTGGAAAGACGAAAACGGTAATCCGTGGTCGGTTCAGCGTGATGGTATTCCTGCTGATGCAATGCGTAATGTCAAAGTCATCTGTTCTGAAAATGCACACTTCTCTGTGCAAAAGAACATGGCGATGATGGGCATGGGCTTCCAGTCTGTAGTGACCGTTCCTGTGAACAAAAATGCACAGATGGATGTAGATGCACTGGAAAAAACCATGGCGCATCTTCAGGCTGAAGGCAAGATCGTGGCATGTGTGGTTGCAACTGCAGGTACGACCGATGCGGGTGCGATTGACCCATTGAAACAAATCCGTGAAATCACCAACAAATATGGCGCGTGGATGCATATCGATGCGGCATGGGGTGGTGCACTGATTCTGTCAAATGACTATCGTTCTATGCTTGATGGTATTGAATTGTCTGACTCTGTGACACTCGATTTCCACAAACATTACTTCCAGACTATTTCTTGTGGCGCGTTCTTGTTGAAAGACGAAGCGAACTACCGTTTCATGCATTATGAAGCTGAGTACTTGAACTCTGCTTATGATGAAGAACATGGTGTGCCGAATCTGGTGTCTAAGTCATTACAAACCACACGTCGTTTTGATGCGTTGAAATTGTGGATGACAGTTGAAGCATTGGGTGAAGAGCTTTATGGTTCGATGATCGACCATGGTGTGGAGTTGACGCGTGAAGTGGCTAATTACATCAATGCAACTGCTGGTTTAGAGATGCTGGTTGATCCACAATTTGCTTCTGTATTGTTCCGTGTGGTACCAGCAGGCTATCCAGCTGAATTGTTAGATACATTAAACCAAAACGTTGCAGATGAATTGTTTGCGCGCGGTGAAGCGAATATTGGTGTAACTAAAGTGGGCGATGTTCAATCATTGAAAATGACCACTTTAAGCCCGGTAGCAACACTCGAAAACGTGAAGAACTTGCTTGCACTTGTGCTTGCAGAAGCTGACCGTATTAAAGATGCGATTGCTGATGGCACATATACACCTGCGATTGATTAATCGATGTAGTTGTATTGAGTATTGAAAAAAGGAGATCAATGGATCTCCTTTTTTTTTGTGTATATATTTTCAATTTCAGGATTTTCTGAAAAAACATACAGGGTTTAGATCATACAAAAATGACAAATATAAGAATTATTACAAATTCGCCGTTAAACAGCTTAGTTTTATTTTCATTGAAAGAATCTTTTACATATTGAATTTAAAGGAAAATTTTATAAATCAAAGTTGATAGAGCAATTATCATCAAAGCGTCACAATGCTGTAACTTCTTTGTCATATTATAAAATCAAAATGCAATGGACGAAATAAGTACAAAACTGAATAAAAAGTGGCGTACTTCAAAATTGCATCTAATGAAGAGAGAAAAGAATGCGTTTAAATCACATCGCACTTGCTTTAGCAGTTTCAGGGGCAGCTGTAGCAACTACAGCAAATGCAGCTCGTGACACTATTCAAATCGCTGGTTCTTCAACCGTTTTACCATATGCAAGTATTGTAGCTGAAGAGTTTGGCAATACTTTCCCGCAGTTTAAAACACCAGTTGTTGGTTCAGGTGGTACTTCAGGCGGTCTTAAACAATTTTGTCAGGGTGTAGGTGATAATACCATCGACATCGCCAATGCATCGCGCAAGATTAAAGATTCTGAATTGGCTGCATGTAAAAAAGCCGGTGTAAATCAGGTGATTGAAGTTAAAGTGGGTTATGACGGTATTGTATTTGCATCTAACTCAAAGAAAGCGGCATATAAACTACGTCCACAACATGTATTTGCAGCACTGGCAGCAGAATTACCTTCAAACGGTAAATTGGTAGCCAACCCTTATACACGTTGGAACCAAATTGATAAAGCATTGCCAAATGAACCGATTACTTTGGTGATCCCAGCTTCTAACCATGGTACGCGTGAAGTGTTCCAGGAAAAAATGGTTGAAGCCGGTTGTGAATCTTATGATTATTTCAAAAAATTAGACAAAGATGCACAGAAGAAAGCATGCGCTAACTTCCGTAAAGACGGTAAAGTGATTGAAATCGCAGGTGATTATACTGAAACGCTGGCTCGCTTAAAAACTTCTCCAAGTGCAATTGGTGTATTTGGTTTAGGTTTCTATGACCAAAACCGCGACAAATTACGTGTAGCTAGCGTGAACAATGTAACGCCATCAGAGAAAACCATTCTGAACGGTTCTTATCCTGTATCACGTCCATTGTTCTTCTATGTGAAAGGTGAACACCTTAAATCAATCAAAGGTTTACAACAGTACTCTGAATACTTCATCAATAAAAAAGTATCTGGTAAAGGTTCTAAGCTAGAAAAAGCTGGTCTAATTTCAATGTCTGATAAAGAACGTGCAAAAGTTCTTGCAGCATTAAAAGCTGGTAAAGCGGTTAAGTAATCATAATGAAAGAAGCTGGTGCTAGGATGATTCCTAGCACCAGCATTTTTGCACTGACAAGGATTTTTCAAAACATGAAAATTGAAAAAATGCCGGAGAATACATGAATCTGCTACTCATAGGTGTGTTATTGGCCTTGATTGCCGTAGCTTATCAAATCGGATTATCTAAAAGTCGTAAGCTGGCAGGTAAGGGCAACAATACCGCGAATCTGCACTCTCGTCCGGGATATTACGGTGCATTGGTGGCTTTATGGTGTGGTATCCCTGCGCTTTTAATTTTACTTGTTTGGAACATTGTCGAACCGAATATCTTGCGGCACGTGGTATTAAGTAATGTCCCTGCAAATATTGCAGCCACATTAGACCAGGCCGGAGTCGAAGTTTTAATTGACCGGGTGCAAGCGATTGCCTCAGGTTTTGGTGTCAGTGATCAGGCAGCAGCCTATGAGCTTGCAGCCGCACAACAATTATCGAAAATTGAGAGCATTAGTGCTTTTGCCAAATTGGCAGTAGTGATTTGCGTAGCCTTAATCGGGCTGGTATGGGCCAAAAAAAGGGTATCCCAACAATATCGCGCTCGTAATCAGGTTGAAAAAACCATCAATGTGGCCTTGGCTCTGTGTTCTGGGGTGGCAATTTTAACCACCATCGGTATTGTCATGTCGATGTTTAGTGAAGCGATGCGCTTCTTTCACTTCGTCAGCCCACTCGATTTCTTCTTGGGTACAGAGTGGAATCCTGGTTTTAGTACATCAGGAAATGCCGAAGGAAGTTATGGTTTGCTGCCACTGCTCTGGGGCACGCTCATGGTCAGTGGTATTGCACTTTTAGTCGCAGTGCCTGTAGGACTGATGATTGCCATCTATCTGGCTGAATATGCATCCTCTGGCTTTCGCTCTTGGGTCAAGCCGACGATCGAAGTTTTGGCAGGTATTCCCACCATCGTATATGGAGTTTTTGCCATGATGGTGATTGGTCCATTCTTCAAGATGCTTGGAGATAGTATAGGCCTGGAAATTAATGCAACGAGTGCATTAACCGCTGGTTTCGTAATGGGGATTATGATTATCCCATTTGTGTCTTCCTTGTCGGATGACATCATTACCCAAGTTCCTCGTGCATTGCGTGATGGTTCTCTAGGCTTAGGTGCCACTAAATCGGAAACCATTCGTCAGGTGGTCTTACCCGCCGCGTTACCAGGGATTACCGGTGCATTCCTGTTAGCTGTTTCACGTGCAGTTGGTGAAACGATGATTGTGGTTCTGGCCGCAGGTAATAGTCCATTACTGCATGCCAATCCGCTAGAAGCTGTGTCAACTGTGACCGTGACGATTGTGAAACAATTAACCGGCGACACCGACTTTGCCAGCCCGCAAGCATTGGTGGCATTTGCGTTGGGTCTTACGTTATTCGTGATTACCCTAGGTTTGAACATCATCGCACTTTACATTGTGCGTAAATACCGCGAGCAATACGAAT
Source organism: Acinetobacter sp. ANC 3903 (assembly GCF_002135315.1). GTDB lineage: Bacteria > Pseudomonadota > Gammaproteobacteria > Pseudomonadales > Moraxellaceae > Acinetobacter. Next base: position 40,358 of record NZ_NEGA01000009.1, on the reverse strand, counting down.
GAGTACATCCAATACATCTCCTATGGATCAAAAAGACTTTGATCCTCAAGAAGCGGCTAACATGCGTACAGAACGTAAGGATAGAATTTCAAAAACTTTGGCAAAGCGCCATCGTAAGGAAAAAACCTTCCGTTTAGCTGGTCTGTCTGCAGTTGTGGTTGGCTTATTTTTTGTTGTTTTGCTGTTTGGTAGTATTCTATCGAAAGGTTTACCTGCATTCTGGCAGGCGAGCATCACTGTTCCGGTTTATTTTGATCCTGCCATCATTCAGGTAGGTGCAAAACCTACGCAGAAGGATGGCGAATCTCCAGCCCAGTTTGCAGAGCGTACCATTGCCTGGCAAACCCAAATGGGTATGGTGGATTGGGATGCCTTAATCGTGAATGGCATGATTGCCAAAGATCCAAGCCTTGAAGCTCAACGTGACTACCTCAACAGTATTTACACCAGCTCGGAAGCTTACCGTTTACGTGATATGGTGTTTGCCGATCCAGCTTTGATTGGTCAAAAGAAAGAAATGACTTTCTTGGCTGATGCAAATGTGGATGTCTGGATGAGTGGCAAAATTGATCGTTCTTTACCCGATGAACAGCAACAATTGGATGCTGAAACACGTAAGCTTGTAGATGATCTGCAAGCGAAAGATATTCTTGAAAGAAAATTCAATACCAATATCTTTACCAATCCAGACTCACGTAGTTCGCCTGCAACTTCAGGGTTGGCGGGTGCGTTCATGGGCTCATTATTCATGATGTTGATTGTCATCTTGATTTCGATTCCAATCGGGGTAGCAAGTGCGATCTATCTAGAAGAATTTGCACCAAAAAATATCTGGACCGATATTATTGAAGTAAATATTAACAACCTTGCAGCTGTACCTTCCATTGTATTTGGTTTGCTCGGTGCTGCAATTTTTATCGGCTGGATGCATTTACCATTATCCGCTCCAGTGGTCGGTGGTTTGGTATTGAGTTTATTGACGCTGCCAACGGTTATCATTACCACCCGTGCTTCACTTAAAGCAGTACCACCTTCGATTCGTCAGGCGGCATTGGGCTTAGGTGCTTCCAAAGTGCAAACGGTATTCCATCATGTTTTACCTTTAGCACTTCCAGGGATCATGACTGGTGCTATTATTGGTGTCGCTCATGCGCTGGGTGAAACTGCACCTCTACTATTGATTGGTATGAGCGCATTCGTTGCGAGCATTCCGGCAACACCATTGGATCAGGCAACTGCGTTACCAGTACAGATTTACTTGTGGCAAGGTAATGAATTGCGTAACTTCTTTGAAGGACGTACTGCTGCTGCCATTATTGTGTTACTTGCACTGTTGATTGGATTAAATAGCCTGGCAATTTGGTTACGTAAAAAATTCGAAGTGCGTTGGTAATTGAGGACAATATATGAATACTGTAACCGCTACATTAAAAACAAATTCCTTAGAACAGGATGAATCCGTGAATCCAGAACAGAAACAGTTTACCGCTCCTGAAGTAGACAAAAAATCTCAGGGCACTGCATTTGTTTCTCAATTCGATACGCATACTTCTAGCAAAAAAGAAAATGAGACCTCTAATGTTAAATTGAGCACTTCAGATGTTCATGTTTACTATGGCGAAGCAGAAGCTATTAAAGGTATTGACATCAATATCTATGAAAATGAAGTGATTGCCTTTATCGGTCCATCGGGCTGTGGTAAGTCAACCTTCCTGCGTACCTTAAACCGTATGAACGACACCATTGATAGCTGTCGCGTGACCGGTAAGGTGATGCTGGATAATCAGGATATCTATGATCCTAACCTGGATGTGGTTTTACTGCGTGCACAGGTCGGTATGGTGTTCCAGAAACCGAATCCATTCCCGAAATCAATTTTTGATAACGTGGCGTATGGCCCTAAACTGCATGGTTTGGCGCGCGATAAATACGACCTGGAAGAAATTGTGGAAAATAGCCTGCATAAAGCGGGGCTATGGAATGAAGTCAAAGACCGTTTAAACCAGCCAGGTACTGGTCTTTCAGGTGGTCAGCAGCAGCGTTTATGTATTGCGCGTACCATTGCGGTGAGTCCAGAAGTGATTCTGATGGATGAGCCATGTTCGGCGCTGGATCCGATTGCAACGGCTAAAATTGAAGAACTGATTTCAGAGCTTTCAACCCAATATACCATTGCGATTGTAACCCACTCGATGCAACAGGCTGCACGTGTATCTGACCGTACTGCCTATTTCCATTTGGGTGATCTGATTGAAGTGAACTCGACTGAAAAAGTCTTCACTCAGCCGGATCATCAATTGACGGAAGCTTATATTACCGGTCGCTTTGGTTAATCTTTATGTGTATAAAAAAAGGGCCGTCAGGCTCTTTTTTTATGGTTATGCTGAAGTATGGATTTATACAGCTAGAGCTATTTTATTGTCGTTTTTAATCAATGATAATTATTTGCAAAATATAAATTGAATTTTTGCATCAATGCCCACATCTTATTCAATATAAATATGAATTAAATGAGCTTATATCTGTATGTTATTTCACAACCCTAAATTGCCTGCTGAAATCCGTATCAGCCATTTAAATGCCCGTGTAAATGAACAGCGTAAAAAAATTGCACAAGTTACCGCATCTAAATTTGAACTATTGCAACTGACTCAACAGCTTTCCAAAGAAGCACGTTTACGTAAAAAAAATAATCAAAAAATTTATGTACTCGACTTTAAGGGCGATACTGCTGCATCTGCAGTAGAAAATCTACGTGAAGAAATTACCCTGATCTTGTCCACTGCAAAAGCAGGCCGTGACCGCGTAGTAGTGCGTCTGGAAAGTCCGGGTGGCATGGTACATGGTTATGGTCTGGCTGCGGCACAACTGGTTCGTTTACGTGATGCCGGTTTTAACCTGACCATTTGTGTCGATAAGGTTGCAGCCAGTGGCGGTTATATGATGGCCTGTATTGCCAATGAAATTGTCTCTGCACCTTTTGCTGTGGTCGGTTCAATTGGCGTGGTTGCACAAGTGCCGAACTTTAACCGCCTGCTCAAAGAAAAGCACATCGACTTTGAACTTTATACTGCAGGTCAGTTTAAACGTACCGTGACCATGTTTGGTGAAAATACCGCAGAAGGTAAAGCCAAGTTTGAAGAAGAGTTGCAACAAACCCATGAACTGTTTAAGCACTTTGTGGAAAAATATCGTCCCCAACTGAATGTTGAAAAAGTGGCAACCGGGGAGCATTGGTATGGTAAAGATGCGCTTGAATTGAACTTGGTCGACCAGTTAAAAACCTCTGATGAATATCTGTTGGGTTTATTGGCACAGCATGATGTATATGTGATTGAAACTCGTCGTAAACCAACTTTAGGTGAGAAACTGGGTTTACAGGCAGCTCAAATGGCCGATGGCTTGGTGCCTGCAGTGATGAATAAGGTGATGGAAACGTTGTCAAAAGCGAGTGCGAATGTTATTCAACTGCGTGATCCTAAGCTTTAATTTAAAATGATCTTCTGATTTTAAAATGGCGCTCTAATGAGCGCCATTTTTTTAACTGTGTCTTAATATTCAACTCAGCTTAGGCTGCTATGGCTGCAATTAAAATACTGTTAACACAGGTTTTTTTATGGCCCAGGACACAACAACATCTTCTACAGATTTACTGATCCGGTTTTTGCATATTGTTATCATGTTAAGCTTTACTGGGGCTTATCTCACGGAGGATGCAGCAGAATGGCATCAAGTGCATATGGCCTTTGGCTATACACTCGGTATTAGCTTGATATTAAGAATTTTATGGCAGTTTTTTGCGCCTCGACTTGCCTATACCCAGCCTTCTGGAGTGAGTCGTCGATTTCATTTGATCAAGCCATTTGTACAGCGCTATTGGGCGCAGCCACAACAATAGCTTTCTCCAGCATTTTTAAAAAACAGCTAGTTCCAGCCTGTTTCAGCTGAGTATACTGTTTTTTTTGCTTGCTGCCCTTAACTGTACTGGCCGGCTTTTTCACCGACTCTACCCATAGCCACAGTTTAAAAGAAGTGCATGAACTATTCGCCAACCTGTTTTTAGCCAGTGTATTGCTGCATTTGGCAGCGCTGACACTGAATAGTGTTCTGCTTAAAAATGGCTGGAAAAAGGTATGTTTTGGGGAACTGAATTACATTCAAAGTTCATCCTGTTTGATTCAGTCCTGTGAATGGGCGTGTTGGTCACTTTCTGGTTGTGGTATTTTAGCTAAGCTTTTATAAGAGTAGCATAGATCAAGCAGGCCATAGCCTGCTGCCCCAACTGTTGCAAGCAGCATATCTTTATGTGCATCCCATATATCTCCCTGCTGCCCATTATAATTTTCTGCTTCCTCTGGGGATAAACCAATGGCAATCCACCATTCAAGCCATTCATAAATTAAACTGGTGGCCATAATAAACTGCACCACCAATAAAAACAGCATGAAAGGTTTAGCCTCAGGCAGCCATACATGAAACAGCCGCAGTAGCACAGGGAAGAGCAGTACACCACAGGCAAGATGCACCAAACGGTCATACATATTGCGTGACCAGCCCATTGATTGATTAAGGTCAAAATTAAACAGCTGAATGAGCCATTCGTTATAGGGCACATAGGAATACAGGTAATGTGCCCCTACAATATGAATCAGTAAAAAAACCAGATAAAGCGCAAAACTGTAAAAACTCAGGCCAATTTTCTTTTGGGTAAGCAATAACAGTACAAGCATAAACACTGTACCTGCTTGATGCATTAAATATGCTTCAAATTCTAAAGGACGAATACTGGCGATGATTACCGCAACCGCCATAACTGCAAGTGCAAGCCAGTGTTTGATGTTCAATTGATATTCAATCATTATTTCTTGTATTGGCAAAGTTTTATTGGGAGTGCTGAAATTTTATCAATGGCTTATGTGGTTACAAACATAGATGAATTATCAACAGATTCTATTCTAATAAAAAAGCGAAGCCGAAGCTTCGCTTTTTAGATTTATTTCGAATTAAATTTTAGAAATTAAATCCTTAACCTGTTTCGCTTGAGTTGCAGCATTACCTGTATAAGTTGCAGGTGTCATTGTCGCAAGACGTGCACGATCAGCAGCAGGAACAGCTTCAAGTTCGTTACCGTTTACGAAATCAACCATCATCTCACGAGTCATTGCTTGACCACGAGTCAGGGCTTTTAATTTTTCGTATGGCTTTTCAACTGCATAACGACGCATTACAGTTTGAATTGGCTCTGCAAGAACTTCTTGAGCGTGATCAAGATCTTCAAGAATGCGTGCAGCATTCAGTTCAAGTTTACCAATACCTTTAGAGCAAGCTTCAAAAGCAATCAAGCTTTGCGCAAAACCAACACCCATGTTACGAAGCACAGTCGAGTCAGTTAAGTCACGTTGCCAGCGAGATACAGGAAGTTTTTCACCTAAGTGTGCAAGTACGGCATTCGCAATACCCAAGTTACCTTCTGAGTTTTCGAAGTCGATTGGGTTTACTTTGTGCGGCATAGTTGAAGAACCAACTTCGCCTTCTTTCAAACGTTGTTTGAAGAAACCAAGAGAGATATAACCCCAAACGTCACGGTTAAAGTCGATCAGGATGGTGTTGAAACGACGTAACGCATCAAAAAGTTCCGCCATGTAGTCATGTGGTTCAATTTGAGTGGTGTACGGGTTGAATTGTAAACCTAAAGATTCAACAAATGCTTGTGAATGCGCAGGCCAGTTGATTTCTGGGTAAGCAGAGTAGTGCGCGTTGTAGTTACCTACAGCACCGTTGATTTTACCTAGAAGCTCAACTTGTTTAAATTGTTTGATTTGGCGAGCTAAACGGTAAGCCACGTTCGCCATTTCTTTACCCAAAGTTGTTGGGCTTGCAGTTTGACCGTGAGTACGAGACAACATTGGTTGTTCAGCGTGTTGTTCAGCAAGTGCAACGATTGAATCGATGATTTGTTGCATCGCAGCAACTAAAACTTCACGACCATTTTTCAACATTAATGCATGAGACAAGTTGTTGATGTCTTCAGATGTACAAGCAAAGTGAATGAACTCACCGGCATTTTTAAGTTCATCAATGTGAGCAATTTGTTCTTTCAAGAAGTACTCAACCGCTTTTACATCGTGGTTGGTGGTACGTTCAATTTCTTTAATACGGTTTGCATTGTCTTCAGAGAAGTTAGCCACAATTGCATCAAGCGCTGCATTGGTTTCTGCGCTAAACGCTGGAACTTCAGTGATTTCTGGACGGTTTGCAAGCGCTTGTAACCAACGCACTTCAACAGTCACACGAGCATGGATTAAACCAAACTCAGAGAGGAAAGGACGAAGAGCATCACATTTGCTAGCGTAACGTCCATCTAATGGAGAAAGTGCGGTTAAAGCGTTCATAGCGATTCCTTAAACTTTGGAATTAAACGTAAAACAGAAAGCTCGAACAACATCAGTTAAACCACCTGATACTGTAAACGAGCAAGATCTTGAATATCTTGGAGTAGCTTACGCTTACTGAAAATCATGCCCCATGAACTGCCTCCGAGCTGACGCCACAAGTGCGCCAGTTGCAGGCCAGTAAACAGGGAAGCGCGTATTCGGTTGGTATGGGCACTATCTTTAAATGCTTCGGCATTGCCCTTGACCATAATGCGGGGGTTAATTTGTCCCGCGGTGTCGATATAGGTTTGGGCAAGGTTGGCAATAATGCTGGGATGCAGATAGTTATTATCGAAAAAAGACAGCTGTTTTAGAATTTTTTGTTGTGATTGTTCAATGATTTCAACAAATTTGGGATTGCTATAGACTTTTTTCTCTAACTGTAACAATGCCATGGCGTAACTCATTGGCAGTTTGGCATTAGAGAGTTTGGGTAAGCGGGATTTGGGAGAGCTATTAAAAGGCTGGGTAATACTGCTTTCTAAGGTTTTTAAACCGAGGGAAATATCGGCAAGTTGATTAAAGAAGTCTAAGGTTTGACAGGATTCATTGGCGGTAGGGCGGATGTTCAGGCTGGCTTTAATCAGTTGCTCCAGATAGAAGCTCCCATTTTCGCCAATACTCTGCTGTCCCGACATGGCCGTCATATGGGTCAGCTGTGTCGATTGAAACACAGCTGCCAACGCCAAAGCACGGTTCTGACGTACATTCAAAGTCTGAGGCTGTTGAAAGGGTAACTCAGCCATGCCTGTCGCTTCCTTTTAAATAAAATCAGGTTTAGGGGCATTGGTATGATGAATCACACCACCGCCTAAACAAACTTCATCTGCGTAGAACACTACACTTTGTCCTGGAGTCACCGCACGTTGCGGTTCGTCAAATTCAACGCGTACACCATTTGGCATATCGCTGTCTTTATAAATAATACAACCTTGATCGGGCTGGCGATAACGGGTTTTGGCGGTACAGCGGAAACCTGTTTCCGGAATATCCTGCTCACCCGCCACCCAGTCAATCGCTTCACTCCAAAGTATAGTACTTTGCATCAGTGGATGTTCATGACCCTGACCAATAACAAGGCGGTTGTTTTCAATATCTTTATAAAGCACAAACCAGGCACCTTCGGCTGCACCTTTAAGGCCACCCAAACCGATACCACCGCGTTGACCGAGCGTATAGTACATTAAGCCGTGATGTTCACCAACCTCTTTACCGTTATCCAGCAGGATTTTTCCGGGTTGGGCAGGTAAATACTGCTTTAAGAAGTCATTAAAACGACGTTCACCAATAAAACAGATCCCGGTGGAGTCTTTTTTCTTTGCAGTCGCGAGACCTAATTCTTCAGCAATACGACGAACTTCAGGTTTTTCAATTTCGCCCACAGGGAACAAGGTCTTGTTAATTTCACGACCATGCACGGCATGCAGGAAGTAAGTCTGGTCTTTGTTATTGTCAAATCCACGTAATAACGGTGCGTATTCTTCACCACGCGAATTGGTTTTAGTTTTACCGCGACGGCAATAATGACCGGTAGCAATAAAGTCTGCACCCAGGTTCACGGCATGGTCTAAGAAGGCACGGAATTTGATTTCTTTATTACATAAAATGTCTGGGTTTGGGGTACGACCTGCGGCATATTCCTGTAAAAAATGCTCAAATACACGATCCCAATATTCCATGGCAAAATTGGCGGTATGCAGTTTAATGCCAATCTTGTCGCACACGGCTTGGGCATCGGCCAGATCTTCCATTGCCGTGCAGTATTCCGTGCCGTCATCTTCTTCCCAGTTCTTCATGAAAAGCCCTTCAACCTGATAACCTTGTTGAAGAAGAAGTGCTGCAGAAACAGAAGAATCTACACCACCAGACATACCGACGATGACACGTTGTTGCATAGGATTAAGCATCCAAATTTGAAATTAAGGGAGAGTTTTGGTGCTCATAAACGAGCGATAAAGGATATTTCTGACCTGAAAGGGCATCTTTGACGGCTTTAATGACTAGGGGACTACGTGCACGACCCGTTTCGAGCAATTCATCCAGCGTCATCCATTGTGGGCCGACAATGCCTTTGTCCAGTTCAGCTTCTGGAAAGTATTCCAGTACATGTGCTAAAAAGCAAAATCTGAAATAGGTACGGTCTGGAAACATGGGCGGGGTATAGGTATAGATGCCAAGCAGGGAATCTACTGCTATGGCATGCCCGGTTTCTTCCATGGTTTCGCGAATAGCCGCATCTATTAAGGTTTCCCCACACTCGACATGACCTGCAGGCTGATTATAGACCGTGTGCGTTACACCAGCCGTATGTTCTTCAACAAACAGGAATTTTCCGTTTTTTTCAATAACGGTGGCGACAGTAACGTGAGCAGTCCAGGCGGTCATAAAAAAGCACCATGAGGGAAAACCGCTATTCTACAAAATTTAGAGCGTGGTGGCTATGATGGGAGGGTGTTTCTTTACTTGGTTTTGATATAGGCTTTTGAAATGAATAATTCAAATACTTTTTAATATTAATAATTTTCAGGGGGAGAGTATGAATAAGGTTGATTGGATTTTACTCAAGAATGAAACTCGTCGCTTTTTTGATAAAGCAACTTGGGTACCTCTTAGAGCATCTCAGACTAATGAAACTGGAAATATAAAAAGAATTGGATATGAAGAAGAGTATTTCGGATGTGGATCAGTTGCTTTTCCTAAAGATCAGCTAGGGTTAGCTGAAAAACTAAGTTGGGGGCAGATAGGAATAGGTTGTGAAACGCGACCTTATGTTTATGATGGTGGTTATTATTCATCTATCGAGGAATACGAATATTCTGATAAAGAGCCAATAGGTCTTCATCTTGTTTTTAGTTATTCTCAACCGGTAGTTGATAAAAAACAATGGATACTAAATCCTGATCTAGTAGTAGCTCTTGGGTTGATTAAAGAAGGAAACAGTTGGGTAAGACCCGAAGAAAATTTTGTAGAAGTAGTCCGTGAAGTATTAGATGACAATGGTAATCATGTACTCATAGAAATCAAAAGAGCTTTTTTAATTGATTATTTAGCCGCTAGAAATTTAACTTTACGTCTCTCTTATTATCGCCAAAGGGTCGAAAATGTACAAACACTAGAAGATAGTGATTATAGTGCTTTAGAAAATACACAAGAAGAAAGAGATAACGGTAGATATGAGCTTTTAATTCGTAATATAGAAGGTATTTTTGGAGGAACTTGGGCATCTATGAGAGTTTGGAGAACTGATGTTGATGTACAAGACGATGCACCAATAATGGGGCAAGAAAATGATGAGAATACAGAATATGAAAGTGGAGAAGGTTATCATGGTGGATATGAGGGGGTAAGGGTAGAAGGAGAATTTTGGAGAGATGAATGGATACATCATAATAAAAAAAGCATTAGAGTTCGGGGAGATTTGGATGATGATCTACCAAATTTTATAGTTGAAACTGATAGTACAAGAAAAAGATCGCATGAGTTGAATAACGAAGATATTGGGCGTTGGTTGTGGTTTCGATCATCCGTCGTAAATGAATTACTTAGCTATAGAGGATTTTCTCTTTGGTGGTATACAAAGGAAACTGGTTATATTCAATCTACTTCAATGCACAGAACGCATTTTGGCATAAATGGCTCTGATTATATTACTGTATATGCATACGATATTGCCCGGCTAAACTCTTGGGAACAACACATTTGGGCTAGTCATAATGTAGTTCCTGATGGGAAAGTTTCTACAGAGCTATTAATGTCTCAGGTGGAGGCACAGCCAGCTTCTACTCGTGCTCCAGAAGTTAACTTATTCCAAATAACTCATTTTTTAGAGAAATCATTTTATAATAAATATAAACTGAATTTATTTTTACATGATGTAAATGAAGAAGATTTTTATAAAATAGTTTCACGTTTTTCTAGTAAAGATGAAGCTTCATTATTAAGACTAGCAAAAGAAATGATCCGCTTTTTTTCAGAGCGTTTAAATAAGGGAAATCTAAAGCAGGTTTCAACTCATAAATCAAAAGATCAGCTTGGTTCTAATAAACTACTCGAAAGTATATTGGCTGATAAGATTGGACATGAGAAAGCTCGTATGGTTTTTGGAGTTATTGCTGGTGTATACGATATGAGAAATGGTGATGCCCATACTGCGGGATCAAAAATTGGGGAAGCTTTTGAATTAGCGGAGATAGATACTAATCAATCTTATCTAAGGCAAGGCGAACAATTAATTGATAACTTCGCACGATCTATTTATTTTACGGGTAAACTATTGTTCACTTAAGAAAGTAATTCTTAAGTGAAAGAATAAGCAAGATAGATTCCTATTTTGCTTATTTCTAAAATTGGGTGCAAATTTTACTTATAATTCCCCGAAACCTTCACATAATTCTGTGCTGAGTAGGGTAAAAATGCTATTTCCTTTTCAGTCAGGGGACGGGCTTTCTTCGCAGGACTACCTACATATAACCAGCCACTTTCCAGAACTTTTCCGGGTGGAACAAGCGTGCCTGCGCCAATCATCACATCATCTGGAATTACTACATCATCCAGAATAATGCTGTTGATGCCGATCAAAACACGGTTGCCAATAGTACAGCCATGTAATGTCACATGATGGCCAATGGTGACATCCTCACCAATAATCAGTGGCGAGCCTTCGGGCTTGTCGGCTTTTTTATGGCTGACATGCAGCATGGCATGATCCTGAACATTGGAGTTCTTGCCAATACGAATATGATTGACATCACCACGAATCACGGCAAAAGGCCATACCGAAACATTTTCCGCTAAACTGACTTCACCAATCACTATGGACATTTCATCAACGTAGCAAGTGGCATCAATTTTAGGATGCTGATTTAAATAAGGTCGAATGTTCTTTTTCATATTGAGTATGCAGTGATCGAGGTTTGCAGGAATTATAAAATAAAAAAGCATCCAAACCGAGGTAGGGATGCTTTGGTCTAAGTTTAAAAGTTAAACTTAGAATAAGTTGCTAAAGAATTGTTTGATGTGGTCAATCATTTTTGCAAAGAAACCAGCTTCTTCAACGGCTTGAAGGGCAACCAGTGGTTTTTCAGCAATTACTTTACCATTTAAAGTGGCTACATATTTACCAACCACTTGACCTTTTTTCAAAGGTGCAGTCAGTTTAGGTTGTACAACCAATTGAGTTTTAATGGCATTGGCTTCGCCTTTAGGCATGGTCACGTTAAAGTTTTCAGGTAGGCCAATTTGAACATCATTGCTTTTACCGTACCAAACTTTTGATTTAGCCAAAACCTGGTTTGCAGGTTGAACTTTTACGGTTTCAAAGCTTGCATAACCCCAAGCTAAAAGTTCACGTGTTTGTGATGCACGCTCGTTCATGCTCGGTGCACCAAAAATCACTGAAATTAAACGCATTGGACCACGTTTAGCTGAAGTCGTTAAGCAATAACCGGCTTCTTCAGTATGACCTGTTTTTAAACCATCCACACTTGGGTCGGTATAAAGTAATGCATTACGGTTACCTTGCTTAATACCGTTAAAAGTGAATTCTTTTTCAGAATAGATTGGATAGTACTTTGAGCTGTCATGAATGATATGTTGCGCAAGAGTTGCCATATCTTTAGCAGTCGAGTAGTGACCTTCGGCAGGCATACCTGTTGCATTGATAAAGCTGGTATTGGTCATGCCAATACGCTTTGCTTCTTCATTCATCATGTGGGCAAAAGTGCCTTCATTGCCGGCAATATGTTCTGCCATCGCTTTAGAGGCATCATTACCAGACTGAATGATAATTCCGCGCAGCATTTCCAGTGCTGTTGCAGTGCCGTTCAGCGGTACATACATACATGATTCTGTACTGCTACCACGACACCACGCAGATTCGTTCATACGAACTTTTTCATTTTCAGTGAGATCGCCACTCAATAACTTTTGTTCGACGAGGTAACTGGTCATCATCTTGGTCATTGAAGCAGGAGCAAGTTTTTCATTTTCATTTTTTGATGCGAGGATTTGCCCTGTCTCATAATCCATTAAAACATAAGATTTATTATTGAGTTCTGGTGGTGCAGATAAGACAGTTGCTGCGTATGTGAAGCTCGGCAATAGTAATAATGCAGCAAGGGCGCTTTTGTGGGTCATTCTGGGTGGTTCCAATATCTTAATAATAAGCACAAAGAGCTTTGCATTTTAGGACAAAGCAAAGCTGACTTCTATGGGGGAAATCAGCTTATTTCAAAAGTATTGTAACCAATTTGTGTTATTTGCTATATGTGGTGAGTTCCTGGCAAATTTCCAGGTTTTTTGCGTCTCCCGCTTTTTTTGCATCTGTTCGTGCTTCGGATAAAATAGACTTAAATTTTTTCTCTTTACTGAGTTTGGCCAAGCTGGAAACTGCATTTTTTTCTGCCGGTAAATATTCCTGTGCCAGCTTTGCATAACCTTGTTCAAATTTAGCCTGATCTTTCACTAATCCTGGGCATACTTCTGAAAGTACATAAATAGCTGCCAGTTCCTGCTGGGTGACTTTTTCTAGCGGAGTAACTTCAATATTTTCATCTTTTTGCGTGGCTGCATGGGTCACAGAAAGTGTCATGAGTGCAGTAGTGAATAGACCGAAACAAGCAGATTTGAATAGAGATAATTTCATTGAAACAGACCTAAATTATTTATAAACATCACAATAAAAATAAGCTTAACCATATTTTTGGTAATTGTAAGTACACAAATGTATTGAAGCTGTTGAAAATGATGCTAATCCTCAAAAACTTGCAGATAAGAAAGGATTAAAAAAGCATAAAGAACAGTCTTCTTTATGCCTGTCATCACTATAAGATACTTCTTAATATTTTAAGTGTCTTATATAAAGTCAGAGCGATTTATTCAGGCTGATAAGCCAGGACTTCTTCGCAAACCGATTTTTGTTCATCATTACTGGTTTCTTTTGCAGCCTGACGGGCCTCATCCAGTACAGATTTATATTCTGAATCTGCTTGAATTTTATCAAAAGTCATCGATTTGTCTGAATAATCTTGCAGATAAGACTGAATCAAGAGCTGAATTTTTTGATCAAATTTTGCATTTTTCCCTATAATTGCCGGGCATACTTCAGTCATCACTTGAGTTGAAGCAAGATCTTCTTTCACAATAGTATTGGCTTCTTCCTGAGATAAGCCTTCATTGGCTAAAACAGTGGAAGATAACAATGTCGCAATGCCGAACCCTAATAAGCCACGAAATGATAAAGTTTTAATCATTTTAAAGTCACACTTTTTGAATAAATGTTGAGCGTCAAATATATATAATTTTCTATATAATTCAATCAAATGTTGTGATCAGTCATTTTTAACCGTTACGAGATATTTAAGTGAATATATTAATTGCCAATGATGATGGTGTTTTTGCTCCCGGGCTTCAGGCATTGGCTCAAGCCTTGGCTCCCCTTGGTCGTGTGGTTATTGTTGCTCCTGAAAGTGAACGCAGTGGTTTTTCCAGTGCCCTTACTTTAGACCGTCCCTTACGACCGATTCAGATTTCAGCCGATGTTTGGGCAGTCAATGGAACACCTGCAGATTGTGTCTATCTGTCCATGAATGGTTTATTCGATTTTGAATTTGATCTGGTGGTCAGCGGAATTAATAGCGGGGCAAATCTGGGTGATGACGTGCTTTATTCAGGAACTGTCGGCGCAGCATTTGAAGGGCGATTAATGAAACAGCCTGCCATTGCTGTATCCATGGCAGGGCCAAATGTACGTTCTTATGACAGTCCGAATGATTATGCGGTCGCCGCAAAATGGGTGCATGATTTTATTGCACAGGGTTTGCCGATTTTACCTCCACGCCATATTTTTAATGTGAATATTCCAGATATATCTGAATTGCAAGGTTCAAAAATTACTTATCAGGGACGTCGCAGTCAATCTAAACCTATTACCAGTCATGTAGACCCACGTGGACGCCAAGTGTATTGGATTGGTTTGTCAGGTGAGGCTGTGGCTGAACCTAAAAAGGGTTTAACTGAAATAGAGTCGGACTTTTTTGCTGTGGCAAATGGTTATGTCAGTATTACTCCGATTCAAATGGATGCCACAAATTATGAGATTTTGCACACATTACATGCACAGTTTTCTAAATAGTGCCGAATAGTGTTATAACTTTGTGAAAAAGCAGAATTGAACATATTTTTCAGGTACTTTTTTGCTAATCTTAACGCAAATCAATAAATACATTTATGTGTAAAGAGGAAGATTAATGCACGTGGTGTCACAATATCGCTTATTTGCTGCGCCTACAGCATTGTTGAAGACCATTGTGTTGTCTACAGCTGTTGTTTCAATTGCTATTTTGAGTGGCTGTGCGTCAAAACCGCAAATTCAAAATGCAACACGTTATGTGACTGCACCGGATTACTATACGGTTCGTTCGGGGGATACCTTAAGCGGGATCGCCGCACGTTATGGTTTAAGTTATCTCAGCGTTGCCGAGATGAATGATATAGATGTCCCGTACCGTATTTATGTCGGGCAATCTTTACGTTTAAAAAATTCCGGATCACGCCGTACCACAACAACACAAGCCGTGGCACAAGCTGCACCAATTCAACGACAAACAGTTCAACTGCCGACTACACCGGCTACAAGCACTGCTCCGGTAACCACCACGACTGCACCTGTGGCATCCTCTAAGGTTTCTGCCTTGCGCTGGGTAAAACCAAGTAATGGGGCAGTCATTGCAAACTTTAATGTTGCTGCAAATGTGAAGGGTATTCGCTATAGCGGTAATACAGGTGATGCAATTTTTGCTGCTGCTGATGGGCAAGTGGTGTATGCAGCAGATGGTTTGAAAGAATACGGTAACTTGATTTTGATCAAGCATATAGATGGTTACATTACTGCTTATGCACATAACAGCAAAATGAATGTGAGTAGCGGTCAGAATGTGACAGCAGGACAGAAAATTGCTGAAATGGGTTCAACAGGCACCAATCGCACCATGCTCGAGTTTCAGGTACGCCTAAATGGCAAACCAATCAATCCGACTAATGTTTTACCAATAAATTAAATTTTTCAAATACAAAAAATAAATTTCACCGTATAATACAATGAGTTGCTTTTATCAAAAAGATAAGAGCACTCATAAGTTCAGAGGGAAATTTATGTTAGATCAACTTCGAGCAATGGGTGTATTTGCTTGTGTTGTTGAAAAAAGCTCGTTTAGCGGTGCTGCACGTGAGTTGGGAATTACCACCAGTGCCGTGAGTCAGCAAATTCGTTCATTAGAAAATGAAATGGAAGTTACACTTCTGCATCGATCTACTAGAAAATTAAGTCTGACTGAAGCTGGACAAGCTTTTTTCCACAGCTGTCAAGAAATGCTTGCCGCTGCTGAGCGTGGGAAAATCCGTATCGACGAGTTGCGTGATGACTTGGTGGGGGATTTACGCATTGCCACAACCCCGGAACTTGGTGCTAATCATGTGATTCCTGCATTGTCTCACTGGATGCAGGCACATCGTCGGCTCGCTGTACATATAGAAGCAGATAATCAATACACCGATTTAATCGAAGGACGTATTGATATTGCCTTACACATGAGTCCAAAAATCGAAGATCATAATTTGAATGTCGTGCCACTGGCTCTGGTGGAGCAGGTTTTAGTGGCGTCACCGAGTTATTTGAATCAGTCTGCGCCTGTGTCAAGACCTGAAGATCTAAACCATCATGATCTGATTCCGGTCAATATTATGAAAAATTATCAGCATTTTTCATTTCAACACGCAGGGCTGGGCGAAACAGTAAATCTGGAAATGAAATCACGTTTCAGTACCAATAACGTTTTGGTTGCGAAATCTTTATGTTTGCAAGGGCATGGTATTGCACGAATTTTATATCTGGATGCAAAAAAAGACTTAGTCAATGGCTCTCTGATGGAAGTTTTACCCGAGTGGAAACTATCTCATTTCACTTTATATGCCGTCACAGCAAAAAAAGATCAGCAACCAACGAAAGTTCATCGCTGTTTAGAGGCATTAAAACAATACTTTAGCCAGTTACCCGGCGGAAGAATTTATCAAACAGTCTCATAAGAATAAAGCACAAAAAAGCCGCGATCAGCGGCTTTTTTAGATTAGATTGAAGGCTTAAGCTAAATAATTCTTGATCATTTTAACTAGACGTTCAATCAACTGATCGGCCTGTGGTTGGTCAATGTTCAGCGGTGGTAATAAACGAACAACCGAACCCGCCGTCACATTGATAATCAAATGATAGTCATCACGTGCAATATTGACCAATTCGCCACAAGCTTTTGGCAATTCAATACCAATCATCAGACCAAAACCACGTACAGTCACGTTTTGATCGGCTAATTGCTGTTTGAATTGTTCAACAATATAAGCCCCGATTTTTGCTGAATTTTCAACCAGATTTTCTTTTTGAATGGTATCAATCACGGTGTAAACCACACGTGAACCCAAAGCAGTACCGCTATAGGTTGAACCATGGTTACCTGCGGTGAGTACGCCCACGCCACGACCTTGGGTCATCACGGCACCAATCGGGAAGCCATTACCTAAACCTTTGGCAGTGGTGAGTACATCCGGAACAATATTGGTATGTTGGTAAGCAAAGTATTTACCGGTACGGCCATTACCTGTTTGAACTTCGTCCAGCATCATCAACCAGTTATGTTGATTACAGATTTGGCGAATGTCTTCAAGATAGCTAAAGCCTTGAGGTGCAGTATTTACACCACCTTCACCCTGAATTGGTTCAACCAGAATTGCCACGATGTCTGGGTGGTTGATGGCAGCTTCTTCAATCGCTTCAATGTCGCCAAATGGCACACGAATAAAACCTTCTACCAAAGGTGCAAAACCTTCCTGAACTTTTTTGTTACCGGTCGCGGAAAGAGTCGCTAGGGTACGGCCGTGGAAAGAATGGTCTGCGACAATGATTTTTGGGGTCTTAATACCTTGCATATGGCCAAATTTACGGGCAATTTTAATTGCACCTTCATTTGATTCTGCACCACTATTCGAGAAGAAAATTTCTTCCATACCGGAAACTTCAGCTAGTTTTTGTGCAGCTGCAATTTGCCAAGGCACCTCAAAAATGTTGCTGGTATGAATCAGGGTCGCTGCCTGTTCAGCAATCGCTTCAGTCACCGCTGGGTGTGAATGACCCAGACCACATACAGCAATCCCTGTTAATGCATCTAGGTATTCAGTACCATCTTCAGTATAAAGATAAGAACCTCGTCCTCGGACAAAGCTGATCGGCTGACGGCCAAATACCGACATCAAATGAGATGGTTGATCAGTTTGCACAGGAGCAAGGGTAATGTTATTCATGACTAACTCTTATCTGTTAGGAGGGAAAAATAAAAGTTTATATAAGCAAAATCCAGGACAGATTAAAAGCCCAAACGTAAATAAAAATGGAATTATTGCTTTAGACATACTGTTTCCTCCAGTTTTGGGTATAATGCGAGGCAGATTAGTTGAGGATTTATCAATGACTGAACAAGTACGCGATACTGAAGCGTTAATTCGTGACCAAATTGCTAAACATGCAGTATTACTTTACATGAAAGGTACACCACAATTTCCACAATGTGGTTTCTCTGCACGTGCAGTAGAAGCACTCAGTCAAATTGGTCGTCCATTTGCTTATGTCAATATTTTGGAAAACCCGGATATCCGTGCAACTTTACCGAAAATTGCCAACTGGCCTACGTTCCCACAATTGTGGATCAATGGCGAATTGATCGGTGGTAGCGATATCATGCTCGATATGTTCCAAAAAGGTGAGTTAAAACCTTTGGTAGAACAGTACAGCCCAGCGCCTGAAGCTTAATTCAGTGTGATGATGTTGTATGAAAAAAAGCGCCTTGAAGGGGCGCTTTTTTTATGTCTCAGAAAATGTCAGGCATCTTCGGGGTTGCTGTCTTGATTATGCGCTACAGCCTCAACGGATGTTGCTGTTTCAGCTTCATTAGAAGTTGTCTCAGTTACCGCTTCAGCTTTGGCCTTTTTTTTGTCTTTCTTCTTTTTTTTCTTTTTCTTTGGTTCTTCTTCAAGTTCGGCACCATCTTCCAGCGCCTGCCAATATTCTAATTGCGCCATGACTGCCGCAAAGATAGAACCTTTACTGTAACGACCTTTTTTATTCAGTGTCCCCACCGGACGTGCCATTAACAGTTCAAGAGCCTGGTCAATGGTTGCAATGGCATGAATATGGAACTGACCTTGGGCTACGGCTTCAATCACATCATGGCGCAACATCAGATGTTCCATATTTTGACGTGGAATAATCACCCCTTGTTTTCCAGTCAAGCCTTGTAACTTGCAGGCATCATAGAAACCTTCAATTTTGGCATTGACCCCGCCAATCGGTTGAACCTGACCCAATTGGTTCATGGAGCCGGTAATGGCCCAGGACTGATCGATAGGTAACTGGCTAATCGCAGAAATAAGTGCGGAAAGTTCAGCTACGGTTGCACTGTCGCCATCGATTTGGCCATAACTTTGTTCAAAGGCGAGGGCAGCCGAGAAATGCAACATCTGTTCACGGCCAAAGTGAGCTTTCAGGAAACTCGACATCAGTAATACGCCTTTGGCATGCAATGAGCCGCCCAATTCGACACTACGTTCGATATCCAGAATATCGCCGCCGCCCTGATACACCGATGCCGTTAAACGTGAAGGTAAGCCAAATTCAACATCGGCATATTGAATTACCGACAGGGCATTGATCTGACCTAAACGGTGACCTTTGGTTTCGATTAACTGTGTGCCACGGGTTAAATCTTGCCAGTACAATTCACGTAAATAACCTAAACGATATTTGCGATGATCAAGCGCGGTGTTGATATGCTTTTCTGAAACGGATTTATCGCCGGCTTGGGCGGCATGATGATGCGCTTCCCGGATCAGATCACCCAAAGTGAGGGCATGTAATGACAAGGAACTTTGGTCTTCAGCCTGACGGCTTGAATCGGTAAGTAATGCAGCCAGTGCAGAACGGTCAAAAGGCAATAATTTATCGGCCTGAACATAGTCCGCAATCAATTGCATATAGGCTTGTTCATTAATGTCATTACGTTGTAATGTATCGGTGAAATCGGCGCGAATTTTAAATACGCTTCCGAGTTCAGGTTCCAGTTCTAAAATTTCATAATAAATTTCAGGTTCTGCAAGCAAAATCACTTTAATATTTAATGGAATCGCCTGTGGTTCTATAGAGATGCTGCCGGTTAAGGTCAGCATATGTTCCAGCGAGGACAGCTTTAATTTTCCAGATTTCAATGCACGTTTTAAACCTTGCCATGCATAAGGCTGTTCCAGCAGTTGTTCCGCTTCGAGTATCAGAAAACCGCCATTCGCCCGATGCAGTGAACCCGGACGAATCAGGGTAAAGTCAGTGGTGATGGTGCCATTTTGGGTAAGCTGTTCCACATGACCCAATAAGTTGTAGTGGGTAGGGAAATCTTCAAAAATGACTGGTGCACCGCTATTCGGCTTATAGGTAACAATGATATTGGCTTGATAGCGCGAGGGCACACGGCTGAAGCTTCCCGGAGAAAAGTCATCTTCTTCTTGCTCAAGAATAATTTCTACATTATTGATAATATCTTCAGCATAATATTGCAGATATTCAGTTAGTCCATCGACATCGGGATATTTGTTCTGAATTACGTCAATGCGCGGCATCACTACCTGTTTGGCAATGTCACGGTTCAGGTGTTGCACCTGATCCCGTGCATCATCTTCCAGATCACCTAAATGTAAGCCCAAACGCTCCAGCTTTTTATTCATGTAGCGAATGTTCGAGGCAATTTCTGCGCGCTGTTTGCTATTTAAGGCATTAATGTCTTCTTTGGACATTTCCTGATATTCATTGTCTTTCAGATGAACTGGTACGAAACAGTGCTCGTCATCTTGTGAAATCAGTTTTAAATCAAAATCTGCACCTTCTTTGGTCAGTTCGACTAAGGCCGATTGCTGTTCATCGCCAGTTTGCTCACGAATCATTTCAATACGGTTGTGATAGGTTTCAGCAGTAAAGCGTCGTTCCAGCTGTTTTAAAATGGTTTGCCAGGTTTGATGCAACAAGGCCTGAAATTTAGGGCCTTGTCCCGCAGGAAGTTCAAGTGCAATTGGCTGACGGGGAAACTTGAAATTATTGACATAGACCCAGTCATTTGGGGTTTGCATGGTCTTGGCATGCTGTTGCAGCAAACGCTTGATCATGGTGCGTTTACCTAAGCCTGCCGTACCTACTGCAAAAATATTATAGCCCGAGTAAGGCAAGGCGATACCGGCCTCAACAGAGGCACGTGCGCGATCTTGCCCAAGAAAGTCATTGAGCGGTTTTATTCTTCGTGTTGACGCAGGAATTTTTTCAAGATTAGGCGTGTGCGTCAGTTGCTTGGGTTGAAGCTGGGTTTTAGTCAGGGTGTTTTGAATTTCCGGTTGATCGAATGCTGAAATTAAGCTGCTTTGTATAGGGGTTGGTTGATTTACTGTAATGGTTGCAGATAATGTGGAATTCATTTGATCGAGTTTTTGGGGCACTGTTTAAATCCAAAACTAAAATATTGCAATAGAGATTTAAAGGTATACAGGTTTAGTTGAAAAATTCAAGCAGGCAGCTCGTTTTTATCGATAAAATGAAATAATGATTTCATAATTATTGTTGAAACTGAACCTATTAAGCGTTTGAATAGCAGCATTCAGTTTTGCAGAAAAAAACAACGCAATGACAACACAATCTACAGGGTGGAAATCTGCCTTCACTGCTTTTCTCGATCGTCGTGCACTGATCATGCTGTTTTTAGGTTTTTCGGCCGGTATTCCCATTCTTTTGATTTTTTCCAGTTTGTCTTTATGGCTGGGTGAAGCGGGCATTGAAAAAAGTGCAGTGACATTTTTTAGCTGGGCAGCCTTGGGTTATTCATTCAAATTTGTCTGGGCGCCTTTAGTAGATGAATTGCCGGTGCCATTCTTGACCAAGCTGCTGGGGCGACGTCGGGCCTGGTTGCTGATTGCGCAAGTTTTAATTATCAGCGCCATCTGCATTATGGCTTTTTCTAATCCGGCACTCGGTCAGGGTTATTTGTATCAGATGGCCGTGGGAGCGGTGTTACTGGGTTTCTCTGCAGCGACTCAAGATATTGTGATTGATGCCTATCGTATTGAGCTTGCAGAAACTGAAATGCAAACCGTGCTTGCCTCTACTTATAATGCAGGTTATCGCATCGGGATGATTGTGGCCGGTGCAGGTGCACTGTTCCTTGCAGCATCACTGGGAACGGCCAAGGGAAACTATATTTATAGTGCCTGGAAAATCACATATCTGGTTATGGCTGCAGTCATGCTGGTCGGAATCATGACTACTTTAGTGATTCGTGAACCGCGGGTTGAGCGTACTTATAAAGATTATAAACGTAGCGATTATTATCGCCTGGTGGCAGTGTTTTTTGTGGCCGTAATTGGCTTTGTCGTGAGCTATATTTTTTCTGGAAATTTAACGGAATCTGTTAAGGCACAATTTGAAATTACCGATTCATTGTTATTGTTCTGTTTTGAAGCTTTACGTTTTATAGGATCTGCTGCGGTAGCCGTATTGCTAGGCACATTATTGGTGAAAATGGGTGCGGTCAACAAGCATATGGCGGTTGAAACCTGGATCAATCCGATTGCCGATTTCTTTAAACGCTATGGTGTAAAGCTTGCTTTGGTCTTGTTATTGCTCATCGGTTTTTATCGCATCTCGGACATTATTGCCGGGGTTATCTCCAATGTGTTTTATCAGGATTTAAACTTTAGCAAAGAGCAGATTGCGGAAGCGGTAAAAATCTATGGGGTGATTTTTAGTCTGGTTGGAGGTTTCTTGGGCGGTTTGCTGGCACAGCGCATGAACATTATGAAACTGATGTTTGTCGGTGCAGTTCTGGCTAGCTCAACCAACCTGATCTTTATCGGTTTGGTCAAATCTGGTCAGCCTACGCATGATGTTCAAGTCATCGTCGGTCAGCACAAGTATCAGGTTCAATCGGATGAAGTGGGTTACTGGAAATTAAAGGTGCCCAATCAGGTTTTGGCACAAGCTAATGCCGTACAGGTTCAAGTACAATATGATCATAATGCTCAGCAGCCAGTAATCAGCGCTGTACCTTATTTAAAACAGGATGCGCAACAGCAGGGTGCTAAATCGAGCATGATGCAAATTCTGCCGGTGACCAGTGATAATGTGATTAATGCACATGAACAAGAGAACAGTTTAGTAGTGCGTGGCCAGTATTTTGGACAGCCATTGACTGAAACACAAAAAATTGTCTTGCATTTAGATGAACAGAAATTTGATGCCAATCTGGACAAAACTGGGGTATTTAGCGCGGCCATTCCAGCAGCAAGCTTGGCAAATTCAGCATCGAAACAGCTTGTGGCGGAAGTGCTAGACAATGATAAAGCCATTTTAAGTACACAGCATCGTTATACGGTCGATATGAACTCAAGCATAGCCAAAGATCTGGATGTTGATGTTCAGCCTTTAGCTGCAGTCAATGCTCAATCAACTGATGAGGTTGAAATTAGCGGTAAGGTGATTAAACCTTATAGTTCACTGTGGTTATATTTTGCCATTATTGTCGATAACCTGGCCTCTGGATTGGCAGGTGCAGCCTTCATCGCCTTCTTGTCCAGTTTAACCAGCGTATCTTTCACTGCAGTGCAATATGCCATTTTTAGTTCACTGATGACTTTAACGCCGAAGATTTTAGGTGGCTATTCAGGTACCATCGTGACCAATATTGGTTATCCGAATTTTTTCCTGATGACCACACTGATTGGTATTCCAATTTTAATATTGGTGGTTTGGGTCGCGAAATTATTGCGTGAACATCAGCAACAGTCCAACTAAGCTCACATTTTAAAACTGTATCAATAAACCCATTTTATCTAGAAGATGAAATGGGTTTTTATTTGGACGAAAGTCGAGGCAAGTGTTTAGTGTTACATTTAAATAGCCTAAGCAAGGAATACATCATCATGGTAAATCGTGATTTCAGTTTTGTATTGATTTAAAAAATGCATAAACACTGAGGGGGAGTAGCACAGGAGTAGCACAATAAGTGACAGTTATAACCAGTTTGTTAAATTGAATTTTCCAGGCTAAATCCCTATAGTATCTGTAAAAATTGAAAACTCAGGAAAATGAATCATGCGCATGCTGCATACCATGTTACGTGTAGGCAATCTGGAACAATCTTTAAAGTTCTATACTGAAGTACTCGGTATGACTTTGCTTCGTAAACGCGATTATGAACAAGGTCGATTCACTTTAGCTTTTGTGGGTTATGGGGATGAAGCAAATCATACCGTCTTGGAACTGACACATAACTGGGACACTTCAAGTTATGACTTAGGCAATGCTTATGGCCATATTGCTATCGCTGTGGATGATGCCTACAAAGCCTGTGAAGAGATCAAGGCACGTGGTGGTAAGGTGGTACGTGAAGCAGGGCCAATGAAAGGCGGGGTAACGGTTATTGCTTTTGTTGAAGATCCGGATGGTTACAAAATCGAGCTGATTCAGCAAGATGCCAATGCGCGTAATAACTAATAGATCTCTTTCATAAAGTGATATAGATAAACTAAATATTCAACATTGAGTTGAAAAACTGGCTTTATTTATTCAGCCCAGTAAGATGAAACTTTACCAGTAGGTAAATTCACTTATTGGGCTTTTTTATATTTTCAATTATTACAGGAAGTAGCGATGTTAAAATTATTGGCATTGGATCGCTTTACTATTTTGTTGATTGTGGTGGTGATCTTGGCAAGCCTCATGCCCATATCGGGTCTGGCTGCGGATATTTTTAGTGTGATCACCTCGGTGGCAATTGCAATTCTATTCTTTTTGCATGGTGCAAAACTTTCTAGAGAAGCAGTGGTGCAGGGCATCATGCACTGGAAATTCCATGTGGTGGTGTTTGCTTTCACTTTTGCCTTATTTCCGATCCTTGGATTACTTGCACAACCCATTCTGTTACCTCTATTAGGTAAGGAACTGTATTGGGGCTTTTTGTTTATGTGTTTCTTGCCCTCCACAGTACAATCCTCCATTGCATTTACCTCGGTGGCAAAAGGCAATGTAGCCAGTGCAGTTTGTAGTGCTTCATTTTCCAATATCGTCGGCATGTTCATTACCCCGATATTGGTCAGTGTGTTTATTTTAGGCCAGTCGCAACACGGCTTTAATCCAACGTCCTCGATTATCCAAATTACCTTATTGCTGCTGCTTCCTTTTATTTTGGGACAAATGCTCAGACCTTATGTTTATCCCTTAATGCTGAAAAAGCCAGGTATAGTTAAAGCTTTTGATCAGGGGACCATTCTTATGGTGGTCTATGCTGCTTTTAGTGGGGCAGTGGTGGCAGGATTGTGGCAAGCAGTGAGCTGGCAAACGCTACTGGTTTTGACTCTAGCTTGCTCGATATTTTTGACTATTATCATGTTGCTGGCTTTATACATTCCAAAATGGTTGGGTTTTAACCGAGCAGATCAAGTCGCGATGTTTTTTTGTAGTTCCAAGAAAACATTAGCCAGCGGTGTTCCAATGGCACAAATCCTGTTTATTGGTCAGCCCCTAGGCATGATTGTTCTGCCGATTATGATCTTTCATCAAATTCAGCTCATGGTCTGTGGCGTAATTGCCAATTATTGGTCAAAGCAAAAAATTGAGAATTAATACAAGCAGAAAACTGATTCAAACAGAAAACTTCCAGGTTGAAATTGGAGTTTTCTGTTTTGAAAAGATGATAAAAAATTTATATTAAAAGAGACAATGAACTCAAAGGATAAAATGAAAATTACAAAAATTATGGTATTTTTTGCGGTTTTTCTCAGTAATTATTGCCTTGCTCAAGAAGATTTAACGATTCATACAAATCGGGATATTTTTGAAAAAATGTCATTAATTACAATGCAGCCGATGCTGAATTATTGCAGAGAAACACAACCTCAACTTAATTTAGAGCTGGAAACTGCTTATGCAATTGTAAGCGTAAAACTGCTTAAAGCAGTAAGAATAGCTAAGCTGGAAGGGTTGAGCCCTATTCAGGAAAAAGAAATGGATCAACCTGTTGATGCAAATTTTAAAAATGAACTTAAAGCTATGCTTTCTGCGATGGATCAATCGATGAGAAGGGCGGATTCAAAAATATATTGCCCTTATTTGATTTCTAAGCTGAATGCATTTGATGAAGCCGAATATATCTCTGCAGTTGAAGCTCAATATCGAGCTTATATTGAACGGACAAAACAGTATAATATTTCAACTAAGAAAGAATGAACTATTTATTAATAAGGGGCTTTCAGATATAATCTTGCCCACTTGTTGTGCTTAGCTCTGACGGTATCCGTCTCGGTGGGCCAAAAGAATGGTCTGTTGTGGTGTTGGTCTAGCTTTTTCCTGGATTAAGCTTATTCCTCATGAATCATGAGAGTGATCAATTTGCGATGACAGCATAAGCCTTTCTTAACTTAGGAGTAATCGACGATGCGCGCCGATATTCACCCAAAATATGAAAAATTAGTTGCTACTTGTTCATGTGGTAACGTAATCGAAACTCGTTCAGCGCTTGGTAAAGAAACTATTTACCTAGACGTATGTTCAGCATGCCACCCATTCTATACTGGTAAACAAAAGAATGTGGACACTGGCGGCCGTATCGACAAATTCAAACAACGTTTTGCTGGTATGTCACGTTCTATCAAACGTTAATACCCAAAATGAAAAAAACGGGCTTCTTGCCCGTTTTTTTATGTCTGGCATTTCATCCATGATGCTATGACAGACCTTGTACAAGACCTATTGGTCTTGTACATCAATCAAATGATCCAGTTTTTTCTGGAAATAATCACCCTGAATAAAACGTGCATCCACATTCCATGCATTTGCAAACAAAGTCATATCATTGAGGTCACGTAGCATGATTTCGCCAGGTTTGATTTCCTGGAAAGAACTCAACTTTTCCTGTAATTCCTGCATAGTTTTTTCTGTCTGCAACATTTTGGTCAAATTCTGATGTAGAGTTAAACAATTCACATCAAGTTGACGTAACATCGACTCACTATAAATGGTATTGCCAAAGTCTCTAAGGGAGACCTCAGCACCAAATTGGCGCAATTGGGCAATATGCTTTTGGACATCTGAAATATTTTGGCTAATATCTTCTTCCGAGAATTGTAAAATTAACGGATGCTTCAATTTACTGCGAACAATAGTAATGAGTTTCGAAATAAATTCAGGGAAGGTTCGGTCGTGTAAGAGCACTGCTTTATTTAAATTCACGATCAATTTTGCTTCAGGATATTGAGTAATAAAATTATGCAATTGTTTACATGATTCCACTAATATCCAGCGATCCAGTTTAATGGATAATTCAGGATCTTCTGCGAGTTCTCTTAAACCGGCTAAATCTTTCCAGGCATTTTCGTAAATAAAGCCGCTGGTCACTTCATAAGTATATAAATTGGTGTCTTGTTTGTCATAAAGTTGCTGATATTTAAGGTGGATTTCACCGCGATCCAAACTTTGTTGTAAGGCTCTGAGTAGGGTTGCTTCAGGTGAACTAGGGGCCGCCTTAATTTCTGGGTGCTGAAGTTCAATGGTTGGAATGTCTAATGGTGCATCCAATACAAGTGATGGAGTGGGTTGATTTTCCGGTAAGGCAGTTTTATAAGCTGAAGCTATAAATTGTTCAAAATGTTTTTCATCGCGTATTTCAGAACCTAACAATGTATAACCAATTCTCAGATTAAGCGGATAAGAGGTTTGATTGATTGACAATAATTGCGGTTTTTTTAACGAGCTTAAACCTATAAGTTTAGACTCTAACTTGGCTTTGGACTCAGCTTGGAACAGACCGACATAAATCCCTGAACTCATTTCAAATAAAGGCACATGGGTTTGTTCTTTTAAAAATTCTTTAACCGTGCTGAAATAATTTTTAAAAGTATCCCATTCACCTTCAAAAATGCTGTCAGGGCAGGAGGTCAAAGAGAACAGAACCAGTGCATTAATGTCAGAAGGTTGTTGATTAATTGTGCGATTAATCAACTGATAAGTATGAGGCTTTTGTGCATCGGCTGTTGCTGATGTGGCCTGAGCTGATGGTGAAGATTCAGTATCAATGGTAATTTGTAAAGCATCTTCTTCATCTGTAGAGGGTAAAAACTCAATTTTCAGCGGATTTGGAATAGATACCTGATTATTCAGGCTATTGATTTCAAAACGCCCTAAATCAAACTGACCTTGGGAAATTTTTTTAAAGCGCAGTTTAAACTCATTTAAATCTTTAGGCTGAAGCAGATCCAGTAAGGGGAGGCCCACAATTTCATCTTCATCTTTGAGGCCAAAAAGTGCTAAATATTCAGGGTTTGCCTGAACATGAATACCTTCCTGGATCAGGGCAAAGGCCTTGTTGCTTTCTTGTACCAAAGACTGGGCATGGGTTTGAGCCGTTTCTAGCTCTTCCATGAGATGTTGTTGAGTTAGGACTAAACGACTTAATGAAAGTGCACGTAAAAGACCAAGGTAAAAACGATCTGGATAATCCAGATTAAGAATGTCATAGATCCCTTTACGAATGTAGCCTGCGTATTGATCGGCCTGATAATCATCAGGTTTGAGCAGGATCATAGGCAAGTTGGGTTGATTTGATAAGCGAATCAGGCTCAAAGCCTGTTCATATTTTAAGTCGTAAGCACGGCCAAAAATAACCAGATCCCAGGTATGGTGTAATTGTTTTTCGAAATTTTGTAAATCATCAAGCAAAGTTGCATGTACCACATGTTCACTGGATGTTAAAAGATCACGGATTTGATTAAAACGTATTTGATTATCATCGATAATGAGTAAACGTGTTTCAGTACGTTTTAACTTTTTAGACAATAATGGATTTCTCACTTCAATGCTTCCCATAAATCGTGATTCTTAATTTCATTCGTTTGCTTATTAATAAAGTTTTTAATCAGAATTTCTTGTTGCTCATTCAGCAACTCGAATTCAAAACGAATAAAACTTTGTGTAATGATTTGAGCTTTAGTTAAATAAATTTTTATTTCTTCTTGTCCTAAACGTAGATGAATCGTTTGTTTTTCTCTAAACATGTGTGAACCAGACACCACCAGGCTGGTTGATACATCATCAAGTTGGGTGGACTGAACAATCAGGGCTGGTTGGTAATTATTGCTATGACGATCTGTTTTGACCATAACAGCACAAGGGAATAAATCTTGTGCCAGTACTTCTAGTCCCAGTTCCAGGCTCTTGGCAGTTGACTGCTTGATCCAGCGGACTACACCACCACGCCACGGACTATGGGTGTTTTCCTGAATTAAAATAAATTCGCCAGTTTTTAAATTCGCAGGCGCAGCGCCATTCCATTTAATTCTGTAACCATTCACACTGATGTCCAGAACTTCTGCTGGATAAATTTGTTTGGCTTCTCGGTCTAAAGTTTTTGCTGTGGTGATTTCAGCAGGAATATTCGAATTCATCGAATTGATAAAGCTACTTTCATTGTGGAACTGATAATTGGTATCTAGCTCTAGAGTCTCATGAAAGTTTTTACCTTTAGACAGATAGAAATGTGCCACTGAAAGACTAAAACAGATTTGTAACTGTGCCGAATATTCATAACGTTCATGACGACGCTCAGTATTGGTCGTAAGCAGGTTGTGAATATGAAAATGCAGTGCCGGTGTTAAGAATAGCTTTTCATTACGCGATAGATAACCTGACTTTTTGGTTTGAGTTTCGGAAAGGTGATCTAATAAATTTTGTGTTGAAATGTAGATGGTCGGTTTATAAAGACTGGATTGATTGGTATTAAAAACCGGCGGGTAGTCTTTATTGGTATCAACAATATAACGAGAAAGCGTAGTTTCTTTAGGTAACACATGCACCAGTTTTGCCCAGTCAAAACTGCATAAATATAAGCCCTGCATTTCCGAAGGCCGGATTTGATGGGTATTCAGAATTTCCAGCAATACCAGTTGTGAATAAGCCTGAGTAATGGTCTGTAAAGGATGTTGCGTATCCAGTATCTGGTTAATATTGGTTTGATGAAAATTATTTTTCATTGCACATTCAATCAGTTGATGTGCAATTAACCATTGTCCAAATAAAGGCGTGCTGTATAACAGGTGTTGTTGATAGAGCAATAAAGACAGTTGCTGCAAGGCATAATACGTAGAAACGATTCTGGCGGTTTGCAAACTTTTCTTTTGATTGAATGCAAAGATAGAAAACTTTTGTATGCTGAGCTGTGTATTGCAGCGTTTTGAAATATCGATATAAATTTTGGCAAAATGACTGCGTAGCAGGATCGCAAGTTCAATGATCTGGTCACTACGATCGTTGGTAATGAGTCCCTGATTGAAAAAATGCTTTTCCAGGCTGCCTAAAACATTATCAATGGTGGGATGCAGGATTTGAATCAAGTCAAAACGCAACATTTCAGGACATTTAAGTTCTGATATTTCCAGCAAGGCATTGAAAAGTTCTTTGGAAGAATTCCCCAATTGAAGAATGGATAAATTGGATACCCAGTCTTGCAACCCCTTGGCATTGGTTGGGCAGAAGCTTAATTTTTCCAACTTTAACTCTGTTGGTGTTTGGAAGATATCTGAATTACTCATAAGCATCGTTATTATTAACTCAAAAAGTTGAAACTCCAAAAAGCGGTGTTTTATTTTTTTCGCCCGCGATTTCCCTAACGAGTTTAGGAACCAAATATCCTGGCAGGTTCTCTAAAACCTCTTCATATATACGATTAATTTCTTCAGGATTTAAGTCAAAATGATGGGCACCTTTTACTTTATCTAATACATGTAAATAGTATGGCATCACACCCGCCTCAAACAGACGGTAACTTAAATCCACTAAAACCTGCGCAGAATTATTAACCCCATTTAAT
This sequence comes from Acinetobacter sp. ANC 3903, assembly GCF_002135315.1. Classification (GTDB taxonomy): domain Bacteria; phylum Pseudomonadota; class Gammaproteobacteria; order Pseudomonadales; family Moraxellaceae; genus Acinetobacter. Next base: position 9,940 of record NZ_NEGA01000009.1, on the reverse strand, counting down.
AAAACCGCTTGATTGAGCACGGTAATTTGATGTTGAACCAATATGGAAAGTTTGGCGCAAGTAAAATCATCAAGCTCAGCAGCATGATTTGAGTGTACCACTAGAATAATGCGCAGCCTACTGTTTTTTAATAGGGAAATTAGCTCTTCATCGACACGGTTGGGGATTACGATAGGAACCCGTGAATGAATTCTCAAAAATTTAATTTGCGGCACTGACTCAAGACGTTCAATCCACAGCGCAAGTTTCCGGTTAGACAAAGTAAGTGGATCACCACCGCTCAAAATCACTTCGTTTATATCTGGTTGTTTTTGAATATATTGCTTAATATTTAACCAGTCTTCGTTTTTAGGCAGGTTTTCTTGATAGGGAAAATGACGGCGGAAACAATAGCGACAGTGAACGGCGCAAGCACCCGTTAAAGTGAGTAAAAAGCGCGATTTGTATTTATGTAATACACCAGGTTGTTGATTGGCCTGTTCTTCCCCTAAAGGATCAGTTACAAAACCAGGATGATCTTCAAGTTCCAGATGATGGGGTAATACTTGTAATAGTAGGGGATCAAGCGGGTTACCAATGCTCATTTTTCCGACGAATGCACGCGGAACACGTAATTTAAACTGTTCAGAAGCCAGGATAGCCCCTGATAATAATTGATCAGGCGAGAGCTGAAGCGCATCAAGCAACTCTAAAGGATCTGTAATTAGGTCACTCAGTTGAGATTGCCAGTTTTGCTCTTGATACAAATAGTTTATCATGCCACGTGTTAAAAATAATGCTAGTCTAGCATTAATAGATTTAAGTTAGTAAGTTTGGAGTGAGCCTTTCATGGCCAATTATTCTACAAATGACTTTAAGCAAGGTCTTAAAGTAATGCTTGACGGCAACCCATGTTCAATCATGGAAAATGAATATGTAAAACCTGGTAAGGGTCAAGCATTCAACCGTGTAAAACTTCGTAATCTTAAAACGGGTAAAGTTTTAGAAAAGACATTCAAATCGAATGAAACACTTGAAGGTGCCGACATCGTAGAAGTAGAAATGAACTACTTATATAACGATGGTGAAATGTGGAACTTCATGGATCCTGAAACTTTTGAACAGATCACTGCAGATAAAACTGCAATGGGTGATGCTGCAAAATGGTTAAAAGACGATTCTAACGAACTTTGCACAATTATGTTGTTCAATGGCGTGCCATTGTCAGTAAGTGCGCCAAACTTCGTGGTATTGAAAATCGTTGAAACTGATCCAGGTGTACGTGGTGATACTTCTGGCGGCGGCGGTAAACCGGCTAAACTCGAAACTGGTGCGGTTGTACGTGTACCATTATTCGTGCAGCAAGAAGAAAGCGTTCGTGTAGACACTCGTACTGGTGACTATTTAGAACGTGCATAATGGTTTTAAAATAGACTATTATCGAAAGGGATGATGAAAATCATCCCTTTTTTTATGCCAAAGTATTACATGAAAAGTAAAAGATGAGGAGTACAGTCGCAAAGCAAGAAACAGCAATTATACCGAACAATAAAAATGAACGCTGATTTATGCATTAGATATGAGGGCTTTACATGGAAACAATTCAACCGAAGTTAACCCTAACTTCAAAAATAGTGTGGCTTCTAGTCGCGATTTTAGGCGCGGTATCATTCGGGATACTCGCAATCAGCAGAGGAGAACATGTTAATGCAGTCTGGCTCGTTCTGGCTGCCATCTGTGTCTATAGCATTGCTTATCGCTTCTACAGTTTATTTATTGCCAATAAAGTTTTTGAACTCAATGCACGACGATTAACTCCAGCGCATCGTTTAGCCGATGGTCTGGATTATGTTCCCACTAATAAATATGTCCTGTTTGGTCACCACTTTGCAGCCATTGCAGGTGCCGGGCCTTTAGTGGGGCCAATTCTTGCCGCGCAAATGGGTTATCTGCCTGGCACCATCTGGTTGTTGGTGGGTGTGGTTCTTGCAGGTGCTGTACAAGACTTTTTAGTATTGTTTATTTCGACCCGCCGTGATGGACGATCACTGGGGGAAATGGCAAAGCAGGAGCTAGGTTCCTTTGCTGGTGTGATCGTGATGCTGGGTGCGCTTGGTGTTATGGTGATCATTCTGGCGGTATTGGCATTGGTGGTGGTAAAAGCCTTAACCAATAGTCCATGGGGCGTGTTCAGTATTTCAGCAACCATTCCAATTGCATTATTTATGGGCGTATATATGCGTTATATCCGTCCAGGTAAAATTGCCGAAGTTTCAATTATCGGTTTTGTACTGATGATGATGGCGATTGTGTACGGTGGAAATGTCGCAGCTGATCCTTACTGGGGACCATTGTTTACCCTTTCAGGCACGCAATTGACCTGGTGCTTAATTGTTTACGGTTTCGTTGCTTCAGTCTTGCCGGTCTGGTTGCTGCTTGCGCCACGCGACTATCTTTCTACTTTCTTGAAGATTGGTGTGATTGCCGGTCTTGCAGTCGGTATCATGGTGGCATTACCTGAAATGAAAATGCCTGCGGTAACGCATTTCATTGATGGTACGGGTCCTGTATTTGCAGGTTCTATGTTCCCATTCTTGTTCATTACCATTGCCTGCGGTGCTATTTCAGGCTTCCATGCTTTAGTATCTTCAGGCACTACACCAAAACTCATTGAAAATGAAGTCGATATTCGTGTCATTGGTTACGGCGGTATGTTGATGGAGTCTTTCGTTGCTGTCATGGCGATGATTTGTGCCACCATTCTTGAGCCGGGAGTCTATTTCGCAATTAATGCACCTGCTGCCGTATTAGGCACCACGGTTGAAAGTGCTGCTGAAGCGGTGCGTACTTTGGGCTTTGTGGTGACCCCTGAAGCATTGACTTTACTTGCTCAGGAAGTGGGTGAAAGCTCGATTCTTTCGCGTACCGGTGGTGCGCCAACATTTGCGATTGGTATGGCGCACATTATTACGGAAATTTTTAACAACCGTTCCATGATGGCATTCTGGTATCACTTCGCAATTCTGTTTGAAGCCTTATTCATTTTAACTGCGGTAGATGCGGGTACTCGTGCTTGCCGTTTCATGGTTCAGGATACGGTGGGTATTGTGATCCCTGCGTTGAAACAATCGCACAATTTCTTTGGTAATCTGTTTGGAACCGCCGTAGCTGTTGCAGGTTGGGGGTTCTTTGTTTATCAAGGTGTGATTGACCCACTTGGCGGTATCAATAGCCTATGGCCTTTATTTGGTATTGGTAACCAAATGCTTGCTGCAATGGCCCTGATTTTGGGTACTGTGATCTTGTTCAAAATGAAGAAAGAGAAATATGTTTGGATCACTATTTTTCCAACCATTTTCTTGTTTATTACCTGTATGACGGCAGGTTGGCAAAAAATCTTCCATGAAAATCCAAAAATCGGTTTCCTGGCACAAGCCAACCGATTCTCTGATGCAATTGCACGTAATGAAATTTTAAAACCAGCCAAAGACATTGCTGAAATGCAAACGATTGTATTCTCCAATCAAATCAATGCTGTACTTTGCGGTTTCTTTATGATTGTGGCGATTGTGATGGTGTTTGCTGCCATTGGTGTGATTCGTCGTGCATTGGCAGATCCTAATCCAAGCGTGCATGAGTCAGAAGCTATTTACAGTGATGAGATTAGCTCAAATGAAGTGGCAGGAGAGGTGAAATGAGTTTAAAAGATCAAATTCGCCAGAAACTGGCCGTGGGTAAAATCATTAAATTCACTGTGCTGGCGCAGCCTAAAAAGTTTTTGATGCTGAATGGGATTAAAACCATTCAGATCATTTGGCAACGTTTACAGCAAAGCTTTCGCCTGATGGTCGGTGTGCCGGATTATCAGACTTATCTGGAGCATATGCAAAAGAATCATCCGGACTTGGTCGCAATGGATGCCAAAACATTTTACCGTCACTGCGTGGATGTACGTTATCCAAGTGCAGCGGGCGGAATGAAAAAATGCCCTTGCTAACGTGATGAATCATTTGTCAGAAATCTTTTGATTTGTTTGGAAAAACTACAAAACGGTGTATGTTAATCATGCACCGTTTTTTATTGAGGAAAGAGTGTGATTTGGGGTACGAATAAAGTTCAAAAACAGGAACTCACGCCAGCGCAGCAAGAGCTGAATTTTCAGGTGGAATCTTATGCTGCAAAAATTCAGGCATTTCAGGCCCAAATCAATAATATTATTCTGGATAAGCAACAGCAAACCAAACTGGCTTTAAGCTGTTTGCTGGCCGGTGGACATGTGCTGTTTGAAGATTTACCCGGACTGGGTAAAACCACATTATCCAGTGCCTTGTCGCATATTGCCGGATTGAAGTTTCAGCGTATTCAGTTTACCAATGACATGCTGGCCAGTGATGTGATTGGGGTGAATATGTTTAATCAAAAAGAACATCAGTTTGAGTTTAAGCGCGGACCCATTTTTACCCAAATCTTGTTGGCCGATGAAATTAACCGCTGCAGTCCCAAAACTCAAAGTGCTTTGCTGGAAGCGATGGAAGAAGGGCAGGTGACGGTCGATGGGGTACGCTATGACTTGCCGCAGCCTTTTTGGGTGATTGCCACACAAAATCCGTTGTTCCAGAGTGGTACTTATAGCTTGCCCGAATCCCAGCTTGACCGTTTTTTGATGCGCTTATCACTGGGTTATCCATCGCGTTCAGCAGAAAAACTGTTATTACAGCAAGATTCCCGTTATGCCTTGATTGCCACATTGCAACACGTTTTTAATGAACAGGAAATTTTAGCCATTCAACAGCTGGTGACGCAGATTTACATTGCCGATGTGGTGCTGGAATATTTGCTGGATCTGGCGACTGAAACCCGCAAAAGCCCGCATGGTTTATCGACCCGTGGATTACTGGCTTTGAAAAAAGCAGCGCAAGCGCATGCCTTTATCGAGCAGCGTAGTTATGTGACTCCGGATGATGTGCAGGCAGTATTTGCTGCTGTGGTGTCGCATCGTATTGGCCTAAGCGAAGCAGAAACCTTGCAGCTGATGCAGCAAGTCAATGTCAGCTAAAGGGTGATTTACTTGACTAAAATTTTGACCCAGCCGTGGCAAAAATGGTTAGCGAAACGCTTTCAGTTTAAAAAAATCAAACAGCTCTCGCAAAAAGATATTCTGATTTTTATCTATCAGCAGGGCTATCTATATTTGGTGTTGATCTTGCTGACCTTTATTGCCGGGATCAATTATGCCAATAATCTGATTTTGGGTTTTTGCTTTCTGGTCAGTGCCATTTTATGTATCAGCTTTTATTTAACCTTCAAGCAGTTGCATGGGCTCAAGGTTGAAGTTTCTGTTAATGAAGTCGGGCAGGCAGGACAGCAACTGGATTTGCAATTACATTTTCAGCAAGCACAAAAGCAGCCGCGTTATTTGTGGGTTAAAACCAGTCAGCACCTGGAAAAAATCTTTATTTCAGAATTGAAGCAAAATATGACCTTGTCTTTTTTTACTGAAAAAAGAGGGCAATTTGATTATCCAACCCTTCAGGTCTATTCGGTTTATCCCTTTGGACTGGTTCGTGCCTGGACCTATTTTTATTTAAAAGAATATTCATGGGTGGCACCCAAAGCGGCCTTGTACAATGCGGAAAATAAGCAGCATCAACAAAATTTTGAACCGGACATGGACGAATTTCGTGAGCTGCGCAATTTCAAGGCTGGAGATAACCTGCAAGCTGTGTCATGGAAACAGGCAGCACGTGGGCAGGGTTTATATATCAAGGTATTTGAACAGCACAATGAGCAGCTGAATATCGAAATTCATTATAACAATATGCCAAGTACTCAACATGAAGAAAAATTAAGTCTAATGATGGGCTTAATTGAACAATGCGAGCAAATACAGTGTGCATATGCGGTCTTTTTACCCCAGGCTGAATTGGCTGTAGGCCTCGGTGAAAATCAGTTATTGCAGGCCAAAAAACTTTTGGCGCAGGCTTAAATCATGATTCATGCACAAATCAGAACCTCGATACTGATGACCCTGTCCTTGATACTGATGGCACAGGTTCTTTTTAATCCACTGCTATTGAGCCTTATTTTTGCCCTGATGATCCTATGTTTATTTTATAGTTTAAAAGATCAGTCCAAGGCCTTATCCAGAATTTGGACTTTTGTGCTGACTTTCTTTGCTTTGGCGACCATTTATTTTAACTATCAAACTTTTATTGGCATAGACGCGGGCGTTGCAATTTTATCGACTTTCTTATTTGCCAAGGCCTTGGAAAGCAAGAATAAACGTGATGTGATTATCCTGTTTAATTTTGCCATGTTTGTCAGTGCCAGTTCATTCCTGTTTAGCCAGTCCATCTGGATGGCGCTGATGGTGGTGTTATGTTTACTCAGCTGCCTGATCGGGCTGTATCGATTACAGACTCATGAATTTAAACAACTGCAAAGTCAGTCCAGCGCATGGCAAAGCGATGCAAAACATGTAGCTAAATTGTTGATTCTGGCTTTGCCTTTTTTTATCTTGCTGTTTGTGTTTTTCCCGCGTTTGCCGCCGCTTTGGGCGATTCCGGTTCCGGTACAAAAAAGTGTTACCGGAATGAGTGACAGTATGTCACCGGGTGATATTGCCGAGCTGTCACAGTCGACCAGTCTGGCATTTCGAATTATTGGCAATATGAAGCAATTGCCAAGCCGCAATGAGCTGTATTGGCGAGCCATGGTTTTAGATCAGTATGATGGCAGAACCTGGACCAGTAGTTTTGTGAATGAACAGCCAGTCGTAAATCAAGAGGTTCAGAAAAGTAAATACAGTTTTGATTATCATTATTTAGCGGCTGATCCTCATGTCATGTGGGTGATGGGCTTAGAGAAATCACGGCCATTACAGCAGAACTATCAATTAAAACAGGATGGTCGTATTACGCCGGTGCGAGAAATTTTGCAGAATCAGCCGATTGCATTGCAGTGGCTGGGGAATGCTCAGGCGCAACAGGAGGCCTTGTACACAACAAGGTTATTGCAACAAATCAATACTAAAATACCAGAGCGCTTAGATGAGCAATCACGCCAGTTTGCATTAGAGATGTTTAGGCAGAGTGGACAGCAACCCGAACGTTATATAAGTAATATTTTGCAGTGGTATAAGAGTCATGACTTCGCCTATACCTTGAATCCCGGGTTATTGGGAGAAAACCGGATCGATGAATTCCTGTTTCAATCACGGCGTGGTTTTTGCGAGCATTATGCCTCGAGTTTTGCCTTGCTGATGCGTTATGTCGGTATTCCTGCACGTGTTGTGATTGGCTATCAGGGTGGCCAGCTTGCACCGGATCGTGCCAGTTGGGAAGTACGCCAGCTCGATGCGCATGCATGGACAGAGGTACTCTTAAATGGTAAATGGCAAAGAATTGATCCTACTGCGATTATTGCACCGCAGCGGATAGATGGCGGAATGCAAAATTATATTGAAAGTGATCGCAGTATTTTGGGCAATAAAGAGCAAAAGTGGAGATACCGCCAATTTGCAGTGATGAAAAACATGCGAATCTGGAGTGATTATGCGAGTTATCAATGGCAAAGCAAGGTTGTCGGCTATGATGCCGAAAAGCAACAAGGATGGTTGTCAAAGTTAGGTATTAAAAGCGCTTATGCCAGCAGCGTCATCATGCTATTGAGCATTCTATTGGTGGTGGTGATTTATTTTATCTGGATTTTTTATCGAAATAATCAGTCGGTTTCTGCCTATGAGCGTGCCATTCAACAATTTTCCAAACAATTGGAACTTAGCTTGCGCAAGCAGCCTGCGGAAACCTTTTATAGCTGGATGCTTCGTTTGGCTGAACGGGTAGAGCCTGAACAACAACAAATATTTGCGCAAACGGCACAGCATTATCAGCAACAACAATATTCATTCCTGCAAAATCATCAGCAAATAAAACAATTTAGAGGAATGCTTAAAACTTGTGCAGATACGTTAAAAAAGAGTAGAAAGCACTTGTCTTAAAAAATAAAAATGAATATGATTCACAGCACTTAGGTGTATAGCTCAGTTGGTTAGAGCGCTACGTTGACATCGTAGAGGTCAGCAGTTCGAGTCTGCTTATACCTACCAATATATTTCAAAGACTTATAAGCTAATCAAATGCTTATAAGTCTTTTTTTTTGCTTATTAGACATATTTATTATGTGCTGGAGTTGGCAAAATTGCCTAGAAGTGGCAATATTTATAAGCCATCTGCGACAAATTTGCGACAAAATGAAATTACCTGCACCGCGAAAAAGAGGTGAGACCTATACAATTACAGTCTCATATCAAAGTAAAAGATATTATTGTACTCGCGATACTGCAAAAGAATGTGAACAATGGGCAGCACTTAAATTATTAGAATTAAAAGCACAAACTAAAATTGAAAATGGTGAATTTAAACCTAAATTTACTTTTAGAGATTTGAATAATAAACATTACCAGAGCGTTGGCCAGTGGAATGAATCAAAATCATCACGCGCTTGGATCAAAGGCCAGTACAATAATTTTGAATATAAATTTGGAGCATTGGCACAAAAATCTATTTATGACATCAGTCCTAAGGATTTAACTAATTGGCGAAATAAAAGACTGCAAGAGGTTGGTGAAAACACAGTACTTAAAGAAATTTCACATTACAGTGCAATGTTTACTTATGCACAAAAAGAGCTTTTTCTTTTAGATGAAAACCCATGGATGCAAATAACAAAGCCAAAAAAACCTAAAGCACGTGCACGTCGTATTCATTCTTCTGAAATTGAACTCATGCTGAAAGTATTAAATTATGAGATGGGTGATGAACCAGTATTGCCACAACATTATGTCGCTTGGGGATTTCTCTTTGCTATTGAAACAGCAATGCGTCGTGGTGAAATACTATCAATGCAAAAGAAAGATATTTTTGAGGGGTATGTTCATTTACCTAAAACCAAGAATGGAGATCCACGGATTGTTCCGCTGTCAGAAGAGGCAAAAGAGTTATTAAAACTGATTAAGCATGAAGGTCGTAAAATTATACCGCAGTCAGAGAATGCCTTTCGCTTGATGTGGGAAAAAAGAAAAGTTACGGTGGGGCTGAATAATCTGCATTTTCACGATACAAGGCATGAAGCCATTACACGGATGGTTCGAGTTAGGAAATTACCAGTTGAAGTTTTGGCTAAAATTACTGGCCACAAAAAAATTGATGTTCTGGTGAATACTTATTACAACCCAGACGCAGATGATTTGGTTGCTGCTTTTAATGGATAAAAATAAGCCCGCATATAGCGGGCATTTTATTAGTTTTTACGCTTTGCTCCACGTCTAAAGTTAGAGTTTTTGAGAAGAGCATCAGCAGCATCCGGGTCATACATATGCTTGCCCTTGCTCCCTTGATTGATAGATATACATTTGGTTCTTATGGTTTCATCAGAAAATCCGTATTTCGCGACCAGTTGGGCAACGGATACCAATTTACGCTTTTCAAGTTTAAGAGCTGTCACGGTGCCGCCAAGTAGAATTTGACCAAGAACAATTTGAGGGGCAGAGTCGGCTTCAATTGTTACGATGAATTCAGGCATTTGGTTTAACTCCTCTAAATTTAATCAAATGTAAATCTATGTTCATTTAACAACTCCCAATTCCCCCATTAATCGTTCAGTAATAGCATGTTGTAGTTCTACGAGGCTTTGTTGCACAAACGTATCTCTAAAGACTTATTCCACAATATAATTTTCAAATGAATAAGCTCACACCAAAAATCTATCGTACAACCAATTGGTCGACCTACAATAAAGCCTTGATCAATCGAGGAAATATATCAATTTGGTTTGATTCAGCGACCCAATGGTATGCTCCGTCCATCGGTAAACAAGGGCGAAATCAAATCTATTCTGATGCAGCAATCCAATGCTGCTTAATGATTAAATCCTTATTTCGTCTGTCTTTACGCATGGTCAC
>NZ_NEGA01000008.1 GCF_002135315.1 Acinetobacter sp. ANC 3903 | reverse complement strand
GAAAGAATATGAAGTCTGTTCAACTACCAAAATCTGATGAATATCACTTAAAACAGCGCAATAAAATAGAAACGTTATTCAGCCTATTGAAAGGACAATACAATTTAGTAACAAGTAAAGCTCGTAGTATTTCGGGCTTTTTAAGTGGGATTTATGCTTCGGTATGTGCATACCAATTAATCCATCGAAATAAGCCAATCATTCAGATTATGGAATCATTGGCTTAAACAGGATTGGGGTTATTTATTATAATATTAACGACTTAAAAATTCGGTCGATAGTCAAAATTTTGCGTGGCGGCCAAATCGCGGAAGGGGCGAATGGCTTTTTTACCGAGTGACAGGGTATTGACGATGTTATTGGGAAAAATCTGAATATTGTTATTAAACAGTTCAACATTGCGGTTAAAGATGGTAATGGCAGCACCGACATTTTCATTCTGCTCTTCAATTTCATTCATCATTTTTAGATAAATTTCATCGGCTTTCAGTTCAGGATAATTCTCCACCACGACATTTAAGCTGTGCATCACTTCCTTGTTCAGGCTTTCGATGCGCTGTAGCTGGGCAACATCGGCATTGTTTAGGTTGAGATTCAAAATATTCTGGCGCAGTTCGGTCACTTTTTCTAAAGTGCCTTTTTCAAAGTTTGAATATTGTTCTACTAAGGGTTGCAAGCCATCCAGAATTTTAATTTTCTGGCGCTCATAGGTTGCGACATCTGACCAGGCTCGAATAGAGGCATTGTGATGACGCACAATATTATTGCGAATCATGATACAGGCCACGACCACGGCAATAATCAAAAGAAAAAAAATCAACAGCCCCATGTATTAGTCCCCTAAAAATCAAAGATTTTTATTTTAAAAAGTGTGTTAAATCACGCTGTAAGCTTTCTAGATAAGGTAATTTAAAAGTACGCAAGTGTCCACGTAATGCGGAAATATCTTGAATTTTTTTTGCCCGGCTTGAGATGCTAAATAAGTCGGCAGGCCCGAGAAAACATAAGATCTGACTGTCTGGGTGGAAGATTAAATCGCCCTGACGCTGGGTAAAAAATTCATCCAGCTTCAGCACAAATGCGGGCGTGAGCTGTTTTGCCATTTGCATTTCATCGCTGCCAAAAATATTGAGTTTCTGGTTGATTTGAATATCGCTGGTATGCCAGGGAAAATTATAAGGATAATAAAACTCCTTATTGGCCGTGGTGACAGCCAGTCCCTGTGTTTCGACATCAAAAACAAATACACCCCATAAATCTTTGTGTACTTCTTTCACTTGTACTTCATTGCCGTCTTTATTGCGAACCCGAATTTCATTGACATAATGATATTGAAACACCATGACCTGATGTTGCTTACCTTCCTCATCGGTCCATTGGGTGCTGGCGTAATAGGGAAAGTCATTGGCAATGCTGCCCTGATTAAAAACCGGAAACAGACGCTTTAAGTGGGCAATAAACAAAACCGGTTGCAGGGGAACGCCAATATGTTGTGGCTGTTGCTGGAAGGCAAGATGATATTTTTTAGCAATGCTTTGCTGTTCCAGATATTCGATCACTTCATCAACGGGCTTACTTTCTTCATAGCTGATATAAGCCCAGAAAATCATAAAAAAGCCACTGATCAGACTGAGCTGAATCCATATATTGCCGGGTTTAATAAAAATTAGCAGAATAAAAAAAAGTCCCACGGCTGCCAAAAGCAGCGGCAGAACATTTTCAAACTTGAGTACGATCGGGGCATTCCATGGATGCAAGGCATCCAGAATATCCTGATGCGATTGCGCCTTGCGGGAGATATCCCAAAGCCGCGCAACATTATTAAAAACCCGTTCATTTTTTTTACGTCGAATATGAATCGAATGTCTAACAGTATCGAGCGGCATGGTCTGCTTCTTTTAACGGATCAATATTAAGGCGTGATTTTATCAATCAGCATGGCATCGCCATAACTGAAGAAACGGTATTTCGCCTCTACAGCATGATGATAGGCATTTAAAATATTATCACGATTCGACAACGCCGAAACCAGCATCAATAAAGTAGATTCAGGAAGATGGAAGTTGGTAATCAGACGATCGACCACTTTAAACTCGTAACCCGGATAAATGAAGATTTGGGTATCTCCAGTCCAGCCTTTCAATTCACCGCCATTGGCCTGTGCAGCACTTTCAGTGGCACGGGTTGCGGTAGTACCGACAGCAATGACTTTATTGCCACGGGCTTTGGTGTCGCGGATCAGCGCCATAGTCTCGTCAGACACATCACACCATTCACTGTGCATGATATGGTTTTCAATATCATTGGTACGTACCGGCAGGAATGTTCCTGCACCGACATGCAAGGTCACAAAGGTTTTTTGAATGCCTTTTTCTTGCAGTTTCTTCAACAAGACTTCGTCAAAATGCAGGCTGGCAGTCGGAGCCGCGACACTGGCCAGTTTGCTTGGGTCATTAAAGATGGTCTGATAGCGCTCAGTATCAATGGCTTCTGCTTCACGGTTGAAATAAGGCGGAATCGGCAAAGCACCATATAGATCTAAAACATTTAAAATGGGCTGAGAAAACTCAACAATAAACAAGTTTTCATGACGACCTTTTACAGTGACTTTAACTTTATCTGGGCCAATAAACAGTTCTGCACCTTCTTTAGGCGAATTGCTGGCTTTAATGTGGCAATGCGCAATGAACTTGTCCATCATGCGTTCCACTAAAACTTCAACAGCACCGCCAGTGGCACGTTTTCCTTTAAGACGCGCTTTCATGACTTTGGTGTCATTTAAAACCAGTAAATCACCCGGTTCGAGTAAGTCTAGAATATCGGTAAAGTGATGGTCATGATATTGACCTGCGGCATCGAGGTGTAATAAACGTGAAGCACTACGGGTTTCAAGAGGGTAACGGGCAATCAGCTCGTCAGGGAGATTAAAGTTAAAGTCGGAAAGTTGCATCTTCAATGTATAGAAATAAGAAAAACCTGTGCATTATAGGCTGGAAAAGTACAAAACAGATGCTATCTGATGCTTTTTAAGACAAAGTTTTTGATTTTGCTTTAAAAGTGAGCGATTGGATAAATTAGATAATTGACAATTTCAAGTTTGATAGTAATATAGCCACCACAAGCTGATTAGCTTGTTGAAACACCTTTCCCGAGGTGGTGAAATTGGTAGACGCGGCGGACTCAAAATCCGCTGTCAGAGATGACGTGTCGGTTCGAGTCCGACCCTCGGGACCAGATGAAATGAAAAGCCTTCAAGCATACTAAGACTTGAGGGCTTTTTTATTGCCTGATGAAAATAAATTGATTTGATGTATCGTGGATATGCATTATATATTTTGAACTTTATATAAAAAATTTGAAAAATCGTAGTTTGATTTAACAAAGTATTGATGAATAAAAAAGGAAAATATGTCGGCGAATTTAAATGCAGAATTAAATCTAAACCAGTTTGCATTAAAAATACTAGAAAGTGCTTATGGATTAGAATTTACATGCGTAATCATTTTTCTAATTGTTGTGGTTGCGAGTATTTACTTTATCGCTAAATCAGGGGTAATTACAGGTTTGAGGGAATTTAGTGAACATAGACGAAGAAAAAGAAATGAGCAAATTAATGAACAGGAAAATCTCTTAGTTGGTGATACTTTGTTAGAGTTTTCTGATGAGTTGCAATATCATTTAAAGGTTTCTAAGTTATCGAATTACTTAAATATAAAAAATAAAGATATAGATTTACTTAAGTACATTTTATCCTGTCGGGATAAAGACAAGGCTGTAAGATTGTATAAAATTGGGGAAGAATATTTGGAGAAAGATAAGGAAAGTAATAATTATAAGTTAAAGACAAAATACACGCTAAAAAGAATAAAGTGGTATGGGTATTGGGGAACTATTTTATATATTTTGATTAATATTTTTGGTTCAACACCATATCTTGTTGTTACGTATCTTAGATTTGCTTATAGAGAGGATGGTTTTACTGCATCTAATGATCTGAATTATCTTATGTTCTTTTTTTTCATGATCTTTTTTCTGATTTCAATGTTCGTCCTATGGTATTACTTAAGACCAGAGGCTGCTAAGAATTTCTTAGAAATGGAAAAAATTAATAATAATGCCTAAACATTATAAATATAATTTTTTAAACTATTTTAAATAAAAAACCGGCGCCTAAGCGCCGGTTTTTTTACAACACTGACATAGTCAGTGTTGTGTGAACTTAGATTGTTGCAAGAGTAGCATTGAATGTAGCGCTTGGACGCATTACAGCATTTACTTTCTCTTGATCAAGAGCGTAGTAACCACCAATATCAACGGCTTTACCTTGCACTTCTGCAAGCTCAGCAACGATCTTGTCTTCGTTTTCAGCCAATGCTTTCGCAAGAGGAGCAAACTTCGCTTTAAGCTCAGCATCTTCGTCTTGAGCAGTCAATGCTTCAGCCCAGTATTTAGCAAGGTAGAAGTGGCTGCCACGGTTGTCCAACTCGCCAGTACGACGTGAAGGTGATTGGTCATTATCGAGCAATTTACCAGTCGCTTGGTCTAAAGTTTTAGCCAACAATTTAGCGCGAGCATTGTCTTCTTTAATGCCCATTTCTTCTAGAGAAACAGCCAGAGCCAAGAACTCACCTAAAGAATCCCAACGCAAGTGGTTTTCTTCAACAAGTTGTTGTACGTGTTTAGGCGCTGAACCGCCAGCACCAGTTTCGTACATGCCGCCACCAGCCATTAAAGGCACGATAGAAAGCATTTTCGCAGAGGTACCAAGCTCCATGATTGGGAACAAGTCAGTGAGGTAGTCTCGCAAAATGTTACCAGTTACAGAAATAGTATCTAAACCACGAGCAACACGTTCAAGTGTATAGCGCATTGCGCGTACTTGAGACATGATGTGAATGTCTAAACCAGCCGTGTCGTGATCTTTCAAGTATTTTTCAACTTTTTTGATCAATTCATTTTCGTGTGGACGGTATGGGTCAAGCCAGAAGATTGCAGGCATGCCCGAGTTACGTGCACGAGTGACTGCAAGTTTCACCCAGTCACGGATCGGAGCATCTTTCACCTGACACATACGCCAGATATCACCTTGCTCAACGTTTTGCGACATCAACACTTCACCTGTTTCAAGGTCGGTGATGTTTGCAATACCTGCTTCAGAGATTTCAAAAGTCTTGTCGTGTGAACCGTATTCTTCAGCTTTTTGCGCCATCAAACCAACGTTTGGCACAGTACCCATAGTGCGTGGGTCGAAGTTACCGTTCCATTTACAGAAATTGATCATTTCTTGGTAAATACGTGCGAATGTAGATTCAGGCATTACTGCTTTAGCATCGTACTGTTTACCATCAGCACCCCACATTTTACCACCGGCACGGATCATTGCAGGCATAGAAGCATCTACGATGATGTCGTTAGGAGAATGGAAGTTGGTGATGCCTTTAGCAGAATCCACCATTGCAAGCGCAGGACGGTGTTCTTGGCAAGCATGTAGGTCAGCAATGATTTCTTCACGAACAGAAGTTGGAAGTGTTTCAATTTTTTCGTAAAGACCCGCCATACCGTTGTTGATGTTAATGCCTAGCTCATCAAACAGTTTGCCGTGTTTTTCGAATGCTTCTTTGTAGTAAATCTTCACACAGTGACCGAATACGATCGGGTGTGAAACTTTCATCATTGTTGCTTTAACGTGAAGAGAGAACAAAATTCCAGCTTCGCGACAATCTTCAAGTTCTTTTTCATAGAAGTCGCAAAGCGCTTTCTTGCTCATGAACATTGAGTCGATAATTTCGCCGTCTAGAAGTGCCAATTTAGGCTTAAGAACGATAGTTTCGCCGTTCTTGGTGATAAGCTCCATTTTCACATTGCGAGCGCGGTCTAAAGTCATAGACTTTTCACCGTGGTAGAAGTCACCTTCTTCCATGTGAGAAACGTGAGTTTGTGACCATTGTTTCCACTCGCTCATAGAGTGCGGGTGTTTTTTCGCGTAGTTTTTAACTGCAGCCGGTGCACGACGGTCAGAGTTACCTTCACGTAATACTGGGTTTACAGCAGAACCTAAACATTTGCTGTAACGTGCTTTGATTGCTTTTTCTTCCTCAGTTGCCGGGTTTTCCGGATAGTCAGGAAGAGCATAGCCTTTCGATTGAAGTTCCTTGATACAAGCTGTCAACTGGCCAACTGAAGCACTAATATTAGGAAGTTTAATGATATTAGTGTCTGGGTCTTGTGTAAGACTGCCAAGCTCTGCCAGGTTATTCGGTACTTTCTGCTCATCGCTTAGAAAGTCCGTAAATTCTGCAAGCACACGTATAGCTACAGAGATATCTTTTTTGACAATCTCTACGCCAGCAGGCTTGGTAAAGGTCTCAATGATCGGCAGCAGGGAATAGGTCGCCAGTAGTGGCGCCTCGTCGGTCAATGTGTAAATGATTTTTGACTTTCCACCAGCCATATATAGCCCCTTGCTTTAGATTGAGTTTGTCAGTACCGAGCTTTTGGCTCAGTCCTGCGAACCGGTTTGCTTAAATAAAACATTAAAAGTATCGGCGCTTATTTGCACCTCAGCCGAACAGCAATATCTTGCATATTGGTCTTTGGCTGAAAATTTGTATACATCAGTGTTGTTCACCAATCCCCCTATTCTACGTGAAAATTAGTCATTTTTCGAATCGGGGTGGGGCTTCAAGTCTCTAATGTGGCAATCACCCGTATTTAGTCATATAAGTAGAGAATCTTGCTTAATAAGTTATATAATTTATTATTATCAATAACTTATTTGTATGAATACCTGCTGCGTAAAAAAAAACCGGCGGGCAATTTTTTGCCAATTTATAAACTAATTACTTAGGACATGTTGGGTATCATGGAAATAAATTATCTAGCAGGGAAGAAGAATCAAATTTTTCTCGGATTGGTTGAACAGTTATTCGGGGGACGATAAGCATTTATTACAATTATTCATAACTCCGCTGAAAAGTGTTCTGGCAACGACCATGATCATTACTGCCATCGAAAAATGGGTTGCAGATCTGATGTAAATGAATACTATTCTGAACAGCAGTATTTGAACAGGACAGTCCTAGAGAGACAGGAAACGCGTTGAGAGGGAGACTTAAAAAAACAGCAAGGCTAAAAGATGATTTTTTAATTTTTGCGCAAGAAATATGGCAATTTGCTCTACAAGATTTCTGTAACATAGACTATGCCTGAACAATTGAATGATGAGCTGCTCAATTACGCCGTGTTTAAGCAAATGGATGATGAGCTAAACACTTAATCATCTGACTGTCCCGATCAAAACCGGAAACCATGCTATTGTAGTCAAATGTTGACTAAGGATTGCTTTAGATTTCCGCTTCGAGTCCGACCCTCGGGATATACACTCAAACAATATAAGCGATTAATAGTAGATTGGTTTTTTTATTGTTTGAACAGAATTGCGGTCTGCTTTTGATGCCAAGGTGAAAATTAGAGTAAATATTGGGTGTAAATTGTCTCTGTTTGACTTTGTTAATAAGGTGAAATGTGATAATTAATTTTTTAAAACAACAAACAATAGTGATTGGATGAATCAAATATGAAAATGCAGTTGCTTGAAATAGGCTCGGAGACTGAGCAGCTTAGCGCATGTAAAATTTCATTATTGTTAGGCGTTTTTACATCGACAAATCAGGTTGAACGTTTTTTAAAGTTTGCCCGGAAAATGCTTGGAGCTGGACAGGCTGTACTGGCTTTTCATAACGAGCCTTACATTTGGTATTCTTCTCCTCATGGTTTCAAGGCATTCTGTTCGCCATGCGAAACCTATCTAAGCTCTTATTTTGAAGGGCATAATTTTATTGATCATCAACATCATCAATATCCAAATCTGGTGCAGCATATTAGTCAATTTGGGGTGGAAGCTAATCGTTATCTGGCTTTTGATCTGCGTATCAATGACGGCACTTCAATTGGTCAGGCATTGTTTTTTGATCAGCAACAAAAACTCTTTGATGCTGAAGATATTGCAACTGTAAGTGACTTTACGAACAGCTTGATCCATATTATTGAGCTGAAAGCAGAGCATGCCGAACTCAAAGAAATGTATGAGCAGCAAGCGGCACTCAATTTCAGTAAAACCAAGTTTTTCCAAATTATTGCGCATGATTTAAGAGCCCCATTTCATGGTTTACTCGGCTTTTCGGAAGTGTTGGCACAAGAACGTGAAACACTTGATGAATCCAGTGTACAAAGTATTTCTGAATATTTGTACGATACGGCACAATCGACTTATAACCTGCTGGAAAGTCTATTAAATTGGGCGATGGCTGAGGGTGGGCGCTTTATCTATCATCCAATTAATTTTGAATTAAAACAGTCAAGCAAGATCGTTTCTAATGTATTGAATAGTCTCGCGGTAAAGAAAAATATTCAGCTTATTGACCAGATTGATGAAGGCATTAAAGTCTACGCCGATATCAATATGATCACTTCAATAATCCAAAACTTGGTTTCCAATGCTTTGAAATTTACCCCAACCGATGGCACGGGCCGCGTCATCATCCATGCAAGTGAGTCCGACGCAGGTGTGCATATTTCTGTTCGGGATACAGGTCTGGGTATGAGTCAGGCACAAATGGATCAGCTGTTCCAGCAGTCGGTTACTGCCAGTATTAAAGGTACGGCAGGGGAAAAAGGTACCGGTCTGGGGCTGGTGTTGTGTAAGCGATTTATTGATTTGAACCATGGTCAAATTTCTGTAGATTCTAGGGAAGGGGAAGGCACGACGTTTAATGTGACTTTACCGGCAGCCACCAATGCTCATCAGGCTTTAACTCAGGAACCTCCCAAAACTGAAAAAGTAAAAGTATAGAAAATAAATTTTTCTTTTCCCCTATCTGAATTCAGCTGCTATAACTAGAAAAAAATCAGGCTGAAGGTTTTAAGATGAATGCGGAACAATTGCACAACACATTGCGAGCGAGCCAATATGCAGAACAGGTATTGGGAAAACACAGTGCTTTATTAGAGCAAGATTATGCAGTTGATCAATTTCTCCTTCCTTTAACGACCACGCAAATCCAGAATTTTATTCATGACACGCTAGAGCAGATTGCAGATGAAAGCACATGGCTGCATGCCATTCGTGTGCTTCGTGCACGCTTGATGTTTCGCTGGATTTGGCAGGATGCCAATCGGTTGACCGATGTGGTGACCTTGACCCGTGAGCTTTCCGATTTTGCCGATGCCGCTATTTGTGCAGCCAAAGATTTTGCCCGTGCTCCCTTGGTGGCCAAGCATGGTGAGCCGATCGGTTACGGCGGTGCTGTGCAGGATCTCATTGTGGTGGCCATGGGTAAACTTGGGGCGCAAGAGCTTAATCTTTCAAGTGATATTGATCTTATTTTTGCCTTTGATGAACAGGGCGAAACCAATGGTCGTAAATGTATTGATGTACAGCAGTTTTGTATATTGTGGGGTCAGAAACTGATTTATCTGCTCGATCATATTACCGCAGACGGTTTTGTATTCCGTGTTGATATGCGCCTGCGTCCTTGGGGAGATGGTTCTGCTCTGGCAATCAGTCACGCCGCTTTAGAAAAATATTTAAGCCAGCATGGCCGTGAATGGGAACGCTATGCCTGGATCAAGGCGCGCATTGTCACCGGTGGCAAAGAAGGGGCAGAACTGCTGGAGATGACCCGACCATTTGTTTTTCGTAAATACGTGGATTACACCGCATTTGAAGCGATGCGCGAAATGAAAGCCATGATTGAACGTGAAGTACAACGCCGCAATATTGAAGATGATATTAAGCTGGGTGCAGGGGGAATCAGGGAAGTTGAATTTATTGTTCAGGTTTTTCAGCTGATTTATGGCGGGGCAAAATTAGAGCTGCAAGATCGCCAGTGTCTGGTGAGTCTGCATCATTTGGGGGAAGTGGGACTTCTTGAGCAAAATGCCGTGTTTGAACTGGAAGATGCCTATCTGTTCCTGCGCCGTATCGAGCATGCCATTCAAGCCTTAAATGATCAGCAAACCCAGTCTTTACCGAATGAACCTGATTTAAGAAATCGTATGATTGAAACGCTGGCTTTTGACAGTTGGGAGCAATTTTTAGAAGTACTGAATCAAAAACGCGCCAAGGTCATCTACCAGTTTGAGCATTTGATTAAGGAAAAAGAACCTGATCCGTTAATTGAGAGCTTTACCCAGTTAGAGAAACAGTTGAATGATGTGCTGGATGAAGATGCCAAAAATCTGGTGCATGAATTCTGGTATGGACATGCGCTTAAAAAATTGCCCGCCAAAGCCGTACAGCGTTTAAAGACGTTTTGGCCGCATCTGATTGAAGCCATCTTGCAGTCGGATAAACCGCAAGTGGCATTGTTGCGCTTGATGCCTTTGGTCGAATCAGTCTTGCGCCGTACCGTCTATCTGGTGATGCTGATTGAAAGCAAAGGGGCGTTACAGCGCCTGGTGAAAATGGCGACGGTAAGTCCATGGATTTGTGAAGAACTGACGCATTATCCGGTATTGCTAGATGAATTCCTGTCGATGGATTTTGAACTGCCAAAACGTCAGGATCTGGAAGATTCGCTGCGTCATCAATTGCTGCGTATTGAAATTGATCAGGTCGAAGATCAAATGCGCGTGCTGCGTTTATTCAAAAAATCCAATGTTTTGGCTGTGGCAGCCAGTGATGTACTGGCGGAAAGTCCACTGATGAAAGTCTCCGATGCATTAACCGATATTGCCGAGGTATCGGTGAATGCTGCGCTGAATCTGGCTTATCAAATTACTGCTAAAAAGCATGGCTATCCTTTAGATGCTGAAGAGCAACGTTGTTCACTGGATCATATGGCTTTCGCAGTTGCAGGTTA
Organism: Acinetobacter sp. ANC 3903; assembly: GCF_002135315.1. Lineage (GTDB taxonomy): Bacteria > Pseudomonadota > Gammaproteobacteria > Pseudomonadales > Moraxellaceae > Acinetobacter. The sequence goes on along the minus strand of NZ_NEGA01000008.1, from coordinate 179,381 downwards.
TGGCAAACTGGGTGGCATTGAGCTGGGTTATGGCTCAGATCTGGATCTGGTCTTTATTCACTATATGAGTGAGCAAGGTGATACTGACGGGATCAAGCCGATTAGCGGTTTTGAGTTTGCCATGCGCGTTGCACAAAAATTCATATCGCTGATGACCACGCAAACCTTAGATGGGCGTGTTTATGAAATTGATACCCGCTTACGTCCATCGGGTGAGGCCGGACTGTTGGTAACAAGTTTAAAGGCCTTTGAGCAATATCAATTGAAAAATGCCTGGCTGTGGGAACACCAGGCCCTGGTGCGTGCCCGTTCAATTGCAGGCGAGCCAACTCTGCGCAATAAATTCGAAGCATTACGCTGCCATATTTTGACTCAACCGCGGGATGAGGCCAATGTTCGAGCAGAAGTACTGAAAATGCGTCAAAAAATGAAAGACCATTTGGGCTCTTCCAAAGAGCAGCAAAAAGATGGGATTTTTCACTTAAAACAGGATGCAGGTGGTATCGTTGATATCGAATTTATGGCACAGTATGCGGTATTAGCATGGAGTGGGTCGAATCCTGATCTCGCCCATTACTCCGACAACGTACGAATCCTTGAGGATGCCGCAAAAACGGATCGCTTATCCAGCGCCGATGCGACAGCATTGATTCAAGCTTATCTCCGTGAACGAGCCGAGAGCCATCGTTTAGCACTTGCGAATCAATCCATGCAAGTTTCAGCTGACGACTGGCGCGATACCCGAGAGGTCGTTTGCAAGTTATGGCAAAGATTAATTGATCCAACTGCAATGTCTGCATTGGATAAAAATGACTGTGTATAAAAATTTGGAGTGTGTGCCATGAATTTGGCTGATCGTGATGGTTTTATTTGGCAAGATGGACAAATGGTTGACTGGCGTGAGGCAAAAGTCCACGTCCTAACTCATACCTTACATTACAGTATGGGGGTCTTTGAGGGTGTCCGTGCTTATGAAACACCAAATGGTACCGCGATTTTCCGTCTCCAAGACCATACCAAACGTTTGCTGAACTCTGCAAAAATCTATCAAATGAAAGTTCCATTTGATCAGGCGGTACTTGAGCAAGCTCAAATTGATGTCGTGCGCGAAAATAAATTGGCTTCATGCTATTTGCGCCCAATTATTTTTATTGGTTCTGAAAAGCTCGGTATTGCTGCAACAAATAATACAATTCATGCCACAGTAGCGGCATGGGGCTGGGGTGCTTACCTCGGTGAAGAAGCGATGGCGAAAGGTATTCGCGTTAAAACTTCATCATTTACCCACCACCATCCAAACGTGACCATGTGTAAAGCAAAAGCTTCTGGTAACTATACTTTGTCTATTCTTGCACACCAAGAGGTGGCACATTCTGGTTATGACGAAGCCATGCTGATGGATCCACAAGGTTATGTATGCCAAGGTTCTGGCGAAAACGTATTCTTGGTAAAAGATGGTGCATTGCATACACCGGATATCGCTGGCGGTGCTTTAGACGGTATTACCCGTCAAACCATCATTACCATTGCCAAAGACTTGGGCATTGAAGTGGTTGAACGCCGTATTACCCGTGACGAATTCTATATCGGTGATGAAGCGTTCTTCACAGGTACTGCAGCTGAAGTGACGCCTATCCGTGAATATGATGACCGTATAATTGGTGAAGGCTGTCGTGGTCCAATTACAACAAAAATCCAGAAAGCATTCTTTGATGCAGTTCAGGGTAAAGATCCTAAATATGCACACTGGTTAACTTACGTAAAATAAGTCGATCGGTTAAGATGAAAAGGCGGAACGAAAGTTTCGCCTTTTTTTATTGCTTTAGGCTGTGAAAGGAAACAATACAACATGCATATTGTCTACGTCAGTGATGGTAAAGCGGGGCACCGTTCGCAAGCAGTCGGTTTGTATAAGGCAATGCAGCGCCTAAGCAATAGCGAAGTGACTTTTCAGGAAATATCCATTCAGCAATTGCCAATTTTCACGCTGTTAAAAGGCATGTTGAGTCATCAATTAGCGCTGTTTGAACAAAAGCCGGATTATATTTTTGGTGTAGGCAGTCATACGCAATTACGGGTTTTGCTGTTGGGAAAAGTATATCCTCAAGCGAAAACCGTCATTTTAATGAAACCGAATTTTCCGGTTGCCTGGTTTAATTACGCCATTATTCCTGAACATGATGGCGTACTTGAATCCAGGCATGTCATCACCACCCAAGGCGCTTTAAACCCGATTGTCAATGAACAGCGTCATCAAGCCAATCGTATCCTGATTGCTTTAGGGGGTTCTTCCAAACGTCATCAGTGGAATGAAGAAAAGGTGTTGCAGGCAATTCAGAATATTGTGCAGCATAATCCAAATGCTGACATTATTTTAACCACCTCACGCCGTACACCAAAAGAATTCTTTGCACATTTATCTGCACAGCCTTATGCAAACCAGTTACAGATTTTTCCAGTGGAAGACACGCCGCAAGGCTGGATTTTTGAAGAAATGCAGCAGGCCGAAGCCGTTTGGGTGACTGAAGATAGTGTTTCAATGATTTTTGAGGCACTAACAGCGGGATGTAAGGTTGGAGTTATTGGAATAGACAGTTTGAAATCTGATAGAATCACCACGTTATTAGATCAGCTTTTATCGGCATCGTCAGATAAACCACATCATAATCTATTGAATTTAAAACTGAATGAAGCAACCCGGGTTGCTGATATATTATTGAAAACATAGAGTTGTTTTTTCATGAAAATTTTACATATTGCGAATTTTGGCTTTAATAAACAAGGCGCGCATTTTTACTGTACAGACCGCAAAATTTCAGCGGGTTTAATTGAAAATGGTCATTTTGTTTATGATTTTAGTTTTCGCGATATGGCGCGCATGGGGACAGTCTTTAAAACCAAAAAATTCGGTGCTAGCTGGGCCAATAAAGAAATTCTAAAAATTGTGGATAATATTGAGCCTGATCTGGTTTTGGTGGGACATAGTGACTTGATGAGTCCAAATGTGCTCAAAGAAATCAAGCAGCGCTATCCACAAACAAAAATTGCCTTTTGGTACGTAGACCCTTTGTATCTAGAACAGAAACTCGGCTTTGTTCGTGAATTTTCACCCTATCTGGATGCCATTTTCTGCACCACGGGCGGTGAGTATCTGAGAAAACTAAAACAGCCGCATTTAAAAGTGGCCTATATGCCGAATGTGGGACACCGAAATGTAGAACAATTAAAACAGTTTGAATCAAACAATATTGATAAGGAATTTATTTTCTGTGGCGTGGTGTATAAAGAGCCGGAGCGTGAAAAATTCCTCAAAGATTTGGCTGATACCTTAAAGAATAACCACATTCAATATCAGTATTATGGCTGTTTCGAACAACCCGGCGTTTATGGTAAAGGCTACTATAAAGTGTTGTCTGAATCGCGTATGGGACTGAATTATTCACGTAAAAATGATGTCACGCTATATAGTTCTGACCGGATTGTGCAGCTTACAGGCAATGGCTTATTAACATTTAGTCCACGCATTCCGGGCTTTGAAAAACTCTATACGGATCAGGAAATCGTTTACTTTGATGATCAATTTGATTTAGCTGAAAAAATTAAGTTTTACGCAGAGCATCCCGCTGAGGCCAAACGTATGGCAGAAGCGGGTTGGCAAAAAACACGCAGTAGTTTTAATGCTCAACGAATTACCCAGTTTATGGTTGAAGTGACATTTGATAAGCCTTTGTCTGAAGCCTATGAATGGTCGCATGAGGTATATGCATAATGTGGTTATTGTATGTGGTGCTGGGTTTAGTCGTCTTTGCGGCAGTTTTATATCTGCTGGGAAATTATACCTTTTGGCTACCATTTCGTAGTGCCAGTCTGCCAAGAATAGTCATGCTACATCAGGTGACACCACATGCAGAAGCTTCAGGCATGAATATGCCGCCAGCCAAGTTCGAGCAACTGCTGCACTATCTGAGCAAAAAGCAATCTACCTTCTGTTTTGTTTCGGAACTGGAGCAGTTTCAAGGGCAAAAAAATATTGTGGCATTATCCTTTGATGATGGTTTTTTAGATAATTATCAATATGCCTATCCCTTGCTAAAAAAATATCATGCTAAGGCGACCATTTTCCTGGCAACTCAAATTGAAGGCATTGAAAAACTCAGCTCTGAACAGATTCGTGAAATGTCTGATTCAGGCGTGATTGAGTTTGGTGCGCATACACAGCATCATGTCAATTTACTGAAACTGTCCGATGAGCAAGCTTTTGCAGAAATGCACACCTCCAAACAGGATGTAGAAGCATTGGTGGGTCGCTGTCCAAGTTTTGCTTATCCTTTTGGCCGTTTTAATGAAAAGCATCAGCAAATGGCCAAAGAAATCGGCTTTAAAAATGCGGTATCTACTCGCAAAAAAATCGAAGCCTATACAGCTGAAAATCAATTTAATATTCCTCGTGTCAGCACACACGGGGCAATGAATGCCTTACAAATGCGTATTGCCTTAGCCAAAGGACGTTATAAATTATGAGTATTCCATGTAGTGTTTATATCGTCACTTTAAATTGCGGCGCATGGCTTGAAGACACTTTAAATAGTGTGCGTGATTTTGCTGAAGTAATTATTCTGGATTCTGGCAGTATAGATGATACTTATGCCATTGCCCAGTCATTTCCTAATGTGCGTATTTCGCACCAAGACTGGCAGGGTTATGCCGGACAAAAAAGTCTGGCTCTGGCGCAGTGTCAACATGATTGGGTGCTGAATCTGGATGGCGATGAAGTGTTGTCACCCGAGTTGAAAAACGAAATTGAACAGACCATTCAGGCCAATCAACTTGATGCCTTAATTACGCCCATTAACGATGTATTCTTGGGTGTGCCGAACAGCAAGCACACGAAAAAGCATGCCAAAGTGCGCTTTTTTCGCAAAAGCAAAGGACATTATGACCTGGAAAATAAAGTCCATGAAAATGTGATTGTAGATGGTCAGAGTGTCCGTGCTGAAGGCGATATTTACCACTATGGTGAATCTAGCATCTTCGTTAAAGTTGAAAAAAACAACCAGTATTCCAATTTGAAAGCTGCTGAAAAATTTCAAAAAGGCAAAAAGCCCAGCTTGTTAAAATTGAGTCTGGTCATGCCTGTGACCTTCTTAAAATCCTATTTTATCCGCCGTAGTTGCCTGAATGGCTGGCGCGGTTTTGTGAACAGCATGATCAATGCATTTTATGCTTTTCTAAAAGAAGCCAAGCTGTTTGAACAGTATCAAAATGCGTCCAAGAATAAACAGGACAAAACATGAAGATCGTTCAGGTTTTGGCAACCAGTGGCGGTGTCGGTGGCCTGGAGCAGCATACGTTTAACCTGGCCAACGAAATGTCATTGCAGCATGAGGTGCATATGATTGCGCATCCGTGTTATGCAGAAAAGTTTAATCAGCAGGTGCATTTTCATTCCGTAGATTTTGCCCGGAGTCGCTGGAATATCTTTTTATTGTGGCAACTGAAATCACTCATCCAGCAGATTCAGCCTGATATTGTACATGCCCAAGCTGGCAAGGCGGCTGAACTGGTTTCCCGGATTCGGCCATTTTTAGCCAATGTCAAAGTGGTGACGACTGTTCACGGTACGAAAAAGAATAAATCTGCTTATCTGGTGGGAGATGCAGTGATTGCCGTAAGTCAGGCATTAACCCAAGGGATTCCTGAGTCGAAAGCGCATGTTGTTTACAACGGCGTATATGCGCAGCCCAGCCTGACAGATGCACAAAAGCAGGTTTTGAAAGCAGAAATTGATAAGCAATTTCCTGCCTTAGATGCGGACAAAAAAAATGTGATGTGCATTGGCCGTTTAGAGCCCGTCAAAAATATTGCATTATTGATTCAATCCATGCAGGGTATTGATGCGAATCTTTGGATTGTGGGCGATGGTTCATTGCGTCCAGCACTTGAGCAACAAGTCATTGAATTGAAAATGCAAAACCAGGTGGCATTTTTAGGCTTTCGAACCGATGTACGTGATCTGGTGCAGTTGGCCGATGTAGTCGTGCTTTCCTCCGACCGGGAAGGTTTTCCACTGGTGATGGTGGAAGCTTTACAAGCAGACAAAGTCATGGCTGCAACGAAGGTGAATGGTGTGGTTGAATGGCTGCCGGAAGCCTATTTGGCTGAGATTGGCGATGTCCAGGGATTACAGCATGCCATTCAAAATGCGTTAAATGTACCTGCCCAACAGGATTTTCAGCCTTTATTTGCTAAAGCCAAAGCAGAATTAACCGTGGCTGCAATGACCGAGCAAACGCTCAAGATTTATGAGCATTTGCTGAAGGCTTAATTATTTTTTAGCAGATAGACGAATTGCATCCAGTACTACAAAGTTATTTTCGGCATTAATGGTATGGCAGCCATCATCTTCGCTATTCCAGTCTGGCAATACTACTTCTAAAAGCTGCTCTTGATAAACTGTCGGGCTAAGTTGAATAATTTCTTTCAACTCAATATTGCCGCCATAGCGTTTGAGTGAGTCCTGGCTTGGTCGAACCAGTTTGTCGTTGTAAATAAAAGGTTTTCCTGCCATGCGGAACTGTTGCTGACCTTTACATACCGGGTTTTGCGGATGTTCTTGCCAGTTTGGATTGAGAATATCCTCAGTAAAGAACAGGTCCAAACGGTCACCAAACTTTTTACAGTTTCTACGTGTCGAGGTAAACAGGTACCACATGCCTTCATGGTAAAAAGGTGTGCTATCGACTGCTTCAATACCTTCTAAAATATTGGAATGTTTTTCCCATTTTAGTGGGAACTCAGTACATTTCCAAAGTTCAATGGTTTTATTGGCACTGCTTTCAGGAATCATATACCAGTCATTTTCGACCTTAAACACGCATGGATAAGACAGGTGATAATCCAGTTTTAAAATGGTCTGGGGTTCTGTATATGACCCATCTTTAAATACTTCTAAAACTGACAGAAAACCAACGGGATGAACATCATCCACTTCTTCAAAGAAAATGAAATGACGATCATTTTCCTGTACATAGAAGCAATCTGCAAAGGTGAATTGTCTAGGCGAATGGATTTCAAATAAATCATGTAATTGCGCTTGGCTTTTTAAGGGCTGATCAAGCCAGCCAAAACGCATATACCAGTGTGAATCAAATTTTTTGGCATGCTGGTTTTGTTGAAATTTATACCATTTTTTTAACAAGATACGAGACAATGACATCACAAATTCTCAAAATAAATTAATCGCGGTGCTTGCTGAATTTAGAGAGCTTCAAAAGCTTTAACCATTTCTGCAATGCTGAGACGTTGCCTATCTTGCTCGCGAATTGCATAAGGTGTGTTTACAACAAGTTCAAGCTGTTTTGCCAAGGCAGAAAGGTCATTTAAAGGCACTAATCCTTGGAGTAGTTCACCTGATGACAGCTGAAATTCCACACCTTCACAACAATTATAGGCGACTACAGGTGTGCCCAATATTAATGCTTCTGGAATAATCAGCGGTGAACCTTCTGTTCTGGAAGATAAAATTAAACTACGGCTTTGTTGAATAAATTGATTGGGCTGGTTTTGCCAACCTAAAAAATCAACGCGATTTTCAAGCTTTAACGCTTGGACTAAAAGCTTTAATTCTTCCAGCATCGGGCCATCGCCCACAATCGCCATGCGGCCCTTCAGATTGGCTTGTGCAAATGCACGTAGCGCAACATCCGGTTGTTTCTCTTCAGACAAGCGCCCTACAAAAATGCTGTCCCATTTTTTTTCAATGGCAGTGTGTGAATCGATATTTTGAGTTAAACGTTCAACATCAATTCCATTATGAATTACTTTAACTGTGACATTTTTGACATGTTTATTCAGTAAATCGGCAATGTCCTGATTAACCACGACCAGTTGTTTGCCCTGAAAAAGAAAGTTACATGCACGCTTACATTGGATAAATTTTTTCAGTGCTTCTAGATGTTTAAAGAAGCCTAGGTTTTTCTTCATGACTAAGCCTAAAGAATCACCATGGACCCAGTACCAAACATTGCCAGATAAAATAGGCGATAGCCAAAAGGCATGTGAATGTCCAGCAATAATCGTATCCGGATTCAGATTAGTTATGATCTGCTTTAGTTCATTTTGCTGATCTAGGCTGACACGTTTAAGCTTATTTTTTTTAATACTACCTTGTAAAAACTCAGGGGTGATGTTGAATTTAATAACATCCAGATCAGCGGGGTAGTGAGTGCGAATATGGGTTCCGTCTAACAGTAAAACTGTAACTTGATGACCATTATTTTTTAACCCCACCGCAGTATCAATACAAATCTGTTCTGCGCCGCCGCCATACAGGTGATCCTGAATAAAAAGGTATTTTTTCATGATTTTAGTCCTGCTTATGCTGGGAATTTAATGTTTGTAAAACATTTTTATTTTCAGCAATAAATGCAGACAAGCGAATAATTTTCTTAAATAAGAATAATGAGATAATACGGGAAAAAACATCATTTTTAATTTTTCGGTAGTTCTTTTTAAAGCGGTTTGGCTTTTTCATGAAAATTTGGCGATCTGGAGCAATGTTACTTTGCATATCATCATTATGTTCAAAACAATAATAAAATGGCGCAGTGGTTGAGCCCTTGAGTAGGTAAGTCCAGTCATCTAAATAAGATAATTTTTTAATTTGCTTTTCAATGAATTTTTGCGCCGTTGCAGGTGTAATGGAATAAGCAAACGCACCTGTATATAAGTCTTTGGGACCAGACATATTGAAATACAAACCATCTTCACTGCTATAGCCGCGGATTCTGCGACGTGAAGGTTCAGTATGACCACTTAAAAATGCAAATTCTGGATTGGTCTGAATAAGTGATTTCAACTTTTCATTGATGTGATTAAGGTTCACCATCACATCATCTTCAAGAATGATGACACGGTCATAGGCAGCATAATCGCCTTGAGAAAGTCTTTGCCAAATTTTCATATGGCTTAAGTAGCATCCAAACTCACTTGGACCTAAAGCGTGTTCACACTGACCTGCAAATTTGCGGCTTAAATCCAGAAAAACAATATATTCAGGCGGCAGTTTTTTACCATAGACCGCATCAAAAAACTGAAAATCTACTTGAATATCGGGAGTTGCTTGTTTTAAGGCCGTAATCTGTTGAGTAATATTTTGTTGTCTTTCAATGCTATCTTTAAGAGTGATGCATAAAATTAAGATTTTTGCCATATTGATATTCAAATATAAATTGTTGCTAGCGCTATTCTATATTTTTTAGTCGTTAAATTAAACCAATAATAAAATATATAACATATTGATTTTATTTGTTGATTTTATTGAGTAAGTCTTGAGAAGAACAAGGTTTTATTTGGCGGAAGTATTTCGCTTGAGTAGAGTCAATAATGAAAATTAACAGGATTATTCGTATAAAAAAATTATAAAAAGTAATAAAATGACCAGCCAAACTTCACAAATTTATGATGATCATAAAGTGTCAGGATGAGAAACGAATGAAATATTTAATTACTGGCGGAGCAGGTTTTATTGGCTCAGCAGTTATTCGCTATATTATCAATCATACTCAAGATGAAGTTTTAAATATTGATAAACTCACTTATGCAGGCAATTTAGAATCTTTAATAGAAGTAGAAAATAATACGCGCTATTCATTTCAACAAATCGACATTTGCGATACAGCCGCATTAGAACAAGCCGTTGCAGGCTTTCAGCCAGATATCGTTATGCATTTGGCGGCAGAATCACATGTAGACCGTTCAATTGATGGTCCTGCTGCATTTATTCAAACCAATATTGTGGGTACCTATACCTTACTGGAAGTGATACGCAAATATTGGATGGCTTTAAATTCGGACAAAAAAGCAGATTTCCGTTTTCATCATATTTCAACAGATGAAGTTTATGGAGACTTGGAAGGAACAACCGATCTATTCACAGAAACCACACCTTACGCGCCAAGTTCTCCATATTCTGCGAGCAAGGCAAGCTCTGATCATCTGGTTCGTGCCTGGTACCGAACCTATGGTTTACCTACAATTGTGACCAATTGCTCGAATAATTATGGTCCTTACCATTTCCCGGAAAAACTGATTCCACTGGTTATTTTGAATGCCCTGGAAGGTAAAGCATTGCCTGTTTATGGCAATGGTCAGCAAATTCGGGATTGGCTCTATGTGGAAGACCATGCTCGAGCTTTGTATTGTGTGGCATCCCAAGGAAAAGTAGGCGAAACCTATAACATTGGCGGTCATAACGAAAAGCAGAATATTGAAGTGGTGAAAACCATTTGTGCATTGCTGGATGAGTTAAGGCCACGAGCAGATCAAACTGCTTATGCATCTTTAATTACCTATGTAACGGATCGTCCCGGGCATGATTTACGTTACGCGATTGATGCTGCAAAAATTGCCAAGGAGCTCAACTGGAAGCCACAAGAAACCTTTGAAACAGGTATCCGTAAAACAGTTGAATGGTATTTAAATAATTTACAGTGGTGCCGTCGAGTTCAGGATGGTAGCTATCAACGTGAAAGATTAGGTGTGCAATCATAATGACTACAACTACAAAAGGAATTATTCTCGCTGGCGGTTCAGGTACGCGCTTATATCCAATTACCAAGGGTGTATCGAAACAGCTCCTGCCAATCTATGATAAACCCATGGTTTATTATCCACTATCCGTCTTGATGTTGGCCGGGATCCAGGATGTATTAATTATTACCACACCTGAAGATAAAGAAAGCTTTGAACGCCTACTGGGGGATGGTTCACAATTTGGTATTCGTCTGCAATATGCAGTTCAGCCAAGCCCGGATGGTTTGGCACAAGCATTTATTATTGGTGAAGATTTTATTGGCGACAGCAATGTTTGTTTGGTGCTTGGCGATAATATTTTCTATGGTCAAGGCTTTACGCCAATGTTGAGACAGGCGGTTGCACGTGGTCAAGGGGCAACAGTCTTTGGTTATCAGGTGAAAGATCCTGAGCGTTTTGGTGTGGTTGAGTTTGATGAACAGCGACGTGCCGTATCTCTAGAAGAGAAGCCGAAGCATCCGAAATCTAATTTTGCCGTAACGGGGCTATATTTTTATGACAACGATGTCATTCAGATTGCCAAGCAGGTAAAACCTTCAGACCGGGGTGAGCTGGAAATTACCACAGTGAACCAGATGTATTTAGAGCGTGGCGATTTAAATGTTGAATTGCTGGGACGTGGTTTTGCCTGGCTGGATACCGGTACGCATAGCAGTTTGCTTGAAGCCGCTCAATTTGTAGAAACATTGGAAAAACGCCAAGGTTATAAAGTGGCATGTTTGGAAGAAATTGCATTTAATCAGGGCTGGCTAAGCAAAGAACAGGTTTTAGAAATTGGCCAAAGCATGAGTAAAAATGATTATGGTCAGTACTTAATTTCGTTGGTGCATGAAAGTTTATGAGTTTTGTGAAGTTAATTGATCTACCAGATTTAAGCGATGAAAGAGGTGGAATGGTTGCATTAGAATCGATGCAATCAATCCCATTTGAACTGAAGCGCGTTTATTATATTTTTCAGAATACGCAAAATGCTCCCCGTGGGTTCCATGCGCATAAAAATTTAAAACAAATGGCCATATGTTTGCATGGGCAATGCCGATTCGTTTTAGATAATGGTCATCATAAGGAAGAAATTATTCTATCCTCTCCTAAGAAGGGCTTATTAATTGAAAGCCTGAAGTGGCGAGAAATGCATGATTTCTCAGATGATTGTGTGTTGATGGTCCTAGCAAGCGAGTATTATGATGAATCTGATTATATTCGTGATTATGATGACTTTTTAAAGGCCACTAAAAATGGAATTTAAACACTTAACAGCTAAAACGATCCATTTTCGATTAGTCGAAGAATCTGACGCTGAGTTTATTTGTGATTTACGTAATAATCCTGAGTTAAATAAACATATATCTCAGTCAACAGCGCTTGTAAATGAACAAGCAGAATGGATAAAAAAATATAAAGATAGAGAGCTTAACTTAAAGGAATTTTATTTCATTATTGAAAGAAATGACAATAATGAAAGAATTGGGACTGTGCGCTTATATGATTTTAAAGATCATCCCAAATCATTTTGTTGGGGGAGCTGGATTTTAAATTCGAGTAAAACGCGTTATGCAGCTATTGAGAGTGCATTATTGATTTATAAAATTGCCTTTGAAGAACTTGAATTTGAACAGTCACATTTTAATGTCAGAAAGGAGAATATGGGTGTCCATAATTTCCATATGAGATTAGGTGCAAAACATGTTTCGGGCAATGATTTAGATAATTTTTATATTTACCCCGCTTCAGCATATTATGACATTCTGAATGAATATGAGAAGTTCTTAGGATAAATTGTGAATAATTTAAATATCACACAGATTCAAGTTGGCGATCAGGCAAAAGTTGAAAAGAGTTTTTCTGCTGAGCACGTTTTTCTGTTTTCGCAATTATCGGGTGATATTAACCCTGTTCATTTAGATGAAGAATATGCCCAGAACACGATGTTTGGTAAGCGGATTGTACATGGTGCTTTATTAAACAGCATGTTTTCAATGCTGTTTGCAAATGAACTTCCGGGTCCTGGCTGCATTTACTTAAAATCTGAAAGTAAATTTCTCAAACCTGTATATTTAGATGAAGTTGTCCTTTTTCAGATTGAAGTCATCGACATTTTTATTGATAAAAAACGGGTGGTTTTGAAAACCAAGGCGACTGTTCAAGACAAGTTGTGTATTGTTGGTACAGCTGAACTTTATATTCCAAATGAATGAAAAAAATGATTAATTTTTTAGATTTGAAAGCGCTAAATTTAAAATATAAAGCAGAACTTATCGATGCTTGTACTCGGGTGATTGATTCTGGCTGGTACATTGGGGGTCAAGAACTGGAAAAATTTGAACAAAATTTTGCAAACTATTGCGGTACACAGTTTGCCATTGGAGTTGCCAACGGTTTAGATGCCCTGATTTTGACATTCCGTGCATGGAAAGAGTTGGGTAAATTCCAAGATGGCGATGAGGTGATTGTTCCTGCAAATACTTATATTGCAAGTATATTGGCAATCACGGCAAATAATTTAACGCCAGTGTTAGTTGAACCTGATGAGCAAAGTCTAAATATTTCAGTAGATGCCATTCGATCAGCAATTACCGAGAAAACCAAAGTAATTTTAGCTGTGCATTTATATGGTCAGTTGGCTGATATGCCAAAAATTATGCAAATTGCACAACAGCATAATTTGTTGGTACTTGAAGATTCTGCACAAGCACATGGTGCGCAAATTAATGGAAAAAAAGCAGGGAACTGGGGCAATGCTTCAGGGTTCAGTTTTTATCCAGGAAAAAATCTAGGTGCCTTAGGGGATGCTGGTGCCATTACCACCAATGATGCCGAGCTTGCACAAACATTACAGGCTTTGCGTAACTATGGGTCACATGAAAAATATAAAAATTTATTTGTGGGAGTAAATAGCCGTCTTGATGAAATTCAAGCCGCCATGCTGGATGTAAAGCTGAAATATCTAGATGAAGAAGTAGTAAAACGTCGACAAATTGCTGCGTTGTATTTAAGCCAAATCCAAAACCCATTTATGACTTTACCTTTAACCGGGGTAGACGCTCAGCAATATGAGCAGCATGTATGGCACTTGTTTGTGATTCAGTCTGAGTATCGTAATGAGTTGCAGAATTATTTAAAAGAAAATGGTGTACAGACTTTAATTCATTATCCTATTCCGCCGCATAAGCAGCAGGCTTATAAAGAATGGAATAACTTAAGTTTCCCTATAACTGAACGCATCCATGCACAAGTTTTAAGTTTGCCGATGGGGCCAACTCAAACTTTGGAAGAAACTCACAAGGTGATTGATCTATGTAATGCTTTTGCACCTAAAGGGAGAGCTTAAATGCAGCCTTTAGTTTCAATAGTGATCCCTTGCTATAATCATGAAAATTATATTGAAGATAGCATTCAAAGTATTATTGATCAGACTTATCCAAGCATTGAATTAATTATTATTGATGATGGTTCTAAGGATCAATCTGTTGAAAAAATTCAAGCCATGCTACCTGCCTGTAAACAGCGTTTTGAGCATGTGTATTTCAATACACGCCCAAATAAAGGCTTGTGTGCAACTTTGAATGAAGCTTTAGCCTTATGTAAGGGTAAATATGTTAGTTTGATTGCCTCTGATGACATGATGCTGGCGCATAAAACACAGCTGCAAGTCGATTATTTAGAACAGCATCCAGAAGTAACAGGTGTTTTTGCCGGGATTGAACTGATTGATTCTAATAATCAGGTTGTAGATCAAAGAGTATCTACACCTACTGAATATAGCTTTGATGATATTTTATTAAATCTGCATGACTTACCCACTTTAACTCAAATGTTTCATTTAAAAGATATTATGGATGTTGGAGGATATGACGAAAGCATTAAAGTGGAAGATTGGTATATGTTGCTCAAGTTAACCCAGCAACAAAAAATCTTAAAATATATCCCCGAAGTGGTTTGTCAGTACCGAATTCATGATGAGAGTTTTTCACAGAATGGATTACAAATGGCGGAGGAAATGATGAAAGTCATTCAGCCATATCGTCAAGAAAAAAGTTTTTTGGATGCTGAATTAAAGATTAACCGTTCAATCTTAAAGTATCATTATAAGAAAAAAGGTGCTTTTTTTTATTATCCGGTTAAATATGCAGTGTATTTAAAATACTGGTTCAATAAAATATTTGCTTAAATTTAAGGCTGCCTATAACGGGCATAGCCATATTCCCTATTGGGGGTATTTTTGTGGCTATGCCGGATGTCCTTGGTTAGATGATTTGATTATTCCTTATCCGGATTACCCTTCAATACCATATAAATCAAGCCAACAAAAATAAGTAAGGCTCCACCTAAACTACTCACACAAAAATAAAGAATGCGTTCATTGGTATCCATGTTAAATAAGCCATTGGCCAAAATGTAACGCATGAAAAGCCATTGTGCGATAGAGAACACAATCAACATGATGCCACGATTACGAACAGCAGGACGCATAGCCATAGCTTGCTTAACTCAATAATGGAAAAACAGGGCTATTATGCCATTAGCAACCATCAATCTCAATTCATTCCATTTGAGTGTTCTGCTGACCTAATTCAAGATGTGAAGGGAAATCTATGTTAAACGCTATAGGGGTTAACGTTTCCATAACAATTTCTAAAACGTTTATAAGACCAAATATACTGCTCTGGCATTTTTGTAATCATGCGTTCCATTTCCTGGTTTAAGCATTCCACACTTTTTTGCAGATCTTTTGATAAAATCTCATTTGATAGTGGAACACATTGAACAGTAAAACTGGAAGTATCAGGATTTCTTATACAGCTTAAACCAATTACATTACACTGAGTTTTATATGCCAATTTAGAAACAATGGTGGTGGATAAGGTATTTTGCTGAAAAAAATGAGCATAAATTCCTCCCGAAGGTTTAGGTAAATGATCGGGAAGAATGACGGTAAGGCCACCCTGCTTTAAGTGTTTGAAGATAGCACGTACACCAGTTTCATCGGCTGGCACCAATACTGCATTGGTCTTTTGACGCGATTCTAAAATATAGCGGTTAATGCCTTTTATCTTATTCGGCTTATACATAATCATTGGCTGAGTATGAGTGCAGAGCCAGGCATTTAAGAGCTCCCAGTTACCAAAATGTGGCACAACGACAATAACGCCTTTTTGATTGCTCAACGCTTCTTTCAAATAATTTGCACCATGAATTTTATTTAAAAGTTTTAAACTGTATTGAGGCGACATACCCCAGCATTTAATGCATTCTACATAGCTTAAGCATTGGCTTCGAATACTGCCATGCAGCAGTTTTGATCTTTGTGCCGCTGTCAATTCTGGATAAGCAAGCTTTAAATTAATACAAGTTATGCGTTTAAAGGATGAATTTCTTATACACAGTAACCATGCTGCAAAGCAGGCCAGATTTTGCAAAATGCGTAAAGGTAGCAAGGCTAAAACTTTTAGAATGAAATACATGATTTGTTAGAATAGACTCTTAAAATATGAGGTTGGATTAGAATTTTGGCAAGAGTCTAAAAATCTAAGATAGAACTGATCAAAAAAGAAGAGAGTCTTAACAACAAAATATAAGCAATTAAATTAATGTAATATTGTACACATGGGGTCAATTGTTAAACAGGATAGCATATAGCATTTAAGAGACTATTATCAAAAATCATCAAAATTTTAATCATTGTTTATTCTATTTTTGAAGCAATAAAAAACCCTGCATAAAGCAGGGTTTTTTATTGCTAGTTAAAGAAGAATTAAGCTTCTGCTTTAGTTTCAGCTTTAGGTTTTTCGCGTAAACGAATACCCAAATCACGCAATTGGTTACCTTCAACTGGAGCAGGTGCTTGAGTTAATGGACATTCAGCAGTCTTGGTTTTCGGGAATGCAATCACGTCACGGATTGAAGATGAACCCGTCATCAACATTACAAGACGGTCAAGACCGAATGCCAAACCACCGTGCGGAGGCGCACCGAATTTCAATGCATTCAACAAGAAGCTGAATTTCTCTTCAGCTTCTTCTTCACCAATGCCTAAAGCTTCAAAGATGGCTTTTTGCATTTCAAGGTTGAAGATACGAAGTGAACCACCACCAATTTCAGTACCATTCAATACCATGTCGTAAGCAACAGAAAGCGCAGCACCTGGGTTGTTCTTCACTTCTTCAACGCTTGATTTAGGCAGCGTGAATGGGTGATGAACAGAAGTCCATTTGCCATCATCAGTTTCTTCGAACATAGGGAAGTCAACAACCCAAAGTGGAGCCCACTCGCAAGTCGCCAATTTCATGTCATGACCGACTTTGATACGTAAAGCACCCATTGCATCATTTACAACTTTTGCTTTGTCCGCACCAAAGAATACGATATCGCCATTTTCAGCACCAACACGTTTCAACAAATCAAGCACGATTGGCTCGATGAATTTAACGATTGGAGATTGAAGACCTTCGATACCTTTTTCAAGTTCGTTGACTTTAATGTAAGCCAAGCCTTTCGCACCGTAGATCCCCACGAATTTAGTATATTCGTCGATTTGGCTACGTGGAAGCGCGCCAGCACCTGGTACGCGAAGCGCAACAATACGACCTTTAGGGTCTTTAGCAGGGCCTGCGAATACTTTGAACTCAACGTCTTGCATCATGTCTGCAACGTCAACAAGTTTCAAAGGAATACGCATATCTGGTTTGTCAGATGCATAGTCACGCATTGCATCTGCATAAGTCATACGTGGGAATTTGTCGAATTCAACGTTTAGAAGTTCTTTGAACATCTTAACTGTTAAACGTTCCATTAAATCCATGATGTCATCGTCACTCATGAACGATGTTTCAACGTCGATTTGGGTGAATTCAGGCTGACGGTCAGCACGTAAGTCTTCATCACGGAAACATTTAGCGATTTGGTAGTAACGATCGATACCGCCCACCATCAACAACTGTTTGAACAATTGTGGAGATTGTGGAAGTGCGTAGAAGCTACCGTTAGAAACACGACTTGGAACTAAATAGTCACGTGCACCTTCAGGTGTCGCACGGGTCAAGATCGGAGTTTCAACGTCTAAGAAACCATTTTCTTCGAAGTAGTTACGAATAAGGTTGGTTAATTTAGAACGGAAACGTAGGCGATCTAACATTTCTGGACGACGGATGTCCAAGAAACGGTACTTTAAACGTACTTCTTCAGAAATATTTGTATTTTCGTCATTCAATGGGAATGGCGGAGTTTCAGAAGCAGCAAGAACTTCGATTTCTTTACCAAGAACTTCGATTTGACCGCTAGTGATATTCGAGTTTTCAGTACCTGCATAACGACGACGTACACGGCCTGTAATTTTTAATACGAATTCTGAACGTGATTTGTCCGCAGTTGCGAATGCTTCAGGAGTATCTGGATCGATAACCACTTGAACTAGACCGTCACGGTCGCGCATGTCAAGGAAAATTACACCACCGTGGTCACGGCGACGGTGTACCCAACCGCATAATGTAACGGTTTGGTCAATTTGAGATTCGGTTAAAGAACCGCAGTAATGAGTTCGCATCATAGCGTTAGAAATCCAACTATATGGGTTAAGGAAAGCACATACGTAAACAGCGTACTGCTTTTATTCGAATGTTGAATTATGCCTCTTTGCAGCATAGGCCACAAGAACTACTACCAAAAACACCATGATTTTGACTTGGGAGCGATTAAAGTATCAGTTCGAGAATTATCCCAGGCGATGATCTCTGTCAAAAAATAAAAATAGAATGCAGCCTAATGTGAATGTAATTAACGCAGTTTGGCTAAATTCATTGATGGATCGACCAGTAAAATAATAGAGATCTGATTGCCAAACTTCTGATGGAATATACCGTGCATAATCCCAAACTGAAATATTGCCCATTATCAAAGAGAGGCTGACTAAACCGATTGCAAAGGTTTTAATCTTAGGGCTGATTTTAAAATGTTGCTGATACTTCTGATAATAGTGCAGACTCATCCAAGCTAAAAATGGCAAAGCCAAGGCAGATGTCCCGATTTGTAATACCCGATGCATCGGGTAGGTCTGTCCGAGTAAATTGACCGATTGTGCTAAAAAATCCCGAAAGACAAACGTACGAAAATCAATATGCGTCAGTCCGTCCCAAATCAGATGTGTCGCTGTACCGATGATTAATGCAACACAAACAGTGATGATAAATTTAATCACTGATCCAAAACCATGTAGATTTAAATCGTGTTGAATACCTACAAAACGATACATCGCAGGGCGATAAATCCCATACCACAAGGCGCAAAATCCGAGTCCAATCCATAAGTTGGGATGAATCAGAGACGTCCAAAGGTGTGTCACATTGGATTGTTCTTGGGTAAATAAACGATAGAGGTCTGGCACCATACAACCAATCGCAAGCGCTGCAACGGGAAGCATATGTCCAGTAAGTTTGGAAATAGGAGGGGCAAGTACCGCGTGAGATAAGGTAAAAGGCATCTAAAATTATTTAAGAATCAATCGTTATGGAATAAAACTTGAAATAGTTTAACTCAAGCATCAGAAATGAAATGTTTTTTATTGCAAAAAAAATGAAATGTTATAATATAACACAATTCAAAAATTGCAGCTTTGAGCCAGTTCCATGTTTTTCCATAAGAATTTAATTACCCTGTCTATTTTTGCCGTCATCGCACCTGCTGTTTTTGCCGATGAAAGCCCTCAAAGCCAACAATTAGAAACAATCAAATTGCAGGCACATCCTTTAGTCCAGACGGCGGCAGATTTTGCAGTGGCCGACCAGGTAGTTGATCACAAAAAGCTTGCTGAAGGCGGCACGACCATTGGTGATGCTTTGGCTGGTGAGCTTGGGGTATCTTCGAACCAATATGGTTCAGGTTCAAGCCGTCCGGTGATTCGCGGACAGGATGGCGCGCGGGTCAAAATCTTGCAACATGCCTCTGAAACAGCAGATGTATCCACACTTTCACCAGACCATGCAGTAACGGTTGATCCTATTTTAGCGAAACAGGTCGAGATTATTCGTGGACCATCAACTTTACTCTATAGCGCAGGGACAGTGGGTGGACTGGTTAATGTGACAGATAATAAGATTCCCACCCAAATACCGGAAAAGGGTTATGAAGGACAGCTGGGCTTACGTTATAACAGTGGTAGTGATGAAAAACTGGCCAGTGCAGGGGCGACCGTTGCTTTAACTGATCAAGTGGCATTACGTGTTGAAGGGTCAAAACGGGATGCCAACAGTTATATTGCGCCAGATTATGTTCATGAGGGTGAAAAAGAACGTCGTGTAGGCAATACCTTTGCTGAAGGCGAGACAGTCAATATTGGATTGTCCTGGATTCATGACCGAGGCTTTAGCGGGATTTCATATAGCAACCGTCAGGACCAGTATGGCTTGCCGGGCCATAGCCATGAATATGAAGATTGTGCGGTATCAGGGAATTCATTAATTGGTTGTGGCCAGCAGCTAGGACATACGCATGAGGAAGAACATGCTGCTGGACCGTGGGTCGATCTAAAAACAGAGCGCTATGATTTTCGCACTGAATTAAGTGATCCTTTTGCCGGTTTTCAAAAACTTCGTGCTCATGCCAGCTATACCGACTACAAGCATGATGAAATTGAAGAAGACAATATTGCCACGACTTTCAAGAGCCAAGGCTATGATGCACGTTTAGAGCTGCTGCATCATCCTATTGCCAACTGGGAAGGGGTAATCGGTGGGCAGTATAATCAGCAAAAGCTTGATATTGATGGTGAAGAAGCTTTACTGGATCCGACCAAAACCCAAAAGTGGAGTCTGTTTGCCTTAGAGCATAAACAGTTTGATGATGTACATGTTGAACTTGGCGCACGTCTAGATCAGCAAAAAATTGAGATTGATTCCAATAAAAAAGATTTTGATGATTATGGTTTTTCTTACTCGGGCGCCGTGAACTGGGAATTTGCACCGAGCTATAAATTGTCTCTGGTCGGCTCTCATCAAGAGCGTCTGCCTTTGGCGCAAGAGCTGTATGCCAATGGCAAACATTTCGCGACCAACACTTATGAACGTGGTAATGAAAATTTAAGTGCAGAAAAATCCAATAATCTGGAGCTGGGTCTGCATTATGAGCAAGATAAGTTTGATTACCATGTGCACGTTTATCACAACTGGTTTGATAACTATATTTATGCAGATACTACAGCATCTTATAAAGATTTCCGTCTGGTGGATTACACCCAGGACAAGGCCAAGTTCTATGGCGCTGAAGCAGAAGCTTCTTATGCCTTAACCGACACTTATAAACTGGGTGTATTTGGCGATTATGTACGTGGCAAAATTGAGGGAGAAAATGCACCGCGTGTTCCGGCAGGCCGCCTCGGTACAAAAGTAGATGCAAGTTTTGATGATCACTGGTCAGGTTTGGCTGAGTATTACCATGTTTTTAATCAGGACAAGATTGCCAGCTATGAGTCTGAAACAGATGGCTATAACATGCTGAATGTAGGACTGTCTTATGCCGGTCAATTGAAAGATCGCAATGATTACCGTATCTATTTCAAAGCCAATAACCTGCTGGATGAACAGGTTTATTCACATGCATCGTTCCTGTCCAATATTCCGCAAGTGGGGCGTAACTTTACCGTTGGTTTGGAATTTGGATTTTAGGCAAAAGTTATCATGGATCAGTTGATTCAAGCGGGTATCACAGAAATCCTCTTGAAAAATCAAGCAATAAAACCTAGTCTGATGGCATTGGACTAGGTTTTTTGTTATGCGTATTTTTCAACGAATTCATCAGCAATTGAATTGGTCACGCCGTCGTTATGTCAGTGTGATTGTCGGTTTGCTGGCTTTGGGTTATCTCTCATCGGCCATTTATCATACCTATAAACCATTGCCTGAAGGCCTGGATTTTACCGGTAAGTTGCGGCATGCCGAGGTGAAGTTTATTGCAGACCAAACCTATCTGGATGCGAGTGGAAAACAGCAGCAAGATCATCATATTTTTAATGAAATGTTAAAGATGATTGATGAGGCACAAAGTACGATTGTACTGGACATGTTTTTATTCAATAGCGAAGTCGGGGAATCCACACTAACCCACCGGGCACTGGCGCAACAACTCACCGATGCCTTGATTTTAAAACGCGGTGTGCAGCCAAATATTGAAATTAAGGTGATTACTGACCCGATTAATTCTGTCTATGGTGGTATTGCACCCAAGCATTATCGTCAGTTGCGTAATGCAGGTATTGACGTGATTGAAACGGATTTAAGACCGCTACGTGCATCCAATCCATTGTGGTCTGGTTTCTGGTATATCTGTTGTCAGGATGCCGGCAATAATCCTGAAAAAGGCTGGTTAAGCAATCCGTTTGGGAAGGAAAAAATTACCCTGCGCAGTTATTTTAATCTGTTTAATTTTAGGGCCAATCACCGTAAAACCCTGGTGGTGGATACGGCTCAGGGCTGGAAAGCTTTGGTGACTTCAGCCAATCCGCATGATGGCAGTTCACGTCATTCCAATGTTGCCTTGCTGGTAACGGGCAATACAGCCATTGATGTATTGAAGACCGAGCAGGCTGTGGGCCGGATGTCCAAAGGCGACATTCCGATGGTGATTGTAGGTGAATTTGAAGCTGAAAAATCTTTGCCGCAAGTTCAGGTGCTGACAGAAAAAGCTATTTATGATGAAACGATTAAATTGATTGAAACCGCCAAACCCAAAGAGCAGATTGATCTGGCGATGTTCTACTTGTCAGAACGGTATATTGTTAAAGCCTTGATTGCTGCACATGAACGTGGGGTTAAAGTCCGAGTACTGATGGATCCGAATAAGGATGCGTTTGGGCGGAAAAAAAATGGCATTCCCAACCGGCAAGTCGCCTCTGAATTGAATGATGTGGGTGTGCCTGTACGTTGGTGCAATACCCAAGGTGAACAATGCCATAGCAAGATGATTATTAAATCAAATGCTCAGCAGTCTGAACTGATTTTGGGTTCAGCCAATTTTACGGCACGGAACATCAAAAACTATAATCTGGAAACCAATTTACGCGTGGTTGGTTCATCACAAGCGCCAGTGTTTAGCGATGCTCAAAGCTATTTTGATACGGCCTGGTCGAATCTGAATGGTAAAAATATGAGTGTCGATTACGGTCAATATGCAGATGAATCGAAACTGAAATATCTGATTTACCGTTTTATGGAGTGGAGCGGATTGTCTACCTTCTAATACTCCTCCCTTTTTTAAAGGGAGGTCAGGAGGGATTCAAGCACTTTCTTAATTCTTAGGTTCAGGATTCGGTGGAACGAGTTTATCCAAATCGGCATCTTTCATTTTATCCAGTTCTTTTAAATCCGTTTTAATTTTCCACTGGTTTTCATCTTCAACCGGCTGAGGTAAACGTGCTTCTAACCAGTCACAAACGACATCGGGTGGAAAATCTGGATGGTTGCATTGAATCACCCAAGCCAAAAATTCTTTGGCTTCACCATTCATATAAGGTGGCGGAGATACAGGTAAAAACTGTGTCGGTAAACGTTCATTCTTGGAAATGTAATTCAATACATGACCCAGTTCCTGTACGGTTTGCCATGCCAGAGGATGTTCAACATTGATTTGAAATTTAAACCACCATGCATGTTGACCATCTGAACCATAAGCATTAATTAAAGATTCTTGAATACTTGGAACCTTGCAAAAGAATTGATGTAGGCGGTCAAAACTTAAATCAGACACTTTGTTTGATCCCATAATAAAAAACAGTATTTTAGCATATTCATAATTTGAGCCGAGATGTGTCTGAGGAGAAAATCAGCGAAATATTTAATTTACAAAACTTTGCATTTGCTGTTTTTTTATTCATTTTTTATCCTAAACTAGGGATTAAAATAAGTTTTATATCGTATGTTTGGTGGCTCTTATGAAATTAGCAGTTCTTTGTGCTTTGAGTGGCATGGTGCTCTTGGGAGCTTCTGCAACAACGCAGGCGGAAAATCGCTGGTCAAATTATCGCGGGGTAGATACCACTCGCTACCAACCTCGTCCTTATTATCCGCAAAATCATTATCCACAAAACAGTTATACTCAAAATAACTATCCTCATCAGCAGCAACATTATCCACAGCACTATCCGAATGATCCGCAGCATCCACCGCATCATCAGAATTATCCGACCATTCAGAATGGCATCAGTATTCAATATCAGGCACCAACCACCATTACACAAAATTCTCAAAGCTATAGCTGGGTGAATGGTGATCCGAGAACAGCCCGCATTGAAAGTTCAACCACGACCTTTATCAGTGATTGGCAACGTTTGGGTTTGCCTGCACCACCGAATGGCACTTATTGGATTTTTGAAAATGGGCGTTATATGTTAGTGCCGAATCGTTAAAGATTCATTTTTAATTATTAAATCTCCCCAAACCCCTCTTTAAAAAAGAGGGGCTTTAATATGTTAAGCCAGCTCGTCATCTTGTGGTCGTGGGGTCTTACCTTCAGGCAGAGGGTTTTCTGAATGTTTGTCACGAATCACGGAAGGAAAAGTCCAGGAAGCATATCGGACAACTAGAATCGCAAAAGCTAAAATCAGGATTGAACCGGTAATAATGATCAAATCCATATCCGCCTTATGGTCGTGTTGGATATCTGAGATCAATAAGCGAGTGAGTGCTGTAATGGCGATATAAATCAGAAAGCGAACCGGCATGTGGTTGGTCTTAAAATAGATTCCGACCATTGCACCCAGTTCTAGATAAATAAACAATAAGAGAATGTCATCAATCGTGGCGAATTGATTGACCGCCAAAATTTCAAATACGGTATGTCCGGCAGACCAGATCACCATACAGCCAATAATAAATAGCGCAATATAGTGAAAGCCTTCTACTGCGATATTGCCAAAACGGTCGAGGAGGGCTTCTATCTTTTCTACTTTAGAATCACGGTTTGTCATCTCTACCTCCTATACTTATCAATTGATATTTCATTAAATAACAAGCAAATTTCATGCACATATCAACCGCTAAACAAAAAAACATAATTTTTTTTGTATTTTTTTTATGCGAAATTCATGTAATGTAGAGAGTGTTGTTTTAAATCTTAGGGAAAAAGAAAATGATAGAAAAAATTCAAACAAAAATTAATGAATTGCAAGCCGGAAAAAAACTCATATTGGGTTCAGGGATTGAAATTAGCCATATGCAAAATATTGTCGATCTATGTGAATCATTGGCGACTACAGGTGTGATTAAAATTGTAAAGATTAATCATCCAGAGCAAAGCGGTAAAAAAACCGCAGATTCAATTATTATTGAAAAAGTTTAAGTCCTTCTGGGACCATAAAAAACGCCTGCAATTGCAGGCGTTTTTTTATCGCTTATTTTTGTTCAGGATTAAGCTTGGCTAGTAAAGTAGTCTTCAGAGAAGTTCATGACCACTTCAGCACCTGCTTTGATTTTCGCAATGCGTACTGCAAGTTCAGGCAAAACGCGTTGTACGAAGTAAAGTGCAAGTGAAACTTTATTGCTGTAGAAATCACCTTCTTTTGCACTTGCAGCTTTTGCAATTTTCGCAAACATATAAGAGAAGCTGAGCAAGCCGACTGCATGTAGATAGTCAACTGCTGCCGCATTCGAGAAGTCGATATTCTCTTTGCTGGCTTCTAGAATATATTGCGTTACCGATTGAATTTCTGCTGCTGCATCTAAAGTGGCATCTTTGATGAAGTTTAGCTCAGCATCAAGGTCGTTGGCAAAGTCACGGATTTCTTGAATATATTCTTCAATAAATGCGCCGCCACATTTAATGGTTTTACGACCGATTAAATCCTGAGACTGAACGCCGTTGGTACCTTCATAAATCTGTGAGATACGCAGGTCACGGATACACTGTTCCATACCCCATTCACGAATGAAGCCATGACCACCAAATACCATTTGCGCGTCTAAAGTTGCGTTAAATGCTGTGTCAGTCAGGTAGGCTTTAGCGATTGGCGTTAACAGGGCAACGCGGTCATTGGCTTTCTTTACTGCTTCTGCATCGGTCGAGAATTTGGTGATGTCGAGCTGTTGACCTACATATACTGCAAAGGCACGAGATGCTTCGTTGTTGGCACGTGCATTAAGCAACATGCGACGTACATCGCCATGGACAAGAATGCTGTCAGCAGGTTTTTCTGGAGATTTTACACCTGCTGCACTGCGGCCTTGTAGGCGGTCAGTCGCGTACTGTGCTGCGTTCTGGTAAGCAAATTCAGATGCACCTAGGCCTTGAATACCCATAGACAGACGTTCGTAGTTCATCATTACGAACATGGCTGCCAAGCCTTCATTTTCTTTGCCAACCAGGTAGCCTTTGGCGCCGTCAAAGTTCATCACGCAAGTTGCAGATGCCTTGATCCCCATCTTGTGTTCAATCGAACCCGGGCCTGCTGAATTGCGCTCACCCAAAGAACCATCAGCATTCACAATGAATTTCGGCACAATGAATAGTGAAATACCACGTGAACCGGCAGGTGCATCCGGAGTTTTTGCCAATACCAAGTGAATGATGTTTTCAGCTAGGTCGTGGTCACCGCCAGTAATAAAGATTTTGGTACCAGTAATGTTGTAAGTACCGTCTTCGTTACGTTCAGCTTTGGTTTTAATAATCCCTAGGTCAGTCCCTGCATGTGGCTCGGTTAAGCACATGGTGCCTGACCATTCCCCAGAATAGATTTTAGGAAGATAGGTTTCTTTTTGTTCTTGAGATGCATAGCTGTTCAATGCCATACCAGCACCGACTGAAAGAAGCGGGTAGAGCATGAATGAGGGGTTAGTAGCGAACAGCATTTCATCAGACAGTACAGTCAGCATTTTAGGCATTTCCTGACCGCCCCATTCCGCATCAGCACCTAAGCCAATCCAGCCACCTTCAGCATATTGCTTGAATGCTTGTTTAAAGCCTGCCGGGGTAGTCACATTGCCATTTTCAATTTTAGCGCCTTCTTCATCACCTGTACGGTTCAATGGAAGGGTCACGTTTTGCGCAAATTTCGCCATTTCCTCAAGAATAGCTTCCGCAGTCGCAGCATCAATATGAGCAAGGTTTTCATTGGCTTGCCAGAATTGTTCTGCATTAAAAACATCATTAAGGATGAATTTCATATCCGCAAGAGGTGCATTATAGATTGGCATAGTGAGTCACCTGTTTATTGTTTGAGTCAGTTTGGTTTAATCAGTCTAATAGATGAAAATTCATGTTGTTAGATGACTAAAGGTTAATTTTTTGTTGATTTGATAAAGAAAAAGGACTGCCAAAACCATGACCGTCCTTTTTCTCACATCAGTTTAAAATGTCATGCACTTAGAATGCGAAGTGTTCAGCATCTAAAGACAACAATGGCTCTACACCACCTGCGATCACGTCAACGTGTGAGCGAACGCGTGGAAGAATTTTCTTGAAGTAGAAACGGGCAGTGGTCACTTTCGCGTTGTAGAAATCTACATCAGTTGTGCCAGCCGCTAATGTTTCTTGAGCAACAAGTGCCATACGAGCCCATAAATAAGCAAGCGTTACATAACCCGAGAAGTACAGGTAATCCACCGCAGCTGCACCAACTTCATCCGGATTTTGCATTGCACGCACACCAATCTGCATGGTCAAATCACCCCACTCTTTGTTAAGAGCAGCAAGCGGTTCAACAAATTCTTTCATTGCAGCATTGTCTTTGTTTGCTTCAGCAAATTTATGGATGATCTTGGTGAAGTCTTTCAACATTGCACCTTGAGTACCCAAAACTTTACGGCCTAATAAATCCAGTGCCTGGATTTCAGTAGTACCTTCGTACAAGCAGGCAATACGGGTATCACGAACAATTTGTTCCATGCCGTGTTCAGAGATGAAACCATGACCACCGAACACTTGAACCCCGTGTTTTGCAGATTCAGAACCAGTTTCAGTCAAGAAGGCTTTGGCAATTGGAGTCAATAAAGACAGCATGTTGTCTGCAGCTTTACGTTCTTCTTCAGTTGTACCGTGTTCAACTACATCAGCGTATTGAGCCAATAAGTACACCAGTGCACGACCAGCTTCTGCATATGACTTTTGAGTTAAAAGCATATTACGTACAGCAGGGTGAACAATAATCGGATCAGCTTCTTTTTCTGGCGCTTTAACACCTGAAAGTGAACGCATTGCCAAACGGTCTTTGGCATAGGCAAGTGCACCCTGGAAAGATGCTTCAGAAGCTGAAAGGCCTTGTACAGCAGTACCGATACGTGCAGTGTTCATGAAAGTGAACATGCAGTTCAGACCACGGTTTTCAGGGCCAATCAGGAAGCCTTTTGCGTTATCAAAGTTGATGACACAGGTTGCGTTACCGTGAATACCCATTTTGTGTTCAATTGAACCACAACGTACAGCATTGCGTTCGCCCACTGAACCATCTTCGTTCAGGTTGAACTTAGGCACAATGAATAGTGAAATCCCTTTAGTACCTTTAGGGGCACCAGGCAGACGAGCAAGTACGATGTGAACAATGTTCTCAGCCATGTCGTGTTCACCAGCAGAGATAAAGATTTTCTCGCCAGAGATTGCATAGCTACCGTCAGCATTTGGTTCAGCTTTGGTACGGATGATACCCAAGTCAGAACCTGCATGAGATTCAGTCAAGCACATGGTACCTGTCCAAACACCTGAAACCAGATTTGGCAGGTAAGCATCTTTTTGTTCTTGAGAACCGTGGTGTTCTAAAGTACGGACTGCACCGTGAGAAAGACCAGGGTACATGCCCCACGCCCAGTTTGCAGTACCGACCATTTCAGAAATAGTGATACCTAAAGAGTTAGGCAAGCCTTGACCGCCATATTGCTCTTCAGCAGAAAGAGAAGGAAAACCAAGTTCGATATATTTTTGGTACGCTTCTTTAAAACCAGTCGGAGTTGTAACAACGCCGTCGTTCCAAGTACAACCTTCACGGTCGCCCACTTGGTTAAGAGGAGAAAGTTCGTTTTCACAGAAGTCTGCAGCAGCTTCCAGATATTGGTCAACCAACTCACGGCTTACGCTTTCCTGGAATGCAGGTAATTTTCCGTAATGTTCTTCTGCATTTAAAAGTTCATGCAGAACGAATTGCATATCACGTAAGGGCGCTTTGTATTGTGGCATATCGTTTTCCTCAATACTGGTTTGTACCAGCGTTAATAATTCTAAATAAACATTGGAACGTATCTTCAATGACACGTATTTCTATGGCTCAATCGTGCAACATCTTCTTGGTTGGTACAAGCTTTAGGGACTTTTTCTTGGTGACTGTAAAGTCAAAGATTTCTTACTTGAAATTGCTAAGTATCTTGAGTGTAAATGCTTTTATGGTTTTGTTAGTGGCATAAATAGTCAAATTGTTCACTTTTTGACAGGCAAGAAAAAAGGCGCAGAGTTGCGCCTTTTTTAATTTTGGGTAAATTTTATGATGCCGGTTTTACAGTTGCTGGAGCCATCGGGGCTTTAGGCTGAAAGTGGACTTCACATTTACCATTAATGGTATGTGTGCCCATTTTGACTTGAACAGCCTTACCGTTGGGCTGACCTTGACAAGCCTTTAACATGGCTTGCTGATGTGCCTGATGTTGAGCCAGGCGCTGATCAAATTGTCTGGTCAGTTCTGCGCGTTTGGCATCAGTAAGAGGTTCTGCCGATTGCATTGGCATGCCTTTCATGTGCATACCCTTCATTTCACCGCGCATAGGCTGCTGGTCAGCTTGCATATGCATACTTTCCATCTCACCATGCATGCCCATCATCTCTTTATGCATGCGCTTCATCTCTTGACGGTCTGCTTTAAAGCCCATGCTACAGGTACCATCAATGATTTTTTCACCGGCTTTAATTTGTACCGCAGCGCCGACTGCTTTACCGTCACAGGCTTTCTGGATTTGCTGCATCATTTGTCGACGTTCAGCACGTGCCTGCTGGAACTGTTCATGCTGTTCGGGTGTCATTTTACGATCGTGTTGGCCATGATGCTGTTTCAGCATTGGCTTGTGGTCGCTATCTGGAACCGTATTGGCTGATTGGCAAGCACTCAAAGCACCCACGCTCAGCACGCTGGCAGCAATTAAAGCCATTTTTTTCATGGAATTCATTGTTGTTATCTCCAAGAGAAATACAGTAAATTTTATCAGTTAAAGATTAAATAATAATGATGAAGAAACAATGGAGAGTTTTTTGAGATCGGGTTGGTTACAATAACAAGTTGAGAACAAATATTGAGACTTCACTTTTGAAAATTCGCCGTGTTCCGATTGCCTTACGCCTGTTTTTGACGGTATTACTCACCACTTTGGTGATTACGACCGTCAGCCTAGGGGTATTGCACTGGACCATGCAAAAGAATTTCACCCGCTATGTGGCGGATGTCGAAATGCAGAAGCTGGATCACGTGATCAGCAATCTGGCCGGAGTATATTCAGTCTATCATGACTGGGGCAATGCCATTCAGGCTCAAATCCTGCAAATTGAAGGAACTGCTGCCCCCGATGATTATGACAGGTTGTCACGTTGGTGGTTACGTCGTCAATATGATATTGCCTTGCAGCAGCGTTATTTTCAGGAAAATACCTTGCTCAGTGTTACACCGAGCTTAAATCAGGCGGAACACAGCAAACCGATGCTTGATGCGGAAGAACTCCGTATGATGAAGCTAAATTTACCTTCTGAATATCAGCCTTTTGAAGGACTCAAGTTTCCTTTAAGTGCCAATCAGAATGTATTCCGTCCAGACCGAAAAACTGATGCGCGACCAACAGATCCAGTATCTAATCCAAACAAAAAAAAGCAGTTTATTTCCATGCCTGACCGTCTGGGACTCAGTTCGCGATTGTCCTTGTATGATGCAAATAAACAGTTTGTGGTGGGTGAGCCTTCAGACAGTCCAGTGTCATATCGTCCGATTATGGTGAACGACAAAGTGGTCGGTTATTTGGGATTGAAGCCAGTACTGGATCAGGATGATGCTATCAGTATCAATTTCTTTAGTAATCAAAAACGCTATTTACTATTGGTTTATGGCTTAACTTTTCTGACCAGTTTAATTGCGGCTTTATTGTTGGCTACTTATTTTAAAAAGCCGATTCAGCGTTTGCTGCAAGGTACCCGTGAACTGACCAAAGGCAATTTTCAGCATCAGGTGACTGTTAACCGAAATGATGAACTTGGTGATTTATCGACAGAATTGAACCATCTTGCGGTGATTTTGGATCAACATGAACAATCACGCCGTCAGTGGGTGGCAGATACTTCACATGAATTAAAAACGCCACTTGCAGTGCTGCAAGCACAAATTGAAGCCATGCAGGATGGGATTCGCAAACCGACACCAGAGCATTTTGAATCCATGCTGCGTCAGGTGACCAGTCTGAAAAAACTGACCCAGGATTTGGCTGATCTGGCTCAGGCAGAAGCCCAACAATTGAAATGCTATATAGCAGAAGTAAACCCGTGGAATGTGGTGTTGCAGGAAGTGGAAAACTTCAAACCTAAATTTGCACAGGCCGATTTATCCATTTCAGTGCAAGGTGAAGGTACGAATTTACAATTAGATATAGATCGTTTTAAACAAATTATGGTCAACTTACTCGGCAACAGTATTCGTTATACCGAAGCAGGCGGAGAAGTTCGTGTGCATACTGAACAGTCTGAAACGGAGTGGAGCGTGATTGTTGATGACAGTCCGCTTGGGCTAAGTGATGAACAGTTGTCACGTCTAGGTGAGCGTTTCTATCGTGTTGATGATTCACGGACACGCAGTACCGGGGGAACAGGCTTAGGTCTGGCATTATCTGGTAAGATTGCCCAGGCATTGGGCGGGAAATTGAGTTTTGAGCACTCTCCATTAGGTGGTTTGCGTTGCAAACTGACTTTTCCAAAACAGTTAAACAAATAAAGGGATAACATTCATGAAACATGTCATGCTGGTTGAAGATGAAGTTGAACTTGCACAGTTGGTGCGGGACTATTTGGAAGCTGCAGGTTTTGAAGTCAGCATGTTTCATGATGGTCAGGAAGCATATGACAGCTTTCTGCAACGCAAACCCAGTTTGATGATTTTGGACCTGATGGTTCCACGTATGGATGGTTTGACCATTTGCCGTAAAGTGCGTGAACAGTCTGATTTGCCGATTATTATGGTGACTGCGCGTACTGAAGAAATTGACCGGGTATTGGGCTTGAACATGGGTGCAGATGACTACATTTGTAAGCCTTTTAGCCCAAAAGAGCTGGTCGCGCGGGTACAAGCAGTGTTGCGTCGTTTAGACCGTCAAGTTGAACCAGAACAGAACAGCCTGTTCCGTATGGATAAGGCACAGCAACGCATTTGGTATCAGCAAAAGACCTTGAACCTGACCCCAACCGAATTCCGTTTATTGGAATTGTTCCTGGAACATGTAGGACAGGTGTATTCACGTGCACAACTACTCGACCATATTAACCCTGACAGTTTTGATGTGGCAGATCGGGTGATTGACAGTCACATTAAAAACCTGCGCCGTAAAATTTCAGATGCTGCTGAAACCGGAAACCGTCATGAATGGATTCAGGCGGTGTATGGGGTGGGCTATCGTTTTGAATATCCTGAGGATTGATTGAGTCGTACAAATCAAATGAAGCGAATGGGTGAGAGCTTATTCGCTTTTTTAATATAATCAATTAACGTATTGGTTTTCTATGTATACAAACCACATGGACGATGAACTTCAAATAAAACGAATAATTTCAGACTTGGAGAAAGAGTCGGAAGAAAAGCTATTCTTTTTTCATCAATGATTAGGTGCTGAAGTCCATTGGTTTTTCTCACAGGCTGTGCAAGCTTTGAAAAGTGAGCTCTATCTCCCAGCATGTACTAGCTTTCTTTGCGGAATAGAAGCATCTTTGAGAATTACTATGGCGCAAGTTGAAAAACCAACTCGAATTACACAGCTAGATGCTTCTAAGTTATTAAGCAATAGACTCCTCAAAGTAGCTTATGAAAAAATCTTCCTATAGAAACTCTAGCTTTTCCAAATGAAGATGATTTTTTGGCAAAACTTTTTGAAAACGATAGATTAAAAAAGGTAAATGTGGAAATTGTCCGTACTCGCCATAACCTTTGTCATGGAAATATTCTTGAATTTGTAAACACGAATTTAGGTGAGGATTTTGCTTTTTTCACACCTGAATGTTGTAGATAATTAGCATTAACTCTATATGATATTTCAAAGAAATGGGCATATGAATTGGGTATCTTTAGAACAAGTATGCTCAAGGAAATAAATAAGTTTTAGTGCATTTTTCTCAGTAATGCCATTCGTTGCCGTTCTACTTTTTTTAATTTTGACACGACCAAATCATAAGAATTCCTTATCAAATCTTGAACCAAAGATTCATCCAAGTTTTCATCTTCATAAACCGAAATCCAGTGCTGTTTATTCATATGCCAGCCAGCACGAATATAAGGATAAATATCCCGAAGCATCACACCATGGTCAGGCTCGACTTTAAGATTAATGGCTGCTTTGCATTCTAAATGAAAACTCAGCATAAAGACTTTATCGAGCACTTTAAATACATCACAGCCTGCACCAAAGGGCTGAGTTACAGTCACTTCTGGAAGTTTTAAAGCCGTGAATGATGCAAGTTTGTGTAAAGTCATAAGCTGTCAATAAATCTAATCAATTTTGTGGATAATGCTTAAATTATCCACAGTTTTTAAAGCTTTGTGAATAACTTTAAGAAGAACAGCTCACCATCACTTCCGGAACATCACTCGGCAAGGGGCCTAAATCTTCAGGTTGCTCTAAATCGGGTTGTTTAAGATAAGGCTGACTCAACAACTTAAACAAACGTTCGACTTCAGAAAAATCATCCTGTTCCGCCAGTTCAATCGCTTTTTGCGCCATATGGTTGCGCAGAATATATTGTGGATTGGCTTTGGTCATTTCAGCATCCAGTGCATCGGTGTCCTGATTTGCCCGAATACTTTCATATTGAGCCAGAAAGCTTTCAAACTGGCGGCGGTCTAGGCAGTCATCTTTAATGCTTTCATATAGCTTATTCTGTAAACGAATAAAGCTTTGAGTGTAGTCCAGTTGCTCCGTCTGTAAAATTCGCAAGAACTCCATGCCACAATTAAAACTTTCCTTGTGGAAACTTGGTAACCCCATTTTCTGGCACAAACCAACCGTATAATGTTCAAGGAAAGTAGGCTCAAAATGTTCCAAACACTTCGCTAAATCTTCTTTGAACTGTACTTTTTCCGTAGGATCTGTTTTGAGCCGAATCAGGTTGTTCAGCCACATCCATAAATTCCAGTGCCCAATACTCGGTTGCTGCTGGTAGGTATAACGACCTTGGTAATCCGAGTGGTTATTGATCCAGTTCGGACGGAAACGTTCCATAAATCCATAAGGACCAAAGTCAAGCGTTGAACCGGTGATATTCAGGTTGTCGGTATTCATCACTCCATGGGCAAAACCCACCAGCTGCCATTTGGCAATCATCACCGCAGTACGTTGGATGACTTTAGTTGCGAAAGCCAAAACAGGCTGTTCGGCTTCCAGACATTCTGGATAATGCCATTCCATACATTTCTGTACAAAGTCTGGTAAAAGCTCAGGCTGATACTGGTTGATCCATTCAAAATGGCCGAAGCGAATATGACAGTCTGAGGTACGCAGCATCATCGCACCAGGTTCCAGTTTTTCCCGTTGTATGCCTTGGGTCGAAGAAGTAAAACCAACTGCATTACTGGAAGCAATCCCTAAAGCATTCAGAGCATGACCGGCCAGATATTCGCGAATCACTGAACGTAATACGGCACGTCCATCACCCATACGAGAGTAGGGGGTAGAGCCGGCGCCTTTTAAATGCAAGTCGATGGTTTGATTGTTCTTATCCAGAATTTGCCCGATCAGCAAGCCGCGACCATCGCCCAGTTGTCCTGCCCATTGTCCAAATTGATGTCCTGCATAGACCATGGCAAGTGGTTCAAACTCGGCAAAGGTTTTTTGTCCACTACAGATTTCCATCCATTGGGCTTTATCTGCATCCGACCACTGTAATTCATCGGCCAGTGCAGCATTGAAATGACCGGCTTTCGCTCCTTTTAAGGGAACAGGCATTTGATGATGAAAAAGCTTGGGATTGAGCGAGGGGTAACGCGGATTAAATTGCATGGCAACAATCTATAAAAATCGGGGGAGACCAGATCACTATAGCAAATTTAAACGGCTAAAATGAATAAAGCCCCAATAATGGGGCTTTATATTGACTCCGGTCTTATTCAGACACAGGGTTCTTTTTAATATTGCGCATTAAAATTTTTAAGCTATTACGATGATGAGCAAGGCGCTGTTCCACCAGTTGGAAATCCACTTTTAATTTGTTATCCATCTGATGAATTTTTTCAGCTACCGAAGCTTTTTTCACCTGAATCTCTTGTTCTTTCAGTTTGGCCCAGTCATTTAGAGTTTGGGTAAAAGCTTCATATTCCTGAGCAATACGAAGTTTAGCCGTAGCCATATCTTCATTAACGTTGTGACCATAAACCGCCAAATCTTGTTCAGCATATTTAAAACGCATCGCCAATTCTGCTTTTTTGATATTAAAGCTAGGAATACGGCGCAAGTTTTTGGCTAAACCGAGTTTTGAGCAGGACCAGATCAACCATTTGGTTGGGTCATATTGCCACCATTTCACTCCATTACGGTAGTCATACTGGAAGATGTGGTGGTAGTTATGATAACCCTCACCCCAAGTTGCAATAGCTAAAATGAAATTGTCGCGAGCCGTGTTTTCGTCAGTATATGGACGTTTGCCCCACATGTGACAAAGTGAGTTAATAAAGAAGGTCACGTGATGGCTAAGGATTAGACGCAGTAAACCGCCTAATAACAATACGCCCCACATATCCCCCACAGCCCAGCCTACAGTAGTCAGAATGACGGCATGTACAGCAATCACGAGTGGAATATAGTATTTGTCCTGAAACATCACCACTTTGTCATTTAACAAATCGGGTGCGTTTTTATAGTTTTTTTCTGCTGCCGGATAGTTGCGTAGCATCCATCCCATATGCGCATACCAAAAGCCGTTATTAATTGAATAGGGATCTTGATCGACATCATCTACATGGCGGTGATGGGTACGGTGACCTGAAGCCCAGAACAAAATACTGTTCTGAACAGCAAAAGTACCCATAATCATTAAAATAATTTTTAATGGAAGAGTCGCTTCATAAGCACGGTGTGCCCATAAGCGGTGGTAACCCGCAGTAATCCCTAAACTACTCACACCGAGTAGTACAAATAAGCTGATCCATGCGCCTAAGCTAAAATCATGATGATAAGCATATAAAGGGATAGCGATTACAGCCACAATTGGTAAAAGTACCAGTGCGAATACTGCAATCCAGTTAATTGGGGCTTTGGGTAAGGGAGCATTCATCTCCAACAGCACTCCTAGAACCTGTTAAAGGTAAGGTATAAACGAATTACTTAATTCAATACAATTTATAAGGATTAAGACGTGTCATCTTAACATGAGCACATAAATCTTCACTAGCATTATTCTACAGGTGTATTGTACTAAACAGTAACAGAATACGGGGCAGGGTTGATTGATTTTATCGAAGGTCAAAGCAGCTTCCGTGAACAGCAGCGATGTGAGTCATTTTTGAATAAATAAATAGCGGATTTGGTCACAAAAATGGAGACAGAAACTTTTGTTAAAGTTGTTCGAGCATCATTTTGGGAAAGTCGGTAATTAATCCGTCTATTCCCAAACTTTGCAGATGCTTGGCACGCTCAACATCATTGACGGTCCAAACACTGATTTTTAAATGGGCTTGCTGGGTGGCCTGAATCATCTC
Source organism: Acinetobacter sp. ANC 3903 (assembly GCF_002135315.1). Classification (GTDB taxonomy): domain Bacteria; phylum Pseudomonadota; class Gammaproteobacteria; order Pseudomonadales; family Moraxellaceae; genus Acinetobacter. The sequence continues at coordinate 142,909 of NZ_NEGA01000008.1, read as the reverse complement.
ATCGCTTGCCAGCTGGTTCATCCAGCCAATTTGACAGCAACCGAGTTCTAAAGCCTGTTTAATGGCTTGGTATTTGATGTCATCTTCAACCAGTAAGCCACGTTTAAAGATCGAATACTGCTGTTTTAAAGCCTGATGGATTTTTAAATCGAAACTGGTAATCACTGCGCTTTGTTCAAAACCGTGTAATTGTTTTTGTAATTCCAGAACCAGTTTTTCAGCGTCAAACATGGTTGCAACGGCTTTGACTTCCACTTCAATATGCTCAAAGTCATAAATAATACTGAGGGTCTGACGGAGTGTCGGGGTAAGCTGTTTTTCCCAGTCCATCCAGATATTGGCCTGATTATAAGCTTCAAGCTGCTGACTGTTTAATTCATAGAGTTGTTGATCGGTGCCCGTGGTTCTTAAGAAGTTGTCATCGTGCATGATGATGAGTTCACCATCTTTCAGCTGACGGACATCAAACTCAACTGCTCGAATGCCGAGGTCATGAATGTACTGAAACCCGCCCAAAGTGTTTTCAGGAGCTTCTCCTCGTGCACCACGATGTCCGATGATGATCATAATGAACTCTGTTTGATGTGATTTTTATCTAATTTTAAAAGTATAAGATGATCATGAGTTTATAGTGTAGTGAAAAGTTAAATTAATTTGCGTAGGTGATGCCTTACTTTTCAAGGATGAAAAGTAACAAAAATCCTTTGTTGGCTACAAGGTAAGTCCATTTACCTGTAGCCAACGGCGACATCCTTGTCGCCTAACGCGATAGTACTATCACGGCTTAGTTTTATTTATGAAACAGTGTGTAAGTGGTTCAGATGGATTAAATCGTCTCATTAATATTTTTTTGCCAAAGCACTTCAGATCCGCCTTCAGCACGTTGCAAGGTACGAGATGCCACAAATAGCCAGTCGGAAAGGCGGTTGAGGAGTTGTAGTGAAGGAGCTTGAATATTTTGATCTCTAGTATGCACCGACATTAAGCTGCGTTCAGCACGGCGGCATACCGAACGTGCTTGATGTGCATAACTGCAAGCTAAAGTTCCAGCAGGTAAAATGAAGTCTTTCAGCATGGGTAGCGCTTCATTCATTTGGTCAATTTCTTTTTCCAGAAATTCAATTGCAAGCGGTAAAACCATATTGTAGTTAGGAATACAGACTTCACCGCCCAGATCGAATAACCAGTGTTGAATCAGGCTAAGCGATTTATCCCAAGGGGCTTTGTCTTCAATTGAACTGATGGCAATTTGCGCACGCAAAACTCCGATGCAAGAGTTGAGTTCATCCACATCACCTAAGGCCGCAATACGCAAGTCGTCTTTGGCGACGCGAGAACCGTCTCCGAGTCCTGTGGTGCCTGAATCACCAGTGCGGGTGTAAATTTTACTTAAACGGTGGCCCATGTTTATCTATCCATTCATATATAAGAAAAGGTATAAGAGGAATAAATAAAATTATCCCTCGGAAAATAAGTTGGCTTTTAGATCAATATTTTACAGTTAACCCAACCGAGGCCAATCGTCCACCATTAATATAATGCACACCATAACCGTTATAGGCTGTTTTGTATTTCACATCACCTACATTTTGAATATTACTAAAAGCTTTTAGATGAGGATTGATATTCCAAAAAGCATGAAGGTCGGTAGTGACATAGCCAGGTGTAGAGTTTTGTGTGGTATCAGGCCAGTCCGCGAAATCTTTTGATCTGGACTTGGCTGAAACAGAGGTGCTGATTCCAAACTGTTCATCCTGCCAGCCTGCGGTCAATGTAGCACTTTGACGAGGTCGTCGTGCCAAATCAAGACCCGTGACTTCATCTTTCGCATGGATATAGGCATAGGAAAGCTTAAAAAATAATTCATCCTTTTGCCAGTTTAAATAGGTTTCGGCACCTGTCATCGAGGCTTGATCAATATTATTGTTTTGATAGACAGGGAAAACCGTAATTGAATCGCCATCGCAGTCTGCAATGCACACGGAATTAATCAGATTATCTACTTCAGTGCGAAAAACAGAAATACCGGTTCGAACATTCATGGGTAGCATCTGATCGACTCCCAGCTCGTAGGATATGCTTTTTTCCGGTTGTAAATCGGGGTTTGCCCCCCAGCCAATGGCATATAGATCATTGGTGGTCGGTGCGCGAAAGGCACTGCCGATATTGGCATAAAGACTGGTTGATGGCTGAACCTGATAGCGAATCGCCGCCTGACCTACAGTATGTGTTCCAAATAGTTCATTGTCTTCTACGCGTAACCCGACTTGTGTATTGACCGAATTTGTCTGGTATTGATGCTGAAGAAAGTAGCCTGTACTTTGCACATCATTCTTATAGGTTAAATTGTTTGCAACAACATTCCCTTCCATTTTTTTATGGGCAATACCTAATAACAGATTTTGTTGGGCTGTAACTTGCCATTTTCCATAAACTTCTGCTTCTTGAGAAATATTATGCACATAATTTTCAGAGTTCTTTTGGTCTGTGTCATCCTTAAATTGAGACAGTCGGGCATTTAAATCAAGAGCGTCATTCACACTGATTCGGCCTTTTAAATTGACTGTTTCATTGTCAAAATTTTGAGACAACATCAGCCCAAAATTATCATAAGCTGACGAGCCTGCATTGGTGCTGTAATCAAGTGATGCTGCATAGGACGCTTTATCGATGCCGATTTTGGCGCTGTAACCTTTTTGATCATAATCTGTTTTTTTACTGTTGATTGCATCTGTCGCAACAGTACCATTGGTTTCCAAACGTTGCCCACGAATTTGGGCATAGACATCATTGGTTTTGCCAGCTACCCCCAGAACTGTTTTATATGTTTGGTGTTCACCTATTTCAGCTGTTGCAAATGCCGAATTTTTATCGGGTATTTTGGTCAGCAGTTGAACGACGCCGCCAATTGCATCGGTTCCATACAGAACCGATGCAGGTCCCTTAAGAACCTCGATCTGCTTAATATCTGTAGTATCTAAAAAAGATAAAGGTGGCATGCCGGCAGAGGCACCATTCAGTCGAACCCCATCTCTTAAAACTAAAGTGTGCGTTGAATTGGTACCGCGGGTAAAAATAGAAGCAATTTGCCCATGACCTCCACTTTGTACCATATTGATCGCAGCATCACTCATCAGTAAATGAGGTAATTCACGAATGGGTGATTGCTCTAAAATTTGCGGTTCAATGACGGAAATGCGAGCTGGAACATTCTCAATATTTTCTTCAGAACGTGTCGCTGTAAAAACCAATGTTTTTAAAGTAGAGGGTAAGGCAGATGTCAAATCATTATTTGATTGCGCATAAGTGTTTGTAACACCCATAGCGAATGCAATTGCACCGACCAAAGATGCGCGGTGAAAGCGTAGAGACATGGCTTAAGCTCCTAGCATTCACCCCACCGTGAATGTTTGAGAGAAAGAACGTAACAGCAAGGTTCCGGACTGTTATACACAGGGGATTAAAACTATGTGTAAGCACCGTTGCGGGGGCAGCGTGTTTTTCAACTTCCCTCACTGTCACAACTATTCAGAAGTATAAAGAGAGCTAAATCACTAAACAATAAAGAGGTCTTAGATTAAAGACAAAAGGTGTTAAAAGAACGAAATATATCCATAAAGGGAAATTGAATGACAATTCAATATCCTATTTCGTGGATTGACTGCTAAAAGCAGATTTCAGCTTGACTTAGACCAGTTCAGAAACTAATCTGCGACCGCTTCAGGTGCTTCCATAGAGAAGTGAAACTGGGAAGTTAGTTAAATTTATGAATTTAAAGCTAACACTGCCCCCGCAACGGTGAATAGTTATGTGCATATAACTTAAGTCCGGAGACCGGCCTGCTGCAAACCTAATTTAATGCGGTGGGCGTTATAACTGGGATTGCATGGCTTTTCTTATTAAAGCTGTGCTTACCCCCACATCCGCCTCTGCATTATTCATATATTTAACTCGCACGGGCGGTGCGGTGGGGAAAAGATTCATGCATCTCATCCATAAAACCATTCTTGGTTCTTTCTTTGTTTTATCTCCACTTTCTTTAGCTATGGCTGCGGAGAAAGAAGTTTCACTACCAACGATTAATACTGTTGCTAACTTGGTGGAGCAAGAAAATAGTAAAACGCTTGCAGCGGTTACAGTGATTGATCGTGAAGAAATTGAGCGTAAGCAATTTAATTCTCTTCAAGACTTACTTAGAACAATACCAGGCGTAACCTATAGTAATACTGGCGGTTTAGGTAAAGTAACCAGTATTTCTATTCGGGGCACAAGTAATCGACATGCTCTGGTTTTGGTTGATGGCCAAAAAGTAGGTTCCGCGACTTTGGGTGAAACTGCTTTCGAACATTTTCCAATTGATCAGATTGAACGTGTTGAAGTTGTACGTGGTCCTCGCTCAAGTATTTATGGTTCAGAAGCCATTGGTGGTGTAATCCAGATTTATACCCGTAAAGGTATACAAAATGGTGTAAAACCCTTTGCAGCACTGACTTATGGTTCTCATGAAACCTATCAAGGTAATGTGGGTTTAAATATTCGACAAAATGATACTTGGGCAACATTAAATGTTGCTGGAACGAAAACCCAAGGTTTTGATGCGACGAATATTACAGAAGCAAATGATTTAGACCGTGATGGTTATGAAAATAAATCAGCTTCATTGCGTATGGGACATAAATTTAATGACCAATTTGCAGTAGATGCCAGTATTTTACGTGTTGATGCAACGAATGAATACGACAGTAAAGATGATTGGGGATTTGGTCCATTTACCGATGCAGAAAATGTGCACAGTAAAATTGAACAAAATGTATATAGCGTTGGTGCCACTTATAAACCTTTTGATCTATGGACTACGCAACTCAAATTGGGCCGTTCTGAAGATAAACTGGATAGCCGCGATGCAAATCCATCGGTGATTAATACACAACGTAATAGTTTATCTTGGTTAAATACTTTGCATATCAATCCTAATAATAACGTGATGTTAGGATTTGACTATCTGCAAGATGAAGTTTCGGGTACACAGGCATATGCAGTAAAAGAACGTGATAATAAGGGCTATTTTGCTCAATACTTGGGTTCATTTGGCGCATTTGATGTACAGGGTGCTATCCGCCAAGATGACAATGAGCAATTTGGTGACCACACAACGGGTAGTGCAACTTTAGGCTATCGTTTTAACGAAGCAGTGCAAACTTATGTAAGTTATGGCACAGCATTTAAAGCCCCAACGTTTAATGATTTGTACTGGCCGGGAAGTGAAAATCCTACTTTGGTTCCAGAAGAGTCAGACAACTATGAACTTGGTTTTAAAGGACAAGTCAAAAATATTAATTGGGAGCTAAATGGCTTCTATAATGAAATTGAAAATATGATTGTTTGGGCACCTAATGCATCAGGACGTTGGGTTCCAAGTAATGTAGATGATGCCAAAATCAAAGGGGTTGAATTATCTTTAACCCAACAGTTAAATAATTTTCTTTGGAATGTGAACTACACTTACCAAGAACCTGAAAATGAGACAGCAGCGAATAAAGGAAAACAACTTTTATTAAAGCCTAAGCAAATTTTTAATGTTTCAGCTGACTATACGATTGATAAGTGGACTGTGGGTACTTCTGTACACGCAGAGGATAAGCGTTTTACTAATGCTGAAAACACCGTGTATTTAGGTTCTTTCGCAACAGCGGATGCTCGTGTCACCTATCAAGCAACACCAGAGTTTTCTATTCAAGCAAAACTTGCCAATATGTTTGATAAAGAATATTCAACTAACTACAGTAACAGTACCTTATTTAATCAAGATGGTCGTACTGCCTGGGTAACACTTCGTTATGCCATGAAGTAATATTGATTTGATGAAAAAGCCCTTATTTAAATAAGGGCTTTTTTGTTTTATAAGGTTTCTGTGGAAAGCCTGTTGAATTTGCACGCAACTCAGCAAAATTGCATTACAATGATTCGCCCCAATATTTATAGAATGTCTATAAATTGGCAAAGTTTAGGTTAAAAAATTAGAGCGAATTGTATGCGAACCCGTGCCAAAATTTGCGGAATCACACGAATAGAAGATATACATTCTGCTGCGAATGCAGGAGCTGATGCGATTGGATTTGTATTCTATGCACCCAGCCCAAGAAGTGTGACTATTGAGCAAGCTCAAGAATTAGCAAAGCATGTGCCTGCTTATGTACAAATCGTGGGTTTATTCGTGAATGCAACAGCCGATGAAATTGCTCAAGTGCTTGAGGTTGTACCCTTGGATATGCTGCAGTTTCATGGTGATGAAACTGCAGAGCAATGTCAGCAGATTGCAGCACAAAGCAAACGCCGTTGGTATAAAGCCATTCAGGTTAAACCTGAGCTAGATGTCATCAATACTATAAAAAGCTACCAAAATGTAGGGGCAAGCGCAGTATTATTGGATGCTTGGCATCCTGAACTTAAGGGTGGAACAGGGCATAGTTTTGACTGGTCACAGTTCCCCAAACTGGATATTCCTTTAATTTTGGCAGGCGGCTTAAAACCTGACAATGTTGAAGACGCTATAAAGACGACCAATGCTTATGCAGTGGATGTCAGCGGAGGCGTAGAGTCCGCAAAAGGTATTAAAGACCAACAACTCATTGAACAGTTTATGCAAGGAGTCCATCGTGGATCAGCAAAATACTAGCCAGAAAAGTCAGGCAATTGACTATACCCAATTTCCCGATGCACGCGGGCATTTCGGTATTCATGGCGGACGTTTTGTGTCAGAAACGCTCATGGCAGCATTAGAAGACTTAGAAAAACTTTATTTCCGAATGAAGGATGATTCTAAGTTTCTGGCAGAATTCGACCGTGATTTAGCCTACTATGTAGGTCGTCCTAGTCCTTTATATTATGCTGAGCGATGGTCTAAAGAGTTGGGTGGTGCACAAATTTATTTAAAACGTGAAGACTTGAACCATACAGGCTCACATAAAATCAACAACACCATTGGTCAGGCACTGCTTGCAAAACTTTCTGGTAAAAAACGTATTATTGCAGAAACTGGTGCCGGTCAGCACGGTGTAGCCACTGCAACCATCGCAGCACGTCTGGGTCTTGAATGTGTGGTGTTTATGGGCGCGGAAGACGTGAAACGTCAAGCCATGAACGTCTATCGTATGCGTCTGTTGGGTGCAACTGTTGTGCCAGTCGAAAGCGGTTCAAAAACATTGAAAGATGCTATGAACGAAGCAATGCGTGACTGGGTCACTAACGTTGATTCAACCTATTATGTGATTGGTACGGTTGCAGGTCCACATCCATACCCGCAATTGGTTCGTGACTTCCAGTCAATTATTGGTCGTGAAGCGCGCCGTCAAATTCAGGAACAGGCAGGTCGTTTACCTGATGCCTTAGTAGCTTGTGTCGGTGGGGGTTCAAATGCGATGGGCTTGTTCTATCCATTCTTGAATGATCAAGACGTAAAAATGTACGGTGTCGAAGCCGCAGGTTACGGTATTGAAACAGGTAAACACTCTGCGCCATTGAATGCGGGTCATGTGGGTGTATTACACGGTAACCGTACCTACTTGATGTCTGATGACCAAGGCCAGATTATTGAAACGCATTCAATTTCTGCCGGTCTGGACTATCCGGGTGTTGGTCCTGAACACAGTTTCTTGAAAGATATGCACCGTGTTGAATATGTACCAATCAAGGACACAGAAGCATTGCAAGGTTTCCGTGATTTAACCCAAATTGAAGGTATTATTCCTGCGCTTGAAAGTTCACATGCAATGGCTTATGTCACTAAACTTGCTCCAACGATGGACAAGGATCAAATCATTATTGCGACGGTTTCAGGTCGTGGTGATAAAGACTTGATGACTGTTGCGCGTATTGATGGCGTGGAAATGATTGAGATGTAATTTGCCTTGAAGCCCTCCTTTTTTAAAGGAGGGTTGGGTGGATTTTATAAAGAATAAAATCGTGTTGAGGAAACTCAGCACGATTTTTTTATTGCTTAAATTCACTTCAACTTTGTGGTTATGAATGTATCTATATTTTGACGGAGTCTTACTGTTTACAACTCAAATACAATGAGCTCTGAATGTTACTTTGGATAACCCAAAGTAACCAAAGGCTTTTTGTTAAACTGACGGCACTTCCTTGTGCCGCAGTTTAACGGGCGACATCCCTGTCGCCAGCGCGTATCATCTTGAAGATAAATATTTACCGTCCTGAGTTTCTATTTTTAAATAGAAATTCCCCTCCTTAGAAAAAGGAGGGGCTAGGGGAGGATTCTAAAAGGAGTAAGCAATGCCCAGCCTATTTATCGTCATGCTCGGTGGTCGTCATGCACGTGCCAATACAGAAGTCCATGATGTCGTGTTAGCCGTAGGTGATTCATTGCAAGAGGTCTATCCTCAACTTAAAAATTCATGGTTTGGTGAGCAAAAAGGCTTGCACATCGATGCCTGGGCACAAATCAATGGCGTGGAATTTGAAGGTATTCAATATCAAATTCACTTTAGCAATGCTCAGCCGAATTCATCTGAACAAAAGCTGTTTTTAATTAACTTGGGTGGTTACGATGCCCGTGAGTTTGGCGAGTTACACCGTTATATTCTGGTCGTGGCAGAAAATGCCATGCTGGCTAAGCAACGCGGTAAAGCCTACTTTGCACGGCATTGGCAAAAACAGCATACCGATCGCCTATTAGATGTGGATGATTGTATTGCGATTGATCAGGTGCATGGTCGTTATGTGCAACTGATTGATGGTGAATTCAGCGCTAACCACTGGGAAAATACCTATTTAATGTTATCGGAGTCCTAATTCATATCTATCTGATTAATAAATTGTATTTATTAGATATTAAGCTTTCTTAAATACTATACATTTTTGTATATTTTAGATAAAAGATGCTTTTGATACTTTTAAGTTCTATTTATATGGGCATAATAAGATTAAGGAATTGTTATCTCTTGGCTAGATGGAATTTGATAAATGGATTTGATTCAATCAAATGGACAACCAAATTATGGACGTTTTAGTTCTCTCCCAAAAACCATCGATTTGAATCAATACCAGTACAAGACACCTTATGGTGATGTCTTAACGGGTTGGCGCAAGCGATTAAAATATAAGAAGTTTAAATTCTGTTCAATTCAGCATCAACACTACACCATAGGTTTGGCCATTGCCGATATTGCTTGGGCAGGGCATGGTTTTTTTTATATTTATAATCATCAAAACCATGAAGTTTTAGAGTGGAATGCCATTAACCTGCTATCACGCAATACCGTGGTGGATGAGCAGCCGCTTTATAACCAGAGCTTTTTTTCTAATTCCCCTTTCCAAATTGATATCCAGCATGCCAATGGCGTGCGCTATATCCATGTCACTAAGTATGGGGAAATCAGGCTGAGTGCACGAATCTTCTGTGCCGGTACCGACCCGCTCAGCATGTGTAGCCCGACCGGGATCAATGGCTGGACTTATACCCAGAAGCTAACCACCTTGGCATGTGAAGGTTTTTTTATCAATAAACAGGGTGAAACCATACAGTTTAATGAAAGAACTTTTGCATCGCTGGATGATACCTGCGGTTTTCTGCGTCCGGAAACAGCATGGTTCTGGTTGTCGAGTAATTTTTGGGATCAACACAATAACCGGATTGGCTTAAATCTGGCTTCTGGAGTCAATGAAAGTTTTGGCAATGAGAACTGCTTGTGGATCAATGGTGTGCTATATCCTGTAAGCGATGTTTTGTTTCAGCATCAGGATGAAGGACACTGGAAGATTCGCTCACTGGATAACAAGCTGAATCTGGATGTAAAAACTGGTTGGCGCCGTTATGAAAATCTGAATTTAAGACTGGTCGGCAGTCAGTTTAGTCAATGGCAGGCCAAAATCAGTGGCACTATTCAGCAGGATGATCAGGAAATTGTCTTGGTCAATGAATACGGTTTGCTGGAACAGCACTATGCAAAGTGGTAAGTGCCAAATTGTAAGCCTAGAATAAAAAAAGCCTGCAAAATGCAGGCTTTTTTTATTCTTGTGCCGCCTGCCAGAAGGCTTCGCCGGCTTGAATCGGATCACCCGTTTGTTCCAGGGTTTTGACCCAGACATCATATTGGGCAATTACCGGATGCTGGCTGGGGTGAAAGTCCTTTTTAAACCAGTCTCTATATGGCTTGCCCATTCTGGTGAGTACGCCTTGTTTACCAAAAAACCACGGCAAACCTTTGAAATTCATTTGCAAGCGTTGTAACGGCGTAAAGCCATCATGCTTTAACATCACATTGGCACGATAAATAGTAAAGCCGAACATCAATACGGTTGTCCATGCCAGTACAAATTTACGTGTGCTTTCAGGGACATTGCCGACCTGTTTCATCACATCAAAAGCGACATCACGGTGTTCCATTTCTTCAATTGCATGCCAGGCAAAAAGTGCCCGCACATAAGGATGAGCACCGCGTAATGTCTCTTTATTGCCAAAAAAGGTTTCTGCCATTAGAGCCGTCAAATGCTCAGCCGCAGCGGTCATGGCAATATTGTATTGTGGTGAGCGTTTTTCCAGTTCAAATTTAAAAATCTTATTTAAACGCTGAATAAATTGATCGACCGGCATACCTTGTTCTTTCATGACCTGATTCATCTTGTCATGCGCTATGCCGTGCTGTGCTTCCTGACGGATAAAGTCTGCCACACGCTGCTTTAAATCCGGATTGGTAATCTGGTCGCGGAACAGCCTTACAGATTGAATGAAATAGCGTTCACCATCAGGAAAAGTCAGGCTTAAGGCATCGAACATGCGGGTAATAAACGGATCACCTGCAAACCAGAAGCGCGGCACTTCATTTAGCTTGAAATCAAGATTGCTACGTACTACAGGAGTAATCTGTGGTTGGACAATGGCATTCATGTTGTTTTACTTCAATTGCCTTGGATAATTGCAGTATGTCGTGCTTTTTCATTTTTGTTTTGACAGTACTTGCCATTTTTTATACATTTTACGCCAAGGTGAAAATATAATATGTCAAATTATAAGTGAGTCGCCATGCAAGAATTACACATCCCAAATGGTTATTTTCAGCTCTGGAATATGTATCTGATAGACCAGGGACTTGACTTTCACACGCTTGAATTTTTAGCACCTTATCGGGATGATCTGGAGCACGTGCTGCAATTACCGATCGATACCCAGTCGCCCTTTTCTTTTTTTTACAGCATTTTGCAATTAACTCGTGAGCAGCTGGATTGCCCGCAGTTGATTATTGAAATGGCCAAGCGAATTCGTCCTGAACATTTCGGCGTACTCGGTTATATGGCCACCCGAAGTAACAGTGTGGCTGAAGCATTGCAGTACATAATGCGTTTCAGCCGTCTGGTGATTGATGGTGCCGATGCAACCCCATTGCAGATGCATCAGCAGGGCAACGAGATCTGGCTGAGCTGGCCGTTTTTAGATGAAAAATATGCCTTGTTAAATGAAATGACCATGGCTGCCATGGTGCATTTGGCCAAGCAAATCTTTCCCGATCAACCACAATTTTTAAATATCCAGATGGCACATCGACCGCAAATGGCACAGTATCATTATCAAAAATTTTATGGTTGTGATGTGTTGTTTGATCAGCCACGTTATGCCTATGTCATGGGGGTGGATAGCCTAACCCTGAAGTCAGTACTGGCGGATCCGTCACTGATGCAGTTATTGCTTAAACAGGCAGAGGAGGCTATTGCACTCAAGCCACATTATGAAAGTGTATTACAGCAAATTCATACTGCTGTGGCCGAGTATTTAAGACTGCACGCAGCAGCCCCAAAAATTGATCAGATTGCAGATGAATTGCATGTTTCTACACGAACGCTGCAACGCCAATTGCAGCAGCTTGAAAGTTCATTTAAGGCTGTGCTGGAATCGGAACGAATGAAACGCTGTGAACAGTTGTTACAGCAAAATAGCAGCCTGACTGAAATTGCCATGCGCCTGGGATATTCAGATCAGTCGGCTTTGGCACGTGCTTATAAGGCCTATAGCGGTCAAACCTTATTAGAGCGAAAACAACAACTGAAAGCACAATCTGAATCATAAAAATGGCTCATTCAGGCTGTTTTTTAATTCAATGCAAGCACCAAAGCATGCACTTCAGCTTGCGGCTTTAGAGTCTTATAAAATAAAACCTACTGAGTAAAGTACAGCTTTTGCTATTGCATAAAACTTTAAATATAAAGGCTAACTTGATTATTTTTATAAACTTTTTACACATAAAAATAAGTTTATCTGAATGATGGATATTTGTTTACATAGCAAAATTAGGCATCTTTGATCATTGAGAAAAAAGCGTAAATATCAGTAAATAGTGTTCTCGGATTGTTCTGAAAAATGAGATGGTGAGCCGAATGTAGCGCGAAATGCTCAGGCTCTATTCAATGAGTAAAAAATAGCGTTACAATGCGTTGTCTTGTATTTCTACAAAGCCAACTCCTCAGTTTTTTAATAATTCAAGGAAAGTACAACCCTATGTCACGTTTAGCCACTCGTTTTGGACAGCTTAAATCTCAGCAGCGTAAAGCGCTCGTTTCTTATGTGATGGCTGGTGACCCTCATCCACAGGTAACCGTTCCATTGTTACATCAAATGGTTGAGGCTGGGGTGGATGTGATTGAACTTGGCCTACCATTTTCAGACCCTATGGCAGATGGTCCCGTGATTGCCCTTGCTGCAGAACGCGCATTGGCAGGCGGCACCAATACCCTGGACGCTTTGAACATGGTGAAAGAGTTCCGCCAAAAAGATACAGAAACACCAGTCGTGCTGATGGGTTATTTAAACCCGGTAGAAGTGATCGGTTACGAAAAGTTTGTATCGTATGCGAATGAATGTGGTGTGGATGGTGTACTGCTGGTGGATTTACCGCCTGAAGAAGCCAAAGATTTAGATGATGTGTTGAAAAAATTCGACATGGATCAAATTTTCTTGCTGGCGCCTACATCGACCGATGAGCGTATTCAGCATGTGGCAAATCAGGCCAGTGGTTTTATCTACTATGTATCCTTGAAAGGGGTAACAGGTGCTGCAACTTTAGATGTTGCTGAAGCGGCAGCCCGTATCCAGAAAATTAAAGCTGTGACTGACGTTCCTGTGGGTGTCGGTTTTGGTATTAGCGATGCTGCCTCGGCAAAAGCCATGGGTGTAGCTGCTGATGCTGTGATTGTTGGTAGTGCTTTTGTGAAACAGTTTGCGAACTTAGCGCCAGAACAAGCCGTTGTCGAAACGGTCAATAAAGTCAAGGAGCTTCGAGCTGCGCTCGATGAGTTAGTATGAATCAAGAAGTGAAACCAGGAAAAATTCTTAGCCCAGCGACTCCGTGGACGGAACGTCATGTTCCGGGTATTCACATGCCTGATGAGCAAACCGCACTCAAGGCAACCTTTACTGAACCAACAATTGAGTGCCCTGAATGTCACGCACTGGTTACACGTACCGCGATGACATTTAATGCCTATGTTTGTCCACAATGCGATGAACATTTGCGCATGAAAGCACGCGACCGTCTGAACTGGTTCTTCGATCAGGTTCAAAACGAATTGGGTCAAGAGTTTACTGCGAAAGATCCACTTAAGTTCGTGGACAGTAAGGCATACCCAGACCGTATGTCTGAAGCGCAAAAGAAAACCGGTGAAACTGAAGCCTTGGTGGTGATACAAGGTTTACTTAAGGATATTCCTTTAATTGCCTGTGCATTTGAATTCGACTTTATGGGCGGTTCAATGGGGACAGTGGTGGGTGACCGTTTCGTGCAAGCCGCTGAACGTGCCATTAAAGAGAAACAGCCTTTAGTCTGTTTTGCTGCCTCAGGCGGTGCACGTATGCAGGAAGGCATGTTGTCATTGATGCAAATGGCGCGTACTTCAGCTGCAATCCAACGCATGAAAGATGCCGGTTTACCGTATTTGGTGGTGCTGACTCATCCAGTTTATGGTGGTGTAACCGCGTCACTGGCAATGTTGGGTGATGTGCATATCGCTGAACCTAAAGCCATGATTGGTTTTGCGGGTAAACGTGTCATTGAGCAAACTGTACGTGAAAAACTGGAAGAACCGTTCCAGCGCGCAGAATATTTGCTTGATCATGGTGTAATCGATCAAATTGTTCACCGTCACGCATTACGTGATACTGTATATCGTATTATCGCGAAACTGATGAATTTGTCTTGAACACAGCACCACTTGCAACAGACTCTTTAAACACATGGCTCGATTATTGGAGCCATGTTCACGTTACGGGTATCGATTTAGGTCTGGAACGGGTTATTCCTGTTGCTGAAAAGCTAGGGGTAATTCGTCCGCAGGCAAAAGTTCTGACCGTAGCGGGAACCAATGGTAAGGGCTCAACCACCACGACTTTGGCTGCTATTTTAAATGCGCAAGGCTATAAAGTAGGGTTGTACCAGTCACCGCATATTTACCGTTTTAATGAGCGGGTTAAATTAGCCGGGATTGAAGTGGATGACCAGACTTTGGTGGATGCGTTTGTGCAGGTGGATCAGGCTCGTCGTGACTGTGATCTCTCGCTTTCCTTCTTTGAAGCTACCACACTGGCGGCTTTTGTTATTTTTAAAGCCCAGCAATGTGATGTCTGGGTGCTGGAAGTCGGGCTCGGTGGTCGCCTGGATGTGGTCAATGTGATTGATCCCGATGTCGCCGTGATTACCAATATCGGGTTGGATCATACTGACTGGCTGGGCGATAGTATTGAAAAGATTGCCTTTGAAAAAGCCGGGATTATTCGCCCGAATATTCCCGTAATTTTTGCTGGTTTGCAGGAGCTTCCACAAGCCATACAAAACAAAGCCGATGAATGTCAGGCACAACTGTTTGCAGTCAATCGTGATTATTTCTATCAATATACGGATGATGGTCAAGCTTGGATGTTTGCTTCATCGGGCACGACTTTAAAACTTCCTTTAGGTGCTTTGGCACTGGAAAATATATCTACCGCCGTTGCCGCGATTTTAGTCAGTGGTCTAAAAGTGACTCAAGCTGCCATTGCACAAGGCATTCAAAATGCAAAATTGCCAGGCCGCTTTGAAATACGCCAGATTCAAGATAAAACCGTTATTTTTGATGCCGGACATAATCCCCATGGCGTAGAATTTTTGTTAAATCAGTTGCGAAAATTTTTAGAATACAATAAACAGTACACAGAAGTGATCAGTGTTTTTTCCATGTTGGCAGATAAAGATATCAATTCTGTCGTAGATTTATTGAAAGATACTGTTTTAACATGGAAAATCGCACCATTAACCGTTCCACGAGCAGCCGCAGTCGAGCAGCTGGATGAAGCGTTACTGGGTGAAACAGTACAGCACTTCAATAGTGTTCAATTGGCTTTTGAATCAGCGCTCAATGAAACAAAAAATAATCAGTTGATCTTGGTATGTGGTTCATTTCATACCTTAGAAGCGGTATGGGAGTATTTGGAAGAATGTCAATGAATAGCAACCAACGCTGGATGGGAGGCGTTGTTTTATTAGGTGGTGGTGTTTTATTGGCAGCATTGCTTCTCAAAGGTAAACAAGAAATATATCAGAACGAACTCAGAACTCCGAATTTAGCCGCTCAAGTTGAGCAAAAAAAGCCGGCAGCAGAAGGGGAAGTGGTTCAGCTGCAACCTTTAACGGTTGACGTGGAAACAGAAAAACGTTTACTTGAAGAACAACGCCGGGCACGTGAAAAAGCCGTGGCAGAACAAGAAGCGCGCGCAGCCGAATTTTTGGCGATGCAGCAACAGGCTGAAGCTGATGCGGCACGTAAAGCAGCTGAAGAATACGCCGCTTTAAATGCACGTCGTAGTGGAGCACAGCAGAGTTCGGACAATATTCCTCCTGAACTTGTGGAAGATGAAAAAGCCAAACAAAAGCGTCTGGAAGATGAAAAGCTGCTCGCTGCAAAAAAGTTACAACAGCAGACAGCTCAACAACAACGAACTGATGCTGATAAAAAAATAACTGAAGACAAACGTAAAGCCCAGCTCGAAGCTGAAAAACAGTTGGCTGCAAAACAGGCAGCAGTGAAGAAAGCAGCTGAAGACAAGGCAAAGCAAGAGGCTGAGTTAAAACGCAAAGCAGCTGAAGATGAAAAACAGTTGGCTGCAAAGAAAGCGTTAGAAGCCAAGAAAAAAGAACAAGCCCAACTTGAAGCAGAAGCGAAGAAAAAAGCAGAAGCCAAGAAAAAAGCAGAAGCAGAAAAAGCTCGTGACTTGTTGGAACATGGCGATAAACAGTGGATGGTACAAGTGGCCTTGGCTGCCAATGAAGCCAATGCCGATGCACTGGCCTCTAAGCTGCGTGCTAAAGGCTATAAGGTGACCAAGAGTCCAACTTCAAAAGGGGTTCGAATTATGGTTGGACCGGCTAAAGACCGTGATGTTGCTGATGCTGCCCGCAAGAAAATTACCAGTGATGCAAGCCTGGGAATGAAGTCGGCATGGGTGATTGACTGGGTTCCTCTCGATAAACGCTAAATCTGGCTTGAAGTGAAATTAAGATGGATTCAACAGTTGCTGTTGAATCCATTTTACATTTTCAGGGCTAAATATTTTTTCAATATTTAGCCAGACCGGATGAAATCCATAACCGCCATGTTTCATTTCATTCATGGCATCCTCAATCGAACAGTTTTCAAAAATAATCCGGTACATGGCAATACTTGCACCGGTGCGGTCTGAGCCATGATAGCAATGAATCAGAACCCGCTGGTTTGCGGCTTTGGCCTGCTGAATCTGTTGCATCACCTGCAATAAATCTTCCCGGCTCATTGCCCAGGTGTGAATGGGTATATGAACCAATTTAAAATCTGTAGATGGCAGGACCACGACATCCTTATTTCTGGATCTTAAATTAATGATCACATCAATATCATGGGCTTTTAATTGCGGAATCAGTTCAGCCGAGGGTTGTTCACTGCGAAATACATCATTACTGATTTGATAAAAATTATGCTGAGGATTGATGGCTTGGCCCCAATACTGCGACCGATGTTCCATAGGTACAGGGGGCGATGTCATACATCCCACTAAGCCTGAGCAACTCAGGACAAGGACGAAAGCAGTTCTTTTTATCATGTTTGATAACGCTCCAGTTCTACAGGATCATGGGCACAAATAATCTCGATATTTTTTTCATTTTGTGCAAGTTGCTGGATTTTGTGCAAGTTGTCTACACGCATGTGATTATCTTCGGCAAAAAAACGTTCCAGTTTATCCAGAGTAGGAAGTCGATTTTTAGGATCAAGCTGCAAGTGGGAATAGTAGGCATCGCCACAGAAAAATAGCCAACCATCATGCTGTTTAATGGCAACACCACAATGACCTTGGCTATGGCCTAGTAGCGGAATCATTAAAATTTCATCCTGAAATAAGCGAAATCCCTGCACTTGATGCAGGTTAAACCATGCTTCACCTTGATTGGGTTCTATAAAATTCCAGTATCGGTGCTGCTTAAATTGCTGGGTTTTATAACGCGCTTTATTTTTTAAGGGGAAAAAACTTTGAGTGGCATTAAATTCACTGGAAAGTACATGTACGGTGGCGTGTGGGAAATCGGAAATACCACCTGCATGATCAAAATCCAGATGTGAGATTAGAATATGTTTTACATCTTTAGGATTGAAGCCTAAGCGTTGAATTTGGGTAATGGCGGTCAACTCTAAATTCTTTTCAATACGCCCCAGCCTGGAAACCATACGACCTAAGCGGGCTTGGGTGTGGAGATAATCTTGTATACCCAGACCGGTATCTACCAGTACTAAACCTTGATCGGTTTCAAGCAGTAGGCAATGACAAACTACTTTGGCATGTAAACCTTTTTGCCCAAACAGAGGGCCGCAAATCGGACACATGGTGCCGCAGTGCAAATGATGAATGTTATAGATCACAATATTTATTCTTAAGATGATTAGGCGTATTTATAAACTGGCTGTGAAACAAACATCAACTTGATTTTGTAATTCAATTGCTTAGAAAAATAAGAAAGCCTGTCATAAAGACAGGCTTGAACAAGATCAGGATTGGCTCGTCATAGTCATCCTGTATTTGCAGGATAGTTGTAATACAATCTAGCACCTACTTGTGGCATATATTCTTCAGAATAGTGTAGTACTCTTTTTAAGAAACTACGCGCTGCGCTTACTTTACGTAAAAATAAAAGCAGCGGTTCTTTATCCGAAACTACGCGCTTCGCTTGTCTTGCGCAAGGGCAGAGCAGTGCTCTGCTTATCCTTGCTCAGGCTGTGGCGTTAAGCGTAAATAAGGGGTAACCGCCTTATATCCTTTAGGAAAACGTTGCTTGATTTCTTCCTCATCTTTCAATGATGGAACAATGACGACGTCTTCACCTTGTTGCCAGTTGGCTGGGGTTGCCACTTTATGGTTATCTGTCAGTTGCAGCGAATCGACCACACGTAAAATTTCATGAAAGTTACGGCCTGTAGAAGCTGGGTAGGTAATAATTAAACGAACCTTTTTGTTTGGATCAATAATCACTAAAGAGCGAACGGTCAGGGTTTCACTGGCATTCGGGTGAATAAAATCGTACAGCGTAGACACCTTGCGGTCTTGATCGGCAATGATCGGAAAATTCACAGAGGTGTTTTGGGTTTCGTTAATGTCGTTAATCCAGCCCTTGTGTGATTCGACATCATCTACTGACAGGGCAATGGCTTTAACATTGCGCTTTGCAAATTCGTCTTTTAGTTTTGCGGTATAGCCCAATTCAGTGGTACATACCGGCGTGTAGTCCGCTGGATGGGAAAACAGGATTCCCCAGCTGTCACCCAGAAAGTCGTAGAAATTAATTAAGCCTTCACTGGATTCCTGTTCAAAATTCGGTGCGGTATCGCCTAAACGTAATGTCATTTTTATAGCCTCATTTACTTTGTTATGTATGTTGATGCGATCTAATATGACGCATTTTTTTTTGCAATGAAAATAGCGTTTTTGTATTTCTTTATGAGTAAATGGAATATACAGGCCGAGATGGATGAGCAAAATCCGGATAAATGATGAATTCTATGACTATATTGGCTGTTTAAAATTTGTTACATTGTTTGTCCTTAGCTGTCACGTGCTAGAACGAGTGAGCAGAATTTTTTTATTGGTTTTGTGCAAACCCCTTGTACTTCAAATTTCTAGCACCATAATAACGACTGAGAAAAAATTTATTCATTCGACAAGCAAGATTTAGAGAGTCTATTCATGTTGGCAAGTCTGATCGGAGGAATCTTCGGTACCAAAAATGAGCGCGAACTCAAACGCATGCGTAAAATCGTAGATAAGATTAATGCGCTCGAGCCGACGATATCTGCACTAAGCGATGCAGACTTATCTGCAAAAACTGAAGAATTCAAACAACGATATAACAAGGGCGAAAGCCTGGATAAATTATTACCTGAAGCATTTGCTGTTTGTCGTGAAGCGGCAAAGCGAATTATGGGAATGCGTCATTACGATGTCCAGCTGATTGGTGGTATTACCCTTCACGAAGGTAAAATTGCAGAAATGCGTACCGGTGAAGGTAAAACCCTGATGGGTACCTTGGCTTGTTATCTGAATGCTATTAGCGGACAGGGTGTACATGTCATCACTGTGAACGATTATTTGGCACAGCGTGATGCGGAATTAAACCGTCCCTTATTCGAATTCTTGGGTCTGAGCATTGGTATTATTTATTCCATGCAAGATCCAACAGAGAAAGCTGAAGCCTACCGTGCCGATATTACTTACGGTACCAACAACGAATTTGGTTTCGATTATCTGCGTGACAACATGGTTTTTTCTCAAGCCGAGAAAAAACAACGTGGCTTAACCTATGCCATTATCGATGAGGTCGATTCGATCCTGATTGATGAGGCACGTACACCATTGATCATTTCTGGTCAAAGTGATGACTCTTCACAATTGTATGCAGCAATCAATAGCATCCCGCCAAAACTTCGTGCGCAAAAAGAAGAAAAAGTGCCGGATGGCGGTCATTTCTGGATTGATGAAAAGCAACGTCAGGTTGAAATGACTGAAGTTGGTTATGAAACCGTAGAAGATCAATTGATTGAGATGGGTTTGCTGGCTGCAGGTGAGAGCTTGTATTCACCATCTAACTTGAACTTGGTTCATCATGTTTCGGCTGCTATTCGTGCACACTATCTTTATCAACGTAATGTTCAGTACATCATTCATGATGGCGAAGTGATTATTGTTGATGAAAACACCGGTCGTACCATGCCAGGTCGTCGCTGGTCAGAAGGTTTGCACCAAGCAGTTGAAGCGAAAGAAGGTCTGGAAATTCAGCCTGAAAACCAGACTTTGGCAACCACGACTTTCCAGAACTATTTCCGTCTTTACAAAAAGCTTTCTGGTATGACTGGTACAGCCGATACCGAAGCTGCGGAAATGAAAGAGATTTATGGTTTGGATGTGGTACTTATTCCAACCCACCGACCAATGATCCGTAAAGATGAAAATGATCTTATTTATTTAAACCGTAATGGTAAATATAACGCCATCATTCAAGAAATTCAGCGGGTGCATGAAGACGGTGTTGCACCGATCCTGATTGGTACGGCAACGATTGAAGCTTCTGAAATTCTTTCTGAAAAATTGAAAGAAGCGGGTATTACGCATGAAGTACTAAATGCGAAGCAGCATGAGCGTGAAGCAGACATTATTGCTCAAGCAGGCTCACCGCGCGCCGTGACCATTGCAACCAACATGGCAGGTCGTGGTACCGATATTTTGCTGGGTGGTAACTGGAAAGCCAAACTGGCTCACATTGAAAACCCAACGCCTGAAGATGAAGCACGCTTAAGGGCTGAATGGGAACAAAACCATGAAATGGTATTGGCTTCTGGCGGCTTGCATATCATTGGTTCAGAGCGTCATGAGTCGCGCCGTATCGATAACCAGCTGCGTGGTCGTGCCGGTCGTCAGGGTGACCCGGGTGTTTCACGTTTCTACTTATCACTTGAAGATGACTTGATGCGTATTTTCGCCGGCGACCGCGTTGTGGGCATGATGCGGGCAATGGGCTTGCAGGAAGATGAAGCCATTGAACACAAAATGGTGTCGCGTTCAATTGAAAATGCACAACGTAAAGTAGAAGCCCGTAACTTCGATATTCGTAAGAATTTGTTGAAATACGATGATGTGAATAACGAACAACGTAAGATCATCTATTCACAACGTGATGAAGTGCTCGCTGAAAGTACGCTACAAGATTACATTGAAGAAATGCATCACGAAGTGATTAAAGGTGTAATTGAAAATTATATTCCGCCGGAATCCATTCATGACCAATGGGATATCGATGGTCTGGAACGTGCATTGCGTGAGGATTTAGGTATTGATTTACCGGTCAATCAATGGCTGGAACAAGACCGTCGTTTAGATGAAGAAGCTCTGGTAGAACGTATTTCTGATGAAATCGTACAACGCTATCGCACTCGCCGTGAACAGATGGGTGATGAGTCAGCAGCCATGCTGGAACGTCATTTCATGTTAAGTGCTTTGGATCGCCATTGGAAAGATCATTTGGCTGCCATGGATTACTTGCGTCAGGGCATTCACTTGCGTGGTTATGCACAAAAGAATCCTGAACAGGAATACAAGAAAGAAGCCTTTAATCTGTTTGTAAATATGCTGGCTGTGATCAAGTCAGATGTGATTACAGATCTTTCACGTGTTCATGTTCCTACAGCTGAAGAACTGGCTGAAATGGAAGCACAAAAGCAGGCTCAAGCTGAAGCCATGCAATTGAATCTTTCTCATGCTGAGTTTGATAATTTGTTAACCGGCGATTTAAGCGGTACTGAAATTGTTGAAGTGGAGTCTGGCTTTAATCCAGCAGGGCAAACATTTGAGCCGCCTGCAAGCCGTAATGCACCTTGCCCATGTGGTTCAGGTTTAAAATACAAGCAATGTCACGGTAAAATTTAATTTTATCTAAAACATGCAGCCACTTTATATATTTCTTTTCCTTTGGATTTAAATAGATAAAGTGGTTTTTTTATTGCAGCAAAATATAGGGTTTATTTTTGCAAGATGTGAATATGTTTGCAGAGAGCTGAATTAAGTGGTATTTAGTGGATATTGATGAACATTCAGAAGCGGAAAAGACAATGAAAAAAGTATTACAACCATTGATGATTTTAGCTTTAGCTATTCCAGGTCTGGCTTTTGCAAATGAGCCAGCAAAAAACACAGCGGCAAATGCTGTTAAAGATGACAACACTACGGTTATGAGTCCACGTACCGGGATTCGCTATACCTTTGCTAACCCGCAGCAACGTCCAGTAGTGTTAAAAACTGCAGCCATCACACCGGCAAATGCAGCGAATGCAAACCGCATTGTGGCTTCAAATCCGGCTTTATCTGCTGCCAGTCAGGAAAAAGCCAAACAGGCGCTATTGTCGGAATCGACTCAGTTGGCATCCAACTAAATCTAATGTATTGCTAAAACCAGTCTACGGACTGGTTTTTTTGGGCCTGAAAATAGCAAACTGATAAAAAATAAATCAAACAAAGTGTTCTGCTCGATTTTTTACTGAATTTCTACTAAGCTGTCTTTTTATCACGAACTTATTTGGAAGTTTAAAAATGGCGGTGGGCGACTTAACAATGCCACAGATGCATGTGGTTAAAGGTGTAAAAATTGGTTCAGCTGAAGCTTATGTGCGTTATCAGAACCGACGTGACCTCGTTATTTTTGAATTTGCTGAAGGTTCAAACGTTGCCGGTGTATTTACCCAAAATGCATTCTGTGCAGCACCGGTACATGTGTGTAAAGCTCATTTGCAAATCACTAATCCACGCTATCTAGTGATTAATACCGGTAATGCCAATGCGGGTACCGGGAAAATCGGTATGGTGAATGCGCAGGCGACGTGTGCAAAACTGGCTGAACTGGCGGGTGTATCGACCAGCGAAATTTTACCTTTTTCTACCGGGGTCATTGGCGAGCAATTGCCTATTGAACGCCTGGTCAATGGTTTGCAGCCTGCACTGGATTCATTAAAAGAAGATGCCTGGCTGGATGCAGCAAAAGGTATCATGACGACGGATACGCTGCCTAAAGGGGCGTCAGAACAGTTTGAGATGGATGGTGTGCTCTACACCATGACCGGTATTTCCAAAGGTGCCGGCATGATTCGTCCCAATATGGCCACTATGCTCAGCTATGTCGCGACCGATGTACCGATCAGTCGTGAACTGGTGCAGCAGTTATTAAAAACCACTGTGAATGTATCATTTAACCGTATTACGATAGATGGTGATACCTCAACCAATGACTCATGTATTTTTGTCGCTACTGGACAGGCAGGTGGTAAAGAAATTACTTCAACTGATGATTCACGTTACACCATTGTTCTAGATGTGTTGACACGTGTCATGAAACGTTTGGCACAACTAATTGTACGTGATGGTGAAGGTGCAACCAAATTCATTACCGTTGCGGTTGAAGGTGGTGCAGATACCCAGGAATGTTGCGATATTGCCTATAGTATTGCTCATTCACCACTGGTGAAAACTGCAATTTTCGCCTCAGATCCGAATTGGGGGCGTATTCTTGCAGCAATTGGTTATGCGGGCGTTAAAAATTTAGACGTTGAAAAAATTCAGGTTTGGTTGGATGATGTACAGATCTGCAAAGATGGTGGTGCAGCAGCGGACTATACGGAAGAAGCTGGCGCGCGCGTGATGTCTCAGGCTGAGTTGACTATTCGGGTTGATTTGGGACGAGGACAGGCGAAAGATACCGTCTATACCTGTGATCTGTCTTATGACTATGTCAAGATCAATGCAGATTACCGTTCTTAAGTTGAGTTGAATGAAAAAAGCCTCCGTAGTGAGGCTTTTTTATAAGGTAAAGTTTTTAATGACTGGTCAAAAAGCATGATGCTATTCTGACTGGTAAGTGGGTTGAATGACTTGTGAGAAGCAAGTTTAAAGGATAGAGAACACGTTATGAGTAATGCGACCAATTTAATTGCCAATGAGGCTAAATCGATTGTGCAGGCGCATTTAGATCGATTGGGTGAACCTAAAGATATTCATTTAAGTGATGAGGTCAAACAGGAAAAGTTTGCACAAATTCTGGCAGAACTCAAAAAACGTGATGCTGTCCTTGTCGCCCACTACTATTGCGATCCTGAAGTTCAGGAGATTGCAGAGCTTTCTGGCGGTTGTGTTTCTGACTCATTAGAAATGGCACGCTTTGGCCGAGACCATCCTGCATCAACTTTGGTGGTTGCCGGGGTGAAGTTTATGGGAGAAACAGCAAAAATACTTTCTCCTGAAAAAACCGTGCTTATGCCAACCTTGGAAGCGACCTGTTCTTTAGATTTGGGGTGTCCGGTAGATGAATTTACTGCATTTTGCGATGCGCACCCCGATCATACCGTGGTGGTCTATGCCAATACCTCGGCTGCAGTCAAGGCGCGTGCAGACTGGGTGGTGACATCAAGCTGTGCAGTCGAGATTATTGAACATCTCGATAGCCTAGGTGAAAAGATTATTTGGGCACCTGACCAGCATCTGGGACGTTACATCCAAAAGAAAACCGGTGCGGATATGTTGCTTTGGGATGGTGCTTGTATTGTGCATGAAGAATTCCGTGCACGTGGTATTGCCAACATGAAAGCACTCTATCCAGATGCGGCTGTTTTGGTTCATCCGGAATCGCCTGAGTCAGTGGTCGATATTGCAGATGCAGTAGGAAGTACCTCGCAACTGATTAAAGCGGCACAAACACTGCCAAATGAGCGTTTGATTGTGGCAACCGACCGTGGCATCTTCTACAAGATGCAACAAGCTGTGCCAAATAAGACGCTTATTGAAGCTCCGACGGCAGGTGAGGGGGCAACATGTCGTTCCTGTGCTCACTGTCCATGGATGGCCATGAATGAATTGGATGGAATTTTAGAGGTTTTACAAAAGGGTGATCAAGAAATACACGTTGATCCTGCTCTTGCTGACCGCGCTAAATTGCCACTTGATCGTATGTTGAGCTTTAGTGCGGGTCTAAAACGTTAATTTTGATCAAAAATTACCTAAAATGCTTGATAAATAAGCGGTTGAAGTGATTTTTTAGGTTTTTTTGAATATAGGTGTTGACGTCTCTAGGCGTCACGCCTAGAATGCACACCGTACCGCACGATGTGCGATACACTAAAAGCTGAGATGAATCGGAGTATGGCGCAGCTTGGTAGCGCATCTGGTTTGGGACCAGAGGGTCGTAGGTTCGAATCCTACTGCTCCGACCAATTCTTCAAGGCGAGTATCGCATGATATTTTTATCATCGGTCATGCGCCTGTAGCTCAGTTGGATAGAGCATCCGCCTTCTAAGCGGATGGTCACAGGTTCGAATCCTGTCAGGCGCACCATTTGGTAGTCTGGTATTATAGAGCCAAAATGTTGTAACGGTGGATGTAGCTCAGTTGGTAGAGCCCCGGATTGTGATTCCGGTTGTCGTGGGTTCGAATCCCATCATTCACCCCAATTTCGGAGTATGGCGCAGCTTGGTAGCGCATCTGGTTTGGGACCAGAGGGTCGTAGGTTCGAATCCTACTGCTCCGACCATTTTAAGTTTAAACTTAAAAATAAATGATCCGCTTAAATGCGGTTTTTTTATGCCTAAAATTTAATAATAACATTCAACATTCAACATTCAACATTCAACATTCAACATTCAACATTCAACATTCAACATTCAACATTCAACATTCAACATTCAACATTCAACATGGCTTGAATCGTATTTATTGCTCCTGCTCTCGATATTCAAATAATTTAATGAGCTCTCTTGAAATATAAAACTTGAAAATAAGCCAAAGAATTAAAATTTTGCTTAAAAAGAATATTAAAAATTAGCAAATCGCATTATTACTGGAAAAGGTGGATTTTATTTCCAGCTTAATTCTTTTCTCTATCTCTCCTATCTTTTGTTTATACCTTATAAATTTTTAAGTCGATAGGAATGCTGATTGTTCTAATAACTCCAGTGCAGTTGATGTGAGAAAATAAAAAGATAAAAAATCAGAGAAGTAAAATGGATTGAAAAGACGTTATTTATAAATTTAAATCAAAATTGTTGTTGATTTAAACTTAAAAATAAGAAAACCCCTCTATTTTGAAGAATAAATAAACAGTTGGAAGATAATTTAAAAAATAAAGCGCAACAGGGGTTGTGCTGGTTGTGAAATGCTGTAGAATGCACATCCATCGGCGGTGATGAAGATTAAAACTTCTGGTAAAACAGCAACTTAGCACGAAGTGTTAAGATTGGGTTTTAGAAAGAAAGTTTAAAATAATTTGAATTACTGATTGACACTGAGAATATCTAGTGTAATATAGCCGACCTAGCTTGCTGGTGACGAATCAGCAAGAAGATCATTAAGAGATTATGAAGAACAACTTGTGTGGATTTTTACTGGTTGATTGATCGAAATTATTTTCATTGATTGATGGTAGAAATGACTCGAAGTTTATTTGAGAAATTAATGTCAGAAAATTGATGAGCCAGATTTGGTGTTTTGAATAAAGCACTATTGATTTTAAACTGAAGAGTTTGATCATGGCTCAGATTGAACGCTGGCGGCAGGCTTAACACATGCAAGTCGAGCGGAGTTGTGGTGCTTGCACCATAACTTAGCGGCGGACGGGTGAGTAATGCTTAGGAATCTGCCTATTAGTGGGGGACAACATTTCGAAAGGAATGCTAATACCGCATACGCCCTACGGGGGAAAGCAGGGGATCTTCGGACCTTGTGCTAATAGATGAGCCTAAGTCGGATTAGCTAGTTGGTGGGGTAAAGGCCTACCAAGGCGACGATCTGTAGCGGGTCTGAGAGGATGATCCGCCACACTGGGACTGAGACACGGCCCAGACTCCTACGGGAGGCAGCAGTGGGGAATATTGGACAATGGGCGCAAGCCTGATCCAGCCATGCCGCGTGTGTGAAGAAGGCCTTTTGGTTGTAAAGCACTTTAAGCGAGGAGGAGGCTCCTATAGTTAATACCTATAGTGAGTGGACGTTACTCGCAGAATAAGCACCGGCTAACTCTGTGCCAGCAGCCGCGGTAATACAGAGGGTGCAAGCGTTAATCGGATTTACTGGGCGTAAAGCGTGCGTAGGCGGCTTTTTAAGTCGGATGTGAAATCCCTGAGCTTAACTTAGGAATTGCATTCGATACTGGGAAGCTAGAGTATGGGAGAGGATGGTAGAATTCCAGGTGTAGCGGTGAAATGCGTAGAGATCTGGAGGAATACCGATGGCGAAGGCAGCCATCTGGCCTAATACTGACGCTGAGGTACGAAAGCATGGGGAGCAAACAGGATTAGATACCCTGGTAGTCCATGCCGTAAACGATGTCTACTAGCCGTTGGGGCCTTTGAGGCTTTAGTGGCGCAGCTAACGCGATAAGTAGACCGCCTGGGGAGTACGGTCGCAAGACTAAAACTCAAATGAATTGACGGGGGCCCGCACAAGCGGTGGAGCATGTGGTTTAATTCGATGCAACGCGAAGAACCTTACCTGGTCTTGACATAGTAAGAACTTTCCAGAGATGGATTGGTGCCTTCGGGAGCTTACATACAGGTGCTGCATGGCTGTCGTCAGCTCGTGTCGTGAGATGTTGGGTTAAGTCCCGCAACGAGCGCAACCCTTTTCCTTATTTGCCAGCGGGTTAAGCCGGGAACTTTAAGGATACTGCCAGTGACAAACTGGAGGAAGGCGGGGACGACGTCAAGTCATCATGGCCCTTACGACCAGGGCTACACACGTGCTACAATGGTCGGTACAAAGGGTTGCTACCTAGCGATAGGATGCTAATCTCAAAAAGCCGATCGTAGTCCGGATTGGAGTCTGCAACTCGACTCCATGAAGTCGGAATCGCTAGTAATCGCGGATCAGAATGCCGCGGTGAATACGTTCCCGGGCCTTGTACACACCGCCCGTCACACCATGGGAGTTTGTTGCACCAGAAGTAGGTAGTCTAACCGCAAGGAGGACGCTTACCACGGTGTGGCCGATGACTGGGGTGAAGTCGTAACAAGGTAGCCGTAGGGGAACCTGCGGCTGGATCACCTCCTTAACGAAAGATTGACGACCGGTAAGAATCCACAACAAGTTGTTCTTCATGACGATGTATCTGAGGGTCTGTAGCTCAGTTGGTTAGAGCACACGCTTGATAAGCGTGGGGTCACAAGTTCAAGTCTTGTCAGACCCACCACTATCTGACTACAGAAAAAAGATACATTGACTTATTGATAAGCTGGGGACTTAGCTTAGTTGGTAGAGCGCCTGCTTTGCACG
Source organism: Acinetobacter sp. ANC 3903 (assembly GCF_002135315.1). Taxonomy (GTDB): domain Bacteria; phylum Pseudomonadota; class Gammaproteobacteria; order Pseudomonadales; family Moraxellaceae; genus Acinetobacter. The sequence goes on along the minus strand of NZ_NEGA01000008.1, from coordinate 114,555 downwards.
CAGGAGGTCAACGGTTCGACTCCGTTAGTCTCCACCATATATTGTTCTTCAATATATAAGCTAAGAAGTTAGATTATAGAATTTAGTAAATAAGATCATGATTGAATGGTTTTAGTTTATTAAGTTCTGTGATTTATCACAGTTTCCTGACCTGACGAAGGCTGGAAAAATCATTAACAGAATATATTTGAGTTGAAATAATTTGTTCATACTCGTTTTGAAATCGACATTAGCAGTCATTTATGACTGGTTGATGAAGATTAAGAAATGAGTTACTAGCGAAATTAACTGAATCAAGCGTTTTGGTATATGAATCTAATTGAAGCTGTACGGTGCTTAAGTGCACAAACGCCAACTGTATGAGAGTGATGAGAGATCATCATAATCTGTTGCTCATCCTACTTGTAGGGATGGACGACTGTTTGGGGTTGTATAGTCAAGTAATTAAGTGCATGTGGTGGATGCCTTGGCAGTCAGAGGCGATGAAAGACGTAATAGCCTGCGATAAGCTCCGGGGAGGCGGCAAATATCCTGTGATCCGGAGATTTCTGAATGGGGAAACCCACTTACCATAAGGTAGGTATCGCAACATGAATACATAGTGTTGCGAGGCGAACGAGGGGAAGTGAAACATCTCAGTACCCTTAGGAAAAGAAATCAATTGAGATTCCCTCAGTAGCGGCGAGCGAACGGGGAAAAGCCCATTAAGTTATCTAAGCTTTAGTGGAACGCTCTGGGAAGTGCGAACGTAGAGGGTGATATTCCCGTACACGAAAGGGCTTAGATAATGATGTCGAGTAGGGCGGGGCACGTGAAACCTTGTCTGAATATGGGGGGACCATCCTCCAAGGCTAAATACTCCTGACTGACCGATAGTGAACCAGTACCGTGAGGGAAAGGCGAAAAGAACCCCTGTGAGGGGAGTGAAATAGATCCTGAAACCGCATGCATACAAGCAGTGGGAGCCGACTTGTTCGGTGACTGCGTACCTTTTGTATAATGGGTCAGCGACTTACATTCAGTAGCGAGGTTAACCGAATAGGGGAGCCGTAGAGAAATCGAGTCTTAATAGGGCGTTTAGTTGCTGGGTGTAGACCCGAAACCGGGTGATCTATCCATGAGCAGGTTGAAGGTTAGGTAACACTGACTGGAGGACCGAACCCACTGTCGTTGAAAAGCCAGGGGATGACTTGTGGATAGGGGTGAAAGGCTAATCAAACTCGGTGATAGCTGGTTCTCCCCGAAAGCTATTTAGGTAGCGCCTCGGACGAATACCATTGGGGGTAGAGCACTGTTTCGGCTAGGGGGTCATCCCGACTTACCAAACCGATGCAAACTCCGAATACCAATGAGTACTATCCGGGAGACAGACTGCGGGTGCTAACGTCCGTAGTCAAGAGGAAAACAATCCAGACCGCCAGCTAAGGCCCCAAAATTATAGTTAAGTGGGAAACGATGTGGGAAGGCATAGACAGCTAGGAGGTTGGCTTAGAAGCAGCCACCCTTTAAAGAAAGCGTAATAGCTCACTAGTCGAGTCGGCCTGCGCGGAAGATGTAACGGGGCTAAAACTATATGCCGAAGCTGCGGATTTGCAATTTATTGCAAGTGGTAGGGGAGCGTTCTGTAAGCCGATGAAGGTGGATTGAGAAGTCTGCTGGAGGTATCAGAAGTGCGAATGCTGACGTGAGTAACGACAATGCGAGTGAAAAACTCGCACGCTGAAAGACCAAGGGTTCCAGTCCAACGTTAATCGGGGCTGGGTGAGTCGACCCCTAAGGCGAGGCCGAGAGGCGTAGTCGATGGGAAATTGGTTAATATTCCAATACTTCTGTGTAATGCGATGAGAGGACGGAGTAAGTTAAGTCAGCCTGGCGTTGGTTGTCCAGGTGGAAGGATGTAGGCATGTATCTTAGGCAAATCCGGGGTACTCTATGCTGAGATCTGATAGCAAGCTGTACTTGTACAGTGAAGTGGCTGATACTATGCTTCCAGGAAAAGTCTCTAAGCTTCAGTTACACAGGAATCGTACCCGAAACCGACACAGGTGGTCAGGTCGAGTAGACCAAAGCGCTTGAGAGAACTCTGCTGAAGGAACTAGGCAAAATGGTACCGTAACTTCGGGAGAAGGTACGCTGCCGGCGGTGATAGGACTTGCTCCTTGAGCTGTTGGCAGCCACAGAAACCAGGCCCCTGCAACTGTTTATTAAAAACATAGCACTCTGCAAACACGAAAGTGGACGTATAGGGTGTGATGCCTGCCCGGTGCTGGAAGGTTAATTGATGGGGTTAGCGTAAGCGAAGCTCTTGATCGAAGCCCCAGTAAACGGCGGCCGTAACTATAACGGTCCTAAGGTAGCGAAATTCCTTGTCGGGTAAGTTCCGACCTGCACGAATGGCATAATGATGGGGGCGCTGTCTCCAGCAGAGACTCAGTGAAATCGAATTCGCCGTGAAGATGCGGTGTACCCGCGGCTAGACGGAAAGACCCCGTGAACCTTTACTGCAGCTTGACATTGAACTTTGATCTTACTTGTGTAGGATAGGTGGGAGGCTTTGAAACCAGGACGCTAGTTCTGGTGGAGCCAATCTTGAAATACCACCCTGGTAATATTGAGGTTCTAACTCTGTCCCGTTATCCGGGACGAGGACCATGTCTGGTGGGTAGTTTGACTGGGGCGGTCTCCTCCTAAAGAGTAACGGAGGAGTACGAAGGTGCGCTCAGCGTGGTCGGAAATCACGCGTAGAGTATAAAGGCAAAAGCGCGCTTAACTGCGAGACCCACAAGTCGAGCAGGTACGAAAGTAGGTCTTAGTGATCCGGTGGTTCTGTATGGAAGGGCCATCGCTCAACGGATAAAAGGTACTCTGGGGATAACAGGCTGATACCGCCCAAGAGTTCATATCGACGGCGGTGTTTGGCACCTCGATGTCGGCTCATCTCATCCTGGGGCTGAAGCAGGTCCCAAGGGTATGGCTGTTCGCCATTTAAAGAGGTACGCGAGCTGGGTTTAGAACGTCGTGAGACAGTTCGGTCCCTATCTACCGTGGGCGTTGGAAATTTGAGAGGATCTGCTCCTAGTACGAGAGGACCAGAGTGGACGAACCTCTGGTGTACCGGTTGTGACGCCAGTCGCATCGCCGGGTAGCTATGTTCGGAAGGGATAACCGCTGAAAGCATCTAAGCGGGAAGCCTACCTCAAGATAAGATTTCCCTAGGACTTTATGTCCTCTAAAGAGCCGTTGAAGACTACGACGTTGATAGGTTGGATGTGGAAGTGCGGTGACGCATGAAGCTGACCAATACTAATTGCTCGTGAGGCTTGACTATACAACACCCAAACAGTTGTTGTATAAAAGCTCAATTGATTCGATATTCAGCAAAACAGCTTGATTCATAAGCTCGTTAGTAAGACAATATTCAACTCAAGTATCTCTGTTAAACTCATTTGGTATCAAGTACGGCAAACACTGCAAAGCAGTTAAATAAGACCCGAACAAGTCCATAAACAGTTGTGCTGGCGACAATAGCAAGAGTGAACCACCTGATCCCTTCCCGAACTCAGAAGTGAAACCTCTTAGCGCTGATGGTAGTGTGGGATTACCCATGTGAGAGTAAGTCATCGCCAGCTCATTATTCTAAACACCCCCTGATCAAATCAGGGGGTGTTTTTTTTGCGGGGAATAGAAGCAATAAAAAAACCAGCAAATGCTGGTTTTAAGATCTGAATTTTTGCAAATGTTAAGCAAAAATATTACATGCTGCAGAGGCCAGTACCCAAAGAATTGCGATTGCAACTACAGGCTCAACAATCTTTGCCCAGGTTGGGGTGCTTACAACTGAAACTTCTTCAACATCATGCTGCTGGATATTCTGGTGAACCATTTGACTAAACTCCTTCATTGTTGAGTCTAATGATATATCTTCTTGCTCAATTGGTTTAGAGCCTTTTAATTCTATTAGATCATTTGTTGACCAAACCCAATCGGAGGCTTGACCAGATAGGTGTTCAATCTGTCCTAATATAAGCTCATGTAACCCTCTGATATTCAGGTTTCCAATATCATTAAGCTGTTTTAATTCTGCCAGTTGTAATTTTAATATTTCAGTTACTGTTGGTTCTAACTCATTTTTAGGCAAGCTGGACTGATTTTTTGAAGATGTTGTAAGATGGCGCGCAATTTCTTGAATAAACAGATCATCTGGCGAGGAAATTTCTTGGTAAACTTTTTTATCGTCGGTTCGCCAAAGTGAAATGAGTTTACCTAATACCAGCGCATTAATTTCTAACAGCTGAGTTTTTCGATCTTCTCTAGAATAATGTTCGAGAAGCTGAGGCTTTTGAGTGTTAATCTGCTCAGCAAAATATTGTACTAAATCAAAAGCCATTCACTTGCTCCATATTATTTTAGTCTAATAACCGTAGGCTCGGTTTTTTCTTAGGTTGTTTAGTTTCTTCTGAAGTTGTAGTAGATTTTAAAGTATCTTCAGCGATTTGGGTACCTTCATATTCATTTGGATCAAAGAATAAACCTTGCCCATTTTCACGTGCATAAATGCCCATCACTGCATTTAAGGGTACATAGATATCACGTGAAACGCCACCAAAACGCGCAGAGAAGGTGATAGCATCATTACTCATGGTTAACTGATGTACAGCATGAGGCACAATATTTAAAACAATCTGACCATCCTGAATGAATTGTTCCGGGACCCTGGTATTGGGCTGAGTCGCATCAACCAGTAAATAAGGGGTAAGGTTGTTGTCACAAATCCATTCATAAATAGCACGTGCTAAATAAGGGCGGGTAGGGGGGAGATTCAATTCTTGTTCAGACATGATTTTGCTCGATTAATTTACTAAAAATTCACTGTAGCGGTTTTTTTCCTGCATCGTTAAGGACTTGATAAATGCAGGCCGACTAAAAATTCGTTGACAATATAAATGAATAGGACGGCAATGCTGTTTAGGTAATTCAATACCCATAGCATTTAAACGTATAAAAATGGGTGCTAGCATGCAATCTAAAATTGTAAAGCTTTCCGACATAAAATAGGGAAAATGCTGAAATAGAGGGGTAAGTGAAATAAGCGTATCTCTGAGTTGCTTTTGAGCTTTTACTTTCTCTTTTTCATTCAGGGTATCTGGATGACGTAGCATAATATCAGCCAGTTTTAACCAGTCTTGATCAAAACGCCAGATATACTGACGTTGTTCTGCACGTGGCATTGGAGCATCGGCATAGAGCTTGTTTTGACGATAGCGGTCATCTAGATATTCGGAAATAATGCCACTATTAAAGAGCTTAAGCTCATTCTCAATCATCATAGGAAGCTGGTTATAGGGATTTAGACTGGCGAGATCTTCATCATCTTCATCTACAATAATTAGATTATATTTGATTTGCTTCTCGGCAAGTACATAGCGTATCCAGTGTGAGCGAAAATCATCCGCATGACTGTAAAGCGTGATTCCTTGAGGAGGTGCATTTTCGATTGACATAATCCGAAGCAGTGATAAATGAATAGGATAGGATACTAAAATTAGGCTATAAAATCACGGTTCAATGGGGATGAATGAAATTTATATTTTTTGCTGTGCCCATTTTTAACTTGTAGATGGCCAGGCACTGGTTTTTGTATGATGGCCAATAACTATAGGTTGTGATCGTTTATGGGTATTGATTCGTTTTATTCGTCAATTCTTTGTAATAGATAATAAAAAAGCCTTGGATAAACCAAGGCTTTTTGTCCGATTCGGTAAACGAATTAACGTTTAGAGAATTGAGGACGTTTACGAGCTTTACGTAAACCAAGTTTCTTACGTTCAACTTCACGAGCATCACGAGTAACGAAACCAGCTTGACGAAGAGCAGGTTTAACAGATTCGTCAGCAGCGATCAATGCACGAGTAATACCGTGACGGATAGCGCCAGCTTGACCACCGATACCACCACCAGCAACAGTGATGTAAAGGTCAAATTTTTCAGTAGCTTCAAGAAGCTCTAAAGGTTGACGAACAACCATACGAGCAGTTTCACGACCGAAATATTGCTCAAGAGTACGGTTATTGATTACGAGTTTACCTGTACCAGCTGATAAGAAAACACGTGCAGTTGCGGTCTTACGGCGACCTGTACCATAGTTAGTAGCCATGTGCTGTATCCCTTAGATGTCCAAAACTTGTGGCTGTTGAGCAGTATGTGGATGCTCAGTACCAGCGTACACTTTCATTTTTTTGATCATTGCATAACCAAGAGGACCTTTTGGCAACATGCCTTTTACAGCGCGTTGGAAAATTTCTTCTGGTTTGTGAGCAACTAATTTCTCGAAATTAGTTTCACGAATACCACCAGGGAAACCAGTATGGCGATAATATTTCTTATCAAGTGATTTTTTACCAGTCACTTGAACTTGTTCAGCATTGATCACAACGATGTAATCACCAGTATCAACGTGAGGAGTATAAGAAGTTTTATGCTTACCGCGTAAACGACGAGCGATTTCAGTCGCAAGACGACCTAAAGTTTTGCCAGAAGCATCAACAACGTACCAGTCGTGTTGAACTTCAGCTGGCTTAGCGCTGAGAGTTTTCATTAAACCACTACCTATTATAGTTGGTTTGGACTATGGAAGCTGTCCAAACAAAAGGAGACCGAATTCTACCTGAAAGCCAGGAGAACCACAATGAAAATATAAAATTTCAAGCGCTATATTTTAAAAGAACAAGAATGAAAATGGAAGGGTTGGAGAATCTAAAAAGGATGGTTGGTAAATGAAGATAAAAAAATTGTCTTTCATCTCGGGAACTGACAATTTTGCATGCCTTCCTTTAAGGCTACAGACACAATTTTATCGGCATGAAAAATCTAGTTATTCAGCATTTTTGCTGTTTCTAACAACTGATGATTAAAATTTAACATCCTGCTTTCAATGGAATAATAAAATGAAAGATATCGAGGTCATGCAAATTACTAGCTATCTTGTTGATTAAAATATTTGATCTATAAGTTGTTTTGCACAGCTTCAGCTTTCTTGTTCCGCATTCGCGTTATAATGTTGATCATCAAGCTTACCTGGATGAATTATGCTTCCTTTATATGTCACTAGTGGTGAACCTGCCGGTATTGGTCCAGATATTTGTCTAAGTTTGGCGGATCGTATTGATGAGCGACCAATCGTGATATTGGCCGACATTGATTTATTAAAGCAACGTGCCGAGTTATTAAATATTGATATCGAGCTGCTAGAGTATCAAGCACAAGCTGAATCATCGGCTCAAGGGCAGCTGTATGTAGAACATGTGCCATTAAATACCGAGGTTATACTGGGGCAACTCAATGCACAAAATTCTGCCTATGTTTTAGAACAATTACGTCGTTCAGCAGATTATGCCATGCAGGGTAAAAGTGTCGGTGTGGCTACAGCGCCTGTGCAAAAATCTATTATCAATGAAGCGGGTATTCACTTTAGTGGTCATACCGAATATTACCAGGAATTTGCTCGGGTACCGCGTGTAGTGATGATGCTGGCCACCAAGACTTTACGTGTTGCACTCGCGACCACCCATTTGGCCTTACGCGATGTTCCGGATGCTATTACTTCAGAACGATTGCATCAAGTGATTGATATTCTGATTCATGATTTAAAAACCAAATTCAAGATTGATCATCCGCGTATTTTAGTTTGTGGTCTGAATCCGCATGCCGGTGAGGGTGGCTACTTGGGCATGGAAGAAATTGAAGTGATTAATCCGGTACTGGAAAGTTACCGTGCACAGGGCATTAATATGAGCCTAAGTTTGCCTGCCGATACTTTGTTTACCCCGGAAAATTTAAAAGATGCCGATGCTGTTCTGGCGATGTATCACGATCAGGGCTTACCTGTGTTAAAATCTCAAGGATTTGGTGAAGCCATTAACATTACTTTGGGCTTACCTTTTATCCGTACTTCTGTAGATCATGGCACAGCGCTCTCCCTTGCAGGGACTGGACTGGCAAAAAGTTCAAGCTTGCACGTTGCTGTCGATTTAGCCTTGGATTTGGCTCGCCACTGATTTTTACTCATTACTCACGTTGGAAATGTTTTTATGTATCAAATTAATGCCTTAAACCCAAAAGATGAAGGGCATCACACGCGTAAGCGTTTTGGTCAAAACTTCTTACATGACCAACGTGTCATTGCAAAAATTGTACGTTCGGTGAACCCGCGTGCAGGTGAAAATATTGTTGAAATTGGTCCGGGTCTTGCAGCTTTGACTTCGCCTTTAATTGGTGAATGTGATGCCTTGACCGTGCTTGAGCTGGATCGTGATTTGGCGGCAGGTTTACCAGGTCGTGTACCGCATCCTGAACGTTTAACCATTATTGAAACCGATGCATTAAAATACGACTTCACCAATTTATTTGCAGAAGGTCGTCCGCTTCGTGTGGTTGGTAACTTACCCTATAACATTTCGACACCGTTGTTGTTCCACCTCTTGGAATTTGGTGACAAAGTCAAAGACATGCACTTCATGTTGCAAAAAGAAGTGGTTGACCGTATTACCGCATCACCAAACAGCAAAGAATATGGCCGTTTGTCAGTGATGATTCAGTATTATTGCAAACCGACTTTCTTGTTTGAAGTACCACCGGGATCATTCAATCCACCACCTAAAGTCACCTCTGCAGTTTTCCGTCTAGAGCCTTATGCAACCAAGCCGATTGTGGCAAAAAGTGAAAAAGCTTTAGCCCGTCTGGTTTCACATGTATTCACCCAACGTCGTAAAACCTTGCGCAATAGTTTAAAAGGCATGTTGGTTGAAGAAGGTTTTGAAAATGCTGGGGTTGATCCAATGGCACGTCCAGAAACTTTAACGTTGGCTCAATTTGTTGCATTAGCAGATCAAATGGTGGATTAAGTGGCAGCTTCGAATATTCGATACAATTATGTGATTGGTGATGTTCAGGGCTGTTTTGAAGCCTTAAAAGCCTTGCTGAAAGAAATCAAGTTTGATCCGGATCAGGATTTTATCTGGTTTGCAGGCGATCTGGTGGCGCGGGGTGAAAACTCGGTTGGCACGCTACGCTTTGTCAAAAAACTGGTGGATCGTGGTGTGGCAGCTACAGTACTGGGCAATCATGATTTAACCCTGTTGGCATGTGCACGTGGTTTAAAAGAGCTAAATGAAAGAGATAAAACCAGCGATGTGATTGATGCTATTGATAGCGATGATTTAATTGACTGGTTGCGTAAACAGCCTTTATGCCTGTTTCCGAATGAACAAACCATATTGACGCATGCGGGTATTCCTTGTCTTTGGTCAGCAGAGCAAACTGCGGCATTGGCAAAAGAAATAGAAGCGGTGATTTCCCATGATGATTTTGCTGTAGTGGATGCTTTCTTGGCGGAAATGTACGGTAAAAAACCCGATCTTTGGTCAGATGATTTGCAAGGCAATGAGCGCTTGCGTTGTATTACCAATTATCTGACTCGTATGCGTTTAACCAATGCAAAAGGGCAAATGGAATTCTGCTTTAAAGATTCTCTGGATGATCCCATGCCTGAAGGCTTTCAGCCATGGTTTGAGTTTGAATCCAAAGCTGCTAAAACTCATCAGTTGATTTTTGGACACTGGGCCGCATTACAAGGGAAAACCGTTACGCCACAGATTCAGAATGTGGATGGCGGGTGTGTTTGGGGACATCAGCTAATCGCTTATCGATTAGAAGATAAAGAATTGTTTAAAGTTGATAATCCAGTCATGTCATCCTCAAACTAAGCAATAATAAAAAAGCCACATGATGTGGCTTTTTTGTTTAGAGGTACTTAGTCAAGTCTGATCCAGGTCTGGCTGCGTCCCAAGGTGGAAATACCCATATAAGCTCTTAAAGTTAAACGCTTGCCTGTTGCATTCAGTCGAACTTTGGCATCATAAACTTTACCCGCTAGAGGATCTATAACACGGCCTTTTTCGTAGTTATTGGTTCCAGATACATGTTTTAAGCCCTTCAGAATTTCCATACCCAAAATTGGTTGATTGGTATATGGTGCTGGACAATTATTACATGTCTCTCGTGGGGTATAACCTGGGCGAGGAGTAACTTTAATAATTTTCCCGGTAAATGTATTATTGGTTTCTTGATTAATTTTAATAATCGCTTTCGCAGCACCGGTCTTATCGTCAATTTGCTGCCATGTTCCAGAAATGTCTTGAGCGAAAACATTTCCACTGAAAAGTGCAGCAGCAAAAGCAGCCAGCAATAGATTCTTTTGCATATAAGACTCTCACTTAATCTTTCATTTTTTAATTAACGGATATATTAAATAGATAAAGTAATTAGTCAATATACTCTAGAGTCAAGCAAACAGTTTTAAGCTGATTTGGATAAAAAGCCACTCTATTGTGGCTTTTTAATTAAAAACAGGGATTTGGATTAATCGACCCGTAACCAGGTTTGACTACGCCCCAATGCTGAAATACCGATGTAGCCACGTAAAGTGAGACGTTTTCCGCTCGCATTCAGTCGAACTTTGGCATCATAAATTTTACCTGCTAAAGGATCGATGACCCGGCCTTTCTCATAATTATTGCTATCTGGTACGTGTTTTAAACCGGTAAGGACATCCATGCCTAGAATGGGTTGATTGGTATACGGTGCAGGGCAGTTGTTGCATGTCTTTTGCGGTGTATAACCTGGACGAGGTGTCACTCTGATAATTTTACCAGTATAAATATCATTTGCGTCTTTACGAATTTCGATAATGGCTTTGGGTGAACCTGTCTTGTCATCAATTTGTTGCCATGTACCCGATAGATCTTGTGCCAATACATTCCCACTAAAAATTAAACTGGCAAGAGCAGTAAGTAAGATATTATTTTTCATATAAATTCCTGCGGTTGTGGTGAATATTTTTTTAATTAATAAAAAACATATTAGAAATGTTTAAAAATTAGTCAATATGATGCGTCATGGATATGAAGAATAATGTGCGTTATTTAAATATCATTGAGTAAAAAGCACCATAATACTGATTTTTGTCATATTTAGTCGTTTTTAATCCAGGTTTGAGTTCGACCCAAGGCAGAAATTCCCACATAACCACGTAATATAAGACGTTTACCATTGGGAGAAATTCGCCCTTTCAAGCCATATATTTTTCCTGTTAAAGGATCAAGTACACGACCGTTTGCATAATTATTTCCATCAATATGTTGTAAACTTTGAAAGATTTCTAATCCCAATATAGGTTGATCTGTGTAGGGTGGTGGACACTTGAAACAGGTTTCTCGGGGCGTATAACCTGGGCGTGGTGTTACTTTAATAATTTTTCCAGAATAAGATCCATTAGTTTGTTTTTTAATTTCAATCAGTGCCTTAGGTGAACCTGTTTTATCATCGATTTGTATCCATGTACCGGTTATCTCCTCAGCAAAAATTGAAACACTGCTTAATAGTGCTACAAAAAATGTAGTGGTAATTGCTATTTTTTTCATAAAATTTCCTCATCTATTTAAGTCAAGCCATCCTGGTGACTTATTTAAAATGGGGCAGAACTACGAAATTTGCGGCCTTTTTGGATAAAAGTTTTAAGCTCTCATTCGTATCATGTTCCCCATCTATGCTGAACCGTAATTAACATACTTTAATCTTGTTTAATCCATGTCTGGCTACGGCCAAGTGCGGACACACCGACATAACCACGTAGAGTGAGACGTTTACCGTTTGGACTTAATTTTGCTTTGCCGCTATAGATTTTACCGTTCAGTGGATCAAGAACTTTGGCATTTACAAACTGATTATCACCGCTAGATTTTAATCCCGTTAAAACGTCTAATCCTAAGATGGGTTTGTCGGTATAAGGGGCTGGACAATTTACACAGGTTTCTTTCGGGGTATAACCCGGAGGTGGTGTTACTTTTACAATTTTTGCCGTATAAGTCCCATTGCTTTCCTGACGCATTTCAAGAACCGCTTTTGACGAGCCTGTTTTGTCGTCAATGGTTTTCCATGTTCCCGTAAGATCATTTGCCAATAGATTCCCACTGAAAATTACACTAACAAAAGCAGCAAATAATAGATTCTTCTTCATATCAACTCCTAGGAGCGTGTAAAATATTTTTCTTGTCTGTATTAAAGATATAGTTATCGTTTAAAAATTAGTCAATACATTGCTTCATAATAATTAAAAATAATGTGAACTATTTAAATATCAGTGAATAAAAAAGCCACATAGTGCGGCTTTTTGTCATATTTAGTCGTTTCTAATCCAGGTCTGGCTGCGTCCTAAAGCGGAAACTCCGACATAACCGCGCAGGGTTAAACGTTTTCCATTGGCACTTAATTTTGCTTTCATACTGTAAATATGACCAGATAGCGGATCGATAATTTTACCATTCGCATAGTTGGGTCCTTCTATATGTTTTAAGCCTTTCAGGATATCCATTCCCAGAATGGGCTTATTGGTATAGGGTGCAGGGCATTTGACGCAGATTTCTTTGGGAGTATAGCCAGGGCGAGGGGTTACTTTGACCACTTGTGCGGTATAGGTGCCGTTACTTTCCTGACGAATTTCAAGAATGGCTTTTGATGAACCGGTTTTGTCATCAATATTTTTCCAGGTTCCCGTGATGTCTTCAGCAAAAACAGCACTGCTGCTGGTAGAAAGAAGTAGGGCGGCTAATATTTTAATATTTTTCATCAAAAAAACCTTACGATAACTTCATGATCGATTTTCATCATAAGGTCAACTTTTGACTGTACCAATGGTTATTAATGATTCACTAGTCACATTTTTTGCAAATAAAGTATAAAAGTTGGCAGCCATATTGCAGTAAATACAGCATTCACTGCCATGCCAAATGCGGCATAGCGTCCTGCCACGCTGCCTCTTTGCCAGGCTTGTGCTGTTCCAATGGCATGAGCAGCCAGGCCCAATGCCAGACCCGAAGCGCGTTCGTCATTGATATGACGCAGGATCAACGGAGAAAAGGCAGCACCAATAACACCGGATAAAATCACAATAAGAATGACCATGCTAATCGGAGCATGTAATAGGGTAGCAATATTGATGGCAATTGGTGTGGTTACGGCACGAGTAGCAAATGCCATGATGCTTGAATCGGTCATATGCAATAAATAGGCAAGTCCCATAGGCAAAGCCACCGCACTGATACTGGCAAACACCAGAATTCCGAGCATGGCTTTCAGCGGCAGATCATCATAACGCATGGCGGCAAGGGGAATGGCCAATGCCACAGTGACATAGCCCAAGAGGTGATTAAAAAGTGGATTGACCTGGAGCATATAGGATTCATAAGGAATGCCGAATACAAACAGCAGGCCAATAATCAAAAACATGCCGATGACAATCACCGGAACTTGCGGAAGGCGTTTGTTAATAGGTTTTGCGACCAGATAGGCGATCAGCGTGATCATTAAACCGTAGAAGACTGCGAACATATGATTTCCCTATAACCAACGCTTGGACATTTTTGCATAGACCCACAAGGGGATCAGGGTGCTGATAAACATCACCAGCAGGAAAGCAGGGATTTCTTTTCCCATCTGGGTCAGCATAATCAGTGAGCCGGCGCTAATGGGCAAAAAAGCAAAGGCACTTTCTTTCATAATCTTGTTATTGGTGTCGACCAAGCGACTGGGTAATTTGTTGAAATTTCTACAAATAAATAAAGTTACCAATAGGCTGATCAAACCCAGCAGATTACCCAGCTCAGGATGATGAAATTGTGTGCTTAACCATACTGCTCCTTCACGGAAGCAGATGATTAATGCTAGTGTGCCAATCCAGGCTGGCCAGTCGATTGTTTTTATCCAGTCCATTTTTACCAACAATTATAATTACACTTGTCACGTTTTAACCGATTTATCGTTTTATTTCAAATTCTTCAAGCGGCCGTTTAAATTGTACCGCCTTGTGCCCCAGAATTTCATCGATAGGCAAATGCGCCTGTTTAATCAGCTGTTCCAGCTTTTGCGGAGCCATGATCACGTGCAAATGCAGATTACCTACATCATCATAATTTTCAGATTGAATGACATTCAAGGCATACAATTGGTTACGCAATTTGCCATATGCAGGCTTTAACGCTAATTCGAAGCTTTGAATTTGCCCCATCAAACATTCTTGTACTGCTTGACGAAGCAGGTCTAAACCCTGGCCTGAGTGTGCTGATACATACACCCGATCGGGCATGTGCGGTTTGGCATAGACAATCTTGGTATCTTCGCCGCTCACATCAATTTTGTTATAGACACGAAGTACCGGCACATTGGCGCCAATTTCCTTGAGTACCGATTCTACTGCTTCAATCTGTTCCAGCATGTCTGGGCTGCTGGAATCAATCACATGAAGCAGCAATGTGGCCTCTAAGGTTTCTTCAAGTGTCGCTTTAAAAGATTCAACCAGAGAATGCGAGAGATTACGCACGAAACCCACGGTATCTGCCAGTACCAGACGTCCAATCCCATCCCATTCCAGGCGGCGCAGTGTTGGGTCCAATGTTGCAAACAGCTGATCTGCCGCGTAAACATCGCTCTTGGCCAAGGTATTAAACAGGGTGGATTTGCCGGCATTGGTATAACCGACTAAAGAGACGGTCGGCACAGCGGCTTTCTGACGTGCAACACGACCTTGCATGCGGGTTTGGCGAACTTTATCCAGTTTGGTTTTGAGTTGTCCCATGCGAATACGCAGTAAACGGCGGTCTGTTTCAAGCAAGGTTTCACCCGGACCACGTAAGCCGATCCCCCCTTTTTGACTGTCAAGATTACTCCGGCTACGCACTAAACGTGAGGATAAGTGCTGTAATTGTGCCAATTCGACTTGCAATTTACCTTCATAGGTACGTGCACGTTGCGCAAAAATATCTAAAATCAGTTCGGTACGGTCAACCACGCGGCATAGCATGATTTTTTCTAAATTACGGGCTTGAGCCGGCGTCAGCGAATGATCGAAAATGACCAGATTTGCTTCAAGGTCCTGTACCAGAGCGGCAATTTCTTCTGCTTTGCCAGAACCGATAAACAGTTTGGGATCAGGTCTGATACGTTGAGCGGTGATATGTTCCAAAATTTCGGCACCCGCAGATTGGGCCAATAAATGAAATTCTTCTGCATCAAGGTCATCTAACAGCTGTACCGATACACTCACTAGGATTGTTCGTTCACTCCCTTGATGTTGCTCAAAATATTCCACTAAATATGATCTCTACTGCGTTAAAACTTCATTTTAGTTGAAAATGAGCAGGGAGAGGGAAAAATAGCAAAAACTTAGCAAAGCATCGTAACAAGATATTCAGTCCACCCCGCATTGTTATGAGGAGGGAAATCTCAGAGTAAATGATTCAAAGCATCAAAGAATGCAGGTTTATATGCATCTAGTTTTTAATTTTCAGCGCATGATTTAATCTCTTTATTTATGATAGAAATAAATAATTTATGAACTCTGTTTGCTAAATTGAGAAAATAAATAGCCGATTTGGGTTTTTATGATCAATGCAAGATTAAAATGAACAGTATAGAATGCAGAAAATAAATGATTAAACGCTGTAGCTGGTAATTAGTGATCCCTCTATGAATCAATCCTCTGTAACTGAACATTCTTCATTAAATAGCCTGTCTAAATTTTTCTTATATAGCAGAAAGTTAGTGGCTGTTTTAGGGGCGATTATTCAAGGATTTTATCTGGTTTATCGTCACCGTTTATATAAAGATCCGAATAATCCCTGTAATACCCGTTATGTGCAGCATTTTTGCCGCGAGTTGTGTAAGGTTTTTAACCTTGAAATTCAGGTACATGGGATAATTCCGCGTGAACCGGCCTTATGGGTGAGCAATCACATTTCCTGGCTGGATGTCGCCGTTTTAGGTTCCGGTGCCCGGGTGTTCTTTTTGGCAAAAGCGGAAATTGAAAAATGGCCCTTACTGGGGAAACTGGCCAAGGGCGGTGGCACATTATTTATTAAACGCGGTTCTGGGGATTCAATTAAAATCAAAGAGCAAATTACCAGCTTTTTAAAACAGGATATTCCGGTATTGTTTTTCCCTGAAGCGACCACTTCGGATGGGAGCAAAATTAAAAAAATCTATGGCCGTATTTTAGGTGCAGCGATTGAAGCCCAGCGTCCGGTGCAAATTTGCCTGATCTGCTATGTCAATCAGGATGGACAACTGGATACGGTGGCGCCGTTTATTGATGATCTGGGCTTTGCCGAACATGTCAAAAAAGTGCTGGAAATGCCTAAAGTAACGGCACATTTAATGGCATTGCCGGCGATTTCTGTAGAAGGGCATAATGTTGAAAGCTTAACTCAGGAAGTGCAAAATCAAATGATCGAAGGCTTGGCCCGGTTACAGCAAAAAGTACTGCAGACTACACCTTCAACACTTCTGGCCAAGCAGTCATGAAGGTTTACATAAAGCCTTCAACCGGTAACCAGGAAATCATTTTAACACCGGCTTTTTGCCACCATTTCATCTTGGGTTCTTTCGGATACGTTTTGATGCTGCCATCATGATGTTTAATCTGCCAGTTGATTTGATTGTTGGCATTTAACACCAGTTTGTAGGCATATTTAGATAGGTTTTGATCCATGGTCTGATGTACTGCTCTGGCCAGGTTCGGGCTATCCAGCAATACGCCAATTTCCGTATTTAAATAAGCGGAACGTGGGTCGAAATTAAAAGAACCAATAAAAACCTGCTTCTCATCTATGGTCATGAGTTTGGCATGCAGGCTGGAGCGGCTTAAACCTTTGATGCTGACTTTGGCTTTTTCTGCAATTTCCTTGGTATTGGCATTCAGGTTTTCGGTTTCCGGTACAGACAGAAACTCGTAAAGCTGGACATTATTCTGGAGTAAATCTTTACGATATTTGCCATAAAAGGCATGCACCAAAGCTACATCATTGGCTTTAAAGGAATTGGTCAGTACCCGCACATTAATATTGTTTTGAGCCAGATCACTCAGCATCTTTTCGCCTTTTTTTTCCGGAACAAAATAAGCGGAAATAATATCGACACTGTGTTCGGGTTTTTTGAGGCGATTAATCAGCTGAAAATTCAGATGTTGTTCTTTTTTGGCCTTTGCCCTGATTTTACTGGGTGAATCACTGACGATTTCGGCTTTGACCCAGTCAAATTGAATACTGTTATTGAGCCAGTCTTCAAAAGCATGCGATCGGGTGGCTAAATCGAGATAATTCTGTACGGTAATGTTTTGATAGTGCTCTTCCAGCTGTTGCTTCAGGCTGTCAAAGCGTAATGAATAATGCCTTGGATTGACTATTTGTTTGACCGGAAAAGCATAATCGTCATTCCAGTATTCATCGAAGGAATGAATAATTTCATCCGATGCAGCACCGACCAGCATTACATCGACATCGGAAAACTGATAATTGTCACTGACGTTATAATACTGGTTACTCATATTGCGACCGCCAATTAATGCAATCTGGTTGTCTGCAATAAAACTTTTGTTATGCATGCGACGGTTAATGCGTTTTAAATCCAGCACCATGTCCATGGCACGGTAATGTCTAAAACGGTAAGGATTATACAGGCGCACATCAATATTTTTATGCTGATCGAGAGCCAGATAAATGCCTTCCATCTTTTTGGCATTGTTGTCATCCATCAATAAACGAACTTTTACGCCACGGTCAGCTGCTTTAATGATGGAGTGTAGGGCCAGCGATCCAATTTTATCATTGTCCCAAATGTAGTATTGTAAATCTAAAGTTTTTTCTGCTTTATCAATTAAATGGATACGTGCTGCCAATGCCTCAAGCGGGTCGTACAGAACATGATAACCGGTCAGGTTCGGGTTATGCTCCCTCAACGGCACAATGATTTTAGCCAGGGAAGTCTGTTCGGTTTTGGTGTCGAATGAATATTCAACCGGTTGGGGAATCTGTTTAGGCAGGGTTGAACATGCAGGAATCCCCAGAATCAGGCTACAACTAAGTAATACTGCGGTTTTATAGCTATGAGATCTATATGATTTCGCAGTATTTAAGTGTGTAAGTCGATGAGAAGATTGCGTCATATATTGTAAAACGATACCAAAATTTGGTTTGAGTATAATTGCCAGCTGTGAAAAGATAAATATCGTAATAGATGAATGATGTAATATCATCGTAATGATTAGAGACGATAATATGTGGGATTTGCACGCAGTTGCTTTTTATTTTTATATTTGTTTCGCTCTGCTTGCGGTGTGGGGTATCGCACAGGCTTGGTTAAGCCAGACACGGACAGAAACCATTCATCCCTTTAAGGCATTTGTACATTTATTGGCCTTTTATTTATCTTATTTACTTTTCCCCTTATTTTTCTTTAGCCTGTTTGCCGGTTGGAGTGGTTATTACTCTATTCACCAGGCTGTGTTTATTTTCTTGATGAGCTGCGTGCTGATTTATGCCCGTTTTATCGAACCTCAGCATGTCATGGTCAAAACCCTGCAATATCAGTTCAATCCGGAACAAAATCTGCAACGCCCCGTCAAAATTGCCTTGATTGCCGATTTGCATATTGGTCTGTTTTCCGGACATGAACGCCAGCTGAAAATTATTGTCGATAAAATTAATCGGCAGAATCCCGATCTGGTGGTGGTAGCAGGGGACTGGACCTATGAACCTGAAAACAAACTGGCCGATGAACTGGCTATTTTGCGAGACATCAATGCACCGGTGTATTCAGTCAATGGCAATCATGATGAGCAGTACCCGGGACCACCGATTCAAAACCTGTTACGGCATGCACTCAAAGTCAATAACGTGATTGATATTGAAGGACAGATGATTGAATTCGATGAGTTCAGATTGCTTGGTGTGGGCGATTTATGGGCCGGAAAAACCGATATGCGTTATATGCCGGATTTGCCGCAAGATAAACCCTGGGTGATTTTGTCGCATAATCCGGATACGGTAGATATGGTACCGCAATTACCGACACGGCCGCTCATGCTATCGGGGCATACTCATGGCGGGCAGGTGGAACTGCCTTGGCTGACCAATTACATTATGAAAAAAGTCTCCATTCTTGGACATAAAAAAGGTTTATATGAGCATGAAAATGCTGATGTATTTGTCACTGTAGGTACAGGGCTGGTCGGTGTGCCGTTTCGTTTTCGGGTACCGCCTACCATTGATATTATTGAATTGGTTTAAATCTTGAAGATCGGTTTCAGGAACAATTTTTGACATACCGTAAAACAAGATTGTTTTATAACAATGAGAACAGAATAGGAGAAGAGCATGTCTTTTTCAGAAGAGGTGGGTCAGTTTTTTGCTTTAACAGAACCTCAATCGGCACAGCTTGAAGCGGGTTTAATTGCTCTGGAACAGGCTTTTCAACAAGCCGAAAGCGATGTGGTCAATACACCAGAATTTGCCAGCAGATTTTATCAAAAGTTTCAGCAACTGATCACGGCCTTTGGAATTGATGAAAAGAATGTGGAAGCTTTCTTGGATCACTTATACGGAACAGAAAGATACCGACAGCTGGTGACTTACATTGTTTCCAGTTATTACCAGTCAGGGGGTAATCGAAAAGTCTTTGAAGAGCTTTATCAACAGATGTTAAGTGATGAACAGATCTGAAGCAGTGAGAAAAAACATATAAAAAAACCAGCGTGGATAACGCTGGTTTTTTTATTCAGAAATGAGATTAAACCTGGTTGTTTACATCATCATTTTTGGTTTCACGAATAGCCAGGAAGGCAAGAAGTGAAAGGAGAGAAGCAGCGGTTAAGTAATAACCGACAGCATATAAACCATAGGTCGTTGCAAGTTTAGTTGCGATTAATGGTGCAAAAGACGCCCCAAAAATACCTGCAAGGTTAAAGGTTAATGCTGAACCGGTATAACGCACTGAAGTTGGGAACATTTCAGAAAGTACTGTACCAATCGGGCCATAAGTTAAGCCCATGATCGCCAAACCAACACATAAGAATAAGAACACGATAATAGTGTTGCCAGATTCAAGCATGCTTGAGAACACCAGGCCAAACAATGCTGAAACAATACATACACCAATGGAAGTCGCTTTACGACCAAATTTTTCCGCAAAAACGGCAGAAAGTGGAATGAATACAGCAAAGCATAATGTGGCAACCAATTGCAGTTCCAGAAATTCAGAACGTGTGTAACCGAGTTTGGTGGTTCCCCAGTTTAGTGCAAATACTGTGGTCAAATAGAACACAACGAAGGTACAGATAGCTGCAATCGTACCCAGAATGAGCATACCCCAGTGTTTGGTCAACACTTCTTTAAACGGAATATTTACTTCTTTTTGCTTATCCAATACTTTCTGGAAGGCAGGAGTTTCATGAAGTTTCAAACGAATCCATAAACCCATAATGACCAGTAAAGCACTTGAAATAAACGGAATACGCCAGCCCCATTGCATAAAGTCCTGTTCAGACATGAATGCACCAAGGGTAATGAAAGAACCGGTAGCCAGGATAAAGCCGATCGGCGCCCCAAGTTGTGGGAACATGCCGTACCAGGCACGCTTACCTTCTGGTGCATTTTCAGTGGCCAGAAGAACCGCACCACTCCATTCACCACCTAAGCCAAGGCCTTGACCTAAACGGCAAAGAGCAAGCAATAAGGGTGCAGCAAGACCAACTTGTGCATAAGTTGGAAGTAAACCAATACATACGGTCGAAACACCCATCGTGAGTAATGCTGCGACCAGGGTTGCTTTACGACCAATCCGGTCACCCAAATGTCCAAACAGTGCAGCACCAATCGGGCGTGCAATAAAGGCAATCGCAAAGGTGGCTAAAGACTGAATGGTTGCAGTGGTTGGATCTGTGCTTGCTGGAAAGAACAGATGTGGAAAAATAATGACTGCCGCTGTTGCATAAATATAAAAATCGAAGAACTCGATTGTTGTACCTACAAGACTCGCAGTAAGAACGCGGAATTTTGAGTTAGTTGCTACTTCTTCTGAAGCAGCAATAGAATTTGATGACGCCATGGGTGACCTTACACTTACTAAAAATAAAAAAACTTAGTTTTAAAAGCGTAATCTTTTTAAAAAAGGCGTAATTTCTTAAAAAAACAACGAACAACCGTCTCTACTCGACTCGCTCAGGGTCACTGAAATGAAGAATGAGAGGGTTAAATCACGTACAGATAGATAGACAGAAATTGTGATCCTGCACCTATTAATACAAAAATATGCCAGATAGCGTGGGTATATCTTACTCTTTTTAAGGCATAAAACAATGCACCCACGGTGTAAGCAAGCCCTCCAATAACTAAGTAGGTCAAAGCTTGAGCACTTAAAAAGCGTTGCATATCATCTATTACCAGCAAAGCCATCCATCCCATGCCCAAATAAGCAAGCAGGGAAATTTTTTGGAAACGATGGATGAAAATTAACTTGAATAGTGTACCAATAAGAGCAATCAGCCAAAGTGCAATCAATAAATAATGGGCCTTAGCTGTAGGAATGGCGATGGCCAGGAATGGGGTGTAGGTTCCCGCAATCAGATAATAAATAGCAGTGTGGTCGAGTTTTTTGTACCAGCCGCGTCGTTGTGGCGATTCGGCATAATGATAAAGACTCGATGCAGAAAAAAGTAAAATCATGCTTAGTGCATAAACGCATAAGCCGATAAATTGCCCGAGCGGTAAATAGCTGCCCTTAATCAGCATAAAAATGCTGGCAATAATGGCTAATAGTGCGCCAAGTGCATGACTGATCGCATTAATTTTTTCTTCATGTGGATCGTAAGCCTGCAGCTGAGATGTTGTCATTATTTATTTTCTATAATTAAAAATACATTTGTATAATAATGCAGTTTTACCTTTAAAGTAAGAAGTTTTAAACTATAGCTTCATTTATTCGAGTGATTTGTATGTCTCAACCGGCTTCTCCTTTTATTCAGGAACAAAAATTCTTAGATGCCTTTCAGCAAGCCATTGAAACACATAGTTTTGATCGAATGATTATTAGTCAGTATAAAGGTGAACTTGAGCATTTGGAGAAAATGACCTTACGAGTCATTTCACTGCAAAACCAGCCTGTGCTCAGCTGTCTGTATCGTTACAAGACTCAAGATGTCACTAAAAATTATCCTTTGGCAGAAGCCGTGTCTTTGGTGCAATCGCTGTTGGCTCAATCTAAACAGGCCAATTTGTTTACCGCGAGCGAAGAACTGCAACTGAAAAAAAATAAGAAGAAAGCCCTGCTGAGCAGTAGTAAAAAGGCGACTACTAGCGTGAATCCGGCAGAGACACAGCAAGGCCATGACCGTGCCAAGCATCGCTATGTCGATCAAGACAGTTACTTTTTACAACCGCTTGGAATTACCGATCATAACGCACAGATTATTCCGAGTATGGCGCGTAAATGGAAACAGATTAATAAATTTATTGAAATTTTCTCGGGTGCCCTGGAGCAGATGAGCCAACCTGATCATGCACTGCGTGTTGTTGATTTCGGTTCAGGCAAAGGCTATTTAACCTTTGCTTTATATGATTATCTGGCCAAACACGACCAAACTCCTTTTGTGACCGGGGTCGAGCTGAATCCGAAAATGGTGGAATTTTGTCAGGGCGTTGCGCAGCGTTCAGAATTTCAGCAACTGGATTTTTTCCAGGGCGATGTCCGTACCTATCAGCCCGAACATCTGGATGTCATGATTGCGCTGCATGCCTGCGATGTGGCAACTGACTTTGCCATTCATAGCGGGATTCGCTTGAATGCGCAAATGATCATGTGCGCGCCGTGTTGTCATAAAGAATTGCGTCCACAATTAAAAAGCCCTGAAGTGCTGAAACCGATGCTGCAATTCGGCATTCATGCCGGACAGCAGGCGGAAATGCTGACCGATACCATTCGTGCCTTGCTGCTCAAAGCGTATGGTTATGAAACCAAAGTGTTTGAATTTGTGGCGCTGGAACACACCAGTAAAAACAAGATGATTCTGGCCACTAAACGCAAAGATTATCAAGCACCAGATCCGCAGGTTTTGGCACAGATTCAGGCTTTAAAACAGATGTATGGCATTCAAAAACATTCTCTGGAATTGCTGCTGAATAATCAATGGGATCAGCAGGATATAGGCTGTAAGTGTTAATTTAAAAGGGATAAAGCAGTTTTAAGACTGCTTTTATTTTTAGGAAGATGATTGTTGATGACCTCATTTACGATACGCACAGGCAGTTGGGATGAATTGCAAAATGATGCAAAACTGATTCGTGAACAGGTCTTTATTCAGGAACAAAACATTCCTGTTGCAGAAGAATGGGATGCGCAAGATGCCGTCTCATTGCATTTTGTGGTTTATGATCAGGATCAACCGATTGCGACTGCGCGGTTATTGCAAAATAACAGTATTGGCCGTGTTGCGGTTTTAAAGTCTTATCGGGGGCAGGGCATTGGCAAGTTGTTGATGCTGCAGATCATTCCGCGAGCTAAGAATGAACAGCGCAAATTTTTGAAACTATCTTCGCAAGTACATGCCATTCAGTTTTATGCAGCATTGGGTTTTACTGTGCAGGGTGAGGAATATCTGGATTGCGGCATTCCGCATATTGATATGTATTTAAAACTGGATTAATCAAAGAAATCATCACATAAGACTCAAAAAAAGCGAGACAGATGGTCTCGCTTTTTTTATTGTCTAGAATCAGTGACCGGCGGCAGTCGATGCATCATGATCGGCCATCTGTGCATGTTCTACTTCAGTCATATTCATTTCACCAGCAGTAGGCTCAGAAGCTGAAGACTGCTGCTGGTGTGTAGTATGCGTCTGATTACGTTTCTGGCTTGGCATGTAATCTGGTTCGTTGCTTATGGCAAGATAAAAGATGCCCATAAATACTGCGCCTAAAATACAAAAAATAATAAGTGCTTTCCAACCCCAAGGTGATTTTTCAGGAGAAGAGTTATTTGTCATAAGAGGTCTACCCACCAGATAAATAAAAAAATTTAAAACTTATGTAACTTTATAACATAAAAGCCAGCAAAAGCAGATGGGATTCTGTGGCTTGAAAAAGCATCTTGCTCAAGTGCAAAAAAAGAGAAGCATTTTGCCCACTGCTATCCCATAATTTGAGTTTTATTTCAGTATTGAATCAGTATAATAATTTTTTATCTTTAAGTATTTGATATTTATATTTTTTATAGCCTTGTCTTTTCTTTAGAAGTGTAAATGGCTTTGTGTAGGCTGAATCCTACTTTTGACAGACCAAAATGAGAACTCAAAATATATTTTGAGTTCGCAAGAAAAGTCCTTATTCCCCATACACGACATCCTGAGCCAGTTTTAAGCACTGCTTTAAAACGCAGCGCAAGGCATGGGGAATGTGTGGCATCCCTGCCACACTCGCGAATCTAACACATGGACTTCAACTATGGGACAGCAGTGGCATTTCGCCTCTCTCTTTTTTGCAAGATTTTTTACACAATGAGATTTAAATTTTTTCGCCGTGGGCAATCTTGTCTTTGAGCAATTGCGGTGCTTTAAAGCGTTGACCGTATTTAGCTTCAAGGGTGTTGGCACGAATCAAGGCTTTTTCTAAACCATATTGATTCAGGTATTGCAACGCACCGCCGGTCCAAGGGGAAAAACCAATTCCGAAAATAGAGCCGACATTGCCATCAACCGTTGATTCCAGTACACCTTCTTCCAGGCAGCGTAAAGTATCCAGCGACTGCACAAACAGGAAGCGGTCAATCATTTCCTGTTCAGAAATATCGGTGTCTTGCTGCCATTTTTTCAGGCCATCCCAAAGCTGTTTTTTGCCACCTTCCGGATAGTCATAGAAGCCTGCACCTGCAGCTTTACCTTTACGGCCAAATTCATGAATCATGCTGTGAATCACATCGTCAGCCCCTGAACGTGGCAGGTCTTTGCCTTCAGCCTGTAATGCTTTTCGCGCTTCATTGGCGACATGTTCAGATAAGGTTAAAGAGACTTCATCCTGAATGTCCAGTGGACCCACAGGCATACCGGCTTTTAATGCAGCCATTTCAATACGGGCTGGATGCACACCTTCAGCCAGCAGGCGCAGTCCTTCCTGCACAAAAGTTCCAAACACGCGACTGGTAAAGAAACCACGGCTGTCATTCACCACAATCGGGGTTTTGCCAATTTGCTGCACATAATCATAAGCTTTGGCTAAGGTTTCATTGGATGTATTTTGACCTTTGATGATTTCCACCAGCTGCATTTTATCGACCGGGCTAAAGAAATGCAGGCCAATAAAGTTCTGATCATTTTTAGAGGCTTGAGCCAACCCAGTAATCGGCAGGGTCGAGGTATTGGAGGCCATCACGCCATTGTCAGCCAAATACTGTTCAGCTTCTTGCGTGACCTTGGCTTTCAGCTCGGGATTTTCAAATACCGCTTCAATAATCAGGTCACAGCCTTGCAAGTCAGCAGCATTTGCCGTTGCCTGAATCAATGCTAAAACCTGATCCCTTTTCTCGGCAGTTAAACGACCTTGTGATACTTTTTTATCCAGTAGCTTTTGACTATAAGCTTTGCCTTTGTCAGCAGCTTCGAGAGACACATCTTTTAAAACCACTGCAATGCCTTTGGATGCCGTGGCATAGGCAATGCCTGCACCCATCATACCCGCACCCAGCACCCCAACTTTGCTTGCTTTCCATTTGGCAATATCTTTGGGGCGGCTGGCACCAGATTTAATTGCATTCAACCCATGCCAGAAAGTGCCGATCATGTTTTTGGAAATCTGACCGGTAGCGAGATAGGTAAAGTAACGCGATTCAATCGTCAGTGCAGTATCGACATCAACCTGAGCACCTTCTACCGCTGCGGACATAATCGCTTCAGGCGCAGGGTAGCAGCCCTTGGTCTTGTCACGCAGCATGGCTGGAGCAATCGCCAATACCTGAGCAACTTGTGGGGAAGATGGGGTGCCGCCCGGAATTTTATAGCCTTTTACATCAAATGGTTGCACAGACTGCGGATTGGCTTTGACCCAGGCTATGGCTTTGTCTAAAAGTTCCTGTTCAGAATCAGCCGTGTCGTGAATCAACCCTAAAGATTTGGCTTTATCGACACCAAATTGCTTGCCTTCCATCAGCAAAGGAAAAGCATTTTGCAGGCCGAGCAGGCGCACCATCCGCACAATGCCACCACCACCTGGAAGTAAACCAAGCGTCACTTCAGGCAGGCCGAATTTTGCTTTCGAATCGTTTAATGCAATACGCTGATGACAGCACAATGCCAGTTCCCAACCACCACCCAGTGCCGTGCCATTCAACGCTGCAACAACTGGAATGCCACGGGTTTCGATATAACGCAGCTTGGCTTTCATGTCTTCAATCATGTTGAAGAATTCTGTGGCATGTTCAGGTGTGGCCTGAATCAGCTCATCCAGGTCACCACCAGCAAAGAAGGTTTTTTTTGCGGAACGGAAAATAATTCCTGAAATATTTTCATCGGCTTTTAGTTTTTCTACCGTTTCCGTCAAGGCTTTCCGGAAATCTGCATTCATGGTATTGGCAGACTGGTTGGGAGAATCAAGAGTCAAAATAACGATGTTGTCGGCATTTTTCTCAAATTGGATTGCGCTCATAAATTTTATCCAAATAGTAATGTGATGAATTTGGAACAATTGATTTGTATCAAATTTTGGAAATTTCTATTACTACGGAGTCTTTCCAAATTCATCTGAAGTTCGGGTTTAACCTTCGATTCGATCTACCTTGCGAAATATATTTCTCATTCGGCAAAAGTAGGCAAAACCATTTGTCATACGCAAAACCTGTTTTTCTGTTACAAATTTTCCTTACGCTAAAAATAAAGCAGTGCTTTATTTTTGCTCAGGTTGCGTATGACCTAAACGTGTCTCTAATTTTGGCATGTTAAAGTGTTATACCAACTCAATAATGGTTGCGATGCCCATACCGCCACCGACACACAGTGTTGCCAAGCCACGTTTTTTGCCTTGGCGTTCTAGCTCATCGAGTAGTGTGCCCAAAATCATCGCACCGGTTGCACCCAGTGGATGTCCCAGAGCAATCGCACCACCATTGACGTTGACTTTGGCAGGATCAACATTCAGTTCAGTAATGAAACGCATCACTACGGCGGCAAAGGCTTCGTTTACTTCAAACAGGTCGATGTCATCAATGCTTAAACCCGCTTTATCCAATGCTTTACGTGCAGCCGGAGCAGGGCCAGTCAGCATGATGGTCGGATCAGAGCCTACAAGTGCAGTCGATAACACTTTGGCACGTGGTTTTAAGCCTTGTTCTTTCACGGCTTTTTCAGAAGCAATCAAGACCACCGCAGCACCATCAACAATGCCTGATGAATTTCCGGCATGATGTACATGGTTGACTGTGCCCACTTCAGGGTATTTTTGCAGGGCGATGGCATCAAAACCCATTTGTCCCATCATGGCAAAACTTGGGTTCAGTTTGCCCAAGCCTTCAGCTGTAGTGGTCGGTTTAATGAATTCATCTTTGGCTAAAATTGTCACGCCCGCTTTGTCTTTCACTGCAATGACGGACTTGTCGAAATAGCCATTGGCTTGTGCAGCTGCGGCTTTCTTTTGCGAATCTGCGGCAAAGGTATCTACATCTGAACGCGTATAACCATCAATGGTGGCAATCAGGTCGGCACCGATGCCTTGTGGAATAAAGTCGCAGGCCATATTGGTTTCAGGGTCTAGTGCCCAAGGGCCACCATCTGAACCCATCGGCACACGGGACATGGATTCGACTCCTCCAGCGACCACAACATCTTCCCAGCCTGAGCGGACTTTTTGCGCAGCCAGGTTTACGGCTTCCAGACCCGAGGCACAGAAACGGTTGATCTGTACTCCAGCCACATCATTGTCCCAACCTGCGGCAATGGCAGCGGTTTTGGCAATATCGGCCCCCTGATCAGCAATAGGCGTGACACAGCCAAGGACAATATCATCAACTTTAGAGGTATCGAGCTGATGACGGTCTTTCAGTTCATTTAGCAAGGTGGTTAGCAGGCTAATCGGTTTCACTTCATGCAGTGAACCGTCTTTTTTTCCTTTTCCGCGTGGTGTGCGAATGGCATCGATGATGTAAGCCTCGCTCATAGTCTGTCCCTTTTATGCGTTTAAAATTTTTATACTTTTTTGAGTGTAATGATTAATTTTTGAAGTGCAATGATGAGAACGGTTCAGGTCAGATGATGTTTTTGGTCAATAAAAAAAGCCCAGGTCGAAACCTGGGCAAGAGAGTCTTAAAAAAAGATTTACTGATGTTGATCAGTGATAACCGTGCAACTGACGATATAGCCCCGGTGTTACTCCGGTCCATTTTTTGAAGGCACGGTGGAAGGTACTGGTTTCACTAAAGCCGACTTGCTGCGCGACATCTTCCAGGGTCAAGCCCGGATTAAGCAACAGGTGAATGGCCGCATCACGACGCAAGGCATCTTTAACGCCCTGATAGCTTTTACCTTCCGCAGCTAGACGACGGCGCAGGGTTTGCGGAGATAGATACAACATCGATGCCACATCATTCAAGGTAGGCATTTCTTCACCAATCTGGCTCTTCAACACTTCACGGATACGAGAAGTCAACGAGTTGGTGTTTTTGAATTTGACCAGCAACTGTGCCGGCGCTGCTTTGAGGAATTCTTCCAACGTGTCTTCATTTTGACGAATTGGTAAATCTAAATAGTCTGCAGCAAAGGTAATTTCGGTACGAGGCATATCAAACTGCATGACGGGTGCAAAGAACAGCGCATCATATTCCTCAGCGTGATTTGGGCGTGGATAGCTAAAATGTACACGTTCAAGCGGTAAACGACGTTCTATCAGCCAAGACGCTAAACCGTGCCAAATCATCAGCATACTTTCAGTGATGAAATGATCAGGATCCATGCTGGTTGGAATTTGTGGAACCAGACGTGCTTCATGTTTGTCACGTTCTAGAGTCACCGCCCAATCATCGCCAAACAGTTTATAGAACTGAGAAGAAAGCTCTAAGGCATCTCCTAGCGTTTTCGCGTGAATAATCAACTGACACATAATGGCAAAAGTGCCCAAACGACGTGGCTGTACATCAAAGCCGACATGTTCGTCCTGGGTCACCATCCATAACATCTTAATAAATCGGGTGTACTGTTCTGGAGAAATACGCGCTTTAGGCTGGCGCAATAGTTCCGCCTCAATCCCCACATGTGACAATAAAGTTTCGACGTCCATTCCTAGACGTTTTACGCCTGTTAGAGCCGCGTTAACAAAGTGGATACTGATGGTATCGCGACTCATATTAAATCCTTCAGTCTCTTTCTCTTTTATATTCACTTGCAGTTGACCTAAATGACGCTAAAAATGATTTGGATGGCAATTTACAATAGTTGTTTTACCTTATTTACATCTTAAATTGCCGAAATGATCAAGGTAAATGGCTGAACATGACATTGTTTTGTTAGTTTTATATTTCTAAGATGAATGGAAAATCAACATAAAAAGAGTAAAACTGGATATGACAACGACTTTAAAAGGATTAAAAGTTCTTGATTTTTCTACCTTGCTCCCGGGTCCATTCGCGACTTTATATCTGGCAGACCTGGGTGCAGAAGTGATCCATATTGAATCGCCCACACGTCCAGACTTGATTCGGCTGTTACCGCCTTATGCCAATGGACAGGCGACGGCACACAGTTACTTAAACCGTAATAAACAGTCTATCGCTTTAAATCTAAAAGATCCGCAGAGTATCGAACTGATTAAACAGAAGATTACTGAATACGATATTGTCATTGAGCAGTTTAGGCCGGGAGTGATGCAACGGCTGGGCTTGGATTATGCCACGCTTGCAGCACTGAACCCCCGGCTGATCTATTGTTCGATTACCGGTTATGGCCAGACCGGAAGCTATAAAGATAAGGCAGGACATGACATTAATTATCTAGCTTTATCCGGAATTGCGGGGCATAGTGGTCGGCAGGACAGTGGGCCCCCGCCGATGGGCATCCAGATTGCCGATGTTGCAGGCGGTTCCTTGCACGCCGTGATTGGAATTCTGGCTGCGGTGGTGGAGCGCGAGCAAAGCGGCCTAGGTCAATATATTGATATTTCCATGACCGATTGTGTAGCCACTTTAAATAATATGGCCGCAGCAGCCACATTGGCAGGAAATACCAAACAATATCCGCAGCAGTCGCATTTAAATGGCGGAACCTTCTACGATTATTACCAGACTCAGGATGGCCGTTATTTATCGATTGGAAGTTTGGAACCCCAATTTATGTCGGGACTGGCGCAAATTTTAGACTTGCCACTACTTGGCGAAAAAGGTGCTTCCTTTGACCCACTAGATCAGCAAGTGGTGAAACAAGCCATTCAGGAGAAAATAAAAAGCAAAACTTTTGCAGAATGGACAACAATCTTCGCTCAGCAGGATGTCTGTGTAGAGCCGGTTTTAAATCTGGATGAAGCCTTACATTCCACACTGGCACAAGAACGACAATGGGTGGTTGAAGTCCCGCTGGATGAAGCAAGTCAACACACTGAAACACAGCTGGCTTGTCCAATCAGGTTTTCACGTTCAAAGACAGAATATCTATATGTCGGGCAGCATTTAGGTACTGGAAAGTGGTAGCTTTAACAGGCGATTAAAATATTAAAATTTAAAAACAATGTATTAACAATTTGTGCCCAAGGTTACAGAAAAACAGGAGTAGCATAAATATTACAAAAAAATAATATAAAGGTGATCTACTGTGAAAAAATTAAGTAGAACATTTAGTTTTGGTGTGAGCTTAATCTCCCTAAGCTGTGCCATTTCAACAGTACATGCAGCAGAAGCTTTTGACCCGCAAAGCCAGTGGATGTTTGGTGACTGGAATGGTAAACGTAGCGAGCTCCAAGCTAAAGGTTTCGATTTCAGCTTTGGCTATACCGGTGAGCTGGCGACGCTGCTGGACTCTGAGAATCATTCCAGTCATGGCACTGAATATGCCGATCAATTCGCTTTAGGTGCTCACTTAGACTTAGAGAAAATTGCAGGTTGGCAAGACACCGAAGCGCAAATTACCGTGACCGAACGAAATGGCCGTTCACTCTCTCAAACTTCCGATGCCTTGGCCGGTCATAAAAGTTCAGTACAAGAAGTATGGGGCCGTGGTCAAACTTGGCGTTTAACTGACTTCTGGATCAAGAAAAAATTCCTGGACCAAAAACTGGACGTGAAAGTCGGTCGTTTTGGTGAAGGTGAAGACTTCAACAGCTTCGACTGCGATTTTCAGAACCTGACGCTGTGTGGTTCACAAGTCGGTAACTGGGTCGGTGATCAGTGGTACAACTGGCCGGTCAGCCAATGGGCTGCACGGGTGAAATACAACCTGACTCCAGACGTGTATGCACAAGTCGGTGCTTATGAATATAACCCTGAAAACTTAGAGCGTGGTAAAGGCTTTAATTTAAGCACCGATGGTTCTCATGGTGCGATTATTCCTGCTGAAGTAGTTTGGACACCGAAACTCGGTGCTGCAAAGCTTCCGGGTGAATACCGTGCCGGTTATTACTACAGTACTGTGGATGCAGCTGTTATCGGTAGCATCACCAATCAAAAAGATCATCATCAGGGCGGCTGGCTGGTTGCCAAACAGCAACTGACTGCTCATAACGGCGATGCTTCTCGTGGCTTGAGTGGCTTTGTAAACCTAACTGTACATGATCGTGACACAAACCAAGTCAGTGACATGCAAAATATTGGTTTGGTTTATAAAGGTTTAATGGATTCTCGTCCTCAAGATGAGATTGCGGTCGGTGTAGCTCGTATCAATATCAATGATGATGTCAATGATGCAAACATCACTACCAATAATGTAGATGTCCGTGGTCTACAAAATGAAGAATACAATACCGAAATTTATTACGGTATCCATGCCACAAACTGGCTAATCATTCGTCCCAATGTTCAATATATCCACCAGGTGGGTGCATATAAAAATGGTGAAAATGCCTGGGTTGGCGGCATTAAATTCCAAACCGCATTCTAGTTTCTAGATGTCTAGTTTCTAGATGTCTAGTTTCTAGATGATAAGTACTTGGGTTTTATCAGGAGATGCTTGGAGCACACCTCTCTTTATAAAGGCTGATTTAATTCAGATATTTAAAATCTAAAAACTAAAAAAGGTGCTCATATTTAAATTTAGGTATGAGCTTTAAAAAGAATCTTAAAAATAGGTGGTCAATATGAGCACTCCCTCTTCAGGTTCAGTTTTAAAAACGGTTTTGGCTGTAGTTGCCATCATTTTCGGTTTAGTGCTGCTGATTGGAGGAATATATCTTGCAGTGCTGGGTGGGTCTTGGTACTACATCATTGCAGGTTTATTCTTCATCGTTACTGCAGTTTTATTGCAAAAATTAAAAAGTTCCGCACTTCTGGTTTATGCATTGCTGGTATTAGGCACTGTGGTCTGGGGGCTTTGGGAAGTGGGTTCTGACTTCTTTGCGCTCGCACCCCGTCTAGACATTTTAGGTATCTTTGGTCTTTTATTGCTTATTCCTGCAGCGACTCGCGGATTTAAAAATACCAAAGGCGCAAAACTGGCGCTTACAGGCACATTGGCAATCACCATTGCGGTGATGATCTACTCGGTATTTAATGATCCTCAAGAAATTCGGAGTGAGTTAAGCACCAAACAGCCTGCAACATCGCCGCCCATTCCGGGGGTGGCAGATGCTGACTGGCCGGCTTATGGCCGTACCCAGTCTGGTTTACGTTATTCTCCGTTAAAACAGATCAATTCTGAAAACGTAAAAGACCTACAAGTGGCTTGGGAATATCACACGGGTGAATTCAAAACTGCAAACGACTCAGCTGAAACTACCAATCAGGTCACGCCAATTAAAGTCGGTGACAATATATACATGTGTACCACTCACCAAAAATTGACTGCACTTGATCCTGCAACAGGTAAGGCAAAATGGACCTATGATCCTAAACTTAAGGCTGATCATACCTATCAGCATTTAACTTGCCGCGGGGTATCTTATTTTGATGTCAACAATACGGCTGGTTTTGAAACCAGTTTAGCTGCCAAGAAAACCACCTCTGCTGAATGTCCGCAAAAAGTGATTCTGCCTGTCAATGACGGTCGTCTGGTTGCGGTGAATTCACAAACCGGTACACCATGTACTGACTTCGGTACCAATGGCGAAGTGGATCTGCAAAAAGACATGCCATTCCCGTATCCGGGTGGTTATATCCCAACTTCACCTCCAGTCATTACTGGTACGACCATCATTATTGCGGGTTCGACCACCGATAACTATTCGACCGAAGAGCCTTCTGGTGTCATCCGTGGTTACGATGTGAATAGCGGTGAACTGCTTTGGGTGTTTGATACAGGTGCAGAAGATCCAAATGCGATTCCAGCACCGGGTCAAAAATTTGTACATAACTCGCCAAACGCATGGGCACCTTTGGCCTATGATGCTGCACTTGATATTGTGTATGTACCAACCGGTGTAGGTACCCCAGATATTTATGGCGGTCACCGCACAGAATTGGATGAACGTTATGCCAACTCAATGCTTGCGCTGAATGCATCTACCGGTAAGTTGGTGTGGAA
The DNA here is from genome assembly GCF_002135315.1 of Acinetobacter sp. ANC 3903. GTDB lineage: Bacteria > Pseudomonadota > Gammaproteobacteria > Pseudomonadales > Moraxellaceae > Acinetobacter. The sequence goes on along the minus strand of NZ_NEGA01000008.1, from coordinate 80,984 downwards.
TTTCCAAACCACTCATCATGACTTGTGGGATATGGATGTACCAGCACAACCTTCTTTAGCTGACATTAAAGATAAATCAGGCAATATTGTTCCTGCAATATATGTATTGACCAAAACAGGGAATGCCTTTGTGCTTGACCGCCGTACTGGTAAAGCAATTGTGCCGATTACTGAGCATCCAGTGCCGCAAACAGTGAAACGCGGCCCACAAACCAAAGGCGAACGTTATTCACCTACACAGCCATTCTCTGATTTTGACATGGCACCGAAAGAAAAATTAACCGATAAACAAATGTGGGGTGCCACTATGTTTGACCAGTTAATCTGCCGTGTATCTTTCAAGAAATTGAACTATGAAGGTATTTATACACCACCTTCTGAAAATGGCACTTTGGTTTTTCCGGGTAACTTGGGTGTGTTTGAATGGGGCGGTATGTCAGTCAACCCAGACCGTCAAATTGCTTTGATGAACCCGATTGGCTTGCCATTTGTGTCCAGACTGATCCCTGAAGATCCAAACCGCGCTAAAACTGCCAAAGGTGCAGGTACCGAAGCTGGTGTACAGCCAATGTATGGCGTGCCTTACGGTGTTGAAATCAGCGCGTTCCTCTCTCCATTTGGCCTGCCTTGTAAACAACCAAGCTGGGGTTTTGTCGCGGGTGTCGATTTAAATACCCATAAAGTGGCCTGGAAACGCCGTATCGGTACCATCCGTGACAGTCTTCCGGTTATTCCATTGCCTCCATTCAAAATGGGTGTGCCAATGCTGGGCGGTCCAATCTCTACTGCAGGTAATCTGATGTTTGTCGGTGCAACCCAGGACAATTACATTCGTGCCATCAATGTGACCAATGGTGATGAGCTTTGGAAAGGCCGTCTTCCTGCAGGTGGCCAGGCGACTCCAATGACTTATGAAGCCAATGGTAAACAATATGTAGTCATTATGGCCGGTGGTCATGGTTCATTCGGTACCAAGATGGGTGACTCAGTGGTTGCTTATGCCTTACCCGATAAAAAATAAACTGCCTATTTAGGTTAAGTTTAAAAAGTCCAATTCGTTGGGCTTTTTTTTATGAAAATAAATGCTAAAGAATAAACAAAATAAGCAATATCACTGGAAATGAATCAAAAAAGGCCGAAAGGCTTTATATCTGTTAAGGTTCGGCACACTTATCAATAAAACCGCTATTAAATATGTAAAAAACGCATTTTGTTGATAGATCAAATCTCGCTATGCTGTGCACCGTTATAATAGAAACTACTAGCTGTACGCCATGTATTTATATACTGATTTTGACCAGCAACTGGTCAATGAACGTGTTGCACAGTTCCGTGACCAAACGGAACGTTATTTAGCAGGTAAATTGACGGAAGATGAATATCGTCCGCTTCGTCTGCAAAACGGCCTTTATGTACAGCGTTATGCGCCAATGTTGCGTATTGCAGTACCTTATGGTCTGATGAATTCAAAACAATTGCGTAAAATTGCGCAATTGGCCAAAGACTATGACCGTGGTTATGCACACGTTTCAACACGTCAAAACATTCAGTTTAACTGGCCTGCACTAGAAAATGTACCGGACATGTTGCAAGAGCTTGCATCAGTTCAGATGCATGCAATCCAGACCTCAGGTAACTGTATCCGTAATACCACGACTGACCAGTATGCCGGTGTGGTTGCGGGTGAAATTGCAGATCCACGTCCGACCTGTGAATTGATTCGTCAGTGGTCTACATTCCATCCAGAATTTGCTTTCTTGCCACGTAAGTTCAAAATTGCGGTTTCTGCATTAGAAGAAACTGACCGTGCGGCAACTTCATTCCATGACATCGGTGTATACATCGTGCGTAATGAAGCAGGCGAGATGGGCTATAAAATCAAAGTCGGTGGTGGCTTGGGCCGTACCCCGGTGATTGGTAGCTTTATCCGTGACTTCTTGCCACGTGAAGATTTGATTGCTTATTTAGAAGCAGTACTTCGTGTATATAACTTGCACGGTCGCCGTGACAACAAATACAAAGCTCGTATCAAGATTTTAGTAAAAGCTTTAACGCCTGCAGTATTTGCAGAAAAAGTGGAAGCTGAATTTGCACATACAGTAAAAACTTTAAAAATCGATGCAGACACCTTGGCAAAAATGGATGAGAACTTCACGCCATTTGATTATCAAGCTTATGCCGATGAAGACTTTACTGAACAGTTTGCAGCGCATCCGAAGTTCAAGCAGTGGTTCAACATCAACACCAATGCTCATAAAATGCAAGGCTACCGTATTGTTACGATTTCTTTGAAACGTGCCGGTATCGCACCGGGTGACATGACGGTTGAAGAGATGAACCTGATTGCTGATCTTGCAGACAAGTACACCTTCGGTGAGTTCCGTACCACACACGAACAAAATATTGCCTTGGTAGATGTACCACAAAAAGACTTGTTTGAATTGTGGCAAATCCTCGATCAACACAACCTTGCTCGTGCGCACATTGGTTTCTTGACTGACATCATTTGCTGCCCAGGCGGTGATTTCTGTTCATTGGCGAATGCAAAATCAATTCCGATTTCAGAAGCGATTTCACGACGTTTTGATGATCTGGATACCATCTATAACCTAGGCAAGCTTGACCTGAACATTTCAGGTTGTATGAATGCTTGTGGTCATCATCATGTCGGTAATATCGGTATTTTAGGTGTAGACAAAAAAGGTGCTGAGTTCTACCAGATTACGCTTGGTGGTAATGCAGACCATGATGCTTCAATTGGTGACATCTTAGGGCCATCATTTGCAGCAGATCGTGTAGCTGATGTGGTTGAAGAAATTCTAAATACCTATCTTGACCTTCGTGTTGAGGGTGAAGAGTTTATTGATACATACCGCCGTGTCAGCATTCAACCCTTCAAGGAGCGTGCATATGCTTAATACCGCACTACAAGTGCTCTCTAAAGATGGCACGATTGCAGACAATACCTACCAGCTTATTGGTGAAGATGGCGTATTGCCACAAGGTGACGTGGTTTTAACTGTTGAACAGTTAGATCAAATTGCCAATGTTTCAGGTAAAAAAGCACTCTACATCACTGTAGATGCTTCTCCTGAAACCCATGAATTTCCGCTTGACCAGTTGGATGCAATTTTTATCGAATTTGCAGGCTTTAACGATGGCCGTGGCTATTCATTTGCAGCGCTTCTTCGCCGTCAAGGTTTCCAAGGTGAATTGCGTGCAACTGGCGATGTATTCAAAGACGTATTAAATTACATGAAGCGTTCTGGATTCGATACTTTTGTGGTGAAAGAAGGTAAAGATATTCAGGAAGCAGCGGCTGGTTTAGGTGACTTTACCAACCCATACCAAGCTTCAACTGCAGTTGAAAAAGCACATTATCAAACAGGTGCTTGATTGTTTTAAGCAGATGTTAAAAAAAGCCGGATTGATTCCGGCTTTTTTATGCGTGTTTGAATAAAAAATTGAGATCACATTGCTTCTAATTGGCAATTCACCATCCACTTAATCCCGAACTGATCAGTAAAGGCACCATACAGTGCACCCCAAAAAGTTTTGTCTAATGGCATTTCAATTTGTCCATTCACAGATAACGCGTCAAATAAACGTTTTGCTTCTGCTTGTTCATGGGCATTCAGATTAATTGAAATATAGTGATTATTACCTTTGGTGAAAACGGTATTATTTTGTGCACAGAATTGATCATTGGTATCGGATGCCATCAGTTCTGTAAATGCATTAATCGGTAGTGAGACATGCAGAATCAGATTTTTATCTGCTTCAGATAGCGTGACCCCTTCTTGCGCTGGTAACTCCCCATAACGGGTAAGATTGGAAAACTCACCACCAAAAACAGATTTATAAAAGTTAAAGGCAGCTTCGGTTTCACCTTGGAAATTCAGATAATGATTGAGTTGCATGATAAGCCTTTGTTGTTGTTTTGATGGTTCTAATCTAGCAGGCTTAAGCTTAAATTTTGATGATGAAAATATAAAAAAGTGTAAGCATAAAAAAATCCCTCTTTTGATGGATCTTTTTATGCTCTCTCTTCCTCAGGAAGAGAGTTAGAGAGAGGGGGAATATTCCGGTCTACCTCCTTAACAAAGGGAGACTTCAAAACAATTAAAGCAACTCAATCGCTACAGCGGTCGCTTCACCACCACCGATACATAGGGTAGCAATACCTTTCTTGCCGCCAGTGCGTTTAAGTGCATGAATCAAGGTCAAGATAATACGAGAACCAGTAGAACCCACCGGATGGCCGAGTGCACATGCACCACCATTAATGTTTACTTTAGCTGGATCAAGTTTGAAGTCATCCATTGGGCACATGGTCACCATGGCAAAAGCTTCGTTAATTTCCCAAAGATCGACATCTTGTGCATCCCAACCAGTTTTATTTAAAACTTTCTGAATGGCACCGACTGGAGCAATGGTAAATTCTGAAGGATGCTGTGAATTTGAAGCATAAGCCACAATTTTTGCAAGAGACTTCAATCCTTTCGCAGCAGCTTTTTCACTCGAGGTGAGTACAAGTGCAGAAGCACCATCTGAAATCGAGCTGGCATTGGCCGCGGTAATGGTACCGTCTTTCGCAAATGCAGGACGAAGCGTTGGAATTTTGGCAATGTTCGCGTTAAAGGGTTGTTCATCTTTATCAACAACAACATCACCTTTGCGACTCGATACGGTTACAGGCACGATTTCATCGGCAAAGTAACCTTCGTTTACGGCTTTTTGTGCACGTTCTAATGAACGAATCGCAAAGGCATCCATTTGTTCACGCGTATAGCCACGTGTATTTGCCGTGTCTTGTGCAAATGAACCCATTAAGCGACCGGTTTCGGCATCTTCAAGACCATCCAAGAACATATGGTCCTTGATTTCACCATGACCCATACGGAAGCCACCACGTGCTTTAGGCAGGATATATGGTGCATTGGTCATAGATTCCATACCGCCTGCCACCACAATTTCAGCAGAACCGGCTTTTATCATGTCAGCCGCTTGCATCACTGCTTTCATACCTGAACCACATAGTTTGTTAATCGTGACTGCACCTGTTGAATCAGGTAGCCCAGCTTTACGCATCGCCTGGCGAGCTGGTCCTTGTTTTAAGCCGGCAGGGAGCACGCAGCCCATAATGACTTCTTCGACATCGGTTGCGTGTAATCCTGCACGTGCAATCGCTTCTTTGATACATACTGCACCAAGTTCTGGAGCGGTTACACTGGCCAAGCTACCTTGGAAGCCGCCCATTGCGGTACGTGCCCCATTTACGATTACGATGTCTGTCATTGTTCTTTCTCCGAGATTGATTTTTTTAGGGAATTATTTTCCAAGCCTAAGCAGTATATTAAAAAACGAGCCGGAATAAAGAAAGATTATAGGATGTCTTTAGACTGACAAGTTTTTTAGCAGCTCGATAGGTTTTCGATCCGAATATGTCCCATCGCGCTCAGAACCAGTTTTTGGTGATGATCAGAAACCATTGAACAATAATAAAAACTGCCATTTGAACCTATGGGCAAGCCATTTTCTGCTTGAAAAGTTAAGCTGGGAACATTCAAAGTTCCTTTCCAGTCTAAGTGCCCATATTTTAAATCGGTAGATTCTGTATAAATAATTTTTTCACCCGTATCAATTTGTCTATTTTTATTGCTGTCGAGAAAAACCAGTAAACTGGTAGTCCATTGGTTTGTTTGACAATTCACTTTATTTTGACTTGGACATATCACCACATTGCTATGATAAATAGATGCTTGCGATTTAGCTAATTGAATCGTTGAAATCAGTTTATTGGTAGTGGAATTGACTTCCTGTTTGGCTTTTATGTCTTGAAAATAAGGTAAAGCGATGGTCGCCAGAATGGTAAAAATTGCCAAAGTAACGATGAGCTCAACTAACGTGAAACCATTTTTGTTTTGAAAAAGCATTTAAAGTGATCCTGTAATATATATTTTTTAATTATTTGTGTTATTAGTGTTTTTTTTTTAATTGTTTTTTTTGCGGGTAATATTTATTACTCAACTTTTAAGAAAGCTGTTAAAATAATTTGCAAGTGACAATAAGCTATTCATAAGAATAAATTGAGTAAAAAATTACCGAATTACAACGGAAATTGTAAGTAATTTTGTCAATAATTTACTTGATTAAAGTTATCAAGCACTTGGAAAAAAAATAAAGTGTTTGTATGATTCACTGTGAATAGCTTAAGAATAAAACTGGGGTATAAGAAAGCCTATCTCAGAAATAGCCAAATTCTAGGCTTTAGCTTGAACAACAATTGTTATCTCTGGAGGATAAATCCATGAAAATGAGTCGTATTGCTTTAGCAATGCTCGTAGCTGCTCCTTTAGCAGCTGCAAACGCAGGCGTAACTGTTACTCCATTAATGCTTGGTTATACTTTCCAAGACACTCAACACAACAACGGCGGAGATCATTTAACAGATGGTCCTGAACTTCAAGACGATTTATTTGTTGGTGCTGCTCTTGGAGTTGAATTAACTCCATGGTTAGGTTTTGAGGCTGAATATAACCAAGTGAAAGGTGATGTAGAAGGCCTTGGCGTACCTGCAGGTGCAGAATATAAGCAGACTCAAATCAATGGTAACTTCTATGCTACTTCTGATTTGATCACTAAAAACTATGACAGCAAAATCAAGCCATATGTACTTTTAGGTGCTGGTCATTACAAATATAAAGCTGCAGGTTCAATTGCAGATGGTGAGTCTGAAGAAGGTACTTTAGGTAACGCAGGTCTAGGTGCTTTCTGGCGCTTAAACGATGCTTTATCTCTACGTACTGAAGCTCGTGCTACTTATAACATCGATGAAGATTTCTGGAACTATACAGCTTTAGCTGGCCTTAACGTAGTTCTTGGTGGTCACTTGAAACCTGCTGCTCCTGTAGTTGAAGTTGCTCCAGTTGAGCCTGTAGCTCCAGTTCAACCAGCTCCACAAGAGTTGACTGAAGACCTTAACATGGAACTTCGTGTGTTCTTTGATACAAACAAATCAAACATCAAAGACCAATACAAACCAGAAATCGCGAAAGTTGCTGAGAAGTTAGTTGAATATCCAAACGCTACTGCTCGCATCGAAGGTCACACAGATAACACTGGTCCACGTGCATTGAACGAACGTTTATCTTTAGCTCGTGCTAACTCTGTTAAATCTTCACTTGTAAATGAATACAATGTAGATCCAGCTCGTTTGTCTACTCAAGGTTTCGCTTGGGATCAACCGATTGCTGACAACAACACTAAGGAAGGCCGTGCTATGAACCGTCGTGTATTCGCGACTATTTCTGGTAGCCGTACAGTTGTTGCAGAACCTGCTCAACAAGCTCCTGCAGCTCAATAATTTATTATTGAACTGATTTAAGAAAAAGCAGCCGTAAGGCTGCTTTTTTTTGCGTGCTACATAAGCATAACTTGTTTAATACACAGTTTTATTTTGATCTTGTTCTAATAAACACCCATATACACAATAAAAAGAGGGTGAAAAAATGACACAGATGTTAACAACAACAGATGGAACCTCGATTTATTATAAGGATTGGGGCGATGGTTCTGTCGTGGTTTTTTCCCATGGCTGGCCTTTATCAAGTGATGCTTTTGAAGACCAGATGTTATTTCTGGCTGAACATGGCTTTCGGGTCATTGCATTTGACCGACGTGGTCATGGACGTTCAAGTCAACCTTGGGCAGGGCACAGCATTGATCAATATGCACAAGATTTGCATCAACTTATTGAACACCTCGGATTAACTGAATTTGCTTTAGTCGGACATTCTACCGGTGGAGCAGTGGTAACACGATATACGGCAAAATATGGCCAGCAAAAGGTGACTAAACTCGCGCTCATTGCAGCTGTAACTCCTCTGATGATTAAGCGAGAGGATTATCCAGACGGTGTAGATTCAGACGTATTTGATGAAATGCGTGCCAATTTATTGGCCAATAGAGCCGATTTTTATCTGGATTTTGCTAAATCATTTTATGGCTACGACAAATTATTAAATAAAACCTCAGAAGGGGTGATACAAAATTTCTGGCGTATTGCCATGCAGGGGTCAATTAAAGCACATTACGATTGTATTCATGCTTTTTCAGAAACAGATTTACGTGAAGATTTAACCCAGATTACTGTACCTACTTTGGTGATGTATGGAACAGCAGATGAAATTGTACCGCCAGAAATTTGTAGTCAGCAGACCGTCAAACTTTTAAAACATGCGGTAGAAGAGCAAATTAAGGGTGCACCACATGGTTTATGTACCACCTATAAAAATGAAGTCAGCTTTGCCTTGAAAGAGTTTTTGGTACACTACTGACAATCATAAACATAAAAAAACAGCCAAAAGGCTGTTTTTTTATGACAACAGTAGAGTTAGTCCTGATCAGGATTCATGGGCTTAACATCCATGTCTTGATAAGAAACCAACTTGGTTTTATTTTTCCATTTATAACCCAGCCAAATCACCAGAAATAATGGAATGCTGATATAAGTAGATAACATGCCAAGCCAGTCACCGCTAAGGAAGGCTTGATAATTTTGTCCCAACACGACAATGGTACAAAGAATAAATGCAAACCAAGGCGCAAACGGGAAAAACTTGGCTTTATAAGCTAAATCTTCCAGTTTATAACCCTGTGCCAAATAACCTTTGCGGAAACGGTAATGTGAAATGGCAATGCCCAGCCAGACAATAAAACCACACATCCCTGACATATTTAACAACCAGTTAAATACTTCCTGCTCACCAATAAAGGTAGTGAGGAAGCAGAGCGCTGCAATTGCAGTGGTTGCATACAAGGCATTCATCGGTACGCCACGCGCATCAAGTTTACCAAAGATTTTTGGTGCACTACCTTTACGTGCCATGTCAAACAGCATGCGGGTGGATGAATACATGCCCGAGTTACCCGCAGACAGGATTGCAGTTAAAATCACCGCATTCATTAAGCCTGCAGCAAAAGCAAAACCGACTTTCTCATACAGTAAAGTAAAGGGTGACAGGGTAATATTATCGCTCGCAGCCGCCTGTAACAGGCGCGGATCATCATAGGCCACTAATGTTCCAATGATGAATATACACACCACATAGAACAATAAAATACGCCAGAAAATTTGCTTAATAGCTACAGGAATGGTCTTTTTAGGATCCTTGGATTCACCTGCAGCCACACCCACCATCTCTGTACCCTGGAAGGAGAACCCGGCAATCATGGCGACACCGATCATGGCCTGTAAGCCACCAACAAAAGGTGCATCACCTTTAGTCCAGTTGGCAAAAGTCACCATGTTTGGCGTCAGCATGATTTTCGCAATCATGACAATACCAATAATAATAAACACAATGATGGCAATGACTTTAACTAAAGAGAATAGGAATTCGCTTTCACCAAAGCCTTTTACAGAGAGTGAGTTAATAGCAAAAATAACGGCAAGGAAAATGGCACTCCAGTAGAATCCAGGAATATCGGGAAACCAGAATTTCATAATGAACTGAACTGCAACCAGTTCAAATGCAACGGTAATGGCCCAGTTGTACCAATAGTTCCATCCCAATGCGAAGCCAAAACCGCCTTCTACGTATTTTGTACCATAGGTAAAGAAGGCACCTGAAGTTGGGTTGTGGGTTGCAAGCTCACCCAGACTGGTCATCAGGAAATAAATCATGATGCCAATCAAACAGTAAGCCAGTAAAGCACCGCCCGGACCGGCATTGGCAATTGTTGCACCAGAAGCCAGGAATAAGCCTGTACCGATAGAACCACCAATGGCGATCATATTCAAATGACGTGCACCCAGCTTACGCTGTAAATGTGCAGATTGAGTTTCGCTCATCGTTGTTCCTTAAGATTTTTTTCAGTGCTAGCGAACAGCACTTTAAAACCTTGTTGATCTGCTTTGGTGATACATTGACCAAAGCTTTGTTCAATGAGTAATGGATAATTTAAAAAGCGGTTTGCCACAATCCATAATTCGCCACCGGATTTCAAATGACGTCGTGAAGTCTTACACAAGTTTTCACTGGCATTGTAATCGGTATGAATGCCTTGATGAAAAGGCGGATTGCTGACAATGGCATGCAAGAAAAGAGGAGCGTCTTCAATACCGGTAACAGCGGTAATTTCCAGCTGTTCTGGTGAGAGGCTATTTTTTTCAAAGGTCATGCGGGTAGAAGCTAATGCGAATGCATCCACATCCATGGCAAAAATACGGTTTTTGGGATTCAGTTTTGCCAAATAAGCACTGATGATCCCTGCACCACAGCCAAAGTCGGCAATTTTACCTGAAGTGACTTGCGATAAAAACGGTAAAAATACTGCTGTACCGACATCCAGACGATTTTGACTGAATACGCCGGGAAGGGCACAAATGCTGAGATCACCTTTTGGTGTGCTAACAGTATATTGTTGTGCCCAATCTGCCAAAGCTTTTTCTTTAACCGTCGATTCAATCGTCATTTGCCATAGCTGGCAATGGCGTGCGCTATCCAGTTTGACGGCTTTACCATAAGGCTGTAGCTGTTTGGCTGCACGCTCAACCCCACCTTTCTTTTCCCCAACCAGGAAAATAGAAGCACCCAACCCCAAGCGGTTGACTACATTGTGCAGCAGGTAGTTTAAGAGTTCTTTGGACTTAGGCACAAAAATAATGGCCTGGTCAAAACTGCCTTCAGGAAGCTCAACACCAAAATGTACAGCGGCTTGCTGAGACTGAAAATATTGAAATTCATTATAATTCCATGTCCACAAACATGGGGTAATGTCTTTCTCTAGATTGGAAAGTAAATCATCAGTCGGTGCATTGACTAAAAGCACACGTCCAGAAAGATATTCATGCTGTCGAATGACAACTTCACTTCTTGGATCCATTTTTTATCTCGCCATTGAAAAACTCTGCCCAGACAATGCTGGGCAGAGTTGATGCTGAAATGAAATTATTTCTTCGATTCAGGAAGAATAATATTTAAGAGCAATGCGGCAATACCACCAGTCGCTACACCTGAACTGAAGATGTTACGGAATAATTCTGGAAGATGTTCCAAAATTTGTGGGACTTGTGCAACACCTAAACCGAGTGCCAGAGAAATGGCAATAATCAGTAGGGCACGACGGTCAAGATGAATACCTGACAGTATATTAATACCTGAGGCAGCCACTGCACCAAACATCACCATGACCGCACCGCCAAGTACGGCTTGTGGTACAGCCTGAATCACGCCAGCAACAGCAGGCAGCAAGCCCAGAATCACCAATAATGCAGCAATCCAGATACCGACATAACGGCTGGCAACCCCAGTAAGCTGAATCACGCCATTATTTTGCGCAAAAACAGAACTTGGGAAAGTATTGAAGATACCGGCCAGGAATGAGTTGGCACCATTGACCAGTACACCACCTTTAATACGTTCCATCCATTTTTCACCATCTACAGGCTGGTTGGAAATTTTAGAGGTCGCGGTAATGTCTCCAATCGCTTCCAGTGATGTCACCAAATAAATGAATGCCATTGGAATAAACAAGCTCCATGAGAAACTTATACCAAAATGCATTGGAGTTGGAATTTGTACGAGTGGAGCATCTTTCAAGCCGGAAAAATCCAGATGGCCCATAAAGCCCGCCAGAATGTAACCGACCAGCAGGGCAATTAAAATAGCGGAACTTTTTACCCAGGTAATACGGACACGGTTCAAGACAATGATAATCGCCAATACGGTACATGACATGATCAGGTTATCTGCATTGGCAAAGGTTTTATCACCCATGGCCTGATAACCGCCACCCATACTGATTAAACCTTCTTTAATTAAGGTTAAACCAATCAGCAGTACTACAATACCTGTAACAAGCGGAGTAATCAGTCGTTTTACCCACGGTAAAATGCGTGAAACGCCCATTTCAATAAATGAACCTGCAATCACCACACCAAAAATTGAAGCCATCACCGCTTCAACCGGCGTACCTGCAGCGACCATAGCAGAACCAATCCCGATAATAGGACCGATAAAGTTGAAACTGGTCCCTTGAACAATCAGCAAGCCTGCGCCCAAAGGGCCGACTTTTTTGCATTGTAGAAAGGTTGCAATCCCTGAGATCACCAAAGACATGGAAAGAATCATGTTGGTGTCTTCTTTTGAAACACCGAGGGCTAAACAAATCAGCAATCCGGGCGTGACAATTGGGACAATAATCGCAAGTAAATGTTGCAGAGCAGCCAAAAAAGCGATGAAGGGTTTAGGTCGATCGTTTAATCCGTAGACCAAATCAAGACGATTTTGTTGCTCGGGAGAGTTTTTTAAATCAGACATGTAAAGGAAGGTACAGCAGCAATTTGGCGTTATTCTAATCGAGTTACACGTGTTTACAAACCCAAAAAAAGGCGAATAGCCAAAAAAACTTGTAACTGTCAATAAACTGTCACTACTAAAAGTTTAGTTTTTTCTGTATAATTTGCCCTCAAATTTAATACGTATCGAATTTACATGTCAGATATTAAAACTCTCCGTAACATTGCCATTATTGCGCACGTCGATCATGGTAAAACCACTCTTGTAGACAAACTTTTGCAACAATCAGGTGCTCTTGGCGATCGCGCGGGTGAGATCGAGCGTGTCATGGATTCGGGCGCTATCGAGTCTGAACGTGGTATTACCATTCTTGCAAAAAACACTGCAATTAAATGGACTGATGCTCGTACTAACACTGAATACCGCATTAACATCGTGGACACCCCGGGACACGCCGACTTTGGTGGTGAAGTTGAACGTGTAATGTCGATGGTTGACTGCGTACTTCTTCTTGTGGATTCACAAGAAGGTCCAATGCCACAAACTCGTTTCGTAACGCAAAAAGCGTTCGCACGCGGTTTGAAACCAATCGTGATTATTAACAAAGTCGACAAGCCAAGTGCGCGTCCTGACTGGGTAATTGACCAAGTATTCGACTTGTTCGACAACCTTGGCGGTACTGATGAACAGTTAGACTTCCCAATTGTTTATGCATCTGGTCTTCGTGGTGTTGCTGGTCCTTCTCCAGAAGAACTTGCTGACGACATGACTCCATTGTTCCAAACAATCGTAGACATCGTTGAACCACCAGCAGTTGACGTTGACGGTCCATTCCAAATGCAAGTGTCTTCACTTGACTATAACAGCTTCGTAGGTGTTATCGGTGTTGGTCGTATTCAACGTGGTTCAGTTAAATTGAATACACAAGTGACTGTGATCGACAAAGAAGGCAAAACACGTAACGGCCGTATCTTAAAAATCATGGGTTACCATGGTCTAGATCGTGTTGACGTTGAAGAAGCTTCTGCAGGCGATATCGTTTGTGTAACAGGTATCGATGCGCTTAACATTTCTGACACCATTTGTGATCCGAAAGCTGTTGAAGCACTTCCAGCGCTTTCTGTAGATGAACCTACAGTTACCATGACATTCCAGGTAAACAACTCACCGTTTGCTGGTAAAGAAGGTAAGTTCGTAACTTCACGTAACATCCGTGAACGTCTTGACCGTGAATTGATTCACAACGTAGCTTTACGTGTTGAAGATACTGATTCTCCAGACCGTTTCAAAGTTTCTGGTCGTGGTGAACTTCACCTTTCAGTTCTGATTGAAAACATGCGTCGTGAAGGCTTCGAAATGGGCGTATCTCGTCCACAAGTAATCTTGAAAGAAGTTGATGGCGTAAAACAAGAACCGTATGAAAACGTTACATTTGACGTTGAAGAACAGCACCAAGGCGCTGTAATGGAACAAATGGGTCACCGTAAAGGCGAAATGACTAATATGGAAGTTGACGGTAAAGGCCGTATCCGTATTGAAGCTACTGTTCCTTCACGTGGCTTGATCGGTTTCCGTTCTGAATTCCTGACTATGACTTCTGGTACTGGTATCATGACGTCTAGCTTCTCGCATTACGGTCCAATGAAACAAGGTACTGTTGCGAAACGTCAAAACGGTGTGTTGATTTCTATGGTTCAAGGTACTTGCCTTGGCTATGCATTGTTCACACTGCAAGACCGTGGGCGTCTATTCGCTAAACCTCAGTTAGAAGTTTACGAAGGCATGATCATTGGTATTAACTCACGTTCTGATGACATGACAGTTAACCCAACTAAAGCGAAACAGTTAACCAACGTACGTGCATCTGGTACTGATGAAGCGTTAACTCTAGTTCCTGCTGTTGAATATACGCTTGAACAAGCACTTGAATTCATTGAAGATGATGAATTAGTTGAAGTAACACCTAAGTCAATTCGTATTCGTAAACGTTACTTGACTGAAAATGAACGTAAACGTAACCGTTCTGGTAAATAATGATTTAATCAGTTTGAACTGATTTAAATGATTGAAAAAATGCTATCACGTCAGTGGTAGCATTTTTTTTGTTTATAATTAGAAATTTAATATATTCAACATACATAATTCCGAGTAAATTAAAGAGAATTATGAACTGTTATCAATGCACTACCCAGCGTCATACAGTTCTCAAAATATATGAATAAATAAAAGCTTTAAAGATAACTGGAGAAAGTCATGAGTATTATTCAAGAGTTTAAGGAATTTGCTGTCAAAGGCAATGTTATGGACCTGGCTGTCGGTGTGATCATTGGCGGTGCATTTGGTAAAATTATTGATTCATTTGTAAAAGATATCATCATGCCGTTGGTCAGCTGGATTCTTGGTGGTGATGTTGACTATTCAAACTGGTTCCTGGTACTCGGTGATAATCCGAACAATGCAACTACCTTGGCGGCAGCACAGGCACAAGGTGTAAATGTCTTGGCCTATGGTAATTTTCTGACCATCCTGATTAACTTCCTGTTATTGGCATGGGTGGTGTTCTGGTTGGTTAAATTTATGAACCGCTTACGTAAACAAGAAGGCCCGGTAGAGGAAACACCAACTACCCCCGCCGATATCGAATTGCTTCGCGAAATTCGTGATGAATTGAAAAAACGTCCTTAAGTGTAATTTTTTACACCATAAAAAACGGTACTTTGAGTGCCGTTTTTTATGTCTTGAAATAAAATACTTATAAATAAATGAGCAGAAGTCTAAGATTTTTGTATGTTAAATTTTGAGGTAAAACAATAATGTGTAAAGCTAATGTCACAGATAAATCAACCTATTAAATTAATCATTTTTGACTTGGATCGTACTTTATTCGATTGGGATGAAGCCCAACAACTTGCTCGAAATAAAGTAAATGAATTGTTCGCTGGATATTTGAATCCAGCTCAATTTTGGACGATTTATAATGAATTACACGAAGATTTGTTTCAATCCTTTTTGGATCGAAAACTGTCTCTCAATGAATACCGTCTTTATCGCTATTTAAAGCCATTACAACGCTTGGGAGTAAATGATGAATCTCTTGCAACAAGATTGAATGAATGTTTTTTAAAAAATGTACTGCAAAGCACATTGTTTTGTGCAGGTGCAGAGGATGTGCTGAATTATTGTCAAAATTTAGATGTGAAATTAATTTTACTGACCAATGGACCAGTAGATGGGCAGTATCAAAAAATACAAAGACTGAGTTTGGATCATTGGTTTAATGCTTATTATATTAGTGAAGAAAAACAAGTCGCCAAGCCAGAAAGCGCTGCATTTTTAAATATTTGTCAGGACTTTGCTATCCAACCACAAGAATGCCTTATGGTTGGAGATGATTTTGAAATTGATATTTTACCTGCCGCCGCATTGGGCTTTAAGATATTTTGGGTGGGCAATCAGAATATTATGCAACGTGCTGGCTTAAAGAAATATCGACTCATCGAATTGATCCCTTATTTGATGCAGCTCAATGGAGCACCTAATCCATCCGAAATTTAATTTCCAGTAAATGCCAGCCAAACTGGCTTTTAATTGGACCATGCAGTTCACGTTCAGACAAGGTAAACACGGCTTTATCAATCGGGCCAACCAATTGCCCTTTTTTAATGTCGCCGAGTTCGCCGCCTTTTTTGCCAGATGGGCAAGTCGAATGCTGTTTTGCAATTTTGGCAAAGTCAGCGCCGCCTTTAATTTTCTTTTTTAGCTGTTCGCACAACTCTTTGTCTTTGACCAAAATATGGCGGACAATCGCAGACTTCATGCTTTGCTTCCTTTGATGGCTTTCTGATTGGCTATTTTAACTTTTTTTAAGGGCTGGCATTGCGGACAAAATACACTTGCACGCTGTCCCAGTTTTAAATTTTCCAAAGTGGTTTCACAGTTCACACACATTTCCCCAGCACGACCGTAAGCCAACAGGGTTTGCTGGAAATAACCATTTTCACCCATGGCATTACTATAGTCACGTAAGGTTGATCCACCTAGGTCAATGGCCTGTTTTAAAATCCGTTTAACTTCTACAACCAACTGTTCAATTTGCTGAAAGCTGAGGCTGGAAGCGGGTTGTGCAGGATGAATGCCTAAATTGAATAGGCTTTCAGTGGCATAAATATTACCCACACCAACCACAATATGGTTATCCATAATCGCAACTTTGGCCCCGACATTTTTCTTTTTAAATTTTTCAGCCAGATATTCGGCATTAAATGCCTCGCTTAACGGCTCTGGGCCTAAGGTGTCAATCAGTTTTGTTTGCGAGTTTTGATCAAGCCATAAAATACAGCCAAAACGGCGCGGATCATGATATCTGAGTTCAATATCTTCAAATTGAATGATCAGATGATCATGTTTACGCAATTCCGTATGGGGATCACACAGGCGAAAACTACCCGACATGCCTAAATGCCAAAGCATGCTGTCATGTTCAAATTCAGCCAGAATATATTTAGAGCGACGGGTCAGTTTGACTAATTTTTGCCCGTTGAGTTTTTCAATATCTTCCGGAATAGGCCAGCGCAGGCGTGATTCCCGAACTTTTACGGAAATTACCGCTTGATCAAGCAAAGGCAATAAACTGGTTTTTGTGGTTTCGACTTCAGGTAATTCGGGCATATGTGGTTCAATGGTGCGTATTTAGAGCTAATATCGGGTTGTAAGTCAGTGAATGCAAGTACTGATTATAAAGAGGCTGGGTAAAGCCTCATTTTTATTGGTTTTTTGATAATGTATAAATAGTTTAAAAATAAAACAAATGGTTGAATTAAATAGCAGATTAAAGATTAAATATTAGGTGGTTTGGTTGAAATTTTGGTTACTTAAAATAATGAAAAATAAAAACATATATACTTTTAATTATACTAATAGTTATTTGTTTTTAATAATTTATAACTTTTTATTGAATAAGTGATAAAAAAAAAGCTGGGATAAGAATTTAAAAATTGGGTAATTTTCACATAATAATATCAATTCAATGAATTGATTTTTACCTAAAAATTTCCCATATTCTGGTTCTCTCATGAAAAAATTTAGTCTAGCTCTATTACCTGCATTTATGTTGGCTGCCATGACCCAAACTCAAGCCGCTGAAGCATTTGATCCAAATGGTCAGTATCTATTAGGTGACTGGAACGGTAAACGTAGCGAACTGGCCGGGCAAGGGGTGAAGTTTGATGCCAATATTGCTGCAGATGCTGCTTATCTGGCAGAAGGTGGCCGTCATGAAGATCATGCTGCAACAGTAGCAAGCCAACTCTGGTTAGGCTCGGCGCTAGATATGGAAAAACTGGCAGGCTGGGATGGGGTAACGATTCGTGCTGCAGTCAGCGCACGCCAAGGCCAAAGTACAACGCTGGATGATTTGCAAGATCCTGCTGCACCGCAATTTGCCAATGTGCAGGCTAACTTTGGTCGTGGCAACCAAAAAACGCGTATAAGCGAATTGTCGATTGAAAAGAATTTTAAAGAGCAAGGCATCAGCGTGAAAGCCGGCCGTTTAGGCATGGGGATGGACTTTAATGTAATGGCTTGCGATTTCCAAAGTACTGCATTTTGTGCTGCACAAATGGGCAAATGGCAAGGCAATATCTGGATGAATACTCCGGTTGCGCAATGGGGTGGTCGCGTGAAATACCAAGCGACTCCTGAAATTGCGGCACAAGTGGGTGTATATGAATTTAATCCTGAAAATGCTTTGGAACGGCACGGCTGGAACCTGGATACTGACAATGCAGATGGTGTCACTATTCCTGTGGAAGTGATCTGGACGCCTAAATCATTGGTGAATGGTTTACCGGGTAGTTACCGCGTAGGTGGTATGTACAACACGGCCGATGAAGCTAAAAACCAATATGATGTTGCTTATGCAAAAGGCACTGTTGGCGAAGACCGTACCTTTGCAGGCTGGTTGGCTGTAGAGCAACAATTGACTTCTACCGGTTCAGGCAAGCAAGGTTTGCATAGTTTTGCCAACTTTAGCTGGCATGATCGCATCACCAATAAAGTAGATAATTCACAGCAACTGGGCGTGAAATATATTGGCTTATTCGACTCACAGCCGAACGATATTCTTGGTTTAGCGGTAAACCGTGTACATGTAAACGATCGTGTAACAAACCCTGTATTTGATGCCAGTGCGGAATATAATGTGGAATTGAACTATAGCTATTATCCGACCAAGTGGTTAATGATTCGTCCAAATCTACAATACGTGATTAACCCGGGTTCAACCAACAATGTCGATAATGCATTTGTATTAGGCTTAGGATCAAAAATCATCTTCTAATTTAAAAAGCAGGTACCGATCTATGCAAAGTAAATATCTTCGGGGTTCCTTGAATACTAGTTTGCTTTGCTTGACAGCATGTATCTGCCAAAGCTTATATGCACAAACAGGTTCTACGGAACCTGTTTTACTTCCCACAATAAAAATCCAAGCGACCCGTACAGATACCGCATGGCTTGAAACGCCTGCATCGGTCTATCGTGTTGAACAAAAGCAAAATGAAAATAACTTAGGGGTCAATCTTTCTGAAACCTTAAAAGGGGTGCCGGGTTTACAACTGAATAATCGTGAAAACTATGCCCAGGATTTGCAGATTTCCATGCGTGGCTTTGGCGCACGTTCAACTTTTGGGGTTCGTGGTATCCGTCTCTATGTGGATGGAATTCCAGCGACCATGCCGGATGGTCAAGGGCAAACCTCAAATATCGATTTAAGCAGTCTGAGCCATATTGAAGTACTGGGTGGGCTATTTTCTTCACTTTATGGCAACTCATCTGGCGGGACAATTTTAACTTCGACCAAACAGGGTGAAGGCAAAGATTCCATTGAAGTGGGGTATTCAGGCGGCAGTCACAATAAAAGCCGTGCCGATGTGGTACTGCAAGGCGGTGCGGATCAAGCCGGTGAGCCGAGCTATGTGGTCAGTTCATCTTATTTCGATACCGATGGCTACCGTGATCATAGCGCTGCCAATAAAGTCTTAAGCAATGCCAAACTGAGCTGGGACTTAGCAGATGGCTCCAAGCTAAACTGGGTTGTGAATCATGTCGACATCAATGCGGATGATCCGCAAGGCCTAACCCGCCAACAGTGGCAAGCCAATCCTAAACAGGTCAATGATGCCAACAATATCTATGACGTGCGCAAGGAAATTAATCAAACCCAGACCGGGCTGACCTGGTCAAAACCAGTCACTGATCAGCATGAACTGTATGCCATGGTTTATGCAGGGCATCGTGAAGTCACACAATATCAATCGATTCCTCAAGCGCCGCAAAATAATCCGCGCCATGCAGGTGGTGTGATAGATTTTAGCCGTGACTATTACGGTACAGATATCCGCTGGATTGGAAAGAATCTTTTACCCAATACACGCCTGACAGCAGGTCTGGCCTTCGATTATATGGATGAAGACCGTCAGGGTTATGAAAACTTTAATGCCAATGGGCAGTTTGGCGTAAAAGGTAATTTACGCCGTGATGAACAGAATCTTTTATGGAACTTAGACCCTTATCTGCAAGCCTCTTGGGATGTGTTACCAAGTTGGACGTTGGATGCTGGGCTACGTTATAGCAATGTGCATTATGAGTCTAAAGATCACTATATTGTGGCAGGCAATGCGGATGGCAGCGGTAAGACCGATTATGACAAGGTTTTACCATCAGCCGCTTTAACCTGGAAAATCAACGACCAGTTCAATGCCTATGCCAGCTATGCCAAAGGTTTTGAAACACCGACCTTTACTGAAATGGCCTATTCCGCAAATGATGGCATGAATTTCAATTTAAAACCTGCCAGTAGTGACAACTATGAACTGGGACTAAAAAGTCAAAACCCTTTAGGTCATTTTACTGCCGCCATTTTCCAGTCCAAAACCAAAGATGACATTGTCTCGGCAGGCACCATTGATGGGCGGGCAACCTATAAAAATGCCGATCAAACTTTGCGCCAAGGTTTAGAGCTGTCCTGGAATAAAAACTTGTGGCAACATTTAAAGGCTGAGGCCAGTTATAGCTTTATTGATGCCACTTTTGATGCGGCGATTCCAGACAGCACTGTGCAGAAGGGAACCAAGATTCCAGGCATCGCCAAAAATCAGGCTTTTGCAGCTTTGGGCTGGCAACCGGAAACCGGATTTAATGCAGGTGTGGATGTGCGCTATATGGATAAAGTCTATGTCGATGATGCAAATAGCGATGCTGCACCAAGCTATAGTGTCGTCTCGGCCAATGCCGGTTATGTCTGGAAACAGGCCGACTGGAAAGTGCGTACTTTTGCCCGGGTAGATAATTTATTTGATCAAAACTATCTCGGTTCCGTGATTGTAAATGATGGTAATGGGCGCTTTTTTGAACCAGCGGATGGTTTAAACTGGAGCGCAGGATTAAGCATAACTAAAGCTTTTTAAGAGGGTAACAGTGTCGTTATTATTTCAACCAATTCAATTTGGCTCATTAAAATTAACTAATAAAATCGTGATTGCTCCGATGTGCCAGTATTCAGCCACGGAACAAGGCGAAGTTAGCTACTGGCATGAGCAGCAATGGGCCAATTATGCCTTGTCTGGTGCAGGCTTATGTATTGTCGAAGCAACTGCAGTGCAACCTGAAGGACGCATCAGTTATGCCGATTTGGGTCTGTGGAATGATACGCAACGTGATCAGATCAAGGCATTATTGACAAAAATAAAGACACTTTCTCCTATGCCTTTTGCCGTGCAATTAGCCCATGCTGGGCGTAAGGCCTCAACTGATAAACCTTGGGCGGGCCGTGGGCAGTTTGCACCTGAACATGCCCAAGGCTGGCAGACTGTTTCAGCCAGTGATATTCCATTTAATCCAGACGACCATGCACCGCATGCATTGACGCAGGATGAAATCCAGCAAGTAATTCAAGACTTTGCTGAATCTGCCAAGCGCGCTGTGGATGCCGGTTTTAATTTAATCGAATTGCATGCAGCGCATGGCTATTTGCTGCACCAATTTATGTCGCCGTTATCAAATCTACGTAGCGATGAGTATGGCGGCAGTTTCGAGAACCGCATCCGCTTGACCCTGGAAGTTTTTCAGGCGATGAAAAATGCAGTACCAGAAGGTTATCCTATAGGCGTACGTATTTCTGCAACAGACTGGATGGAAGGGCAGGACAGCTGGGATGTGGCCTCATCGGTTGGATTGTCCAAGGCTCTAGAGCAACTCGGTGCAGTATATATTCATGTGTCGAGTGGTGGTTTGCATATAAATCAAAACATCCATCTGGAAGCCAATTATCAGGTTCCATTCGCCCATGCTGTTAAGCAGGCGGTCAACATCCCTGTGATTGCTGTGGGTTTAATTACCGAAGCGATGCAGGCCGAAGGAATTTTACATTATGAGCAGGCAGATGCGATTGGCCTTGCCCGTGCTATGCTGTATGACCCTCGTTGGCCATGGCATGCTGCAGCAGAATTGGGTGAAAATATTCAAATCGCACCGCAATATTTGCGTTGTCAGCCGCATGGATTAAAAGCGCTGTTTACTGCATTTTAATTAATCGTCATTCTCAGCCATCAACTTTAAAACAAATACCAAATTTGGTCTTTCAAGTTTGGTTTTTTAGCTTGATGGTTTTTAGTCAAAGGACAAATTCAATATGGTCTTTGCGGTCATCGTACCGATCTTTTTTCTATTGGCCTTTGGTTGTCTCTCGGTAAAGTTGCAGCTTTTAACAAAAGAACAGGTCAACGCCGTTGGTGCTTTTGTCATTAAAATTGCGCTACCTGCTTTATTTTTCCAATCCTTGGCCGCAAAAGATTTGCATGAAATCTGGTATCCAGAATACTTCTTTGTCTATAGTGGCGTGACTTTTATTTTATATGTGACGGCATTTTTTATTGTTTCACATTATTTTAAAAATAATCATTCGCAGTCTTCAGTTCTGTCACTAGGCGCGGCCATGTCGAATACCGGACTCATTGGTACCGCAGTATTGACCTTGCTGATGGGGCAAAAGGCGATGACCTATACCTCTTTGGTGGTGATCATTGAAAGTGTACTGCTTATTCCAGTTGTACTGATTTTGGCGGAACTAGGAACTTCGCAAAAAGCCAACCTTGCACAAATCATCAAGGGTACATTACTGACCTTATTAAAAAATCCCTTATTTATGGGCGTGATGCTGGGGATAGCCTGTGCCGTGTTCCAGATTCATATTCCTAAACTATTGGATCAGGTTTTGGCTCTATTGGGGCAAACTGCCTCGCCTTTGGCTTTGTTCTCGATTGGTGGTGGGATGGTGGGATTGACATTAAAATACGTCAATATGCAAAGCTTTTATCTGGTGATTTCCAGCAACCTGCTCATGCCTTTGCTGATGTTTCTGGGTTTAAGTTATTTAACCGATGTCAGTCAGGAAATGGTCTATGCTGGAACCCTGATAGCCGCTTTACCGATGCCGACCATCTTTGGCATATTAGGTCAAGCCTATGGTTTAAATGAAAAAACCTTAACGCCCTTATTGATGAGCACCATTTTTGGATTCATTGTAGTGAGCATTTTAATTACCGTCTGGTGGGCTTAAAGTTTTAGCTGACTTTAATAACCACAAAATCACACCTATAAAAAAAGCCCCGATTCCGGGGCTTTTGATTTTCAGTGCTTAGCTTTTCTTTACATCTTTAGGCGGATTTTTGGCTTGATCAGCAATCATTTTATCCACCACAGCTAAAGATTCTTTCGCTTGCGGTATATTTTCTTTGGCTAGAGCCTCAAAAATCTTTTTCGCTTCTGGCAGGTTTTGCGGAACGATTTTACCGTTTGCAAACATGTTACCCACGGCCATTAAAGCCGGAATATAACCTTTTTGTGCCAAGTCCTGAATGCTCTTTAAGCCTTGCTTAATTGGCTCTTCTTTTTTGGTTTTAAAACCCTGACTGATGTCATATAAAGCTTTGGCATGAATGGCCTGATAATTGTCTTTTTTGATCAGTGGATTTAATTTTTGCAAAGCCAATTTATCTGATGCTGGCGTAGCTTCAGAAAACAGCAACACTGCCAAATCTACACTGGCATCATCAAAACCTTGCTTAGATGCTTTTTCTAAATACTGTTTGGCTTTTTTTGTATCTTGTGGAAGACCTAAAGTGCCGGTCATGTAGTTTTTGCCTAATACATAGTTCGCCACCGGATAGCCTTTGCTTGCAGACTCTTGATATAGCTTGATGGCTTTTTTCTCGTCCTTGGTTGTGCCCTGACCGGTTTGGGTCAGGTAGGCCAAATTATAAAGTGCTTGTGCATTCCCAGTTTTGGCTAATTTATCAAGTTCTTCATAAGCGCCTTTCATATTGTTGGCTTTAACCAGTGTTTCTACTTTAGCAAATGCAGGATCAACCGACTTGGTTGCCATTTCAGCCATTGCAAGATTTGAAGACAAAGCAATAAGACTAGCAAGTATAATTTTTTTCATATTTTTAAAAACCTTTTATAAACATGCACATAATTCCATTTATGTGTTTAAAAATGGATGTGGAACACTTCATACAACATCATAAGTTTATTTATGTGAATGTAAATACATGATTTGTGCATTGCAATAAAATTTCATAGATATTTACATAATCACTACTGGATGAATTTTGGGCCGACGAGCTTAAATTAGCCTTAAGTTGTTGAAGAGCTTTGTACATGTATTGTTTAGCATCTTAAAATTTAAAACTATAACGCACTGAACCAGATATAAATGCAGAACAGGTAAACGCTACTTTGTTTTTAAGTCAAACTTTGTTTAAATCGCGGCTGAATCCATGTGTGAGTAGATAAATGTTCATCAAAGGTATTAAACGGGCATATGATCAGATTAATCTGGATGAAAGCATTCCAGATGAAGATAAATTTGATGCATTGTTGATGAGATTAGGCAAAAACTTTTTGGTGAGCAAAGAAGACGGTGTTTATATCTTTGAACATGAGGGAAAGACTGCACGTATTGATGCAAAACATGCGCGTGCATTCCATTTTAAAGAGTATGTCATTAAAGACATGAACAAACTTTTTCACGATTTTAATTTGTGATTTTAAAAAGCCTCCGATTCGGGAGGCTTTTTTAATGGGATTGCTCAACTTGAATATTATTGTGGACGTGCCACATCGCCATTTAAGGCTTCAGGCAAATCTAGCACTTGTAATCCCAGCTCTTCAAGCGCAGCAGGTTTCGCTACGACTAAGGCTTTATAGCCGCCATTAACCGCAATGCTGTTGACCACTTCTACATCATTATTCAATTGTGTTGCAGCAGCAGGGGCATCACCGGTACCTTGAACCAAATGCAACCAGTGCTTTGGTTTGGCCTTAAACCAGAGACGCGCAATAATTTCCTGACCCAAGTAACAGCCCTTGTCGTAATGTACGCCTTCACGCTGATGCAAACGCAGTTCTTGCGGTTGGAATTCTTGTGAAGTACTTGCTTCAA
The DNA here is from genome assembly GCF_002135315.1 of Acinetobacter sp. ANC 3903. Taxonomy (GTDB): domain Bacteria; phylum Pseudomonadota; class Gammaproteobacteria; order Pseudomonadales; family Moraxellaceae; genus Acinetobacter. Next base: position 56,177 of record NZ_NEGA01000008.1, on the reverse strand, counting down.
TCCAGGCCTGACCGGCTTCAATGGCTTGAAGCTGCCAAGCTGCAATATCGGTTTCAGTGGTAGAAAAGTCGGTAGTATCGCCATTTAGTGTAGGGAATACTTGACCCGCTTGTTCCAGTTTCATTTTTGAGAATGCACCAAACTTTTTAATGTGCTTGGCAAATTCTTCTGCCTGGTCAGCAGTGACGACAATTTCAAAACTTTCCGGATTGATTTTTTTTAGCCATAAGCCAAACAGGATACGTCCTTTTAAACTACAGATCGCGGTATAGCGAGTCAGGTTTTCTGCTAAGGCTTCGGTATTTAAAGTCACTTGGCCCTGAAGGAATTTTTGTGCATCTACACCCTTTAAAGTGAAGAATGTAAAAGCAGTCGACGTTGCCATGATTAGCCTCTGGGTATATTTCACAAATCATTAATTGTAGATATTTTGCAGCATGCCAGGCAGATAGGCAAACAAAAAGCCCAGATTGCTTAGCTTTACTGAAATTCAGAAATATGCGGTTTTGTTTAAATGAATGCGGATAAGTGACAAAATCATCAGCGTTAAAATCGCTGTTCTAATGCAAAAATGGCGATTAAAAATTTTTACCCTTTATCAATTTTTTGTAAGCTGAAGATCTTTTCTGATGTCATATTTGAAGGATTTAGAATTATGGAATGATGAAAAATAGGTAGTACCTAACAAGCATATTCAAAAGATACGCATCCAAAGCAGTGCTAGATCATCAGATTTGCAGCTTAACGCTATTTTTTAGGTTTTAATGCCTGACAAGAGCGAATGCAATATAAAAAATATAAGCTTTACATCTACTTAAACGATTGGGATAAATATTACAGAACAAGATTGTTTTGTATTCGCTTAGGCACATCTAATACTAAAGAATGAGGCCTATTTCCCGCTATTTTTCCAAAAAAAGCACGATTAGAGCAAATATCCCAAAAATTGTGTAACAATATGTTTCTAAAACACCTGTTTTTATATCTAAATATATGAAATATAAAAGATTTGGGAAATGGCTTTTCGGCGGTGTACTATGCCGTTGAACCGATTGTAACTCGCAACAACAATTACGTAGTAAAGAAAAAATGATTCAAGAGGCAGGTAAGCTATGAACAACAACTACCGCAAACTACTGCAAGGTACCCAGCTCGAATATTATGACGTACGCCAAGCCGTAGAAGATATTCAGCCAGGCGCATATGCAAAACTTCCCTATACTTCAAAAGTACTCGCCGAACAGCTGGTACGCCGTTGTGATCCTGCTATTCTGGAACAGTCTTTACGTCAGCTAATTGAGCGTAAACAAGATCACGATTTCCCTTGGTATCCGGCCCGTGTGGTGTGTCATGACATCTTGGGGCAAACTGCACTGGTTGACCTTGCAGGCCTCCGTGATGCGATTGCTGATCAGGGCGGTGACCCATCTAAAGTCAATCCGGTTGTTCCAACCCAGCTGATTGTCGATCACTCACTGGCAGTGGAATACGGTGGTTTTGACCCGGATGCCTTCGAGAAAAACCGTGCTGTGGAAGACCGTCGTAACGAAGACCGTTTCCACTTTATTGAATGGACCAAAACTGCTTTTGAAAATGTTGATGTGATCCCTGCGGGCAACGGCATCATGCACCAGATCAATCTGGAGAAAATGTCTCCAGTGATTCAAAACCGTGAAGGTGTGGCATTCCCGGATACTTGCGTAGGAACAGATTCGCATACCCCGCATACCGATGCTTTGGGAGTAATCTCGATTGGTGTCGGTGGTTTGGAAGCTGAAAACGTGATGCTGGGCCGTGCATCTTGGATGCGTCTGCCAGACATTATTGGTGTGGAACTGGTGGGTCAGCGTAAGGCAGGCATTACCGCAACCGATATCGTGTTGGCTTTAACTGAATTCCTGCGTAAAGAACGTGTAGTTGGTGCGTATCTGGAGTTCTTTGGTGAAGGTGCAGACAGCATGTCTGTGGGGGATCGTGCGACGATTTCCAACATGACTCCTGAATATGGCGCAACTGCAGCGATGTTCTCTATTGACCAGAACACCATTGATTATCTGACTTTAACCGGTCGTGAAGCAGAGCAGGTGAAACTGGTTGAAGCTTATGCCAAAGAAATTGGTCTTTGGGCATCAGACATGAAGCAGGCGGAATATCCGCGTGTGCTGCGTTTCGACCTTTCAACCGTAACGCGTAACATTGCAGGGCCATCAAACCCGCATGCACGTGTCTCTACATCTGACTTGAAAGAAAAAGGCATTGCCGGTGTGGTTGAACACCGTACCGATGGCTTGATGCCGGATGGCGCGGTGATTATCGCGGCGATTACCTCATGTACCAATACCTCAAACCCGCGTAATACCGTGGCAGCTGGTTTACTGGCACGAAAGGCAAACGAGCTGGGCCTAACCCGTAAGCCTTGGGTGAAATCTTCTTTTGCACCGGGTTCTAAGGCAGCAGCTTTATACCTTGAAGAAGCGGGTGTATTGCACGATCTGGAAAAACTCGGTTTTGGTATTGTGGCTTATGCCTGCACTACCTGTAACGGCATGTCGGGTGCGCTAGATCCAAAAATTCAGCAAGAAATTATCGACCGTGACCTGTATGCTACTGCGGTACTTTCAGGTAACCGTAACTTCGATGGCCGTATCCATCCTTATGCAAAACAGGCGTTCCTGGCATCTCCACCCTTAGTTGTGGCTTATGCAATTGCCGGAACCATTCGTTTTGACATCGAAAAAGATTCGCTTGGCAACGATAAAGACGGCAACCCAATTTACTTAAAAGACATCTGGCCATCGGATGAAGAAATTGATGCGCTGGTCAAAGTTGCGGTAAAACCAGAGCAATTTAAGAAAGTCTACATTCCAATGTTTGACTTGGGTGAACGAGAAAAATCGGCAAGTCCATTGTATGACTGGCGTCCGCAAAGTACCTATATTCGCCGTCCGCCATATTGGGAAGGGGCATTAGCTGCACCGCGTACTTTAAGCAATATGCGTCCGCTGGCAATTTTGGGTGACAACATCACTACTGACCATTTATCACCATCGAATGCGATTGTATTGGATAGTGCGTCTGGTGAATATCTGGCGAAAATGGGCGTACCTGAGGAAGATTTCAACTCATACGCAACTCATCGTGGCGACCACTTGACTGCACAGCGTGCGACTTTGGCAAACCCGAAACTGTTTAATGAAATGGTGGTTCGTTCGGACGGCACAATTAAGCAAGGTTCAAAAGCGCGTGTAGAGCCAGAAGGCGAAGTGATGCGTATGTGGGAAGCGATTGAAACCTACATGAACCGTAAACAGCCTTTGATTGTGATTGCAGGTAAGGATTATGGTCAGGGTTCAAGTCGTGACTGGGCTGCCAAAGGTGTGCGTCTTGCCGGTGTGGAAGCGATTGTTGCTGAAGGTTTTGAGCGTATTCACCGTACCAATCTGGTTGGTATGGGCGTATTACCGCTTGAGTTTAAACCGGGTACAGACCGCAAAACATTAAAGTTAGATGGTACTGAACTTTATAGCGTAGTGGGTAATATTGCACCACGTTCGACCTTAACTTTAGTGATTGAGCGTGCAACTGATGATGGTAAAAATCAGATTGTGGAAGTGCCTGTAACTTGTCGTTTAGATACCGAAGAAGAAGTTTCTGTATATGAAGCGGGTGGTGTATTACAACGCTTTGCACAGGACTTCTTGGAAGGGAATGTGGCTTGATGATTTAGTCTAAAGTCATTGATATTGTTTGAAAAAACCCTACATTTATGTAGGGTTTTTAATTATTTAAATTACTATAAAAATAATGATAAACCTGTATATGAAAAATAGTGTTAAATATTAAATCAAATTTTGAAAAATCAATTGTATCCTGATTAGGAAATATAATTTTCTCAAAAAGTTCTTTTTTCCCATAATATTTAGTTAAATCAAATTTATTATTTGATGAGTTATAAGTCCGTTTACCAATTAATGAGGTGGTAACAGTAGTATCATAAAGGTCTTCAATTACTTGATTTTTAGGTAATTGAACAATATATAGGTTTTCAAAAATATGAAAAAATTCAAATTTACCTGAGGAACTTAACGGTGGGTTATTAATTGGTCTAAACGTTTCTTTGAATTCGCCTCGGGCAGTCTTTATTACTCCATCACCTGCATTATCTCCATCTACAATAATTAAACATGGTTTTAAACTAATAGTCTTAGCTTTATAAATTGTTTTATAATTTTTTAAAAATTTGTTAAGTAATCCTGTTCCACCACTATATCCCATAATTTTAGAAAATCTTTTTGTTTCCTGTAGTGAAGAAAATTTTAAAAAATTTAGCGAATTGGGAAAAAGCTTATGACAAGCTAATTTTAAATGAATAGGATCAGTATAGCCTTCCCCGATTATTAACATTCTTTGTGGGTGAACAAAATAATGATGAAAGAGAAATTTTATATAAAGTTTTTCAATACCATTAAGCTCATTAAAATTTTTAGTTGTATGGGGAAATTCAATTTGTTGTTGGTTTTTTATTAGAAAAATATGACTTAAAATTCCATTTAATGCTTCTCTACTAGTCTTGTCTTTATCCATATGTACTTTAGACTTAAAAAACTCACCTTCAGTACAAAATTTATTAACCATTGATCTTGTATAACGGTAATAATTTTGATTGATATTGACTTTTGTATTAACAGTTAAACCTGTAACTTCTTGTCTATTATCTCTGTTGGTTATTCTTGTTTTTTGAGAGTTAATATTAAATTTACTGCTTTGAATGGTATATTTTAACGTGGAGCCAAGAATCCATGTATCACCTTCTAATTTAATAATTTCATTATCAAATTGAGGTAAGTTTGTTGATAATGTTAAATCATCAACATAACGTGTATATGTAAATTTGTATTCCTTTGCCAATCTCAACATTTTAATATCGAGTATATTGCCAATTAAATTGCTAATAATTGGTGAACAAGGACTACCTTGTGGTAGAAAGCCTTCTTTCGATTGGTTTAGACGATAGGTAGCGATTTGTGCAATTAATAGTGCGATATCGAAAGGTAATTGAAAATGCTTATTTTTTGTAAAAAAACCAATGATTCTAGAAAAAGTTATGCTTTGAAAAAAATCCTTTAAATCAACATTTAGTACTAATTTTTTGCCTACATGCTTGTGAGCATTACTGTATATACCAAGATTAATAATTTTTGACTCAAAAGAGGTACGATTTTTTTTAGAAATGGGTATTTGAACTGAAATTTTATTCCTAAAACCATGTGAGCTAATGCATTTTACATATGAAGAAGTAGATAATCTTTTTTGTTCAAGTTCTTCATAGTAATTGGTTAGTAATTTAGATAAGCGAGTTTGTAAGGTTTTAAGTTCGGAAGTTGGAGCAAGAATATTGCGCTTATTTCCATTTTTTTTCAGAATATCAAAACTTTGATATTTAGTAGAAATAGGTTTACTAAATAGGATACGAGTGAAGTCTTTTTCAGAATAACCCAATAAAATTGCTAAATCTCTTTGTGTTTGACAGGATTTTAAAAGAAACAAATTATTCAATTGGTGCCCCTTGGGAACTCATATGGTCACAGCACAGCGGCACTACCAGTAACAGCACACAACATAACATTGGCAAATTTGACAATACGCCTTTCACATTTTCAAAACAGACTGCGATACGCAATCTAAAAATCTTCCCAAAGGGCTGGAGGATTCTATAATTAATTTCTATTAAAATCAAATTATTATGATGTTTTTAGTGGGATTATAATTAAAGTTTTAGTTTAGATAAGAAAAAAGTATTAACTAAATTTGTATAAAACAATCAAAATTTCTTTATAAAATTACCCATCGCCCAAACAACATCATCATTTTCAAAAATGACACCATAATTTTTAAAAATGAACAATAGACAAACTTAAAAAAGCGACTATACTTTGTTCACCATTTCTAAAACCCATGGAGAACAAAAATGGTTACTGCTGGCGAAAAACCCGGAACAGGCTTCTATTTTTGTGTTCAATGTGGACATCGCGTCTACTTAGAAATTGGTACTGATCGTCTACCACCGTGTACCAAATGCCTTGGCAATAAATTTAACGAAAAAATTGCCTAAGCTGCACACCTCAAACAGTTACCCTCTGTTTTGAACAAAAGCCCTATCACTCGACAGGGCTTTTTTGTTGGCTGGGCATTCTATCGCAGTGTATCAACCGCGACTACAGGCGGAATAGCAAATTCCGTGATTTCCACAGGTGAATGAATTGGGGCGGCTTTGCTGTCAATTCTGTCTTTGCCTTGTCTGTGCGGATGCCCTGATGTATCAGGATGCTAATTATTATGCTGATATGCTGGGTACGCTTTGGACAAGAAAATAACAGGAAAAAACTGCCTTGAAAATGTAAATAAAATATATGTTTATACAAAATTTTTAAGAAATATTTATTTAAAGAATGTCGCTGATATTTCATGTAAAACCGCTTGATTTTTACTCAATAAAGGCATAATTTTAATATGGAATTAAATCCATAATATTTATATGGGTTTATTTATGGTTGAACTTTATAAAAATTATTCGGGGAACTATAAATGATCAAATTTATTGTAGATGAACAACCTACAGCCAAAGGCGTACACCACATACACAATGCGACACTGGGCTGCGAAGACCTGCCCAAGTTCGATGACCAGATTGTGATTGGATATTTTGCAAATTACGAACTGGCCTATAAACGTGCAAGAATGAATTGGCCGACTGAAAAAGTGGAAGGCTGTAGCAAGTGCTGCGTAGAATGAAATTTATAGCAATGATTATGGCTGTCTAAGAACCCACTATTTGATGGGTTTTTTGATGGGTTCAAATGGAAATAGATAACATAAATAAAGTGATGAGCTTATGCTGATGCGTTGGTAGATCCTCGATGAATCTGGTCGTAAATGCTATTCTGAAGGCTTCAGTTCAGCTGACAAAAGAATAAATTGAATGAGGGCCATAGTTGCTATGTTTAAGTGCTCTACTTTATCTGTCTATATGCTGCTGGCGCTTGCCATGCCCACACTAAGTCTGGCCCAAACTACAGCTTCTCCCGAACAGGTCAAACTGCAAAAAGACCGCCTCAAATACCAAGCCTATATTCCTGAAAAATATGTGCTGTTTGAAGCAATTGAAGGTGATTTAAACAAAGACGCTAAAAATGACCTGATATTGATTGTCAAAAGTACAGATCCAAAGCAGTGGGTTATGGATGAATACCGTGGCAAGCTTGACCGTAACCGCCGTGGTCTCATTGTGCTGCTGAATGAAAATGGCAAATACAAAAAATTGCTGCAAAACCTGTCCTGTTTCAGTTCAGAAAATGAAGATGGAGGCGTGTATTTCGCGCCCGATTTAATGCTGGGTATAGAGAAAAACAAACTCTTGGTCAATTATGGACATGGTCGCTATGGTTGGTGGGGATATAGCTTTAGAGTAGAAGGCAATGACCTGCGCCTGATGGGTTATGAAAGTTCAGAAAATCATGGCCCATATATACAAAGCGAAACCAGTATTAATTTTTTAACCGCGAAAAAGTTGGTTCGGCAAAATTTAAACGAAGACCCTGAAGGGGATCCCAAATTTAAAGAAACATGGAGCAAAATCAATTTTGCGCCTATTTACCTGTCTAAGATAAAAGACTTTGATGAATTGTATTTTGATTGAATATTAAAAGATGCAAATCGCTGCTTCTTAAGCAGAGGATTTTATCATTTAATTTTGTTTGAAAATTAATCAAATTATCCCCATGTAAAACCCTAGATTCACAGTTTTTAGGGCAGCTGAATTGCAACGTTATCTTGATCTCAATCATGACTCAGGTGTGGCCAACTATGAAATTGGCCGGGAATTCATTCGGGTTCAATTCAGGAAAAAATCAAAAATTTATACCTATAGTTATGCCAGTGCCGGATATCAACATGTCGAAAACATGAAACAGTTGGCCCAGTATGGCGATGGTTTAAATGCCTATATCAATCATCATACCCGTCAGCTATTTGTTAGATAAGGTATCTGTTTATGATCTGAATATTCAAGATCAATCCCGACAGGATGCTTAAAAAATTTGAGTCAGGTAGAAAAGACGCAGCGGTCTTTGCAGCAAGCTGGTATAAAATCAATACAATTTATCCCAGCCTATATTGCAAGCCAGGTAGCCGGATAGTGGCTTTGAAACAGAGTAAAAGTGACAATAGAACAAGAGCGCGCTTATGAATGGAAAAACAGAATGTCAAACATGTATGGTCTGCAAGAAAAGCTTTCCTAAAAAAAGCCTGATTCCTATCGGAACAATTCGAAAAGTCATTACAGAGGAAATCTCAAAGGATTTTCCGGAGTGGTCATCTGGAGACTTTATCTGCCAAGCCGATTTAACCAAATATCGTATGCAGTATGTGCAGTCCATATTAAAATCTGAACAAGGTGAAGTCACTGATCTGGAATATGAAGTGTTGAACAGTATGCAACAGCATGAGCTGATCAGCAAAAATATAGAGAACAAGCTCGATCAGAATTGGACTTTTGGAGAAAAACTGGCCGATAAGATTGCAAGTTTCGGCGGTAGCTGGACCTTTTTGATCTGCTTTGCCATTTTCTTGGCCTTATGGATTTTGGTCAATACGGTGGTAATGGTGAAACATCCTGCAGATCCATATCCGTTTATTTTATTAAATTTAATGCTGTCCTGTCTGGCAGCTATTCAAGCGCCCGTAATCATGATGAGCCAAAACCGGCAGGAAGCCAAAGACCGTTTGCGTTCGCAAAATGATTATCAGGTCAACTTGAAAGCTGAATTGGAAATTCGGCATTTACATGAAAAACTCGATCATCTTTTAATGCATCAGTGGGATCGTCTGGCGAAGATTCAGGAAATTCAACTGGATTTGCTTTCAGAAATGACCAAGAAGAAATAACAGGATCAACAGGGCTGGTCTCTTGCGTGATCCCAGCCCTTTCTGTAGAGAAAAAATTGCAATCCATACGGCTTTAGCGTAATTAAAAACGATATTTTCACTTGAATTGGGAATTTTTTTTATAAATTTGGATAAAACGGGAAAATATCCTGAAAATGATAAAAATTGCAAAATCTTCGGAAATTAATCCCATACGCCTTGGGCTATTCTATATCTCAAGGGTGTGAAAGGGATCGAAAAGAGTAGATTGCTGCCAGTTGCGTATAACGTCAGTGTAGTACTTACCCACAAGGTCTTGATTCGGCTTAGGACGCTATAGATTACCAATTTATAGGCATCAGGTTATAACTTACCCAGTTGTAATAGTTGAAGTGAAACAGCATGTTTTCCCTAACACCCTAAAAAATTCTCTGAAATAAAAATAAATGATAAAAATTTTAAAAAATCAAATTTAAATTCAAAAAAACGGATACAAATCAGTGGTTCATTTTTGTTGATAAAATCTGCTAATTTAGAAATCATAAGCTACTACTCAGGCAGACAATAAAAATGATGAATGATGAATGATGATTTATGGAGTCGTTTTTTACTTAGTTCATTGCTGATTAATTACATTATATTAATGATCTGGTTTTTAGCCTTTATTTTTGCCCGTGACTGGATGAAACAGGTTCATGGCAAATGGTTCCAGCTCTCAGACACCACTTTTGATGCCATTCATTATGGTGGTATGGCCATATATAAAATTGGCATTTTACTGCTTAATCTGGTGCCATTTCTTGCCCTATATCTGATACGAACTGCCTAAACCGGATTGAGCAATTTACAAAAACCAAGCCTGGTGCAAACATGCGAATAGAGCATCACTTAAACAGCAGTTTCTAAGCTAAAAAATGGTCAAACTACAATAAAAAATCAAGCAGAAGAGGAATTCAGAACCATGAATCAATTTAAATCGGCACTGGTTTTAGGCGCTTTTATTTGCTTGGGGATGATTGTGGCAGGATGGATTCTGGGCAGTAGTGCAGTCAAAATTAAACAATATGAACGCATTGTTTCGGTCAAAGGCTTGTCCGAACGCGAGGTCAAAGCCGATGTGGCGGTATGGCCGATTCGTTTTAGTTCTGCCAGTCAGGATCTGACCCAGCTGTATGACACCATGGAAATACAAACCCAGCAAATACAGACTTTCTTGAAAGCGGAAGGTTTTAGCGCTGGGGAAATCACTACCGGAGCTCCAGTCACCACCGATAAATATGCCCAGCAATATGGCGGCGATGCCAATGTGGCACTGCGTTATACCGCACATCAAACCATTACTGTCTATACTCACAAAATAGATGCAGTAAGGGCTGCGCAAAGTCGCTTGGTGGTCTTGGGTAAAAAGGGCATTGCTTTTGGTGGCGATGATTCGGGACAAAGAACCGAATATTTATTTACCAAGTTAAATGATATTAAACCGGCCATGATTGAACAGGCAACTCAAAATGCCCGCACTGTAGCAGAAAAATTTGCCGCAGATTCCAAAAGCCGTTTAGGTAAAATCAAGGCGGCCAATCAGGGTCTGTTTAGTATTGAAGACCGCGACAGTAATACGCCGTATTTAAAGAAAGTCCGGGTAGTGTCTACGGTTGATTATTATCTGGCCGATTAAAGTGAGCAGGGATGTACGCTGAGGATTGGAGACAAATTCCATTAATTCTGTTTTTTATGCAATAAATAACCTTTATTTTTCTTGAAAAGATAAAAAATTTTGTGAATGAATTATTTGGAGGGAAAAATTTCCAAAAATAATAGAAAATCAAAAATCTTAGGAAATTAATCCCGATTCTCTTTGGCTAACATATATCTCAAGGGTGTGATAAGGGATCGGAAAGAGTAGATTGCTGCCAGTTGCGTACAACGTGAGTGTAGTACTTACCCAAAAGGTCTCGATTCGGCTTAGGACGCTATAGATCATAAGTTTATAGGCTATAAGATCATCACTTACAAAGTGTGATAGTTGAAGTAAACTCCAATGTTTTCCCTAACACCCTAAAAATTTTTTCCAAACAATAAAAAATAACAATTCTTTTTCTTTTCATTTGTTTAATCTATATCAAATTTTACCCAGCTGAATGTGCATTCCATCATTAAAAGTATACTTATCAATTGATATAAAGTGATTTTCCATCAAAAAACAAAATAGTCGGCTGAAAAAACTCTTGCTAGAATGCAAGTTGATCATTATAAAATGAGCCAATAACAATGAAAAAATACGAATTGGAAATTCGTCATCCGCAACACTTGAGTGAGCAGGATGCAGAAGCTTTAGGATTATTTAAAAGTACAGAAATATTAAGCCAATTCGATGCAATCAACTGGCGTCGCCAACTGGTTTCGCAACTGGAAATGAATGGGGCCATTACCACATTTACCGTAACCGATACCGATACCCAGCAAAGCGTGTGCCTCAGCTTAAATGCCTATTCAGCTTCCGATCAGCTGGCATTTAAACTGGACAGTGATATTGAAATTATCACGCCGCAAAAAAACCTGTTTGGTTTAGTCACCTTAAAAAACAAGGATTATGTGGCCTTTAAACAGCTCACTCTGGATCAGGCCAGAGCATACCTTAACCATTTTTTAAATGGTCAGCTGGAAACCCTGAAAGACAGCTATAAGACCACCCGGGAAAAATCGCATCAGACTAATTCTGGCCGGGTGTCACGGCATTGACAGCGGTAGCAGAGATTGTTATTTTGCGCCCATTCTCCCATATGCCGTATTCGCTATGCCCATTAACGATAACTTCGTTTATATGCCGCCTCAGGAACCGCTTGCTATTGTCTATGAAGATGAAGACTTGGTGGTGATTGAAAAACCGGCCGGGTTGTTGTCGGTTCCGGGGCGTTTGCCTGAACACCATGACAGTGCTTATTTGCGCGTACTGGAACGCTATCCCAATGCTAAAATTACCCACCGTTTAGATATGGCCACCTCGGGCATTTTGATGTTTGCCAAACACCGTGAAGCAGAAGTGGCAGTCAGTAAAATGTTTCAGGCACGTACCGTCAAAAAAAATTACATTGCGCTGGTTCAAGGCAAGCTTGAAGCTGAGGGCAGTGTCGAAGTGCCATTAATTACTGACTGGGAAAACCGGCCGCGTCAAATCGTGCATTTTGAATTGGGAAAATCTGCTAAGACTCTATATCAGGCCTTGGAATATTCGGCAGCAGAAGACATTAGCCGGGTATTGCTGACCCCAATTACCGGGCGCTCGCATCAGTTGCGGGTGCATATGCAATATATCGGGCATCCGATTACTGGCGACAAGCTCTATCATCCAGCACCGCAGCAGAGTCCCTTAAAACGCATGGCTTTACATGCCAGTTATCTGTCTTTTACACAGCCTTTAAGCAGAGAAAATGTTGAAATTAAGGTAAAAGTGCCTTTTTAATCAATATCTTAAGAATTTATATGTTCAGTATTCTATAATCTTAATAATAAGTTACATATATGCTATGAGAGCTATCTTCTTCTTGTCAGCTAACTGATTTATGATGATGAAAATCTTGGAATAATAAAAAAGTGCGATCATTCGCACACAATATCCCTTTTTCTGGTGATTGAGAAAAATTAATAATAAATAATGTGTCACATTTCTTTGAAATAATAATTTTGAGATAAGAATAATGATTTATCTATATATCCTGACCACCATTATTTTGGTGGGATTGCTTTATCGGGCAATCATACAAATAAGAAAAAAACAGCTCAACCTCGAGTCTTTACAGGTGAATCTGGATCGCACGCGCAATAATCTGGCAGAGCATGAACAGCAAAACGATGCGCTGCATCATCAATTGAATACCTGTCGTATAGAAATCGGAAATTTAAAAAACAAGCTTGAAAAGCTCAGTCAGTATCAGGATGTTTTAGATATTGAAGACTATGTTGCAGAGCGAAAAAACCAGGTCGAGAGCTTTGTAGAAGTCACTAAAACTGAAGCAGAGTTTCTGCTGGAAAAAATCGAGGCAGAGATTGAAAGTGTTCGACATTATCTGGAAAAACTGGAAAAAAATAGCCGAGTTAATCTGGAAGCCCAGGCGAGAGAACGATTAGGTGGTGTTTATAATCAAGCGGTAGAACAAGAAAACTTAGCGGCAATTTCGAAAGCATTGGAAAATAAGATTCATGGTTATGGCATCCAATATTTATATCCTGCACAAACAGTTTTGGATCAGTTAATTGATGGCTATGATGAAATTCATGCCGTGCAGCAGTTAAAAGAAGTGCGCCGTAAAATAAAAAATGCCATTGCAGCAAACACGGTGGGACAATGTGATTATGTTGAAGAAAATCGCCGACTTTCGGCTATCGCTCTGGTTACTCATGTGTTTAACAGTAAGGCCGATCTGTATTTATTACAACTGACTGATGACACGATGGGGGAGTTTATTCAAGCACTGCAAGATGACTTTATCCTGATCAATCATTATGGAACAGCATTTAGTTATGCCCGAATTAATGAATCATTTTTAAAGTTACGTCTGGAAGAGTTAAAGTTTGCAAGCCTGGTTTTAGCATTTAAGGCACAGCAACAGGCTGAACAAAGTGAGTTGCAAGCACAGATGATAGAAGGCTAACAACAGTCTATCTATTGAAAAAATAAGAATTTACAAAGAAAGAAAGGCTTCCTCAGTAATATTGATGCAGTTAAATCGAGAAATTGAAACAAACTTGAGCTAATCTGTGTAGCATGATATAGCTTGTACCTGATTACAATAAGGAAGCGCTCCATGACACGCGATTTTAAACAATTTCCCGATGACGAAAACGGTAATGTACTTTGGCAAATGGCTGAAGATGGCGACGACTTGACCGAAGCCCATGAAATTGAATTTTCCATCGCTTTTCAAACTCAAGAACAGGCAGAAAAATGCGCACTTTATCTGCTGAAAGAAGAACAAAAAATCAGCCTGTTTGAAGATGAAGAAGCCGACACGGTCGAGTGGATTATCACGATTTATGTGTATATGGAACCTGAATATTCAGACATTGTCGACCTTGAAGAGTGGTTTGGCAGTATTGCTGAACAGCATGGCGGTGAATACGATGGCTGGGGTTGTATGGCCTATGTTTATGATGACGAAGATTTAGAAGGCGAAATTAGAAGTTAATTCATTTTGTTAATATTTATAACCTGTCTGAATTCATCGGGGTTAACCTAAAATCTGATTTTACCTCTTTAAATAAGCCCTAAAAGTTCTAATGTTTAGGGCTTTTTTAATACTTGGATTTTATGAAATCATCATCAATGAATTAAAACTGAACAGGGCATAGTTAAAAATGAACCTTTTTGGATGATCACATTCAGTTTGTTCTTAATCATGTAGATATTTCTCTTAAATTTTTGAATTGAAATTCAAAAATAAAAAGTTTCTTCATTATTTTATCTTCCTTAGAACCCATCATCTTAATTTTATCTGCCCCCATTTGTTTACTAAACATACTCAAATTGTTTACTAAGCACTGCATTTATAATGAGTACTCCTTACTAGATTATAGGGTCTGTTCACATTTCATAAATGGCTTGCGTTGTAGGCTAAAATTGAGCATGAGACGTATATGTCGCAAGAATGAAATGCAAAGAATGGTGGTTTCATTTTTAAATTTCATGACGAAGTCTGAGATAATTTTCGCCACAACTCTTCGAGACTAGCGTATTTTTTGATGCTACGTCGTTGTGAACTACGCATTTAGAATGACTAAATTTTGTATTTCACGCCTAGTATCATCTAAAAAATACGCGTAGTCGCAAACATAGACGAATTGCCAACAGACCCTACATAAATTTTAAAAAGCAGTTCATTCATATTCGAAGAATCGAAAGGAGCACCGCATGGCAGTCAATAATTATGTGGCCTATCGTCCAGAGGTAGAACAAAAACAGGAAAATGAAGAAGAAGATATTCAGTACATTGTAGAGCATATGGCTCAAACCCATATTCAGGTTTTTGACAAGCATCGTCATGCAGTTCGAGATGCACATGCTAAATCCCACGGTTTCTTAAAAGGCATTACATTTCCCAAAGCAGAAGACCTTTAGTCCGGCACGTCGAGTCTATTCAGATGACGTGCTGTCTTTCAATCCTTGGCATGGTATAAAAGAACACCAGCCTTTAGTTTCGATCATGCGGGTACGCATCAGGCGTATGAACGTTCATCTTGTTTTAGACACTGTATGAATATTCAGCCCCGTACAGAACCCCCTCCTATTGATGACATGCCAGACTAAAATATTTAGAGAATATTTAGAAATAAATGTCAGATTTAAATGAAGAAATACCTGATTGAATGCAGGTATATTTAATCTGGAGAGACTCTGAAAATTGCCATGTGGCTTTTAGTTGTGGAAAAGGAAGCCTTGCTTCATATCATACTAAAGCCATACATAGGCATGGCATAACAACAGTAAACTGAACTTTGAAAAATAAAAATAAGGCGAGATCAGCAAATGAGTGAAACCAATACAGAAAGTAATACAGTAAAACTGCACTGTGTATTTACCGCACCACCAGAACGGGTGTTTAAAGCATTTATTGATCCAGACGCTCTGGTTAAATGGATGGCACCACATGGTTTTACCGCTAAGGTTCATCATCTGGATGCCAAAGTCGGTGGGACTTACAAAATGTCGTTTAGCAATTTTTCTACCGGTTCTAGCCACTCCTTTGGTGGCACCTATCATGAAATTATTGCTAACCAGCTGCTACGCTATACCGACCAGTTTGATGACCCGAATTTACCGGGAACCATTGAAGTGATCATTCAATTAAAAGCAGTTTCTGTTGGAACGGAAGTGCATATTACCCAATCTGGCATTCCCGATGTTATTCCTGTAGAAGCTTGTTATTTGGGATGGCAGGAATCCTTACTACTGCTCACTTTACTGGTTACTCCTGAAATTCCAGATCAGTAGCCGCTTGCAATGCAAATTCAAATCAAACGTGCCTATGCGGAAGTTTTAGCTACAGATGGTAAACGTATTCTGGTTGACCGGTTGTGGCCCAGAGGCATTAAAAAGGAAGATGCCAAAATTGATCTGTGGCCCAAGGACATTACACCCTCGACTGAGCTGCGGAAATGGTATGCACATGATCCCGAACATTGGGAAGAGTTCCAGCAACGCTACAGGGCTGAATTGCAGCAACAAGTAGCGCTATTGCAGCAAATTAGCGAAATCGCTAAACAGGAAAAAATTAGCCTCATCACTGCAGCAAAAAGTGAAAAATATAACCATGTTATTGTACTTAAAAAGGTTTTAGAGGAAAGCTGAAAGCATCTGATGAGCAGTTTTATTCCATAATTTATATAAGGTTTTAGCAGGCGTGTTGCGGATAAAATGCTATAGTAGTGTTTTTGAGGTTTTTTTATGTCTTTGCCAAATTGCCCCAAATGTAATTCAGAATATGCTTATGAAGATGGCGATTTACTGATTTGCCCAGAATGCGCTCATGAATGGAAACAAGGCGAAAGCAATACTGAGCAGGCTACAATTATTAAAGATGCAAATGGCAATGTGCTTGCTGATGGCGATACTGTTACCCTGATTAAAGATCTGAAAATTAAAGGTTCTTCATCTGTGATTAAAGTGGGGACCAAGGCGAAGAACATTCGTTTATTACCGGACTCTAGCGATGGGCATGATCTTGATTGTAAAGTGGATGGCTTTGGTGCAATGAAATTAAAATCTGAATTTGTGAAAAAAGCTTAATTCACTACATTAAAAACCAAAAAAGCTCTGGCAACATGCCGGAGCTTTTTTATGAAGTAGTGACTGCATGAATTCATATTACTGGCTTTTATGAGAAGCATTGTTGATTAAACATTGACAGATCTGTTTTATGATTAAAGCACCCTCATGCTATAACTATAGTCATTCATCTTAAAGAATTGTTGTTATGCCGCATATCCATCTCGAATATTCCGACAATGTAGAAAATTTTGACCCCAAACCAATCTTGCTTGCTTTAAATCAGGCCTTGGTTGAGGGAGCTTATGTCACTGCCGCGAATCAGCTCTAAAAAGCCGCGCCATTTGCCAGCACGATTATGTCATTGGTTTAGAAGATACCTCGCAAGCCTATGTGCATGCCAAAGTGTCTTTATTGACCGGACGTAGTGTGGAGTTACAACAGCAAATTGCTCAAGTAATTCTGCACACACTCGAACAGCATATACCAGCCCAAAGCCAGATCAGGGTACAGATTTGTGTGGAAATTTTGGAAATGCAGAAAGCCACTTACGCTAAAAAAATTGTTTAAGGCTTGGCGGGTTATTGAATCAACAGATAGGAGAGAATAGATCGGCAATTTATTCTCTTGGAGGCATATCACTATACTTTAATGAAAATTATGCTTTGATGAAACTGCGCTTAGATCAAATAACCAAGCATCCTTTTTAGACGATAAAGTATTCAAAGATAAACTTAAATAACGATCATAAAATGTACTTTTTTGAAATAAAAAGTCATTTATATTTAATATAAATAGAGTATTTTTTAACAATGTAATTCTATTCTTTTATAACTTTTACAATAACAAGTGGAGTGTTTTATATGGCGGGATGGTATGAAGTCAGTCAGGCAAGCGATGGACAATATCGCTTTGTTTTGAAAGCTGGTAATGGGGAAGTGATTCTGACCAGCGAATTATACAAGAGCAAAGCTTCTGCACAGAATGGCATTGAGTCCGTGCAAAAAAATAGCGCTGAGGATAGCCGCTATGAACGTCTGGAAGCGAAAAATGGTAAGCCTTATTTCAATTTAAAGGCAGCAAATTATCAAATTATTGGCACCAGCCAATTTTACTCAAGTGAGCAATCACGCGATAAAGGCATTGAATCGGTGAAAACTAATGGTTCAAGTACCACCATTAAAGACCTGATTGCATAAATCAAATCGATGCTCAGATTAAAGCATGTATTGATACATGCTTTATTTTTGAGTAGAGAAAAACAATGTAAAAAAACTGAGATCAAGTCTGGACAATGAATTGATCATCAAGTTTTTATCCGGCACATGGGTTTAAAAGCGTTTAGGGATTTTCTGGCCATTCGGTACAGGGGATTCCGCCTTTTTCAGCACGCCAAACAGCCAGGTTTCAGCATGGTTGACAGCCTGTTTTAAATCGTCACCTTGTGCCAAACGGCCGGCAATAAAGCTGGCCAGGGAACAGCCTGAGCCGTGATATTGACCTTCAAGGCGAGGACAGCGGGTTTCAGACACCAGCTTGCCATCTACATATAAAGCATTACGGATATAGTCCGGGGTATCTTCATGTCCGCCTTTGACTAAAATCGCTTTAGCACCCATGGCAAAAAGTTTTGCCGTTGCCTGGTCTATATCTTCCACTCCGGTTAAAGCGCGAAGTTCTACCGTGTTGGGGGTGATGAGGGTGGCTAAGGGAATCAGTTCGACGAAGGCTTTAACCAGTGTGGCTTGGTCCCCCAAAGAACCACCACTATTGGCCACCAGTACCGGATCGAGTACATACAGATATTCAGGATGTTCACGTAAAAATTCAGCCAAAGCGGCAATATTGTCTGTGGTGCCTAACATACCGGATTTCACACATTTAATCGGTAAATCACCGACTACAGCATGGGCTTGAGCCAGCAATAATTCTTTGGAGGTTGCTTCAAAACCAAACACCTGCTGCGAGTTTTGAATGGTCAGTGCAGTACAGGCAATTGCTGCATGTGCGCCACTTTGGCCAATCGCTTCAATATCTGCCTGCAAGCCAGCGCCACCCGATGGATCTAAACCAGAAAAGCAAAGTACAGTAGGGCGCACAATGATGTCCTTAAATCACAAAATTTGCGTTAGTATAGGCAACTTTGAGCCAAGTCTCGATAGTATTTTTGAAGTAAAAATTTAAGTTGAAGGGTCGGTTGGTGATTAAGAATATTTTGATTGATTTAGATGGAACATTAACTGATCCCAAAGTGGGGATTACCACTTCAGCGCGTTATGGCCTGGCCAAAGTAGGTCATCCGATTGCCGATGACGTCAGCATCGACTGGATTATTGGTCCACCTTTGCAGGCTTCTTTGGCGAAAATTTTAAATGTGGCGGTGGATGATGTTTTGGCTGAACAGGCCTTGATGGGCTATCGGGAACGTTTTGCCGTGACCGGTTTATATGAAAATCATGTTTTTGAAGATGTGGCTGCAACTTTGCAAACTTTACAACAAAAAGGTTTCCGTTTGTATTTGGCTACGGCAAAACCTCAAATTTATGCCAAGCAGATTTTAGAACATTTTGATCTGCTGCAATATTTTACTTATGCCTATGGCAGTGAGTTGAATGGTGAGCGTACCAACAAGGGTGAGTTGATTGCTTATATTCTGGAAAAGGAAAATTTAAATCCAGCTGAATGTGTGATGGTGGGTGACCGTGAGCATGATATTTTTGGTGCTCGCAGCAATGCTATAGACACCATCGCAGTGGACTATGGTTATGGCTCTGATGCAGAGCTCACTCAGGCAAAACCTAAAGCACGGATAGCCAAATTTTCCGATCTGCTTCAATTTTTTTGATCACTCAATACAAGCTTACTTCCCTTTGTATCTACCCTGAATCAAGCTTTTTGTGCTTTTAATGTAGATCCAGATAAAAACTTTCCTTCACTTCTTCCATGACAATGTAACTGTGTGAGGAAGCGGAGGAGGGAAGTTTTTTGAGTAAGTCGCCGAGTAGACGTCGATAGGCACTCATTTCTTTTAAACGTGCTTTCACCAGATAATCAAATTCGCCTGAAATCAGGTGACATTCCAGAACTTCAGGAATTTCCACCAAATCACGTGCAACCTGATCAAACACATCACCTGATTTGGCTGAAAGTTTGATTTCTAAAAATACCAGCAAGTTGCGATCGACCAGTTGTGGATTCAGCCGCGCGTAATAGCCCATGATGATGCCATCGCGTTCCAGACGTTTGACCCGTTCCGAACAGGGGGTGGTAGACAGATTGACCCGAGATGCCAATTCGCTGATGGCAATCCGTCCATCGCGCTGCAAAATATCCAGAATCTGCTGATCTATACGATCCAATTTACGCATTATGATTTTCCTTTTTTTAGAATTTTTTCGTGACAAAACTATTAAATTACCTAGATTATAGTGCTTAAAACAGTGAAAAAAACTATCAATCAAAAAATATACTAGTGAAATAAACTAGTATGCGTTAGGGATAAGCAATGCGTGTAATTGTCTTGGGTAGTGGTGTAATCGGGGTTGCAAGTGCGTATTACCTCGCACAACAGGGAGCAACCGTTACTGTTTTGGACCGTCAGTCTGGGCCTGCTGAAGAAACCAGTTTTGCCAATGCAGGTCAAGTCTCGCCGGGTTATTCGACGCCGTGGGCAGCACCGGGTATTCCATTTAAAGCAGTCAAGTGGATGTTCCAGCATCATGCTCCGCTCGCCATCAATATGGATGGCAGCATGTGGCAATTACAGTGGATGGCGCAGATGCTCAAGAACTGTAATCCACACAGCTATGCAATTAATAAAGAGCGCATGACCCGGGTTGCAGAATATAGCCGTGACTGCCTCAGAGAGCTGCGTAAAGAAACCGGCATTCACTATGAAAACCGTTCTAAAGGCACTTTGCAAGTTTTTCGTAATGAAGCGCAACTAGACATGGTGCAACGTGACATTCAGGTGTTAAAAGAATGTGGTGTGGAGCATGAACTTTTGCTCAAAGATGATCTGGCTAAAGTGGAACCTGCTTTGGAATTTGCCAAAGATAAACTGGTCGGTGGTCTGCATCTGCCAAATGATGAAACTGGCGACTGCTACCTATTTACCAATGCGCTTGCCAACTTGGCCAAAGAGCTGGGTGTAGAGTTTAAGTTCAACCAAAATGTTGAAAAACTGGTGCTTGAAGGCGATGACATCAAGGGCGTGGTTGTGAATGGACAAGTCCTTACCGCAGACCGTTATGTCTTGGCATTTGGCAGTTATTCCCGTGACTTCTTAAAACCATTGAATTTGAATTTACCGGTTTATCCGGTGAAAGGCTATTCACTGACCATTCCAATTGTTGACCCTGCATTTGCACCGCAGTCTACGGTGCTGGATGAGACTTACAAAATTGCGATTACCCGTTTTGATCAGCGTATCCGGGTGGGTGGTATGGCTGAGCTGAGTGGTTTTAACCATGGCTTGAACCAGGATCGTCGTGCAACTTTGGAAATGGTCACCAAGGATTTATTCCCGGGCGGAAACCTGGCAGAAGCAACTTTCTGGACAGGTCTGCGTCCAATGACACCGGACTCCACCCCGATTATTGGTGCAACACGTTTTAAAAACCTGTTTCTCAACACCGGTCACGGCACGCTGGGATGGACCATGGCCTGCGGTTCAGGCAAGCTCATCAGTGACTTAGTCATGAATCATCAACCGGACATCAGTACCGAAGGTCTATCGATCCAACGTTACCCTTCAGCAGCCTAATCTGTTTTAGGTCATATTGATTCAAGGAAGAACAACATGCCACGTCCCATTACTGCAGTGATTCATCTTCAGTCACTGCAGCACAATTTAAATGTTGCTCGTACCAAAATGCCGAATAGTCAAGTCTATGCGGTCGTTAAAGCCAATGCCTATGGTCATGGTATTGAGCGCGTCTATCAAGCTTTCAAATCTGCCGATGGTTTTGCGCTGCTCGATTTGGCAGAGGCGAAACGCATTCGTGCTCTGGGCTGGAAAGGTCCCATCTTATTGCTTGAAGGCATTTTTTCCGAGCAAGACCTGTTTGACTGTGATGAGCTGAATTTGAGCTTCACCATTCATAGCCAATATCAGATTGAATGGTTAGCCCGATTCCCCAGACCAGCCCGGTTTGATGTTTACCTGAAAATGAACAGCGGCATGAACCGTCTGGGTTTTGCGGCTGTTCATTATCGCGACATTTGGCAACAATTATCTCAACTGAATAATGTTCAAAGCATCACTCACATGATGCATTTCTCGGATGCTGATGGTGAGCGTTTAGGACGTGACGGCATTGAGCATCAATGCCAGTTGTTTGAGGCAATCATCCATGATTTACCGGGTGCGTGTTCAGTCAGCAACAGTGCAGCCATCTTACGCCATCAGCAGTTGCAGTCGGATGTGATTCGTAGCGGCATCATGCTTTACGGCAGTTCTCCCGATTTTCCTGCACACAGCATTGATGACTGGAACCTGCAACCAGCGATGAGTCTGCGTAGTGAGATCATTTCGGTTCAACAGCTTAAAGCGGGGGATAGTGTGGGTTATGGCTCCCGATTTGTTGCTGAATGCGAGATGCGTATTGGTGTGGTGGCTTGCGGTTATGCCGATGGTTATCAACGTATTACCGCAACAGGTACGCCCATTTTAGTCGATGGTCAACGCAGCAGTTTGGTCGGACGTGTCAGCATGGATATGTTAGCGGTCGATTTATCTCATCTCCCAAGTGCCCAAGTCGGTAGTGAAGTGGTGCTGTGGGGTACATCGAAACACGGCACTGTGCTCAGTATTGATGAAGTGGCGGCAGGTTCAGGCACGATTGGCTATGAGCTGATGTGTGCTGTCACTGCACGCGTCAATTTTATTCAAGATTAAATTTTTAAAAATCAGATCATTCATTCAATTCATTGATACAAGGAAATGTAGATGTCCCATAGCGATATAGAAAAGTTCAATAGCAACGCCGTCATGAGCGCAGTCACTGTGTTTAATCAGGTAGTGTATTTGTCAGGACAAGTACCTAAAAACACCGGTAATGGTGTCGCAGGCCAGACCCATGAAATTTTAGCCACTATTGATGAATTGCTGGCTTTGGCCGGAACCGATAAATCCCGACTGCTGTCTGCACAGCTTTATATTAAAAATCTCGCTGACTTTTCGATAGTCAATGCCATTTGGATTGACTGGATGAAAGGTTGTACACCACCTTCGCGTGCCACCATTCAGGCAGATCTAGTCAATCCGGACTGGCTGATTGAAATTGCTGTAACGGCGGCACAGCCTTAATGCCAAAAATCTCCCCCGTATGGCAGCAAAGCGGTTGAGACCGATTTGCTGCCTGGCGTGTAAATGTCGCTGGTTGGGATGACCGGCAATGTAAAGCACATGGTTTACACGCAATCGTATGTTAAAAGGATGTTCAGTTATGACCACTACACCACGAGCAGACGATGCCAAGGCATCATCGCATGAACTACAACGAAAACTGTCCAACCGTCACCTGCAACTCATTGCCATTGGTGGCGCGATTGGGACAGGCCTGTTTATGGGTTCAGGCAAAACCATCTCCCTGGCTGGCCCTTCAATTTTATTGATCTATACCATCATTGGTACCATGTTCTTTTTCCTGATGCGCGCATTGGGTGAAATCTTACTTTCCAACCTGCATTACAAATCCTTTATCGATATGGCGCATGACCTGATTGGTCCGGGTGCAGGCTACTATATTGGCTGGTCATACTGGCTGGGCTGGGTGCTGGTTGGCATCGCAGACTTGGCTGCTATTATCAACTATCTCAGCTTTTGGCTGCCTGAAGGTATGGCCTTTACCCCATCAGGACAGGCCATGATCAGTGTGGCCTGCGTGTTGCTGGTGCTCGGCATTAATATGCTCGCCGTACGTCTGTTTGGTGAAATTGAATTCTGGTTTGCGCTCATCAAGATTTTGGCCATTTTAGGGCTGATTGGTATTGGTGGCTTTATGGTGTTTAGCCATTTTCATGCACCAGGTGGTTCGCTTGCCAGCTTTAGCAATGTCTGGTCGCATGGTGGCATGTTCCCGCAAGGCGGCAGCGGTTTCCTGGCCGGTTTCCAGATTGCCTTGTTTGCTTTTGTTGGTGTGGAGCTGATTGGAACTATGGCGGCAGAAACCCAAGACCCTGAAAAGAACTTGCCTAAAGCAATCAACGCCATTCCGACCCGAATTATTTTGTTCTATGTATTGTCACTATTCATTGTGATGTCGGTTACCCCATGGAACCAGATTCCTGCGGATCAAAGTCCCTTTGTGTCGCTGTTCATGCATGCAGGCATTGGTGCAGCAGCTATTATCATGAACCTGGTGGTGCTGTCATCGGTCATGTCTTCCATGAACAGTGGCGTGTTTTCAACATCGCGCATGCTGTTTGGCTTGGCGCGGGAAGGGCAGGCACCGCAAAAGCTGGCACAATTGTCTAAGCGTGCTGTGCCTGCAAAAGGTTTATTGTTCTCTTGCGCCTTTATTATGGTGGGGGCAGCATTACAATATTTTGTACCGAATACGGTTGAAGCCTTTACTTTAGCAAGTTCGCTGTGCGTGATTTTGTTTATCAGTATCTGGAGCATCATCATGGTGTGCTATATCCGTTACCGTAAACTGCGTCCGGAACTGCATGCCAAGTCCACTTTTAAAATGCCGGGCGGGATATGGATGTCCTATGTGGTACTGGTATTTTTATTCTTTACTTTGATTATTTTAAGTCTGGAAGCCGATACCTTGCGTGCTCTGATGATCAGTCCGCTTTGGTTGCTTATTTTGGCCGTGACCTATCAGCTCCTGTATAAACCGCGGATGCGTAAACGTCATCAGGACATGCTGATGAAAAGCAATCAGGAAATGTTGAACTAAATTTTTGTCAGATGTAAAAAAGCCCTCGATTGAGGGCTTTTTTGATGCTTAGAAGATCGGTTTCACCACCACTAGAATTACTACGGCAAATAAAATCAGCGTTGGCATTTCATTAAAGAAGCGCCAGAACTTGTGTGATTTGTAATGCGCATTACCGATCAGTTTTTTACGGTAGTAACCACAAACAAAGTGGTAAATCACCAATAATCCGACCAATCCGACTTTCAGGTAAAACCACAATGCGTCGTGGTAATGACGCGTTGCATCACCCCAATCCACTAGAAAGTGTGCGGTGATGAGTGTTGCAACCATTGAGGGCCACATGATGCCACGGTACAGCTTACGTTCCATGACTTCAAAACGCTGATGACTCACCGCATCTTCACTCATGGCATGGTAAACATACAAACGTGGCAGGTAGAACAGCGCCGCAAACCAGCAAACGACTGCAATAATATGTAATGCTTTTACCCACAAGAAAGCATCAGAAGGAGCATCCATCCATTCACCCTTTTAAAGGGCAGTGTGGCAGAAGTTGATCATCCATGGTTGAATGATCAACACTTCTTAGCTTAGCCTTCCCATTTTTTGAAAACGAGACAAGCATTTACACCGCCAAAACCGAAACTGTTACTCATCACAGTATTCAATTTTGCGTCACGTTTTTCAAGTACGATATCAAACGGTTTTGCACCTTCATCCAGTTCAGTCACGTTGATGTTTGGCGCAATAAAGTCATTTTGCATCATCAGGACAGAATAAATGGCTTCATGTACACCCGCAGCACCCAGGCTGTGACCGGTCATAGACTTGGTTGAGCTGATAGGCGGTACTTGGCCTTCACCGAATGCACGTGCCATGGCTTTCAGTTCAGTCACGTCACCTGCAGGAGTTGACGTACCATGCGTATTCACATAGTCAATCTTGTCAACGCCATGCTGTTTCGCTTCTTCAAGGGCCATCAGGATACAGCGTGTTGCGCCTTCACCGCTTGGAGCCACCATGTCTGCACCATCAGAGTTAGCTGCATAGCCCACTACTTCAGCAAGAATTTTTGCACCACGAGCTTGTGCATGCTCAAGTGATTCAAGTACCACAAAACCGCCGCCACCAGCAATTACGAAACCGTCACGGTCAGCAGAGTATGGGCGAGAAGCTTTTTCAGGGGTGTCATTGTATTTAGAGCAAAGCGCACCCATGGCATCAAACAGTAAGCTTTGTGACCAGTGATCTTCTTCACCACCGCCGGCAAGCATTAAATCCTGTTTGCCCAATTGAATCAGGTTATATGCATAACCAATCGCATCGGCAGAAGTTGCACATGCGCTGGTAATGGTATGCGCTACACCTTGCAGTTTGAATGCAACACCGACGTTTGCGGTAATGGTATTGGTCATGTTACGCGGCACAAAGAAAGGACCAACTTTACGCGCACCTTTGGTTTGCAATAGTTCGTTCATTTCAATGACAGAGGCGGTTGAACCGCCACCTGAACCACCGGTAATACCGTAATGCGGGTTATTGGCTAAATCTTCAACTTGTAAACCAGCATGTTCAACAGCAGAAAGTGCCGAGTTGTAGGCATACATTGCACACACGCCCATGAAGCGTTTCAATTTGCGGTCAATGTTGTCAAAATTTTGTTCAGCTGCTGCACTGACATGGCTCTTAAAGTTTAATTCTGCATAAGTCGGGTTAAAACGTGTTCCAGAAACCCCGTTTTGTAAAGAATGAGTGACATCTTCTAAAGAGTTACCAATGCATGAGTTGATACCCATACCAGTGATTACAACACGCTTCATCTACAGATCCCTTCTATGGTGATATTTTGAGTAAAGGCAGCTGATTCAGGGAGAAAACTAAAAACCGCAATCCAGCGCATTACTCATGTCTTTCGGTTGCATTCATGATAGCAGAAAGGTTTTTGAATTCTTATGGCAAATATTATGCCTATTTTGACAGTATGTATCTGTAATGTTTACCCAGAATAATTAACTAAAAGATACACATTAATATTGAGATAAACTTAGACTACACCTAGTATTTATCAATAATTGTAAGAATAGAAGATGAGGGTAAAGAATGACAGATACCAATAATAAACATTCAGGTGGATTCTTCTCAAATGCTTTGGGAGTGGCTAAAAAGATCAGTGCAACAGGAATGACTGTGCTGAATCATGCAGCTGCCGAACGTGCTGGCAAGGCCAATGGAGCCTTGACCAATGGTCATGTCATTGAGGGAAGTGCCCGTTCTCAAAGCGTATTTGAATCCAGGAAATATGATAATCCTCAACAAATGATGCGCGAGTATTTACCTAATGTATCGCGGCAATTGCTAGGTCGTCAGTACGGCAAGGTCAGTCGCGTGGCTAATTTTGTTTCACCGGATTTTTCAGACAAGGTATCGGACTATTTTTTTGAACATTTAAATCAATTTACTTCAAATCTGAGTTCTGTAGATGCCGTGCTGGATCAGGCCGGTGCAAAAGATTTACAAGAACTGACTCAAGATGTTGAACGTTCAAAACGTCTGAGCCAGGCTTTGGCTGAACAAAATAAATGGCTTGCCTCTATACAGGGTGCCGTGACGGGTGCTACAGGTGTAGTTGGTTCAGCGATTGACCTACCTTTGTCACTGCTGATGTCTCTACGCATGATTTATCAGGTGGGACGTGCTTATGGCTTTGAGCTGAACAAAGACACCGAACAGGATATTGTCCAGTTTGTGTTTAAACAAATCGACTTGGGGCAGATTGCGGAAAAACAGAGTGTATTGATGGCACTTAAAATAGTGTCCAATATGCTGCAAACCAATGATACTGCCCAATTGCAAAACATGCTAGGTTCTAGCAATGATAGCGAGCCACTGAAAAAATGGCTGGTCAATGAAAATGGTGAAATGAAATGGAACTGGTTGAATCATCTTCCAAAAGTTTCATTGATCAGTAAATTAACCCCGGTTGCCGGAGCAGGTATAGGTGCAGCTTATAGCTGGAAACTGGTGGAAGATGTCAACCAGAAAGCCCAGCAGATATTTTCCCATGCCAGAAGCTATTTGCAGCAGCACCAAGGAGCGGAGTTATCTCCTATTGCGGCTTATGAGAAATCTTTAGAGTTATTGGCACAGGCAACGCCAAGATTATTAAATCCCTTTACTAAAACTGATCTGAATGCCGAGCTTAAACTTGATCAAGACATAGCAGTGGAAGGGCATGGCACGATTGCCAAAGTCACTATTAAGAAGAAAGCAGATGATGCCATTGTGGATGATGAACGTAAAAGTGAGCGGGTAGAACAAGGATTAGAGTATTTGGCTGAACACATGGTTGAACCTCATGCACAGGTTGAACCGCAAAAACCGGCCATACCGGTAGATGAAGCAGAAATAGATGAATATGCTCAGGCAGATGTTCAAGGAATTGATGCGGGCAGTGAGCAATTTGCTGCTTCCCAATCTGAACAAAATGAAGCAGCTAAGCCAACCAAGAAAAAAGTTACAAAATAGAGTGCAAAAAAGCCTAGGGTAAAGTCTTTAAAAACGCAGCTACTGACCTACATATAAGGAAGTGTTCGATATTTGATATGGTCTCGAATATTGACCATTTTTCTATCTTCGCTTACAATTGTGTGCCCTCAAAAAGTGGTATTTTTTTGAGGCTTTTTATTAACGGGAGAATTGCCAAATGGCAACAACAAATCAGTTGATCCGTAAGGGTCGTACGACTTTGATTGAAAAATCAAAAGTTCCTGCGTTGAAGGCTTGTCCACAACGTCGTGGTGTTTGTACACGTGTTTACACAACTACACCTAAAAAACCTAACTCAGCAATGCGTAAAGTTTGCCGTGTTCGCTTAACTTCTGGCTTTGAAGTATCAAGCTACATCGGTGGTGAAGGCCATAACCTACAAGAGCACAGTGTTGTGCTTATCCGTGGTGGTCGTGTTAAAGACTTACCAGGTGTACGTTACCATACCGTTCGTGGTTCTTTAGACTGCGCTGGTGTTAAAGATCGTAACCAGTCTCGTTCTAAATACGGTACTAAACGTCCTAAGAAATAATCTTTTTAGATTAACTTCTTAAGACCGTAGAACCGCAATCCTTTATCGTCTCGCTTGTCTGATTTCTGCATTTAATTTTGTAAAATTCAAGCGACGTGTAGTAAGGCCAGCGAACAGTACATGACACTTTGTACTCATGCTGGATAAACCTGAAGTGTCATATTTATAGGTGTATTAAAATGCCAAGACGTCGCGTAGTCGCTGCCCGTGAAATCCTTCCGGATCCTAAGTTCGGCAGCCAAACAATCGCTAAATTCATGAACCACGTAATGCAAGATGGTAAAAAATCTATTGCTGAAAGTATCGTTTACGGTGCTTTAGACCGCGTTCAAGAAAAATCTAAAGTAGACCCAGTTGAATTTTTCGAGACTACTCTTGAAAAAGTTCGCCCTATGGTTGAAGTAAAAGCACGCCGTGTTGGTGGTGCTACTTATCAAGTACCTATGGAAGTGCGCCCATCCCGTCGTACTGCCCTAGCTATGCGTTGGTTGGTAGATGCTGCTGCTAAGCGTTCTGAAAAAACAATGGCTTTACGTCTTGCTGGCGAGTTGCTTGATGCAGCTGAAGGTAAGGGTTCAGCGATTAAAAAACGTGAAGATGTGCACCGTATGGCTGAAGCCAACAAAGCCTTCTCTCACTACCGTTTCTAAGCGGATAAAACAGCCCCTATTCAGGAGGGTGGCAAACCAGTTTTCACTGTTTTGTCATCGAATCGCTTTAAGCTGCCTGGCAGCTTAAAGCGTCCTGTTTTAAACAACAAAATTTAGGAATGCAAGAAATCATGGCTCGTCAAACCCCTATTTCTCGTTACCGTAACATTGGTATTTCAGCTCACATCGATGCTGGTAAAACCACGACTACTGAACGTATCTTGTTCTACACAGGTGTATCTCACAAAATTGGTGAAGTACATGATGGTGCAGCAACAATGGACTGGATGGAACAAGAGCAAGAGCGCGGTATTACAATTACCTCTGCTGCTACGACTTGTTTCTGGTCTGGTATGGGTAAACAATTCCCAGAACACCGTATTAACGTAATTGACACCCCAGGACACGTTGACTTCACAATTGAAGTTGAGCGTTCTATGCGTGTTCTTGACGGTGCATGTATGGTTTACTGTGCTGTAGGTGGTGTACAACCTCAGTCTGAAACTGTATGGCGTCAAGCAAATAAATACCAAGTGCCTCGTTTAGCATTCGTGAACAAGATGGACCGTACTGGTGCAAACTTCTTCCGTGTTGTTGAACAAATGAAAACCCGTTTGGGTGCTCATCCTGTACCTGTAGTAATTCCAATTGGTGCTGAAGAAAATTTCCAGGGTGTTGTTGACCTGATCGAAATGAAAGCCATCATTTGGGATGAAGCGTCTCAAGGTATGCAATTCGAATATGGTGATATTCCTGCTGACCTTCAAGCAACTGCTGAAGAATGGCGCACCAACATGGTTGAAGCTGCGGCTGAAGCATCTGAAGAATTGATGGATGAATACCTTAACAATGGCGATTTGACTAAAGAGCAAATCATTGCTGGTATTCGTGCACAAACTTTGGCTTGTGAAATCCAACCAATGCTTTGTGGTACAGCGTTCAAAAACAAAGGTGTTCAACGTATGTTGGATGCTGTAATTGAATTCTTGCCATCACCGACTGAAGTTAAAGCAATCGAAGGTATTCTTGACGATAAAGCTGAAACTAAAGCGACTCGTGAAGCATCTGACGAAGCTCCGTTCTCTGCGTTAGCGTTCAAAATCATGAACGACAAATTCGTAGGTAACTTGACTTTCGTACGTGTTTACTCTGGTGTGCTTAAACAAGGTGACCCAGTTTATAACCCAGTTAAAGCGAAACGTGAGCGTATCGGTCGTATCGTGCAAATGCACGCAAACGAACGTCAAGACGTTGAAGAAATTCGCGCTGGTGATATCGCTGCATGTGTAGGTCTTAAAGACGTTACGACTGGTGATACACTGTGTGATGAGAAAAACATCATTACCCTTGAGCGTATGGAATTCCCTGAGCCAGTAATTTCTTTAGCTGTAGAGCCTAAGACAAAAGCTGACCAAGAGAAAATGTCTATCGCACTTGGTCGTTTGGCGAAAGAAGATCCATCGTTCCGTGTTCGCACTGACGAAGAATCTGGTCAAACAATCATCGCGGGTATGGGTGAGCTTCACCTTGACATCCTTGTTGACCGTATGAAACGTGAATTTAACGTTGAAGCGAACATTGGTAAACCAATGGTTGCTTACCGCGAAACGATTAAAAAATCGGTTGAGCAAGAAGGTAAATTCGTACGTCAAACTGGTGGTAAAGGTAAATTCGGTCATGTATATGTTCGTTTAGAACCTATGGATGTTGAAGAAGCTGGTAAAGAATACGTATTCGCTGAAGAAGTTGTCGGCGGTACTGTACCTAAAGAATTCTTTGGTGCGGTTGACAAAGGTATTCAAGAACGTATGAAGAATGGTGTATTGGCTGGTTACCCTGTTGTGGGTATCAAAGCGACACTATTCGATGGTTCTTACCATGATGTCGATTCTGACGAATTGTCGTTCAAAATGGCGGGTTCTTATGCCTTCCGTGATGGTTTCATGA
This sequence comes from Acinetobacter sp. ANC 3903, assembly GCF_002135315.1. Taxonomy (GTDB): domain Bacteria; phylum Pseudomonadota; class Gammaproteobacteria; order Pseudomonadales; family Moraxellaceae; genus Acinetobacter. Next base: position 24,929 of record NZ_NEGA01000008.1, on the reverse strand, counting down.
AAGCGGATCCTATCCTTCTTGAACCAATCATGAAAGTTGAAGTAGAAACTCCAGAAGACTACATGGGCGATATCATGGGTGACTTAAACCGTCGTCGTGGTATGGTTCAAGGTATGGATGACCTTCCTGGCGGTACTAAAGCGATTAAAGCTGAAGTTCCACTTGCTGAGATGTTTGGTTACGCAACTTCTATGCGTTCTATGTCTCAAGGTCGTGCAACTTACTCTATGGAATTTGCTAAATATGCTGAAACTCCACGTAACGTGGCTGAAGGCATCATTTCTAAATTCCAGTCTGGCGGTAAAAAAGGTGACGACGAGTAATCTTTCGATTACTATAAGCCCAAACTAATTCATAGTTAAAAACCAAAATCACTTATGGAGCTAACCCTCCATAAGTAGTTTAATAAGGAAGATCTCATGGCTAAGGCTAAGTTCGAACGTAACAAACCACACGTAAACGTGGGCACAATTGGTCACGTCGACCATGGTAAAACAACTTTAACTGCTGCGATTGCAACTATTTGTGCAAAAACTTACGGCGGTGAAGCGAAAGATTACGCAGCAATTGACTCTGCACCAGAAGAAAAAGCACGTGGTATTACCATTAATACTTCACACGTAGAATACGATTCTCCATCTCGTCACTACGCTCACGTAGACTGCCCGGGTCACGCCGATTATGTTAAAAACATGATCACTGGTGCTGCTCAGATGGACGGCGCGATCCTTGTATGTGCTGCGACTGATGGTCCTATGCCACAGACTCGTGAACACATCCTTCTTTCTCGTCAGGTTGGTGTACCTTACATTCTTGTATTCCTTAACAAGTGTGACCTTGTTGATGACGAAGAATTACTTGAATTGGTAGAAATGGAAGTTCGTGAACTTCTTTCTACTTATGACTTCCCAGGTGATGACACTCCAATCATCCGTGGTTCAGCACTTGCTGCACTTAACGGTGACCAAGGTCAATATGGCGAATCTGCTGTAATCGAATTGGTTGCTGCACTTGATTCTTATATTCCTGAACCAGAACGTGCGATCGACAAAGCATTCTTGATGCCAATCGAAGACGTATTCTCAATTTCAGGTCGTGGTACAGTAGTAACTGGCCGTGTTGAATCTGGTATCGTGAAAGTAGGCGAAGAAGTTGAAATCGTTGGTATCAAAGACACAGTTAAAACAACTGTAACTGGCGTAGAAATGTTCCGTAAATTGCTTGACGAAGGTCGTGCAGGCGAGAACTGTGGTGTTCTTCTACGTGGTACTAAACGTGAAGACGTTCAACGTGGTCAAGTACTTGCTAAACCAGGTACAATTAAGCCACACACTAAATTCGATGCAGAAGTATACGTACTTTCTAAAGAAGAAGGTGGTCGTCACACTCCATTCCTTAACGGTTACCGTCCACAATTCTATTTCCGTACAACTGACGTAACTGGTGCGATCCAATTACAAGAAGGCGTGGAAATGGTAATGCCTGGTGACAACGTAGAAATGTCAGTAGAATTGATCCACCCAATCGCAATGGACCCAGGTCTACGTTTTGCGATCCGTGAAGGTGGTCGTACAGTTGGTGCTGGTGTAGTTGCTAAAGTAACTGCATAATACGATAAGTTGAAACTACAGGTCGGGGACTTAAGTTCCCGATTTGTATTATAGGTCAGTAGTTCAATTGGTAGAGCGTCGGTCTCCAAAACCGAATGTTGGGGGTTCGAGTCCCTCCTGGCCTGCCATTTTTTAAAAAAAAAGCTTGATGCTGGTTAAATTGTCATATAATAAGTCGCGAAGCCTACGACGAGTACAAAAATGTCGAATGATAAATCGCGTGACGCATTAAGCGAAGCGCCAATTCCACAAAGAAATAATTCTGCTGAAGTTGTTAATTCTGGTTCCCCGTTAGATATTGTTCTATGGGTTATCGCATTGATTTTACTCATTGGTGCGACCATGGTGGGTCAGTATTTGCCAGCGTATTGGGCACCTGCGAATAATGTTGGTGTGCGCGTTGGTGTGATTTTGGCTTGTATCGTAGTGGCTTTAGGTTTATTATACGCCACCCATCAAGGCAAAGGCTTTGTTCGTGTGTTGAAAGACGCGCGAATTGAGTTACGTCGTGTGACTTGGCCGACCAAGCAGGAAACAGTGACCACATCTTGGCATGTTCTTGCGGTTGTTGTAATCGCTTCCATTGTTTTATGGTGTTTTGATTACATTTTAGGCTGGTTAATGAAGTTTATTATCGGGTAAGAGAGCTATGAAACGTTGGTACATTATTCATGCCTATTCAGGTTATGAAAAACAGGTGTTACGCTCGCTTAATGATCGAATCCAGCGTAGCGCTGTAGCCGATAGCTTTGGTGAAGTCCTTGTTCCGACTGAAGAAGTCGTAGAAATGAAGGATGGCAAGAAGCGTAAATCAGAGCGTAAATTCTTTCCTGGCTATGTATTAGTTGAAATGGAAATGAATGATGATACTTGGCACATTGTTAAAGAATGTCCAAAAGTATTAGGCTTTATTGGTGGTACGGCTGAAAAACCGGCTCCAATTACGCAAAAAGAAGCTGATGCGATTCTTGCACGTGTACGCAATACTGGTGAAGCACCTCGTCCTAAGACAATGTTTGAGCCAGGCGAAGAATTACTCGTTATTGATGGTCCATTCACCGACTTTAAAGGCGTGGTGGAAGAAGTTCTTTACGAGAAGTCACGTTTAACGTTGACAATCAATGTATTCAATCGTCCAACTCAGGTTGAGCTCGAATTTCGTCAAGTCGAAAAAGCGAACTAATTTAAGTTGGATTGAAAACGCCCGATTTATTATGGATCGGGCATTGTTGTTGTAACAGTTTTGTTACATGAATAATGTTGGGGAGCCTAGCGGCGTTTGTACCCAGAGGTAATTTGAAATGGCTAAGAAGATTGACGGCTATATCAAGCTGCAAGTTCCAGCTGGTAAAGCGAATCCATCTCCACCGATTGGTCCTGCACTAGGTCAACGTGGTGTTAACATCATGGCATTCTGTAAAGAATTCAATGCTGCTACACAAAAAGTTGAACAAGGTCTTCCAATTCCTGTAGTGATTACTGTGTACAACGACAAGTCGTTCACATTCATCATGAAAACTCCACCTGCTGCGATTCTTCTTAAGAAAGCTGCTGGTATTGCTAAGGGTTCAGCTGTACCTAACAAAACTAAAGTTGGTAAGTTGACTCGCGCTCAATTAGAAGAAATTGCGACTACTAAAGAACCAGATTTAACTGGTGCTGATTTAGACGCACGTGTACGTACCATTGCTGGTTCTGCGCGTTCTATGGGCTTGGAAGTGGAGCTATAAGACATGGCTAAATTAACTAAACGTCAAAAAGCCATTGCTGCTGCTATTGAAGCAAACAAAGTTTACACTTTGGAAGAAGCAGTGCAAGTTCTTAACAGCCTACCTGCTGCTAAATTCAAAGAATCTTTGGATGTGGCTGTAAATCTAGGTGTTGACCCACGTAAATCTGATCAGGTTGTTCGTGGCGCGACTACACTTCCTGCAGGTACTGGTAAAACTGTACGTGTTGCTGTATTTGCTCAAGGCGCTGCTGCTGAAGCTGCTAAAGCTGAAGGCGCAGACATCGTTGGTTTTGATGATCTTGCTGAGAGTATCCAAGCGGGTAACCTTGACTTTGACGTGGTAATTGCTGCACCTGACGCTATGCGTGTTGTGGGTAAATTAGGTACGATTCTTGGTCCACGTGGCTTAATGCCTAACCCTAAAGTGGGTACTGTAACTCCTGACGTTGCTACTGCAGTTAAAAATGCAAAAGCTGGTCAAGCACGTTACCGTGTAGACAAAGCGGGTATCATCCACGCTGCGATTGGTCAAGTAGGTTTTACTGCTGAAGCTATTCGTTCAAACGTTGAAGCGCTTATCGTTGACCTTAAGAAGGCAAAACCTGCGACTTCTAAAGGTATTTACGTTCAAAAGATCACTCTAAGCTCAACTATGGGCCCGGGTCTTGTTGTTGACGTAGCAAACATTTCTAAATAAGTCTCGACTTATTTAACAGAATTTTAAAGTCCTGAGTAAAAATCAAAGCGCTGCTTTGATTTTTACGCAAGAAACGCTCCGTCGTATTTTGCGAACTTAGGCAAACTTTGAATTGATAAATATTTGTTTATCAGCGTCAAAGACCTCGGGCGAGGGGAGTTCTTCGGAGCTCGCTTCTTAAAAGTCCAGTCCGAGTAGACGCGGTGGTGTGATTTGTTCATCCTCCGCGTGTAAATTTAGCAATAAATTTACGAATTGGGAGTGTACTCGTTGGAGTGCATAAATCACCGTTAGGAGGTTTTACAATGGCTCTTCTTATCGAAGGCAAAAAACAGATCGTAGCTGAAGTAACTGAAGTTGCTTCTACTGCATTTGCTGCTGTTGTTGCTGACTACCAAGGTTTAACTGTTGAGCAATTAACTGCTCTTCGTGTTGAAGCTCGTAAGTTAGGTGTTGCTACACGCGTTGTACGTAATACTTTGGCTAAACGCGCTCTTCAAGATACTCAATTCAATATCTTGAACGACAACCTTGTTGGCCCAACAATCTTGGCTTTCTCAACTTCTGAAGACGACATGGGCGCAGCTGCTCGCTTGTTCGAAGAATTTGCTAAAACTAACAAAGCATTTGAACTTAAAGCTGCTGCATTTGACGGCAAACTTTATCAAGGTGCTGAAGTTAGCGTTATCGCGAATCTTCCGAACCAAGAGAAAGCACTTACTATGCTTGCCAATGTTCTTCAAGCTCCTATTTCGAAATTGGGCCGCTTACTTACAGCGCTTCAAGAGAAAAACGAGTCAGAAGCTGCATAAGCTTAAATCTATTTTCACACCATTCAATACCCATTTGGAGTTACTCTCATGGCTTTAACAAACGAAGAAATCTTAAACGCAGTTGCTGAAAAAACTGTTCTTGAACTTGTTGAACTTATTTCTGCTTTCGAAGAAAAATTCAACGTATCTGCTGCTGCTGTAGCTGTTGCTGCAGGTCCTGCTGCTGCTGCTGTTGAAGAACAAACTGAATTCAACGTTGAGTTGACTTCTTTCGGTGCTAACAAAGTTGCTGTAATTAAAGCAGTTCGTGAAATCACTGGTCTTGGCTTGAAAGAAGCTAAAGACATGGTTGAAGGCGCTCCTTCAGTTCTTAAAGAAGGCGTTTCTAAAGAAGAAGCTGAAGAACTTAAGAAAAAACTTGAAGAAACTGGTGCTACAGTTACTGTTAAGTAATTTCGATCGGGGTCTAATTTTAAATTGACCCCAAAAAATGGCTGATGGCTCTTGGGTCATCAGCCTTTTTGCGTTACAATTATCGGCTCGATTTTTGTTTGATTGATGTAAAAAACATCAATTACTATAATAAATCAATAATATCAAATGCTTATCAATATTTTTTATATTTGAAAATATTGCTAAGCGTTTTAATACCACTAAAAATTGCAGCATTTGTAAAAAGTGGTGGCCATATCGGCCTGTGTAATTCCTTCTAGGCTCGTTCTGCAGGCGAGCTTAGTTTACTTTCCGAGGACTCCAGATGGCATACTCATATACCGAAAAGAAACGGATCCGTAAGAATTTTGGTAAATTGCCTAGCGTCATGAATGCTCCGTACTTGCTCGCGATTCAGGTCGACTCGTACCGAACATTCTTACAAGATGGCAAAACACCAAAAAACCGCGAAGATATCGGTCTCCAAGCCGCATTTCGTTCAGTTTTTCCTATTGAAAGTTATTCTGGCAATGCTGCTTTAGAATTTGTTGAGTATAGTCTTGGTAAGCCTGAGTTTGACGTGCGTGAATGTATTTTACGCGGTTCAACTTATGCAGCACCAATGCGTGTGAAAATTCGTCTGATCATTAAAGATCGCGAAACGAAATCAATTAAAGACGTACGTGAACAAGAAGTGTACATGGGTGAAATGCCACTCATGACTGAAAACGGTACTTTTGTAATCAATGGTACTGAGCGTGTAATCGTATCTCAATTACACCGTTCACCAGGTGTGTTCTTTGACCACGATAAAGGCAAAACACATTCTAGCGGTAAAGTTCTTTATTCTGCACGTATCATTCCTTACCGTGGTTCATGGTTGGATTTTGAATTCGATGCCAAAGACCTTGTCTATGTTCGTATTGACCGTCGTCGTAAATTGCTTGCGACTGTGGTGCTTCGTGCGTTGGGTTATAGCAACGAACACATCCTGGATATGTTCTACGAAAAAGTACCTGTGTATCTTGACATGGGTAGCTATCAAATTGACCTTGTACCAGAACGTCTGCGTGGCGAAATGGCACAATTCGATATCGTTGATAAAGACGGTAAAGCAATTGTTGAACAAGGCAAACGTATTAACGCGCGTCACGTACGTCAAATGGAAGCAGCGGGCCTTGAAAAACTTTCTGTTCCTGATGAGTACTTGTACGAACGTATCACTGCTGAAGACATCGCTCTAAAAGACGGTGATGTTATTGCTGCAAACACAGTATTGAGCCATGAGATCATGGTGAAGATTGCAGAAGGCGGTGTTAAACAGTTCAATATTCTGTTCACCAATGACATCGATCGAGGATCGTTCATTGCTGACTCATTACGTGCTGATACCACGACCGGTCGTGAAGAAGCACTGGTAGAAATCTACAAAGTAATGCGTCCAGGTGAGCCACCAACTAAAGAAGCTGCTGAAAACTTATTCAACAACTTATTCTTCTCTTCTGAACGTTATGACTTGTCTCCAGTAGGTCGTATGAAGTTCAACCGTCGTTTGGGTCGTCCTTACGAAGTAGGTACAGACCAGAAGTCACGTGAAGTTGAAGGTATTCTTTCGAACGAAGATATCACTGATGTATTAAAAACATTGGTTGAAATCCGTAACGGTAAAGGTGAAGTCGACGATATCGATCACTTGGGTAACCGTCGTGTTCGTTCTGTTGGTGAAATGACAGAAAACCAATTCCGTGTTGGTCTTGTTCGTGTTGAACGTGCTGTTAAAGAACGTTTAAGCCAAGCTGAAACTGACAACTTGTCTCCGCAAGATTTAATCAATGCGAAACCAGTTGCTGCTGCAATCAAAGAATTCTTTGGTTCAAGTCAGTTGTCTCAGTTCATGGACCAAAACAACCCGTTGTCTGAAATTACACATAAACGTCGTGTATCAGCGCTTGGGCCTGGTGGTTTAACACGTGAACGTGCGGGCTTCGAAGTACGTGACGTACATCAAACTCATTACGGTCGTGTTTGTCCAATTGAGACTCCTGAGGGTCCAAACATTGGTTTGATCAACTCATTGTCTGTTTACGCAAAATGTAACAACTTCGGTTTCTTGGAAACTCCATACCGTAAAGTTGTTGATGGTCGTGTAACAGATGACGTTGAATATCTTTCTGCAATTGAAGAAGTAGGTACTGTAATTGCACAGGCCGATTCTGCAATTGATAAAGAAGGTAACTTAACAGAAGAATTTGTTTCTGTACGTCACCAAGGTGATTTCGTACGTATGCCTCCTGAAAAAGTGACGCATATGGACGTATCTGCTCAACAGGTTGTATCTGTTGCTGCATCACTTATTCCATTCCTTGAACACGATGATGCCAACCGTGCATTGATGGGTTCAAACATGCAACGTCAGGCAGTACCTACGTTGATCGCTGACAAGCCACTTGTTGGTACAGGTATGGAAGCTAACGTAGCGCACGACTCAGGTGTATGTGTTCTTGCTAAACGTGGTGGTCGTATCGAGTTTGTTGATGCTTCTCGTGTGGTTATTCGTGTTAACGAAGAAGAGATGATCGCGGGTGAAGCAGGTGTAGATATCTACAACCTGATCAAATATACACGTTCTAACCAAAACACTTGTATCAACCAAAAAGTTCTAGTGAAACTTGGTGATAAAGTGGGTCGTGGTGACGTTCTTGCGGATGGTCCATCTACAGATGGCGGTGAATTGGCACTTGGTCAAAACATGCGCGTAGCGTTCATGACTTGGAACGGTTACAACTACGAAGACTCGATCTTATTATCTGAGCGTGTTCTTCAAGAAGACCGTTTAACCTCGATTCACATTCAAGAATTGTCATGTGTGGCTCGTGATACCAAGTTAGGTGCAGAAGAAATTACTGCCGATATTCCTAACGTTGGTGAAGCTGCACTTTCTAAACTTGACGAATCAGGTATCGTTTACATCGGTGCTGAAGTAACTGCGGGCGACATCTTGGTAGGTAAAGTAACGCCTAAAGGTGAAACGCAATTAACACCAGAAGAAAAATTGCTTCGTGCAATCTTCGGTGAAAAAGCGGCTGACGTTAAAGACTCATCTTTACGCGTGTCTTCAGGTGTTAAAGGTACTGTTATTGACGTTCAAGTGTTTACACGTGATGGTCTTGAAAAAGACGAACGTGCTCAAGCAATTGAAAAAGCTCAGCTTGATGCTTACCGTAAAGACTTGAAAGAAGAATTCAAAATCTTCGAAGAAGCAGCACGTGAACGTATCGTTCGTTTGTTGAAAGGTCAAGAATCTAACGGTGGCGGCACAACTAAACGTGGCGATAAATTAACTGAAGATTTATTGGCTGGTTTAGAGCTTGTTGATTTGTTGGATATCCAGCCTGTTGATGAAGCAATCGCTGAACGTTTAACTCAAATTCAAGTGTTCTTGAAAGAGAAGAGCTTCGAAATTGACGAGAAATTTGCTGAGAAAAAACGCAAACTTTCTACAGGTGACGAATTAACAACTGGCGTATTGAAAGTTGTTAAGGTTTACCTGGCAGTTAAACGTCGCATCCAACCGGGTGATAAGATGGCGGGTCGTCACGGTAACAAAGGTGTTGTATCAAACATCTTACCGGTAGAAGACATGCCACACGATGCTAACGGTGTACCGGTTGATATCGTGTTAAACCCACTGGGTGTACCTTCACGTATGAACGTGGGGCAGATTCTTGAAACTCACTTGGGTATGGCGGCAAAAGGTCTTGGCGATAAAATCGACAAGATGCTGCAAGAACAGCGTACTATTGCTGAACTGCGTATCTTCTTAGACAAGATTTATAACAAAGTCGGTGGCGAGCAAGAAGATCTTGATAGCCTGACTGATGATGAAATCCTGGTGCTTTCTAAAAACTTGCGCAAAGGTATTCCTCTTGCAACTCCTGTATTTGATGGTGCTGATGAAAGCCAAATCAAAGAGTTACTTGAACTTGCAGACATTCCACGTTCTGGTCAAACCGTATTGTTTGACGGACGTACAGGTGAACGTTTTGACCGTCCGGTAACTGTAGGTTACATGTACATGCTCAAACTGAACCACTTGGTTGATGACAAGATGCATGCACGTTCTACAGGTTCTTACTCTCTAGTAACGCAACAACCATTGGGCGGTAAAGCTCAATTCGGTGGTCAGCGTTTCGGTGAGATGGAAGTCTGGGCGCTTGAAGCATATGGTGCAGCTTATACGCTCCAAGAAATGCTTACTGTTAAGTCGGATGACGTTGAAGGCCGTACTCGTATCTACAAAAACATTGTAGATGGTAACCATTATATGGACCCAGGTATGCCTGAATCGTTCAACGTATTGACCAAAGAGATCCGTTCTTTAGGTATCAACATTGAACTGAAAAATGGTGACTAAGAAATTTCCCCCGGCCCCTCTTTTCTAAAGAGGGGAGAAAGTCCCCCTTTATTAAGGGGGATTTAGGGGGATTTTTTGAGATTCCCGAATTTCAGTAAAAAACAATATTTGTGACCCAGTCGAGAAAGTGAAAATCTTCCCGACACACGGAGAAAAAAATTGAAAGACTTGCTCGATATCATGCGCAAAAAGACGGATTCAGACGGTCATGCTCCTGTAGAGTTTGACCGCATCCGTATTGGTCTTGCGTCACCAGAAATGATTAAGTCATGGTCTCATGGTGAAGTTAAAAAACCTGAGACAATTAACTACCGTACGTTCAAACCTGAACGTGATGGTTTGTTCTGTGCCAAAATCTTTGGTCCAGTAAAAGATTATGAATGCTTGTGTGGTAAATACAAGCGTATGAAATACAAAGGCGTCATTTGTGAAAAATGTGGCGTTGAAGTAACAACTGCGAAAGTTCGTCGTGAACGTATGGGTCACATTGAGCTTGCTTCTCCAGTTGCACACATCTGGTTCTTGAAATCATTACCGTCTCGTATCGGTCTTCTTTTAGACATGACTTTACGTGACATCGAACGCGTATTGTATTTTGAATCTTACGTGGTCACTGACCCGGGTATGACTCCAATGGAGAAATACCAGCTTCTTAACGATGAAGAATACTTCACAGCGTTAGAAGAACACGGTGATGAATTTACTGCAAAAATGGGTGCAGAAGCGATTCAAGACTTGTTGAAAGATATCGATCTTGAAAACGAAATTTCACGCCTGCGTGAAGAAATTCCAAACACAACTTCAGAAACCAAGCTGAAAAAAGCGTCTAAACGTTTGAAGTTGATGGAAGCGTTCAAAGAGTCAAACAACAAGCCAGAATGGATGGTATTAACTGTATTGCCAGTTCTTCCACCAGATCTTCGTCCGTTGGTTCCTCTTGAAGGTGGTCGTTTCGCGACTTCTGACTTGAACGATCTTTACCGTCGTGTGATTAACCGTAACAACCGTTTGAAACGTCTTCTTGACCTTGCTGCTCCAGACATTATCGTACGTAACGAAAAACGTATGTTGCAAGAGTCTGTAGATGCATTGTTAGATAACGGTCGTCGTGGTCGCGCAATCACAGGTTCGAACAAACGTCCTCTTAAATCTTTGGCCGACATGATCAAAGGTAAACAAGGTCGTTTCCGTCAAAACTTATTGGGTAAACGTGTCGACTATTCAGGTCGTTCGGTTATTACAGTAGGTCCGACTTTACGTTTGCACCAATGTGGTCTTCCTAAGAAAATGGCACTTGAATTGTTCAAGCCATTCATCTTTGCGAAACTACAAGCATCTGGTCAAGCTACAACCATTAAAGCTGCGAAGAAAATGGTTGAACGCGAAACGCCGGAAGTTTGGGACGTTCTTGCTCACGTGATCCGTCAACATCCAGTCATGTTGAACCGTGCGCCAACACTTCACCGTTTGGGTCTTCAAGCATTTGAACCGACCCTGATTGAAGGTAAAGCGATCCGTCTACACCCACTCGTATGTGCTGCGTTCAACGCCGACTTCGATGGTGACCAAATGGCGGTACACGTACCATTAACACTTGAAGCTCAGTTAGAAGCTCGTGCGTTAATGATGTCGACCAATAACATCTTGTCTCCAGCCAACGGTGAACCAATCATCGTACCGTCTCAGGACGTTGTCTTGGGCTTGTATTACATCACGCGTGATGCAATCAATGCCAAAGGTGAAGGCATGGTGTTTGCGGATACTGATGAAGTAAACCGCGCATTGGCGACTGGTCAAGTGAATTTACACGCTCGCGTAAAAGCACGTGTACACCAGACTGTAATTGATGAAGATGGTAACCGCGAACAGCAAACCATTATTGTTGATACGACTCCAGGTCGTTGCTTACTTTGGGAAGTTGTTCCTGAAGGTATGGACTTCCAGCAAATTAACGTTGAGATGACCAAAAAGAACATCTCTAAGTTAATCAACTCTTGCTACCGTAAATTGGGTCTGAAAGATACCGTTATCTTTGCTGACCAGTTGATGTACTTGGGCTTCCGTCAAGCAACTCGCTCTGGTGTATCTGTTGGTATGGAAGACATGCTGATTCCACCAACCAAATATACGATTATCGAAAAAGCAGAAACTGAAGTTCGCGAAATTGAACAACAGTTTGAACAAGGTTTCGTAACTGCCGGTGAACGTTATAACAAGGTTGTCGATATCTGGGCACGTACTAACGACCAGGTAGCGAAAGCGATGATGGACAACTTGTCTTTCACCACTGTTAAAAACAAACAGGGTGAAGACGAGAAACAAAAATCATTCAACTCGATCTACATGATGTCTGACTCGGGTGCCCGTGGTTCGGCAGCTCAGATTCGTCAGTTGGCGGGTATGCGTGGTTTGATGGCGAAACCGGATGGTTCGATCATTGAAACCCCGATTAAAGCGAACTTCCGTGAAGGTTTGACGGTACTTCAGTACTTCATTTCAACACATGGTGCGCGTAAAGGTTTGGCCGATACAGCACTTAAAACAGCGAACTCTGGTTACTTGACTCGTCGTCTGGTAGACGTAGCGCAGGATTTGGTTATTACCGAGCCTGATTGCGGTACTTTAGGCGGTCTGGTCATGACTCCGTTCATTCAAGGTGGCGATGTCATCGAGAATCTGGGTGCTCGAGTATTGGGTCGTGTTGTTGCTGAAGACGTGAAACGTGCTGGTTCTGATGAAGTCATTCTTCCACGTAACACTTTAATCGACGAAAAAATTGCTGCCTTCCTTGAAGAAGCAGGTGTCGATGAAGTTAAAGTACGTTCAGTTGTAAACTGTGAATCTACATTTGGCGTATGTGCGAAGTGTTATGGTCGTGACCTTGCTCGCGGTCACTTGGTTAACCCAGGTGAATCTGTGGGTGTAATGGCTGCTCAATCAATTGGTGAGCCAGGTACACAGTTAACCATGCGTACGTTCCACGTGGGTGGTGCTGCGAGTCGAACTTCTGCTGCAAACAGCGTACAAGTTCGTAACAAAGGTACAGTACGTTTCCACAACGTGAAAACAGTACAACATGCCAAAGGTCACCTGGTATCGACTTCACGTTCAGGTGAAATCGGTATTGCGGATGATTTAGGTCGTGAACGCGAACGCTATAAACTTCCTTACGGTGCATCTATCTTGTTGAAAGATGGTGAAGCTGTTGAAGCAGGCGGTATCGTAGCGACTTGGGATCCACATACACATCCATTGGTTACAGAAGTTGCCGGTAAAGTACGTTTCAGCCAGATCGCTGATGGCGTAACTGTGACATCGAAAACTGATGATGCCACAGGTATGACCACGATCGAAATCTTGCCAGTGACTTCACGTCCTGCGTCAGGTAAAGATTTGCGTCCAGCGGTTGTATTGGATACCACTGATGGTGGCGAACAGTTCTACTTCTTGCCACAAAATACCATTCTTTCTGTCCGTGATGGCGAAACGATTGGTGTCGGTGACGTTATTGGTCGTGTACCACAAGAAACTTCACGTACCCGTGATATTACCGGTGGTCTTCCACGCGTAGCTGACTTGTTCGAAGCACGTAAACCGAAAGAGCATGCAATTCTTGCTGAAATTTCTGGTGTTGTAAGCTTCGGTAAAGAGACTAAAGGTAAGAACCGTCTTGTGATTACTCCGGATGACGGCTCTGAGATTTACGAAGAGCTTATTCCGAAATGGCGTACCATCAACGTGTTCGAAGGCGAGCATGTGAACCGTGGTGAAACCATTTCTGATGGTCCGCAAAATCCACACGACATCTTACGCTTGAAAGGTGAAGTGGCGTTGACTAACTACATCGTGAACGAAGTTCAGGACGTATACCGTCTGCAAGGTGTAAAAATCAACGATAAACACATCGAAGTGATCGTGCGTCAAATGTTGCGTAAAGTCGACATTACTGACGGTGGCGATACAAGCTTCATCAAAGGCGAACAAGTGGATTACATCCGTGTTATGAGTGAGAACCAAGCCGTTCTTGCACAGAACAAGTTCCCTGCGAAGTTTGAACGTCAATTGATGGGTATTACCAAAGCATCGCTTTCTACTGACTCGTTCATCTCTGCTGCATCGTTCCAGGAAACAACTCGTGTGTTAACTGAAGCGGCTGTAACAGGCAAAGAAGATGATCTACGTGGCTTGAAAGAAAACGTTGTTGTGGGTCGTTTGATTCCAGCGGGTACTGGTCTTGCTTACCACTTGGAACGTCGTCGTCAAGAAGCAGAAGCTGCAGAACATGCACTTGTGAATGACTTCTCTGATGTAGACCAAGCATTAAGCCAGGCATTCAGCGATGAGTTTAACGGTCTGTAATTAGTCCTTTAAACTAGTCAAAAAAGAGCCACCTTCGGGTGGCTTTTTTTATGCATTCCATTTGAGGGCATATTCCGGAATTTGAGAAAAATAGGATTTTAAATAGTGCTCACATAATTTACAGGCTAAATGAGCTCTCTTCAGCTTGTCCCAATGGTCAATTAATGGGTTTGTATAAATTGATTCACGGCTTGCGTGTATGGATTATTTTTTCCCAGCGATTTATTGATTTCAATATGTGAAAGGGGGATAGGCAATAGCTGGGCTTTAGTCCCTAATTTCTGTGCTTGTTGAATAAATTGCTGTGCCTGAGTGCAAGGTTGGTCGGCACGAATGGTCGAACAAACAGCCAGAAATGCAGGTAAAGCTTGGTGGAGTTGTGATGTGGGAGAAAGGGCTTTCCAGTTTAAGGGCTGATCACCGAAGGCACGATCATAAAAACGTGCATGCGGAGACCGCATAATTTTCTCTACATTATAAGCGGCGCTGTCTAAAGCAATCGTAGCACGCCAAGGCTGAGGCTGTGATACCAGCCAAAGGGGACGTGTTGTTAATAAGCTGACTAAATGTGCACCAGAGGAATGTCCCATGAGGACTAAGCGCTTAGAGTCAGCATGCCAATGATGAGCTTGATTTTGAATATAAATGAGTGCTTCAGCGATATCTTGTGTTTGTTGTTGTAATGACACATCAGGAAGTAATCTATAGTTGATGGAAATAAAAATCCAATCTTGTTTGTTCCAATAATCAATTTTATTTTTTACTACAGCAGCATTATTTTTATCACCTATGGTCCAAGCCCCGCCATGGACCATAACGATGAGCGGGGCTGGCTTTTCATCTGTTAGAGGTTGGGCTGGAAAATATACATCCATCACTTGCTGAGGGTGCTGTCCATAAGGAATATTTTTCAAAGATTTAGCTTTAGTCAGGGCATTCGTATCGAAATCATTGGGATATGCTGATGGATTGAAGCAAAGCAATGTCAATATCGATAAAACAAGGTTTTTCATCCTGACTCTCCTGCAACTTTAAGTACTACAGCATTTTAAAATTTTTGTTATAAGCTAATTGATCGCTTGGAATACTTTTCTTTGAAATTCTTTTAGCTTGAAAATATGTAATTCAACATAGGGTATTTATACAACAGCAAGAATGCCGAATTGTTTATGTTAGGCAAATAAAGCCTGCATTGATTTAATACCTTAACAAGATCAATCGTATCTACATTGATGATGAGCCATCAGTGAGGGATCATTTAGAAAAAATGTATCTTGCTCCTAAAGCCAAAGATAAAAAACGGTATTTGACTATGTTCAGGTATTCCAATGATACAAAAGGGCGGTGTGATTGTGTCCACCTCAAAAATTGAATTGAATACTACTATAAAGCAAGAAGGCAAGGTCCTTTCTCAAACCAAAAAAATTGATCCAGAAGATGTTGAGTTTAAATCCGGACAAGCCCCAATTCATCGTACCTTAAAGCTGGATCAGAAAAAGAATTTAGGCCAAAACACTAAAACTTCACATACTGTTTTGACCGAAAATGGAATAATCACCAAAGATATTGTGGTGCTCAGTGAAGACGAGAAAGCTCCAATAAAAAAGCCCTGAAATTTTTAGGGCTTTTTACAAAACGCTGCATTTTAACTGTAATGGGTAACATTTTAGGGTCATTGCTTCCACAAAATAGGCATAATCTAAAAGAATGAAAAAAGGAGAGAAATCCCATGAAAAAGTTAATGAGCGTGATGGCAATGGCAACCTTGTCAACTTTTATGCTGGTGGGTTGTGATTCGATGTCTCCAAGAGATCAACGTATTGGCGCGGCTGCATTGGGTGGTGCCGTTGGTGGTGGAGTAGGGAATAAAGTGGGTGGTGGCCTTGGTGCAGCAGTTGGTGGTGGTGCCGGCGCAGCAGTCGGTAGTAAGACCCAAGGGGGTTCTAACCGTAATGCTACTTATAGCGGTATAGGCGGTGCCATTGGTTCTGCTGTGGGTAAAGGCGTGTTTGGTGGTAATGCCGGAGCTGCGATTGGTGGAGCGATTGGTGGCGGTGCAGGTGCTGCAATCGAACAGAAAAAACGTTAATTAACGTTTAGAATTTAAATAAAAGCGCTTGTTGATCAGGCGCTTTTTATCATTTAGGGCTGGCCTTTGGTTTTTTGCGGCGGATGTATACCGTTTTTTGTACCTCGGCAATACGTACGCCTGCTTCATCAAAAATATTTACACTATAGTTTCGGTATACCGGCGCATGATTTTCAGTCAGCTGCTTAATCTGATCAATCTCTGTGGAATCTAGACGAATATCGGCATAGACCGTACCACGGCCTGGAGACAGAAATTGTATAGATGCCGATTTATCCCAAACAATATATTTTGAACCCAGATGATGCATCAAAATCAGCATATAAAAAGGATCGACCATCGAATATAAGCTGCCACCAAAATGTACCCCGACCACATTTTGATTTTTACGCGTTAACGGCATTTTGATGCGAATATGAGAATTCGCCAGATCGACCTTATCAATCTCAATCCCTGCACCGCGGTAAGGTGCATAGCGATTTAATAAAAATTTAGAAATGGCAGGAATTGTCTGTAGTTTTTTTAAAAGGCTCATTTTGGTCAATTGTTTTTTTATGGCTTCAGAACATACTAAAACAGAATGATCAGGGTGGCATTGATCGCATTGCCCAGACTCTGCAATAAATAGTCAATAAAAGAATAGGATAATAATACATGCAAGCTCAAACACAATGGGTTGCCACCTCGGATCAGCAGCGTCTTTATGTCAAAACCTGGGGCAATGAGGCAAAACCGGCTTTAGTTCTGGTCCATGGTTATCCCGATAATCAGGAAGTTTGGGAGCCGGTGATTCAGCAGTTGATCCAGGATTTTTATGTGCTGACTTATGATGTACGCGGTGCCGGGAAATCATCCATTCCAAAACGAATTCGTGACTATGGTTTGGCACAGTTGTCGCTCGATTTAGAAAGTGTGGTCAATACTGTGTTGGGTGATCGGGCATTTCATCTGGCAGCTCATGATTGGGGTTCAATCCAGTCTTGGGAATCGGTGACTGAAGCCGGATTTAGCCACAGGATTTTGTCTTATACCACCATTTCTGGCCCCTGTTTAGATCATGCTGCTTTTTGGATGCGTCAGCAATTTAAACAAAATAAGCCCAAATTTTTCAAACAACTGGCTAAATCCTGGTATATCGCTGTTTTTCAGTTGCCATTGCTTGCCCCAACAGTCTGGCATTTTTTTAGCGTTGAAAAATGGGGCAAAGTTTTGCAGCAGCTAGAACATCAAAAAGACTTGCCTAGCAATACTCATATTGCTTCTGATGGAAAGCATGGTGTCGGGCTATATCGTGCCAATTTCCTTCCACGTTTAAGCATGCCACGTCGACGTTTTGCCATTTGTCCGGTACAAGCCATCGTGCTGAAACAGGACAATTTTGTCAGTCCTGAACTGATTGATGAAGTGCCAAAATGGGCGGAAAATTTTCAACGCGTTGAGGTGGATGCCAATCACTGGGCGATTTTAAGTCAAGCCGAGTTAGTCGCAGAATATATTAAAGCATTTGCCTTAAAAAATAATTGAATAGAGATTCTTTATTTAAATTTTAATTAAAATCAATAATTTGATAGTTTATTGCTAAGCCGATTTATTTACAGTTTCAAAAGAGCGAATCTGATAAAATAACGGCTTTTTTATCTTCCTCAAAATTCCCATGAATGCAGTAGTAATTGCGATTGCCGTGATGTTTATACTTTCACTGGCACGAGTTTCTGTTGTCTTGACTTTGGTCATTTCAGCAATTATTGGTGGCCTGGTTGCAGGGCTAAGTTTGTCAGATACTGTAACCGCATTTAATGCGGGGCTAGGTGATGGGGCGGAGGTTGCCTTGGCTTATGCGGTATTGGGTGCCTTTGCTTTAGCCTTGTCAAAATCAGGCTTGCCTGATCTTTTAGCACATAAACTGATTGGTTTGCTGGGTGCGGAAGCCACGCATCAAAAAACCAGAAAAGTAAAATATTTACTGTTAAGCATTTTACTCATTGCAGCCATTTTCTCTCAAAACCTTATTCCTGTGCATATTGCCTTTATTCCGGTACTGGTTCCACCTTTACTTAAAGTGATGAATCACATGAATCTGGACCGTCGTGCGGCAGCATGCGTACTGACCATGGGTCTAGTCGGAACTTATATTTTCCTACCAGTCGGTTTTGGTTCAATTTTCCTTGAACAAATTTTGATGGGCAATATCAATAAAATTGGTGCAGCCTATGACTTGCATGTCGATCGCTGGATGATGCCGATGGGGATGGCCATTCCGGTTATTGGCATGCTGATTGGTACATTGACTGCCGTATTTTTCAGCTATCGCAAACCACGTCATTATATTGATCGTGCGGTTGCCCGTGTGACCACCATCGATCTGGACAAGCCAATTCGTGCGGGCGAAGTGAGTCTGCAAGCGGATGCCGAAGAACTCAAACACGAAGCTGAACAAGCACCAATTATCGCGAAAAAAACCATCCTGATGGCACTACTCGCGATTTCCTTGACTTTGGTTGCCCAGCTGTATTCAGGTTCCATGATCTTGGGTGGACTGGTCGGTTTTGCGGTGCTGTCTGCTGCGGGTATCTTCAAATGGCAAGAGGCTGATGATGTCTTTGTTCAAGGCATGCGCATGATGGCATTGGTCGGCTTCATTATGATTTCTGCGGCTGGTTTTGCTTCGGTGATGACGCATACTGGTGACATCAATAGTTTGGTGAATGGGGTAGTACATCTGATTGGTGACAATAAAGCCTTGGCTGCCTTCCTGATGCTGTTTATTGGTTTGTTTGTGACCATTGGGATTGGTTCATCATTCTCCAGTGTACCGGTATTGGCGGTAATTTACGTACCGCTTTGCGTCCAATTCGGTTTCTCTCCATTGGCCACTGTGGCACTGATTGGTACCGCTGCAGCACTGGGTGATGCCGGTTCTCCAGCTTCAGATTCAACTTTAGGTCCAACAGCTGGTCTGGGTGTGGATGGTCAGCATGATCATATTTGGGATACGGTGGTTCCGACTTTTATCCATTTTAATATTCCATTATTGGTATTTGGCTGGATTGCAGCAATGGTACTTTAATTGAATTTTTAATTCATTTTATTGCTAATTTTAAAATATGTATTTAAAATAAATGTTATTAAATAATTAATATAATAAAACCAAGCAATATACTTGGAATATAATCATTAATCTGATTGGCTTGGTTGGTATTTAAAACCAACCAAGCTGGTCAGTTTAAAATAAATAACCAATATTTTCAATAGTTTAAAAATAAATGAAATTTAAAATAATTAATGGCTATTGCATATTAATAATAGGCGTGTTTATTATTAATTAATGTTTGAAAATTACTGTTATTATTCTTCCATAGGGGTTTAAAAATGTTAAAACAAGTTGCTCTTATCGCGTTAATGGGGATGTCTGCTTCTGCGATGGCAGGTCAGTGGCAGGTTAAAGTAGGTGGTTCTGTAGTTGCTCCAACAGAAGATACAGCAGTGGCTGGCGTAGGCGTTGTTCAAGCTGACAATGAATATGCGTTCACCCCTTCTGTGGAATATTTTTTCAATGACAATATTTCGACTGAATTACTTCTTGCAGCGCCAATTAGCCATGATGTAACACTCGATGGTGTTAATGCGGTTAAAATTAAACATTTACCGCCTACATTAACAGTGAAATATAACTTTAAAAACTCAACTGGCTTCACACCATACATTGGGGTTGGTGGTACAGCATTTGTTGCTTGGGATGAAAGCGAACGTGGTCCTTTAACTGGTACTGACGTTAAGGTTAAAGAGGACTTTGGTTTTGCAGGTCAAGTTGGATTTAACTTTAAACCAGCTGATGCGAAAAACTGGGGTGTATTTGCTGACGTACGTTATGCACAAATTAGTCCTGAAGTGACAGTTAAAGCAGGCGATACTACTGTTGCTCAATTTGACTTGGATATTGATCCACTTGTTTACACCATTGGTTATAGCTACAAATTCTAAAACCAAAACTAAAACTAAAATAACAAATCAGCGTCAAAATCCCCATCTCTGATGGGGATCTTTTTATTTACTTATTCAGTCACAATAAATCACACAAATTGAGCAGTTTAGTTCTGTTTAATCATTAAAAATGCGTTTAAGTTAATCGTCTACAATAAGCTAAAAGAGTAAGAAGAATCATGAAATTATTCACTTTATGTGGTGCAGTCTTTTTTAGTTTTTTGATGGGTTCTGCATCTGCTGCCAGTTTTAATTGTGACAAGGCACGTACTGCAACAGAACATGCAATTTGTGATCATCGCGCTATTAATGATGCGGATGTCAAAATGGCCACCACCTACCAGATGATTAAACGTTTGGTACCGATGGGAACACGTGGGATCATTCAGGATGAACAAGTCAAATGGTTACAGTTGCGCGATCAATGTGGCAATTCAAGCCGTTGTTTAACTGAAGTTTATAAAATGCGCCAACAAAAACTGGATCTGTATATGGAACGGGTCTATCAACAGGGTCCTTTTTAAGAAAAATTTATTTAGTCCTATTGAAAATTCGCTAACTCACTCCATTCATTAAGCATCCAATAAAAACTGTGTAATGAATTTAAGGAGTGATTTATGAGTGAACATAGCGCACAAAAACATAGTTTCCAGGCCGAAGTAGCACAGCTATTACATTTAGTGACGCATTCTCTCTATTCAAACCCTGAAATTTTCCTGCGAGAACTGATCTCGAATGCTTCGGATGCCTGCGATAAGCTGCGTTTTGAAGGGATTAATCATCCTGAATATTATGAGAATGACCCTGACTTGCATGTACGTGTCAGCCTGAATAAAGAGAATAAAACCCTCACCATTTCTGATAATGGTATTGGCTTAACCCAACAGGAAGCCATTGATAACTTGGGTACCATTGCCAAATCAGGTACCAAAGACTTTATGTCTAAACTGTCTGGCGATCAAAAGTCAGATGCGCAATTGATTGGCCAGTTTGGTGTCGGGTTTTATTCAGGCTTTATTGTTGCTGAAAAAATTACCGTAGAATCACGTCATGCAGCTGCCGATACCACTGACGCAGTACGCTGGATCAGTACCGGTACCGGTGATTTCGAAGTTGAACAAATCAATAAGGCTTCACGTGGAACAGATATCATTTTGCATTTGCGTGACAATGCCCTTGAGTATTTAGAATCTTATAAAGTTAAGCAAATTATCAATAAATACTCTGACCACATCAGCTTGCCGATTGAAATGCAGAAAGAAATCTGGCAGCAAGAAGAAGCTGCTGAAGGTGAACAAGCCAAGTCTGGTGAATACGTTAAAACTGACGAATGGGAAGCGATTAACTCTGCCAGCGCACTCTGGACCCGCAATAAAAACGAGATCACTGAAGATCAATATATCGAGTTCTACAAGAATCTCAGCCATGACTTTGATGCGCCTTTGGCCTGGACGCATAACCGTGTAGAAGGCAGTACCGAATACACCCAGTTGCTGTATGTGCCAAGCAAGGCACCTGGAAACCTCTTTACCCGTGAAGCCAAAGCCGGCATCAAGCTGTATGTCAAACGCGTGTTTATTATGGATGAAGCAGATGACCTGATTCCAAACTATTTGCGTTTTGTGCAAGGGGTGGTGGATAGTGCCGATCTTCCCCTCAATGTTAGCCGTGAATTGCTGCAAGAAAGCCGTGATGTCAAAACCATTCGTGAAGGAAATGCCCGCCGTGTGCTGACCATGCTGGATGGTCTGGCAAAATCTGAAGATGAACAGGATCAGGAAAAATTCAAAACTTTCTATGCTGAATTTGGTTCAGTACTTAAGGAAGGCTTGGGTGAAGACTTGGGTAACCGTGAACGTATTTTAAAATTATTACGTTTCTCGACTTCAAGCAATGATGAAGTTTCCACTTCATTGAGCGATTATAAGGCACGCATGAAAGAAGGTCAGAAGGCCATTTATTACGTAACTGCTGATAGTCTGGCTGCTGCAAAAAATTCTCCGCAGCTGGAATTATTTAAGAAAAAAGGTATTGAAGTGCTGTTAATGGCAGACCATGTAGATGAGTGGGCAATGGAATTTGTGCACGAGTTTGATGGTATACCTATGCAAAACGTGTCTAAAGGTGCCGTGGACTTGGGTGATCTGCAGGATGCTGAAGAGAAGAAAGCACTGGAAGCAGCAGCTGAACAGTTTAAACCTGTCGTGGATAAGCTTTCAGATGCACTCAAGGCCAAAACCCAACAAGTGCGGGTGACTACGCGTCTGGTCGATTCGCCTGCATGTTTGGTGACAGGTGAAGGTGAACTTTCGCCACAATTGATTCGTATGTTGAAACAAGCCGGTCAGGTTGTTCCTGAGTCGAAACCGATCCTGGAAATTAATCCGGAACATCCTTTGGTGAAAAAGCTGGAAGGATCGAACCAGTTTGATGATTTGGCCAATGTGATTTTTGACCAGGCCGTGATTGCCGAGGGTGGTCTACCGGAAGATCCTGCTGCCTATGTTAAGCGTATCAATAGTTTATTGTTGAAATAAGTACGCTTTGCTGTGCAATAAAAAACCTCCTTCGGGAGGTTTTTTATTGCAGGAAAATATAAATCATTGTTGTTCAATTTCTGGAACTGACCTGCCTAGAACAATGCTTCTAGGCGCACTGATGCGCCCAGGAAATGACTCCGGTTTTCACGCTGGTCATTGAGATAGTTCAAATCGCCCTGTAGAAAAAACCATTCACGCACGAAAGGTTGTCGCCATGAAATATAGGGTCCCCAACTGTTCAGGCGGAGGTCATTATTATTATAAAAACCGCCAGTATAGAGGCCATAGGCAAAACGGTTATTATGGAAAAACTGGTGCTGTCTAAACAGATAATTATCCCAGCTTAAGTCATCAACTTGTTGATCCGCATAGGTCAGGCTGAACTGATTGGACAGAAATGCCTGATTCGGATGAGAGTGTGAGAGTTCCAGATTGGTTCTTAAGTAGTTATCACTCTGAATCCCATAGCGGTAAATCTGTTCAGCACGGAATCTGAAATCATTTTCCAGTTGCCAGTCTCTGGAAGCCTTTAGCCGTAAATAAATATCATCTCCTGAACGGACCCCTAAATCCAGATCGGTCTCAAAAGGAAGACGCTTGGAAAAATCAGACCAACGCAGGGCTAAAGAGCTGTTACTTTCTCGCGTCCGTTCACTGTCTAAAGCTTTACTACTGCTGCTATCCGGGTTTTCATCGGTAATGGCGATATTATTTTTCAGTTCGTTATCCAGAGAGTCATCACCAAATATTAGGCTGACTTTACGTTCTAAGGTCGGAAGTTTAATTTTTCCACGAAGACGCGGCTTAATTTCATAACCATCATGTTTATTCCAGCTGTTATCGATAATCAGGCGGAGGGTTGCTGAAGCTGGATCATTCGGATCGGTTTCTCCAAACCAGTTATCAATTTTATGTGAGCTACGGTCGGTCCAATTCCGGATTTCATATTGTTTACGATCTAGCCAGCTTTGCTTTTCAGTGGCTTGTATGGGAGGAACAATCACTGCATCCGACTGTTGCGGTAAAACTGTCGGCATCGCATCAATCAGGCTTGGAATCTGATAGAGCAAATTAGAATTTTTTTCTGTTTCTGTTGCGATACGCTTTGGTTGATTAGCCCCGGTTTCAGCTAAGTTTGACCAGCTGACAGTAGACATTAATCCAGAGATCAACACACATAAGAGGGGTTTTAATATAGATAATTGTTTTTGCTGCATATCCTTGCTCTTATATTATCTGATGCTGTCTAGTCTGTTAAAAATACAGACTAAAAAGCAAGCTTTGGCTACAAAAAATAAAAACTTAATCTGAAATATGTTTTTGAATCTCTTTATATAATTCCCGGCAATCGATTGGAGGCTTGAATTGGGCAATAATCATCTGAATCATTTGCCAGCTAATTCCATGATGGCGTTCTAATAAAAAATAAGGATAAGCCGATTCAGTCTGTGAGAGGGCTAAACGTTTTTGCCCATGAATGATGCGTATTTTTTGCCGTTCTTTGAGTAAAAGTAGCGGAGTATGAATATTGGCAGCACTTTCTTCAAACTGAATAATTTTTTGGGTCTGAAGCAGTTGTGCAGGAATAAACGGAATATAGTTTTCATCATTCCAGATACAAACAGCCTTATGGATATAGGCATCAAACAGCGATTCAATGTCGGTAAAACGATCGGCCAAGTCTACCCAGAAAATCTGCTTAATTGCAGCCATGGCATGCTGGGAAGGAGCATTAAATAATTGCATTAACCGAATGGCCTGCATCTGGTCTTCTGCACCCAATAAAGCCAGATATTTAATAAAATGACCTTGCTGGCTAATCTGTTCTGCCAGATAAATCGGGCGTTGTTGCCAGTTTTCTATGTCTGCCCCATACAACAGTAAATCTACATGCTGGTAAAGTTCAGGCAGGTCAGAAATGTCTAAACTGTATAGCTGTTGTAGCGAAGTATCTTCGCTATGCAGCAAATGCAGATGCGCTACGTATTGATTAAGTTTCAGAGTTTCGGGAACATCCTTTATTGCAGGGGATTGATCTGCCGGATTTTTTGTATCCGTCTCAGCGAGAGGAGAATCAGCAATGAGCTCTGCTACGAAAGCAGGCTGCTGGCTTTGCTGCATAGATGCATCAGTTGCTGTCTGATCTTGCTTTGCATCAACCTCCGCTATGAATAGCTCACTCGGATTTGATGCTTTATTTAGAGCAATGATTTGAAGTTCATCAGCAGATACGGTTAGATTTGTCTCGGTCTCGGTCTCGGTCTCGGTCTCGGTCTCGGTCTCGGTCTCGGTCTCGGTCTCG
>NZ_NEGA01000007.1 GCF_002135315.1 Acinetobacter sp. ANC 3903 | reverse complement strand
CCGGTGACCATGCGTAAAGACAGACGAAATAAGGATTTAATCATTAAGCAGCATTGGATTGCTGCATCAGAATAGATTTGATTTCGCCCTTGTTTACCGATGGACGGAGCATACCATTGGGTCGCTGAATCAAACCAAATTGATATATTTCCTCGATTGATCAAGGCTTTATTGTAGGTCGACCAATTGGTTGTACGATAGATTTTTGGTGTGAGCTTATTCATTTGAAAATTATATTGTGGAATAAGTCTTTAGAGATACGTTTGTGCAACAAAGCCAACGTTAAGTAGAAATGAAGGTGCTGACTTATTTGATAATTTTGATAACTTGTCTGTTCTTTACTGTTGGTTAGACTTAAGCAATAAAATCAAAACTGCTAAGAGTAAAGTTAAAGAGCTGTTTACAAAGCTCGATGACGATACGTATGAATATTTCTTTACTTTAACCGAATCTGAAATTAAGGAATTGGTAACCGATGATAAATGGCTTGCCGATTTAGCCAAGCAAATTAATGCTGATGTTGAGCGTGTAGCACAGCGTTTAACGGTGCGTGTACGTGAGTTGGCAGAGCGTTATGAGTTTACTTTAGGGCAATTGACGCAAAGTGTTGAAGAGTTAGAAAAGCAAGTTGAAGCTCATTTAGTTGCAATGGGGTTTGAGCTATGAGTTCTAACACCGTCCACAACTCTTCACATTCTTGGAAAACTTATAAATTAAAGGATCTTGTCCATTTCCTTGACGGTGATCGTCGCCCAATTAAAAGTAGTAACCGCATATCTGGTGATTATCCCTACTATGGTGCTTCTGGTATCGTAGATTATGTTCATGATTATATTTTTGATGGTGAATATGTTCTTTTAGGTGAAGATGGTGAAAATATTTTAAGTCGAAATACTCGACTTGTTTATTATGTTAAAGGGAAAATATGGGTTAATAACCATGCGCATGTATTAGCATGTTTACCACACGTAAATCCAATTTTTCTTACTGAAAAATTGGAAAGTTTAAGTTATACCAATTTAAACAGTGGTACCGCTCAACCCAAATTAAATAAAGAAACTTGTTCTAATATTGTCTTACAAATTCCACCACTAGCCGAACAACAAAAAATCGCTCAAGCCTTAACTGATGCGGATAACTATATTTCTGCATTAGAAAAACTTATCGAAAAGAAAAAGATGATGAAAGAAGGCTTAATGGTCAATCTTTTAACAGGTAAACAGCGTTTAAAAGAGTTTGCTTTTAATGAGGACGGTACGGCAAAAGGCTATAAAGACTCTGAGTTAGGAAAAATACCTGAGGATTGGGAAATTTTTAAGATTAAAGATTTGACTTATACCACAGCTGGAGGAACTCCAAGTACTCTAATTGATGCATATTGGGGCGGTGAAAATCCTTGGATGAGTTCAGGTGAATTACATCTAAAAGAGGTTTTCGATGTCTCTGAACGAATTACTAATTTAGGTCTTGAAAACTCTAGTACTAAGTATGTGCCTGAAAACAGTGTATTAATTGGGTTAGCAGGTCAAGGGAAAACTAGAGGTACGGTTGCGATTTCTAGAATCCGTTTATGTACTAATCAATCTATTGCTGCAATTTTCCCTAATCCAAAATTTAATTCTGATTATCTTTACTACAATTTAGATAATCGATATGAAGAGCTTAGAAGCCTATCAACTGGTGACGGTGGTCGTGGTGGATTAAACTTATTTATCATCAATAATTTATTAATTCCTTCACCAAGTTTAGATGAACAAAATGCTATCGTAAATAAATTCAAAACTATTGATCATGAGTTAAATTTATTAAATAGCAAATTATCAAAAGCTAAATTATTAAAGCAAGGCATGATGCAAAAACTACTCACTGGCGAAATTCGTTTGGCCTAGAGCATTTATAAAATTTTAGGGGGAGTAATACACGACATGACTTTAGAAGCAATCAATATGGACTATACCGTAAACAATGAAGCACATACGCAACAACAAGTCATTGCTGTATTACAAACCCTAGGATTTGCCTATTTAGGTAACTGGCAGTACCGTGAAAACAATAGCAATATTGAACCTGAATATTTAACCGAATTTTTAAAATCTCAAGGTCATTCAGATCATGAAATCAGCAAGGTTTATGACGAGCTAAATAAAGTCTTATCGAATAAATACGATGGCTTATATGAAGTCAATAAAGCCTTCTATGGCAAATTGCGTATGGGCGTCGGTGTTAAAATGAGCGCTGAAGAAAATGAAAAAACCATTTTTCTCATCGATTGGAAAAACCGAGCAAATAACCGCTTTTATGTGGCTGAAGAAGTTACCCTTAAGGGTGTAGAGGCAGACCGTCGCCCTGACCTCGTGTTATATATCAATGGTATTGCCGTTGGTGTCATCGAACTCAAACGAGGTAGCGTGTCACTCGGTGAAGGTATTGCTCAACTGATATCCAATCAACAAGATGAATTCAATCCTTGGTTCTTTAACACGACACAGCTTTTAATTGCAGGTAACACTTCCCAAGGCTTGCAATATGGTACTACCCTCACCCCATCTAAATTTTATTTAAACTGGAAAGAAGACACAGACGTCGAAGAAGATAATATTCTGTTTAAATATTTGCGCCGTCTGTGTAACAAAGAACGCTTATTAGAAATCATCTACGACTGCATTATTTTCGATGCAGGTGTAAAAAAACTGCCTCGTTCACACCAGTATTTTGGTTTAAAAGCATCACAACAATATGTGAATAAAAAACAAGGTGGGATTATTTGGCATACCCAAGGTGCAGGTAAAAGTATCTTGATGGTCATGCTTGCCAAATGGATTTTACAAAATAAACCACATGCACGTGTTGTCGTCATTACTGACCGTGATGAACTCGATAAACAAATCGAAAAAGTATTTACTCAATCAGGTCGAAAAGTCACCCGTGCAAGTAGTGGCGCAAACTTAATGAGTGCGCTACAAAATCCTGAGGAACGCTTGTTATGTACTCTGATCCATAAGTTTGGACAACGTGATGTTGAAGACATCGATGCCTTCATTGCTGATCTTGCCAAACAAAAATCTAAAGTCTTTGGTGAAGTGATTGTCTTTATTGATGAATGTCACCGTACTCAAAGTGGTGATTTACACCGCTATATGAAAGCCATTATTCCACAAGCTGTAATGATTGGTTTTACAGGAACACCACTCCTGAAAAAAGATGCCAAAAATAGTTTAGAAGTATTTGGTGGCTATATTCATACCTACTTATTTAAAGAAGCGGTAGAAGATGGCGTGATTCTAGACTTGGCATACGAAGCACGTGACGTCGATCAATACATCTCAGATCAAGATGCCATTGACGATTGGTTTAAAGAAACCGTGCGTAACCGTAACTTAAACGAATGGCAACAAGTCGAGCTTAAGAAAGAATGGGGTACACGTCAGAAACTGAATAGTTCTGAGCAACGCATGCGTAAAATCATGCTCGATATAAATAATGACTTTATGCAAAGAATTCCACGCCTTAAACAACGTGGCACAGCCATATTAGTAGCATCTAGCATTTATGAAGCATGTAAGTACTACAATTTAATTCAAGATAGTAACTCGCCGATTCTACGAAATCGTTGTTCGCTGATTACGTCTTATGAACCTAGTCCTGCTAAAGTCAGCAAATCTATTGTAGATAGCCATACCGAAACTGAAGACCAATACATTTATGCAACCTATGAAAAAATTTTGCAAAATGTAAATAACGCATCAGGAAAATCAAAAGCAGAAACCTATACTGACAATGCAAAGAAAAAATTTGTCGATCAGCCGACACAAATGAAGTTACTCATTGTTGTCGATAAACTTTTAACAGGTTTTGATGCACCCTCTTGTTCAGTCTTGTACTTAGATAAATCAATGCAAGACCATGGACTATTCCAAGCGATTTGTCGTACTAACCGTCTAGACACTGCAGACAAAGAATATGGTTTAGTCATTGACTACAAAAACCTATTTCAGAAAATGGCAAAAGCCATTGCTGTCTATAACTCGGAATTAGACACAACAGAAACTGAAGACGCACAAATTGAGATTAAAAATCGTAAAATTATGGCGAAAGAGCATTTAGATAATGCGATGGAGCAACTTAATTTGCTCATGCAAATGGTGCAACCAAATAGCTGTGAAGAAGATTTCTTAAAGTTCTTTTGTGGTAACTCAGAAAACCCTGATGATCTGAAAGCAACCTATCAAAGACGTATTACGCTGTATAAGTCTATTGCTACTTTCTTCCGTGCATTTGCCAATGCGAAAGATGAACTTACAGAACTTGGTTATTCCGCAGAAGAGACCAAAGAGATAAAAGCTAAAGAGGTCTTTTATTTAGATTTAAGAGAGAAGGTTCGTTTACGTGCTGGTGAGTATCTTGACCTAAAAACTTTTGAAGCTGATATGCGTTATCTTATTGATAATTATATCGATGCTAAAAATTCAGTCAAAGTCAGTTCGTTTGAAGATAAAACCCTGATTCAATTGATTGTGGAAACCGGCATTGCTGAAACCATTACCAAAAAATTGAACAATATGAAGGATCGAAATTCAGTCGCAGAAACGATTGAAAATAACATCCGTAGTACCTTAATTAAAGACCATCTCGCTGACCCTGCTTTCCATGCCAAAATGTCAGGACTCTTAGAAGAAGTTATCAAAATCCGTAAGGACAGTGCAGATCGCTATGCCGAATATTTAAAGAAAATTGAACAACTGGCGAAAGATGTACACTCAGGTACAGTGGTAAAAACCAGCGCAAAAATCGATACGAAAGGGAAAAAGGCTCTCTTTAATTTATTTAAGCATGAAGAGCAAGCACTTGAAATACATGAGTTTGTACTCAACAATAAACCAGCAGGTTGGCAAACACACCCACTTAAAACTTCAAAATTACGGAATATAATTCAGAAACAAATCCAAGATGAAAATTTATTAGATACACTAATGGATGTACTCACAGGACATGACGAGTTTAGATGATTATCCGCATTGGTGATATTACGATTGACTTAACACTTAAAGATGTTGAAAACATTCACTTAAGTGTTTATCCACCCGAAGGTGCTATCAAAATGACGGCTCCTTCATATGTGTCTGAAGAATCGTTAAAACTCTATGCGATCTCTAAACTTTCTTGGATTAAAAAAGAACAAAAAAAGTTTAAGGAACAATCCCGAGAAACCAAACGTCTCTATGTCGAACGTGAAAGTATTTATATTTGGGGCCAACGTTACCTGCTCAGCATTGCAAAAGCCCAACGCCCTTCTATTAAATATGATTCTTTCAACATGGTTTTCTTCTGTGCAGAACATTACACATTGGAACAACGACAAACGTTCATGAATACATGGTATCGCAAAGAGCTACGTCAATTTGCTGAACCTCTTATTCTACAATGGGCTGAAAAACTACAAGTTCAGCCCAACAAACTGCTCGTGAGTACAATGAAAACAAAATGGGGAAGCTGTAACCCTAAAGACAAAAATATTCGTTTAAATACCGAGCTTGCTAAAAAGCCCAAAGCGAGCGTTGAATATATTATTGTACATGAACTCTTACATTTGCTTGAAGCAAATCATGGCGACCGATTTGTCAGTCTTTTAGATGAGCATATGCCAGATTGGCAACAGCGAAAACAGAAGCTTAGCGAGATGCCTTTACATTTTGGTTAAATAATCATTCAACATTGATTAATCATCTAACCATGCCAAATGGCATAATTATTTTCTTTCCCCTGTGCATACGCCCACTCAGCAACCTTATGTGACCGATCTTTATCCGTTAAAAAACCAAGTATCGATATCCGATCTACAATAATTAAATCCTGTTCCTCATTTCGTTCCTGCCACTTATGAAGAAACTCATCTGATGCAAGCAAATTACTTTTCTTAGAATTACAACTTGAATCTGCCAACACGAAGTTATGCCCTGTATCTGATGGATACATTGACCAGGGAATAAAATGATCAACTGCATAAGTACCTTTTTTCATCGGCTTATTACAGTAGAAGCATTTGCATTCTTGTAATTCCACCAACACATTTGCCACCGCATTCAATTGGTTCCGACTCGGTTCAAACATGAATTGTTCAAGGTTGGGTAACTGATTCAAAATTGGTGCATTGGTACTGTTCTTACGGATATAGTCAATCCAACGTTTCTGACAGAGTTCTTCAATGATCTCGCTGAACTGTCGTAAGCAAAACATGACTTGAGGGAGAAGAATAAACTGCTTTCCACACTGATCAAGCTGATATAAAAACTCAAAGTTTTGACCATTAATATTTTGTAGATAACGAATTGGCATATCTTTTACAGTACGAGCCACATCTTTAACTAGCTTCAACCATATCAATGAATCTCGTCTTAATAGCCCAAGAGATGAGTAAATCTGTCGAAGCTCAATGATTCGATTCACAATGGCTGCTTGTTTACCATTATTTTGATTTAAGATGAGTTGTCCTTCATCGTTAAATACATACGGTACAGCCTGCTTCCAGTACAGTTCAACAAACTTCTCAGCGATATCTGTATATTCAAGTGTCAGACCTGTGCCTGTATCTTCACCTTTTTCAATAGCCAATCGACTAAGACTGATTAATAGTGCAAATTTATAGGTACTACTAAAACTACCCGACTGCAAAATCAGTTGAATATTTTTCAGAAATTTTAGTTGTTCTTGTGCGGTAGGAATCAAATCAGGCATGTTTTTTCCAAAGCAGATTGAGCCATTTTTCTTGACGATCAGGGCGTTGATCTATAGTAATCCATTGCTTTAGCTGTGTGACATCCTCAACCTGATTCAGTAGTAGCTCTGCTTGTTCTCCATTTAAATCAGTAAATTGTCGTCCGTCTTTTTCTCTATCGCTGTCGCCATATTTAAAAGACATATAAAGCACACCATTTGGTTTCAAGGCGGTTATTAATTTTCCAACGACCTCAACCAAGCGACTACGCTCACAATGCAACAATGATGCACATGCCCAAATTCCATCATAGGTGTCATGTTCATCAAGCTCATAAAAGCTCTGTAACTTAACTTGAATGCCTGTAAGCTGAGTAGCTCTTTTCACCAGTTCTTCTGAATAGTCTATTGCATCAACCAGATACCCCCTACTCTTAAATGCTAACATGTCACGACCTGAGCCACAGCCAACATCAAGAATCCGAACACATTCAGGCAACTCAACTAAAAATGGCTGATATAGGCTTTCCATATCCACATGTAGCGTTGCTTTAGTAAATTCATCTGCATATTGATTGTAATAATCTATCATTTTTATGAGGGATGCTTAGGCTAAAAACTAAACTTAGTCTACTAAAAAACAAAAAAATAAGGGAGCGAAAGCTCCCATGTTATTCACGACTTGCTAACTTATTTTCAATCCATTGATGGATTTCATAAGCGGACCAGCCGATACGGTTTTGAGTGATTTTTACTTTCTTTGGAAAGGTAGGATCGTAATAAGGTGAGTTCTCATCCATCATTTCATAGATAGTTGAACGTCCAACTCCAGTAAACAACGCAACTTGTTTGATATTGATAAGCTGATTCATTTGAAATGTCTGACCGATAAACGCATTCATGAGGTTTGCTCCTAATCATTGATGCGAGCGGCTATTCGCTCAAATAATAGAGCTGGTCTGTAAAATTTAACGTTAGAAATCTCCTTTCTTTAACTTAATTCACCGCTCTCACGCTCTGCTGCAACCCTTGCTGAATATCCTGCACAAACCCTTCATGCGAAGCTTGTTGCTCCACCGCCTGATTCTGTTCTTGTTCAGGGTAATATTCTTCTAGCACATCTAACTCTTCCTCTATATCCAACTCAAACCGTGCATTGGCAAAACCCTGCCTAGCCATTTGGTCCAAAGCCTCCTGATTAAAGCCTGCTGATTTGCTCTTTTGATCAATTTCTTTGGCAGTCAGTATAGCTGACTGCAAATCCACGCCGTCTCTTAAAGTTAAATCCACGTAATACACAGGCTGACGATAGCTTTGTGTTGTGCTCTTTCCTCGTAAGGTGAGTTGCAAAGGAAGACATGACAACAAACCATTCGATGCCGCATGGTAGTAACTCAATCGAGCGGCCAAGGTGCGTATGCTGTTAAATCCTGTAGTTCGAAAAATGAATGTGCCAAATTCATCCGACTCATCCAGGTTCACATGCAGACGTCCGTAGGGCTTGCAATGTCCACCTTGTGCCAAAGGGCATAAATCAGGTGAAGGACAAGGTTGCTGTTCTACACCTTGATTCGTTAATCGCTGACAGCTTTCACCATTGCCTACGCAAATAGGTCGACCTGTTTGACGATCAAATAAGGTGTACTCTGCTCTTAGGTTCAGATCTGGATCATTGAAAATCATTCTGACTGGAATGGAACGGAGCTTTTGGTTAGGGATATTGGCACGAAGCTGTTCATCAAGCGGGTGCTTAATCCATCCCTCTTTATTTTGGATTTGAGAAGTAATGGTAAATTGATCATCTTTTTCAGGCAGACGCTTACCATTCTTCTCCACAACTCGCCCAATGCTGATTCGCCCCAATGTAGGCGGTGTAATGGCTAGACCTTTAATCATGTTGAATTTCCTCATTGAATAAATACAAAAAAGCCCTTTGCTGTATAAACAAAGGGCTTGTTAAATTTGGTAGATGGAAAACCAGGGCTAGTCTGTATAGATGTTAAATCTTCGGCTGCCTGACTTTTGGAGCGGATAGTGCTGGATCAAATCAGGCTGATGCTCCAGCAAAGCCTTAGTATTTAAGCTGACTGTATCTTTGGCCTTCTTCCAAACAACAGAGCCATGCGCAAACACTGCACGCTCTTTGTCTTTCATCATCATTTGAATTTGATGCTTGAGTTCATCAAAGTGCTCCTGTTTATGCTGAATCTCCTCTTTCATCTTGATCAATTTATCAAACATGAAATTGGCATTTTCATTTTGAGATAAGTCTTCAACACTGAGTGGCACATGAGCTGGATAAAGCTGTTGAATGGCTTGCACTGCAGACTCACTGGCATCAACTGAAGGCGGAGTATCCGATTCAACACATTCCCAGAAATAGCGTTCTGCATTGACGATGTGCTCAATCACTGATTCGGAGCGTGTTACTTTAAAAATCTTCGTTTCATGCCCGCAAATCAGAACACAGACATGTGCTGCCTGTTTGCCTGTTACAGCCAACTGATGCTGTACCTGACAAAGCACATAGAGCGGTACACCATCACGCCATAGTTTGGCACCATGCTCACCTGCAGTCTTACATTCTAAAATTTGAACCTCATCATTACCCAAAATCGAATAATCAAGATTGGCAAGCATGAAAGATTTATCAGGATCAGGATGCTGAAGGACAGCATTGACACGTCTGACCTTATTATTGGTATGCAGGCTATAATATTCTGCAACCAACGGTTCAAGCTGTTTGCCCCAGTATAAAGGTGCAAGCCCTTTACTTTCGTCCTCTAGGTTTTGCTGTGTACGTCCAGTCTTAATCATCCACAATTCCAGCATGGACATATAGGGATTCAGTCCACATGCAGTAGCTGCATCACTGCTACCAATGCCTTGTTTTCTGACTTCTAGCCAATCCTTGTATCCCATGTTCTTGGTATTCGCTAAACGCTTTGCAGCATTACTGCGTTTAGTGCTTGGCTTAATTCCTTGAACAGTAGATGGCAATGTCATAGGGCCAACTTGAAGTGGCTGAATCGGTGCGATTTGGTTCATAGGGTTATCCTTATTTATTGTAATTTATTAAAAAACGGCATAAAAAAACCATTCCCGGCTGGTGCCAGGAATGATTCTCGATGTGTTGATCGTTAAAGTATTTACCAGATAACAAGCTGTTGAATGACTTATACAAACAGCCACGATCCCAAATTTGGAGAGCTAGCCGATCATTGCCAATGCTTGTTCTAAACCACGCTGTTTAAGACTTGCACCTGCACCAAACCACGCTGAATCAAGTCGATGATCTGTACTCATTGCACGACGCTCATGATCAGCAAATTCAGTAATGGCACACAACAAGCCGTATGCCGTATCTTTCGTAGATGAAAGCTCCGCACCACGTCCTTGTCCATTAAACATATTCATAGCTTTGGTCATCGCACGGCCGTTTGGTTCAGTTTTATTGTTACTCGCTTCTAATGCAACATTACGGTAAAACTGAATGATGCCTTCTTCCTGCTCTGGAATACTCAAAGTTGTGTTATTGAACACAGCATCAAAATAAGCTGCCGCTTCCTGCTGGCTGACCTTGCGCTGTGTGAGCTGTTTCATTTCATACATGTGATCATCCCATTGACGCACAGATACACCAAGCTGGTGTTTGACTTTACCTGCATCAAACTTGGTACTATGTGGCACTTTCACCACACCCGCACTGGCTGTTGCTCCTTTTAATGCAATGGCGAGTGTATTGTTGCAAACCACACGAATAGAGGTAAATTGAGCTGTTGTTGCCAGTGTTCCATCACAGCCAGTAGCTAAAAGGATATATCCGTTACTCACATCCTTGCCCTTAAGCATACTGCTTTGACCGGTACGCGCTAAAGCCCAAAACTTCTTGCCCCCTTTAAGAACGCCTGCCGTTTCCAGTTCAAAGCCTGATTGCTCAGTCAGATCACGGTAGAACTCTAAAATCTCTAAGGGCTGTACTTCCTGGTAACGCTGACTGACCACAGATAACGGTGCATGGGTATCTGAGCGATACAAGACACGCTGTTCCTCAAAAGGCAGGATGATGTTTTGCCCTCGATCATTCTGTGCCATATAGCTAACATTAGAGGATTCAATTCGCCAATCCATACCTGCCTGCTGTGCCCAGACTTCAATCGGTTGGTTCTGTGTCAGCTGATTGCCGAGACTATGCCAAGGGGTTTCACCCACATAAGCCATTTGTTCAAGTAGATGTGCCATAAAGTTATTCCTAATATTGCTGTATTGCCATCACACTGAATGGATGGACGGTAAGGGGTTAAAAGGTTCTTGGGTTAGATCGTTTAATAAATTTAATTGCGAATGATCGGACTGAAATCTCGGTCGCAGTTGTTGCAGTAGTAATATCGGCTATACACAGGATGTGGACTGTTTGAAACTTCATCATCACTGATCAGCATCCAAATTCCACCAATCAATACACCCACCAAGGCACCTGCAATCGGAGGAATATTCAGGCTTTTGGAAACACTGATCCCTAATGTGGCCAGTGCCATAGGCGACATAACTTGGTTTGAGATCTGGTTATTGGATGAAGTACTGGGTAAATGTCGGGGTGATTCCAGTAGGATAGTTTCTCTGGACTGACAATAAGGACATGGCAAACTCATTTGAATATTTCCTGTATAGAATGAGCTGAATAAAAAAGCCTGCTTGGGGGAAGCAGGCAAATCGTTCATTTCTGTATTGCATGAGACTGGGCTAAAGTAGCCGCATCGCTTTCATTTCAATGATATGTATCTATATTTTTTTAGAATGGATTTTTAATCGGTACCTTTATAATTTTTTTTAAATTTTGCTTAGGCGAAGGGGAATTCAACTATCCCCCTTTACAGTACAGTATTCACACTATTCCTAAGCCGATACGCTCGCATTCAAAGGTTTTGCGACGATGCCTTATCACTCTTAAATAATGATCTTTGGCATGGCTGTTTAAACGAGTCTTTATGGTTTGCAAAGCACGTTGAATCTGCTTGTCATCATGGCAATTCACCGATACCCCTTTCAGATCATGTTCTTCAAACTGTACTGCACCATAATCATTGGTTATTTCCATCCATTGCTCACCAATTCTGTGGGCATGATCAGTTAAGGCTATAGCCTGTACCTGTCCAGCATAAATACAGAACAGCTGGATATAATAGCCTTGCTCGGGATCATGTTTGACCTGCCAGATCACTGAATGAATATAGCGAAATAAAGCCAGATCTCGTGCTCTAATTAACTTCAACAATCCACTCAGATATAAATCAAGATCATATAAGCGAATCCCAGATAAAGCTTCTGGACGAATGCCCAAACAGATCGGGAAGATCGTCAATTGATCCTGTTGCTGCATGCATTCCAATAAGAAACGTTCAGTCTTTTTAAGCTGTGCCTTATGCTGTTTCTGGTCAGCTTGATAATCAGTTTCAATCAATCCGGCTTGCGCTTGCACATACTCAATAAAACCTTCAACCACATGATCAGGCAAGTCTTGAATATTGTCATAAAATCTAAACTGAATGGCTTGTAATAAAGCTATTTCAAGATGCTTGAATACAATAATCGCTGCAATATAATTATTGCCCTCAATAAAGAATCGTCTGGACTTTTTGATCAATGGAATGATTTGTTGTTTGAATTGTTCAACACTAATTTGATTGGTCAAGATCGACAGAATAAAGTTTTCAATTTCACAAAACGTTTGAGATTCATTGTAAGCGGTCATGAGATAACACATCCTAAGTTATTTATTTCATAGACTTAGGAGTGCCGTAACTTTTTAATGATTGTTTAACCTAGAATCCGCATAGCTGCAAAGTTTGTGCAACACCTCTGCGCCAATGCACTTCAAATTGACCCATACCAAAGCTACGCATATACGGTATCTTTGCTCGTAAATGCTGAGCATACTTTTCAGGATTGACCAGATAGATTCCTGCGTTTAAAGCATTGCTTACTTCCACTAGATTACTGCATCGAATAGGCCCTACACCTAAGCGATCATTCCGCATAAACTTCTGCTTATGATTCGTAGTATTACAATTAAAGTGCAAGCCCATATTACCCGTAATACTGTTCCACATTTGCCAAACCTGATCAGCTAAATACCAGTCATTCTGACGTTTGGATGGATCATAGATCAGCAATAAGTGGCAATGATAACCTTTGTTTGCACCCTGCTCTAAGGCCCAAGCATAACCCTGTAAACCAAAGAAACATCCATCTTGATTAGCAATACGATTTCTTAAAATATTCATATGCTGTTGAACATCTTCAATACCGATATAGACCTGCTGTTCTTTGAGATAACTCAAATCAACACGAACAAATAACAGTTCTGAGTAATGGGTTATGAGCTTGGTTAAATACTGCTGTAACGCAATTTTATTCTGAGATTCTTGCTGAATGAAACGAGCATACTCATTCCAGTAATCATTTTTATAGTGGCTAAGTACACACCATAGTGCTTGAACTTGCTGTATATCAAAATTTAAGATTTGCGATGCAGGTTGACCATTGAGAAAGCAATCGATCCATTGCATACATTGAATAAAATATTGAATGGATTGAGCGTAGTAAAGCTGTGCTGAATAGAAATGTTGAAAAGCTTCATATAATGTACTGAGCGCTTGTTTAAAATAATGCTCATCCATCTGTTCAAAACAGATGTCATAAACAAAATCTTCAATCGCAATGCAAAGACTGGATTCATTCCAGATCGGTGTTGTCAAATTCATAGTGTGATACTCATCATGTTAGGATTCATATCACAATCATGTCTGTAATCTTTTAGTTGTTTACCCATATATATGAGTAAAAAATCAATTATCATTAAAATAAAATATTGATAATTATATAATTAATATTAGATATAATAACTTTAATAACCTGTTAAGCCCCATCTACGACTCAACAGTGAATCAGCTGAACTGGCATAGCTTAAATTAAGTAACGTTTCCAAATATGGATAAGCTAAAGTTAATTTATTTTCTAGACTTCGATTTGAACGTTAAGCTGCTGTCTCGATCTGAGGTCTTATTGACCAATAGACTTTTCAACGTTTGCTTTAACTCAGGTGGATCATAATATTTTTCAGATTTTGTCAGATAACCAATCGCTCTTTTTTTGAACTGGTCTCGCTCTTTGTCATTACTTGCTTTGATATGACAAAAACTTTTTTTAAATTTTGCTGGAGCAGCTGCAATATAAGCATGGTGACATAGACCTTGCCCATGAGTGATCTCTTCACACCAATAAAAGTTTAGAGCATGTTGAAGAGCATTAATTTCCCTGACATCTTGGGTCGGAAAAATAAATATGATTCGATAATACAGCCCACCCTTTACAGTTGACCATTCCCACTTTCCCACATACCCGATTGCTCGTTTTAATGGATCTACATTTCTAGCATTGTTAAAAAACTTGGTTTTAAGCTCGACTAAACTCTTGATGCTTTGATCTGAAAAAGACATCTGCAACGCACCTGCCAGCAAGCCAAGCTCCAGACAAACAAATGTCAAATCACCATTTTTTTCAAACAACTCATCAATGTAATCACAATACTCACGATATTTAGTTTGTGTCTTTCTGACTATTTTTTTTGCAGAATCTTCAAATTCTTTATCGTTTATGACTGATCTCAAGCGATCTACAAAAAAATTAATATTTTGTCTATGCACATGTGTTAATTGAGTATCGAGAATTGGGACCTGTGCATTCGGTGCATTTGGATATTCCTTTAGAATTTCAGGGATGGTTCTAGTATCTGGATGCTGATTCTGCTGATGCAAAACATCTACAAAAGCCTGCACATTTTGACTAAATTTTTGATAACTGGTGAAAAAAAACTGTTTATCCGTGGAATTATAGTAAACAAAATCATAAGGATTAAATCGATCTGACAGTGCTGTCGGATAAAAGTAAAAACCTCCTTCAGGCGCTGTTATCTGGCGAAATAAATTACTTTTATATTTTGAAATATAAGCAATAAATTTTTCTATTCTAGCTGCGTGTTGAAAATTTTCGTGTAATAGATTGGGAGCAAAACCTGTACTCTTACTATCAAAAAAATGGATATTTTGATCTAGCTCCTGTATGAGAACTTCTATCTCTTCAACCAACTGATCTATCGATAATTTCAAGAAAACCCCCAATTATTACAATTACTTAAATTAAAAAAATTTTTTAATAACCATTTTTAATGTATTTAAAATATAAATCTATGTATTTAATTTTTTGAACTATGTATTCAAAATACATAACTCTATTGAACTTTTTGAATGATTGTATTTAATTGATCATCTCTTTCTACTTTATTGGAAAAATACCAAAAAACTATAGAACTATTTATCATAAAAAATTGAATGCCATATCTTACCCCCATATCACTAGGAATTTTTGTAAATTGCTGACTCGCTACTTGAAACATATGAAAACTTAAAACTTGTGTTAAATTTACAATAGAATTAATATGAAAATTAAGA
The DNA here is from genome assembly GCF_002135315.1 of Acinetobacter sp. ANC 3903. GTDB lineage: Bacteria > Pseudomonadota > Gammaproteobacteria > Pseudomonadales > Moraxellaceae > Acinetobacter. The sequence continues at coordinate 181,073 of NZ_NEGA01000007.1, read as the reverse complement.
TGTTGCTGATTGTGGTCTACAATATTATCCAAATTAATCATATCTACTGATGGCACTAAAAACATTATTTTTATCCTTATGTTTTTATTTCAAGAAAAGTTCTTTTTAATTCATAAATAAAAAAAGATCTAGCTACTTTAACTAAATCTTTAAAAATATTTAAAACTATTGAGTATTTATCTGCATTTTAGCAGGAATGCATTATGTAAAATAAGCATTAGACAGATTGAATCTTATAGCAATTCGAAATTTAAGCTATCCTTTCACATGCTCTCCATGCCATTCTATTATCTTCACACGCTCGACCCCAGTACTGAGCACAGTTATATGCAGATCCAATACGGTTCTGTGGTACATGAGCCAATTGGCGTTCAATTGCATTCGAATTGAATAAATTAGACTCATTCAAGAGTGTACTAAAGAGCACTGAAAAACCATGTGTTGTCATTCGGCCTGCATAAACTGAACGCTTAATGTCTGCCAAAATTGATTTGCTATGCCTAGGTGCTTTATTATTTAAACGATGTGGAAAAAGCTTTCCTAATTATAAATAATTCTTAATGCTTAAAGTTCTGTAATCATCATACCGGTAAGACACAACGATGCGGTAAACGTTTCTTAATCCGTTCTTCCAGAATATCCCACTTTCGCCCTTCTAGATTAAACTCATCCCAACATGCTTTCAGTAACTAACTTACTCGAACGCCTGTATTTAAGTTCAAGAGCGAGGTCTCTTACTTTCTTTAGATTCATGCCAGGGTAGAGCCTAGTGATTCTAACTTGCGCTATCCATGAACGGTATAAGGGACATTCCAATATTTTTACCATACTTGTGTAACGAGCAGTGATAGTCCATTCTCATCTGAAAGACGATATCGTTTATCTTTTGGCTGAGCTTTCCTGCATTCTGTATCGGTGAGTTTGGGCACAATTTAACCACATTTAGACTAAAAATAATTGGGTCACACAGCTTAGAGCCGTACAATACAGCCAATAAAAAAACCCTTAAACATTGAGTTTAAAGGCTTTTTTACATTCAGTTGAATTTCTCTGAATTGAATTTTGGTGGAGATGGCGTCAACTTAACTGAAATACAACCAACTCAGTTACTAAATAGCTTGCTTAGCATGTTTATACATTAATCCATCTAAATAATCCGACCAGGCTTGCATCATTACCGTCCGTTCTTCCAAATACTTTGTACGGTTGTATGCCCGACCATGCATATCACGAACCTGATGAGCTAACTGCTGCTCAATACGCTCAATAGGAAACTTCAAAACCTCATCTAACAACGTTCTTGCTGTTGCTCTAAACCCATGGCCTGTAGTTTCTCCATTTTCAAAGCCATATTGTTTCAATCGCTTATTAATAGTCGATTCACTAATGGTTTTGGATTTATCTCGCATTGATACGAAACAATATTCAGTATATCCAGTAATGCGATACAACTCTTGGAATAGCTTCAAGACTTGATCAGACAAAGGAACAATATGTTGTAGGGCTGTCTGATTCTTAGTTTTAGGTGGTGTATAACTCCATGTTCTATTTTCAAAATCGATGTCTGCCCACTTTGCCGCACGTAACTCACCAGGACGCACAAATACATGGGGTAATATTTTAACTGCATAATCAATCGCAATATCCCCACGACTAACATTATTATTAATATTTCGTAATAATTGTCCCAGCTGCTGCTCATCAGTTATTGCGGATCTATGCTTCGTTTTCCCTACTTTCAAAATACCACTGATTTGATCAGCAACATTAAACTGACATATCCCCAAGGCAATGGCATAGCGAAAAACCTGAGAAGCCTTACTCCTCATGCGTTTGGCAGAATCTGTTTTACCTTGTAGCTCATAGATACGGCATACATCCAAAATTTGTGTCGGTGTAATATCAGTAATTGTCTTATCGCCTATCGCTGCATATAACTTATCCCAGACAAAATTATTTCGACGTTGAGTACTTGGCTCTAGTTCTTCGGTCTTACGGTATTCATCTGCTATTAATTTAAAAGTATTATTTTGAAATTGCGTAAGTTCATCTTCACGTTGCTTTTGAATTGCTGGATCAATATTTTGAGCAAGCAACTCTCTACAATCAGCTCGTTTTGCACGTGCATTTGATAAAGATATTTCTGGATATGTCCCTAAAGATATACTGTTACGTTTTTTAGTTATTGGCCGAGTATAATCCCATCTCCAATATGCGTTCCCATTTTTATCAATGATAAAGAACAAACCTTTACCATCTGCAAGTTTGATTTGAACCTTAACTGATAATTTTTTGTGTGAACTTAAAGCCGATCGTATTTGTGTATCTGTAAGATTTAAAACTAATTTTGGCATTTTTACGGTAAGTCCCTGCAGTAAATGTTGGATTACCGCAAAAATTACCGTAAAAAACTTCGAAATCCTAAAACAGCGTCGGACACCGTCAAACAATAGATCAACATAAGTTGCTTATTTTTAATAGATTTCAAATAAATTCGGAAGGGATAAAATAGAAAAATGGTGCGCTCAGCGGGACTCGAACCCACGCCACAGGCTTCGGAGACCTGTACTCTATCCAGTTGAGCTATGAGCGCGCGTGCACATCATAACAAAAAAAACCGTAAGGTAAAGCAACTATATATAAGTCATCAATTTTTGTGCTTATACTTTGAGCAATGTTCCATTATTGCAACAGACAATTCCTGCTTATTTACTTGGTTTATTTAGCAAGATCACTCACAATACTCATACTATTCACCAGGTGAGAATTTCATGACTGATGCATTGACTTTGAAGGACGTATCCAAAACCTATCGCAACGGTTTTCAGGCACTCAAAGGTATTAATTTAACGGTACCCGATGGTGAGTTCTATGCCCTTCTTGGTCCTAATGGTGCAGGAAAATCCACCACCATCAGCATTATCAGCTCACTGACAAAAAAAACCTCCGGTACAGTGGAAATTTTTGGCCACAATCTGGATACCCATCCTTCAGCAGCAAAACAATGTCTAGGCGTTGTGCCGCAAGAATTTAACTTTGGCCAGTTTGAAAAAACCTTTGATATTTTGGTCACTCAAGCCGGCTATTACGGTATCCCTAAAAAAACTGCAGAAAGCCGTGCTGAAGAATATCTGGAAAAATTAGGCTTATGGGAAAAACGCGATACACAGGGGCGTATGCTTTCTGGCGGGATGAAACGTCGTTTAATGATTGCCCGTGCCATGATGCACCAGCCTAAACTTCTTATTTTAGATGAGCCTACTGCCGGGGTCGATATTGAATTACGTCGTTCCATGTGGGATTTCCTCACAGAAATGAATGAAAAAGGTACATCTATTATTCTGACCACGCATTATCTAGAAGAAGCTGAAATGCTGTGCCGTCGTATAGCCATTATCGACCGCGGTGTAATTAAGGAAGATACCAGCATGAAATCTTTCCTCAATCAGCTCAGTGAAGAATCCTTTATTTTCGACTTGGTCGAACCGATTCAACCGCTGCATCTTGAAATTATTGGTGTGCGTTTTAATTTAATTGATCCTGTCACCTTAGCAGTGACTATGGACAAGGCTCATACCTTGAACGAACTGTTTCAACTTTTGGAAGCACAAGGCATTCAAGTCCGCAGTATGCGTAACAAGTCGAACCGCCTGGAAGAACTGTTCGTGAAAATGGTCGAAAAAAATCTTGATGGAGCTGCGCAATGAACTTTAATCAACTCAGCGTTGCGCTATATACCCTTGTGCATAAAGAAGTGCGCCGTTTTATGCGCATCTGGCCACAAACCTTATTGCCGCCTGCCATTACCATGAGCCTGTACTTTGTGATCTTTGGCAATTTGGTCGGGTCGCGTATTGGCCAAATGGGTGGCTTTAGCTATATGCAGTTTATTGTACCTGGCCTGATTATGATGGCAGTGATCACTAACAGCTATGCCAATGTCTCTTCCAGTTTTTTTAGTGCCAAATTCCAAAGAAGCATTGAAGAACTGATTATGAGTCCAGTACCTTTACACATGGTGCTTTGGGGCTATGTGATTGGTGGGGTGTGTCGTGGTGTACTGGTCGGCATTATTGTCACAGCCATGAGCATGTTCTTTACCGACTTATATATTACCAACTGGTTTGTGACTATATATACCGTTTTAATTACCTCATTATTATTTTCACTCGGTGGTCTAATTAATGCGGTGTATGCGAAATCTTTTGACGATATTTCAATTATTCCAACCTTTGTACTGACTCCACTCACCTATTTAGGTGGTGTATTCTATGCCATTAGTGCTTTAAGTCCATTTTGGCAAAATCTCTCTTTAATTAACCCGATCGTATATATGGTCAATGCCTTCCGTTTCGGCATTCTAGGTCACAGCGATGTCAATGTTTCCATTTCATTGACTGTTATTACCCTATGCTGTGTTGTGCTTTACGGTATAGCTTACTATTTACTTTCTCGTGGTTCAGGAATGCGTGAATAATGAGTGTAGAACATTCTCTATTAGGTAAAGACACCAATTATCCAACAGAATATCAACCCGATATTCTGTTTCCCATTGCACGTGCACAAGCGCGTGAAAAATATGCCCATGTTGAAGGCATTCAGCAAGGTAAAGACTGGTGGCATGTATTTGAGATTTCTTGGCTGAATGCGGCCGGCATTCCTCAAGTTGCGATTGGTCGTATCACTTTGCCAGCATCTTCTCCCAACCTGATCGAATCAAAATCACTCAAGCTCTACTTTAATAGTATGAACTTCACCCAATTCGATTCAAAAGACGCTTTTATTGTGACGGTTGAAAAAGATTTATCTGCGGCAGCAGGCGCTCCTATCACCCTGACTCTATTTCAGGCGGATAATCTGGATATTTCCAAACCGGAAGGGATCTGTATTGATGATTTAAGCCCTGAACGCTTAGAGAATCATCCGGACTCGACTTTATTAAAGTTAGATGCAGAAAATAGTGAACAAGTTGAAGTTCAACTCTATTCGCATTTATTACGCAGTAACTGTCCAGTCACTGGCCAGCCCGATTGGGGCACAGTTTTTATTCGATATCAGGGTAAAAAACCTTGTTATCGCAGTACTTTAGCTTATATTATTTCTTACCGTCAGCATAATGGATTCCATGAACAATGTGTGGAACAGATGTTTGCCGACATCTGGCAAAACCTTGCTCCAGATAAACTGATGGTGTATGCAACTTATACACGTCGTGGCGGATTAGACATCAACCCTTGCCGTGTATCGGATGCGACATGGATGCCTCGCCCCATTCGTTTGGCGCGACAATAAAATGAAGAATATTGAGGTTTTTTAACATGCCATTTTTTGGTTTTATTCCGACTGCAGAATTATTAACCAGTATTCAAACAGCTCAGGAAAAGAAAAATTCCAGCGAACCACTTTACCCTTTACGCGACAAAACAGCATTGCTAATTAATGAAGAAATCATTGATGCTATTTTGACTGAGCTTGTGCATCATTTTCCAGCCAGTGATAAACGTGATACAGCTGAAAAACTTGCGGGTTATATCAAATCAACCGTTGCTGTTTTATTGAAACAGTTAATGAGTAAATCTTCAAATGATGTAGTCAAGCAATCGATTGAGTTTTCTGAAAAAAGCTTGTTTAAAGATGCTGAAGGCAACTTCCGCGTAGGTGAGTCATTAGATGCAAGCCTGGTGACCAATCTTAAGCATAGTTATGCGGAAATTAAAGCCGGGAATGAAGTCAATAAAGCGGCACTCACGGAATCGTATAAGCAATTTGCTGAAGCGACCGTGCGTCATTTTATGAGCGACTTTAATAAGACCCTTGATTTAGGCATGATTAAACGCAAAGCTGCTGATTTAGGCGCAGCTGCAGTGATTAAAGCCGTGCATATTGCAGTGGATAAAATCATTCCAAATCTGAATAAAGATGAGTTGAAGGCACTTGCTGAATATCACGATACTTTATTCCATGCTTAAACATTTATAAAACCATCGAAAACCTAGCCATGGCTAGGTTTTTTATTGTCCAATTCCAGCTCAAATGGTTAAGAATTCATCATTTTATGAGCCTTTAACTTGATTCAATTCCTGCTTTACGATTTTTACTGTATTGATTTCAGAAACATCTTCTGCATTACTTTTTTCCTTTTATTTTTATATCCAGATTATTGCTATATAAAGTGATGATGAAAGTTGAATTCTGCCCGATTTTATTTTTTCTTAGATTGTGACTTATTGCTAAATTTTACCTATTCCAACTTCTATAGCAAGGTGAATAAAGAGCAAGATTAAACTTCCACATCTTTAGCTATTATTGATACGTAAGTGTGCTATTTCTAACTTTTTAAATAGTGATAAAGACTGACGTTTTTTCAACCAAACACCCTTTAAAAATATCCAATCGTGACTAAATTCCTTACTCGAAACCGAGATAGCTCGTATTATGATAAGTCATGTAAAGATTAGGTCTGATTGATGAAAATTGCTCAATCTTTTTATTGTTCTAATCAGGATGATAAAGCCCGGCTTAGAGTATCCACCTGAGAGGTGGATTTACGCGCAGTCTCTCCATGTTTGTCTTTTTTTGTATGCATACTTGTTGATATAGCCTTGGTCAATGCTATCTTAACCCCTTAGAAAAATTCCGTTATCTTTCATGAGATGGATTTTCGGCAATTATATTTGTAATGCTGTCTTTTAGCATCGTGATGTCGATTTACACACACTGATTATGTTTTTGGAACTTTGAGTAATATGTTAAGTATCAACTTTTATAACAAAATGAAACGTCTTCCTTTACTTTTCGGTGCACTTTCCATCACCAGTTTCTGCCAAGCCAATGATTTTTACAACGATCCTGCTTATAACAGCTTTAAGCAAAAAACCATGCAGACCTATGGCTTGAGCGCAGAACAAGTCGACTGGGCCATGAATGGGTCAAAAAACCTGCCTAATATCATCAATATTATGAATCGCCCTGGGGAAAGTAAGCCCTGGTACGAATATAAAACCAATTTTATGGCGGAAAGCACCATTCAGCGTGGGGTACGTTTCAAAACTCAATATGCCGACACTTTAAACCGCGCTGAACAGCAGTTTGGTGTACCGCAATCGATTATTTTGGGGATTTTAGGGGTAGAAACCGGTTTTGGTGCCAATAAGGGTAATTTCATTACCCGTGATGCCCTAGCAACCTTAGGCTTCGGCTATGAGCGACGTGCCCAGTATTTCCAGGATGAGCTCGCTGCACTGATTGCATGGACCTATAAAGATGGAGTACCTGCCAGCTCAGTCGTTGGCTCTTATGCTGGAGCGATTGGTTATCCGCAATTTATGCCGAGCAACATTAGCAAAATGGGCGTGGACTATGATGCCAATGGACATATCGACTTAAGAAATTCTGCCGTGGATGCCATTGGTTCTATTGCCAACTATTTAGCCCAACATGGATGGCAACGTAACCAACCGATCGGCTTTGCTGGCCGCTATAGCGGCAATAATCCTACTTCTATTATTGCCAAAGATTTGGAACAACCTACTCCCTATGGTGCCTTAAAAAATCAAGGCATTACTCCAACCAATCCGATTGTAAAAATTGATGACCTGGATATGGTAAATATTATTCAACTTCAAGATAGTTATGGCCCTATTTACTATATTACTTATCCAAATTTTCAGGTGATTACAACGTATAACAAGAGTCGAATGTATGCCACAGCGGTATGGCAATTAGGCACTGAAATCGCCAGCCGTTAAGGCTGGTTTTACCAAAAAATAATAAAGTCAATAATTTTTTTTGTAAATTAGCTCACAAATTAGACCTTTTACACACAATGTTACAATATTGATCATATTTTGATCAAGAAACGATGCATTTCTGTGGTTTTTGTAATTATTTTAATTAAAGAGTAGACAGCTTTAGCTTGGCATGAATATTATCCATCTCGTCAAATGTAGTTGCAAAAGAGAATTAACAGACTTGATAGCTTAATTTTCAATCGCTTAATTGAAATAAAAGCAACGGTCTTTAGGAGTTTAATAATGCAGTCTTCAATAAAATATATTTTAGCCTTATCGGCCACTTTTGCCCTGAGTCAGTCTCAAGCAGAACTGGTACAGTCATCATTCAATACGGATCATGACAACTCACGTTTAGCCACGCGTGTATTAAATAAAGATGCTCAAACGTTTAACTCGCACTTTTCAAACTTAAACAGCCTCTCAATCACTGAGCGTTCTGGTGATAAAATTCGTCGTCAAACCATTGCTTCGAAAATTGAAATCCCTAACGATGAGCCTTCAGTGATTGAAAAGCTAAATACTGTCGCATCTAACACAGTACGTAAATTTAGCCAGACTGGTGCCGCTTCTTGGTATGGTCGTCAATTCCATGGCCGTAAAACTGCAAGTGGTGAAACATACGATATGAATGGTTTGACTGCAGCTCACCGTAGCTTGCCATTGAACTGTTATATTCGCGTAACCAATAAAAACAATGGTAAGAGCGTAGTCGTAAAAGTAAACGATCGTGGTCCATTCCATGGTAACCGTGTTCTAGACTTGTCTTATGGCGCTGCAAAACAGTTAGGTATTACCAATGCAGGTACTGCAAAAGTGAATATCGAACGTGTAGATGGTCCAAATTCATAAGAATTTGCCAGACTCCTGATACATTTGACTTAAAAGCCACTTCTTGTGGCTTTTTTAATGCCTGGCCAAAAGTGCAATCCCTCCGCCTTCTCCCTCACTTTGTGATACAGCATCATTCCACCGTGCATCATATGAGTGATGAATTGCTGGTGCTGAATTTTGAACGGCACTGTTTTCTCGTTTATATTTTATCTCAATAAAAAAGGTTTAGATTGATGGATGCTCATCAATAAAAAACCGGAGTGAAAAATGAAAACAATGACAGAATGGTTAGATGAATATAGTGAGAGCCATCAGAACAAAACCAACAAAGCCATTCACTGAGTTTGCGTGCCCACCATCCTGTTTTCCATTATTGGCATTTTGGCTCACTTCAGCGCGTTATTGACAGCCCTACTTTTGATTTTAACTTTGCTCTTTTATGTACGCCTAGACTTAGTCATTGCATGGCTCATTTTTATTTTGCCTGTAGGAACAGGATTTTATATTGCGCTTTTCATTTTAGCCTGGATTGGGCAATTTTACGGACACAAACTCGAAGAAAAAAAGCCTTCATTCTTCAAAGACCTCCAATTCCTCCTCATTGGCCCTGCATGGCGCATGAATACCTATCTAAGAAAACTACTACCAAAATATAAAACACGTCAAAAATCGCAAATCAACGCAATTTAAGACCTATTATCGTTTTAGCCTTCTGAAGAACCTTTATTGATAGGTTCTTCCTTTATATTTCAACCAACCATCCACATGTCTTTGTTGTGGATCATGATGAGTCCAGTGAATTACTCCACCTTTTTCAGAGTATTCATATTCCCCATAGAACTCGACTGCATCTCCCTTTTGCAAACCATCAATACGGGAACTTAAATCAATATTATGAGCCACCAAAACGGTTAAGCCCTTCTGCAATTGCAGAATAAATTTTTGATGGCGTGAGCTGTTATTATCATCCGCTAACACCGCTTTGACTCGTCCGGTAGCCTGTACCTGAATATTGCTTGTTTGTGCTCGAAATGCCTGCTGAATTTTTGCATTATCATTGCCAAACGGTAAATTTTTAGATTTAAAATCCTCGTGAGCTTGAGGACGTTCTTCCTCTACCTGAATTTGGTTTTGTGGTTTTAAGTCTTGAAAAGGTGGAGTGAAAGAAGATTATTCTTGTAAATCCACTCCAAAATAGGCAGCAATTAAAACAATAATCACCACACCGATTCCCATCCGGGCTTTATTCGCCATCTTTATTCTTCTCTCAAAATTTTTAATTATTCATAAAAAAAGCCCTCGTTAGAGGGCTTTTTTTGCAAATAATCAGAGATTATTTTGCAGCAGCTTGAGCAGCAGCAACTTCTTCAGCGAAAGAAAGTTCAGCTTTTTTCTCAATACCTTCACCTACTTCGAAGCGAACGAATTCAACAACTGTAGTAGCAGTTGATTTAAGAACATCAGCAACTTTCTTGTCGTTGTCGATTACGTACATTTGACGCTCAAGAACAACTTCATTCAAGTATTTTTCAACTGAACCAGTCACCATTTTTTCAACGATGTTAGCTGGTTTACCAGATTCTAATGCTTTCGCTTCAGCAATTTCTTTTTCTTTAGCGATAAGATCAGCAGATACGCCTTCAGCATTTACAGCAACCGGGTTGAACGCAGCAACGTGCATTGCAATACCTTTACCAGTCGCAGCATCACCGTTGTAAGATACAACAACACCGATTTTTAAACCGTGTTTGTAAACTGCAAGGTTTTCACCTTCAACAATTTTCGCACGACGTACTTGGATGTTTTCACCGATTTTTTGAACAAGAGCAATACGCGCTTCTTCAACAGTAGAACCATCTTCAAGTTTCAATTCAGCAATTTTAGCAGCATCAGTTTCATTTGCAGCAAGAGCAGCAGCAGCAACTTTAGCAGAGAAACCAGCAAAGTTTTCGTCTTTAGCAACGAAGTCAGTTTGGCAGTTTACTTCTACAAGAATCGCTTTGTTGCCTTCTTGAACGATAGTAATTGCACCGTCAGCAGCAATGTTACCAGCTTTTTTAGCTGCTTTTGCTTGACCAGATTTACGAAGGTTATCAATCGCTAATTCGATATCACCGTCCGCTTCTGTTAATGCTTTTTTACATTCCATCATTGCTAGGCCAGTACGGTCACGCAATTCTTTTACCATGCTCGCAGTAACTGCAGTCATGTTATTCTCCTAAATACGGTAGAAAATGAATCTGTTCAACAAAAACGGCCCAAAGTGTTCTCTGGGCCGTTTTGCTTTCTTGACGCTTAATTTGCCACGATTACATGTCGCAAAAATGACAATTCTGCGTCAAAACGCATTAAGCCTCTGGAGCTTCTTTAGCAGCTTCTTCGCCTTTAGCTTGAGCATTTGCTTGTGATTGAGCGTACTCTTTACCAGCAAGGATAGCATCAGCCATAGCAGAAGCGTAAAGTGTAACCGCACGGATCGCATCGTCATTACCAGGAATAACGTAATCTACGTTGTCTGGGTTAGAGTTTGTATCAACGATACCGATTACAGGAATACCAAGGTTTTTAGCTTCTTTAATCGCGATTGATTCGTGGTCAACGTCAATTACGAATAATGCGTCAGGTAAACCACCCATGTTTTTAACGCCGCCTAAAGCACGTTCAAGTTTTTCCATTTCACGAGTACGTTCTAAAGCTTCACGTTTAGTAAGTTTAGCGAAAGTACCGTCAGTAGATTGAGTTTGAAGATCTTTTAAACGGTTGATAGATTGGCGAAGTGTTTTCCAGTTCGTCAACATACCACCTAACCAGCGGTGGTCTACATATGGTTGACCAGCGCGTTGAGCTTGTTCACGAATGATGTTAGAAGCAGCACGTTTAGTACCAACAAACAATACTTTGTTCTTTTTGCTTGCAAGATTGTTAACAAAGTTCAAAGCATCATTTAACGCAGGAACAGTGTGCTCAAGGTTGATGATGTGAATTTTGTTACGCGCACCAAAGATGTATTCGCGCATCTTTGGGTTCCAGAAACGAGTTTGGTGACCGAAGTGAGCGCCTGCTTGAAGAAGGTCGCGCATGCTTACGTTGTAATCTGCCATTTTCTTTACCTTAAAGTTTGGGTTAGGCCTCCATATATCCGCATTCTCCACTCTTGCGAGCACCCAGAGAAATGTGTCGATATATGTGCGGATTTTATTGCCCCATCGCACAAAGCCCGTGAAAATTTATTCACGAAAAAGCATTTGATAAAATGGGCGGCTATTTATACCATAGTCACACACAAATTTCCAAAAGTTTTTAAAGATCATGAACAGTACTTACGAAGCTCCCCGCCGTTTAATCAAAACACCTGAAGAAATTGAAAAAATGCGTGTGGCGGGTCGACTGGCGGCTGAAGTTTTGGATATGATCAAACCGCATATCAAACCAGGTGTATCTACCCTGGAATTGGACACCATTTGTCACGATTATATCGTGAATAAACAAGCTGCCATTCCTGCTTGTCTAGGCTATGGCGCAGCACCTGGCCGCCCGGCTTTCCAGCATGTGATTTGTACCTCAGTCAACCACGTGGTGTGTCACGGTATTCCATCTGCAAGCAAAATCCTGAAAAAAGGCGACATCTTAAATATTGATGTCACTGTCATTAAAGATGGCTATCACGGCGATACCAACATGATGTATATCGTGGGTGGTGAAACTTCGATTCTTGCCGATCGTTTATGCAAAGTGGCACAAGAAGCCATGTACCGTGGTATTGCCACTGTAAAACCAGGTTCGACCATTGGTGATATTGGTAATGCCATCCAGAAATATATTGAATCAGAACGTTTTGGCGTCGTACGTGAATATTGCGGTCATGGTATTGGTACCGTTTTCCACGACGAACCTCAAGTTTTACATTATGGTCAACCGAATACCGGCATGGTGCTTGAAGAAGGCATGACTTTTACCATTGAACCGATGGTAAACGGTGGTGACTGGAAAACTAAAATTTTAGGTGATAAATGGACGGTGGTGACCAAAGACCACAGTTTGTCAGCACAATATGAACACACCCTTTTAGTGACTAAAACCGGTGTTGAAGTATTGACTGCCCGTCCTGAAGAAGATCTGTCTCGTTTTAATGCTTAATTCTTCTTGGCATCTTGGATATCAATAAACATTCAAAAGGCTACATCTGATGTAGCCTTTTTTATTTTGATTCTCTTTTTAATTCTTCTGTTTGTATTTTTAAATTCTAATCTTGAGATATTTTGTCCAAAATCCATACAGCTCTGAATTGATTTTTCAGTCATTTCCACCATACTGAACAGCTTCGCAATTTACCTCAGAGATGTTCATGTCCAATTTTAGTAATGTCACCGTCACCCAGAATGATGATGAATCTGTATCACTGTTAATTGACCAGAAACCAATCTCTGAACGCTATGGCATGAAATTTAGTGCTAGCATTGTGGATGAGCTCAAGGCCTTGGCAAACGGTCAAAGCATGAAATTATTCGATCAGTTTGTATTTTCACATACCGATTTAAACTTTGAGCATAGTTACCGTTATGTGACTTGCATCCTCAAAGAAGAAGCGGCTTATAAAGTGACGCGTAATTTTGTTTACACCATTACCGCTCAAGGTCAGCAGCCGATTGAACATGTCATTACCAAACAGGGTCAACCAATGACGACTGCTGATGTGCATGAGTTTATCAATAGCCATTTGCAAAAATCACTTAATGATTACACCGATTTAAATTATGCCTATTAATGATTCAATTTGATCATTGAAGCCAGTAAAACACTGCAATTCATTCAAAATATTCTAGGATTGCAGTGTGATCATGCGCTACATAATATTTATCCCATTCATTTAAAAAATATTATTTTTTACCCCTAAGCTGATAAGCCACTCAATTTTTTATTAGCATTAAAATCCCGCTTAACCCAAACAACACACTTTTTTCAGATATCAATGCATTCTCTCTCCCCTTTTTGGCGCAATTTAGGCTAAGATAGTGTGCTTTTTATTTTTTAATCCCTATAAGAAGGAATACTGCCGTGGACGTACGTCTCTCTGATCGTGTAAATGCCATCAAACCGTCCCCTACACTTGCTGTTACCAATAAAGCTGCTGAACTTAAAGCTGCTGGTAAAAACGTAATTGGTTTGGGCGCAGGTGAACCAGATTTTGACACCCCACAACACATCAAAGATGCAGCCATTACTGCTATTAACAACGGTTTTACTAAATATACCGCTGTTGACGGTACTCCAGGTCTTAAAAAAGCGATTATCGCGAAATTTAAACGCGACAATAATCTTGACTATGCAGCAAACCAAATCCTGGTTTCTTGCGGTGGTAAACAATCATTCTTTAACTTGGCACTTGCTTTGTTAAACAAAGGTGATGAAGTCATCATCCCTGCACCATACTGGGTAAGCTATCCAGACATGGTAATCATTGCTGAAGGTGTTCCTGTAGTTGTTAAATGTGGTGAAGAACAACGTTTCAAAATCACACCTGCTCAATTAGAAGCCGCGATCACAGACAAAACTCGTTTAGTGGTATTAAACAGCCCATCTAACCCGACTGGCATGATCTACACTAAAGCTGAATTAGAAGCTTTGGCTGAAGTGCTTCGTAAATACCCAGAAGTTCTCGTTGCTTCTGATGATATGTACGAACCAATCCGTTGGGACGACGAATTCTATAACATCGCTACTGTTGCACCAGACCTTTACGATCGCGTAATCGTACTTAATGGTGTGTCTAAAGCGTATGCAATGACTGGCTGGCGTATTGGCTATGCAGCGGGTCCTGCTAAATTGATTGGCGCAATGAAAAAAATCCAGTCTCAATCAACTTCAAACCCGACTTCAATTTCACAAGTTGCTGCTGAAGCTGCATTGAATGGTCCTCAAGACGTTCTTGAGCCAATGATTGAAGCATTCAAACGCCGTCATGACTTGGTTGTTAAAGGCTTGAACGACATCAACGGTATTACTTGTTTACCTGCTGATGGTGCATTCTATGCATACGCAAACATCAAACCTTTGATTCGTGCCAAAGGTTTAAAATCTTGCACAGAATTCTCTGCATGGTTATTGGAAGAAACTGGTGTTGCCGTTGTTCCTGGTGATGCATTCGGTCTAGGCGGTTACATGCGTATTTCTTATGCAACTGCTGACGAAGTACTTATAGATGCACTTGCTCGTATCAAGAAAGCTGCTGATTCAATCGAAGGCGTAGACGCTGCGATTGCTGCTGAAAAATAATCTGACTTAGTAATAAGTTTGATGAGAAAAACCCGCTCTTGAAGCGGGTTTTTTATATTTTCAGATGTAAAGAATTATAAACAACACTAAAAATAGCTAAAATTCTCAATTATGATTTCACTTTAAGCGCTGAATTTGACACAGACTTATCACAAACAACCAGCGCAATTCCCACCAAAACAATCACCGCAGAAATAATAATTCTCCAGCTGAGTACCTCACCTATAAACAGTGTACCGCCTAAAATAGCTAAACACGGCACAGACAGCTGTACACTGCTGGCTGTCACACGGTCAATCTGTTTAACAATGCTATACCACAGCACGTATGCTCCGCTTGATGCCAAACCACCTGACAGCACAGCTAAAAGTACCCCTTGAGGCAATGCAAAACTCTGTGGGTAAAAAGCGATGTACGCCAGCAACACTAAAGGAATGGCTATCACAAAATTTGCCAATGTACTAGCCAATGGATTCTGCATATTTTTGCCCGCAATGCTATACATCGCCCAGCCTATTCCCGAAAGCACCATTATCGCGGCATAACCTAAATGAGGTGCCGAGGCGCCAGGAAGTAAAAGAATCAGAATGCCTAAAATCGCGATGGCTAATCCTAAGCCGCGGTGTAGATTAATTTTCTCGCCATGGCATATCCCATAACCCACCATACTAAGCTGCACTGTGCCAAACAGCAGTAAAGCTCCCACGCCTGCATCAATATGCAAATAAGCCAATGAAAAAGCAATGATGTACAGCGCTAGAAAAAATCCGTTTTTAATATTCCATCTTATTTTGGCTTTATGCGCAGAAAGCATATAGAGCAGCAACAAAACAGCTGCACCGCTGCATACCCGAATTAGGCTAAAACTCATGGGATCAATCTGCTGTTCTGCCAGCGCTAGACGACATAAAACCGAATTGGCGGCAAAGGCCAGCATCGCAATGCCGATTTTAAGCAACATGGTTGAGCATCCCTATTCAACAGCATCGCTTAGATATAGCGAATTCCGCTTATGAAATCTATAAGGCTTTTCTACTTATGTTTATTCAATTCACAGATTAGCCAGCTTAACAGCGCACAGCAACATTTAGCTCACTAAGCACTTAAAATCGACGCTTAAGCTGCATGATTTCTTACTGTTCAAATCTAATAAAATACTTTTTTGATACATTTAACTTTTAATATCTTTGTAAAAAGTTTCATTTAAACTTTAAAATACGTTTAAATAATGCAGATGATAGACAATCGAGGGCAGCACATGCGCTATAAAATTATTGATGTATATCAAAAAGAAAATATTAAACGCTATATTGCCAAGTGCTTAAAGCCCTGCTCCCCTCAGTTTATTATTATTGAAAGCCCGCAAACCCTCTGCCTGAATCTAGACATTATTGATATTAACCCAAAAACGTCAGTCACCACTTGGGCCACAGGCGAGGAAATCGCCATGAAAATTCTGCAGCAATTTGACAGCTTTGATAAAATTTATCTGTCTTATAGCTACTAAATAAATCGATCTATCTTATAAGCGCAAATTCAAATCCCATGGAATGGACTGAGCGTTCCATTTACACGCGTTGACGTTCAGTCTGTTTTTTGATTAATTGGTTTTAAGTTCCAAAAAGGAACCTAATTCAAATTAAGGACGAACAGAATGAATCCTCAACAAATGTCTGGCTTAGAAATTATGCAGGCAATGTGCGCCGGAACACTTCCAGCACCTTCAATGAGCGAAACTATTCCCATGCTGACTGAAAAAGTTGAACTGGGTGAAGTGCATTTTAAAGTCAAAGCGGACCAGCGCCATTTAAACCCGCTTGGCGGCGTGCACGGCGGGTTTGCCGCCACAGTCTTAGACTCAGTTACCGGATGTGCAGTTTTTTCCATGCTGGAAGCAGGCATTGGCTACGGCACAATCGATTTAAATGTCAAAATGTGCCGTCCAATTCCGCAGAACAAAGAACTCATCGCAATTGGCACGATCATTAATATCAGTAAGAACCTGGGTATTTCTGAGGGGCAAATTGTCGATGAAGATGGCAAACTTTATGCTCATGCCACTGCAACTTGCATGATTATCCGTGCATAGCACATCCTGATCATTCAATGAGTATTGAAAGATGGTGAGAGAGCTTAAGTCATTTCCTAAGCTCTTATGCTAATGCATGATTGTTTATGCATAATTAAACGGCTGATTTAAATGATTTTGTGAGTGCTGATAAAGACACTTCCGGACGCGAAGTTCCCTTATAGATACATAAATACTTAAATACGCTATCCAGAGAAACCGAGAGTTTTTTCTGTTCCGAAACCGACCACACTTTAGAATTGTTGCGTCCCGATAAAGCGCTACCATTCAATTGATACAAATATAGGTCATGCTCACGCTGCAAGGGCTGCTTACGTCCCTTGGAATAGCTGTCCAGGAGCAATTGACAGGGTGAATCGATTAACCATTTATCACTAAACCACAACTGCAATAAATCGCCCAGATATAAAGCCTGAGTGCCCACAGGCCAGACCTGAATATAAGCATCCTCTACGGCTGTTTGATAGCGCTCTGGATCTTGAATAATTGAAAGGTAATTGTCTTGATAAAAAGATAAATTTGAAAAAATTTCGGCAATGGTCAGCGTATGCATTCGCTTTCTCCTGTTTAGCCATTTTAGTGCTGGCAAGTTGGTTTAAATCCACACTGTTTGAACTTTCATTCAAACGCTCTGTTATGAATTTAATCTAACAAGCCCATTTTGGCTGTGCAAGTTTTTTTAACATTTTCAATTTAGTTGTTTAAATAAAAAGCATACGGTAGAAAAATTAAGGAATCATGACACTTTTAGCTTGACCCCCTGCAAAATCTCCTTATAATCGCATGCAGATTCTCCAATAGCTCAGTCGGTAGAGCGACGGACTGTTAATCCGCAGGTCCCTGGTTCGAGCCCAGGTTGGAGAGCCAAATACGAAAAAGCCCGCAGCATTAAAGCGGGCTTTTTTTGTCTTGGTTATTTGTAACTCTGCTTTAATAACCGTGAAAATCACCCAATAAAAAAGCGCATCGAAATGCGCTTTTTATCTATTTACCCCATCTCAATATCGATCAATCTAAAGATTGCCTTATTGTTGAGGTAAAGGAATATATTGTGAATTATTATTCTGTGCCTTACGTTCGGTCACCACTACATTCACAGTGATTGGTTTCTCATCACGTACCACTTCAACGTTAATGCGGCTATTCGGGGCTTGCAACGCGACATAATTAATCAGGTGAGAAGCTGAAGTAATGAGTTCACCATTGACCTGAATAATTTTGTCACCTTTGCGAATACCCGCTTTTGCAGCCGGACCATTGGGCAATACGTCTGCAACCACCACACCATTTTGCTTAGGCTCAAGAATGTTTTCCTGTTGCACCGGCATCAGGCTAATACCCAGCCAGCCACGAACCACACGACCATCTTTCAAAATTGAATTCAAAATTTGCTGACAGACCTTCGCAGGAATGGCAAAACCAATCCCGAGCGAACCACCGGATTGAGAGAAAATAGCGGTATTTACACCAATCAGATTACCCGCCACATCAATCAATGCACCACCAGAGTTCCCCGGATTAATGGCTGCATCGGTCTGAATAAAGTCTTCATAGGTATTAATACCCAAATCCGAACGGTTGGTTGCAGAAATAATCCCCTGGGTTACAGTTTGTCCCACACCAAAGGGGTTACCAATCGCAAGTACCACATCCCCGACTTCATTTCCACTCAATTTAAAAGGCAGCACCGGAAGCTTATCCAGCTCGATCTTAATCACAGCAAGATCTGAATCCGGGTCTGTACCAATCACTTTAGCGACTGCACGGCGTCCATCATTCAAGCCCACCACAATCTGTTCAGCCTGAGCAATTACGTGATTGTTGGTTAAGATATAACCATCTGCACGAACAATAACTCCTGAACCCAGGCTATTTTCATTTGGTTCCTGACCAAATTGTTCTGGAACCTGATCACCAAAAAACTCACGAAATGCAGGATCATTTAACAGCGGATGCTCAGCCTTATTCACTTTCTGAGTGGTAAAAATATTCACCACGGCAGGTGCTGCAACTTTAACTGCTGCACTATAAGAACTGACTCCACCTGTTCGGTTGGTATTAACTAATGGCTCTACTTTTTCCACAGGCATTTTTATACCATCAGCCGCAACAGGTGCTTTGGGCTTTTGATTTTGCTGCCATACTAGAAAACCGAGAGTAACCAGAATGAGTAAAACCCAAGGTAACCATGAAAAGGTGCGACGCACGTTAATTTCCTCTAACAATATTTTAATTCGTTGATGACTAAGTAATTTATCTGCCATTGTAAAATGAAATAGAGATGGAAACATAAAAATAATTCAAGAGTTTTGTGATGCTTTAGTTACAATTTAAAATATGGTTTGATGAGATTAAATATTTAGAGTCCCGGGACATTTATGGCAAAGCTCAACGAGATTATTCAGTGGTGTGATCAGACCCTGAAATCACACGAATTTAAAGACTATGCACCAAATGGTTTGCAAATTGAAGGCAAACCCGAAGTCAATAAAATTTTGTGTGCAGTAACTGCATCACAAGATGCAATTGACGCAGCCATTGCACAAGGTGCGGACTTACTCTTGGTCCATCATGGCTATTTCTGGAAAGGTGAACCCTACCCGATTACCGGTATGCGCGGCAAACGCATTAAAAGCTTGATTCAGCATGATATCTCTTTGGTAGGCTATCACCTGCCCTTAGATTCGCATCCTGCTTTAGGCAATAACGCTGCCATTGCCGATATTTTAGAACTTGAACAGATTGAAGCTTTAGATCCTGGCGAGCGCAACCCGATTGGCAATATTGGTTATTTAAAACAGCCCATGTCTGCCGAAGACTTTAAGCAGTATGTATCGGAACGTTTAGGTTTTAATGCCATTCATCTACCTGCGGATAAAAAATTAATCCAGAAAGTCGGTTTCTGTACCGGGGGCGCACAAGATTTTATTGGCAAAGCGGCGGAGCAAAACTGTGATGCTTACATTTCCGGTGAAGTCAGTGAACGGACGTTTTATGAAGCCAAGGAATTGAATGTGCACTACTATGCCTGCGGCCATCATGCAACCGAACGTTATGGGGTGCAAAGGCTGGCAAAAGCTATTTCAGAACAGTTTGATATTGAGTATAGTTACTTCGAATTAAACAATCCGATTTAATTCAACATGAGCGGTTTTACATTTTCTTTATACGTATAAATTCAGGCTTTATTCTGTATTGTTATTTATAAGCAATGCGCAATTTCCCTCAAGAATCTATTACAATAAAGCCACTTAATGTTAAAACCCAGCAAAATGCAAGGAATTGAAAACATGACAACCATTACTTTACCGGCACTTCCATACGGTTATGAAGATCTTGCTCCGCACATCAGCAAAGAAACTTTAGAATACCATCACGACAAGCACCACAACACTTACGTTGTAAACTTGAATAACCTGATCAAAGGCACAGACCTTGAAGGTAAAACTTTAGAAGAAATCATCACTGCAACTGCTGGTGATGCTGCTAAAGCTGGCGTATTCAACAATGCGGCTCAAGTTTGGAACCATACATTCTATTGGAACTGTATGGCTAAAAACGGTGGCGGTAAAGCGACTGGTGCTTTAGCTGCTAAAATTGATGAAGCTTTCGGTTCTTACGAAAAATTTGCTGAAGAATTTGCTGCT
Source organism: Acinetobacter sp. ANC 3903 (assembly GCF_002135315.1). Taxonomy (GTDB): domain Bacteria; phylum Pseudomonadota; class Gammaproteobacteria; order Pseudomonadales; family Moraxellaceae; genus Acinetobacter. The sequence goes on along the minus strand of NZ_NEGA01000007.1, from coordinate 160,440 downwards.
GCAGCAACAACTCAATTCGGTTCAGGTTGGGCTTGGTTGGTTGCTGACCAAGTAAATGGCAACTTATCTATTCTTAAAACTTCAAATGCTGATACTCCACTTGCTCACGGTAAAGTTGCAGTGTTGACTATTGACGTTTGGGAACATGCTTACTATATCGACTACCGTAATGCACGTCCTGCTTACATCAAAACTTTCCTGGAAAGCTTGGTAAACTGGGACTACGCTAACGCTAAACTTGCAGGTCAAGCTGCTGGCGTTGAAAAATAAGATTTGAAATTATTTTATTTTTCCGTTTAAAAAATCACCCTTTATGGGTGATTTTTTTGCTTTTGCACCCTAAACGAATATTAATAAAGCAAATGATTCATTTCTTTACATTATCTGGTTGACGACTTGAGTTTTCATCCCTAAAATGCGCTTCAGATTCTCCAATAGCTCAGTCGGTAGAGCGACGGACTGTTAATCCGCAGGTCCCTGGTTCGAGCCCAGGTTGGAGAGCCATCTATTCTTCCATAGCTCAGTCGGTAGAGCGACGGACTGTTAATCCGCAGGTCCCTGGTTCGAGCCCAGGTGGAAGAGCCAAGATTCTAAAAAGCCCACTCATAATGAAGTGGGCTTTTTTTATTGGTTAAATTTCGCTTCGCTTCTTATATAACTCATATTTTTTAAACTTTTGGCTTAACTACCAGCCTCCAAATTGTTGACCATTCACCTATCTATTGTTCGCCGATTAAAATTTAGTTATGTTCATTCTAATAAAAAGACTTTAATAAAATTCTATGAATGCAACCTGGTTAAAATCTCTCATTTTTTGGATTATTTTGATTGTTGTCATGTTCGCCGTTTTTCAATGCAGTCAAAATTCTGAAAATAAAAAGCAGGCTTCCGCGCTCATGTATGAACGCTTATTTCATTGCACCCGCAACTTATCGCAAAAGAACCCGGATGTTTTAAAACACATTCAACAACAGCTCAAGCCTGAGCTCAGCCAAGCCGAGCTGATGAAATTGATCAATGAATGCCGTGCTGCAGAGCCCTTACAAAGCAAAGAAAATTATATAAACTTAATAAAATCACTTAAATAATAAGCAATAAGTTTATTTTTAAAACATTCAATTCATTTTCATGGCTTTTTTAACACTAAACTCTTGACCCTGTAAGCTGAGATACATAGAATGCGTACCAGATTCTCCAATAGCTCAGTCGGTAGAGCGACGGACTGTTAATCCGCAGGTCCCTGGTTCGAGCCCAGGTTGGAGAGCCAGATTCTAAAAACCCACTCAACTGAGTGGGTTTTTTCTTATATCAAGATTGTGCTGTGTTCGATTCAAGTCAATTCACTTTTTTCCTTATTGGTTGTATTGCCAGCCTAGCCTTGCTGACCCTTGTTTTTCAGCAACTGTTCAAGCCACGGCAAAAATTCTTTCCCAAACGCGTCATCACGCATTTCGAAAGCAAGATGTTTATTCGGCTCAAAGAAGCCTTTCCCCAACATCATATTCTTGCTCAAGTGGCTTTTAGCGCCCTCATCACCAACAATAATTTTAAAATCCGTAACAAGTTCAATCGCAAAGTCACCGACTTCGTTTTACTCAATCAAAAACTTGAGGTAGTCGCTATTATTGAACTGGATGATCCCACCCATATCGGCAAAGAACAGGAAGATGCCGAACGTGATGCCATGCTGCATGAAGCCGGCTATCAGGTCTATCGCTATACCGATATTCCTAATGTCCACAGCTTAAAAAAAGATATTCTAAATTAATTCGATCTCGCCATAAAAAAGCCACCGTATGATGCGGTGGCCCCAAATTCAATACAACAAGCTCAATATAATGATAAATTATTTATTGCCTTGCTGGGTAGAAGTAGAAGGTTCTACCGTCGCCTCAGAAGCAGATCTTTCTGCCGCCTCACGGGCTTTGATCCGTTCCAGCATTTCAGCCTGTTGCTGCTTATATTTCTGCTGATTTTTCTCATCGCTACTGACTGCCAGATAGGCCATAGAGACAAGAAAAATCGGAATAAGTAAACCAAGGCTCATCAGAATAATCATCTTCTTGGGATTTGGCTTCGCGCCTGACTGCGACATAATCAATACCTGTCAATCTATATACACACTAAATTTTCCTGTCCAATATAACAAAACCCTGAGCTGTCTCAACAGATCATTAACCTACTTTGTAAATTCACATCAAAAAGCCGGTCGAAACCGGCTATTTATCCCTCAGTCAAAACCCATCAAAGTCAAACAGTAAGCTGAATTTTTTCTAATACTTCTCGCAAGTTTTTTAGATAATCAAAGTCTGCTTCCGGTTTGTCTTGCATCCGCCAAGCCACATAACCATCCGGACGCACCAGTACAGCACCCGCTTCATGAATTTCAGATTTCTGATTCCATGTTCCATAAACATCACGATATTCCCGGGAACCAATCTGAATCACGTCCAGATAAGGCAGATTCAGGGCATGTACCGCATTTTTCCAGCCTGTACCGGACAGTCCGGTGAGCAAGCTAAAACGGCCATGTCCCACGATATCCAGGGTTGATTGCTTCTGTCCTTTGGCATCAATCAGCCAGGTATGCGGTACTTTTGCCCCTGAGCGTGTCGTTGCCTGCAAGTAAAGCTGTGGATCTTGGGCAAAGGTTTCCGTTGTCGCCTCGGCAATGACAGCGTTTGAATCATAACGCTGATTCAGCTCTACCCCTTGGGCATTAAATTCGAAATGTTTAATTTCCAGAGCTTTGAATAATTTCTGACGAATCTCGGCACCCGCGTCATCTTCAGCGAAAATCCGCTGCAACATCTCTGCCTGTGTGGTTACACCATGATCAAAACCAAAGACTTCTTTTAGATGCTTATAGTCGAAGCGGGATTGATTGGCACGCGCGACTATCTGCTTGCCTACAGGTGCACGCTCAGTAGTATAAGAATCCAACAGACTTTCTTTAGCCCAGCCTTTCACCGCATAGGCTAGTTTCCAGCCGAGGTTAAAAGCATCCTGCATGCAGGTATTCGAGCCTAAACCACTGGATGGTGGATGACGGTGTACGGCATCACCACCACAAAATACACGACCTTTGGAATACTCTGTCGCCCAGGTCTGATTCACATACCAATACGACAGTTTTTGGATTTCTACTTCTTCAACTTCAGTCCCGACAAAAGCATTCAGGCGGGCACGAACCTGTTCCTCAGTCACTTGTGGCTCACCTTTACTGATGTCAAAGCCCCAACCCATAATCCACTCATTCCATGGCGTAATGGCGCGCAGCAGCCCCATACCCAAGTCACCAAAGCTGGCTTCGGGATTGACAATCCATTGTAGAATAGCCGGACGATGCTGCACATATTGGCTTAAATCCGCCTTGAAGGTCACATACACTGTACCAGCACGTGCCATGACGCCTTCCAGCGGCAGATTTAACTGCTCGACAACTTTTGAACGAGCACCATCCATACCCACCAGATATTTAGCCCGCAAGCTAAACTCGGTATTGGTAATCCGGTTTAGAAAAGTTGCCATCACACCGTGTTCATCCTGAGTATGAGACAGATATTCGGTATTGAAGTTATAAATCGCACCGCGTTCGGCGGCATTCTTTGCTAACAAGGCTTCCATTTTCGGCTGGATCAAATCTACCAATGGACAGGGACTGCCTTTAATATAATCGCCATGCCGTTCATCACCGGTACCCCAGGCACTTAAACGGGCAATTTCTTCCCCGACCAGGCTGGTGGTAATCAGGCTTTCCCCCATCTGCTCCCAAGGTGTAGCAATTTGCTTGACCTGTTCTTCTACGCCGAGATCGCGCAACACTTCCATGGCACGCTGATTGGTAATATGTGCACGTGGACTGTTGGCCAGCCAGCTAAACTGGGTAAAAAGCTGGACTTTAATGCCATAATTGGCCAGCGCCAGCCCCAAGGTTGACCCTGCAGGCCCTGTTCCTACTACCAGCACATCCGTATCAAATTGCTCAGACATCACCTACTCCTTTTCCATGCCACCCTTCAGCTGTCTGATCTCAGTGTATGCAACATCCTTATTTCACAGAACACCCATAGGCTTAAACTATGGTTGCATAGCTTCTAAGTCTGTTACATTTCATAATCGTATTCGCAGTATCAGCATAGGATGAAGCTGCGCAATCGGGTTTAAACGTGCAGTCAGTTATGGAATTACGTCATTTAAGATATTTTGTCAGTGTGGCCCAGCAAGGCAGCTTCACCAAAGCTGCTGAAAAGATGTTTACTGCACAACCCTCGTTAAGTCAGCAGATTAAGGATCTGGAAGAAGAAGTCGGTGTATTACTGTTTGACCGGTCCTCAAAAAAAATCCGCCTGACTGATGAAGGCGAAGCCTTTTTACCCCATGCACTGAGTGCGTTAGAGAGTGCCCAGCTTGCCATGTCTGCCGCACGTCAGGTGGCTTATAACAAAAACAACCAGTTTTATATTGGCTTTTTAAATGTGGCAGAACTGAAGGTCATGCCCTTAATTTTAGATAAACTCAAACAGCAAATTCCTGATCTGCACATTCATGTGCAAAGCCTGACCTGTCTTGAACAGATCCAGCGCCTAAAGAATGCTGAACTGGATCTGGCCTTTACCCGTTACGCCGTACAGCATGATGATTATGAAAACTTATGCTTATTGACTGAAAAAATCTATGTCGTGGCAGCAGCAAAATTACATCCTTCCAAACATCAAATCAGTCGTGAATATTTGAGAAAACAGAGCATCATCATGTGCGAACAAAGTGCTTCTCCAGTATTTTATGAAAAAATCAATCAACAATTGCAGCTCAAACATCTGCCGCATCATCAGATGCTCTGGGTCACCAATGTCCTGCAACACATCAACATGATCAATATGGGCATGGGCTTCAGTTTCGTTCCGGAATATCTGCTGAAATTTCTAGGCGATCATGTGCAGGTGGTGGCGACTGAATTTGAACTTCCTACCTTGCAGCTGTATGCCAGTTTTAGAAAAAACTCAAAAAATGCAGCATTGCAGTTGATTACACAGGAATTGAAGATGCAAATTCAGGTGGGCTGATATTGCAACCGATCTTTACCCATACTAAAAAAGTATCCGTATGGACTAATGCCAGTCAGTTAAGAAATTGACTGGTATTTTTTTTAAATGCATGATTGTAGTTGATATGTGGAAAAGTCATCCGCAACTGTTTGAGGCATGAGGTGCATTGCACCGCAAGATTAAAAAATGATTGTTTCTGTGACAAATTTGCTAGTTGATAGTGGCTGACGAGTTTTGCGGATGACATATGCCTTTGGTCTTACGAAGCAATGCTTCTCAGGGCGAAACCAAAGTAACAAATGAGCTGCAAGACTTTGATTTAAAACGGTAAGACTCCGTCGTGAACTGCTAAAAAGCTAAAGAGTCTATTTCGAAACTCCTTAACTGATCAGCATTATCCGCATGGATACTTTTTATGGCGATTTTTACTTCAATTTATCGCTAAAGCAAAGCGAGAAAAATTCCAGCAAAAATCATGACACCTACCCAGCGATTATGCCGAAATGCCCAGAAACAGCGCTGTGGATCACGGTCATGAGTCTTGCTCCATTGATAGATAAAATCGGCTGCCACGCATAACAACGCGATTAAACCGAATGGCATCAACAGATTTTCCAAATACATGGCACTGCCAATTAAGACCAGGCTGCTGACCTGTAATAAAGAAATGATTTCGATGTCATATTTGCCAAATAAAATGGCTGTCGATTTCACCCCAATCTTTAAATCATACTCACGGTCGGTAATGGCATATTGCGTATCATAAGCTACTGTCCAAGCCAGATTGCCAAAATACAAAAGCCAGCAGCTTAAGTCCGGTGTCTGCCCGACTGCGGTATAAGCCATCGGAATGGACCATGAAAATGCCGCGCCTAGAAAGACTTGTGGCAAGTTGGTGTAGCGCTTCATAAAGGGATAGATAAATGCCAGAAATAGCGCCCCAAATGACCAGTAGAACGTTTCAATAGGCAAGAAAAACAGCATACATGCACTGGCAGCCACAAGTAGCAAAAACACATAAATAGCTTCTTTAGCACTGATCACACCAGTAGCCAAAGGACGGTTTTTAGTTCGTTCTACATGCGCATCCACTTTACGGTCAGCAAAGTCATTAATAGCACAACCCGCAGCACGCATAAAAATGGTACCCAGAATCATGGGAATTAAAATCCCAATGCCTGGGATTCCCTGATTAGCCACCCAAAGTGCCCACATGGTCGGCCAGAACACCAGTTCCGTGCCAATCGGCTTATCAAAACGGCAGAGATAATAATAAGCATCCAGACGTTCACGCCAGGTAATTTGATGTGCAGTTGCCATGACATTCCTTAACCAGGTTACTGTTTAATTTTTTGTTGAATAAAGCGTTCAAATGCAGGCAAAAAAGTTTCCTGCACAATGAATTTACAACCATGCCAAGTATAGCAACTTTGTCGTGTCCAGCCATCTTCAAGTAGAATTACCCGCCGCTGACAAACCGGATTGGTACGTTGAAATAGAAACCATCCGATTGGTTTTTTACCAATATGCTGAAAGATGCGTGCCCGGGATTGCAAACTTAAAATTGGAAAGATGCTTTTGGCTTTGACCCACGGTGCATCTTCACAGCCATATAGATAGCTTTCACGTACCCACGACGTATGCTGATGCGGCATATTCATCCATTGCGCATCTGCACGTAGAAGCCGCTGATAATGCTCTTCAATGGGCTGAACCTTGAATACCCCACCCGCAAAATCGGTTAATTGCTGTGTCAGTGAACCTGAAGCATATAACCACGGCTTTAATACAGGTAAAATGATTGGATTTTGATTTGCGTATGCACGCGGTTCACGCATAACGTTAAAGCTCTTGAAAATGTGGAAATTTATACACAGTTTAAATGATATTCAGAAGACTTAAGTTTACTTATCATCATTCAATTTAAAACAAAATCTTGATTTAACAGTTGTCTGTCTTGGCTATCACTTCAAATTTCCCCTGCGGAGTCTTGATTAAAATCATGCCTTCAGCACTTAAATAAAAGCTTTCAGGATAAGCATAATCCAAAGCCAATTCAGGATTTTTAAGCCCTATAAACTCAGCTTGCTTATAACCTTCAACCGTACGACCGACTTCCATGTATTCCACAGTCGAGAAATTCATTTTAAATCCCTTGTCGTGATCAAGCGGATCAATCCAAGGATAAAAGCTGGTTTGTTTTTTACGTGGCTTTGCCATAAGGTGATGACTCTTGTAAATCTTCACCCCATCATACAAAAAACCCGCGACAAGCGCGGGTTTTTCTTGAACTTAAATTCGAATATGAATTACAAGCTGTAGTACATATCAAATTCAACTGGGTGAGTAGTCGTATTAAGACGACGTACTTCTTCAGTTTTAAGTTCGATATACGCATCAAGCATTTCTTTAGTGAACACGCCACCTTTAAGCAGGTAATCGTGATCAGCTGCAAGAGCTTCAAGTGCCATATCTAGGCTATGAGCCACTGTAGGGATTTTAGCTTCTTCTTCAGGAGGAAGATCATACAAGTTTTTGTCTGCAGCTTCACCTGGGTGGATCTTGTTTTGGATACCGTCAAGGCCAGCCATCAACAATGCAGCAAAACCTAAGTACGGGTTCATCATTGGATCTGGGAAACGTGCTTCAATACGTTTGCCTTTAGGGCTAGAAACGTAAGGAATACGGATAGAAGCAGAACGGTTACGTGCTGAGTAAGCAAGCATGATCGGTGCTTCGAAATGCGGAACTAAACGCTTGTACGAGTTTGTAGAAGGGTTAGTAATTGCATTCAATGAACGAGCATGTTTGATCACACCACCAATGAAGTACAATGCCATTTCAGAAAGGCCTGCATATTCATCACCAGCAAACAAGTTCTTGCCATCTTTAGAGATAGACATGTGAACATGCATACCAGAACCGTTGTCACCTACCATTGGTTTAGGCATGAAAGTCGCAGTTTTAGCGTATTGGTGAGCAACGTTCCAAACCGCATATTTAAACTGTTGAACTTCGTCCGCTTTACGAACCATGGTGTTGAAGCTCACACCAATTTCTAACTGGCAAGATGCAACTTCATGGTGATGTACTTCTACACGGCCTGGGCCCATGATGTCTTCAATACGGGCACACATATCAGCACGCATATCTTGTGAAGAATCTACAGGAGGAACCGGGAAGTAACCGCCTTTAACACGTGGACGGTGACCTGAGTTACCAGCTTCGTAATCTTTACCAGTAGACCAAGCAGCCTCTTCAGCGATCAATGTGTGGCGCGCGCCAGACATGTCGATGTCCCATTTCACTTCGTCAAAAACGAAGAATTCTGGTTCTGGACCGAAGAATGCAGTATCACCAATACCTGTTGATTTTAAGTATTCTTCTGCACGGCGAGCAATTGAGCGTGGATCGCGTTCATAACCTTGACCAGTAGATGGCTCGATTACGTCACAAGTCACAACAACTGTAGGCTCAGCAAAGAACGGGTCTACAAAACCAGTTTCTGCATCTGGACGTAAGATCATGTCAGATGCTTCAATGCCTTTCCAACCAGCGATTGAAGAACCATCAAACATTTTACCGTCTTCAAATGTATCTTCGTCGATTGAATCTGCAGGGTAAGTTACATGCTGCTCTTTACCCTTAGTATCAGTAAAGCGAAAATCGACCCATTTTGCGCTACTTTCTTGGATGAGTTGAAGGACCTTGTTCGCCATGCTCATTTTGCTCCGATGATTTTTGTTGCACCTGCTAAGTGCGTGTTAGTAGTTGGTATCTGTTAAGCAATTCTCATACCAACTTTAAAAAAACAAAGATAAAATACTGAATTCTTTATCAGAATAGCAGATTTAAGCGCTTTGCTTTGAGGCTATTATACTGTGTCCAAATCCAAATGCACCATATTCAAACACTCTTAATTGCTTTTACTTAAAAAGCTGCTTTTAGTGTACTAAATTGGTGCATATTTATTTTCTACCTCTAACAAAAGCCCTGCTTTACTTGCCATTTGACTAAATATGTATCGGTTCCGCTTAAAATAAATACTTAATAATTTTTTCTCTGTCATATTAATGATTTCATTAATGAATATTTTCAGAATTTTAATTTTTAAGCTAAAAACCCATTAAACCACAAATAAATTATATCTTATTATTATTTATATATTTTTTATTTTTTCAGCTGTTAAACTTTAATTATTTCAAAGTTTCAAACGCATGAAACACTCTGCGCCATTTTGGTGACAACTTATAAATCTGATATTCATTGCTTTATGTTCTTTTATGAAGCCAAGCTTCAATGAAGCAAATTTAAACAGCACAATACTTACTTATAGATAGTATATTACCAAAATATATTAATCATTTACCATTCAGTGCTTTTAAATCCAGATCAAGCCTTTACCATATTCAAAAAATAACATCAAATTATTGCAACAATCTTCAATGAATTTCATTTACCATAAAATGCAAATAAATCAGCTTATTCACCCGCAGTGATTTCTCTAAAATCATTATCATAGAAATAGTTCAGCAGAAAATGTTTATTTTTTGCTATGATTATTCGCACTCCATTTTTTAGCCGTTTTGACTGCTTTTAGTTTAAATAAGACTATGCAGTGAAAACTTGAATCATGCGAGTATTCTTGGACTATTCGAGCACAGTTAAGTGCGCAAATTTCAATAGGTTAGCTCATGCTTTTAATGATCGACAACTATGACTCTTTTACCTATAACATCGTGCAGTATTTTGGCGAGTTAAATCAGGAAGTAAAAGTAGTCCGTAATGATGCCGTTACATTGGAAGATATCGAGCGATGGCAACCGAAGTATCTCGTTATTGGTCCTGGTCCGTGCTCACCAAGCGAAGCAGGCATTTCCATTCCTGCAATTCAGCACTTTGCCGGAAAAATTCCTTTACTGGGAGTGTGCTTGGGACATCAAAGTATTGGACAAGCCTTTGGTGGAGATGTGGTTCGCGCCAAAAAAGTCATGCATGGCCGTTTATCGGACATGTATCACAGCAATAAGGGGATTTTCAGCAATCTGCCTTCTCCGTTTTCTGCAACGCGCTATCACTCACTGGTGATTGATCAGGCGACATTGCCAGAATGCCTGGAAGTGACCTGCTGGACCAATGAAGAAGATGGCTCTATGGAAGAGATCATGGGCGTGAAACATAAGACATTGCCAATCGAAGGCGTGCAGTTTCATCCTGAATCCATTCTGAGTGAGCACGGTCACCAAATCTTCAAAAACTTTTTAGAAATTTACGCATAACGAGCGCTATCAAGATTATGAATATTCAACAAGCTTTAAATAACATCACTAAAAATATCGAGCTCACTCAACCGCAAATGGAAGAAGTAATGCGTACCATCATGAATGGTCAAGCAACCGATGCACAGATTGGTGCTTTAATGATGGGCCTACGCTTAAAAGGCGAAAGCATTGACGAAATTACCGCAGCTGCTCGTGTAATGCGTGAATTTGCGATTAAAATTGATGTCAGCGATCTTCCGCATCTGGTTGATATTGTCGGTACCGGCGGTGACGGCCAAAACCTGTTTAACGTATCGACTGCATCAAGTTTTGTCATTGCAGCTGCTGGGGCAACCATTGCCAAACATGGCGGCCGTGGTGTGTCATCCAAATCAGGCTCATCTGATCTTTTAGAACAAGCCGGGATTAATCTTGACCTCAACATGCAGCAAACTGAACGTTGCATCCGTGAAATGGGCGTCGGTTTCCTGTTTGCACCGAATCATCACAAAGCGATGAAATATGCTGCTGGCCCGCGTAAAGAACTCGGCTTCCGCAGTATTTTCAACCTGCTTGGCCCGCTTACGAATCCGGCCGGGGTAAAACGTTTTGTAATTGGCGTATTCTCTACCGAACTTTGTCTTCCGATGGCTGAAGTATTGAAACAGCTGGGCGCAGAACATGTCATGGTGGTGCATTCTAAAGATGGTCTGGATGAAATCAGTCTGGCCTCTTCCACTCATGTGGCTGAACTGAAAGACGGTGAAATTACCGAATGGGAAATTCAACCCGAAGCGGTCGATATTGAATCGCAAACCTTAACTGGCCTTTCTGTAGATAGCGCAGCTGAAAGTCTGGCTTTGATTAAAGATGCTTTAGGCAAGAAAAAGTCTGCCCTAGGTGAAAAAGCGGCCAGTATGGTGGCACTGAATGCCGGTGCCGGGATCTACGTTTCAGGTTTGACCAACAGCTATAAGCAAGGCGTTGCTTTGGCACATGATATTATCTATGGCGGTCAAGCTTTGGAAAAGATGGGCATTTTGTCTGAATACACCAAAACTTTAAAAGAATACGAAACTTAAGACGACAGGACAAAGATCATGGTAGATATCGCAAATACAATTTTAGGCAAAATTGTGGATCGTAAACAGCAAGAATTTGCTGCTCGTCTTAAGCAACACAGTTATAAAGATGTGGAAGAACTAGCTCAGGCGGCAACACCTGTGCGTGGTTTTGCGCAGTCTTTACAACACAAGCGTCCAGGCGTGATTGCTGAAATCAAAAAAGCCTCTCCTTCAAAAGGCGTGATTCGCGAGAACTTTAATCCTGCTGAAATTGCCCAGCAATATGAACAGGCAGGTGCTGCTTGCCTGTCTGTACTGACAGATGTGGACTTTTTCCAGGGTGCGGATGAAAATATCCAGATTGCCCGTTCGCATTGTGCCTTGCCTGCATTACGCAAGGATTTCCTGATTGACCCTTATGGCGTGATTGAAGCCCGTGCCCTGCATGCAGACTGTATTCTTTTAATTGTGGCGTGCCTGTCTGACCAGCAACTCGAAGAAATGTCTAAAACCGCATTTGAACACAATCTGGATGTTCTGGTTGAAGTGCATGATGAAGCTGAGCTTGAACGTGCACTGAGACTTTCAGAGCATTGTCTGTTAGGCGTGAATAACCGTAATTTAAAAACCTTTGATGTCGATTTAAACACATCACTACGCTTGAAAAAATTGCTTGAGCCTTCACGTTTACTGGTGACTGAAAGTGGTATTGCCACTCCACATGATGTCCACATGATGCAAGAACATGATATTCATGCCTTCCTTGTGGGTGAAAGTTTTATGAAACAGCCTCGTCCAGATCATGCCTTCACGGCATTGTTTGGTCAGCCTGAAACTATTTAATGAATATTAAAGATTATGAGTAAACATGATTCTTCGCTTTCGAAAGATCAGTACAATTTACTGAAATCTTTTAAAAAGCAAATTACCCATCCACAATCCAGCGCGATTGCCAAGCAGCCTGAGGAGCCTAAAGCTCAGCCTCAGCAAGAGCAGGAAGATGATTTCGCTTTGTTCCAGAAATCGATGCAAGGTGTCAAAAAAATCGACAGCAGTAATATTGCAAAGATTGAAAAGAACAAAAAGAAAAAACCGGATGCAAAAATTTTAGCCAAACGTGCAGCCGCAACCGGCCCTATGGAAACCGATCAGGCGGAGCTGTCGGATACTCAAGCCATGCTCAATCCGGTAGCCAGCCAAGCGGCGTTAAGCTATCGCATTGCCACGTTACAGCATAAAGTTTTTGAAGATTTAAAAGCAGGCAACCTGCGCTGGTTTGAAGCGGTCGATCTGCATGGCTGTACCGTAGAAGAAGCCCGTGTAGCTGTACTACAGATTATTCAAATGACCAAAGATGAAAATCAGAACGTCATTAAAATTGTACATGGCAAAGGGCCTGAAGCTATTTTAAAAACCTATGTGAATGGCTGGCTGCGTCAGCACCGTGATGTTTTAGCCTTTGTCAGTGCTCCTGAAAATCAGGGTGGAACCGGTGCGGTTCTGGTTCTGCTGAAACGTGCAGAAAAGAACCCAAAATTCAAACAGTAATCGGATTTTTCCTCAAAAGCAGGCATTGGAGTGGTTTTCTGCTACAATGCCGTCCTTGTTCAATATCAGTGTAAGTGAACACGTCTTATGTCTATGCAGCAATCCTACGCCAACATTTTAACTGCCGTTGGTGAAGATCTTAATCGTCCTGGTCTTAAAGATACGCCAATGCGTGCTGCTAAAGCTTTTTCGTATTTAACGTCTGGATATAGCAAAACTTTAGAAGAAGTGACCAATAGTGCGGTCTTCCCTTCCGATAACCGTGAAATGGTATTGGTCAAAAATATCGAATTCTATTCACTCTGTGAACATCATTTATTGCCTTTTTACGGTCGTGTACATATTGCCTATTTGCCTGAAGGCAATGTGCTCGGTTTGTCCAAATTTGCCCGCATTACCGAAATGTTTGCCCGTCGTTTGCAAATTCAGGAAAACCTGACCCAGCAAATTGCAGAAGCCGTAGCTGAAGTGACTAAAGCACGTGGTGTGGCGGTGATGATTGATTCAGCGCATATGTGCATGATGATGCGTGGTGTAGGCAAACAGGAATCCACTACCCGTACGGTTTCTTTTGTCGGTGATTTTAAAACCAATAAAGAGGAACGCCGAGAGTTTTTAAGTGCGCTACCTGAATCTTATTAATTCATCATTGAAAAGCCTCAACACTTGTTGAGGCTTTTTTATTTGTGCTTTAATTTCTTTTTTGTTTATGCAACTTTTCGATTTTAAGGATCAATCATGTCATCTATTTGGTTAGCAGGTCACGGTTTAACTCAGAGTGAAACAACCATTGATTATCCCCGTCCTGATCGTCTGGTTGCAGGCAATCCTAAACGCCTAACTGAAAGTTTATATGAGCATCCCAATATGAACTGTGGCATCTGGAGCTGTGAAGCAGGTGCATGGAATATTGTATTTGCTGACAACAAACAGGAGTTCTTTCAGGTGATTGAAGGCGTAGTACGCTTGCATGATTCTAAAACGCAGAGTTTTGTCGAAATTAAAGCAGGTGACGCTGGCATTATTCCACCCGGCTTTACGGGAACATTTGAAGTGCTTGAAGCGGTTCGAAAATATTTTGTGGTGGTTGAAGCCTAAAACCTGTGGATACTGTTTTTTTCTTTCAGGTTTTTATAAAAATTTTAAACGAGTAGTCAGTACATTTTACAACATGAACCCTTCTCTCTAGCTTATTACTGATCACATTCTTCTAAACATTTAACTGAGTGATCAGACAAGTGAAAGCATCAGAAAAATAGTAGATAAAAATCTGAACACAAAATTAGATACACATCATGCCTGATGTCTTATTCATAATGACTTAAAGGGCTGAAAAGCACAGAGAGATTATGACCAGAAAAACCTCTTCTGAGGCCACGCCACGCCGGAAATCACGGGTGGTTTCGACAAGCTTCGACTATTCGCTCGACTTTAAGAAAATTTTAGACAACAGCCTGAACTGTACCGCATTGGCCGTGGTGAACAAGGTGTGCTTTTGGTTGAACCTTATAAATCAGAAATCCTGCCCTACTGACGTTTTGCCGATGAAGATAAAGCCCGAATCAGCAGTGAAAAAATTTATCAGCTTTTCTTAGGCTATTTACAACAGCACGATTTTATCGATGCCGATATGGCGCGTAAGTTTTTACAGATGGGTTATACCCGTGCACGGCGCTATGCCAATCATAAAAGCGGAAAAAAATATGATGGGCCTGTGCCTGAGGATAAAAAAGGTTAAGCGGCACACATGGGCGTGAGCAATTGCCGCGTCAAACAGAAGATTCCATCAAAGCGGCAGCAGCGAAAATTTTTAAACAAAAATGGGATGCAGCCAAAGCCCATCCCGAATATATGACACAGAAACAGAAATTCAAAGCCTGGCTTCAGCAGTCCAATAGCTAGGCGCTTTGTTAACTCTGTACAGTCATAGTTGAGGCTTGTAACTCGGTTTGAGCCACATAGACCCGATTTCGGCCACTATTCTTGGCTGCGTACAGTGCAGTATCAGCAGCATCCAGAAAACGCTGATAGTCGGGATGACCATCATAAAGTGCACAACCGATACTGACGGTAAAATTAAAACTGCTGCCCGGTCGGGTACCAATGGTAGTTTCCTGAATCCGGCTACGGATCTGTTCTGCAAGTTCCTTTGCCCGGATTAAATCGCTATCAACCAGCAACAATAAAAACTCTTCCCCGCCAATCCGGAATGCATAATCACTTCCCTTGATAGAATCGTGCAATACTTCAGCAATAAACTGTAAAGCCGAATCACCCGCTGCATGTCCAAATTTGTCATTAATCCGTTTAAAGTGGTCTGCATCTATGGCCAGCAAAGACAGCGGCGCATTATTTTTACGGGAAAAATTAATTTCACGCGAAACAATGGTACTCAAATAGCGTCGGTTGAGCAGTTGAGTCAGGGAATCACTGCCCGAGTCGATATAATCTGCAACCTGAAAAAGTTGATCGACCAGATGCTGAATTTCTCTATTTTTATCACGAATATCCTGAATCAACTGAATGGCTTTATCTTTTTTGGCAGCATTTAAAACCTGCTGGCTCAGCGGATCAATCTGGTAAATACGATCCACAATGGCCGTGACCTGTTCCGATCCGGTAAATGCATAAGCGGCTTTATGAATAAACCATAAGCCAAATTCAGATTTTGACAGTAAGGGATGCGTAAATTTCGGCTCGTGGGAAAATACCTTAAACATCAGCTCATTTTCCCAGTTTAATAATGAGCTGCGCTGCTTGTCCTTTTGCGCAGCTACATCCTGCATAGCAGAAAATAAACGATAAGTATGTTTTATATCATTATTCTTTTCCAGATTGACTTCATAAGAACGGCACATAATTTCCGAAGCAAAGCCCAATATCTGTACGATATAAGAAGCCATACACAAACTATTTTTTTGCACCTGTCCGGTCTGAAGTAAAAAGACTTTCTTTTCAATCTCACCGACACCACGCATAATCAGCCAGGAAGGAATACCAATACGCGCATGGACTTTTCCGACCATCAGCTGTTTTTCTACAATCTCAGTGAAGTTCTGCTGGAACGGCACCTGAAAGCAATCTATTAACCACTGATTTAGTGTGGTTTTTAACCGGTTCTGAACAATATCATCCGATAAAAAATAGGAAGCTTCCTTTTCCTGCATGATATTTTTATAAAATTCATAAACCAGTGTCTGGGAATGCGCCTGAATAAATTGAAAAGTGTCATTTAAATCTGTGATTGAAAAGTCCTGACAAACCGATTTCCATTGCGCAGCAAGCACGGCAATACTTTCAGTATTCATACCATTAATTCCAAGACTTTTTGAGAGAACGAGAAAATTACGTTATTAATATAACAAATAATGATAAAAAATACTGTGTGAACTCATGCTTGCTTTATATGAATAATGAGAAAAAACTTACATTTATTGAACAACTTATTCTAAAAGAAACGCACATATCCCAGACTGGTTTTCATCCAGTCCTTATGGTCTTGTTGCTGGTATTGCCAATTCAATCGAAGTGCATTTTGTGAATTAATGACATATTGCCACTGGGTATTCAGTTTAAGTTGCCATTGCTGGCTATCTTGCCAATACGGTAATTCAAGCTGTACCAAGCTATTTACGTGATCTGACCAGATATTTTGACAGCCTAGTGTCGGCCCCATACCAATACGCCAGCCCTGATCCAGAGCCTTAGCTGCCTGTATATGATTTTGCAGTTGGATATAACACAAATGCTCACGCTCCGGGTTTGCATAGCTATAGCCCATCTGAACCTGTAAATTGGCAATGCCATGTTGCTCATGTTCACTGAACTGACCCTTTTGATCCAAAGCCTCCTGCTTCCAGCCAAAATTAAAACCCCAGCTGAGTGGGGTTTTAAACGGAGTTAGTGGGTTATAAGAATTCACGTTCAGAAAATCAAAATGCTCCAGTTTCAATTTATCATCGCGATACTGGATTGAACCATCCCAAAATAGCAACTGCGTACCCGTCCTGAAGCCCCCTTGCGGATCAATCAGATCGTGATAGGCCTGACGCTGTCCCAGCTCGATGAACTTCTCACCCTGCACTTCGCCCATCGTTAGCAAAAAATGACGGGCATCATGGGCTTGGGTGGGATCTACTTTAGGACGTTGCGGTTGTTGACGCTGTTTTTCAAAATCAATTTGACTGCGTAAACTCAATAACTGGCGTAACCGTGGCTGGGCAAAACTTGGCCCAACTTGAGTTCCAATCAATTGCAGATATAAATCGTCATAAGCCATCTCTAAAATCTTGGTTTTATCTAAATCCTGATAAGATTCTATTTGCTTAGACATCTCTATTGTTTTAGCAAAAGCGATTTGGTGCGCCACTTTGGCCAGGCTTTTACCATGCTGTCTGGCTTGTGATAGCAATTGGGTTTCTAAAGCAGGCCGATAGACCGTTTCTTTGACCAAGCCTTGCTGTTCTATCGCCTTAATGGTTTCCACCGGAATGGCAGCCACTTTAAAGTGCTGTTTTAAATTAAGCTGTGGACGAACCAGATCAATCAGCCCCAATAACCGATAGGCACAGTTATCACTGACAAAGTAATAAGGGAAACTTACATGTTTCATTTCCCAAATATGCTGCACTAAAAATCGGGTTTCATCGGAACTTAAACTGAGTTCATATTCCCACAAATCACGGCTTTCCAGATCGCCATATTCTTTTACCTTGCGGTAATAAGGCATTAGGGAATATTCACCCGGATACTGACCGGTTAGACCATTCCAGGCAAAAGACCAGTCTTCTCCCTCGCTAACTGTAGCAGCATAATTCACCGCATAAGAAACCAGATTCAGCTGCTTTTGATCTTTGGGATCCAGACGCAACAAGGTATGCCCAAACATGGAACTGGGATTACCCATAAAGTCGGTTGCATAGATGAGTGTTGCTTTATAAGGCTTGATCTGCCCGATCCAGTCCTGCAATTCCGGGCAATTTACCGCTGGCAATTGCTGTTCTGAAATATTCAGTTGCTGCATTAACCATTGACTGCGTGCAGGAAAACGGCAACGTACCGATTGATTCGGTTCAGCCACTTGGAATAAGGCTTGGATATTGGCCTGTAATTCCTGCCTTAAATCAGTCTTCCCGTCATTGGATAAGAAAAAACCTGCATAGCTGACTTCACTGTGTCCTTTTTTATCGGCATACATCAACCTTTGCCAAGTGATGTATTGGTCTAGTTTTTGTTGTATTGCACGTTCTATATAGGGTTGAGCAATTTGGACAGTCGTTGCTGAATAGGCAACCGTGGAAGAGGTTAAAGCAAAAACGAACGCAAGTGATTTCATGCAAATCTGGAATTATCAATTATTCAATAAGAAAAACCCCGTCAAGATGACAGGGTTTTGGGATATTCGATTATACGTAGGCTTTCAGCACTTCATCTTTAGCCATCACAGCCTGTAAAGATGCAAGCACTTGTAAAGAATCATGATTTTCTGCTGAATAAATTTTAGCGAAGTTTTGTTTAGATACCGCAAAGAAACGGGCTTTGTCTTGCGCTTTAATATTTAAAAGTTCAGCCAGTACATTTAAGCTTTCTCCCTCACCGACTGCCATATCACGTGCTAAAGATTCAGCATTTTCATTGGTAAAAGTCACAGCTTGAGCAGTGACTGTACCTGTACCGCTACAGCCTAGCGTACCAAAAGTAATACCGAATAATTGGTTAGCAAAAAGACCGTTAGTCGTTGCAGCCAGAATTTTAGGCGCCTTACCCGATTTACCTGCCCAGACTTGTGAACCGATACCACAACCCGCATCTCTATCTGCAAATGCTGCGGTAGAACCGAGTGCTACAACTGCAGCTAAAGCTAATTTTTTCATCATGGCTATTCTCCAGAATTTATTATCCAAGTGTTTTAATTCTTCACAGTTGTGCAATTTTTATTACACCTTTGTAAGATAGCTGCAACTTTCTCACAACGCAAAACAATTTATACTAAAGTTATCAATCACCATATAAACATTTGAAATTATTTATTTTTTAACTTCCAAATCCCATCTTCACTACGTTTTCCAAGTATTTTTAATACCAAAACCAGACTCAAAAGCAGCAATAAATACCAGGAACCCAGCTTGCCCCAGCCCACCATATGCCAGGCATCGACCTGACTTGGATATAACCAGATTTTATTAAAGGTACTGATATTTTCTGCAATCCAGATAATAAAGGCTAAAATAATTAGCACCGGTAACATCGGCAGTTGCAGCTGATGCTGTTGCAACTGGAAGCGAATTTTGGTTTTCCAGAAAATAATCACGCTCCAGGCAAACAGCACCAGGCGTATATCTGGAACAAAAAATTTACTCATGAAGTTAATATAGGAAAGCACCGCCAAAGCCAGCATGTTGCTAAAATTTGGCAGTTTCTCAAACGACACCTGAAACTGCCTTAAGGATCGGGCAAAAAAACTGCCCACTGCCGAATACATAAATCCTGCAAATAAGGGTACAGTCAGTATTTTAAATACAGCTGGCTGTGGATATTGCCAGGATGCAATCTGTGGATGGGTCAGAAAAATTTCCATGCCCATGGCCATGATATGAAACAAGGCAATGACCTTGGCTTCGGCCCACGATTCCAGTTTTAAATACAGCAAACAGGCTTGGATGATTAAGGCATAAAACAGCAAATAGTCATAACGAAAGAAGCCATAAAAATCCTGGCTTCCCATGGATGCTGTAAGTACAAAAGCAACGAGCAGTAAAATCCCAAATAAGGCAGCCGAAGCTGCCTTAAATGAGAACTCAAAACATGATTTAAACAGACTGATCAAGGTTGAATCCTAAAAAATGAGTTTACTCACACGTACTTAAAGATATTTAGCGCTATATTCATGCACGGTATCGATAAATACTTTAGGATTCGCAGGATCTACCCATTGGGTAATACCATGACCTAAGTTGGCGATATAACCGGTTTTTTCACCACCTGCATAGGCATCATCCAGCATGGCTTTGGTGGCTTTTTCAATGGATGCTGGCGAGCCATATAAAGTAGCCGGATCAAGGTTACCCTGTAATGCAGCACGGCCATTCACAGTTTGACGTGCCACGTTCAATGGCGTAGTCCAGTCCAGGCCAAAGGCATCTGCACCCGTAGCGACCATAGGCTCTAGCCATTGACCACCGCCCTTGGTGAATAAGATGACCGGAACTTTGCGCCCGTCTTTTTCACGTTTTAAACCGGCAACAATTTTTTGCATGTAATTCAGTGAAAATTCGATATATTCACGATGTGCAAGCGCACCGCCCCAGCTGTCAAAAATCTGTACAGCTTGCGCACCAGCATCAATTTGTGCATTTAAATAATCAATCACAGCAATGGCCAAGCGGTCCAGCAAAGCGTGCAACACTTCAGGCTGTGCATACATCATCTGTTTGGTATAGCGAAAATCCTTGCTGGAACCGCCTTCTACCATATAGGTGGCCAGTGTCCACGGGCTACCTGAAAAGCCAATCAATGGCACTTGACCGCCTAATGCAGAACGAATAGTGGTTACAGCATTCATCACATAATCAAGATCAGATTTAGCATTGAAGTTAGGTAAATTCGCCACATCTTTTTCGCTACGGATGGTTTTATGGAATTTCGGACCTTCCCCAGCTTCAAAATACAGGCCAAGTCCCAAAGCATCGGGCACGGTTAAAATATCTGAAAATAGAATGGCAGCGTCCAGGTCATAACGGCGCAAAGGTTGTAAAGTTACTTCGCAGGCAAAATCATTATTTTTGCACAGGGAAAGAAAATCACCTGCTTTGGCACGTGTTTCACGATATTCAGGCAAATAACGTCCTGCTTGACGCATCATCCAAACTGGTGTGGTATCTACCGGCTCACGCAATAAGGCCCGCAGAAAACGATCGTTTTTTAGCGTCGTCATTTACTTTCCCATCTCATTTTTAATCTTCGAACCATCATAACAAAAAGGTCGAAAATTTAATAACTTCTCTTGCAGTTAAAAATCGATCACGTTAAATGTAAAATAATTTTTACACAAAACAAATACTGCATCTCCTCATTTTTTCTGCAATACTTGTGTAGTTTTATCACATAGTTAATGAAGAATTCTTAAGGTTGAATTACATGTTCGTTCGCACATTACTCGCCATGAGTTTAAGTTGCATTTTTGCGGGTACAGCATTTGCCGCATCTACTGCTGAACAACCATTAAATCCTAAAAAGCTTACCAATGTTGCCGTTCAAGATCCGATTGATCCTCTGGCAACTGAAGCAGCTTCTAGCGCTCAAAGCACTGTAAATACACAGATTACACCTCAAGAACAAAAAGACCTGAATAAGGCATCGCAAACCTTGCAAGATCTTCAAAATACTGAAGATGAGACTGCTCCAATCGGTGCTGCACCCACCACAAAAACAGCAACACTACCGAGCAATGCTGGTGCTGCTGCCAAAGCATCCTGGACTCTCGATGGCCTGAACAACGCGACATGGTATGAAAATATTGGCAAGGGCCAGTTCCCTGTTTATGCACGCGCGCATGTCATGTTAAACAATGCCCATGCTTCTCCGGGTGCAATTGATGGTTCAAGTGGTAAAAATACCCTGAAAGCGATTGCATCCTTCCAGCAAATTAATGGCATTCAACCAACAGGTATTTTAACTCAAGAAACCTGGAATACTTTGATTGCCAAGCAAGGTTCCAAGCCCGCATTTATTGAATACACCCTGACAGATGCGGATCTTAAAGGTCCTTATGCCCAAACTATTCCTCACGATTATGCCCTGCAAGCAAAAATGAAAGGCTTGTATTACACGCGTGTCACCGAAATGCTGGGTGAAAAGTTCCATATGGATGAAGACTTTTTGAAAAAGTTAAATCCTAAAGCAACCTTCAAAAAAGCTGGTGAAAAAATTATTGTAGCCAATATCCGCAATGAAGTTCCGGAAGATATTCACCTGATTGTTGCGCATAAAGGTGCAAAACAACTGTACTTATTTAACAGCCGCAACCAGATGATTGGCTCATTCCCTGCAACCATTGGTAGCTCGGACACTCCATCACCAACAGGTACTTATAAAGTGACTGGCGTAGCGCAAAACCCATGGTATAGCTATTCACCAAGTAACTTTATTCAAGGCAACAATACTAAACCGCTTTCTTTACCACCAGGTCCAAATGCTCCTGTAGGCAACATCTGGATTGGATTAAGTAAAAAATCATTTGGTATTCACGGTACACCAAACCCATCTGCAATTTCTAAAACTGCATCACATGGCTGTATCCGTTTAACCAACTGGGATGCCAATGACCTGGGTAAAAAAGTCAAATCCGGTGTAACGGTTAAATTCCTGGAATAATCTCTGTACACTGCACAAAAAAAGCCTGCATCTATTGCAGGCTTTTTGATATCTGGCTTATTTTAAATGAAAGACATCATCAGAAAATATCGTTTCAAATATAGGATGATTTGTTGTTTTTTTATGATTTCTAAGTCATTTTTAAATCATTAGAATAATGCTTATATTCAAGAATAATGACAGGAACAGCACTATGAACGCTTTTCTACATCCAAGTGAAAATCGTGGTCATGTCAAAATGGGATGGCTCGAGTCCAAACACAGTTTTTCTTTCGGCAATTGGTATAACCCGAAATATATGGGCGTGAGTGCCTTACGTGTCATTAATGATGACCTGATTGCTGCGCATAATGGTTTTGGCACCCATCCGCATGACAATATGGAAATCTTGACCTGTGTGCTTGAAGGAACCATTTCCCATAAAGACAGCATGGGTAATGCAGGTGGAATTTCTGCTGGTGAATGGCAACTGATGAGTGCCGGTACGGGTGTGCAGCACAGTGAAATCAACCAAGGGGATGAACCGGTTCATTTATTGCAGATTTGGATTATTCCAAATGAGCGTGATGCAGAACCGAACTATCAACAAATTAAATGTGATCCACGTGAACAACCGAATCAATGGCATTTGATTGTTGGCCCCAACGCAAATGCACCGATGCATATACGCCAGCAAGCTGAAGTGAAAACTGCACTAATCCAGCAGGGTCAAAGCCTCAACATTGAAGCGACCCAACATATTAATTATGTGCATGTAATTTCTGGTGCAATCAAAATTGCAGAGCATACTGTAGCAGCTGGTGGTGCCATTGCCTTTGTAGAGGCAAGTCAGATTGAAGCGTTGCAAGATGCGCAAGTGATCTGGTTTGACTTACCTGAAGTGAAGCATTAAAAACGCGATTTATCAGCTTATAAGCCTCAGCCTGAGATGATCATTGTAAAATGGTCATCTCGATCGTGTTAATTATTAAATTTAAATAAGATTAATAACTTAGCCATTCAACAGTTAGGGTAATTACTAGGGTCTGTTGACAATTCGTCTATGTTTGCGACTACGCGTATTTTTTAGATGATACTAGGCGTGAACTGCAAAATTTAGTCATTCTAAATGCGTAGTTCACAACGACGTAGCATCAAAAAATACGCTAGTCCCGAAGGGTTGTAGCTATAATTATCTCAGACTTCGTCATGAAATTTAAAAATGGAACCACCATTCTTTGCATTGCATTCCTTGTCTGCTCAATTTTAGTCTACAACGCAAGCTATTTATGAAATGTCAACAGACCCTATATATCCCCATAATAAAAATATATAAATCAAACCAATCCTCATCACACTTTTACTTAAAGCCAGCCTGTTTTAGGTGAATATCAATTTATCTTATTTTTATTTCACGCATGAATAGATAAAACCTAAATATCAGGTATACGTTCATTATTAGAAGAGAAAATCCATATGAATCAGATTTTAGATATTCAAACAAGTCAGCAACAGGCTTTACTTTTTTTATTAGGTTATTTAAAACAACAAAACTATCGCTTTACCACCATCACGCCGCTTTCCCATCAGCGTATTTTAAGCCGAAACAGCAATACCCAGAACAAAGCCATTACACTTAGGGATATATTCGGCTGGAATTCAGCATTTACGGAAGCTGACATTGAGCCTGTACTTTTTGCAGTGCTGAAAGAACAGCAGCTCATTCATTTCCATGAGCATCAGTGGCGCAGTCATGTCCGTGTATCATCGCTAGATGATGAATTATTTATTCATTCCAGTTTTCCCACCCTGGCTGCTGATTCGGTTTTTTTTGGCCCGGACACTTATCGCTTTGTTTATCAGCTGAAACAATATTTATCGACTCATCCATATGCGTTCAAACGAGGCTTGGAATTGTGCTGTGGCACTTCAGCAGCTGCCATCAGTTTGGCCAAGTTCTCTTCGGAATTTAAAGAAATGATCGTGGCGGATCTGAACCCGAAAGCACTGTTTTATAGTCAAATCAATGCAAGCTTTGCAGGTTTGGACAATATTTATCCTGTTTCCAGCAATTTATTTGCCCATTTGGATGGCCAATTCGATTTTATTTTTGCCAATCCTCCGTATTTAATGGATGCAGATCAGCGTCAATATCGACATGGTGGTGATCGACTGGATGGTAATGAACTCGCCTTTAATATTG
The DNA here is from genome assembly GCF_002135315.1 of Acinetobacter sp. ANC 3903. Taxonomy (GTDB): domain Bacteria; phylum Pseudomonadota; class Gammaproteobacteria; order Pseudomonadales; family Moraxellaceae; genus Acinetobacter. The sequence continues at coordinate 135,965 of NZ_NEGA01000007.1, read as the reverse complement.
TAAAAGAAGGCATTCAACGACTGAATCCGCAAGGCTGTTTATTTTTATATACCGGGGTTGCTATAAGAGCAGATGGCAATCGATTTTTAGAACACTTAAAGCAGCTTATGACTGCTTATTCCAATATGAACTGGTGTTATGAAGAAATAGATCCCGATGTTTTTGGCGAAGAGTTGGAACAACCTGCATATCAGCATATAGAAAGAATTGCTTTGGTTTTGGTTAAATTGGAAAATATAGTCGAGTTGGAATAGTAGCCTTTTTCTCTAATTTACCCTTTCCCATAGAATATTTTTGAAAATCATCAACTAAAATTTAATATTGGTCTAACTTATTTACTTGAAAATTAATCACCCATCAAATATCCACCTTTACTGATTTCTTGGTTTCGTATCTTAAGTTCAACACCTGTTTGATCGTAAATGCCTGACTCCGACTTTTAAATTGGAGTCTTTTTCTTGAAGGATGCTTTATCCTTGATGATGGCAATTTTTGCTAATTAATCTTCGGAAGAGTCCGGCAAACGCTTTGCTTGGGTAAGTCCATTTTTTATGTTGGACAAAAACTATAGACATTAAAAAAGCCCCTGTTTTCACAGGGGCTTTTGAATTTGGCGGAAGCGGTGAGATTCGAACTCACGGAGGACTCGCACCCTCGTCGGTTTTCAAGACCGGTGCATTAAACCGCTCTGCCACGCTTCCATGTGCGCCATAATACGGATGTTTTTAAAAGCTGACAAGTAAAAATTACAACTAAACCATTCAAATGAATATTGTTTCACCAAATCAACTTAAAACATCATAATTTGGCTGCCAATTCAGCACCCTCGCGAATTGCACGCTTGGCATCAAGCTCTGCTGCCAGTTTGGCACCGCCAATAATATGGTAATTCGCCAAGGTATGTTCACCGTCATTCGGCATAATATCCGTCACTGACTCTTGTCCTGCACACACCACCACGGTATCAACACGTAACAGTTGGTCATAACCATTGGTTTCTACCCATAAGCCTTCATTGCTAATGGACTTATATTGCACACCACGTAACATCTTCACTGCATGTTTTTTCAATTGCGCACGATGCACCCAACCTGTGGTTTTGCCTAACCCAATCCCCAGCGGTGTGGTTTTACGTTGCAATAAATAGATCTCACGGACAGGATGCGCCACTTCAGCAGCCTGCATGCCGCCTTCAGAAATATAATTTGGATTTGGGTCAATGCTCCACTCCCGCTGCCAGTCTGCCAATGGTTGCGGCTGTGGCTGATGTTCAGGTTTTAATAAAAATTCCGATACATCAAAACCAATACCACCCGCACCAATTACTGCAACACGATCCCCCACTGGAGCACCACGAAGTACTTCTGCATAAGACAATACTTGCGGTGCATCACTGCCTTCAATTTTTAATGCACGAGGGATCACTCCCGTTGCCACCACAACTTCATCAAAACCTTCACGTTCCAGTTGTTCACGGTTTACTCTGGTATTTAAGCGAAGCTCTACCCCAGTTTTTTCAATCTGAACTTTAAAATAACGGATGGTTTCATGAAATTCTTCTTTGCCGGGAACCACTTTGGCCAGATTGAACTGCCCGCCCACCTCAGTTGCCGCTTCAAATAAAGTGACTTTATGGCCGCGACTTGCCGCAACTGTTGCAGCAGACATGCCTGCTACGCCACCACCGACAACGGCAATCTTTTTCGGGCTTTGGGTTTTTAAATAGACCAGTTCTGTTTCATAGGCAGCGCGTGGATTGACCAAACAGGTTGCCCGCTTATTTTTAAAGGTGTGATCCAAGCAAGCCTGGTTACAGGCAATACAGGTATTAATTTCATCAACACGATTGGTTGCGGTCTTGCTGACCCAGAAGGCATCCGCCAATAAAGGTCGTGCCATTTGCACCATATCGGCTTTTCCAGCGGCCAAAATGGCTTCGGCTGTTTCAGGCATGTTAATACGGTTAGATGCAATCACAGGAATGGCGACATGCTTTTTCACCTCGGCCGTGTAATCGGCAAATGCTGCACGCGGTACTGAAGTAACAATGGTTGGAATACGGGCTTCATGCCAGCCAATCCCGGTATTCAGCAAGGTTACGCCTGCCTGTTCCAGCGCTTGGGCAACCGTAATCACTTCTTGCATGGTATTGCCATCATGCACCAAATCTAGTAGCGACAAACGGAAGCAGATAATGAAGTTTTCGCCAATTTTTTCCCGAATGGCTTTGACAATCTCTACCGCAAAACGCATGCGGTTTTGAATATCTCCACCCCAACGGTCGTTACGCTGATTGACATGACGGCTTAAAAACTGATTCAGCAAATAACCTTCAGAACCCATGATTTCCACACCATCATAGCCGGCTTTTTTGGCAATACTGGCGGTATGCGCATAATCATTGATGGTCTCTAAAATTTGTTTTTCACTCATCTGACGCGGTTTAAACGGTGAAATTGGCGACTTGATTGGGCTGGCAGAAACCACAAAAGGCTGATAACCATAACGACCCGAATGCAAAATTTGCAGCAAAATTTTTGCACCATGCTTATGTACAGCATGCGTCACCAAGCGATGCGGTGCAACATCAGCCAAATGATTCATGGTGCCACCTGCAGGAAGCAGCCAACCTTGACGGTTCGGGGAAATCCCTCCAGTGATAATCAGACCTACACCACCTTTTGCACGTTCACCAAAATATGCAGCCAATTTAGGATAATTATAAAAACGGTCTTCCAGACCTGTATGCATGGAACCCATCACGACACGGTTTTTAATGGTCGTAAAGCCCAAATGTAGCGGTTTTAAAATATTTGCATAGCTAGTTGTCATAATGGATCCTTAATTTATTGGCTCTGCAACTTGTTGCATATTACTTTACCTATTTTTATCATTTTGTTTATGACTTGTTTTAAAGATTGTCTGACGAAACAGTCAATTCAGCATAAAAAAAGGTGCAGTTTTAAAACCACACCTCATATAAGTTCTAGGAAATAAATCTATATTAATCCCAGTATTTTAATTTGGAAGTCTGACCAATCCCCACATTAAAGCTATTGGTCGGATCCAGTTTTTGATAATGATTTTTTAGCGCAGGCTTGGCCACATATAAATGCCCGACATTATGTTCTGCGGGATATTCGGCTCCACGCGCATCCAGCAAATGCCACATTTGATGCTCCATCGCCAAAGGATCAACGCCTTTTTTCACAATATAGTCCTGATGGAATACATGACATAAAAAATGACCGTAATACAGTTTATGAATAATCAAGTCATCCATTTCCTGAGGCAATGTTTCGACCCATTCACGGTCATTACGGCGTAAGGCAATGTCCAGCGCAACAATATCTTCCACTTCTGAACGATGGGTGTCACGATAACGAATTGCCGCTCCCGCAACCGCAAAGCGGTGCAGAAAGGCTTTACGCCCTTCTTCCTCGCTGCATAGAAAATAATCGCCCGTGTGATGGGCTGAAAAATATTGCTGTAAAAACTGCTGCACCTGTTCTACGTCCTGATTCTCGATACGCAAAACCAAATGGTGTTCATACCGATCACGAAACTCATTCATGCGCTTGGGCAAGTGAGAGGGCAGAAATTTGGTCAGCATTTGCAGGACTTTATCAGACAGTCCTTTCATGCCGACTTTTTCCAGGTAGCCATCCACCTTATCTTTCATGGCAAAAGCCGCCGGTACTTTGGCTGTTCCGAATTTTTCAATAAACATGAAGGTATCTTTGCCATATTCGGCGCCAATATCGTAAGCCACCCGGTGAATATATTCGCCTGCAATCGGCAAGCGCGGTAAATCAGTGAGTAGAAAACGGCGGATTGCAGTTAAATCTTGCTGGGTATTGGTGCCGACATAAAACACCTGACTGGGAATTTTTTCAAAGGTATCCAAACGTACCGCAAACACACAGACTTTTCCTGCCGAACCGGATGCTTCATACAAACGTGATGGATCGGCATTAAAACGTGCCGGAGTATTCTCATCGACTTGAGTCACATCATGCGCATAATGCTGATCCGAAGCACAGCAACTTGGATTATTTTCAATATCCACTGTCTGGTAGTTTTGGCTTTCCAGTTTTGTCAGAATCTCTTCAGGCGTTGCACCTAAATTCACTCCCAAATGATTCACCAGCTCTAATTTGCCAGCATTATTCACTCGTGCATACAGGGCAAGTTCGGTATAGGCAGGCCCACGTCGAACCAGCGCACCACCCGAGTTATTGCACACACCACCCAAAACCGATGCACCAATACAGGAAGAACCAATCACAGAATGCGGCTCACGGTTAAATTGGGCAAGTTCCTTTTCAAGTTTGTCTAGCGTTGCTCCAGGTAAGCAAATGACCTGTTTACCGCTATTGATGACTTGAATACCGGCTAAACGACGGGTACTCATTAAAATGACAGGACGGTCATAATCATCACCAAAGGGGGTGGAACCACCAGTAAGTCCGGTATTGGCCGCCTGCATGATAATTATGCAGTCTGCATCCACCGCAGCCTGCAAGACTTGCCACTGTTCCAGCAATGAACCCGGGACGACCACGGCCAGGACTTGACCGGAACCGTAACGGCGTCCCTGACGGTATAAACGTGTGTCATTGTCATCTGTGAATACATATTGCTTGCCGACAATATTGATCAGATTTTGAATGGTTTGCTGTGCATCTAAATTGGATGGCATTTGTCATATCCTATTGATGAATTGTCGCCCTTAATCAACACGGCATTCATTACTGCGGAGTCTTTCCAATATTATTTATATTCAGGAATTAACCTTCGGTTCGACCTACTTTTCTTTCGGGAAAAGTAGGCAAAACCATTGTCATCCGCAAAACTCGTCATATTCCGTCAAATCTTTATTTTCATCGCAGAAACATGATGTTAAGTATGAAGCCCTGCCTCAAACAGTTGCGGATGACGTTTACGCGTATCAAATTCAAGCTTTGACTAAATTTAATATTCAAAATTATTATTTAAGCCAACTCTCTCTCCAACTTTACCAAGCAATCTGAACTGATATCTGCGATAGTTTTGGCACCTGTCAGCGTCATTGCCACACGCATTTCTTTATCAATTAAATCCAGCAGATTGGAAACACCCTCACCACCGGCTGCACCCAAGGCATAGACAAAGGCCCGTCCGAGCATACAAGTATCGGCACCTAAAGCTAGCATACGCACCACATCCAGACCATTACGGATTCCCGAATCGGCTAAAATTTTGATGTCGCCTTTGACGGCATCGGCAATCGGTGGAAGCGCACGAGCAGAAGATAAAACCCCATCCAGCTGACGGCCACCGTGGTTCGACACCACAATACCATCTGCCCCGAAACGTACTGCATCCTTGGCATCTTCGGGGTCTAAAATGCCCTTGATCACCATCGGGCCATCCCAGAACTCACGAATCCACTCCAGATCCTTCCATGAAATAGACGGGTCAAAGTTAGAACCCAACCAGCCAATATAATCTTCAAGGCCCGTGGGTTTGCCCAGATATTTAGAAATATTGCCCAGATCATGTGGACGGCCCATCATGCCGACATTCCATGCCCAATGCGGATGGAAACAGGATTGCATATAACGGCGCATTGCCGCATTGGGTCCACTCATACCTGAGTGGGCATCACGGTAACGTGCACCTGGAACAGGCATATCTACTGTAAATACTAAGGTTGAGCAACCTGCCGCTTTGGCACGTTCCAGGGCATTTTTCATAAAGCCACGGTCACGCAGCACATACAACTGAAACCACATTGGACGCTGAATCGCTGGCGCAACTTCTTCAATCGGACAGACTGAAACAGTAGACAGGGTAAAAGGAATACCCTTTTTATCTGCCGCCACTGCCGCCTGAACTTCCCCGCGACGTGCATACATACCGGTTAAACCGACTGGCGACAATGCCACAGGCATCGACAGGGTTTCATTAAACAGTTTGGTTTCCAGACTTAACTGCGACATGTCATTCAGTACACGTTGTCTCAACGCAATTTTTGATAAATCTTCCACATTACGCTTCAGTGTATATTCCGCGTATGCGCCACCATCAATATAGTGAAAAAGAAAAGGGGGCAACCGGCGTTTCGCAGCTTCACGATAATCATTCGCAGAAGAAATAATCATGCTTATATCCTGTTTAATCTACTGGCACGCTGGCGACGAGCTTCTTCTTCATCAATCAAGCGTACCTGTTGTACTACAAACCCAATGTGTCCACAGACTGCACTGCGTGCAGCATCAGGATCACGGCGTTCAATTGCATCCATCACTTGAAAGTGCTGATCATGCAATTGATCAAAACGGTGCGATTCGCTATAGACTTTACGCCGGCCCAAAACCACGTTGTATTTCAACAGGTCAAACAGGCCGCGCATCATCTGTATTAGCACTAAATTATGTGAGGCTTCAGCAATGGCTAAATGGAACTCGGCATCCGCTTTAGAAGCCTGATCATCATCCCCAATAGATTGATAATGGGCAATCTGATCATAGCAGCGGCGAATATTTTCCAGATCTGCTGTTGTTGCACGCTGAGCGGCATACCAGGCAGTACCACCCTCTAAAACGCTGCGGGCTTCCTGTACATCAAAACGGTAAGCCGGGTCCTGATCGATCAAATTACTTAAAGGTTCTACAATTTGATGATTGGTCCAGGCACTCGGTAGCAACTGCAAAAAGGTTCCCGAGCCTGCCTTGCTGAGCAACATGCCTGTACTGACCAGATGCTGAATCGCTTCACGCAGCGATGAACGGGATACCCCGAGCTGTTCACATAATTTACGTTCTGCAGGCAAACGGTCTCCAACCTGCATATTGCTCTGTTCAATCAACATACGGAGCTGCTGTACGGCTTGGTCGGAAACTTTCATCTGCATTTCTCTACTCTTGCATCAATTCCAGTTTATGGAATCATCCATGGGAACACATAGGCTTGTAAGGTAATGATAATACCAATCATCACGGTAAAGGAGATACTGTGTTTCACGGTAAAGCGGAACAAATCAGATTCTTTACCTACCAGACCTACAGCCGCACAGGCAATTGCAATCGATTGAGGTGAAATCATTTTTCCGGTTACGCCCCCACTAGTATTGGCCGCAACCAGCAGTACTTCTGGCACCCCAATCTGTTGTGCCGTGGTCGCCTGTAGTGCCGAGAAAAGCGCATTGGCAGACGTGTCTGAACCAGTGAGGAACACGCCAATCCAGCCCAGGAATGGAGAGAAGAAAGTAAATGCCTGGCCTGTATGCGCCAGCGCTAAAGCCAGCGTGGCCGACATGCCTGAATAGTTCGCAATAAAGGCAAAGGCCAGTACCATACCAATGGAATAAATAGGTACTTTTAACTCATTGATGGTTTCGCCAAAAGTGATCACTGCTGCTTTTGGCTTCATTTTCAGGAAAATAATGGTAATGATGGCGGCAATAAAAATGGCTGTACCTGTGGCAGAAATCCAGTCAAATTTATAAATCGCATCGTAGTCCTTAATTTCAGGAACCACCGGCGGCATCTTCTGGATCAGCTGATGCAAATACGGTACTTTGATGGAAATGACCAGATCATGCAGTGCACCATCTTTGGCAAATAAATCCTTAAAGGGTTTGATACTCCACAGCGTCACCATAGCCGTTAGAATTGCAAATGGCGACCATGCCTTGGCAATTTGGGCAATGCTATATTTTTGCTGTCTTTGAGCAGCAAGCTGTTGAGCATCTGTTTCATCAACATTTGCGTCTTGGTCTGCAAAACGGAAAATATGTTTTGGCTGCCAGAATTTCAGAAGAATGGTTAATGAAACCAGTGATGCAATTGAGGCAGTAATATCAGGAAGTTCAGGGCCTACAAAGTTAGATGTCAGATATTGCGCAATAGCAAATGATCCACCACCCACAATCACTGCAGGCCATGTTTCTTTTACTCCACGCCAGCCATCCATAATCGCCATAATCCAAAATAGAACAATTGGCACCATAAACGGCAACTGACGTCCTACCATCTGGCTAATTTCATGGGTATCTACACCTGAAACCTGCCCTGCCACGATGATTGGAATACCCATCGCGCCGAAGGCAACAGGTGCAGTATTGACAATCAGGCACAAGCCCGCTGCATATAAGGGTTTAAACCCTAAACCCACCAATAAGGCAGCCGTGATTGCAACCGGAGCACCAAAACCGGCTGCACCTTCAAGGAAAGTACCAAAGGCAAAACCCACAAAGAGCATTTGTAAACGCTGATCTTCGGTAATCGACAGAATGGACGAACGAATAATATCGAACTGCCCTGTTTTAACCGAAATTTTATACAGAAATACCGCGCCGATGATGATCCAGGCAATCGGCCACAAACCATAGAAAAAACCATAAATCATCGATGCAAAAGCCATCACGACCGGCATCTGATAGGAAAATAATGAAACTAGCAGCGCAAGGATCACGGTAATAGTTCCCGCTACGCTGCCTTTCATGCGGAATACCGCAAGCGCTAAAAAGAAGAAAATGATGGGAATCAGGGCGATCAAACTGGAGAGCCAGATATTGCCCATAGGATCATAAATCTGTTGCCATTGTTGAAGCATTGTCATCTCCTTGAAATGCTTTCCAGAACACGGAATGGTCTGATCACCTACCAATTAATACCGTAATTGGTATGACCAATAATCATTTAATTAAAAAAATATATCTCTTAATGTTAAATATCTTACTTTTTGCCGAATTAAAGATCAATTAATAATTTATTATTTACAATTGGTCATACCAATATTACGCATGAAATATTTAAAATTTGCACAGACCACACTGATTAAAATTCACTCATGTATTTTTAATTATTTCATTTTTATTATTTTTTTAGAAAAATAAAAAATCTGGGACACTCATGTAATACTTTAGTCGATAATATGGATTATTTGAACGATGCTTGCTCAAAGCAAAACACTATTTATAACAAGCATAAATACTGATCATCAGGATCCTGGATAATTAGATACACATAACAAGTGCAACAGAAAGCCATTCTGAGAGGAAATAAAATGCGCGGACATGTTGCAACCGATCAAACTTTCAATAGGCTGCTCACAATTGTTATCAACCTTCCTTTTAACTCCTGTTTAACTCCTTTTTATAAAGCCACAGCTCTGCTCTGTTTCACGATTCAATCAAAATCTTTGCCTATAACCATATATTGAATCTATCAATTTCAAATTTTCAACGAGATTTTCTTTTGTAAAACCATTAGAAATAAAATAGTGCTACAATTAAAGAAATGTGTATTTTCTTGGGTCACCAAATTTCTCGGTGCCTATTTCATATCGTTAGGATTAACAATGTCTGATAATGCAACTATCTTGCAGAATGTCCCAGTAGGCAAAAAAGTTGGTATTGCCTTCTCTGGTGGTCTAGATACTTCAGCTGCTCTATTGTGGATGAAACAAAAAGGCGCAGAACCTTATGCTTATACAGCAAATCTGGGCCAGCCTGATGAAGACGACTATGATGCGATTCCGAAAAAAGCGGAAGCGTATGGCGCAGTAAAAGCTCGCTTGGTTGATTGCCGCTTACAACTTGCATTAGAAGGTATTGCTGCTATTCAATGTGGCGCTTTCCATATCAGCACTGGTGGTGTTCCTTACTTCAACACTACGCCATTGGGTCGTGCAGTAACCGGTACCATGCTTGTTACCGCAATGAAAGAAGATGACGTAAACATCTGGGGTGACGGTTCAACTTATAAAGGTAACGACATTGAACGTTTCTACCGTTATGGTCTTTTAACTAACCCAGCGCTTAAAATCTATAAACCTTGGTTAGACCAAACCTTTATTGATGAGCTTGGTGGCCGTGCAGAAATGTCACAGTTCCTCATCGACAACGGTTTTGACTACAAAATGTCAAAAGAGAAAGCATACTCAACAGATTCAAACATGTTAGGTGCAACTCACGAAGCGAAAGATCTTGAATACCTAAACGCTGGTATCAAAATCGTTGACCCAATCATGGGCGTTGCTTTCTGGAAAGACGAAGTTGAAATCAAACCTGAAGAAGTTTCTATTACTTTTGAAGAAGGTTTCCCTGTTGCAATCAACGGTCAACGTATCGAAGATCCAGTTGAGTTCATTCTTGAAGCAAACCGTATCGGTGGTCGCCACGGTCTAGGTATGTCTGACCAGATCGAAAACCGTATCATTGAAGCAAAATCTCGCGGTATCTATGAAGCTCCGGGTATGGCTCTCCTTCATATTGCTTACGAACGTCTTGTGACTGGTATTCATAACGAAGACACCATCGAACAATACCGTATCAACGGTTTACGTTTAGGTCGTCTGCTTTACCAAGGTCGTTGGTTCGATTCTCAAGCGCTGATGCTTCGTGAAACTGCACAGCGTTGGGTTGCTAAAGCAGTGACTGGTACTGTGACTTTAGAACTTCGTCGTGGTAATGATTACACGATTATGAACACTGAATCTCCTAACCTCACTTATGAAGCTGAGCGTTTAACCATGGAGAAAGGTGATTCAATGTTCTCTCCAATGGATCGTATTGGTCAATTGACTATGCGTAACTTGGATATTACAGATACACGTGCAAAATTAGGTATCTATACAAACACTGGCTTACTTGCAGTAGGTACAGCTTCTGCAGTGCCTCAGTTAAAAGACAAAAACAAATAAGTTTGTTTAAGGTCAAAAAAAAACCGCTCTTTCGAGCGGTTTTTTTATATGATCTGTTTATGATCTCATGAAATTACTTTCAGATATATTCGAACCCATAGATTGATAATAAATCTGATTTCGACCAAGCTCTTTGGCACGATATAAAGCCTGATCAGCAATGCTTAATAATTCTTCTTTGCTCAAATCAGCTTCACCACGATATACGGTGATTCCCAAACTGATGGTAATATAGTTCGAAACCAAGGATTCGGCATGGGGAATTTCCAAACGCTCTATGGCCTTATAGATATTTGACGCTACGGCATAGGCACCATGAGCATCTGTTTCAGGCAGTAGTACCACAAACTCTTCCCCACCATATCGTGCAACAAAATCCATATGCCGAATGGCATTTTTAATCGATTTGGCGATAGAAGAAATCACATTATCGCCTTTCTGGTGCCCATAAAAATCGTTATATTTTTTAAAGTAGTCGATATCTATAAACAGGACGGATAAAGCGCTTTGGTCTTGACGGGTTTGTTCGTAAAATACTTGCATCATTTCATCGAAACTACGACGGTTTGAAATTTTAGTCAGGTCATCATGCTGACTTAAATGCAATAATTCAGAATTATGAATGCGATGCATTTTTTCACTGATTCTGGCACGCATGGAATACAAATAAATCATTCGTTCACGTGCAAAAATCATGTGGCAAATCACATAACTCAGTATACAAATACCAAAGAGAATACGCCCCAGTACTACAGCATCAAATTCGACATCCAAAGCAACAAATAGCAGGATGGTCACTGATGCTGCAGATAATCCAGTCATGAGTATCTGGATTGGCTTCACCCCGGTAATAAGAGGAGCAATAATATAAATAATACAAATTATGGCCATGGCCTGATGCTGCATGGCAATGGTTTTTACAGTAATCGTCGTCCAAGCTATGGATATAATGGCCCAGAACATAAGCGCCATGGAAGCTTGAGCAAAATATGCACGTAATTTAGGAAAATATGAAATGCAAAATAAGAAGAGTAAACAAAGACCGCCATTGACCAGGCCAACTACGCATTGCACAAAATCATGAGCAAAATATTGCTGATCTATAATCCAGTAATCACTCGGAATCATAACCAGCATAAACATAAAATAGGATAAAATGCCGCCCCATAGATATTTTTCTACATGCTTACGGGCACGTTCCAGGTTTTTAGAGCAAAATTCCTGTTCCATTTTTTTGGGAAAAACCTGACCTACACGACGACTTTGCCGCGTAATCAGCTCTTCTATTTTTTCTTTATCGTATTGTAATTTCGCTAAAATATACTTGGATTCCATTTCCTAGCATTACTTACTTCTTTTAGTTACTAAAAATAACATATATTTCACGTTTGTAATTATACATCTCTAACCATTTGTCTGTAATTCTCGTTACCATTTTCACACTTTATGGATTATCATTTGTTTTATTTCTTCGATTGAAATGGCCTTGAATACTATTACTCTTCTCCAGCCAGACGATTGGCATGCTCATTTACGTGACGGTTTATCTTTAAAACGTACAGTTCCCGACCTTGCCAAGCAGTTTGCGCGTGCCATCTGTATGCCAAATACTGTCCCTCCCATTAAAACAGTTGAAGAAGCACTGGCTTATCGTGAACGCATTATGGCGCACGTTCCTGAAGGTGTAGCATTCGATCCGCGTATGGTGCTTTACTTTACCGATCAAACCCAGCCGAGCGAAGTAAAAAAAATTAAAGAATCTGAACATGTCAATGCCATCAAGCTATATCCAGCTGGTGCCACCACCAATTCAGATAATGGCGTAAGTGATATTCGTAAAGTCTATGCCGTGATTGAACAGCTTGAAGAACATCAGGTACCGTTGTTGCTTCATGGTGAAGTCACCCACAACCATGTCGATATTTTTGACCGTGAAAAACGCTTCCTGGATGAAGTCCTTTCACCACTGCTTAAACAGTTTCCAAAGCTTAAACTGGTACTCGAACATATCACCACCAGTGAAGCTGCCCATTTTGTACTTGAACAAGACCGCAATGTAGCTGCTACAATTACCCCTCAGCATTTATTGTTTAACCGTAACGATATGCTGGTTGGTGGTATTAAACCGCATTTTTATTGTTTGCCGATTTTAAAACGTCAAACCCATCAGCAAACATTACTTGAAGTTGCGACCAGTTCTAATCCTAAGTTTTTCTTGGGAACAGACAGTGCGCCACATTCAAAAAATGCCAAAGAAAATGCTTGTGGCTGTGCCGGCTGTTATAGCGCACCGACTGCAATTGAACTCTATGCGCAGGCTTTTGATCAAGCAGGCCGACTGGATCGTCTGGAAGGTTTTGCCAGCCACTTCGGTGCTGACTTCTATGGCCTGCCGCGCAATACCAATACCATTACCCTGGTAAAAGAAGAGCAAGTTATTCCGGAAAGTTTAGACTATTTGGATGGTGAACAGATTATCCCTCTGTATGCGGGTAAAACCATCCAATGGAGAAAAGTGTGACAGATGAAACCCAACCAGTAATTGGTCAGCGTTTCCGTGGATTTTTACCTGTTGTTGTCGATGTCGAAACAGCAGGTTTTAACTCCCAGACCGATGCCTTACTGGAAATTGCAGCCATCCCGATTATTTATAATGAAGAAGGTCAATTTGTACCTGGTGAGGCCCACCATGCACATATTAACCCTTTTGCAGGGGCAAATTTAGACCGTCGTTCCTTAGAGTTTATTGGTATAGATCCTTCAAACCCAATGCGCATTGCAATGGCGGAAGATGAAAAGACGGCGCTCAAGCGTATCTTTAAATCTGTGAATGAAGTTCGTCGTCAGCAGAATTGTACCCATGCCGTTTTGGTCGGTCATAATGCGCATTTTGATTTAGGCTTTGTCCAGGCAGCCATTGCACGTACCGGTACTAAAAATCAGAATCCGTTCCACAGTTTTTCTGTGTTCGATACCGTGACTTTAAGTGCCGTGATGTTTGGTCAAACCGTACTGGCAAAATCATGTATTCAGGCCGGAATTGAGTTTGATGGTAAGGAAGCACACTCTGCTCTATACGATACTCAAAAAACTGCTGAACTGTTTTGCTATATTTTGAACAAACTCGCACCCCATCTACTTGACACTTTGGTGGCGGATCAATAAGATACCGCCATCTTCTAACGACCCTATCGTCTAGAGGCCTAGGACATCGCCCTTTCACGGCGGTAACCGGGGTTCGAATCCCCGTAGGGTCGCCATCTATTTTCTCTGTCTGTTTTAATTCACCACTTCAATTTCTTTATTCTATTTTCATTCCGTTGATATCAATTGCTGCTTAAGCACAACTATATTTTAATTTTATAGTTTTAAAATTTTAGTTTTTTGCAGATTGATTGTCTGAGCACTGTACTTAAGGCTTGGTTTATCGCAATTTACATGTGAAGATCGACTTATTCCGGTCAATACTCAAATCATCAGGTTGAAAAAGCCATTATGTTGAAAAAAGTTTTTATTGTTTTCATGATTCTGCTGCCTTCAGCTGTATATTTATATCTCGCCAGCAAAGATGAAGAACAAAGCAAAAATCCTGCCAATACCACAACCACAACTCCGGCACCCCAGCCGCAGAAATATCAGACACCAGACCACTAAATGTGGTCTTTTTTTAAATCTACAGCTGTAATAAGTCTCTTTCATAAATCAGAAATGTTTAATATTAGATTTTTTTAAATCAGCACAGCCTCATTTGATTGATTTAATTTTTTTACCTTTTCGTAGGCAATCTCTCTACTTTTGAAAGATCAAAATGAGGATCTCAAAATATATTTTGAGTCCGCAAGAAAAACCTTTTATTTCCCATACACGACATCCTGAACCAGTTTTAAGCACTGCTTTAAAATGCAGCGCAAAGGATGGGAAATGTGTGGCATCCATGCCACACTCATGAATCTAATATCTCCTAAAATCTATTTTCAATTTTGGCTTTACGAACAATTTTTAGTTTCTAAAATGATTTATGAAAGAAGTCTAATGAATCAATAATCATCAGCAAAAAATGATTTATTTGAAAATTCATCGAACAAGCCTTTAAAATAGTACTTTCAACCTATTTTTTATTTTATGCAATCTCCTACCCAACCTTCGCAGCATTCGTCTGCCGAGGAGCGTAAGCCATCGCTCAAAAGAGCCATGTCTACACGTCACCTCATTATGTTGTCACTTGGTGGTGCCATTGGTACAGGTCTGTTTATGGGCTCTGGTGAAGTTATTTCACAAGCCGGGCCACTGGGTGCAGTACTTGCCTATATCATTGGCGGTTTAATCGCTTATATGGTCATGCTTTGCCTGGGCGAACTGGCGGTGCATTTACCTGTATCCGGTTCTTTTGGTGCATTTGCCTCGAACTATATTGGTCCCGGTACAGGCTATATGGTGTCCTGGATGTATTGGCTGGGCTGGTCAGCCACTTTAGGTACAGAATTCACGGCAGCCGCTATTCTGATGCAGGAATGGTTCCCGCAAACCTCCATCTGGTTATGGACCCTGATTTTTGCCAGCGGCGTACTCATTTCAAACTTGAGCTCAACCCGTACTTTTGCGGAATCCGAGTTTTGGTTATCGATGATTAAAGTCGCGACCGTGCTGGTATTTATTATTCTCGGTTTTGGCAGTATTTTTGGCTTTATTCCATTCCAGGGTTACGAATCTGCGCCCTTGTTCAGCAACTTGACTGAACACGGCTGGTTACCCAATGGCTTGATTCCGATTTTCAGCACACTGTTGATTGTTAACTTTGCCTTCAATGGTACCGAGATGATCGGTATTGCCGCGGGTGAGACAGAAAATCCTGAAAAAAATGTCCCTAAAGCAATTCATGCCGCGGTCTGGCGTTTGATGATTTTCTTTGTCGGTACCATCATCGTGATCAGCTCACTGCTTCCTTATACCGAAGCAGGCCTCAATGCTGGCGCTCAAGGTGAAGGCCTAAGCAGCAGCCCATTCGTATCAGTATTTAACCTGATGGGTATCCCTTATGCAGTGGATATCATCCGTTTTGTGATTATTACTGCCTTGCTTTCTACTGCAAACTCAGGCCTGTATGCCGCTTCACGCATGATGTGGGCTTTGGCTGCACAAAACCAGTTACCACGTATCTTTGCCAAAGTGAGTAAATCAGGCGTTCCTGTCATTGCGATCTGGGTCACCATGATTGGCGGTTTGCCAGGATTGTTGTCTGAACAGTTTGGTGCAGATGTTATTTTTAAAAACCTGATGGGTATTGCGGCATTCACCATGGTGATTGTGTGGATGAGTATCTGCTGGAGTCAGTTTAACTTCCGCCGTCAATGGCTGAAGCAGGGCAATAGTGTTGCAGAACTTAAATTCCGTACCCCGTGGTTTCCGCTGGTGCCGATTCTTGGTTTTGTGTGCTGTACAGCCACAGGTCTAAGTATGGCCTATGATCCTGAAATGCTGTCAGGTTTTATTGGCTGCTTGCTGTTTATGGCCGCTTGCTATGCCAGTTACTACTGGTTATATCACAATAAAAATTAATGCCAGCGTGTATGATCCATTAAGCGCAGTGTAATAACTGCGCTTTTTTCTTGCAGACTTGTCATTTTTTATGCAATTAATTCAATATTATAAAAATAACACAATTACAGGTTTGACAGTCCGCTGAAAACTCCATAATATACGCATCACCTCCTAACGACCCTATCGTCTAGAGGCCTAGGACATCGCCCTTTCACGGCGGTAACCGGGGTTCGAATCCCCGTAGGGTCGCCATATATCGTTCCATACGATTTTTCAAAATTTAATTCTCATTATTATTCCATCGCAGATTTTTAGTTTGCATGATAACGACTCGTTTTATCTATTTTTTTAAGCCATTCTCTCTTTAATATCTGCTAAAAGTGATTGCACAAAAGCAGCCTGTAGCAATTATTATCTCCTTAAATTTTTAACGATCAGATCTTTATAAGAAGGCCTGCTATCACAGCTATTTTTTATGATAAGCAAAACTAACACATAAAAAGAGTGGTCAAGTACCGGTCTTTTTTTTAAGCTAAAGCAAGAGAATCACCTCTATAAAAACTCTGACCATGTATGAAAATCATTTTTATTCACGGCATGAATCAACAGAATTATGATCAACCCTCATTAAAACAACATTGGCTATCTGCTTTTCAGACAGGCTTACGCAATTCCCAGCAAAATATAGATCTTAACTCTCTGGAAATACGTTTCCCCTTTTATGGAGACTTGCTCAGTAAACATCATTTATATAACAGCCTGGATCTGGATACTTTTTTACCCAAGTCTATTGCACATTTACATCTTCCCTTTCATTTGGGACATAACGACACCATGGTGCAGGAACACAAACCCTGTATTCGCTCCTTACCCATCTTTAATCCGGAACATTCTGAATCACTTACCCAGCGCCTAAGTGTATTCAGCGCGCTCACCAGAGACCATACCTTTAAAGAACTGGCACTATTTCTGAATCATTATCCCAAGCTGCATGAAACATTTATCCGTAAATTCCTGATTGAAACTTACCTGTATTTATCCAATCCAGACTTCATGCATGAAGTCCATCACAGGATCATGTCTTACCTTCATCCTGAGTTAGATCATATTATTGTGGCGCATTCCCTCGGTTCGGTCATTACGTATAACCTGCTGCATCAATATCCCCATTTTAGAATTCAGCGCTTTATTACCTTAGGCTCTCCCCTGGCTTTTAGAGTCATTCAGGAAAAACTCGTCACCCCGATTTCAAGACCACCTCAACTGCAGGGTGACTGGTTTAATTTTTATTCCCCAGATGATTTTTTGACTGCTTTTCCATTGTCTGAACCGCCCTTCGATTTTGATCCCCCCATCATTAATCAGGCCATTACCACCTTCTTTCAAAACCCGCATAGTATTAGCGGTTACTTGCAACATCCTGCCGTGATCAACAGCATCATTGAAGGTTTAATGCCTGAAAAATAGTGCATTTCAAAGTACTTTTCACATATTTGTTTTATTTTTATTCAGTTGAATGGGTTTTTAAAAATTATCCTGGAAAAAGGTTTGACAGGGTCTGCTATCCACCCTATTATACGCCCACCTCTGAAACGTCCCTATCGTCTAGAGGCCTAGGACATCGCCCTTTCACGGCGGTAACCGGGGTTCGAATCCCCGTAGGGACGCCAATACTTAGATGACCCTATCGTCTAGAGGCCTAGGACATCGCCCTTTCACGGCGGTAACCGGGGTTCGAATCCCCGTAGGGTCGCCATATTCGAGATTGCAAAATCTCAGCAAAAAAGCCTGATCATCATGAATCAGGCTTTTTTGTTTTTAAATGGATTGAATTTCAATATTGCTTGATCTTTGCTGCACATCTAAAAAAACTAGCTATTAAGCAATGATCATTTTAGACGTGTAAATCTGTTGTTTTGGTTTCCGCCACTGGCCTGCATGCAATCGAATACAGCATTTGCATCGCTACAGCATATTCAGCGTTATCTGCGACAGATCTAAAGCAGACCTGCCTTTCAACATGCATTGGAGAAAGGACAATGGTCTGCTGTGCAATTTCAGTCTTATTGGTCTAAAGCATGGTAGCGCTAAGCACTACGACGTGAATTAATCTGCCCTTTAATAATGGCAGTAATGTTATTTTTGGCATATTTCAAGAAAACTTTGAGCGGTGACAGTTTAGGATTTGGACGTTTACCTCGCGCAATATCCTTAAACTGTGCGGCATACCAGATAATTTCCATAATTGCCATTTTATCGACCATAGGAATGCCGGTTTTGATTTTATTCACCGCATAACGCACATCCTGTCCAGCAATCAGTCGGTCAGTTAAATCGGTTTCCACCGCCAATGGACGGGCAATACCAATAAAATCACAGGCACCACTGTCCAGTGCTGCGTTCATTCCTTCTACGGTACGGAAGCCACCGGTGACCATTAAATGACATTGCACTTCTTTACGAATTTTCTCGGCAAAATCGAGGAAATAGGCTTCACGGGCAATGGTACTGGCTTTGCGCTTATCTTCTTTCGCGCCCGCCATAGCCGGAGCTTCATAAGTTCCGCCAGAAATTTCAATCAAGTCGATTCCCGCTGCATCTATCGCTTTAAAGACCGCAACTACTTCTTCTTCAGTAATGCCGCCACGTTGGAAATCGGCCGAGTTCAGCTTGACTGAAATGATAAATTGATCCGAGGTTGCCGCACGAACCGCTTTGTAAATTTCCAGCAGGAAGCGCATCCGGTTTTCAATTGAACCACCCCATTGATCCTGACGTTTATTGGTCAAAGGCGATAAAAACTGGCTAATCAGATAACCATGCGCACCATGCAGCTGTATGCCTTCAAAACCAGCTTTCTCGCAGATTTGCGCAGAGGTGGCAAAACGCTGGATAATGTCGTGAATCTCATCTTCACGTAATTCACGCGGTGTGCCAAATGTGGTTGCCAGCATCGGAGAGAAAGCTACCGCTGAAGGTGCGACGGTTTCCTTGTTTAGACCTTTAGGACACTGACGGCCTGGATGAGACAATTGAATCAGCTGCACCATGCCATATTTCTTGCCTAGTTGTGCCCATTGCTGTAGCTCGGCCAAATCACGTTCTGATTCAACCACCACCACGCCCGGTTCATTCTTGGCACGAAAATCCACCATCACATTTCCGGTAATGGCACAACCCAAACCACCTTTGGCCCAAGCTTCATATAGATTAAAATGTAACTGGCTGGGCTGACCTGCATCATTTGCCAAAGCCTCACTCATCGCAGCTTTGATAATTCTATTTTTAAAAGTGGTATTTCGAATGCTGGTTGCTTCAGCTAGATGACTCATATCTCAATCCTGATTTATTTGTATTTATTTAGCTTTAATACCCTAAACGTATTCTGCAATCCGTCAATGACTATTCTGACAATATACCTTGTCAGTATATTTAAACATACTGACTGGCCTCTATAAGCTGCTGGGTATATTCAGTTTGCGGATTTAAAAATAATTGTTCAGTGTTTTGAAATTCCATCACTTGCGCATGCCGCAATACCAGCACTTTTTGACACAGCGCCTTCACTACTTGTAGGTCATGGCTGATAAACAAATAACTGATCTGATGCTCTTGCTGCAAGCGTCTGAGCAATTTCACGATGGCACGCTGGGTGGTACGGTCCAGTGCCGAGGTCGGTTCATCCAGTATCAGTAACTTCGGTCGTAAGACCAAGGCTCGTGCCAAGGCGACACGCTGACGCTGTCCACCTGACAACTCATGTGGATAACGACTTCTAAAGCTGATCGGCAATTCGACTTTTTCCAGTGCCTCATCAATGCGCTGTGATATTTCCATGGCAGAGAATTTTTTTAAGCCTAGGCCTTCACCAATGGTTTGTTCCACGTTTAATCGTGGGTTTAAACTGCTAAACGGGTCTTGAAACACAATCTGGAAATCAGCACGTAAAGGCCGTAACTGCTTTTCATTGCACTGGTTTAAATCGGTGCCGAGCAGCACAATTTCACCATCACTTTTAATCAGGCGGGTAATCGCCAAGGCCAGCGAACTTTTACCTGAACCGCTTTCGCCGACAATGCCAATCGACTCGCCTTGCATTAACTGCAAATCCAAAGGTTCTACCGCGACAAAATAATCTTTGACCCGGTTCAACAATCCCTGCTTGATCGGAAACTTCACCGCAACATGATTTAAACTTAATAAATTTTCAGCCTCTGCAATGTGCAGCGCCTCACCAAAATCATGATTCAGTAAGTCACGGGTATAGGCTTGTTTTGGGTGTTTAAAGATTTCGGTAACACTGCCCTGTTCTTCCACCACACCTTTATTCATCACAATGACCTGATCGGCATAGCGACGTACCAGATTGAGATCATGACTGATCAAAATCATCGCCATATTTCGGCTTTGCTGTAAGGATTTCAACAGTTTTAAAATCTGTGCCTGTAGCGTTACATCCAATGCCGTAGTCGGTTCATCGGCAATTAAAATATCAGGATCTAGCGCCAAGGCCATGGCGATCATCACGCGCTGACGCTGCCCGCCGGAAAGCTCATGCGGATAACGGCACAATTTATCTTCAGGATCGGGAATTCCGACATCCTTGAGTAATTCGATAATGCGTGCCCGGGTCTTCTGTTTAGACCAGCCTTGCAGCAATAAGGTTTCACCAATGATTTTTTCCACCCGATGCAACGGGTTTAAAGCGGTCATCGGTTCCTGAAAAATCATGGCAATTTTCTGGCCGCGAATTTGGCGCAGCTGTTCAGTTTTCAGCGCCAACAGATTTTGCTGTCCCAACCAAGCCTGACCTTGAATCTTTAAAGTACTCGGCAAAAGCCCCAGCAAGGCCAGACTGCTAATCGATTTACCCGAACCACTTTCACCGACTAAGGCAATGGTTTCACCTGCATGCAGCTGAAAATTCAGGTCAGCTACCAGCAGGTGATCTGCATGCTGAATATTTAAATGCTGAACGCTGAGCAGAGCTGGCGGATTATTGGCGTCTTGGATCGAATGCATCGCGTGTCGCCTCCCCAATATAAATCAATAAAGATAAGACGATAGCCAAAGTAAAGAAGCCGGACAACGCAAGCCACGGTGAATTCAGGTTGGATTTGCCTTGCAACAGCAATTCACCCAAAGAGGCTGCATCTGGCGGTAAACCGTAACCCAGGAAATCCAAGGCCGTCAGTGCAGTGATGTTTGCGGTCAACATAAACGGTAACTGCGACAGGCTGGAGCTCATGGCATTCGGCAAGATGTGGCGCAGCATAATGGTCCGGTCTGTGACTCCCAGACTGCGTGCAGCACGCACATAATCCAGATTACGAGCCTTTAAAAACTCGGCCCGCACCAAACCCACCAGGGTGGTCCAGCCAAATAACAGCATAATCAGAAATAGCCAATAGACATTTGGAGTAAACATGCTGACCAGAATCATCACCATGAATAACATCGGCAAACCACCCCATACTTCCAGAATGCGCTGCCCAAGCAGATCGATCCACCCACCGTAATAGCCCTGAATAGCTCCCACGGCAATGCCTAAAAGTGCTGATGCAATCGTGAGCGCAAAACCAAACAGCAGAGATACCCGCAAACCATAGAGAATACGGGCCAGTACATCGCGGCCCTGATCATCGGTGCCTAGCCAGTTTTGTGAAGTCGGTGCAGAGGGTACCGGTACAGCTAGTTCCAAGTTAGGTGTTTGGTAGGAATATTTAATCAGGGGCCACACTGCCCAGCCATTAGCATTGATCAGTTGCTGCACCGCTGGATCTTTATAATCGGCTTCGGTTTCAAACACGCCACCAAAAGTCGTTTCTGGATAAGATTTTAAGACGGGTACATAAAGTGAATGATCGTATTTCACCAGCAGCGGTTTATCGTTGGCAATCAATTCTGAAGCCAGCGACAATACAAAAATAATGGCAAACACAATCAGGCAAGCAAAACCCAGTCTGTTTTCTTGAAAGCGCTTGAAACGCGCCTGCATTAAAGGTGACATTATTCTGCACCTCGCGATTCAAAATTAATACGCGGGTCAATCACCTGATATAACACATCACTGATTAATCGCAGCACCAGACCGAGTAAGGTAAATAAGAATAGTGTGCCGAAAATCACCGGATAATCTCGTTGTTGAATCGCTTCAAACCCGAGCAGTCCCAAACCGTCCAGATTGAAAATGATTTCAATAAACAGGTTGCCGACAAAGAAAATGCCAATCAGCGCTTCAGGCAAACCGGCAATCACAATCAGCATGGCATTGCGAAACACATGGCCATACAGCACCCGTGACTCACTTAAGCCTTTTGAACGTGCCGCCAAGACATATTGCTTGCTCAGCTCTTCCATAAAAGAATATTTGGTTAAATACGTGAGGCTGGCAAAACCGCCAATCACCATCGCCAGTAAAGGCAAAGTCATATGCCAGAAATAGTCTTTGATTTTGCCCAGCCAGCTTAAGCTGTGAAAATTTTCCGAGACCAGACCCTGTAGTGGAAACCATTGAAAATATGATCCCCCGGCAAAGAACACAATCAGCAACACTGCAAAAACAAAAGAAGGTACTGCATAGCCAATCGCGAGTAATAGCGAAGTAGATTTATCGAACAGCATGCCATGCTGACGGGCTTTTTTAATCCCCAGAGGAATAGACACCAGATAAATCAGCAAAGTGCTCCACAGACCCAAAGACAGCGATACCGGCATTTTTTCCCACAGCAATTGGGTCACAGGTTTATCTTTAAAAAAACTGTTGCCAAAATCAAAATGGGTATAACTTTTCAACATGTTCCAGAAGCGGATATGCGCAGGCTGATCAAAACCATATTGGGCCTTAATCTTTTCTACCATTTCTGCGCTTAAACCTTTGGCACCCTGATAATTACTTTTGGCATTTGCTGTTTCCCCCCCGGTAGCACCTAGCCCCTGAAAAGTTTCCGCCTGTTGAATCGCCTGTTCGACTGGCCCGCCGGGTGCAATCTGAATCACCACAAAGTTAATCAATAAAATGAAAAACAGTGTGGGAATAATCAGCAGCAGTCTTTTTAGTATATATATGCCCATCGAAACAGTGTTCCTTGTGCCTGCGTTATGACTTATTGTTTATTTCTGACGTAAATATTGAGTGACTTTTTTCGCTTGTTCGGCATCACTCCACCAATAGTCAATACCGGATGAGAGCTTCGGTTTCACTTTCGGTTGATGATACATGTTCCAGTAGGCAAACCAGTTTTCACCCTTACCATAGGTCGGAATCTGATAATAACCGGCACGCAATAAACGATCCAGCACCCTGGTTCTGAGTACCAGTTGCTCACGATTCGGCGCATGGATCACCTGCTGAACCACCGCATCAATCACCGGATTTTTAATGCCTGCATAGTTGTAATTACCCGGCTGATCTGCCGAGGCACTGCCCCAGAACTGTGCCTGTTCATTGCCCGGATTGAGCGATTGCGGCATTACACTGGTGGTCATGTCAAAATCCTTGCTGCGCATACGCTCGATATATTGCGGCACATCCACATGGCGGATCGCAACCTCTACACCCAAACGTTTCATATTGCGGATAAAGGGCATTAAGGTACGCTGCAAACCATCCTGATGAATCAAAAATTCAATCCGAATCGGCTTGCCTTTGGTATCAAGCAAACGACCATTTTTAAAGGTATAACCAGCTTTTATAAGTAGCTGACGTGCTGTGAGCAGATTATTGCGGTTAAACCCGCTGGCATCGGAAACCGGATATTTCCAATTCTTCAACACACCCTGCCGCTGAATGGGATTCAGTCTGGCTAAATAGGGTTTTAAAATTGCCAGCTCCACAGGGTTTGGCGTGCCTTTGGCTTCCAGTTCACTGTTGGCAAAATAACTCTGTAGCCGTTGATACTGGCCATAGAACAGCGCCTTGTTTTGCCATTCAAAATCGTAAGCATAAGTAATCGCTTGGCGGAATTTAATGTCTTGAAAAGGCGCACGACGGGTATTAAACACAAAGCTTTGCGTTGGGATGGGGTTATGGTGCTGGAACCTGTATTTCACCACCATGCCTGCTTTGACCGCAGGAAAATGATATTCAGTCACCCATTTACGCGCAGTAAATTCTTCATGCAAGGTATATTGGCCCGACTTAAAACCTTCAAAAGCAATGTCCAGATTGCGGTAGTAGACATACTTCAAACGGTCAAAGTTATAACGCCCTGTGTTTACTGGTAAATCTTTGCCCCAGTATTTGGGATTGCGTTTATAGCTAATACTTCGACCTGCATCGATACGGTCAATCAGATACGGACCGGAACCTAAAATAGGTTGCATGGTCACTCGGGTGAAATTCTTATTCTGCCAATCCTTTTTGGAATAGATCGGCATTTGTGCAAGAATCAGCGGCATTTCCGAATTATTGCCAGACTTAAAACTCATCTTGACCGCATATTTGGACAACACTTCAGTTTTATCCAGGTCGGCCAGATACATCTGCAGTCCCGGATTAGACTTGGTTTTATAGGTATCAAAACTGAATTTGACGTCTTGTGCAGTCACTTCACTGCCATCACTAAAACGCGCTTTGGGATTGAGATGAAAAATGACGTATTTGGTTTGCTCAGGATCATAAGTCACTTTTTCGGCAAGCAAGGGATACATCACCCCCGGCTCATCCAGCGAATTCGACATCAGCGAATCAAACAGAAATTCCACCCCATCCGTTGAGCTGCCTTTGCCATTCATACTGTTTAGATTGTCAAAAGTACCATTGCTAGCGGTACTTAAATAACCGCCTTTAGGCGCTCGGGCATTGGCATAAGGCATGACTGACAAGCCGGCATATTTCGGCTGGCTATGTACTGCAATGTAGGGAGTGGTCTGCACGGCAGCCCACAACCCTTGAGTCAACAGACTCATCCCACAGGCAAAACTCAAGCGTTTTGCGATAGCAAATGACATCTAAACGACTCCCTGTCTTTGCATTATTATAAGTTTGGAACTTTAATCACTTCACCAATACGCAATTGTTTATTGGGTTGCATATCATTCATTTCTGCGAGTTTCGCGCTATCCAGACCATAACGGTTAGCTAACCCGATCAGAGTGTCACCACGTTTGATTTTATATTCAACCACAGTTTTAGGCAGCACAATCTGCTGACCAACACGCAAACCAGCACGTGCATTCAAATCATTCATCGCTGCCAATTCGGCAACCGATACACCGACCCGATTGGCAATGGCATTTAAAGACTCACCCGGCTTTACGGTATATGTATCGGTATTTTTTGATGATTTCACCGCTTTTGTTACCGCTGCTTCTGCTTTAGTTTCAAGCTGTGACAAATCACCCTCGATTTTTAAGCGTTGCCCGATACGTACGCTGGAATTGCGGGTTAAACCATTTAACGCAGCTAAATAATCCAGTTGTAAATGGTATTTTTTCGCAATGCTGCTTAATGTTTCACCCGGTTTCACCACATGGCTATCGCTCTTTTCAAAGCTGACTTTTTCAACTTTGACGTCTGCTTTGTTAGGCGCTGCGACAGGTTCTTCACCGCTGAGCTTTAAACGCTGCCCCACGCGTAAACCAGTATTGCGGTTAATCCCGTTAATATTGGCAATATAATCCATGCCTAAATTATATTTGGCCGAAATGGCAGACAGGCTATCCCCCGATTGTACGGTATAACTATCCGGAACTGTTGAACTTGCAGGAATTTTAAGACTTTGACCCACTTGTAAACCATGCGTATGGGATATTTTGTTCAGCTGTGCCAATTCAGTGACTGAAATTTTCGATTTGGCTGCAATGCTCGACAGGGTATCGCCACGTTGCACCTGATAATTTTCAGTTTTATAGGATGGCTCAATGACTACCGGATCTATTTTAACCAGACTCACTTTTTCTTCTGGCTTATTGTCTACTTTATTAGCCACTTCATGGAGTGGCACATTAATTTTTTGTCCCACCATTAAGCTGCTGCCCGCAGTTAATCCGCTGGTTAAATCAGCCAGCTCCTGATTAGACAAGGCATAACGGTCAGCAATCAGTTTAAGATATTCGCCACGCTTCACCACATAAGGTTTGGTCTTTACTTTGGCAGTGGATTTTGAATTATTGGTCTTGGTTTCAGCAGTATCGGAATTGCTTTGCGCAGTTTCTTTTAACGATAATTTTTGCCCAACCCGCAAACCACTACTGACCGACAAATTATTGTACTCTGCCAATTGTTTGACCGATAAGCCAAATTGGCTGGCCACCCCAGTCAGGCTATCATTGGCCTGAACCACATAAGTTTCCGGTTGTGCTTTAAACTTGCTGCCTGAAGTTTCTGTACTTTGTGGTTTGGCATCGTATAAATAAATACTGGTTCCCACGTACAGCGGAGAGTTTGGGTCAATCTGGTTCCATTTCGCCACATCACGCCAGTTCAGGCCATTTTTCATGGCAATGACGGCTAAAGTATCTCCCTGTTGAACGGTATAAGTAGTACGTTTTCCTTTCGGTGCAACCACTACAATTTCAGTATCTGTCTTAACGTAATTTTTGCCCTGATTACGTTTGGCTTCATCAGAATCAGGCTTGGTATTTTCCGCAACACCTTTTGGATAAGCAAACCCTTTGGTTAACTCCTTACCTTGCTGCTCAGCCACTGACAGACTGGTTTGAATGGCAGTTAACTTAATTTTGCCGTCAAATGGATCGACAATTTCGGTGCCTTGCGGTGCAATGGCTTTAATTTCTGCCACCACTTTTTCCTGTTCAGCTTTACTTGCCACAGGCTGAAGCACCTGTTCTACCGTTTTATTTTCACCGTCTGCTTTCACGGCCGCCATAATTTGCTCACGCTCAGCCGCAGACAATGGAGGTTCTACAGTCACAGGCTTGACATTGGCCACCTGACTCACCGCAACAGGAATACGTGGTGCACTTGGAATATCACTATTTGCAGCAAAAGATGCCAAGGCATCAGCCCCTTGAGGCGTAGCCATACGGGTTTTGGTCGAAGGCTTGGTTACCGTTACAGGGTTTACTGCTTTAACCGGCGTACTGCTGACCGGCTGAGAAGTTTTGGTGGTGCTTGCGGTTAATACCGGTGGTGCTGTTTTTACCGGATTAATCACTTGAGTATTTAACTCAGGTGGATTGCTTCTTTCCGGGGTAAAAGGTTTTGCCGTGCTGGCCCATAGCGTACCCGAATTTGGCGAGAGCTTTTTAAGTCGGGCATCAATAGCAGGGCTTAAATCGGCTGGAATAATAATCTTCATTGGACTTTGATCATCAATCCAATCACCACGATGCCCTGGATTTAACTGATATAGCTCGGCGCGGCTTAAACCGGTCACCGATGCCACTTCATTTAAACTCACCGGCCCGACCGGCACCTCCCTAAAGTGCGGACGGTTAGCAATCGGTGGTAGAGACACCCCATAGGCATTCGGATTCTTAATAATTTGCGCCACCGCCAGGAAACGTGGCACATAGTTCATGGTTTCCTGAGGCAGTTTCAGTGACCAGTAATCGGTAGGCAGACCTGCCGCTTTATTTCGGTTAATGGCTTGCTGGATACGTCCCGGGCCTGCATTGTACGCCGCCAAAGCCAGTTCCCATGAACCAAACTGGTTATATAAGCCACCTAAAAACTCATAGGCTGCACGGGTCGATTCCACCACATCACGGCGACCATCATACAAACTGGTTTGTCTTAAACCGTAAATACGTCCGGTACTTGGAATAAATTGCCACATCCCGGCTGCTGCTGCACTACTGGTCGCTGCAGGGTCATATGAACTTTCAATAATCGGCAATAAAGCCAGCTCTGTCGGCAAACCACGACGTTCCGCTTCTTTCACGGTATGATAAAGATAACGGGATGCACGGGCACTTAAACGGTCCAGATAAGGCTGTCGGGAAACAAACCAGCCACGCTGAGCTTCAATACGCGTATCCCAATGGCTCTGATCCATCTTGAAACCCACGGTCATACGTTTCCACACATCACCATGTTTCAAGATCAGCAAGCGGTCACCTTCTACCGCACTCATATCTGTTGCAGACAATAAATCTTCCAATGAATCCAAGCTGTCGGTATCCAGGTATCCGGATGAACCCACCATTTTCGATTTTGAGCCATGTGTTACACTCTGACTTGAGGAACATCCTGTCAGTCCCAAAGCAGTTAAAGCTGAACCCAGTACAGTTATTTTTAAAAAATTGGGTAATGTCGGCTGGCACAAAATCGCGGTTGGTTTATACATAAAAAAATCCAAACAACTCGTATAAAATTTATTTTTTAGATCTGCCATTGTAGTGAAGCATGGGGTAGACACAAGCGATTAATTTAGCGCGATTTCACTATAAATGTTACAAGAATTTAAAAAATAACCATGGAATACACTTTTAAGGTGGAATTGCGTTATACAATATGCCAATCACTTGGTTTAACTTGACTCTTATTTTAGCGTTCGGATTTGGTTTATATGACTCAAACAATCACTCTCTATGTCGATGGCGCTTGTCGTGGCAATCCTGGTTTAGGCGGTTGGGGTGCATATATCATTACCGAATCAGAAAAGCATAAAATTTATGGTGGCGAAGCAGAAACCACCAATAACCGCATGGAACTTACCGCGGCAATTGAAGGCATTAAATTTTGTCCTCCAAATGCCAAACTGATCATCTGGACCGATTCCAAATATGTAAAGCAAGGCATTACCGAATGGATTCATGGCTGGAAAAAGAAAAACTGGAAAGATGTCAAAAATCCGGACCTGTGGAAATTACTGGATGCGACTTGTCAGGGGCGTGAAATCGAGTGGAACTGGATTAAAGGCCATGCCGGACATCCAGGCAACGAAATGGCCGATCAGCTGGCCAATCAGGGTGCTGATCAAACATTGAAAGCCATGAAAAATCTCTTATCCTCTGCCGAAGCTAACTTAGAGCAAGTGGATATGCTGGATAAAAAAAAAGCTGAAAAGGATTGGTTATTAGATGATCCCTTTGGTTTCGACCTGATCGAAGCCGAGCTGCAAGATGACAGCGAAGTTTTGGAGAATGCAGCTTTAGAAAATGCGGAACAGGAAAACCATCAGGCAGATAGCTTGCAACAACTAGCGGAAGTTCCAGAACCTGTTTTAGCAAGCGCAACACCTGCTTCGGATAAACCACTACACCCGCATATCGTGATTACCCCACGAAGCAAGGAAGTTCACGGCCCTCGCCAGCTGATTCTGGATACTGAAACCACAGGTTTTTATTTTCAGGACACGGACCGGATTATTGAGGTCGGGGCGATTGAAATGGTCAACCGCAAACTGACCGGCAGCTCCATTCATATTTATATCAATCCGCAAAAACCTGTTGGCGAATCTGAAAATATTCACGGTATTTCAGATGAGTTCCTGAAAGACAAACCGCTTTACGCAGAAATTGCCGATGTGCTGTTTGACTATTTAAAAGGCGCAGAAATTATCGCGCATAACGCCACCTTCGATATGAACTTCCTCGATATGGAGTTCAAACGCGCAGGCTTTGTTGCATTATCGGAAGTATGTGCAGTAACCGATACCTTGGCCATGGCCAAGAGCAAGCATCCGGGACAAAAAAACTCCCTGGATGCTTTGGTGCGCCGTTATGAAATTCCACAGCGTGACCGTACTTTCCATGGTGCGTTACTGGATGCCGAAATTTTATCGGATGTCTATCTGGCCATGACCGGTGGTCAGGTTTCCTTTGATATGGATACCCTGACCGAAGCCGAGCAACAACAGAGTCAAGCAGCCCGCTCCACTGTACAAATAGAGCTGCCTGTGATTTTACCTTCAGCCGAAGAATTGGCAGAACATGAGAATTGGGTCAAACAATTTGCAGAAAAACATGGAACAGCTTGTCTTTTTGCAAAATAAAATCTACATTTCTAGTGGTTTTTTGTATTTAAACGTTTAACAGTTACGTTATAGTTAAACGCAAAGAAGTTTGGCCTTGAACGGGCTACTCATAAACAGATAAAACACTAGGAAAGGTGCAGATACATGTCTTCTTACCAAACCTCTATTCATTTTGACCCGACTGCATTGCTGATAATAAAAAATGAGGTTGATAACTCAATTAAATTAGTTGAATCAGCGGTTAGCACCTTGGCAGAAGACCACACTTTACCCTTTGGTATTGACGATGCACTGAATCAGTTTGAACAATGTGCCCAGGTTCTTGCGCTCATTGACATGCAAAGTCTGGCTAAAATTGCCCAATACTCAGCAGAGTTAATGCGCAAGATCATGGTGAATCCTGCTCAAATTAACACCCAGGAAGTGATTGCCTTAAGTGAAGGCACCACCATGTTAAAGCGCTACATCGAATTTATTTGCTTGCGCGAAGTTAAAATTCCACAATTTTTACTGGATACCTTAAACCGTCTAGAAATCGTGCTGGGCAAACCCCTTAGCCATGAAGGTCAGTATATTGAGCCTTTACTGGACTGTATTACTCCTGATTTTAAGCTGCCTCAAGCACCAAGCCTGGAAAAGTCGCAATATGTACATCGCCTGTACAAACTGTCTTTAAACAAGCTGATAAAACAGGAAGAAACTGAATTAGATCTGCAAGCGATCAAACTGGTCGGTGCCTATTTGGCAGGTCTGGCAGAAAACACGCCAAGCAAACAATACTGGAATCTGGTGCATGTGGCATTTAATCAGGTGAACCATTTATTGATCAATGATGCACGTTTACGTACCCTGGTCAGCATTGAACGCAATATGGCCCAATATTTCAGCGCCCCAGATCGCTTCAAGCCCAACCTATCTGATCTAGCCAATATTTTAAGCCTATGTATTAGTCAGGAAGATGAGACGGCTCAACAGATCCGTAGCCAGCTGAATATTGGTGAAGATCACTTAACGGATACACAATTGCAGGTGTTCAGCCGACATCTTTACGGTCCTGATTTTGATACCATGCATACCATCAGTGAATTGGTGAGTGCTGAAATGGGACAAATTCGCAATGACATTGAATACAATTACCAGAACATGACTGCTGAAAAAACGCGGGAGCTACAAAGCCAATTAGTCAGTCTGGCCAATATCTTTAAAGTATTGAATCTGAATGAAGCACATAATGATTTATTACGTCAGGCTGCATTACTCAGTCAGGGTGATATTTTAAAAGATGAAAATTTCGCACAGCAGTTGATGAATTGTATTTTGTCTGCCATGAACTCGATTGGGGTGCTGGAACGCCATTACACCTCGAGCCGTTTACAGCTGCGCGTCAATAATATGAACATTTCTTTAGACCGTTTAGATGAAGCACATGAAGCTTTATTAAACGAAACTAGAGCTGTGATTGACCTTTCTAGCCAAATCTTGATGCAGTATCTGCAAGATCAAAATCTGGCTGCACTTGAAAATATTCCTACCCAATTACGTGAAATTGGCGGTGCCCTGCTGTTCTTAAATGCAGAATCGGGTCGAACTTCATTGAATACGGCTGCAACCTTTATTCAACAGCAAATTGAAAATGCTGCAACGATCAGTGCTGAACAGATCAACCACACCCTCGATACTTTAGCCAGTGCCGATATGCTGATTGACAATTTAAAATCAAAACAGCCTGTCCTGCAGTCCATGTTTGATGTAGCATTGCAAAGTAGCGAAAAACTGAAAACTGTTGCCTAATGTCTGAATTGTCACTTGCTTATATCTTTCATCAACACCAACTTTTAGTCGATGAAAACTTTCAACTTCCCCGAGTAGAACGTGTAGCAAGTGACCTTCACTTCAGCCCGGGTGATCAAGTGATTGCCCGTGATCTTCATGAAAACGAACCTATTCCTGCAGGCTTGCAACTGGTTCCCATCCGCCAGTTATTAACCTTGTGGGACACCCAACAGTTTGAAACAGCCAGTCGTGCCATCCAACTGTTAGAATGGCGCCGCAACCACAAGTTCTGTAGTCATTGTGGACATCCAACTGAAGCCCATGTGACTGAATATGCCATGGTTTGCCCAGCATGTGGTTATCATCAATATCCGCGGGTACAGCCCTGCGTCATCACCATCATTACCCGTGGTCCAGATGAAATTCTGCTGGCTAAAAATGCCAACAACAAAAGCAATATGTATGGCTTAATTGCCGGTTTTGTTGAAGTCGGGGAAACTTTAGAAGAAGCAGTACGCCGTGAAACAATGGAAGAAGTCGGTTTAAAAGTAAAAAATGTGCAATATCTTGCCAGCCAGCCCTGGCCATTTCCAAGTAATTTGATGCTCGCCTTCCGTGCTGAATATGCATCTGGAGAGATTAAGCTTCAGGAAGAAGAAATTAGCGATGCCCAATTTTTTAAATTTAATCAACTGCCTGAAATTCCATTTAAAGGCAGTATTGCTTATGCCATGATTAAACACATCACCGACGGTCATCCGGTTGCAGATGACACCCGTGAATGGCTTTAAGTCAAGGTTTTAAGGCTTCTTCCAGCACTATTAAAATTTGTTGTTTGGTCTGAAAATAACGGCTAAACAGACTCGATACCGAACCCATAATAGACACATGCCCTGTTCCGGGAATGGTAATCATTTGGCTATGATTGCCCTTTTCCTGCAAAATACGGTGCAAATCCTGCGAATTACTATGCCCTACAACTTGATCATTGGAAGCCAAAAACAGGTAATGCCGCACCTGATTGGATTCAACAAAATAGTAAGGCATCACCTGCTGATAAGGCACGCTTTGGTCAAAGGCATCGGCACATAGCGGATCATCTTTATAATCAAAATGATAGGGTCCCGACAACCCAATAATGGCACGAATCTGAGAACGGCATTGCAGACTATAAGGATGGGGATGATAGAGCGCCGACATGATATTAAATGCACCGGCTGAATGCCCCATCAGTACTATTTTTTCAGTCCGAATATTCAATCTGGATTGATGCTGAGTTAAATAATTCAGTGCTAGACTCAGGTCATCAATATAACTTGGAAACACATGTTCTGGTGCAAGATGATAGTTAATCACCGCAACGTCATAACCTTCTTTGGCAAAGGCTTCACCGACAAAACGATAATCTTTTTTATCACCGTGCAACCATGCCCCACCGTGAACAAACACGATTAAAGGCCGCTGCTCAAGCGGAGATGCAGCGGAGAAAATATCAAAACGCTGACGTGCTTTTAAGCCATAAGCAATATTTTCATGCAGCGTATAACCTTTGCGTGGGGTTAAACGGTTAAGGGCATAACTGCCAAAATCGTAAAGGCGAAAATCTTTGTAGAGTATTTTCGCTTTTTCGACCTTTTGCTGGATTTCCTTTCTAACTGCTTGTACAACCTTATTGAGCATAGGTTGGCTCTGCTTGATCGGGATCAATGGCCACTGGTGTCTGTTCCACCGGTTGTGCATTCACAAGAGCACTACTCAAGCTTGAAGTCACCGCTCTAGACTGTTCAATATTATCAATCAGGGTAATGATTTTAGTGACATTACCAACTTGCTGCAGCACCTGGTTCAGATCATTAATTTCTGCGGTATTTAAACGCCCCATCACATATAAAACACCATCTTCGGTGTGAATGCGCACTTTACTGTCAGATACCACTACGGCTTTCATAATCAGGCCGCGGGTATTCGCAGTCACGGTAGTATCTTGCATAATCGTGCCATAACCAATCTGGTTACCGACAGTAATGTAATTATGCACGGTTTTAACATCACTCATGGCACGGACATTATCTTCAGCCAACTGTTTTAAGTGTGCATCCGGCACTTGACCGGTTAATAATACATTGCCATGAAAACTTTCAATATTGATGCGAGATTGTTTAAAGCGACTGTCTAATTTATATAAATTGATTTTAGCGGTACGTTCTATAGAGGAATCGATAAATACCTGTCCAAGAGAACGGGCGCCACTTTCTGTACCTACCGGGGCCGACCCTGTGCCACTCGAGATAAAACTTGCACAACCAGATAAACTTGCTACACACAGTAACGTCATTGCAATACGGTTAAACACTCAGCAAGACTCCTAATCGTTAATTTAAATTCTATTTTATTTCAGCATTTATGCTCTGATTTTGTTCAAAGATTAATAAACTCTTGATCAAAAGTAAAAGCATTTTCAATCCATTGTTGATCATAAGTGAATTTGGAAAAATCTTGCTGTATGGTTTTTGCAAATTGTTGAGAAAAATCAAAACAAATCACATCAAAACGACAATAACAAGTTTGATATTCCGGATAGGCATGCAAAAAGCACAGTGCCGATTTCATAATTTTGCGTTGTTTGGAAAAAGAAATACTTTCACAGGATTGGGCATATTGGGTCATTGAACGCGCTTTCACTTCGACAAAAATCAGTTCCTGAGCTTTATGTACAATTAAATCAATTTCCCCATAACGACAATGATAATTTGCTACAAGCAACTGAAAACCGTGTTCCCTTAATAACTTTAACGCTTGCTGTTCAGCCCATTGTCCCAAATTTAAATGTGCTGGAAGATTTGACATCACAATGCCCGGATCCCTTTTTTGGTATTTTCATAACAATGGGGAATCCGGTGAATTAGGTTATTATTGATTTGAATCAAGCCAGTACGTCCCTGAAACTGCAGGCTTTTTAAATGGGGGTCTACCAAATACTGGCTTGCAATATGCCAGGCATCACCACCAAAGGCGATCAGCCGCTGATAGGCCATGGAAACGCTGTTTTGCTGAATGGCTTGCATGACATCTGGCCATTCAGTGCCATATAAAGCCGGAGCATCACAAAACTTCATCCCTATGGGTAATGCCTGATCTTGTTCAATGGCATTGGCTAAGATATAGATATTTTTATGTGGCAGCTTTGCCAGTTTATTTAGCCAGCTATTATTGCCCAGTAACAATAAACCGGTTTGTTTATTTAATTTTTTCGGGGCTTCCTCAATTAAATTCAGCGGATAATCAGTCTGGGTAAGCAAAGAAATCAAAAACAGTTCATTGTCAATTTCAGAATCCTTTTGCTGCAAAACATACAGCTCTTTGATCTGATCATTTTGTAATACCTGATCTAGCGCCACCGCATCATCCTGCTTGGACAAACTGAATTGTCCCACATTGGCAAACTGCGATGACACCTCATTCAGAGCCAAAACCCGAACCTTCGGCTGCGCCTTGATTACAGCTTCCACATCTTGACGTGCCAAGGGTCCAATCACCAGTTGGGTTTTTTTATTGACATTTTGTTTAAGCAACTGCGCGATTTGTTTTTTGTCCGAGTTTACAAATCTAATTGGCGTTTTCAGGTCTGATGCCTGATAAGCACTCATAAAACCCTGTTTGATACTTAATCCGGCTCGCGCCAAAGGTCCCGATTCGGGTAAAATGACCAGCACTTCAGCTTGGGCGTGATTCAAAATGCAATACAGGATGAAGCTCATCAATATTTTTTTATTATTCAACATTGGAGAAACCTTATGAGTGCTCAGTTATTTGTTGTAGCGACCCCAATTGGGCACTTAGATGACATTACTTATCGTGCTATTGATATTCTAAAGTCTGTAAGTATCATCGCGGCAGAAGATACGCGCACTTCTGCTCAATTATTAAAGCACTTTAATATTACAACTCCGCTTACTGCCTGTCACGAACATAATGAAAGCAATAAAATTGATGTATTGATTCAAAGATTACTAAACGGCGAGAACATGGCGCTGATTAGTGATGCAGGAACGCCGCTGATTAGCGATCCGGGTTTTAAACTGGTTCGTGCAGCTCAGCAGCACAATATCCGTGTAGTTCCGGTACCTGGTGCATGTGCAGCCATTGCCGCGCTGAGTTCAGTCGGTTTACCGAGTGACCGTTTTAGTTTTGAAGGTTTTTTGCCTTCTCGCCAAAGCCAGCGTCTTAGCCAGTTAGAAAAGCTGAAAGATGAAACCCAAACCCTGATTTTTTATGAAGCACCGCATCGCATTCTGGAATCGGTGAAAGATATGGCACAGGTGTTTGGTGCCGATCGCCCAGTGGGTTTTGCCCGTGAAATTACCAAGACCTTTGAAACCATCAAAAAAATGACCCTGGCAGAACTGGTGGAGTTTATTGAAGCTGACCACAACCAGCAAAAAGGTGAAATTGTGCTGGTAATTGGCGGTGCAACTGAAGAAAAGGATCTGGAACAGGAAAAACTGGACCAGTTGTTGAGCCGTTTATTACAGGACTTATCAGTGAAGGCCGCTTCGCAACTGGCCGCAGACTTGACCGGAATTAAAAAGAAAGTGGCTTATCAACGTGCTTTGGAACTCAGCAATAAAATCTGAGCGGCTGTCAGCTCAAAAACAAAAAGCATCACCAAAGTGATGCTTTTTTTATTCTATAGCAAAACCCGGCAAAAGAATGAATTAATCTTTTGCTGACTCATCTGCAGGTACTTCAGTGATGCGACCACCACGAGCAAGGAAAGCAGCCACTTCATCTTCCAAAGCTTGACGCTGTTTCAGTTTGGCAGTCACTGTAAGTGTTTCAGCTTCGGCAACATCACCATCAGTTGCAGTTGTATCACTGTCAGACGCACCTTTTTCAGCAGCTTTTGCTTCATCTTCATCAACTGCAGTTTCTTCTACATCATCGTAGTCATTCATATCTGTCATCTTTCTTTCTCCCCACCAATGACTTCTATCAATCCAATTTAAATTGATTGCGAATTAGGAAGAAATTTAACAATCTCTGCACGTTTCGCATAGGGTCAATTTTAAAAAAATCGTATCTTTTTTAATCAAAAAAGTAAACTTGTATAAATATTTGTACAAAAAATGGTTCTTCAGTTTCAAACGGCATAACAAGTATCTTTTAAGGTTTGTAATCCGTTGGCTTGTGACATAAAGGCATCTTTTAATGCCGCATGTTGTTCCACCTGTTTTAAGCCGAAATTTCGGGCCCACACCACCGGGAAAAGCGCTGTGGTTTCCATCCATCCAATCGCAGACATGCTGTGCATCATGGCATCATTTTGACCTTTACGGCGGTGCTCATAGCGCTGCAAGGTTTGTTCATGTGCCCATACCCCACGTTTTAAATCATGCAGCAGTGCATCACATAAAATGGCGGCATCCAGGCAACCAATATTCACCCCCTGACCGGCAAGCGGATGAATCACATGTGCAGCATCTCCAATCAAGGCTAAACCGGCTTTGACATATTGCTGTGCAGCACGGGCTTTCAGCGGGAATTGTGCCCGTGGCGTTGCCTCTAACACCTCACCCAGCATGTGATGACTTTCACGCGTGAGCAACGCAGTAAAATCGCTATCATTCAATGCCGCATATTCTTCAGCATAATCATCAGGCAAGGTCCAGACAATCGATTGCCAATAGCCATCCTGTTCCGGCTTTAAACTGGCCATCGGTAAAAAAGCCAATGGTCCCGTTTCCAGGAAAATCTGTCGGGCCACATGCTGATGAGGCTGGGCGGTACGAATCGCGCAGGTCAGACCAGCCTGCTTGTAATCAAGGATATCCAGATCAATAAAGGCCTGTTCACGGACAAAAGAATTGGCACCATCTGCACCAATCAGCAGCTTGGTTTTCAGCTGGGTTCCATCCACCAGATGGATATACCAGATTCCTGCTACACCCTGCTCTATAGCTGTCACTTTAACCTGAGTGCGGTAATCTTCAAGCTGCTGCAGCATTTGTTGCTGAATCGCCAGATTGAGGATACTCGGCTCGACCATTGAACCCAATGCCTGTTCAGCCGTTGGTGTTTTTATCGAGGCTTGACCGAAATTGATTTCACCATAACCGTTTTTATTCCACACCTGCATGCCGCTATAAGGCATCTGACGTGCCAGCTTTTCCCAGACCCCGACCGTTTTCAGCAAATGAATGGTCGCCTGACTTAAGGCCAATACCCGCGGATTGGCAATCGCCTTGGTTTTTTCTGCATCAAGAATAGGAGCCGCATCCAGTACTGTCGCCTGCACACCGCCTTGAGCGAGCAATAATGCAGTCAGACCACCAACCAGACCGCCCCCCACAATCACCACATCAAGAACTTTGCTATTTTGATTAAGTGTCATGCTTTCAACCCCATGGCATAATTGGCCACCAGCGGTTTAATGCCTGGAATAGTATCAAAAGCCACCAGTCCGGTATTGCGTATTAATTTCAGGATGGGATTCTGGTTACTAAAACCACGCACCACACTGTCACAGAACTTGATTACCCGTTGTTGATCAGTCAGACGGGATTTTTCATAATCCAGCAGCATGGCTGCATCCCCCAAGTCGGCTGCTTGCGCCAGTTGTTCAGTTAAATAACGTACCAACACATAGGCATCGCGCATACACAGGTTAAAGCCTTGTCCTGCTACCGGGTGAATGGTATGCGCTGCATTGCCCATCAGCACCACACGACCAACTGCCTGCTTTTCTGCTAAAACTTGTGATAAAGGGAAACTAAAACGACGACCCGTTTTCTGGAATTTTCCGGCACGGTCACCGTAAGTTTCCTGTAAGGCATCTAAAAAGTGCTGGTCGTTTTCTTCGCCTAACCATTCCCCTTCTGTGCCTTTTTTCACCGGCCAGACCACCGAACGGCGATATTCACCCGGTAATGGCAATAATGCTAAAGGTCCAAGCGGGCTAAAACGTTCAAAGCCAACATGGTTATGCGGTTTTGAGGTTTGCACGGTAGTGACAATCGCCACCTGATCATAATCATGCTCTGAAGCACCAATTCCTAGGGCTTTACGGCAGAATGAATCCCGGCCATCGGCAGCGATCAGCAGTTTTGCTTGTAAGGATAATGTTTCATCGCCACGTTGTGCTTCAATAAAAGCTTGATCAGAATCTTGTTTCAGTGAGGTGACTTGTACGCCATCAATCAATTCAATCAAAGGTTGTTTACGTACTTCAGTAAGCAGTACACGGCCCAGCCAGGCATTTTCAATCACCTGACCAAAGCTTTCGACTTTTTCCTGTTCTGCTTTTAAACGCGCCTTACCAAAGCTGCCCTGTTCGGTAATATGCACTTCTAAAATAGGGGTAGCATGTTCTTGCAAGGCATTCCATAAGCCCAATTCCTGATAAATCTGTACACTACGGCGTGACAAGGCACTGTTTCGTGCATCAAAACTGGAGTGATAAGGCGCAAGATTGGCATCATCGTAATTTGGGTATTTGATGGCTTCGAGCAGCTTCACCCCGATATTAGCCTTTGCCAACATTAAAGCCAGACTGAGTCCGACCATACCGCCGCCAACAATGATGACTTCTTGCTGCATGCTTTCATCCTTTTTTTATCAGGTATTCGAATTCAGGAGATTTAATCGAAATACGTATAAGTTGTAATGGATTTTATATTACATCAAAGATTTTCATTTTTATAATGAATTAGAACTTTGCTTGTTCATGATATGGGAGTGTGACTAAATTTCGGCTATACAGATGTTCATGCATTGCTAGCTTTTCGCCATACAAGGAATTTTCACTATTACTCGAATTGTAGGAATAACTTTAAAATTTCCACCATAGAAAAGTATGTTGAAATAATGATTGCTAAGCTCAGTATCAATTAAAGCTTCCCACAGAAAAACATATAGCTCTCAACTTATTTTCATAAAAAACGGAGCTTAGGCTCCGTTTTTGTTTAGGACAATTAAGTCATGCAAATAAGCCGATGATATAAATGATGCAACAATCGACTTCATCAGAATTCAAGTTAATCTATACATTCAAACCTTGGCTGTTAACGCACAATATTTGTATGTGTATCAGTATGATGTACTGTTCTGCCTAATTTCGTGCCTGTATAGATTAAATAGAGCGCAGATAAACCCACCAGGACATAAACAATTCGAGATAGAGGACTCATGTCACCAAAGATTGCAGCGACCAAATTGAAATCGAATGCACCAATTAAGCCCCAATTTAGGCCACCAATAATCGCTAAAACATAGGCAATCCAGTCAATCGTATTAAGTTTCATAAATCTCTCCAACTGTATATTTAATGATCAAAATTATGAGAACGAAACTGGAGTTAATATGTTGTTTTAATGCTAAAAACTGATTTTCTATGTTGAGTTAGTGTCATTTTATAGATTCTAATTTTTAACTTGGTGAGTTTTATTTGAATTATTCGCGATAAACGTAAGTAAAAAAGCCGATCAACTGACCGGCTTTTACGGAGATTTATTGATATCAGCATGAGTACCTAAACGTTAGTGTTTTCTAGCTTCACTTGCCGCTTATGTTCATACATATTTTGATCAGCTTTAATAAATGCCCCCGGTAAATCGGAATCTAATTGTCGAGTTGCATAGCCTATTGCAACGTGAATATTTTCCTCTAAAAACAAACTGATCAGACGTTTAAACAAAGCTTCCGCATCGAACATCGACATTTCAGGGCATAACATAGCAAACTCATCACCCCCTAAACGTGAAACCACATCATTGCTTCGAGTGGTTTTCAGCAACAGTTCTGCTACCTTCTGAATAAGATGATCGCCCTGTGCATGACCCAATTGGTCATTCACTTGTTTCAAGTCATTTAAATCGATACTAAAAATCGTCGCTGGCAAACCAAAACGCCGACATCGACCTTCTTCTGACTCAACAAGACGATCCCAGG
Organism: Acinetobacter sp. ANC 3903; assembly: GCF_002135315.1. Taxonomy (GTDB): domain Bacteria; phylum Pseudomonadota; class Gammaproteobacteria; order Pseudomonadales; family Moraxellaceae; genus Acinetobacter. The sequence goes on along the minus strand of NZ_NEGA01000007.1, from coordinate 95,130 downwards.
CACGGCGATTAAATAATCCTGTTAGCCCATCAATTAAAGCTTCAACTTCAAAACGTTCACGTAATCGACGTTGCTGATTTTCACGTAATTCACCTTGCAGGATAGAGCTTAATAAACTGCCGAGTAGCTGCACCAATGGTGCATCTTTTAAAATATCATTTGGTTTAATTTCGGTATCAATTGCGCACATGGTGCCAAACACAGAGCCATCTTCATTAAATAAAGCCTGACCAATATACGATTTAATAGATAAATTTTGATTAATAGCTGCATTCGCATACAGTGAAATATCACTCACACATGGAGCGATATTTGGCGTTTTGCCTTGTACCATATGGTAGCAAAATGAATCAGCCCAACGAAAAAAATTTCCCGCTTTAACGTTATATTTTTCATTTTCTGCTTGTAACACAATCCAATTTTCACCCTCGACACGGGTGATCATCCACAAGCCAAAACCTAAATTTTCATGAAGATATTCAAGAACTTGTTTTCCTGCTTCCTCAAAGTTGTGAAATTGAATGTTATGCATGAACACAGCCCATAATGTTCGAAATGACAGGAAGTAGGAAATTTAAAAAGCTATCATATAATATTTAGGCTTAAAATAATGCTTGTTCTGTTGAATCAGTGTAGAAGCTTTACAAAATAAAGCTCATGTTCACGCGAAATAGATCTTGGAATTTGTTTTAAATGTAAAATAATAAAAAAGCCGATCTTTCGACCGGCTTTTAACATACACTTTCGCTTAGGCTGCTTTTGCTTGAGCCATCAACGCTTCAATATCTTCTACCGTTTTCACCACATCTTTGGTGAGTACCAGTGGACCATTTTCGGTAGCCACCACATCATCTTCAATACGAATGCCAATACCACGCCATTTTGCATCTACAGTTTCATCATCTGGTGCAATGTACAGACCTGGCTCAACAGTCACCACCATGCCTTCTTCGTAAGCACGCCATTCACCATCAATTTTATATGAACCAACATCATGTACGTCCATGCCCAACCAGTGACCGGTACCATGCATATAGAACTGACGGAAAGTTTCTTTTTCGATAATTTCTTCCAGATCACCCTGCATAAGGCCCAAATCCAACAAGCCCTGAACCAGAATGCGCACCGCAACATGATGCGGTTCTTTATAGGAATTGCCGACACGTACTGCATCAATCGCTGCAAGCTGGGCTTTTAAAATCAGCTCATACAAGGCTTTTTGTTCAGAACTAAACTTGCCATTGACCGGGAAAGTACGGGTGATGTCGGAGGCATATAGCTGATATTCACATGCCGCATCTATCAGCACCAGATCACCATCCTTCAGCTCTTTGTCATTTTCCACATAATGCAGGATGCAGCCATTTTCACCTCCACCCACAATACTGTTGTAGGAAGGCACACAGCCATTTTTACCGAACACATAATTCAATTCTGCTTCCAGCGCATATTCCATCATGCCCGGTTTCACGGTCTGCATGGCACGGGTATGCGCTTCTGCACTGATATTCGATGCCAGTTGCATCAACTTGATTTCTTTTTCGGATTTGTGTAAACGCATTTCATCCAGAATGCGGTCCAGCTGAATCACATGCGCAGGTGCAGAAGTACCTTTACGTGATTCGCCATTAGCCTGAGTAAGCCATTTTGCTACACGGGCATCAAAATCGGCCTGCTGGCCAATCCGATAGAACAATTTCTGTTTATCAAGCAATTTCTCGATAATTTCTTCATCCAGCAGGTCAATGGCATAAGCCTCGTCCGCCTCATAATCATCTACTGCCCCGTCGACACCGGCACGGTAACCGTTCCAGATTTCCATTTCACGGTTACGTTCACGGCAGAACAGGCTATAGGTATAACCTTCGTCAATCGATTCAAAAGTCTCAATCACCGCCACAGCTTCAGGTTCGGCAAATCCCGTCAGGTAGAAAAAGCTGCTGTCTGCACGGAATTTATAATCTGCATCGCGGTTACGCATGGCAACCGGACTGGTGGCAATAATTGCAATACTGTGCGGACCCATTTCTTCTGCCAGGCGGTCACGACGTTCCTGAAAATCTGCTTGAGTCAGTTTCATCATTAAGTGTACTTTTGTCTTTTATGAGTAGGTTATAACTTTTAAAGGGTCTGTTAAATGGTCTGTTTTTAAATACAATCGTCCGAATTAGCTCGGACGATGCGGTGTAAACATTTCAACAACACTGCTTGCTTCATTAGCCTTACTTTTTTGCAATTGCGGCTGAATATTTTGCAACAATGGCGTTTCTGCAACATCCACTTTCTTGCGTCCCAAAGACAGGCTCACTGGAATCAGGCGCACAAACTCATAAAGTTCCTGATAGCTTTCTTCGCCTTCTTCGTCATCATCCGACGCATCAAACTCGACTGCTGCTACATCTTGAAGATGTTCGATCAGTTCCATTTCATCTTGACGGATATGTCCTGAGGCCAACCCAAATCCTAAAACCACACCGGCACACCAGTCTGCCAAGGCTTGTACACGGTCTGCAAGTACATGTTCATCATCAGGAAGTAAAGGAAGATAGTCGAGCTCATCTTCGGATAGCGCATGTGCCACATCTTCCGCTTCATCGCTTAAGGCATTTAAAATATGCTCGTCCAATGCGGGGATTTCCAGTGTGGCTAAAATTTGTTGCCATTCCTCACTTGTCGGTGCCTGAGTAACACAAACAATACCCGTAAGTAGTCCATGTAACTCACTTGGGCTTGAAATCTCTTCAATTTTTGAAAAATTGTGGTGCCATTCCGACCAACCTGAAATATCGTCTTGCATTCGTTTATCCAATCTCTATACTTCGTATATATTACCTTTGTTTGCAATACTGTGCGACTACCATATGTTAGAAGAATTACAGCGTCTACAGGCGCATATTGGCGTTTTAAAAACGCGACTTACGCATTATGAAAGTGAAAATAGTGCACTCACCGCGGCAAAAGAAAATTCTGCCGAGCATCATCATGCCCAAATTGTGCAAAAAAATGGCATTATCACCCAAAAACAAGAAGAAATAGATAATCTGAGCGAGCAATTAAGCGAAACCCAGTCCCAATTCAAGCAATTGAATACAGATGCCGCATCTTTGGCCGACCGTTATAGCCGTTTGGAGAAAAGTTGTACCGATCTTAAAAACCGTTTTCAGGAAATTCTGGCTGAACGTAATGAATTACGTGTCATTAAAGAAAAAATGCAAAATGATCACCGTGTTGCTCAACAGGAAATTCAGGGCTTGCAACAGGAACGTGAAAGATTGTTACAAAAAAATGAACATGCCAAAGCCAAGGTAGAAGCCATTATTCAGCGTCTTTCTATTTTAGGTACTGCTCAAGATCAGCACGCGCAAGAAATTCAACAGCTTGCTCATCCAACCGATGCAAATGAGGACATCTAATCATGAGTGAACAAATTGCGGTTGAATTGCGTGTACTGGGTCATAATTTCCGTTTGGCAACCACGGAAACCGAGAAAGCGGATCTGGAACGTGCAGCTGAATTGTTAAATGAAAAATATGATGATTTTCGTCGTAAAGCACCGCGGGTTGAACCCAGCAAGCTGATTATTATGGTGGCACTGGAACTGATGCAGGAAGTGCTGGCCATGAACAAATCCTTGCAGGAATACTCACACTGTGAACGCTTATTGACGACAATTTTAGAAGAAGTGGATGAGTTGGTTTAATTTTCATTTAAATTGACTAAAGTATCGACAGTTGAAAACTAAGTTTACAGTTCCTGAACACTGAAGATTTGCCAATATCTCATTATTGGTTATACTTACTTCATCTCTGAGGTGTTCGCCAGCGAGTCTATATCCCTGCCGATACTTAAATCTACGGATTGTGTTCTGCATATTTAGAGTGTATGCCCATCTTCGTATGGGAAACCCAGCAAGTATGCGTCGCGTCCACCTTGAACTTCTTCGGGTTCAGGGTAACGACATGCAGCGGCATCTTCGGAGTGTTTTTTCTTATTATTCTAAGCGTGATTTATTACAATATTTCTTCATCTATTTTACATTTTAAAAAATTTCATTTTTAAACTTCAACTTGTTTTTCAGCCTATATTCATTGATATTTTTATGCAAAAAAATACCCAAGATTTTCATCTTGGGTAGGTTATATCAAGGCCTACACTTTTCAGTACTATTCAGACTTTTGCAAACGAAGTGCATTAATCACGACAGACAAAGAACTGAATGACATGGCAACTGCAGCAAGCATCGGAGTGAGTAATAAACCTGTTAAAGGATAAAAAATACCTGCTGCGACTGGCACACCTAAACCATTATAGACAAAGGAAAATGCCAGATTCTGCTTCATGTTTTTCACCCCTAATTTGGCCATGTGAATGGCATCTGCCACACCACGAATATCTCCTTTCACCAAAGTCACTTGGGCCGTTTGTTTGGCAATATCGGTACCATTGCCCATTGCCACACCTACATTGGCTTGAGCAAGTGCCGGTGCATCATTAATGCCATCTCCCGCCATGGCCACAACTTTTCCTTGAGCCTGATATTTTTTTACCAGATCTAATTTTTCAGTCGGGCTACAGTTGCCATAGACCTGCTGTATGCCCAGTTCAGCAGCCACCAGTTTGGCATTTTGTTCGTGGTCACCTGTGGCCATCACCACCTCTATACCATCAGCAATCAGCTGGTCTATTACCTGATGTGCATTGTGCTTAATCGCATCATGAATAGCGATATAAGCCAAAACTTGCTGCTGATTGGCCAAAAAGCTAATCACATTACCGCTCTCACGTTGAGCATCAAGCTTCACTTGAACATGTTCAGGCAGCTGCAAACCCAACTGATCAATCAGCTTTTGACTGCCCACATACAGGGTCTGGTCATCAATTTGACCTTTCACCCCAAAACCAGTGACATCTTCAAAATCAATGACTTTCAACAGTTGCTCATGCGGAACAAGCTTGGTTAAAGTCTGTGCAATCGGATGGGTTGAATACTGTTCAATCGAGGCAATCCATTGTTCCACTTGCGCTTGCTGTACTGTATCTGAAAGTAATTGAATCTCTTTCAGACTCGGCTTGCCTTCGGTCAAGGTTCCGGTTTTATCAACAATTAAAGTGGTGACTTTGCTTAAGGCTTCAATCGCTTCAGCATCTTTAAACAGCACGCCTTTTTGTGCTGCCCGGCCTGTGGTTGCCATCACCGACATAGGCGTTGCAAGACCTAGAGCACATGGACAGGCAATAATGAGTACAGCCACCGCACACATGAGCGCCAAATCAAACTGTGCTTGGCCAAAGACCATCCAGGCGATAAATGTCAAAATACTGATGGATAAAACGACAATAACAAAATACTTGGCAAACACATCGGCAAGTCGTTGCAACGGTGCTTTGGAACGCTGTGCTTCCGCTACAGTCTGAATCATTTTCGCCAAGGTGGTATTGGCACCCACAGCAGTAGTTCGAATACGAATACTGCCCTGCTGATTCACCGTCCCACCAATCACACGGTCATCCAGCTCTTTTTTCACCGGAACAGGTTCACCGGTCATCATTGCTTCATCGACATAGGTTTTGCCTTCTACCACAATGCCATCCAGTGGAATTTGATCACCTGAAGAAATCTGCAGGATATCGCCCTGCTTGACCATGCCAATATCGACTTCAACCACCTGATCATTCTGTACCAGTTTTGCGATATGAGGTTGAAGTTTTAGCAAGGACTTTAACGCGTCAGCAGTTTTGGCACGGGCTTTCAGCTCCATGATTTGCCCAAGCAAACTTAAGGACACAATCATACAGGCCGCTTCATAATACACAGCAACACCGTGACCGGTTTTGGCCTGCATCGGAATCAGTGACGGGAAAACGGTTGCTATTACACTGTAAATAAATGCCGCCAGTACCCCGACACCAATCAGACTCCACATATTTAAGTTGCGGGTTTTATAGGATGTCCAGCAACGCTCAATAAAGGGCTTGCCCGCCCAAAGCACCACTGGAATGGATAAAACCAGTTCAATCCACGGCTGAATATGCTGTGGAATAAAGGCATGAATATGTGAACCCATAGCCAACACAAATACAATTAAAGTCAGCGGCAAAGTTACCCAAAAACGGCGACTAAAATCGACCAGTTCAGGATTCGGTGCATCATTTAAGGTCGGTTGCATCGGCTCCAAAGCCATACCACAGATTGGACAGGTTCCCGGCCCTTTCTGCACAATTTCAGGGTCCATCGGACAGGTATAGTCCATATCCTCAGCGCCTTCAGACACAGGTCGCTGGTCTGCCGGAAGCAAATAAAACTCAGGTTCAGCTTTAAATTTCTCCAGGCAAGACGGATTGCAGAAATAGTAAGTTTTCGCCTGATACTCTGTTTTTAAATCGGTTGAAGTATCTACCGACATGCCACACACGGGATCGATCTCAGAATGAGGTGATGATGCAGGATGAGTTCCGCCACAACAGCCAGATTTCTTTTCTGTAACTGCCGCTTTTTCTGTTGAACCGCAGCAGGAAGATGCTGTTTGCTTGGTTTGCAGATATTGCTCAGGCTGCTGGTTAAATGTAGTTAAACAACGTTCTGAACAGAAGTAATAATCTTTTGATTCAAACTGGCTGTGCCATTTTGAATCGGTTTTTACCTGCATGCCACAGACAGGATCAACAGTTGTTTCACTCACCTGTTTTGTGGTTTGCACTTTATTTCCCGCACAACAGCCTGATGATTGCGCTGCTGGCTGTTGATTTTGAGAACCACAGCAAGATTTTTTTTCATCTGTTTTTGATTTAGATGCACAACTGCAGCCTGAAGTTTTAGATTTATTTTTTTCTAAATACTGTTCTGGATTGGCCTGAAATTTATCCAAACAGCCCTGACCACAAAAATAATAATGTTGATCTAAGTATGTAGTGTGCGGCTTGGATAAATTGGTCACGGTCATGCCGCAGACCGGATCAGTATATTGCTGCGCTTCAGCTTTTTGACTGCCACAACATGAAGATGAGGCCGCTACAACTTTGGCTGTATTTGCACAGCCACAGCCTGATTTAGGCTTGGTTTGTTGAAGGTAAGCTTCAGGATTTTTAATAAACTTTTGTTTGCAGCCATCACAACAAAATAAATATTTTTTCCCCAGATATTCAAAATAATGTTCTGAACTTTCCGAAACGTTCATTCCACAGACTGGATCAACTTTCACTAATTCAAGGACTGAATCCTGTTTTGCACAGCAGGAAGATTTTTGTTGCTCATTCATCCGACTCACCTGTTTTATTCTTTCATTGTGTTAGCATAAAGTCTGTACCCAGGTACAGAGTCAAGTTATTTGAGGATATTTTATGCTCACCATCGGAAAACTGGCCAAACAGTGTCATGTAAATGTTGAAACCATTCGTTATTATCAACGCATCGGTTTAATGCGCGTGCCGGAAACGACGCAGAGTTACCGTTATTACAATGACAAAGATATCGAAACCTTAAACTTTATTCAAAAAGGCAAAGATGCAGGCTTGCAACTCAGTGAAATACAGGAATTACTGCAACTTCAACTCGAAGATCGTGAACAGGTGAGGCATGTCATTGAACAACGTCTGGAAAAAATTGATCAAAGGATTCAGGAATTGCAGGCACTCAAAACCCGTTTAAGCAGCTGGGTAGATGAATGTAAAACCACCAATGAAAGCTGTTGCCCGATTTTGAAAGAGCTGAAAAACAGTTAAACTGCTTTTACAATGAAAATGTATATATTTTTTGGGAACCTATAACAGATGTCAGTGGATTTAAAATTTTTACGCAAGCAACTTCGACATCAGCGCAGAGCCATTTCCAGCTTTCAACACAAACAGTCACAGCAACAGGTACTGAGTCAACTTCTTCGAATCAAGGCTTTTCAGCAAGCCAAAAAAATCGGCATCTATCTGAATGCCTTTGGTGAAATACATACCCAACAAATCATTGAATATTGTTTCAAACTGGGTAAAGAAGTTTATCTTCCCATGATTTGCAGCATGAACCAGCAATTGCATTGGGTGCGAATTAGCCAAAAACAATATAGAAACAATCAATTTTCATATCACCCTTTAGGCATGAAAGAGCCTATGGCGCAGCGTGGCCTGCATGTCTCGGTTCTGGATTTTTTAATCATGCCTTTGCTGGCTTGTGATATTTACGGCACCCGTATTGGCATGGGAGGCGGTTTTTACGACAAAACCCTGGCCAGTGCACCGAACAAACCCTATCGACTTGGTCTTGCACATGACTTTCAGCTGATTCAGCAGCGTTTACATCGTGAAGTCTGGGATCAACCCCTCGATGCCTTACTGACCCCTTCAAAATATCTGCACTTTAAACGTTGAATTGGTATTTTTGACCAATAGGAATACTTAAAAATCACATATTTACTCATTTTTTATACATTTTCATTTGCCATGCCCTTGTAATTTTTAAAATACACTTCACTATAAAAATATGGCAACGCTGTTGTTACTCATTAGGAGTGCCCATGTCTGAAATTATTATGAATCAAGAAACCTTAACTACACAGGTTCCAAGCGTATTACCGCTTTTAGCGCTACGAGATGTGGTGGTTTATCCACACATGCAAATTGCGTTATTTGTAGGTCGTGAAAAATCGATCAATGCAGTTGACGTGGCCCGTAACAGTGACAATCTGGTATTTGTAGTTGCACAACAAGATTCTCTTACAGAAGAAATTGATCACGACAACTTATATCAATACGGTACTGTCGCGAAGATTGTGCAAGTTGTGAATCATGAAAATGATGAAAACTGTATAAAAGTACTCATTGAGGGCTTACACCGTTCGAAACTGGTCAAAATCATCGACAACGATGCATATTTATCAGCCGAACACAGCTTAAGCCCAATGACAGTGAATATTGAAGCTGACTCTCAAGAAACACGTGTGCAAGAACTGCGAACTTTATTTGCACAATATGCAGAAGCAAAATTACGTAATGCACGTGAATTGATTACTGCTGCCAATAAAATCGATGATTTATTGCAACTGTTGTTCTTCGTGGCCACTCGTGTGCCATTGAACATCGATGTAAAACAAAAGTTCCTGGAACAGGATGACTTTGAAGCACATTTGACTGAGCTCATGACTTATTTGTTGCAACAATCTGAAGAACAGCAGATTGAGCAAACCTTGCATGACTCGGTAAAACGCCAGATGGAGAAAAACCAGCGCGAATACTTCCTAAATGAAAAAATGAAGGTGATTCAGCGCGAGCTTTCCGACATGAACGGCGGTGCTGAAGATGACGTGGCTGAAATTGAGCGTCGTCTTGAAGAAGCCGATTTACCTGAACACGTGCGTAAAAAAGCGGAATCTGAATTCCGTAAGTTAAAAGCAATGCAACCTGCTTCAAGTGAAGCTGCCGTAGTGCGCAATTATATCGAGGCGATTTTAGATACGCCTTGGAATAAAGCCAGCAAAGTCAGCATCAACCTGAACAAGGCACAAGAAATATTGGATGCTGATCATTACGGCTTAGATGACGTTAAAGATCGTATTGTTGAATACCTGGCTGTTCAATCTCGCGTGAAAAAACTCAAAGGTCCAATTCTTTGCCTGGTTGGTCCTCCAGGGGTGGGTAAAACTTCACTGGGTGAATCGATTGCCAAAGCTACAGGTCGTGAATTTGTGCGTATGGCCTTAGGTGGCGTGCGTGATGAAGCGGAAATCCGTGGTCACCGTCGTACTTATATCGGTGCGATGCCAGGTAAAGTAGTGCAGTCATTAACAAAAGTAGGCGTGAAGAACCCGCTGTTCTTACTCGACGAAATTGACAAGATGGCACAAGACTACCGTGGCGACCCGGCTTCAGCATTGCTTGAAGTACTCGATCCATCACAAAACAGCAAGTTCAACGATCACTACCTCGATCTTGATCTTGATCTTTCTGAAGTGATGTTCATCTGTACTGCAAACAGCATGAATATTCCTGAAGCTTTGCTTGACCGTATGGAAGTGATTCGTCTGCCGGGTTATACCGAAGAGGAAAAAGTTAATATTGCTGAACGTTACCTTGTTCCTAAAGCCATTAAGGACAATGGTTTACGTGGCAAAGAATTGACTATTCATGAACAAGCGATTCGTGACATCGTGCGTCGTTATACACGCGAAGCGGGTGTACGTAGCCTGGAACGTGAAGTGTCAAAAATTGCGCGTAAAGTCGTGAAAGAAGCGGTCAGCAAAAAAGCCAAAAACTTGCATATCGATGTGACTGCGGAAAACTTGCCTGATTACCTGGGCGTGCATAAGTTCGACTACGGTATGGCAGAAGAAGAAGCCCAAGTCGGTCGTGTCAATGGTTTGGCGTGGACCTCAGTGGGTGGTGAATTGCTTTCTATTGAAGTTGCAGCTGTAAAAGGTAAAGGTAAATTCATTACTACCGGTTCACTCGGTGATGTCATGAAAGAATCCATTACCGCGGCAATGACTGTAGTGCGTACCCGTGCAGATGCACTTGGTATTGAGGCTTCAAGATTTGAAGAAACCGATGTCCATGTGCATTTACCTGAAGGTGCAACTCCGAAAGATGGTCCATCTGCAGGTTTGGCACTCACCACTGCCTTGGTTTCTGCCTTCACAGGTATTCCAGTTCGCGCGGATATTGCCATGACGGGTGAAACTAACCTAAGTGGTCGTGCAATGCGTATTGGCGGCTTAAAAGAAAAACTTTTAGCTGCACATCGCGGTGGCATTAAACTGGTCTTCATCCCTCAAGAAAACGCGCGTGACTTGGTGGAAATTCCAGAAAATGTTAAAGCCGGTCTGGAAATTAAGGCAGTGAAAAGCATCGATGAGATCTTGCCATTTGCCTTGGTTGAAGCGCCAAAACCGTTGGTGAAAGCACCGATAGTTAAACCAATTGCAGAAGGCAAAGCAGCCCGTCATTAATTGCAATTCGCTACAAAAAAGAGAGCTTCGGCTCTCTTTTTTTATGTGCATAAGTTTTACTATATAAATAGAAAAGGGCTTGAAAAATCTACTTCTCACCCTTATCTAATAGTATAGAGACCCTAAATACGCTGTTCGTTTCTAATTGATTTGTAGTTAACAAGTTATGTGAATGGTCGTCTACATCTCCAGGTAGATGACCTTTTGATCGCAGTCCCAGTTTTCACTTAAGGGGCTGCGTTTTTTATTCATCAGCTTGCAGCAATAAACTATAAACCAGACCATCAATTACATTGGCCATTTTTCCAATATTGAGTGTCTTCAGCGTATCGGCCGCAGTGTGATAATGCTTGTTCCGGAAAAAAGCCGTATCTGTAATCATCATGGCCGGAATATCAAACTTCCAGTAATTCAAATGATCAGAAACCTCCATCGCACTAATAAAAGAAGGAGCTACCAGTCTTTGGCACTCCAAACGATCGAGCCTACGCATCGCTTGACAGTATTTCGCCCCCAGATCATAAGACTGTAAATTACTCACCGCAGCAATAAAATTACCATGCTGTGGATACACCCATTTCAAACCCGCCGGATATTCCTGTACCAGCCTTTCATCAAAGTAACCAATCATCTCTAATATATAAACGCCCTGAATCTGTTCCTTTTGCGCCTGTACAGATTTCGCATGCACAAAACTACCCATCTGTTCAGTCTTAAAAAATGGCGACTCAGCCAAAGTATAAAATACAAAATCCACATTATGTGCCAGTTGGGATTTCTGCTGCGCCAGTATGCGTGCGGTTTCAATCACTCCCGCCACACCCGAAGCGTTGTCATCTGCGCCCTGAGTTTCCCCAAACACATCATAATGCGCACCGACAATCACCTTGTCCGCATGACCAGTTGTTAAAGTACACACGACATTTCGATAGCCCAGACTATTCACCGAATAGTTTTGATAGTGGCATGGAACACCAAACAGGCGCATCTGTTCTTTAATCCATGCAGAAACACGTTGTAATTCTGCTGTATTCTTATAATTACGCTGTCCCTGCTGGCCGATAATCTGCTCCATATAGAACTTTAAATTATCGGTACTGGCTGGTGTTACGCTAGGCAATGCCCATGTCGAAGTTGTTAAAAAAAGAGTGCTCAAGCATAAGCTTAAATTTAGATTATTTTTTAATCTCATTTAATTATCTAATCCTCTTTTATTATTGGTGTTTAATCCCTTGCTGAAGATTAAAGCAGCATCTCGCACGCCTTTTCAATTGCATTTTGTTTCGCAAAATAAGTAAAACCGGTTTTAATGTTTATAATAAAGATGAGTCTTAAATCATCGAATCTTATGAAAATCCGTATTATTACCATCGGTCAAAAAATGCCAGCTTGGGTACTCACTGGTTTTGAAGATTACTTCAAACGTATCCAGCCTTTTGTGCAAACCCAGATTATTGAATTGCCTATGGCCAAACGCGGCAAAAATGATTCTGAGGCCGATATCCTGAAATATCGCAACATTGAGGGAGACAGCATTTTAAATGTGCTTAAACAGAATGAAACCCTGATTGCACTGGAAGTTGGCGGTAAAGAATTCAGTACTGAAAAACTGGCCGAAACCATGAAACAATGGATGCTTGAAGGCAATGATGTGGTTTTGGCCATTGGTGGCCCGGATGGTCACTCCGAAGCGGTGCGTAAAGCCGCTGCATGGCACTGGTCACTCTCCAAGCTGACTCTGCCTCACCCTATGGTTCGCGTCATGCTGATCGAGCAGTTATACCGTGCCATGAGTATCAACAATAATCATCCTTATCATCGGGCAGGTTAAGCAGGCGCATACCGGATGATTTGAGTTTGGCTAAATCGTTTTACAGCTCGTGTATTTCCAAGCCTAAATCATACATCTAATTGAGTCCTGCTCTATTGTTCTATAAACGAAACAATATGTTGATATAAATTGTATTTATTCTATTTCTCTTTATTTGGCATCATATCCTCAATCGATATTATTTGAATTAGGCACGTCATCATGAATTTACAAACTTTACCCGGTTTATTTATTTCACATGGATCACCCATGTTGGCGCTTAATCCGGAACAGGTTGGCCCGGCCTTGGAGCGATTGAGTTTAAATCTGCCTCAACCACAAGCCATTATTGTGATGTCAGCCCACTGGGAAAGTAATGCCCTTGAAGTGAGTAGCAGTGTTCGCCCCGAAACATGGCACGACTTTCGCGGTTTTCCGCCTGAGCTGTATGAAATGCGCTACCCTGCACCAGGTCAGCCGGAACTTGCAGAAGAAATCCTGCATCTTTTAGCCAGTGCCGGCTTGGCTGCTCATGCCAATAGCACCCGTCCACGTGATCATGGCGTATGGATGCCATTGCTGCATATGTATCCTGCTGCTGATATTCCGGTGGTAGAAATTTCTTTACCCATGAACATGTCTGCCGAAGATATTTATAAAATCGGTCAAACCCTTGCTCCCCTACGTGAGAGACAAGTGTTGATGATTGGTTCAGGCAGCATTACCCATAACTTGCGTGAATTGGCATGGCATGGTGAAGCTGCTGCTGTACCTGAATGGGCCTCGACTTTCCGTAACTATGTGGTGAGCAAACTGAACCATGGTGATTATGACGCTGTGCTGGACTGGCAAAATATCCCCTATGTAGAGCGTAATCATCCGACCCTGGAACATTTTGCGCCACTGTTTTTTGCGATGGGTACAGGCCATCGTTTTAGTATTGTGCATAGCAGTTTCAGCATGGGCTCGCTGGGTATGGATATTTACCGTTTTGATTAATTCATAACTTTTTATTAATTATTAACAAAATTATAGTTATGGATACATTTTGATACCTAATTCACCAGAATGTATCCATATTTTTTGAATATTCATGCTTTATTCTAATAAAAATCCTTCAAAACCAAGTACTTTTAAAATGAAACTTAAACTTTTAGCGATAGCCCTTTTCCCTCTCATGCTTGCCGCATGTCAGTCTGGCGATATTCAAAAAGCTGGAGATGTTGCCATGTCAGTGTTACATCAACAAAAAGCCGATCAGACTTTAGCTTCTTATCAATGGAGTACCCGTACCGGTACTGCACCTAAACCATTGGTACTGAATTTTGATGATAAAGGCCGCTTGAGCATTGCTACCAGCTGTAATGGTATGGGCAGCAGCTGGAAAGTGGAACACAACCAGATTGTGACAGGGCCTCTAATGGGAACCCTAATGGCATGTGAACCAAAAGCCATGCAACAAGAAAGTGTCGCTAAAGATTTGTTTAATGACCGCAAAGCTTCATTTATTTTAGATTTAAAAGATGCCCAGCAGCCTACATTGACCATCATTTCAGCGACAGGTGAGAAATATATTTTTACAGGTAAAATGACAGCTGAAACTAAATATCAAAGCCAAGCTGAAACTATTTTTCTGGAAATTTCACCTGAAACTAAACCATGTAGCGGTGTTGCGCCACAAACCTGTTTACAGGTTCGGGAAGTTAAATATAGTGAAAGCGGGATAAAAACCCAGGTCGATAAAGACTGGACTTTATTCTATGACCAGATCGAAGGTTTTACCCATAACCTCAACGAGCGACAAATCATTCGGGTCAAACGTTATGAGATCAAGCATCCTGCCGCAGATCAGTCGAAGTATGCTTATATCCATGACATGACCGTTGAACGCTCAATGATTAAATAAGCAATTTATTTAAAACATAAAAAAAACCGATGCCAAAGCATCGGTTTTTTTAAAGCTTAAACTAAGTCAAACTTAGAATACGCCTTGAGCAAGCATTGCATCGGCAACTTTTACGAAGCCAGCAATGTTCGCACCGTCAACATAGTTCACAGTACCATCTTCTTTAGTACCGTATTTCACGCAGTTACGATGAATTTCTTTCATAATCGCGTGTAAACGTTCATCAACTTCTTCGAAAGTCCAGCCTAAACGCAATGCGTTTTGAGACATTTCAAGACCAGAAGTTGCAACACCACCTGCGTTAGATGCTTTACCTGGAGCATAAAGAATTTTCGCTTCAACGAATTTCTCAACCGCTTCAAGTGTAGAAGGCATGTTTGCACCTTCAGCAACACAGATGGCACCGTTTGCTAAAAGTTTAGCAGCATCATCAGCGTCTAATTCGTTTTGAGTTGCACACGGAAGTGCGATATCACACTTGATACCCCAAGGACGTTGACCTTCAAGATATTCAAAACCGTGTTTAGAAGCGAACTCAGAAATACGGCCACGTTTAACGTTTTTAAGTTCCATTACTTCAACAAGAAGTTCCTCAGTGAAACCGTCTTTAACAAAAACAGTACCAGCAGAGTCAGAAAGTGAAACGACTTTCGCACCCAAGAACATTGCTTTTTCAGCAGCGTATTGAGCAACATTACCCGAACCAGAAATAGTCACGACTTTATCTTTAAAGCTGTCGCCACGAGTTTTTAGCATTTCTTCAGCGAAATACACGGTACCGTAACCCGTTGCTTCAGGACGAGCCAATGAACCACCGAAAGTTAAGCCTTTACCGGTGAATACACATGAAGTGTCATTGCTGAGTTTTTTCATCATACCAGCCATGTAACCCACTTCACGGCCACCTACACCAATATCGCCCGCCGGAATATCAGTATTAGAACCAAGGTGACGATAAAGCTCGATGATTAATGCCTGGCAGAAACGCATGATTTCGCCTTCAGACTTACCTTTAGGGTCGAAGTCTGAACCACCTTTACCCCCGCCCATAGGCAATGTAGTTAAGGCATTTTTGAAAGTTTGTTCAAAACCTAAGAACTTAAGAATTGAAAGGTTCACTGAAGGGTGGAAACGCATACCACCTTTGAATGGACCAATAGCTGAGTTGTACTGTACGCGGAAAGCACGGTTCACATGAGTTTGACCTTTGTCATCTACCCAAGAAACGCGGAATTGAATCGCACGTTCAGGTTCTACCAGGCGTTCAAGTAATCCATGATCAGCATATTCTGGATTCTTTTCAATGAAAGGCCAAAGGCTGGTCATTACTTCTTCTACAGCTTGTAGAAACTCTGGTTGATGTTGGTCACGTGATTTAACGTAATTTAGGAAGTCGTTAAGGCTGTTGTATTTCAACGCTTAATCCTCAGCAGAAAATGGATCAAAATTGGTCAAAATTTCAATCAATGATATATTTTGGCGCAAAACATTAAATATCACTTGCACCTATTCAGCAATAGTTTTTTAAAAAAAACTTGAATTATCTATATAGAACATATATTTAATTTAATTATTTAGTCTTTTTATTTATATATGACATAACTTTTATCTATGTATTGATGTAATATTTTGCCCAATATTAATGCACTTATGGTTCCATTTTTGCGCACAGGAATTCTATGTAAAAACATGCTAGTATTGCTCTCCAGCACATTGTTTTCACGCTGCTTGCCTAGCACTCCCGGTTATACATGAACACTCAAATTAGCTTGATTCAAAAAATTGACGCCCTGTTGCCGCAAACACAATGCGGACTTTGCGGCCATCGAGATGGATGCCTGCCTTATGCAAAAGCCATAAGTGAAGGTGAAGAGGCAAATAAATGTGTACCAGGCGGACAACCTGTAGCAAATGCTCTGGCTGAATTACTGGGTCGCTCTCAACTGCCAGCAGAAGAAAGTGTTTGGCCTGTTCAAACTGATGGTCGGCCACAACGCATGAAAGCGATTATTCGTGAAGATGAATGTATTGGTTGTACCAAATGCATCAGTGCCTGCCCGGTCGATGCGATTATTGGCTCAGGCAAACTCATGCATAGCATTTTGACTGAGCTGTGCACGGGTTGTGAACTCTGTATTCCTCCCTGCCCGGTCGACTGCATTGACCTGGTTGAAGATCTGCAAGCCGTACCTTCCGAAGAGGCGCGTATTGCTGAACAAAATGACCTGCGCAATCGTTATTATGCGCATATTCAACGCGAAGAAAAACGCCGTATCAACCGTAAAGGTCCGGTGGTGCGTGCCAATATTGATACCGCATTATTTGCCCAATTTTCAGCGCTAAGCGATGTGGTTCCAGAAATCCAGTTGGTAGCAAAAATAGACAAACCTGTCATTACCCAAGATGCGGCAATAACTATTCAGCTTGCCAAAATTCGCACACAAATCAAAAAATTAGAAAAACAGCTTAGTGTTCGGGAAGACATAAAAAAACGTGCCCTGCTTGATGATTTACAACAGCAGCTGAGTGCTTTGGGAGTATCATGATGGCGGTTAAAAACATGACCAGAAAGCAGGTTCAGGTGTTTTTTGAACGCTTACGTGAGCAAAGACCCAACCCCAAAACCGAACTGAATTACAACAACCCTTTTGAACTTTTAGTGGCAGTGACACTTTCAGCTCAAGCTACAGATGTCAGTGTGAATAAAGCCACCGATAAGCTTTTTCCGGTGGCCAATACCCCTGAAACCATTTATGCCTTGGGCGTCGATGGTCTAAAAGAATATATTAAAACCATCGGTTTATATAACGCTAAAGCCGAGAATGTAATTAAAGCCTGCAAGATGCTGATTGAGAAACACAACAGCGTGGTGCCCAACAATCGTGCCGATCTGGAAGCATTAGCCGGTGTAGGACGTAAAACCGCAAATGTGGTGCTGAATACCGCCTTTGGTCATCCCACTATGGCAGTTGATACGCATATCTTTCGTGTAGGCAATCGAACCGGTCTGGCTGTGGGTAAAAATGTGCTGGAGGTTGAACACCGTCTGGTGAAAGTCATTCCCAAGGAATTTATTGTCGATGCCCATCATTGGCTGATTTTGCACGGTCGTTATACTTGTATTGCCCGCAAGCCCAAATGTTATGAATGTGTGGTCTCAGATGTCTGCAACTGGCCAGATCGTTTCGAATTCGGTGCAGCACGTAGCATTGCGGTAAAAAATATTGAAGCTGAACTGTAAGTTCAGCTTTTTATACGCAGTTTAGGGTCTGTTGACAATTCGTCTATGTTTGCGACTGTGAGTATTTTTTAGGCGATACGCGGCGAGAACTGCAAAATTTAGTCATTCTAAATGCGTAGTTCACAACGATGTAGCGTCAAAAAATACTCTAGTCCCCAGCTGCGCCTTGCGCTGCAAACAAAGCAGTACTTTGTTTTTGCTCAGGTTGTGGCTAAAATTATCTCAGACTGCGTCATGAAATTTAAAAATGGAACCACCATTCTTTGCATTTCGTTCCTGGTCTGCTCAATTTTAGCCTACAACGCAAGCTATTTATGAAATGTCAACAGACCCTATTTTTTTTCTTGTTCAGCTTTTTCTTGGTCGCGTTTTTGTTGATCGCGCTGCGCCTGTATCTTCGGATGCAATTGACGCTGTGGAGCTTTAGCTGCATTTTCTGCACGTTCTTGTTGGCGCACTTTGCCCAGTATTTTAAAGCTCATATAGAACAAAGCGATCAAAACTACCAGAAACAGCAGCATTAAAACCAAAACACCCATTTTCACAGTGGCAGTTCCTGTCAACAAGACAAATAAAAAAGAGCCCTAATATGACTTAGGACTCTTTTAATGTCAAAACATTCACCCTATACAGGCATATGAATTATTTTGCTTGATCTAAAATTGCAAACAAATCAGTTTGAACTTCGTCAATTGGACGAAGTCCATTGAGTTTGTCATAAGTCGGTGCATTTTCACCTGATGCTGCACGGCCTTGGTAGAAACCTACCAATTGTTCAGTTTCAGTGTGATATGAACCCAAACGTTTACGAATGGTTTCTTCTAGGTCATCTGGACGTTGAACCAGGTCTTCACCAGTTTCATCATCTTTACCTTCCACTTTAGGCGGATTGTAAACCACATGATAAACACGGCCAGAAGCTGGATGCTGACGGCGACCAGAAAGACGTTTAACGATTTCTTCGTCTGGAACATCAATTTCAATCACGTGATCAATGTTGATGCCTTCATTTTCCAAAGCTTCCGCTTGTGGAATTGTGCGAGGGAAACCATCAAAAATGCAACCGTTTACACAATCAGGTTGAGCAATACGTTCTTTGACCAAACCGATGATTAACTCGTCAGATACGAGACCACCACTTTCCATCACGCTTTTAGCTTTAAGACCTAATTCAGTACCTTCACGAATTGCAGCACGGAGCATATCACCGGTTGAAATTTGTGGGACATTGTAGCGCTTACAGATCAACTGAGCCTGTGTACCTTTACCTGCTCCAGGTGGTCCGAGTAATATAATGCGCATAAAAAAACATCCTCATTTAACAAATATATGTGATGCATTGGCATGGCGAACCGATCTATTCACCATGTAGTCCAGCATCTAATTATAAGAAAGCCACAAACAAATGTATTGTACCCGCTATAAATCCGGTTACGCCACCCAAGACAATCAAAATCCATTCATCTTCCTGAAAGGCAGGACGCAATAAATTCTGAAACTCTCTTGGCGTCAACTCTCGAATACGGTCTCTAAACATTTGATAGATTTTCTGTGCACGGCTCGCATTGAAGGCCGGGTCGCATACAGGCACCATCGTAATTTCAATCGAGCGATCGATCAAGTCCGTCTTGAGTTTTGCATACTCTTTTGGACCTAAAGACAACTGCAAAGAGGTCCGAACAATCGGGGTTTCCATAATTTCATTAATATGGCGTTTAACGATACGGCGAGTTTTATCTTTCTTCCCGCCATACATCATCTCAGTCATAATGGATTTTAACGTAATTAGGTCTTCTGTGACTACTCGCGCAAAAACATCGGAAACTTCGTCCTGACGTTTCATAAACGCGCCCTGGATGTTATAAGTGCCAATCCGCGGAATGACCGGTTTGATCCAGGGAAACTTGCGGCTTGTCGTACGCGCAAAGAACTGTGGATAGCGAACATAATGCGGTTCAAGCGGATTGAAAACCATCCAGATGGCAATCCAGTTGGTCAGGAACCCCCAAACAGACGCCCAGAAAGGAACCGTCCAGTGCCAGGGCACAACAAACCAGACGATCATCTGGAATACACCAAAGAACATCCCGATTAACGCACTAATATGCCAAATAAAGTTGATTTCTTTCTGACCCACTTTCAGGAACATATTCACCATTAAACGGCGATCACCTTCCATCTGGCGAACCACCATTTCACGCATATCCACAAGTGACTCGACGTTCATGGTCAGCTCGGTCACCAGTTCTCTTAAAATACCCGGCAACTGTTTATGCGCTTGCGAATAGATACGGCGTTTAATTGAATAGGGCAAGTTTTCCCAAAGTACCGCATTGCGGTCAATCATCATTTCATCAATCAGATGTTCAAGTTCAAAACCGACCTGCTCACCGATGATCCGTGCCATATCTTCTGGATCCATGGCATCTAGAAATTCACGCAATGAACCCAGTTTCGACAAGGTATTATCTGTAATAATTCCTGAAATGCGACCAGCTTTACGTGGCACGATTCCCTGCCAGCCGACAGGTAATGGTCCTAAATGGAATCCCCAAAACGTCAGGGGATAAAATACCATTTTCAGCGCCATCCACACATGCGCCCAAGTTACAAAAGCTGTCACAGGAATGATGCTAAGTACTGCCCAGAAATCAGGGCGATTCAAGAAGGTTTGCCACAATTCGTTGACGTACTCAAACATGCACGATATCCATATTTAATTTTTTAATCACAGAATACTAAATTATAAAAACTGACTATTTTCACTATAAACCGATACTTAAAGTATAGGAGAATTGTATTGTCGGCTCTGTTTCAGCAACGACATTGCCAGCACTATTCTTTAACTCTTCACCGGCACCAATACCGATACTAAAACTGCTGATCCGTTCTTTGCTTAGCAAAACATAGGCTAAATCCACGCCCGCGCCTAATCGTGCTTTGAGATCATTGTCTACACCTTTACTTTCAATATGTCCGGCATAAACCCCGATATAATAACCATTTTTATCTTTACCGGTGAGATGGTAGGGATAGCGAAATCCAACCTGACCACCAGGAGTATAATCATCATCTATGAATACCCCTGCTTTTGCATAGGCGATTCCATACGGATTAACCCACTCTGCATTCGCATGAATCATTTCTTGGGTGAATCCAGCCCCAACATTCCAGGTTTTTGCACTGTCTGATGTCAATTTCGCTTCCGGTAAATACGGATTGTCTTGTGCATAAGCCACATTTGCTAGCGCAAAAAATGCCAGCAAAGAAGATGCTTTTGTGATTATTTTCATCATTGTCCTTAAATTTTATTTTTTAATACAGTCCTTTTTTTGAATTTTGACTTTAGCAGAATTATTAGAACTCTTATATACTGCACTTTACAATTTTAATGTCTGTAAAGTCAAAGTTTAAGCGAAACCGATCCAACTGTTCTCCAGAACAAATATCAAAAAATGCTGACTTGCGTTAGAATATGCCACTGGATTTTTCACTCCCCTGTATGATGTAAGTCGATCGCGTATGAAGCAGCACTTTCCTTTAAAAAACGTTCAACAAGAAAAGCGCATTTATCGCAATCGGGTTTTTATCTCTATCGGGATTGTGGCGTTCTTTCTGCTCCTGCTTGTTGCCCGTTATGCCTATTTGCAACTTATGCATTTTAATGAATTTTCAACCGCCTCAGACCAGAACCGTATTCGACTACAACCTTTGGCACCTGCGCGCGGCTATATTTATGACCGTAATGGGATTTTGCTGGCAGATAACTATCCGGTATTTTCCGCAACCATGTCACGAGCCGATGTGCAAGATATTGATGGAACCGTACAGCGTTTAACCCCCATCTTAAGCCTGACCCAAGAAGACATCGACCGTTTTAGCAGCCGGATTAAAACCTCTAAAAAAACCGAACGCGTATCATTAAAATTAAATTTAACCGAAACCGATATTGCCAAATTCAGTGAAGTCAAATTTCAGTTTCCCGGGGTAAATATAGAAACCCAGATGACCCGCTACTATCCGCATGGCGAGCTGTTTGCCCATGTGATTGGTTATGTGGGACGTATTAACGACAAAGAATTAAAATCGATTGACAAAGACTTGTATGCCGGCACCAACCTGATTGGAAAAATCGGGGTGGAGAAATCCTATGAAGAGCTGTTACACGGCTTGCCCGGCAATGAGTCGGTAGAAGCAGATGCTCACGGTAATGTATTACGTAATTTAGGCCGTAAAGAGCCGGTTCGCGGGAATGACTTATACCTTTCAATTGACTATGGCTTACAGGTAACAGCCACTGAGCAACTGGCAGGTCGTCGTGGTGCCATTGTAGCGCTAAATCCTAAAACTGGTGAAATTTTAGCCCTGGTTTCCAGCCCGAGTTTTAACCCGAATTTATTTGTGACCGGCATTAGCAGTACCGACTATAGCGCGCTTCGCGACAATATTGACCAGCCACTTTATAACCGGGCTGTGCAAGGTGCCTATCCTCCAGGTTCGACCATTAAACCGATGTTTGGCTTGGGCGGCTTACACTATAATATTGTCGATTGGAACACCGCTATTTTAGATCCCGGTTATTTTTCTTTACCTGGCGATTCGCATAGATTCCGCGATTGGCGCAAATCAGGTCATGGCGCGGTAAATCTGCATAAAGCTCAAGTAGTGTCTTGCGATACCTATTATTATATTCTGGCCTACCGCATGGGCATTGAAAAAATGAATGCCTGGATGCGCCAATTTGGCTTTAGTCAAAAAACCGGCGTCGATTTACCGAGTGAAAGTACCGGTTTGTATCCAAGCCCAGACTGGAAAATGCGGACCCGTAAAAGCAAATGGCTAAAAGGTGAAACCATTTCCGTAAGTATTGGACAAGGTGCCTTTACTGCAACACCGCTACAACTGGCGATGGCCACTGCAATTACTGCAAATCAGGGCGCGCACATTACTCCTCATGTACTGCGTGAAAGTCATGGTGCCAAACCTTATACACCACATAATGCTCCAGATGGCAAAATTCAGTTTAATGGCAAACCTGAAGACTGGATCAAAATGCGTGATGCCATGATCGATGTCATCGAGACCGGTACAGGTCGTGGTATCCGTACTCCGCTGTATCATATTGCAGGGAAAACCGGAACCGCACAGGTCAAAAGTATTGCCCAGGGTAAAAAATACAACGAAGCCTTATTAAGTGAACGTCAGCTTGACCATGGTTTATTTATTGGTTTTGCCCCTGCTGAAAATCCCGAGATTGCAGTTGCGATTGTTTGGGAAAATGGTAAACACGGTGGTTCGGCAGCACAGCTGGCTCGTCCTCTGTTTGACTATTGGTTATACACCCGTAAAAAGAATCCGATCCGTCCTGCGGGGCATCAAATTAGTGGCGGCCTTATGACCGCAGGCATCAAACCGGGTGAATTGCCAAGTGGTTCGGCACAAGCAAATACGACTGACAATACTCAGGCCAATACAACAGCAGCAGCGACACAGCACGCTACTCACGCCGCATCAGGCGCACAACCAGCAGAAGTTGAAGGTGACTGATCTATGAAAAATCAACTCCGTATTATTGGCGGTGAATGGAAACGCCGCCAGCTTCCTTTTGCCAGTATTGAAGGCTTACGCCCTACACCAGACCGGGTACGTGAAACATTGTTTAACTGGCTGATGTGGGATATCCAAAACGCACAGGTTCTGGACATTTGTGCCGGTTCAGGTGCCTTAAGTTTTGAAGCTTTGTCACGGGGTGCAGCACAGGTGGTGATGATTGAACCGAATCGCACGCAAGCTGCTTTTTTAACCGATAATTTGCAGTTGCTGAAAGTCACCAGTCAACATGCCAAACTGAAAGTAGCCACAGCCCAACAAACGCTCCCCACCCTGAAACAAAGCTTTGATCTGGTGTTTTTAGATCCCCCTTACAGCCTGGATTTGTGGGAAGAACTGGCTCAACTTGCCGACCCGCTCATTCAAGACCGGGCATTTATATATGTTGAGGCCGATCGTGATTTAAATCAGCTTAAACTTCCTGTCAGCTGGCAACAGGTGAAACAGACTAAAGCCGGTACAGTTCGAGCTGGGCTGTATCAGAAAAATATCTGCTAATACCTATTCTAATGCCTATTCATAAAAGGCAATAAAAAAGGATTCCTCTATGGAATCCTTTTTTGTCAAATGTGTAGTCTATCAATTTAAGATCGGGGGATAGATCTGTTAACGCCCATAGCGCCAATCCCGATCATCTCTGTCATGCTTCCAGTCCCCATGGTCTCTATTTTTCCAGTCTCGGTCGCCATGGTCTCGGTCATAATGTCCGTTGCGGTCCCGATGACCACCATAATCGTCATCATAATAAGGATCAAGCATACAGCCAGTTATTGACACTGCCAATACAGAAAGTAAGATCACTTTTTTCATCATGTTCATCACCTCTTTTACCGCATAGCATCAGTATCGAATGATTTAATGAAGAGTGTTGGGAGTCCGTGTTGAATTCTTGTAGTCATTTATCCATTGTTTATTCATAAGCCGAACTCCAATAGCTGATTCCGAAGCGGTTTTATACAAAATTCTCCTTAGATTTGCAGAAATACTGCTAAATATAAGCTTGGCTTTTTTACCCATCTTTTGAATACTACTGCCTTTTCATCTGTACCTATTTCTATGACTTGGTTGTTATTTATTCTTGGGGCAATGGTCGCAGGTTTTGTACAAGGACTCACTGGCTTTGCCTTTGCCTTAATTGCCATGTCATTCTGGGTGTGGGCATTGCCCCCGCAAATTGCTGCACCCTTGGTGGTCTTTGCTTCGGTATGGAGCCATATCATTTCATTATCCAATGAACAAAAGCATCCTCACCTCAATAAAACACTGGTATTACCTTATTTAATTGCCGGGCTGATTGGCGTGCCTTTGGGCACCTATTTACTGCATATTATTCAACCCGAAACCTTTAAAATCGTTTTAGGCGTATTTTTGGTGTTGTGGTGTCCGGTGATGTTTTTCAATCCGGCATTTCCACGACTGCAACAATCGGGAAAACTGGCCGATGGCCTGATTGGATTTATCGGTGGAATTTTGGGAGGGTTAGGCGGGTTTTGCGGTTCGTTGCCATCTGCCTGGGTCATGCTGAAAAATCTATCAAAACAGCAACAGCGTT
This sequence comes from Acinetobacter sp. ANC 3903, assembly GCF_002135315.1. Classification (GTDB taxonomy): domain Bacteria; phylum Pseudomonadota; class Gammaproteobacteria; order Pseudomonadales; family Moraxellaceae; genus Acinetobacter. The sequence continues at coordinate 70,083 of NZ_NEGA01000007.1, read as the reverse complement.
ATATTTTACGGCATTTTAATTTTGGCATTCAGCTGTTTACACTACTAGCCTATTTACTGCAAGGCACGCTTGAAATCCAGCTCTGGCCTTATATTGTCATCTTGCTGATCAGTGTCAGTTTTCCCGCCATTTTAGGGGCAAAATTATTTTATAAAATTTCGGAAAAACAATTTAAACATACGGTATTAAGCCTTTTATTTGCTTCCGGCTGTTTCTTGGTTTTCAATACGGTGCTGTAATTCTTATTGCTTGTTGAAAAAATCAAATTTATATATTGAAATATTACAGCCTTATTTTTCTATCATTGCTGGACAAAGCTACCATAAGTCTCATTTAAACAAAAAATACCCAATCAGTGGGGCTGATCAAATTTATCCGAGGGAAAACTTTATACAATAGCTTATCCCCATTTAATCTTTCCTCAACAATGAAAACCTTGATTTTGCTAGCAGCAATAATTGTCCTGACTGGCTGTTCCCTAAGCACATCACGCGATGTCAAACATGCAGAAAAAATGCTCAGCTATTTTCAATGCAATAATATTGAAACCGCACAAATGGCGCATAGTTCTATTACTTCATATCATGAACAATCTCTGGCTTCTAGCCGCCAAAAAGCCGAATCTTATGTGCAAAGCTATAAAGATGGGGACAAATTATTTGATGTGCCGTTAACAGAAGTGGTTGAGGAACAATATTTTATTTATCAGGAAGCGTGCCAGCATTTAGGCGGTATTCGTCCAACGCAAGCGCCATAGCCATTAAGTAAAGGACAGCCCTATGCTGACCCATAAATTATGCGCAGCGAGCCAAGATTTTGTCATTTTTCCTCTTGGCTTCGCTTGCATACCCGACAAGAATGCCTGTATTTCTTAGTTCGGTTCCTGGCAATAACGTGTATCTACGCTAAACTTCTCTGGGAATTTGGCATGAATTTGAGCATAAAAAGCCATAATTTCAGCCATATCTTTTTCATAGTCACCGCTCGGATAAACAATTTTACCCACCCCGGTTTTCTTCTTGGCATAATCCATATAAGCCAATGCAATCGGCACACCTGCGTTGATGGCTACATGATAGAACCCGGTTTTCCATTGTTCCTGTTTGGCACGGGTTGCTTCTGGAGTCACCAACATCACCAATTTTGGATGGGTTTTAAATAAATCCGACATCAGCTGAACCATGCTGGGGCGTGGCTCTCCTGCCTTCTTCACTGTCCGGTCAATTCCAATTCCGCCCATTGCCCGTACAAATGGACCAAAAGGAAATTTCATATAACTGTCTTTAATGGTTAAACGGACATGCACCCCTAATGCCTTGAGTGCCAGGCGTGCATATAAGGCATCCCAATTACTGGTGTGCGGCGCTGCAATCATCACACATTGATCCAAATCAAGCGGCCAATGATTATCGATTTCCCAGCCCATCATTTTTAAACTTTGTTCAGCTAATTTTTCAAACACTTGCCGTACCGACACCTCTATAAAGTGCGCAGATTTTAACAACGTTGCTGAAATATAAAAGTGCAATATGCCCAATAAATAATCAATTAATATATAAATGTATAACTTTAGAGTTCAAATAAAATATGCAAAGTTGCTGTTTTGTTTTTCCGAAATTTCTTCCTCCTTAGCTCAGATTTTCTAATTTCACATTAAAATTCGCACAAAAAAAGGCATAACAAAGCCCCCCAAGATCGATATTTACCCCATCTGCATTTTTACGTAGTTTTAAAGCTATATTTGGCTAAATGGAACAATATCGTGAAAAAAATAATATTCCTCCTATCACTGAGCAGCTTAGTTTTCACTGCGTGTAGCAAACCAGAGAAGAGACCAATACTCATGAAAGCAATACAGCTCCTGATCAACCCATGACCTAAGCCACCACAGCTCAACCGGTCGCAACTATGAGTGATACAGTAGAAACGTCCCTGGATTGGCCAGGTGAATATAAAGGGTTTTTTCCCTGTGCCGACTGCCAGGGTATTGAGACCGAACTGAAATTAAAAGCGGACATCTTATCTAGTGTAAAAATCATATAAAAACAGGAATATCTAAGTCAGGGAAAAAATAGTGAATTCAAGGTGAAAGGAACTTTTAGTTTTGATGCAGACAATCCCGCTATGATTAGCCTGGACCAAGCAGGAGAAAACCGTAAATTCTTTATTGGTGAAAATTTTTTTGAAGCACGCGATATAAAATTAGAAAAATTGATTGATTCCAAAATGAATTACAAATTACAGAAAGATGCTAATTAATTGCCCTATTTGAATATCACTCTTAATTCATTAAAAAGACTGAAAATCTGGCTTTTTTATTTGCCCTGCTTTGGGCAATCGTCATGATTTGCAACAAATAAATGACCTATTTCCTTCTGCCCTACTAGCCCGATCATGCTGTTATGATTATGGTTAAAAAATATTTTTCTCATTTGATGATCATAATGAAAAAAACAATGATAACCCTCAGTTTTTGCTCCTTACTCTGTTTAAATGGCTGCGATAAGCCCAATTCTCCTTTAATTCAAGACCATACTAAAACTAACGATCATCTGTCCAAGCCACAGAACCAGCAGATTCCGGACTGGACAGGACATTACAAAGGCTTTATTCTCTGTAAGGCCTGCGAGAAAAAACTTTTTTCAATACAGCTTCATCCCAACCAGACTTATACCCTCAAAGAAATTCAGTTCTTTAAACAAAAAACCAGACAAAAACAGTCTTCTGGTACATTCAGTTTTGATCCTCAAGATTCCAGACTAATTCAGCTCACAGAAGATAAAAGCAATAAAATGCGTTATCTTTCGTGGCATGATCAATTTTTAGAACTTCGGGATCGACATAAAAATCAACGCAATGATTTTGAAAAATATCAGATTCCTAAAATACAAAAGATAGAAGTGAATAATGCCCTGAAACATGTAGATATACAGGCAGATCTATTTAAAACTGAAAAAATACGGTCCAATAAGCTAGAAAGCACCAAGCTGACTTATTTTTTTGAAATTAATAATCACTCAGACCGTGCCCTAAAAATACGCGACAGTGATATTGTACTGGTCGATGATAAAAATAATGAATATCCGGCCAGCATTGACAACAGTCCAGTTCCCCCGATTCAGCCGAATAAAACCGATTACCATCTGGTCTCATTTATTCATTCCGAATCATCGCCACGGCTTTATATCAAAATTAAATAGCAGGCAGCTTGATCTATAAAAAATCTTCGTGAAATATGGGGATTTTTTATATCCCGTTCTCTTTTTTCTCATATTTACCAAATAGTACGTTTCTTTTTTATCATCAAAACCCAGCCTCACTCATGACATGATTTATGGTCCACTAGACTGTTATAAAAAATAACAAATAAAGTCTCAAATTTACCTGTTTATCCTTATTTGAGGATATTTCCTGAGTACAGGCTTGACTATGCTTTTAGTCACTATAATCAAAGATGATAATGGAGTCGAAAATGAAAAAAGTGCTCTTGGCAATTGCCATCGCAGGTTTACTTACGGCATGTAATGATAATAATGATGATTCCAACCCACCACCTACACCTACTACTCAACAGGGACAGTTAGTTGATGGTCCTGTATCTGGCGTTGAATACCAAACCAGTAGTGGGATCAAAGCTAAAACAGATGCAGAGGGTTATTTTAATTATAAGGCTGGAGACACCATTAAATTTTTTATTGGCGGTGTACAAATAGGTGACTCAGTTCCAGCTTCTCCTCGCATCACTCCAATGGAATTATCTACGCTTCAAAATGTTCGTGAAAATATTATCGTTTTCTTGCAAACACTGGATGACAATGTAAACCACGACGATGGCATTCAGATTAGTGATGCCGTTTTCACTGCATTGGCTGACAATACCATCAACTTCAACCAGACTTATGCTCAATTTATTACCGATCCTGCTTTTACCGAACTTAATAAAACTCCAATTGCATTAGAAACTGCACTCACTAATTCCAAAAATGCCTTCTATAAAGATATTGCAGGAAGTTGGGAATTAAACCGTACTGGACAAGGTGCCATTGTGGTTCATATAAGTCCTACCGGACAATATATATTAGGTGAAGTAGATTCAGCTAATCTAACTGGTAGCGGTGTGGAAACTGGTACCTTGGAATGGAATCCAGTTACGGGACAAATTAATCCAGTGATTGAGGTTGACACCAATGGCGATCTGGGTCTGTCTAATCCGAACGGAGGAGTACCATTTACCCTACGTTATGATCGAACCAATGTAACCTTGACCGAATCTGGGGTAACTAATGGTGAAAATAAATTAAAACGGATTAGCACCACTGCAAACAATATTCAGGACAACTGGTTCAATGATACGAATGCACTTACATTCTTTAGTGACGGTTATTATATGTATATTGACAGTTTAGCAAGTGATAATTGTGGGACACCAACACCAGGGGTTGAATACGGTAAATATACAACCACCAATGGAACTGTGGTTACCAGTCAAATTATAGTAGATACAACTGGCTGTTCGGGACTTGTAAATGGGACAACACTCTACCCTCCATTCACCTACACTCTTGCTACTGGATCTTTAACGCTTGTCAGCGGTGAGATTTCATATACTTTCAATAAAGATTTCATAGCTACAGGTACTGGTACCACTTAATAGTGCTCAAAATATATCTATCCAGAACTGGATTCTGGATAGATTAACTTACATGCTCAAAATCGATGGTAACTCCCATAAGTTTATACAAAAATTCTGCCTGTGATTTACATTGCATTTTTGCATAAATATTTTTCAGATAGGTTCGTACAGAACTTAATGCTAATTGGTAATGGGCGGCAATCTGTTCCAGGTTATAACCATTCACAAATAATTCACACAATTCACATTCCCTGTTGGATAAACCATACACTTGTCTTAAATAAGACGAAGCCAGCTTATAATGCTGTTCAGTTTCAGTAATAAATAGCATGACATACGGTTTAAGATGATCTTTTAAATCGGTAAAATGTCGTGGACTGTTAAAAGGTGCAATGGTCAGCATAATTTTTTGTCCATGCTGATCTTCCATAGCCAACACCCCTCCTACCTGTTTTTTAGCATAATTATCCTCTGGCTTAATGCTGGATATTAATTGCTCTAAATCTAATTGATATGGCTTGCTTATATTAATCTGGTTATTTTTATCAAGTTCGAATAACTTGGATTGTTCAAAAAAGTACTGTGCTTTTTGGTTGAGATAATACAATTCTCGATTCATATCAATGAGTAAAATGCCTGTTTTAATGGCATTTAGAATTCGGTATAAATTCCTGTTTTTGAGCCGAGCTAAACTTAATTGCTTGTGAATCTCTAATGCCCTGCGTAAATGCAAACCCAACCTTTTTAGAATATCCAGTTCATATTGCGTAAAGGGTTGATCTTGCTTGCCACGATGAATACCGAGTACCGACCATTGATGATCACCATGATCCAATAATAGACTGGCAATAAACCTGACGCCGGTCGCTTTTAAACATTTTTCATAAAAAACATATTCATCTGTAGCAAATAGCTGACCATATTGCGATAGATTCTGACTTAATGCATTTCCAACACCAACTTCTAACCAGAATGGCAAATGCAACTTCTGATTCATCGTTTTTATTTTTTCTTGCTGATAGGTTTCTAAACTGCAGGCTGGAATATTGTACGTGTGCACAAAATTATAGGCAGGGTTCAATTGATCTAAAGCAGTAAACATGGCTGCCTGACTTTCAGTGTATTGAACAATCTGCTGAATCACTTTAGGCCATAAACTGGCATTCAAGGCAGCATCATAGATTTGTCCAATAATTTTATTCTCCAGCTCCTCTTGCATCATTTTCACCGGTCCTAAACAGATAAAAACTGAGTAATTATTTACCTTAAAGCATAGAGAACTACGGTGATTAGTCAAACAAAGGGTAAAAATAATATGAAAAAGCGTTAAAAAAATCCCCGCACAAGGCGAGGATTTTTTAATCTATACTTTTTAACAGGTAATTATTTACCGCCAAAAACGTATGATACACCTACACGACCGCCAACTTCGTTACCGCCAGCAAAACCTACCGCAGCACTTACAGAAGTACGACCATCAGCAAATACACTAGCAAGACCTAGAGCACCTGCAGATTCACCTTCATAGTGACCTACACCACCAAATACAGCGAACTGACCAGCACCAATGTTAGGAATTTGTTGTTGCGCAGCTAACGCAATAGCAATACCACGGTAAGAAGTTTTCTCAACGTCATCTACACGTGTATTCAATTGGTTAACACGACCACTTACATCATTGTAGTATGATCGTACTTGACCAAGGTTTGCCGCATCAGAATCCGCAACACCATTTGCAACATTAGACACAACGGTATTATTGGCATTCACACCATTTGCAGTAATAGACACGCCATCTACAGAAATTTCACCTGCACTAATTATGGTTGAACTCGTCTGAGTAGTACCTGCAACTCTCTGAGTGCTAGCACCTTCCAATGTCACTGTTTTTTCTAACTTAATTCCAGAAACATCATCAGTACGTTGTTGTGTAGTGGTAGTTGCAGCACCAGCAGCAGTGATATTTGTATTTGCTTGAGTCAGCTGATTAGATTCCTCAATACCAAACTTATCTACAACTGTTATTTCACTCTTAGCTAATACAGTTTGAGAGCCATCACCCGCAACATTGGTTTGAGAGCCATAAACTGTTTTAGTTGAACTTCTATCACTACGTTTTTCTGTTTCAGAACCACGAACAACTGTTTTAGAAGTAGTAACACCTGCTTCAGTAGTGCTTAAGCTTTCCTGACTCTCACGAGATTTTGTAGATAGAACATCTTGTGTTGCTAACAGACCAGTCTCGGTATTGAACTTAGTCGATGCAGATTTATCCTGAGTTGCATAAGTAAGTGAATTGCCTGTCGCAACATCTGTCGTTGTTGTGCTCTGAGACTCTGAACCAGTTTCAGTACGACGGATATCACCAGCCTGATAGATTGTTTCCTGATTATTTGATGCCTGTTCTGATTCCACAGTCTGAGTAGCAGAGGTATAAGACGATGTTCCTGCACTACTTTCAGTAGTAACACGCTTTAGATCACTTGCACCTTCAGCATACAATTTTTCATTGTGCTCCCAGTTACCTTGGTAAGCTGAAGTTGTATTTGCCAATAGATCTTGTTCACCACCTTCATTAGTAAAAGTACGTGTTGTTTCTTCTTCAAGCACTTGACCTGCTTTATATTTAGTGGTCTTTTCAGCAAAGCTTGATGCAGAAGTATTAATCTGAGCCGCTGTTGCAACACCACCCACATCAGCGAATGTAACATCCTGTGTCGCATAAGTATTAGAATGAGAGCCTTCCCACTCTTTATCGGTCACGTTCTCATTATAAACGGTGATTGCTTGATCAGAAGTCGATTTGTCGTATTCAACAGAACCATCTTCATAGGTCGTAGTATTTGAATTTACTGATGAATCTGTAGACTTATAGAACTCATCTTCATTATAACGCACTGACTCTGTTGAATTTGAGGTATTCAATTGGTTATACGTTGCATTCAGACTCAAACTGGTTGGATCAGCTGCATCAGTAATCTGTACCTCAGTACGGATTTCTTGACCATTTTTATCCAAGCCCAGAACTACATAATGATGAGTATTACCATTATCATCTACCCACTGATCGACATCATTCAGGGTAATTGGTGAACCATCAAATTTACGGGTAAAACCTGAAACTACCTGATCTTGTGGATTAGTAGAGACCACGACTTCAGAACCAATAGTAGTTTCATCACGTAGATCATTACGTACTAAGTCACGATCAACTTCAATATTTTCCTGCATATTCGCAGCATAATTTAATGACTCATACTCATTTTTTGTGACTTCACGAACTAAATTCCCACTACCATCGACCGTTTTTTCATGAAATTTTGAATCGTAAAGCGAACTTTGTAATGCGGTATCACCTACACTATGCACACTGCCCAACAGCATTGGCCCATTGCCACCTAAGTAATCACTTGGGAAAGGAATTGACTGATTACCAGTTGCCTTTTGAATATTATAATTTTCACCTTCCGCATTATGGGTAGGTTGATAATATGCTTCCTGCTGGTTTAGCTCATAAGTACCTGTGGTAATGCTATCAGTATTTAGCTGACCATCTTTTTCTGAAACTTCACGTGACTTCCAGCTTGCATCAAGGTTAAGCTGACCTTCCCAAGCCAGATTGGATTTACCATCATTATAGACGGTTAAATCACTTGTTCCATTCTGGTTAGAGTAGCTTACAAAATTATCAAAGATATCAGTTTGCTGGTAACTATTAGATTGCTGACGAGAGAGTTCCAAATCTTTTACACTAACATCATCATAATCGGTATATGTTGACGTCCGAGCGCGGGTTACTTCTTCAATATTAGACAATTCTACATTATCACCTTGTCCTTTAAAGGTAACAAAATCACCAGAAATATCATCATATTGGTAGTTAGCATCTTGCTCGGTAGAGGAACGGCTACGTTCTACAACCAGTAACTTGCCATCAGGACCACGGCTAGTCTCTACGCCATTTTCAACATCTGAATTATATGCAGTTAAATTAAAATTACGCTCACTGGTATCTTCTAACACCACATAACTAGTTTGACCATCAACCTGTACTGGTTGACCGTTTTGGTCATAGGCAACCGCATTATCCTTATAATTTCGAGTACGCTTACTTTCTATAGTACGATCAAGTACTTGATTATCATTATAGTCAACTGCTGTTCTGCTACTCGAACGTGTTTCTTCAAAAGCACCCGCTTTTTTGGTTAGGTCGTATGCTTCAAAGCTGTCCTCAGTCAAAGTCCCAACATCTGCTTCTCGAATAGTAAAAGTCCCAACAAAAGGTATAGATACAGTACGAGTTTGCGCTGTACGAGTTACCAAGCCATTCGCACTATAATATGAAGAAGTATCTACAGTTCGTGAGTCTTCTTTTGTATTATCGGTCAGGTTCGAATCAGATGAATTAGAGGTTGTTTCAACTGTACCTTCACGTGTCTCACTATAACGCTCAACCCCCGGTTGACCAGCTACTGGTTCAGGAGTACCAGCTGATATAACAACATCCGAATCTTGTACTTCAAGAAAGGTTTTATCACTTGTAAAGTTTGTGTCAGTTACTGAAGTAGAATAGCCTTCAGATTGCAAATAACCACTGAATGGACCTGTAAGCTTAAAGCGTGTTTCTGGAGTTGTTACTGTTGCAGCCAAGGCATTCCCTGCAACAACTGTTAATACAGCTGCAGCTAATGCTGATTTTTTAAATGTCATAGATTTGTCCTCTTTCAATTCTTATAAAAAGACTGGTTTACCCTAGGATTTTTGCAAACCAGTAAAACTGGGACGAAAATTTGGATACTGAAAAATTCCGTTCAGAGCATCAATTTCGTACAAAGTCATAATATACAAAAAGAAACACTATTATCAATCAATATTTGATTTATATTCATAATAACTACATAGATATTAGCCATATAAACACACAAACAACAATAAATTTATTAAAATCAATAATTTAAAACAAAATCCAAAAACTGTATCAAAATAATTTAAATCAATATTTGATATAAATTGCAACCATAAGGTATTTTTTAGGAGATAGATCGAACCAAAAAGATCAATTTATAAATTTTTAGCGGTGGCATCAGTTAGCACCATTTACAGTCAATTTTTATGAAAACAACTCGATTTCAATTAAGCCTGTGACACTTGCTATTCAAAAAAATAGCGAGAAAGTAAAATTTAATTGCTAAACCAAATTCACTTCTCGCTATGCCTCGCACAATGCTGACAGATCAACACTGGTCTAAGCTGAAAGCCTTACGGAGCAATGCTACTCATCCCTAATTTTGATATTTATCTCAACCGAAATCTTCGAAATTTTATTGAACCTATCCTATATAGAATTCACACAGATTGCCTATGCAGAGATATTTGCTAAAGGTATTTAGCAAACCTAACTCAATATTTAAGAAGTTTACACGGCGGTCAAAAGATAATAAGTTATTAAAAATATTTAACTTAATTTCTTCTAATGCTGATCTGGAATGGGTAATAGCAGAGATCTAAAAGATACTAATGTGCTTTGTACTGATAAAGGATATGACTCGAACTCATTGAGAAAAAAATAGCAAAAACAACAACTAAAGCGAATATTCCACAAAACCCAACACCCAAGCGAATAATAATTACAGGGAGTGGTACTTATATAAAATTAGACACTTAATGGAGAATATGCTTGCAAGACTAAAGTAATTTAGAGGTATCGCGACACGTTATGACAAGCTAAAGAGAAACTATGAAAGTTCTGTAACCTTAGCTTGTATATTTATTTGGTTACCATTATGAAATACCAACGAATCCTAAATAAAAAATCGAAGAAGTGATTAGAGACCTACTGTATGTACAGATTGATTGATATTATTAAGCTCTGAAAGATACGAACTTTCGCCATCATTGAATCCAGCATCCAAGTCATTCCATCAAGTATCAAAATCACATAAATTAAATAGAAAACTGTAGAGCCACCCAAAAAGAGTACTGGAAATTATAATTGTGCCAATCAAAATGTTTTAATATTACTCATAAAAGCATGAATTCACATTCATTCACTGGAATGCAAAAAACTGCTTAAAATAGATAAGGATTTTATTTAACCCATTACAGCTATTTTTTTAAATCAAGCTTACTTTAAAATATCAAATGGAAACTTTTGGATACAAATTAAACAATCAAAGACTTTTTTAGATATTGAAATTAATTTACCATTATGTAGTAAAAGTATTACAATAGCACAACCTATTCGCAATATAAAAAGTGTATAATAATTGCATCTTTGAGGTTTATTTTAGATCATGAGTAATCAACAGGAAAAAAAACTTTTTGCTGAACGCCTAACTCAGGCTTTATCAGAAGCCAAACATCCGATTAGTCCAACTTACTTGTCGAAAGAATTTAACTGTCGTTATGATGGTCAACCAATTTCCGTACAATCGGCGAATAACTGGCTGCTTGGCAAGGCTATTCCTGGTCAGGACAAATTGTCGCTATTAGCATTATGGTTAAATGTTTCTAAACAATGGTTAAGATTCGGTGATCAAAAACTAGCAGATCAAACATCTACATTAACAGAATCACAAAGTGTTGAATTAAATTATTTTTTAAAATTCAAAGCCCTAAAAAGCGCACACAAAGAAATTATTCAAAACTTAATTGATGAATTTAGCCAAACTAATTAGGATTGATTTGACAGCATTTTCAGAAAAAACCGCTTTTCTTGTTGGTAATTTTGTATCTGATCTTCATAGTCCCTCAACTTTCGATATAAGCCTTTCAACTCCTCGGCGCTAATCATTATCAGCTCCGATTTCAGAGCCACTCTCTTATGCTCTTTAGCTCTTGCATTCACATCATTCATGCTAAATGTCAACTATATTTTGGAGAAATTATTAAATATTATAAACTGATAATACAGTCACAATAATACTACTATTTAACAACATTTATACATCATATTATGATAAAGATCACACATATTCAGAAAATACTTATTATGCTTAGGTTCCCTTCTACACACTTAATTCTGTTTAAAATATCAACAGAAAAATCAAACGTACCTTATGTGGAATTTATCTTATCTTCATTCATCCTACCACAAAATAAATTAACAGACAGGATACAAAAGTCGAAGATTTTTTGCTGAAATTGTTAAAATTTATAACACTTATAAATAAATATACCAATAAAAAAACATCCTCCAAGCCTAAACCTGAAGGATGTTTTTAACATATATTGGAAAGCTGAGTAATGAATCAGCCAGATGAATTACATCATACCGCCCATACCACCCATGCCGCTCATATCAGGCATAGCAGCTTTGTCTTCAGGGATATCAGTGATCATGCACTCAGTTGTAAGCATCAATGCTGCAACAGAAGCAGCATGCTCAAGTGCCGAACGCGTTACTTTTGCAGGGTCAAGAATACCCATTTCAAGCATATCGCCATATTCGCCAGTTGCAGCATTATAACCAAAGTTACCTTCACCATTTTTCACCGCGTTGATCACAACTGAAGGCTCATCGCCCGCATTCGCTACGATTTGACGAAGTGGCGCTTCAATGGCACGACGTAAAATGTTGATACCTACATTTTGGTCATCGTTTGCACCAGTTACACCATTAAGTGCAGACGCTGCACGAACAAGCGCAACACCACCACCGGCAACAACACCTTCTTCAACTGCAGCACGAGTTGCATGAAGCGCATCATCCACACGGTCTTTCTTCTCTTTCATTTCAACTTCAGTTGCAGCACCGATTTTGATCACTGCCACACCGCCTGCCAATTTAGCAACGCGTTCTTGAAGTTTTTCTTTGTCGTATTCAGAGGTAGATTCTTCAATTTGCGCACGGATTTGTTGAACGCGATCAGCAATTTGAGCTGCATCACCTGCACCATCAACAAGAACTGTATTCTCTTTAGAAACAGTAACTTTATGAGCTGTACCTAGGTCTTGAAGTGTCGCTTGTTCTAAAGACATGCCTACTTCTTCAGAAATCACAGTACCACCAGTCAAGATTGCGATGTCTTGCAGCATTGCTTTACGACGGTCACCAAAACCAGGTGCTTTAACCGCACACACTTTGATGATGCCGCGCATGTTGTTCACAACTAGAGTTGCCAGTGCTTCGCCTTCAACATCTTCAGCGATGATAAGAAGCGGTTTACCTGTTTTAGCAACTGCTTCAAGCACAGTAATCAATTCACGGATATTGCTGATTTTTTTATCAACAAGCAGAATGAACGGATTTTCAAGTTCAGCAGTTAAAGTATCTTGCTTGTTGGCAAAGTACGGGCTGATATAACCACGGTCAAACTGCATACCTTCAACAACGTCCAAAGCATCTTCAAAGCCTGAACCTTCTTCAACGGTAATTACGCCTTCTTTACCAACACGTTCCATGGCTTGCGCAATCAGTTTACCCACAGTGGTGTCCGAGTTAGCAGAGATAGAACCGACTTGTTCAATCGCTTTAGTATCAGAAGCAGGTTTAGCTGTTGCTTTAATATTTTCAACTACAGCGCGAACCGCAAGGTCGATACCGCGTTTCAAGTCCATTGGGTTCATACCCGCAGTTACTGACTTGATGCCTTCGTTCAAGATGGCTTGCGCAAGTACAGTTGCAGTTGTTGTACCATCACCTGCGATGTCATTGGTTTTTGAAGAGACTTCACGAACCAGTTGAGCACCCATATTTTCAAATTTGTCTGCCAGTGAAATTTCTTTCGCTACAGTTACACCATCTTTAGTAATGTGGGGTGCACCGAAAGAACGGTCGATCACAACATTACGGCCTTTAGGACCTAAAGTTACTTTTACAGCATCTGCAAGCACGTTTACGCCTGCAATCATTTTGCTGCGAGCTGAATCACCAAATTTTACGTCTTTAGCTGACATGATTTACTCCAAATATTTTTAATTTTCAATAATCTGTATAAAGAATCAGGTCTGAATTTTCTGGCTCAGAATTAAGCTTCAAGCACAGCTAAAATGTCAGACTCTTTCATAATAAGAAGTTCTTCGCCTTGTACTTTTACCGTTGTACCTGCATAAGTACCGAACAATACTTTGTCGCCTACTTTAACATCTAAAGCGCGTACACCATTGTCAGTAATCTGGCCATTACCTACTGCAATGATTTCACCTTGAGCCGGTTTTTCAGCAGCAGAACCTGGAAGTAAAATACCGCCAGCAGTTTTAGTTTCTTCTTCAACACGACGAATAACTACGCGATCATGTAATGGACGAATGTTGCTCATTGGAAACTCCATCAGACTAAGTCTTTTATAGTGAAGTAATGATGACTTTGTTATTCCATCGGTCATCATCAAATAATTTCGATGACACTTTTGTGGGGATGGAAAAAAACGCTTCAAGGGGCAAGCAAAAAAAAATTGCTGTTTTTTGTATTTTTTTTATTCAAACCTGCGTGTTTCCGCATTTAGTTGGCATTTTTTTCATCTAAAACAAATTCTTTACGTTGCTCATCAAAATAATAATGCTGCACATCGGCATTGGGATAAATTACATTAAAGCTGTTCGGCAAACCGCGATGTAAACGGTAAGAAATTGCTGTTCCCGCATGAATATCCAGCACGGGATGGTTCGCCCCCAAATGATAAATCTGATTCAGGTCATACACCGCAGATTGATGAAGATGACCATGCAACAGGCCATCTAAACCACTTTGACTCCATGATTCCAGGGCCATACGTCCCAGCATTGGACAGTCCTTGATGCCATGTGGATTATTCGGGGGTGTATAAAAAGGTTGATGTGCAACAATCAGTTTGATTTTATCTGCCGGAGCAATCATTAAAGACTGGTCAATTTGTTGAATTTGTTCTAAGGAAATATGCCCACGGGTATGATAACGCCGTCTAATACTATTAACCCCAATCAAATAAAAATGCTCGGTTTCCAGCACGGTTTCCCTGTGGCCAAAGAAAATTTCATAGCGGGTAAAGGGACTGAATATTCGATTCCAGACATGATACAAGGGAATATCATGATTACCAGGCACCACCAGATAAGGCAGATTTAAACTTTCCAGAAACTGTTTACAGTCATAAAACTGCTTATAACGGGCACGTTGAGTTAAATCACCACTCACAACTACAGCCTCGAGAGGTTGTTGCTGACAAAATAGACGGATGGCAGCCATACAGGCCATTTTTTCCGTACCAAAATGCAAATCAGACAGATGTAAAATCATGAGGAACCATTATTTTGAGTGCATGCTTACGCACGGAAATATGAAGCGGGGGCTGCATTTCTACAATTTCACCATCCAGTGCCAGCGTCAGTTTTTTGGCTTTGGAATGTATTTGGACATGGTCAGCAGAAAAGCTATACACATCTGGTGCATGATCAAGATTGCCCCGAATCAACTGCCATAAAATTTTAAATAAGGTGCGTTTATCACTTTTCGCCACCACCACACCTACAACCTTTCCCTTTTCAGCACATTCAGCAATACGCAGATTCATCTCTGCCAGTTGCAACTGATTATTGCCAAAGAAAATAAGCGGAGTTTTCACAGGATATTTTTTTCCATCAACTTCGATTTCAAGCTTCAGTTCTTTGCGATCACGAATCAGTACATCTAATGCTGAAGTATAGGCATGTAAAGTAAAGCGACCCAAACGCCGGTTATACAGCTCACGCCGTTGTATAAATAAAGGATATAGTCCCAAACTGGCATTATTTAAATAGATATGATCATTAATTTGTGCCACATGTACTTCACGCACCCTACCCTGCGCAATGACCTCAGCTGCTTTTAACAAATCAAGCGGAATATGCAGCAAGCGGGCGACATAATTAAAGGTTCCCAAGGGTAAAATTCCTATCGGAATCTCGGTAGTCATCAATTTGGTTGCTACTGTATTTAAAGTACCGTCTCCCCCCGCAGCTACCACAATGCCAATTTCTTCAGCCTGTTGATGGCGTGAAATAATTTTATCCATCAAACTGTTAAAATCTGCTTCAGCACTGATTTCGAAAGTCTGAATTTCATAGCCATAAGTGGTTAAATTTGTCATAAGTTGTTCATAGATTTCATCTTTATTGGCTGCATGAAATCCTGATTTTTCATTATAGATAATCGACAAAGGCTTTACAGAGACTGACATTTTCTATACTTTTTTGAAGTAATTGCTCTAATTTTGTCCAAATTATCGACAATTGAAAGCATCTTTATGTAAAATTCGAATTACTAGCATTTATTAAATCAATAATGATTCTTATCTAAATACCATCAATAACATATTGTTTATAAAAACAATATATTAAATAAATATTGTCCATAAAATTAATAAATGGATTAATTAATCAACATGTTTAACTTTAAGTATTTGTTTTTTATTAATTAAAAATATACATATATAATATTCCAATCTATTTCAATCACTTCTTAAGTCTTATTTTTTTTACGATTTTGTGCTTTAATACAGCCACTTTTTTTTATATTTTCCTCCAAGCGATGTACCCCATTGTTTGGATTGTACTTTGTACATTTAAATCGTACATATTTGATATAGGCATCACCATGACCCAAGTGAACGCACCAGAATTCGTTCGTAACCCTAAGCTTATTGCATGGGTGGAAGAGATTGCTAAATTAACAAAACCGGCAAAAATTGAATGGTGTGACGGTAGCGCAGAAGAATATCAACGTCTTATTGACTTGATGATCGCTAACGGCACTATGCAAGCGCTTAACCAAGAAAAACATCCTGGTTCTTACTTGGCAAACTCTGATCCTTCTGACGTTGCTCGTGTTGAAGGTCGCACATTTATCTGTTCAGAAAAACAAGAAGATGCAGGTGCGACAAACAACTGGGAAGCTCCAGCTGAAATGCGTACTCGCCTTAACGGTTTATTCGACGGTTCAATGAAAGGCCGTACTTTGTACGTGGTTCCTTTCTCTATGGGTCCTTTAGGTTCTCATATTGCACATATCGGTATCGAATTAACAGATTCTCCTTACGTAGCTGTAAGCATGTCTAAAATGGCTCGTATGGGTAAAGCTGTTTATGACGTTCTTGGCACTGATGGCGAATTTGTTCCATGTGTACACACTGTCGGTGCACCATTGGAAGAAGGTCAAAAAGACGTTGCTTGGCCATGCAACCCAGAAAAATACATCGTTCATTATCCAGAAACCCGTGAAATCTGGTCATTCGGTTCTGGTTACGGCGGTAACGCATTGCTTGGTAAAAAATGCCTAGCTTTACGTATTGCGTCTTCTATGGGCCGTCAACAAGGCTGGTTAGCTGAACACATGCTGATCCTTGGCGTGACCAACCCACGTGGCGAAAAACATTACATCGCAGCTGCATTCCCATCTGCTTGTGGTAAAACAAACTTTGCAATGTTGATTCCACCAGCTGGCTACGAAGGCTGGAAAATTGAAACTGTAGGTGATGATATTGCCTGGATCAAACCAGGTGAAGACGGTCGCTTATATGCCATCAACCCAGAAGCTGGTTTCTTCGGTGTAGCGCCTGGTACAAATACCAAGACTAACCCGAACTGTATGGCTACATTAGCGAAAGATGTTATCTATACTAACGTTGCTGTGACTGACAACGGTGAAGTTTGGTGGGAAGGTCTGACTAAAGAAGTGCCTGCGAACCTGACTAACTGGAAGGGTCAACCTCATGTTGCTGGTGAAAAAGCTGCGCATCCAAATGCTCGCTTCACCGTTGCTGCAGGTCAATGTCCTTCTATTGATGCTGACTGGGAAAATCCAGCAGGCGTTCCAATCTCTGCGTTCATCTTCGGTGGTCGCCGTGCAGACACAGTGCCTCTTATTTCAGAAGCATTTGACTGGGTTGATGGTGTTTATAAAGCTGCAACAATGGGCTCTGAAACCACCGCAGCTGCTGTTGGTCAACAAGGTGTTGTACGTCGTGACCCATTTGCGATGCTTCCATTTACTGGCTACAACATGGCTGACTACTTCTCTCACTGGTTAGAAATGGGTGAGCAAGTAGGTGCGAAAGCTGCTGCTGCGGGCAACAAGCTTCCTGGTATCTACAACGTGAACTGGTTCCGTCGTGATGCTGAAGGCAACTTCGTATGGCCTGGTTTCGGTCAAAACATGCGTGTTCTTGAGTGGATCATTGACCGTTGTGAAGGTCGTGCAACTGCTATTGACACACCAATCGGCCGTGTTCCTACTTACGAACAATTGAACTGGACTGGTTCCGACTTCACTAAAGAACAATTTGACCTAGTAACTTCTCAAGACAAAGATCAATGGATCAAAGAAATTGAAAGCCACTCTGAATTGTTCAACAAACTTGGTGATCGTTTACCAGAAGCGTTGAAAAAACGTCAAAACGAGCTTTTAGAAGCTGTTAAAAAATCTGCTTAATTCAATAGATTAAGTCATAAAAAGGTCACTACGGTGGCCTTTTTTACGTTAATATAATCCCGCAAATAATTCCATAACAATAAAAGAGGGAAAATTTCATGCTAAAAACATTAACACTTACAATTTGCCTGCTTGGTTTATCTGGTCTAGCCATGGCTCAAGCGACCACAGAGCAACGTGGTCTTCATATCTGCGCCATCAAAGGCACACCTGACGCCAGCCAGTTCAAAATCAAAAAACGCATTAAAGTGGCTAAAGGTACTTACGGCAGCGTAGAAGAACTGTATCCACGCTTTGCAGAGCGTGCACATCAGGTCGGTGGCAACGTGGTGATCAACTACAATGCCAGCCAAAGATTCGGTTTCTGGCCTTGGCGTATTGTACGCCCTGTAATTTATGGCACCGCAGTTCAATGGAATACGCCTGTGAATTGTGCATCATTGGGCGGCGTTGAAATTTAAACCTATAAATAGACACGCAGTTGCAATCTAAGCTGCAATTTTATTGCAGATCAACTTTGCACTTGGATTCAAAAAAGACCGCTCAGACGGTCTTTTTTTATGATTTAACAATTTAAGCCGCAGTGTCGCTTGATCTTGTAAGCAATAACTTTAAAAGATATTGATCCAACCGCACTATTTGATTGGCGCTAAATTGAAAACCCAGTTTGGTTCTACGCCATAAAATATCCTGACTGGTTCTTGCCCACTCCTGGTCGACCAGATAATCCACTTCTTTGGCAAACAAGCCATGGCCAAAATTTTCTCCAAGATCATTCAGGTCTGAAATGTTGTTTAAAAACCGCCAAACCCGTGAACCATAGGAGTGCGCCCAGCGCGAGGCTAAGCTTAAAGGGACATTTTCAATATTTTGCATAATCTGCTGAATCAAAAATTCGACCGAAACCAGGTTTTCCGCTCCCGGTAATAACGCTTTTTCAGTCCAGGGCTTGTTCATGTCTGGGAAGCTCGGAGCCAAATGCTGCATTGCTGACTCTGCCAGCTTTCTATACGTGGTGAGCTTGCCACCAAAAACTGAAAGCAAAGGCACGTCGTTTTGCTGCTGATGCGATATCGCCAAAGTGTAATCGCGGGTAATGGCCGATGGATTATCCGACTCGTCATCGCACAACGAGCGTACACCTGAATAGGTATGCAAAATATCTTCAGACCCTAACTGATGCTTGAAGTGATCATTATAAACATCCAGCAAATAATCTGCTTCTGGTTGGGTAATTTTGACCTGATC
This sequence comes from Acinetobacter sp. ANC 3903, assembly GCF_002135315.1. Taxonomy (GTDB): domain Bacteria; phylum Pseudomonadota; class Gammaproteobacteria; order Pseudomonadales; family Moraxellaceae; genus Acinetobacter. The sequence goes on along the minus strand of NZ_NEGA01000007.1, from coordinate 50,818 downwards.
CAGATCACCTTTGTATTCATAATCTGTGGTACCAATTAAGGTGTATTGCTCCAGATAAGGAATGGCAAAAACAATTCGGTGATCATCATTTTGCAATATGAAAGCTTTATCGCCATCATAAATTCTTGGCACAATAATGTGACTGCCTTGGATAAGACGAAGGCCATGCGGCGATTTTTGTTTTAAATTGTGTTCAATAAACTGAGTCACCCAAGGTCCGGCTGCATTGACCAAGGCTTTTGCCTGTACCTGATAACCGCCCTGCGCATTTTCCAGGTGAACATTCCATAATCCCTGTTCACGGTAAGCCGCTGTGCAGCGTGTTTGTGTTGCAATGTTGGCACCCAGTTCATGGGCCTGCAGGGCATTTAAAACCACCAAACGTGCATCATCTACCGCACAATCAGAGTATTCAAACCCCTGTGTCATCTCATCTTTTAAAGGACTGCTAACGGGATCAAAATGAATATGCCGTGAACTGGCTAATTTTTGTCTTTTTCCCAGATGATCATAAAAAAATAAACCGGTCCGAATCAGCCATGCAGGACGTAAATGCGGTTGATGGGGCATGATAAAACGTAAAGGACGAATAATATGCGGTGCTTTGGCCAACAGAATTTCCCGTTCAGCTAAAGCCTCATGTACCAGACGAAACTCTTTATGTTCAAGGTAACGTAAACCGCCATGAATAAGCTTACTGCTTGCAGAGGAAGTATGGCTGGCTAAATCATCTTTTTCACATAAAAATACAGACAATCCTCGCCCTGCAGCATCAACAGCAATACCCACACCATTGATACCACCACCCACCACAACAACATCATACACCGGATGATTGTTTTGCATGATCACCTCCTCTAATCCGGTTAAAACAACATACTTAAATTTCTTCTTGTGCTAAGCAACTTAACACCATTAAAAGTGAAATGACACTTAAAAATTTCTGATCAATAGTATGTATATAAAATAACAATGGGGTTGTTATATCGAAAATAAACTACACCTATAAATCATCAATTCAGCCATTTCCTTCAACTACTTTACTTTCAATCACTTAAATTTTGCACACTTTTCATACAAAACAAAAAAATCATCGGCTTATGTCTCTAACCCAATTGCTCTAATATTAAAAAACAATAACAAAATGGACTTGCAGACATGATTGAACCAAACGTTTCTCAAGTAAATTTAGATACCAAAACACGGGTCAAATCCATTCTTGGCGGTTCAGCGGGTAATCTGGTGGAATGGTATGACTGGTATGTCTATGCAGCGTTCACCTTATATTTTGCCCATGCATTCTTCCCCAAAGGCAGCCAGACAGCACAACTCCTTCAAGCTGCAGCCATTTTCGCAGTCGGCTTTTTAATGCGACCGATTGGTGCCTGGATTATGGGGATTTACTCGGATAAAAAAGGACGCAAATCCGGTCTGACGCTTTCTGTGACCTTGATGTGTATTGGTTCTCTGATGATTGCAGTATCTCCCACCCATGATCAGATCGGGATATTTGCCCCTATTATTCTAGTTGTGGCCCGATTAATTCAAGGCCTGAGTGTTGGCGGCGAATACGGTGCCAGCGCCACTTATTTAAGTGAAATGGCTGAAAAAAACCGGCGCGGTTTTTTCTCCAGTTTTCAGTATGTGACCCTGATTGCCGGTCAGCTGACAGCACTCTGCGTACTGCTGATTTTACAGTTTGTACTCACTGAAGAACAACTGCATGACTGGGGCTGGCGTATTCCTTTCTTTATTGGTGCCTGCCTGGCCATTGTGGTGTTTTATATCCGCCGCGGGCTGTTAGAGACCCAATCTTTTAAAAATGCACAAAAAGATCCAAACCAACCTCAATCCAGTATGTTTGCCCTGTTCAAACACTATCCCAAACAAGCCTTTACGGTGTTGTTTTTAACCGCAGGCGGTACGGTGGCCTTCTATACCTATACCACCTACCTGCAAAAATATTTAGTCAATACCTCTGGATTTAGCAAACCTGAAGCCACGCAAATCACCACTTTGGCTCTTTTTATTTTCATGTGTTTACAACCTTTTGCCGGAGCTTTATCGGATAAAATTGGACGCAAACCACTGATGATTGCCTTTGGGGTCTTGGGTGTCTTATTTACCTACTTTTTATTTGATCGATTAGGCCAGACCCATGACTACTGGGCAGCCTTTTGGCTGTGCTTGGCAGGCCTGATTATTGTCACCGGTTATACCTCTATTAATGCAGTCGTTAAAGCAGAATTATTCCCGGCGCATATTCGGGCCTTAGGGGTAGCACTGCCCTATGCCCTCGCCAACACACTGTTTGGGGGTACAGCCGAATTTTTCGCACTCAGCTTTAAGGAAGCAGGACATGAGTCTTGGTTCTTTATTTATGTGACCATTTTAATTTCGATTTCCTTGATAGTTTATATCTTTATGAAAGATACCAAACACCATTCAGAAATTAAGGAACACTAATCCAAAGTGATTTTTTAAAAGCCTTTCTTAGATAGAAAGGCTTTTTATTTATCTATACTTTTGAATAAAAAAAATTAGTTATTACTAAACGGTCAAAATCAAAACACTGTATAGAACCCGAATCACGGATAAGAAATTGACTTGAAAAATAAGAGGACTAGAGCCATCAGTTGAGTTACCACACCTAACTTAACGCCCTAGTCCTGATGTTCAATAGTACCGAATTATTCTGTGTAATTGATGATTTCTTTCTTAAATTTGAAGCAACTTACTGGAAATTCCTCAAGCAAAGCCATCACTGTTTAAGAATCCGAACTGCTCAACTGAGTATCTCAGAAATCACCTTTATCGCCATTTGGTATAAGTGTTCTCACTTCAACAATTTCAAAGCATTCTTCTCATGGTTGAAGCAGGATAAATGTCATTTATTTAAAAGCTTGCCCTGTTACCAACGTATGATTTACTTGATTAATATGCATCAATTGGCACTACACGCTCTACATGTCGCTCTGATGAAAGGTCAATACAAACAATATTTATGGATTGACTCAACGACTCTACCTGTCTGTAAAAATCAACGCATCCAACGCCATAAATCATTAGTCAGGATTGCATCTCGCGGTAAAAGCTCGATGGGGTGGTTTTATGGCTGTAAATTACATATCGTGATGAATCAATTTGGCGAGATCGTTAGCTCAGCATTATCCAATGGGCATATTGCTGACATTAAAATGGTTGAGCAGTTAGTTACAGGTTTACAAGCGAAGCTTTATGGAGATCGTGGCGATATCAGCCAAGAATTAAAAAGCAGATTAAGAGATCAAGGTATTGATTTGATTACCTATCATCGAAAGAATATGAAGTCTGTTCAACTACCAAAATCTGATGAATATCACTTAAAACAGCGCAATAAAATAGAAACGTTATTCAGCCTATTGAAAGGACAATACAATTTAGTAACAAGTAAAGCTCGTAGTATTTCGGGCTTTTTAAGTGGGATTTATGCTTCGGTATGTGCATACCAATTAATCCATCGAAATAAGCCAATCATTCAGATTATGGAATCATTGGCTTAAACAGGATTGGGGTTAAGTAAAATATCGACTCCAACAAAAAGAATTTATAGAGGATAAGACTTAGAGATTATCCCCTGTCCAATCATTGGGATCATCCCACTGATTAGACAAGTTTTTTAAAATCCAACATGCATGCAGTCAAATTACTTGATCTGCCGTAACATATTTTTCGCACCCGCATGATTATAGTTATTGGCTAAATTTTGCAAAACCCGCCTTGCTTGGGCTTTTGAATTAGAAAAGCGGTTGCTATAACTGGGTATACTGGTTAAACAACGTGCGACCAACATTCCTGATTCGGTATATACCTTCGTTCCATCAGTTCCTTGCAACTTGCCATAGTTATACGCACGTTGCGCATTATTACAGGCATTAATCTGATTCTGTCCTTTACTTAAATCACGGCGTGCGGAAACATAAGCTTGCAGTTGCTGCTGTTGAGGTGTTTCCACCACTTTTACTGGCTGTGCTGTTGGCAATTCAGCTGTAGGCTTGGGCTCTTTTTTCACCTCAGTGTCTTTTTTAAGCTCCTGCTCTTTTTGAGGGGTCGATTTATTCAGCACTTTCTTATTGTTCTGCTCACTGGCAGTAGATTTTTTTTCAGCTGTATTCGAAGTAACAGCCATATTTTTATAGAAGCGTTTTGCTTCATCAGCCGACATCAGTCTGGTTTGCAAACTGACCAACCGTGCATTGCTTCCATCACCGGATTTACGTTCTGAAACCGGCTCAATCGAAACAATCCAGCTATGTCCATTACTTTGCACACACTTATAGGCGCCTATGCCCTGTTTGACATTGCCAGATGCCAAAAGCAGCTTTTTATCCGACTGATTCTTCACCAGAGACAGTGTGCTTTTATATAACAGGCTAAACTTGCCATTTTTGGCAGAACAATAATTGTTTAAATATTTTCTTGGATATAAAGATTGAGGTTCTTTTTCATTCTGATTTGATCCCCAAGAATAGACATATTCTTTCGCCTGCCCATTGGCTTGGTTGATATTTTTTTGAGCAATCATTTCCTGCGGTGAGGCAAAATTTTTAACCGAATTGTCTGAGCTTGAACCATTAAAACTCGTACAGCCGTGTAAAGCGATGCCTACCCCACCAATTAAGATGAATGTTTTGAAATTCACGTATTAATGCTCACTGATGCTGTAACTGAAAAATATATGAAAATGGGGAAAATCACAAATACAGTACTTTGATTTTATTATTAATTCTCTTGAATGAAATAATAGTTTTTTGCATCAAAAATGAAAAATAACTGCCAATTTTTAAAAGTTTTAAGCTTAAAATCTGAACCGGATAACACTTTTTAGCCGCTACAAAAATTTTTATGATTGGTGAAGCTTCAGTAATCCCTGAAGCTATTCGACAATTTCTATCATGAACTGATGAAAATTTATCCTGCCTTTCATGCGTAGATCCCTAGTTCATTCAAATAGGCTTGGATTCATCTGGTCGCGCACATCTCGATATTTTTTATGAACCTAAAATTAAACGCCATAAAAAAACCCGCATTACACGGGTTTTATTGCTGAATTTAAGTATTTACTACTTATGCAAAGTCGATTCAAATGCTCTTAAACGCTTATAAATTGAAAGCAATTCGATAATGGTCGGCCAAGACTCGATTAAATACTGGAATGACTCACGCACCTTACCAAATACATTCGCGATCTGCATCATGAGGCCTAGTGTAATCGCCCCTGCGGCAATACTTGGGAACAGCACAAATAAACCATACAGATTATCCAGCTGCATGTACCAGATTCGTACCATGTTGAAATAGGCATAATGGAAATACAGGCGGAAATAGTTAAAACGCACGCGGCTGAACAGTTCTTTTAAGGTCAGCGGATCGGCACGGTCAGCATAGTCTTCACCATAGACCAGTTCCTTACGGTAAGCAGCTTCAACCTTCTGGTTATTAAATTCCAGACCCGGCAATTTATAACCGACGACCATCAACACCACAGTACCCAATACCGCCCAACTGATCGCCGCCCAGACCAGCGCATAAGGAATTTCACCCACCACAGGCAGCTGTTTCACATGCGATGACAACTGGAGTAACACCGGTAAAAAAGCCATCAGCGTCATTAAGGCTTGAATGAAGCTCACCCCCAAACTCTCGGTGGTTTTGGCAAACCGCATGGTATCTTCCTGAATACGCTGCGATGCCCCTTCAATATAACGTAACTGTTCCCAATGAGCCGTGTAATACTCATTCATGGCCGTACGCCAGCGGAATACATAATGACTGACAAAAAACAGGTTAAACACGGCAATGGTCACATACACCATTGCCACATACAGGAAAGTTAAGGTTTCGTTGTAAAGTAAATTGACATCACCGCCACCACTGCTCAGCATTTTCTGAATCAGGTCATAAAACGGGCTGTACCAGGCATTGACCACCACATTTACCTGTACGGCAAACCAGATATTAAACAGAATAAAAGCCGAGCCCCAGACCGACCAGCCTTGCCATGGATTGCTGGATTTAAACCGCCAGAACAGGGCAAAAATAACGGTTGAGATCAGGAACCATAGATAAAACCATAAAAATGAAGGTGCCCAAAAGCGACTTACGCCAATAGGTAATTCCGCCGTGGCATAGCCGGGTGCAAAGCCCAAAAAGGTTCCCCAAGTATTGCCACCGGAATACCACAAGGCAATATTGATGACAAACCATAGCACCAATGACGAAAAGAACCACTTCGGGTTCGGAAAAAAAGATTTAAACATTAGCTAGAGCTATTCCTTTATTTTTAGTTTCAAACTTGCCGATCCACCACAACCCAGCCCATTGAAGCTGGATGGATGAAGCGGCTATTATTCTAGTCTTTTCATCTTTTTAGCAACTTATACACTGTTTGTGAAATGTTTTTTCAGGTGAAATCGTTTTCCTTGAGTAACCATTCAATAAGCCAGTTGTATTGTCTATTCAGCCTTTGATGAAGTTTTTGTCATTTCAATTTGGCTTAAAGTTCTAGAGATCTCTCATTCAACACAGTACTTTTGTAATCGTTATTACAAACATTCCAGCATTTGCCACAATCAAAAATGCGATGCTCAAATGACTTTTAGTCAAATCTTGACCCAGCTTAGATCGGATAAATTAAAATGTTCTTAAAAATGACCAAACAGTGAAACCCATATAAATTCTAGGGAAATATTAAAAAACCAAAGATAAATCAAAATATAAATTTTAATCTCCTCTCATTTTTTATTCAGTATACAAATTACACGATAAATTTGATTCGTTTGTTTTTGATTTAATTCACAAAACTGATAAAATTGGTTAAATATCTAGCAATTTATGATATTATTAACCTAATTTATAACGTACAGGGGAAGTAACATGGAAAAATTAGTCATCGAATTATTAAAACCAGTAACCTTGCAAAAAGAGAACTGCGATCCTCTCATTTTTGAACAAGGGACTATTTTAAAAGTCGTTATGCACACACCGACTAGTCTGCTTGTATCAGACGATTCAGACTTCAATTTCACTGTTTCTTTGCAAGATGAAAATAAAGTTTGGCGTGAACTCTAATTTCATTAGATTTTTCTAGTGATTAAAACGCGTAATTTAGAGACCTCAACTTGAGTATGACTTCCCCGCAAACTCAAGTTTGAGAATTCTGATGCGCCCGCAATAATAGATAAAATAAAAATAACATTTGGCTCACATCAAAGCATTTAAATAACCTGCATGAAATTAAAAATTCCTTTTAAAACCTCTGCTGCTGATCAAAGCGATAAAAACAGATAGATTCTTTATTCATTTTAAACGTAAAAATTCCATCTATTTCTCATCTATTCAGTATTAATCCAACTTAAATAAAAATCCATTTAACCCTATGATGATGAATGAATTTTATTAGTATTTAAGCGTACTCATAAAACTTAACGCTGAAAACAGCCAGATAAACAGCACAAAGCTGCGTTCCTGATTAAAATGATTCAGATCCGTACCATGCAGAATGTTATGACGAGTCATGGTTACATTAGAGCTTGAATCCATTTTATAGGCAGCAAGTTCAGTAAAATAAGGATTCAATTCAGTAGCAATTTTCGACTTATGCCATAGACTTTTAATCTCGTTGCCTTTTAGACCCGGAACTATTTTATACACATCAACAAACTTGGTGCCGTTTTGTTTTAAGAAACCGGTTTTGATTAAAACATCAGTCAAGATCCCTTCAAGCTGTGCATAGACGTTTGGGATACAACCGCTATAGAAGCCAAGCTTGTACATTTTAAAACTTTCAAGCAGAACCAAACGGCGCTGAGCTTTAATCTCTTCATCAATCTCTAAAGCATCAAAAGCTTTCAGCATTTCGCTTTGAAAGTTTTCGCTGTTAATGATGTCGAGTAAATTGAATTGTTCAACATCTTCAAACTGATGAATTGCCGGCCAAAAATGCATGAGGTTTAAAGCATCATTGGCAAACTTTGCGCCAATCGGTTGATCTAGCTTATCTGCTAAGACTTGAAAGTAAGCATCTTGCTCTGCTAAGCCCAATAAGGTCTTAATTAAAAATGTATGTTCATCAGCAGAGATATCCTCAAGGTATTGCTCAGCATCTTTTAAAATCTGACTGCCCAATTGTTTTTGACTCGCAGCATTTTGTTTAATGCGCGTGACAGGTTGGTCGTAATCAAAATCATCTTCTTCAATCATGAACTGTTTACTCTTGGCACATTGCTAAGTGGCTATTATCACAGGTATTCAATACAGCATATAGCGCTAGAAGATAAATACTATGACAAATGACTGAATCCCAATAGAGATTCACTTAATGTCATAAACACTGAATAATAGTTCACCTGAATTAGACATTGCCCAATGCAGATGGCCCATGTTTTGAGGGTATCGGGACGATCTTAAATTTTTCGGCCTTTCTAGCTCCTTCAATCATGTTCTGACTGAAGGAGCTTTTAAGTTGAAAGCATTATTTATGATTTTTATTTTGGTCAGGCTTGTTTTGCTCAAATTGATCGGTTTTATCATGATCCTTTTTGGAGGCATCTTTGTCATTGCTCTGAGCTGAGTTCTGGTCTTTGTCCTTATTGTCCTTGGACGAAGAATCCTGATCGTGCTTTTTCGGCTCACCTGACTGAGATTGATCTTCTCCTTTCATTTTACTCATTGTGTCAGTCGCCATCTGTCTCAGCTCACCCAGTTTGACACTGGCTTCACTCACTAACTCGGTAATTTTCTGTTTGGTGTCTTCAAACTTATGCAGGGCCTCATCTTTGAAATGTGCCATACGGTCCTGCTGATCTGACTGATTTGCCGATTTATTTTCCGAGGTATGATCGGTTTTAGCCTGTTTAGAGTCACCAGAACTTTGTTCACCATTTTGCTGACTGTCTGACTTGCTATTTTTTAGCTCATTCAGAATCTTTTCGCCTTTTTTCAGTAGTTCCTCACCAATGGCGATCGCCTTCGCTTTTAAGTCATCCATCTTAATGGTTTCAGTTTTTTTATCTGACTTGCCTGACTGAGCTTCTTTAGAATTATCAGAATGATCTTTTTGGTCTGCATGTTAATCATTTGGCTGAGCACTTTGCTTAGCTTCAGACTTTTCATCAGTATTGCTGTTCTGGGCTTCTAGATCTTCCTGATAGGCTTGATTATGCTGTTTATCGATCTGGTTCTGCTTTTGCTCTTTTTCAATTTGATCATTCTGTTCTCGCGCATATTGTTCTTTATCTTGGTTCTGCTTCAAAGTACTGGTCTGGTTATTCTGAGTCATGCGTACCCTCCTGAGGTGTCATGGAAATTATCAGACAATTTTTTTAGCACAAAGCATGCAACGAAGTAGGTGAATTAAGTAAACTGCAACAAAGCCTGTACATATTGTTGCTATTGAGTGCAGGAAGTAGCGCTAACGTAACTCGATCAATTGTTTAATCGTCGCTCATCGGATGATATCGAATTTTGTATTTAAATATTCAGGCCGCTTTATTGGTTGTGCTTCAGCTAAAGCATTTCTTTGTAATCCCCTCTGCATCATGTAAAATTATGGCCCATTGCATAATGAATACGAATGAGAGAGTGAATCCGTGCGTAAAATACTAGTCACCAATGCCCTTCCTTACGCCAATGGCCCGATCCATATGGGTCACCTACTCGGTTATATCCAGGCAGATATCTGGGTTCGTGCCATGCGTGCAATGGGTCATAGTGTGACTTATGTCTGCGCGGATGATGCTCACGGTACAGCCATCATGCTGCGTGCTGAAGCCAATGGTATTGCACCGGAACAACAGATTGCCAATGTGCAAAAAGAACATATCCGTGACTTTGACGGTTTCGGCGTGCATTTTGACCATTATGACTCGACCAACAGCGATGCCAACAAGGCACGCTCGGAAGAGATCTACATTAAAAACCGTGAAGCAGGCAATATTGCAGTTCGCCCTGTGACTCAATTGTTCGACCCGGAAAAAGGCATGTTCCTGTCTGACCGTTTCATTAAAGGCACATGCCCGAAATGTAAAGCGGAAGATCAATATGGCGACTCATGCGAAGTTTGCGGTACAACCTATAACGCAACTGAATTATTAAATCCAAAATCGACTTTAAGCGGTGCAGCGCCTGTAGAAAAATCTTCAGACCATTACTTCTTTAAACTGCCAAACTTTGCTGAATACTTGCAAAAATGGACCCGTGACGAAGGTCGTTTACCAGTTTCTATTGCGAACAAGTTAGATGAATGGTTCGACAATGGCTTAAACGATTGGGATATTTCACGTGATGCGCCTTATTTTGGTTTTGAAATTCCAGATGCGCCAAACAAATACTTCTATGTTTGGGTTGATGCGCCAATCGGCTATATGTCGAGTTTTGAAAATTACATCAAGACCAAACGTCCAGAACTCAGCTTTGATGATTACTGGAAAAAAGACTCTGAAAATGAGGTGTATCACTTCATTGGGAAAGATATCGTTTATTTCCACGCATTGTTCTGGCCTGCGATGCTTGAAGGTGCGAACTACCGTACGCCATCAGGCTTATTTGTGAATGGTTTCTTGACTGTAAATGGTCAGAAGATGTCGAAATCTCGCGGTACCTTCATTAAAGCTGAAACTTACCTACAGCATTTGAACCCTGAATACCTACGTTACTACTTCGCGTCTAAGCTTTCTGACAAAGTTGAAGATTCTGACTTGAACCTGGATGACTTTGTACAAAAAGTGAATTCAGACCTTGTGGGTAAAGTGGTCAACATTGCCAGTCGTTGTGCGAAATTCATCAATACCAAATTTGATAATAAGTTAAGCGCGACTTGTGCAGAGCCTGAACTGGTTCAAAGCTTTATTGATGCGGGTACGTCTATTGCTGCTCAATATGAAGCACGTGAGTTCTCTGCTGCGATTCGTGAAATCATGGCGCTTGCAGACAAAGCCAACCAATATATCGATGAGAAAAAGCCTTGGGCTTTAGCAAAAATTGAAGGCGAAGAACAACAGGTTCATGACGTATGTTCTGTAGGTATCAACCTGTTCCGTCAATTGGCAGTGTATCTGGCTCCTGTACTTCCAACGTTGGCTGAACAGGTTCAAGCCTTCTTGAAATTGGCATCTTTTGACTTTGCTTCTCGTGAAACAATTCTGGTCGGTCATGAAATTGCATTGTTCCAACCGTTAATGCAGCGTGTTGACCCGAAAGCTGTTGCAGCAATGGTCGATGCATCTAAAGATTCTTTAGCTGCCCCTGCTGAAGCACCAAAAGTGGAAAAGAAAAAAGAGAAAGCCAAAGAGAAGAAAGCTGAACCTAAAGTGGGCGAAGCTGAAATCATCGGTATCGAAGACTTTATGAAAGTTGACCTTCGCGTAGCTGAAGTTCTTGAAGCTGCAACTGTTGAAGGTTCTGACAAACTTCTTCAATTGACGTTGAATGTCGGTGAAGCTGAGCCGCGCAATGTATTTAGTGGTATTCGTGAGTTTTACCAACCTGAAGACTTAAAAGGCAAATTGGTGGTGATGGTGGCAAACCTTGCTCCACGTAAGATGCGTTTTGGTATCTCGAATGGTATGGTATTGGCTGCGGGTAATGGCGAAGGTGTTTGGGTGATTTCACCTGAATTTGGTGCTAAACCGGGTGATAAAGTGTCTTAATTGTTAGATTAAGATGAGAAAAAGCCTCTACTGATGTAGGGGCTTTTTTCAATTTTGATAATATTAAAAGAGATGCTTAGGAAAGGATCGTGATTTCAACCTTTATAAGCCTCCTCTTTTATCTGAGACAGTTTAGGTATAAATTTTTCTTCTATTTTGTGTTTTTCAATTCCTTTTGATTTTACTAATTTTTTATTAGTTAAAACTATCAATTTCTCAAACCAATCTTGTTCTTGTAAATATATTTTAGACTGCGAAATAATTTTATATCTATAATTAAGTGCATCTAATACGCTCATTGCATTTTTAAAGTTAATTTTGCAAAGTTGATCTAAAAAATCTTCAACTTCAAAACATTTTAATATTGGATAGTCATAGTATTGATTTGTTAGTTTTTCATAAAATGAATAAGGATCAGTCTGCATTAATTCAAGCAGTTCACTATATCTTTCAGAATTTTTTTCTAAGTACTTCTCTTCATATGCATCTGCGATTTTTTCTAAAAAACTTTTGAAAATGTCCGAATCCCTAGCATACAATCCATACCCTCCTAATTGTTCACTAAGATCAAAATAACTTATACTTTTATATCGATCATCAATATTTACTATTTTTTTGAATCTATTTATAGCTTTATCAAGTAATGGCTCTATTGAAAAATTAATCAACTTTTTTTCACTAAAAAATATCAACATACTAACAGTATGCAGAATATCCGTAACGTCTGTTAATTCTGAATTTTCTATACTTTGCTTCGCTTGTTTTACTAATGCAAAAAAATCTTCATCGCTTAAATTTAAGTAATGCCAAAGTTTGAGCCATACTGGATGATCTTCTTTCAATCGAAAATATGCCTCATATAACTCAGCCTCAATTAAGGCATCAGTAATAATATTTTTATTAAGAATTTGATCCCATAGGTTTTTAGAAAAAATATAATCATTAAAACTCATTTGATACTTTTTCTTAAACTCTTGTGCATCATCACCTTCAAATCCTGATATCGCTTCTGCAATTTTATCTACAGGCTCCTTATTCAGTTTTTCATCTAAATCAGGTTTAAAATTGAATATTTTTTTATCAAACCTTCCTTTCTTATTTTCTAATGAAAGAATCAAAAAAGCTTTCAATAATTTTTCAAAAATTTCATTGTCAAAATCGCCTTTTGGAGAAAAATAATCCTTTTTATAAAATTTTTCAAAAGCAAAAATTGTCTGCTTAAAAGATCTTAAATTTTTATATCCAACCTGATTAAATCTTTGCTTAATTAATTCTAAATTAGAATTTAGAAGATGCTGTAATTCTTGATCTTCAACTTCCATTAGAATGCTTTCAATTGCTAAATCCTGATCTTCTGTATAACTAAAAGTTGCCCCGACTAACTTCTCTTTTTTTCTAGAATATTCATCATTATCTTTAATTTCTTCTTCATTCGACACAATAAGTGTTTTAATATTTTCTTGTTCTACAAAATAATTAATATAGCCAAGTACCTCTTCTTTTTTTAACTCACAACGCTCTAAGTCATCAAAAACTAAAATGAAGTTATCATTAATTTTTAAATAATCTGGTAACTCAATTTTGGGAATCCCACCTGAGATGCTTCCATCAGATTTACTATCACCATCTAAATCAATTTTTACAGTTGCCTTCAGTGTCCCTTTTAAAATTTGACCTGCTAATTTTGCACCTTTACTACCAAGTATTGGATGAATACTTTTAAAAATAGCCTCATCAATCAAAGAGGTTTTAGTAATTCCATTTAAGCTTACATAACAGATCTTTTTTCCCTGATCTTCTTTCTTTTCTAGATATTGCTTTACAAACCATGTCTTCCCACTTCCCCATGCTCCGTTCAATAACACAGCATATTCGAAATTCTTTTTCCCATCGAAGTAATAGTCTAAGTAATCTTCGATATGTTTATTAGGCTCTGAAATATAAGTAGACATACTCTTTGGTTTACTCTTTTTAATTAGAATGAATTGGTTGAATTAAAACTCAATGAAAAATATTTCACAACATGCTAAAAATAATCCATCTTTTTAAAATCAATAAAAACCCCATGAAAAACCTAAAACCCCTCCTTCTCGCTTTAACCCTTGGCACAGCAACCATCACCACGACCCAAGCTGCTGAACCCACCACCATCGAATCTCCAAAACAAGTTGCTGGCTACTACCATCACCAATTCGGCAACACCCAAATCACCGCCCTACTTGATGGTACGCTTTACCTCAACCCAACCATGTTTAAAGACTTAAGTGATACTGAAAAAACCGAGATTCTCAAAAAATATTATGCCGATCAAGCCCAAGGCATCCAAACTTCGGTAAATGCATTTTTGATTAATACAGGCAATCAACTATTGATGGTGGACAGCGGTGCAGCCAGCTGCTTTGGTACGCATTTAGGTTCGATCTATAACAATCTCAAAGCCTCAGGCTACAAACCTGAACAAGTGAACGAGATTTTCCTGACCCACTTACACCCTGACCATGTGTGTGGTATTTCCAATAACGGCGTAGCCAATTATCCAAATGCCACGCTGCACATTGCCAAAACAGAATACGATTACTGGTTAAATCCCAATACCGTGAAGAAACTGCCAAAAGGCAAACAGGCTGCATTTTTAGGCACGGTTGAAAAAATTAAAGCAGCTTTAGCGCCGTATGAAAAAGCCAAAAAAGTGAAAGTGTTTTCTGATAAATCTTTAGCCTTTGGCGGTATCGAATTTAAGCCATCCTTCGGACATACTCCGGGACATTACAGCTTTAAACTCAAAGCTGATGGTCAGGAAGTCGTATTTATTGGCGACATCGTGCATTCCCATACTTTGCAGTTTGACCGTCCTGAGACTGCAATCGAGTTTGATACTGATCCTAAAGCAGCGGTACAAACCCGTTTAAAACACTTTGCCGAATATGCCAAAGACGGTCAGCTCATTGCCGCCCCGCATTTACCTTTCCCCGGTCTTGGCCATATTTACTCTCAAGATGGTAAGAGCTATCAGTGGATTCCGGTACATTTTAAAGATTGATAAAAGATGAATAAAAATAACCCCCTCAATACAGGGGATTATTTTTTGATGAACTGCTGTGACCTAAACCATGATTTTAGTTTCATCGGCAACAAAACGTTTACGTCCGGTTTGTTTGGCTTTAAACAGGTTTTTATCAACCATATTCAGAAAGTGTATTTTGTCATCTTTCTCTGTCGGACAAATACATTTCACCCCCAGACTTAAACTGACATTTTCTGAAATAGGAGAGGCCCGATGGGGTAGTTTTGCCTGATCCATCATGCGAAGTATATCTTCTGCAATTTGAACCGCCCCCTTTAAAGGGGTATCTGGCAACACGATCGCAAATTCCTCGCCCCCATAACGTGCCACTAGGTCACGTGGACGTACACAGCAACTTTCCAGCATCTGTGCAATCTGCTTGATACAGGCATCGCCGATAATATGCCCATTAAAATCATTGTATTGTTTAAAGAAATCGATATCGATCAAAATGACCGACAGGGGCTTTTGTTCACGTATTGCGTTGTTCCATTCACGTGAATAAAAATCATCAAATAAGCGTCGGTTGGCAATTTCAGTTAAACCGTCTTTATAGGAAAATTCTTCCAGCTTACGGTGCAACGCTTTTAATTCTTCTTCCTTTTTCTTACGTTCAGAAATATCAAACATAAAGCCGACTAAACGTTCAACTTCACCATTTTCCTTGCGTACCACATGAACCACATCACGAATCCAGCAATATCCGCCGCTTGCCTTTAAGGCACGATAATCCGCTTCATGATCTATACCCGCGATGGATTGCGACACACAATAATTCAGGACATGATCACGATCATCCCGGTGCATACGGTCTGCCCAGTCCTGCACCGACTTCCATGAATCCTGTTCCCAGCCCAGTAACTTTTCAATTTGAGGACCAATATAACTAAACGTTTTTGTTGCCCAGTCTATGCTCCAGGGTATGGCCAAAGTCGACTCTAATAATGTTTTATAAAACATGTCATTCGACAATTGCTGCTCATCAAACGGATTTTTCGGCATAGGACTACTCTAATTTGAATGGGCAAAAAAATGTCTTCGTATGTTCTGGTTTTAGCATACACGACATTTCAATACTCTCTTGATGACTAGCCTGCTTGAAACAGGTTCCCCAATAAAAACTGCTTTTTCACCACTGAACATTTTTAAATTTCAAGATGATTATTTATTCTACAATTTCTCTCCAAGAAGAAACATATATTTCTAGCTATTTGATTTATTTTCGAAGTAATCCGTATGTTCTGCACTTGGAACCGCTCCCCTCTGTTTTTCTAAAATTTTCAAAACAACACTCAGGATAACATGATGAATAATATTGTTTACTTTGAAATCCAGTCTTCCAATCCAGCCAGAGACATTAATTTTTACCAGTCTGTTTTTGGCTGGGAATTTAGCAAAGTTGCAGATCTGCCGATTGAATATTACCAGATCAAAACTGAAAATATGTCTGGCGGCTTACTGAAACGCTCTGCAGAAGTTCCGCCGACACATTGTGGTACCAATGCTTATACCTGCTCTGTTCTGGTTGAAAATTTCGATGAAGTGACCCAAAAAATTCTGAACGCAGGCGGTCAAATTGCCATGAATAAATTTGCCATTCCCGGACGTTGCTGGCAGGGATATTTTCTCGACCTCGATCACAATACCTTTGGTCTGGTAGAAGCAGATGAAAATGCCCAATAAAAAGGCTTTAAGATTAAATGGATTATCATAAATTATGCGATTACACCTGTGATCAAATGCAGAATAGGCTGCATTATTTATGGTAATTTATAGGCTCATTTTATCCAATGTGATTTGGGGCATTCGTGGCTGTTCATTTTTTGCATACATCAGACTGGCATTTAGGACAGTTCTTTTACAACCATTCACGCCATTATGAACATGAACAGTTTTTAAGCTGGTTAATTGAGCAAATTAAAGAAAAACAACCACATGCCCTACTAATTTCAGGCGATATTTTTGATGTCATCAATCCTGCATCCAGTGCGCAAAAGCAGCTCTATCAATTTTTAGCCGATGTACATGCCATTGCCCCGCATATGCAAACCCTGATGATTGCAGGAAACCATGACTCGGGTTACCGCATTGAACAGGTTGAGCCTTTACTGGAAAAATATAATGCTAAAACGGTCGGAGTGATTCATAAAAATGCTGCTGAACACATTGACCTAGAGCGCTTACTGGTTCCCATTTATGATCAACAGAAACACGTTGTGGCCTGGTGTTTAGCGCTACCCTTTTTACGCCCTGCAGAAATTACCGGTTTTAATGAACATACTACCAATAGCCAAAATGCGATTGCCTATTTGCACCAGCAACTGATTGCCGAAGCAAAAAAACGTAAAACGGATGATCAGGCGCTTATTCTGATGTCACATGCGCATATGCAAGGCGGTGAAACATCCGATTCGGAACGCCCGATTATTATAGGCAATGAAGAAGCCTTATCGACTGCATTATTTGATGACTGTATTGATTATGTCGCGCTGGGGCATTTGCATAAACCGCAAAAAGTCCAGCATGCCCATATTCGTTACAGTGGCTCCCCGATTCCTCTCTCTTTTAGTGAAATCAACTATAAACATCAGATTGTTGAAGTGAATATTGATCCTGCACGTGAAGATGAGTCACGCTTTCAGTTCCAGGCCGTTGCTATTCCGCGCAGTATTCAGCTGCATAAAATTCGCGGTGAATTGAATGAGGTGATACAAAAACTCAAAGCCTTGCCTGAAGGTGAAATTGAAAATATTGATCAGCGTGAATATGTCGATATCGAATATCATACCCTGACGCCCCCACTGCCCAATTTAAGACAACAATTTGAAGAAGCGCTGCCTAAAAACCGTTATCGTCTGGTGCGCATTTCACGGCAATATTTGTCTGCAGAAAATGGCAGCTCCACAATTGCCAAAATTTGCCTGGAACCGCCAACCCCAGAAAAACTATTCCAGCAGATCTGGGAAAAGCAAGGCTATAGCAATGATGAAGATGTTTTTAAAGATTTTATGAGCCTGCTTCACGAAGCACAAAAGTCACTAGAAGAACAACAGATCCATTAAGGGCCATCCATGAAAATTTTATCGATTCGTATAAAAAATTTGGCCTCCCTTTCAGGTGAACATTTTATTGATTTTGAAAGTGAACCTTTAGCCAGTGCAGGTTTGATTGCCGTGGTAGGCAAAACCGGTGCCGGAAAATCCACGATTTTAGATGCCATGTGTCTGGCTCTCTTTAATAAAATTCCACGTTTAAAAGACAGCGACGGAAAACTGGTCGATGTAGACGGTTCAGAGTTATTGACCAACTCACCTTTGACAGTTTTGCGCCGGGGCACCGCGCATGGCTTTGCCGAAGTCTGCTTTGTCGCACAGGACCAGAAACGCTATCTTGCGCGCTGGGAGCTGAAACGTTCACGTGAAAAAGTCGATGGCAAACTGCAAAGTGTACAGCGTTATTTAACCTGCCTGACCGATGGCGTTGTGATTGCCGATAAAGCCAAAGCTGTCGATGCCAGTATCCACAAAATCAGCCAGCTCAGTTTTGAACAATTTACCCGCGCAGTTCTGCTGGCCCAATCCGAAGTCACGGCATTTTTAAAAGCCCGTGATAATGAACGCGGTGAATTACTGGAATATCTGACCAATTCCAACATCTTTGGCAAAATTGGCCAGCTGGCTTATGAAAAAACCAAGCTGATTGCCAATCAGCGTAAAGAACTGGAAAATATCTTAGGACATATTGAACTGCTTTCCGAAGAGCAAGTCTCTGATCATCAAACACAATTAGCCGAAACACAACAACAGCTCACGCAACTGGAAACTGAAAAGCACAAGCTGAATCAGCAGCAGCAATGGTTTGAACGTAAGCTGCAACTTGAAAAAGATATTCAAGCCCGCCAACAACAACTTGCAGCCCAACAACTGCAATATCAGCAATTGGCGAGTGAACGTGAACAACTCAAACAACTTGAAGTATTTGCTTCAATTCGCCCGAGTGTGATTCAACAGCATAAGGTTCAATCTGATCTGCAAAAACTGCATCCACAGCTGCAAACTACCGAACAACATTTCGCTACTATTCAACAGCGCCATGAACTGGAAAAAGTGCAATTTCAAACTGTAGATGAGCAGTTCAAAGCACAGCAAACTTTTGAACAGACCCATCAGCAAACCATAGACCAGGTTCGCCAATGCATTCAGGAACGTGAATATATTGGTCAGCAGTTCAAAGATTCCCATGGCAAAATTTTGCAGCTCAAACAGGAGCAACAACCTTTACTCGATCAGCAAAACCAGCTCAAGCAACAGCTTGAACAGCTCAAGCAACAACACCAACAGCAAGCCCATGTACTGATTCAAACCGAGCAATTCAAAACTCTGGATGATGGTTTAAAAGCACATTTAAACCCATTGCAACGCTTTATCCAGCAATATCAAAACTTTGAACAAGCCTATGGTTCAGTTCATTCTGCGGCCACTCAACTTGAGCAAAAGCAGCAACAACTCTCCTCATTGCAACAACAATTTGGACAGGATGAACAGATCAGTGCGCAGCTTTCGGCACAACGCCAAAGTCGTGAAAACCAGCTCAAACAGAGTCATCAGCTCAGTCTGGTTCAAAGCCAGTTCAAGCAATATGTTCAGATCAACATAGAGCAACAGCAGGTTCAAGCAAGATGCACGGAACTTACGCAATTAGTTGCAGATTTAAAAACACAAGTAGCGCAAGCTGAATTGAAATATCAATCTCAACAGCAAGAACGCGAAACTTTACAACGCGTTCTACAACAACAGCGTTTATTGCATGCAGAAAATATCGAAAAGCTGCGTGAACAGCTGATTGACGGCGAAGCTTGTCTGGTCTGTGGCAGTACGGCACATCCTTACAAACAAGACCATAAAACCCTGTCTGATGAATTGATGCAGCTACAGCAACAACAAGAACAGCAAGCCATACAGCTGGAAAAGGAAAGCTTTGAGGCATGGCAAAAAGTGCAACACAGTTTGACGCAGCAAAGTTCAGCTTTAGAACAGCATCAGCAGCGATTCAAACAATTAGCGCATGAAACCCTCAACGTTCAGCAACAATTACAATCCTTGGCTGATAGTGTACAAATCACACTTGATTTTGCTCAATCATCGGAGCTGATTGAGCAACAGCTTGTTCAGTCTGCACAAGCGCTACAAGACAATGTGGATAAGATTGAACAACAACTGCTGCTATTAGAACGCACTCAACAAGAGCAGCGTGCTTTAATCCAAAACATTCAGCACATCCAGCAACAGCTTTCGAGTGTGCATCAGGCTGAGCAAAATATTCAGTACATTATTGATCTGCTTTCAGCTGAACAAAAACAGGCCTGGTCGGTTCAAACCTTGGTCACTGCTTCTGCACTGGCACAGCAATTAAGCCAACGGGCAGAGCTGCTACAAGCCTTGGAAAGTTTGGCTAAACAGATAACTGAACAACAGCAGCATCTCAATACACTCGATCAAAAAGTGAATTTTGGTGTTGAGCAAATTGCTGCAACTGAAAAATTAAAAGCAGATTTGCAACGCAAAGGACAGGAAAATACCGAACAGGCGCTGCAACTGATTTTCAACATGTCACAGAAACAGGTTGAAAAACCTCATGACTGGCTCAGTGAATACGATGCAGAAAGAAAAATTTTACAGCTGCAATTCAACCAAGTTCGCCATAGTTATGATCAAGTTCGTCAGCAGTTCATTGAACAACAACGCCAGCTCGATCAATTCAAAACACAGCTGGCACAACTTGAAGCTCAACAGTCCACTGCAAATTTAGAAATCCAGCATTGGCTTGCTCAACATAACGATTTCAATCTGACTGTACTGAAACAGCTTAAGCAGATTTCCAATGAACAAGAACAACATATCCGTCAGGTTGTTCAGGCCTCTGAACGCAACCTGACTGATGCACAATCGGCAGTCAACACCTTACAGCAGCAGCAACTGCAACATCTTGTTCAGCAGCCTGAAATTGACTTTAAACAATTACAGCAAAAACTTAATGAACTGGTGCAACAACTGAAAGATGCCCAGGCTTTACGTGATGCACACAATATCAAACTAGAACTGCATCAGCGCAATTTGGCCAAGCAACAGCAGTTCGCCGAACGTATTCAGCAAATTCAAACCGAAGAACATCGTTGGGGCAAAATTTCAGGACTGATGGGTGATGCCAGCGGTAAAAAATTCCGTGATTATGCCCAGCAATACAATCTGGATATCTTGATTGAACATGCCAACCAGCAACTGGCCCTGCTGTCACAGCGCTATACGCTGAAGCGCCTGGAGCACTCCTTGAGTCTGGCTATTATTGATCACGACATGGATGGAGAAACCCGTTCGGTTGCTTCACTTTCAGGTGGAGAATCCTTCCTGACTGCCCTTGCCTTGTCACTTGCCATTGCCAATATGGCCTCAGGCTCGATGAAAATTGAATCCTTATTTATTGATGAAGGCTTCGGCACGCTGGATGCCTCTTCTTTACACATGGTCATGAATGCACTGGATCAACTGCAAAATCAGGGCCGTAAAGTGGTGCTGATCTCGCATATTCAGGAAATGCACGAACGAATCCCCGTGCAGATTCAGGTTAAACCTTTGGGTGCTGGGGCAAGTACCATTGAGATTGTGGGATAAAATTTAAAAACTCATCCCCAAAAGCATAAAAAAGCCTAGATCATCTTCTAGGCTTTTTTATCAGGCAAGCGTCGGTCAGGCGATGGGACGCAATGTCAAAATCTGTTCACTGCGCCCAAAGGGGCCATGCACATCATGCAGTACCGAACTGCTCAGGCCAATACCATCTTCTCCATATTGCTGCATGGTTTCCAGACCCAACCATTGGCCCTGGGGCAAACGGTGCATATGGATTTGCAAATCCAGATTAGGAAAGCCCCAGCTAAATGGCCAATCCTGACGCGGTACAATGCCATTGGCGGTATCCACCATCCCCATTAAACGCACAAAATCGCTCGTGGACTCATCCTCAACCATGTCATGCTGGGTTCGTAACCAAACGATGCCCTTACCTGCACGGCGCTGATGGCTTCTGGCTTCTATCGACTGGATATAGCCACCCGGCCACTGGCGGATTCCTTCCCAGATCGGTGCAGCTTCAGGCCCAGTTGCATGTGCATCTTCCAGACCTTTTACTGACTGGCTATGTTGCGTCATCATGCGCCAAGTCCTGGCCACAATACAGGTTTTACCCTGCGACTTCATTTCCGACTCAATCAGCTCAATGGTTTTTCCGGGGCGAATCACTTTGGTGCTGACACTAAACGCTCCAGCAGGAATCAGACCTAAAATATCCAGGCTGATACGGCCAATACGCATATCTTGACGTGGCATGAAACGGTCTAATTCCGCACAGATAATGCCTGTGGCCGGTGCCATGTGTTGCTCATGCTCATTCCACGCACCTTGTGCCAGTATTGTTGAGCGATAATGGGCGGTAACTTCCCCGGTTGCATCCGTATTTCGCTCAATCAGTTGATAATATGCTGCCATACACTTCCCTATTTTTCCTGTCGAATAAATGGTTTCTTATTGAGATTATTCCTTTAGATTGTTATTTTTGTACCCAAATTTAGTGGAAAGTTCAATTTTTAAAACAAAAACTGAACCCTAAAGTTCAGTTTTCAAAATCATCAGCATTGATGTTTTCGCGATTTATTTTGAATAATCCCGTGCACCAAACAGTGCAGTTCCTACACGAACCATGGTCGAACCCGCAGCAATCGCTTGCTGCATATCCCCCGACATTCCCATACTTAAGGTATCCCAATCTTCAGGCTGTGCATGCTCAGCTTTTACACTTTCAAATAATGCACGAGCATCTAAAAATGCCTGATGATTATTCGGTGCGGGAATCACCATCAAACCACGTAACTTTAAATGGGGCAGCCGGCTGATTTGTCTAACCAGGTCTGCAACCTCACTCGGCTGACAACCATCTTTAGTGTCCTGCCCATCGATATTCACTTGCAAACAGATATTCAACGGCGCTTGTGTAGCTTCGCGCTGGTTGGATAAACGCTCTGCAATAATCAGACGGTCTACGCCATGCACCCAGGCGAACCTCTCTGCCAGATGTTTAGTCTTATTACGCTGCACATGACCAATAAAGTGCCATTCAATATCCAGATCACTTAAAGATTCAATTTTATCCAATGCCTCTTGTAAATAATTTTCTCCAAATGCACGTTGTCCGGTCTGGTACATCTCCCGTAAAGACTCACTTGGATGCGTCTTCGAAACAGCCAGTAACTGTACGCTTCCCGCATTGCACCGGGCTTGTTTACAGGCCTCTTCAATTTGCTGTATAACTTGATTTCGTGGGTGTTGAAGACTATTCATTGACGAGGTTCTCATTTCATTCATCTTTTTTTGCCTGCCCCTGCAACTAACTGTTGGTTAAGCTTGGGGAAAGCCTTATTATTCTATCAAAATAAATAACATTTAAATGAACTCGGGGAAATTATGGATATCACTGAACTTTTAGCATTTTCAGCTAAAAACGGGGCATCAGATTTACACTTATCTGCCGGGATGCCGCCACTGATCCGTGTCGATGGCGAAGTTCGCCGTATTAACTTGCCGGCTTTGGAACATAAAGAAGTACACAAACTTGTGTATGACATTATGAATGATAAACAGCGTCGTGATTTTGAAGAAAAATTAGAGACTGACTTTTCATTTGAAGTGCCAGGCGTAGCCCGTTTCCGTGTGAATGCATTTAACCAGAACCGTGGTGCAGGTGCCGTGTTCCGTACCATTCCTTCAAAAGTACTCACCATTGAAGATTTAGGCATGGGTCAAATCTTTAAAGATATTTGTAATTACCCACGCGGTATTGTACTGGTGACCGGACCTACAGGTTCGGGTAAATCGACCACACTTGCCGCGATGGTCGACTATATTAACGACCAGCGTTATGACCATATCCTGACGGTAGAAGACCCGATCGAATTTGTACACGAATCTAAAAAATGTCTGGTCAACCAGCGTGAAGTGCATCGTGATACCCATGGCTTTAACGAAGCATTACGTTCTGCCCTGCGTGAAGACCCGGATATTATTTTGGTCGGTGAGATGCGTGACCTTGAAACCATCCGTTTGGCATTGACTGCCGCTGAAACCGGTCACTTGGTATTCGGTACACTGCATACCACCTCTGCAGCAAAAACCATTGACCGTGTGATTGACGTCTTCCCTGCTGAAGAAAAAGACATGGTACGTGCCATGTTGTCTGAATCCTTACAGGCTGTAATTTCACAAACCCTGCTCAAGAAAAATGGTGGTGGTCGTGTCGCTGCACACGAAATCATGATTGGTATTCCTGCAATTCGTAACCTGATCCGTGAAAACAAAGTGGCACAAATGTATTCTGCCATTCAAACCGGTGCTAACTACGGCATGACTACGCTTGATCAAAGTTTAAAAACCTTGGTCTCTAAAGGCATCATCAGTTCGCAAACTGCGCGCACCATGGCGAAACAGCCAGAAGCATTCCTATAAGTTTAAAACGGATTGGGGTTCTTATTATGGATTTTAATGATTTACTCAATTTGATGATTCAACAACAGGCATCTGACTTGTTTATTACGGCTGATGTTGAACCATCCATGAAAATTAATGGCCAGATTCTGCCCATCGCAAAGACCAAGCTGACTGGCGAAATTGTTGGACAACTTTTAAACTCAATAATGAGTGAAAAGCAACGTAAAGAATTTGCTGAAACTCGCGAATGTAACTTTGCCATCAGCAACCGCGACAAAACTGCCCGTTTCCGTGTCAGTGCATTTCAACAACGCGATGAACCCGGTATGGTATTGCGTCGTATCGAAACTGTCATTCCAACCATGGAACAGCTGAAGTTACCACCTATTTTAAAAGAATTGGCCATGACCAAGCGCGGTATCATTATGTTCGTGGGTGCGACAGGTACAGGTAAATCCACTTCTTTAGCATCTATTATTGGCTATCGCAATCAAAATTCAAAGGGTCATATCATTACCATTGAAGACCCGATTGAATTTATCCATGAACATGCAGGCTGCATTATTACCCAGCGTGAAGTGGGCATTGATACCGACTCTTTTGAAGTTGCTTTGAAAAATACCTTACGTCAGGCACCCGATGTCATTTTGATTGGTGAGATCCGTTCGCGCGAAACCATGGATTATGCGATTGCCTTTGCTGAAACCGGCCATCTGGTATTTGCTACCCTACACGCCAACAATGCCAACCAGGCGATTGACCGTATTATTCACTTCTTTGAAGCAGACCGTCACAATCAACTGTTTATGGACTTGTCCCTCAATTTAAGAGCGATCGTGGCGCAGCAGCTGATTCCAACCGTAGATGGAAAATCACGTCGTGCCGCTATTGAAATCCTGATCAACTCACCTTTAATTTCAGACCTGATCCGTAAAGGTGATGTTCATGAAATTAAAGACCTGATGAAACGTTCACGTGAGCTGGGAATGCAAACCTTTGACCAGGCACTGTTTGACCTCTACAAAGCCAAACAGATTACTTATAAAGATGCATTGAAACATGCGGATTCCCCTAACGATCTGCGTTTGCAAATCAAGTTGTCGGAAGAAGGTGGCGACCGCTTAATGCGCGCCAGTTCGAATATTACTTTCGATGGTCAGGCTTAAGGCTCGGATTAAGATGCAAAAAAAAACAGGCTTCATTTGAAGCCTGTTTTTTTTGAACTGATTCCAGGTCAGTATTATTTTTTACGTAATGCGTCTTGGCATTCAGCTGCATCACAATAACCATACAGATTCAAAGAATGACCGGTTAAAGTAAAGCCAAATTTTTCGGCAACTTCATGTTGTTCATGCTCAATCACGTCGTTGGTAAATTCAACCACTTTATTGCAATTTTGGCAGACAATATGGTCGTGATGATCTTCTTGCATAATTTCGAAAACTGAATGATTATTTTCAAAATGATGACGCTGGATAATACCTGCAGCTTCAAACTGTGTTAACACGCGATACACAGTTGCTAAACCGACATCTTCACCCTGTTCAAGTAAAGTCTTATAAATATCTTCTGCGCTTAAATGATGTTGTCTTGAATTTTCTAATAATTCTAATATTTTTATTCGTGGAAGCGTAACTTTAAGTCCAGCTTTGCGTAAATCTTGATTTGAAATAGGCATGTAAAAGGGTCTCTCAACAAATTTAAAGTTGGAATATGCAACAAAGTTAAGATGCAGTATGATCTATCCGTGGATCAAATGCATCATAATTAATTTGGGATAGTGTAGCAAAATGCAAAAAATCATGTTGACGTTATTCGTCACTTCACTGCTCGCAGGCTGTTCGACCTTGGGCGTTTATAAAGTTGATATTCCTCAAGGAACACCATTAACTCAAGCACAAGCATCAAAAATTCAAGTCGGTATGAGCCACCAACAAGTTCGCTTTTTGCTAGGCAGTCCAACGGTCACAGATCCAATGAATCCTTTACGTTGGGACTATATCTACAACTACACCCCAGGAACTTATGCTAAAAAAGCCAACATTCCTGCAGCACATGGTCAACATTTAAAAATTTACTTCGATCAAACCGGTACGGTGCAAAAGATTGAAGGTCTAGAAACTATTCCAGAATCTCAACCCGGCTTACCAGGTTCAAAAGAAGCGATTTTAACTGCGCCCCCACTATAGACGCTTTAAAATAAAAATAAACCCCTCATTGAGGGGTTTTTCTTATGACTTCAATTGTTTAAAGCGATTTCCGCGACAGTAACGTCCAACCGGGTTGGCTGCTGCACGTTTGCGTCGAATATCCTTCGGATTGATAGTTAGCGGTCGATAAATCTCGACACGGTCACCAGCTTGTAAAATATGGTGCAAATCTTTCAGGCGCATGCCGAAAATTCCCAAAGCAAGCGGTTCTGCCAAATCAACCTGTACCCGAATACCACTTTGTTCAATCGCCTCTAAAGCGGTCATGCCTTGCTGAAAAGGCACCGCAATATGAAACTGTTGCTGCGGTGCTGCATAGGCGACCCAAACCTGTTGTAACTCACTCATTAGAACAATTGTCCAATGATTGCGATCATTGCCAAAATAATCGAAACAGGTAACACTACACGAACGGCAATACGCCACAGGTTATAAAATAACTCATTGCTGAAATTCATCGCTTTACGCAGATGGCTAATTTTCATGATCCATCCAGCAAAAATGGCATAGATCAGGCAGATTGCTAAACCCCAAAGCATCAGCAGGCTATTGAAAACTGGAGTGATGGCTGGAATAGCCCAGACAAATACCGCCACTAAAACAACCAGCCATTGAATCACGATATTCAACTGACGGTGCAACAACTGTTCACGTGCCATTTGCAATAACAATGCCGCAGCACTGACCACCGCAACAGAGAAAGTAAAACTTGGAATCTGAGCATTAGCCGAAAAGAAACCAAAAGCGATTACAGCCATTAACTGTGCAATCCAGATCGGCAATACGGTTTTAGTTGCAATATCTTGCTGTTTCACCACGGCTAAGTTACTTTGCCAATACAGGCCCATGCCTAAACCACTTGCAACCAGTGCCAATACGGTTGCACTGCCCCACTCACTAAACTCTACAGGGGTGACATGCCAAGTCGGTAAAGCTGTGCCCATGATATTTGAAAGGATCAACGAAGCAAAAACACCCACTACGCTTAAAGCAAGAATAATTTTTCGCGGGGCAAATGAAACTAAAACGGCAACAATTGCCAGACCCATAAAGAGCAGGTTGGGCGCAATGCCATTTAGGGCAAACTGTGCCAATAATTGACTGGCATTCGACAACATGCCACCTGCCAAGAAAGGTATAAAGACCACTGCCAACCAGCCGACAATACGCCATTTCTGTGAAGCATCTGCATCACGTGTCAAACTGGACAATGCATTTAAAGCTGTCGTTTTAGAGCGTTTTGCCAAAGCAATTTCTAAATAGCAGATCGGTAATGCCAAAATAAGCATAGTACCTATCCACAACAACCAAAAATCAAGTTGGCGATCAAGCTGAATCCCTACAATCGGTGCCAAGGTGGCAATGATGATAAAAGATAAGCAAAATGCCATCAGCGGTGATAGCCATCGTGTCATAGCATTGTCCTGCATGATGCGTTCCTAAAAAAAGTCTGTCGCTATTTTGCCTTTGTCATAGGTGAAAATCAAAAAGAAAAAGCAAACCATCATAACTGATGATTTGCCGCGCAAGATTATTATCTTTTTTAATTGTTGTTATCTCGTTTAACTTTTATGAGAAAAAACGAGTAAACCAGTTTTTACCTTTTTTCTGTTCTTTTTCTTTAATGATGCCCATCATGTTTTCTTTTACCGCACCCACATAATCAGCGTCATCGTGCTGAATATGATTGATCAGCCATTTTGAAAGCACTTCATGTAATTCCGCTTCAATCGTCTGTCCCATTTCAAAGCGGCTACGATACGATTCAATCTTTTTAATAAATAAATCATGCACACGCTTATGCGGCACCCGATATTTATAACCTGCTTCTTCCTGCAATGACTCTTCAAAAGTAAAATGCGACTGGGTGTAATCAATGATATTATCCAGAATCTGTTTAATATGGGCACGATCAATATGTTCAGAACAGTCGTCAATTTCATTAATATAATCAAGAATCCGTTTATGCTGATCGTCAATCACATCGATACCAGTATTATATTCTGAAATCCATTTCATTTTCATTACGACCACCTATCAGATATAAACGATTAATCACATAAATTAATAATATATTGATTTTAAACAAATAAAAATAAACCAAAATGGTCGGCTTTCAGTTTTTTTTATAAAATAGATATAACTCATTGATATATATTTAATTATAATAAAATACCAACTAAAAAGATAAAGTATTTTTTAACCAGACCCATTCAAAAAAAATGCTTTATTCAAGAGTTAATATGATTTTATAAACTATATTTTTTAGAAGTCATTTTTTAATTATATTAAATAAATATAGTACGATGATATAAAAATATCAAAAATCCCCGAAAATTAAAATCTAATGATAAAATTTTAAAATATTTCAACTGATCATAAATAATAAAGTCAGATATTTATCTAATAAATATCTGACACTAAAGTTTCATCTGAAGCACTGTGCAGTCAATATTGATCAGCTTTGGTGATTCGTTTTAATGCCGGATTTAAGCGTTCACGTTCTAAACGTTCGACATGGGTCTGCTGTTTACGCACAGGTCGGCCATCCTGAAATAAAATCATCTCTCCCGGTATAAAAGCGGTCCAGGTTTCATTTTGGGTTAACGGCTCTGTGGTAATGACGGCTACGCGATCTTCCGGTGTAGTCACCTGACTAAAATCAACCTCTACATCCAGATCAATCAATTGCGCAGGTTTAAAAGGATATTCACGTACCAGCCAGTGCAATTTGGTAATCGCATACGTAAATAATGCCTGACCGTTCGACAGGCAAAAATTAAAGGTGCCATGTTCGGCTATTTTTGGAGAAACCTCTGCCAATAAATCGAACACCTGATCGAGTTTGGGTTCATGGTAACCAAACTTAAGTACCAGTTGGTCCAGCAAGTAACAAAAAGCACGTTCGCTATCGGTATTGCCTACCGGGGTAAAACGCCCCGATAAAGTCGGATTAAAGTCATGTAAATCGCCATTATGGGCAAAAATCCACTGTCGTCCCCAAAGTTCACGGCTAAAGGGATGTGAATTTTCCAGATTAATTTTGCCTTGCGTGGCTTTACGGATATGCGCAATCACATTGCGTGATTTAATCGGATAATTACGAATCAGTTCAGCAATAGGTGATTCGACTGCAGACTGATTATCGACAAAAAGTCGGCAGGCTTTATCTTCAAAAAAAGCAATGCCAAAACCATCACAATGGTCGGAGGTAATGCCGGCACGTTGAGAAAAACCCCGAAACGAAAAAGTCACATCCGTGGGCGTAGCGCAATTCATTCCGAGCAACTGGCACATAATCTTAATCAAACAACAAATACATGATTTTTCTATTTTGCATACTCAATAGCACATTGTAAATCTCAATTCACGATTGCTATTACGATTTTATGTATTAGCTGAAAAACAATATTCTTATCGTCTTCTTATTGAACTCCTTAATATCCCCCTAAATAGCAACCACAAAAAAAAGCCTCACAAGGAGGCTTTTTAAAAATCACGGCTTAATGCTTGGCACGGTTGGTAATTAAGGTACCTACCCCATGATCGGTAAATATTTCCAGCAAAGTTGCATGAGGCACACGGCCATCCACAATATGTGCACTGACTACGCCAGCTTTGACTGCATCTAATGCACATCCCACTTTAGGAATCATGCCACCATAAATCACACCGGTTTCAATTAAACGGTCGACTTCCTGAGTGCTTAAACCTGTCAGCAGATTTTTATTTTCATCCAGTACACCGGTAATATTGGTCAGAAGAATCAGTTTTTCTGCACCTAAAGCTTCAGCGACTTTACCTGCTACCAAATCGGCGTTGATATTATAAGTATTGCCTTCTTCATCTACGCCTAAAGGTGCAATCACAGGAATGAAATCACCTTGGGTGAACATTTCAAGAACGTCGGTTTTTACGCCAACGACTTCACCAACCAAGCCCAGATCAATCTGTTGCACAGTGCCATCTGCAGCTGTTTTTTCCATCAATAGCTTTTGTGCACGTAGCAAGTTGCCATCTTTACCGGTCAAACCGATAGCACGACCACCATGCTGGTTAATCAGATTCACGATGGATTTATTCACACTACCACCTAACACCATTTCAACCACTTCCATGGTTGCAGGGTCAGTCACGCGCATGCCATCAATACGGTCAGATTCACGTCCCAATTGTTTCAAGAATGAATCGACTTGAGGCCCACCGCCATGCACCACAATTGGATTTAAACCTACAGTTTTTAACAATACAATGTCACGTGCGAACGAGCTTTCAAGCTCTGGATCGGTCATTGCGTTGCCACCATACTTGACTACTAGCGTCTTACCTGCAAAACGTTGAATATACGGCAAAGCTTCTGTCAAAATTTGTGCTTTGTCGATGCCAGTATGCTGATGTGGCATTCGCCTCTCCTTATTGAGCATCTAAAATGTCTTGAGCGATTTGAGGATATCGGTCACTTAACATGGAAACAAATGTGTGTCGAATATCGTTTAATCTTACAGGATTATCCGCATCAAAACGCACTGTAAAATATTCACCGGTATTCGATGCCCGAATAATGCCAAATCCATCTTCAAAATCAAGTCGTACACCATCAATTTTACTTAATTGTGCATCAAAATCCTGACTTTTCATTTCAACATCATGTAATACCGCTGTTGGTTCTTCACTATGGGTACTAATGTAGAGATCTTCAGTACAACTGCGTTCAGGATAAGCCAGCAATGCTTTTGACAGCGTTAAATCCGGTTGTTGACTTAAATATTCGAGAACACGTAAGGCTGCATACAAACCATCATCATAGCCAAAACCACGCCCATCATTAAACACATAATGACCGGCGTATTCTCCGCCAAACACCGCTTTGCCTTGTGACTTCGCCATATAGCTGCGTAAAAAAGAACTTCCTGTACGGATCATTTTGGCCTGTCCACCTAAATGACGAACCGTATTAGCCACCATGGTCGAACATTTGACATCAAAAACCACTTCATGACCGGGATGGGTCTTCAGGCATATTTCTGAAAATAAAGACAGCAACCGATCTGCGGAGATTGTCGTACCATTTTCGTTTATTAATACCAGACGATCACCATCACCATCCAGAGCTATACCGATATCGGCTTGTTGTTCAAGTACGGTTTTTCGTAATTCAACAAGATGTTTTTCTTGTGAAGGATCGGGTGCATGATCGGGAAAATGACCATTGGCTTCACAACGAATCAGTGTCAGGTCGCAGCCCATTTTTTTTAGCACTAAAACGGCACAGCGCCCTGCTGAACCATTCAAACCATCCAGTACCACCTTAAAAGGTCTTTTTAACTGAATGTCCTTCAATAGCGCATGTTGATATTCAAGACAATATTTAACCCCAATTTCATGCTGCATGGGTTCAATCAGAATTTTTTCTTCTGGAGCAAAAATCGAGCAAGCCGCTAAAGCTACCTGTTGAATCTGATCCGGACACGGCGGTTCGCCTTGAATAATCCATTTCACGCCATTATCTGTTTTGGCATTATGACTGGCAGTCAGCATAATGCCATTACCCTCAAATTGACGTGCAATAAAATACAGCAAGGGAGTTGAACAACAGCCAATAATTATGGCATGCAGCCCTTTTTCTTCACACACTTGTCTGATAATTTCTGCATATTGGGGACTAGTTAAGCGCGCATCGTAACCAATAGCCAGTTGAGTTTGCCCTAACTTTTGATATTGCATAACCAGTCCATAGGCAATGGCTTTGACAAGTTCAGGCGTCAAAAGTGATATGTGTCCGCGAATATCATAGGCACGAAAAATTTGTGATGGGAATTTTTTATTCTGAAAGTCCATAATAATTTCTTCTATTTACAATAATTTATAAAATAAAAATTTATGGAATGTTTGAGTGGATCCAAATGTACCAGTCCATCATGTCAGGGAGGTGATTATTCTTTCATATTCTAAAAGCATTTCAGCTTTTTAATCAATGATAAATAATGTAGTAGATCCGTATAAAAATATATGCCTATGAATTTGAAATATATATATTTTAGTTAAGAGAGAGAATCTTAAAGCAAATTACATTAAAAAACAATTACTTACTAAAAATGGAAAAATAACAACATCAAACATAAGCCACATCACAATCAATACAATATTAAAAAATATTCTAAGCAATTCATTTTATTATAAATGTGATTAATATTTTGAATAAGATTATTTCTAAAATGAAAAATGAAACCTGATAAACAAAATATAGCTGCTTGTTCATCAGGTTCTCAATTTTAAAACTAAATCAGGGCTTAACCTTTGCCAGTATGGCCAAAACCGCCTGCACCACGTTCAGTCGCTTCAAACTCATCCACAATATCGAACTGCGCTTGAACAACAGGAACCAGCACATACTGCGCTAAACGTTCACCAGGTTGTAAAGTAAATGCTGTTTGGCTACGGTTCCAAACCGATACCATCAATTCACCTTGATAATCTGAATCAATGAGGCCCACCAGATTACCTAGAACAATCCCATGTTTATGTCCCAGACCTGAACGCGGTAAAATTAAACCGGCAAAATTTGTGTCTTCAATATAAATGGCCAAACCTGTTTTAACCAATACAGTTTGCCCTGGTTCAATGACAGTCGCTTCATCTACACAAGCACGCAAGTCTAAACCTGCTGAACCCGAAGTCGCATAGGTTGGCATAGGCCATTCGCTGCCTAAACGTGTATCGAGTACTTTCACCTGAACTTTCATTTGTTTTTTCCTAATTGCATGGTTTAAATGTTGCTTGGTTTAAATCGTAAATTAACGCTTAATCAGCGCACGTAAATTTTCCAGATAATGCTGAGCTTGCAGTTTTGGATCAATATTGCCCGCTAATTTCTTCTTGCGCCCCAGCCATTCCAGCTCATCTTGCGGCAATTCATCCAGGAAGCGGCTTGGGGTCATCTGTTTCATCTGTCCACCCGCTTTACGCTGCTCGGCTAAAGTAATGGTCAACCCTTGACGTGCCCGGGTAATACCCACGTACATCAGACGGCGTTCTTCTTCGACCGTATCAGCTGCAATCGAGTTTTTATGGGGCAGCATTTCTTCTTCCAAGCCAATCAAATACACATAGGGAAATTCAAGACCTTTAGATGCATGTAAAGTCAATAAATTCACCTTGTCGGTATCTTCTGCTTCCTGCTGCTGCTCGAGCATATCTAGCAGCACCATTTTACGAATTACGCTTTCAATATTTTTGTCATCAACATCTTCAGCACGGTTAATCAGGCTTTGAATACTGCTATACAGCACTTCAATATTATCCAGCTTGGTTTTTTCCTGTGCCGGTGTCGCTGCATTTTCTTTAAGATAATCAATATAGCCCGCTTCATGCATCATCTGGCGAATAATCGGCACAGGCGCATCATCATCGAGTAGATTACGGGTAAAGTTGGCAATAAAATCGGCAAATTCAGCCAATTGTGTAGTGGCTTTTTTAGGAATCACCATGGTCAAGCGCTGATCACCAGCTGCCGACAATAGCGACAAATGATTTTCTTGAGCGAACAAGCCCAATTTTTCCAGTGTCACCGGACCAATGGCACGTTTAGGCGTATTAATAATCCGTAAAAATGCACTGTCATCTTCAGGGTTAATAATTAAACGCAAGTAACTCATGATGTCTTTAATTTCTGCGCGAGCAAAGAAAGACTGACCACCAGAAAGCTTGTAGGGAATCTGCATTTGACGCAGCTGTGTTTCTAAAATACGGGCCTGAAAATTACCCCGATATAAAATCGCGTAATCTTTCCAGTTTTTACCATTCATCAGCTTATGGGTAATTAAATCTTTCACCACGCGTTCTGATTCATCATCATCATTACGGCAGGTAATCACCCGAATTACCTCACCGTGGCCTTTATCGGACCAGAGTTTTTTATCAAAAATATGCGGATTATTGCCAATCACCGTATTTGCAGCTTTCAAAATACGGCTGGTCGAACGGTAATTTTGCTCTAATTTAATCACTTTTAAATTAGGAAAATCCTCTTTCAACAGCGCCATGTTTTCTGGTTTGGCACCACGCCATGCATAAATAGACTGGTCATCATCACCTACGGCCGTAAATTGTCCCATCACGCCCACCAGCAGTTTCACCAAAATATACTGCGCCGTATTGGTATCTTGATATTCGTCGACCAAGAGATAACGCACCCGATTTTGCCACTTATCCCGGACTTCGGCATTTTCTTGTAGTAAACGGGTTGGCATCACAATCAGGTCATCAAAGTCCACCGCATTATAGGCACGCAAGTTGCGCTCATAGAGTTGATATAAATGCGCAAACTGGACATCTTCAGCTGTTTCACAGGTGGTGTGAGCCTGTTCCGGTGGAATCAGGTCGTTTTTCCAGTCCGAAATCATTTTCATTGCCTTAGCAATCAGCTCTTTACTTTCCGCACCCGACAAATTATCGCGGTGCATTAAATCCATCAGAATGCGCTTACAATCATCGGCATCCAAAATAGAAAAATTATTCTTTAATGGTGTATGTTTCAGTTCCAGTCGCAGCAAATTCAAACCAAAAGTATGGAATGTTGAAACCGACAAGCCTTTCGCTTCTTCACGGGATAATAGTTTGCCCACACGCTCTTTCATCTCACGTGCGGCCTTATTGGTAAAGGTCATGGCGGTAATGCGATGTGCCGGAATACCGCAATTCTTGACCAGATGTGCGACTTTTCGAGTAATTACCGAGGTTTTACCTGAACCTGCCCCTGCAAGTACTAACAAGGGTCCTTGAGTGTATTTCATGGCTTCAAGTTGCTTGTCATTGAGTTGACTTGCCGACGACATAGTATTTCCTCGTATTGATTGGAGCTCGATTATAGTCATCTGTGCCAAACTTGCATAACCTAAAATACAGATTTGACATTCAAAAAAAAACCACCCGAAGGTGGTTTTCTCTGATTCAATAACTGAATTATTGAATTGCGTAGATGCTGATTTCTACACGGCGGTTTTGTTCACGACCAGACGCTGTGTTGTTGTCAGCGATTGGGTTAGCAGCCCCTTGACCTTGAGCGTTAATACGTGAAGTTGAAACGCCTTTAGAAGCTAAGTAGCTTGCTACTGACTGAGCACGTGCTTGAGACAATGGAATGTTGATAGAGTCATTACCAGTGCTGTCTGTATAACCAGTTACAAGAATACCGCTCTTGTTATCTTCAGTTAAAGTTTGCGCAACTTTATTCAAAGTAGTGTAGAAGTTAGGTTTGATATTTGATTTGTTGGTATCAAATGTAATGTTACCCGGCATAATCAAACCAACAGAACCATCCGGATTACGAGTAACGTCTACACCAGTACCCGCCATTTGTTGACGTAATTTTTTCTCTTTATTATCAAGATACACACCAGTTGCACCGCCTAATACAGCGCCAATTGCTGCTGCGCGGTTATTTTGTGCACTTGAGTTTGCACTACCCTTAGAAATACCATAACCAGCAGCTGCGCCAACCAATGCGCCAATTGCTGTTTTATCGTATTCCATACCGCCAAGATTGTTGCCACTTGTTTGACAGCCTGATAGTGCCAATGCCCCTGCTACAGCTGCTGAAATTACTAATGCACGCATTGCATGCCTCCTTGTTGTGTTTTATCGTATGGTGGAATAATGAATTAAAAAAAATGGGCATACCATTGATTTTTTGTAAATAATCCAATCATTAGTTACATTTTGTAATATTTTATATGAGTGTGAAGAATAACTTAAGCACAATTTCTTCATAGTTGTACGAATAGACTTTTTTATTTCAAATTCTGCAATTATATTAAATACTGAAAAAAAACATTTAATGATTTTCTTTTTAGGGCCGTTTTTTATTATGTCATCTCAAAATACCAAGCAACCGATATTAAAAAAAATATCTCGCGGGCTTACTGTCGGATCGGTGATTACCGGAAGTACTTTTTTTCATGGTCCACCTGTACTTGCCTTGGGATTGACTAAACTGATTAAAAAATCACGTAAAGTAGATGAAACCAACATTCAGATTACCAACAGCTGGCTCAGTGTCAATAATTGGCTGATTGACCATGTATTGCCCAACTTAAAGTGGGATATCAGTATTGAGGAAGGTTTGGATCTCAGTATGCAAGGTCGTTACCTGATGACCTGCAACCATCAAAGTTGGGTAGATACTACTGTAAATCAATATTTTGGTTTAACCCGCATGCCCCTGACCCGTTTCTTCACCAAGTGGGAACTGATCTTTATTCCTTTCGTGGGACAAGCCTTTAAAATTTTAGGTTTCCCGATGATGAAACGTCATAGCAAGGAACAAATTGCCAAAAATCCGGAACTGAAAACCCGTGACATGGAAGAATCACGTAAAGCCTGTGAACAGCTGCTGAGTCAACCTTTTACCTTGCTCAACTATCTAGAAGGCACGCGCTTTACCCCAGAA
Organism: Acinetobacter sp. ANC 3903; assembly: GCF_002135315.1. Lineage (GTDB taxonomy): Bacteria > Pseudomonadota > Gammaproteobacteria > Pseudomonadales > Moraxellaceae > Acinetobacter. Next base: position 13,877 of record NZ_NEGA01000007.1, on the reverse strand, counting down.
AAACACGACCAACAAAAGTCACCTTATAAGCATTTATTAAAACCTAAAGCAGGCGGTTTAGCTTTAGCCTTAAATATTTTAGGTGACAAAATTGATGCCCTGGTCGACATGACTATTGTTTATCCGGATGGTGCACCCGGTTATGGCGATTTCTGGCTAGGTGAGGTCAATCTCATTGCGGTGAATTTGCGTAAAATTGAAATTCCAGGCTGGGTATTAGGCGGTAATTATGAAGATGATGCCGAATATCGTGAACACTTTCAGCAATGGGTTCATGAGCTGTGGACTGAAAAAGACCAACTGATTGAACGCATGAAGCAAGACTTAGCTGCAAAAGCTTAAAAACACGCAAGGAAAAAAATGAAGCAAAATGACCAGATCACGCCCCCGACCTTTTCCTTTGTAAAAAAAGGCACTTGGGGATGGAAAGTTGCACTGGGCTATGACATTTTCATGATGGTTCTGATCATCATCAATTTAATCTGCTTAAGTGGCAATGCACTCCTGATGAGTGATTTCGGTGGCTGGCTATTTAACTTCATTCATCTTCCGGAACTGTTGCAATTTTACCGTACTGCATTACGCCCTTGGGTCATCATTACCGAAAGCTGGTTTACCAGTTTTCTGGTGATTGAACTGATGGTCCGCTGGACCATTGCCATTATTGGACAACATCATAAGCGCTGGTTTTTCTTCCCCTTTATTCACTGGTACGAAATTCTATCGATTATTCCGCAGCTGCGTTTCTTACGTTTATTACGTGCTGGAGCCATCGGCTACAACCTGCACCAGCATGATTATAAAGTCATTCCGGACGCTTGGTATCGGCGGGCTAAATTCTATTACCACATGGTGCTTGAAGAACTCACCAGCCGTATTGTACTTACGGTCTTAGACAGCATAAAACGTGAACTCTCGACCAGTACCACACATAAAAAACTGATTGAAGATCTGGTTGCCCACCACCGTGAAATGTTTGCCACTGCCCTGGCGGATATTTTGCAAGAATCTTTAGGCAAAGAGCTACAAGCGCAAAGAATCATGATTGCCGAAAATGTCGGTGATATTGTCAATCGCGCCATTGAAGATACGCCTGAACTGACCCAGCTGTTACGCCTGATTCCAATTGTCGGTGGCCGCATAGAGCAACAGATCCAGAGTATTGGCCAACGCTTGGGAGAAAATATCACTCTGGGACTGATTGAACCTTTTGCACACGGTCATAAAAATGAAAAAAATCTGGCATATTTAGAAATTTCAAATAAAATCAGCCAAATACAATTTGAAAATAATACGCATGTGGAAAAACTGGTTGAGTCTGCAGTTTTTGAAAGTTTAGAAGCCATTCGCCAGCAAGTGAAAATAAAACAATGGCAACAAATTCTGGAACAGCATGATCAAGTTAAAGAATGAACATAAGATTTAAAATATTGAAATCGCTGCTAGAGAAAAGCTGCAATTTGTTCTAGCATTTGCTCTATTTACAATATCACTTCGACATAAAACGAATGAGTCAGAAGTCTTAAGGAATAATTATGGCTGATATACGGATAAAAGGCAGAATGGTCAATGCGGTTCGCATTAGCTTAGATACCAATGATCACGATGCAATCCGCCAGCAACTCGCGCCATTGCTCCAAAAAGCATGTACACCGGGTACATTAGTTGTGATTGAAAGTTCAGTTGAACAAGAACTTATTGCTTTAATTCAATTGCTGATCAGTCTAGATGTGCAACCTATGGCTGTGACTGAAGGTGTACTGGCGGATCAGGCTCGTGCCATTCAGTTCCCGGTAATTCCTGCAGACCGTCCAATGCAGCAGATAAAACCTACCAAAGAACAGGTGATTGAAAGCAAACCTGCTACAGAAGACACAGCGCCTGCAACAACGACTGTAATAGAAGAGACTCCTGCGGCACCTGTAATTCGCCATGTGACTTCTTATCACGATGAAATTTTGCGCACTGGCCAATGCCTGGTGCAGGATCACGGCGATATTATTCTCAATGCCGGTATTAATAGCGGTTCTGAAGTTATTGCTTCAGGAAATATACATATTTATGGTAGCGCACGTGGTAGAGTCATCGCCGGCGCAGGCGGGAACGGTGCAGCGCGTATTTTCTGCCATTCTCTGGAAGCAGAATTGGTATCCATTGCAGGTACATATTGTGTGGCGGATGACATTCCCCCGCATGTCCTGAAGAAGGCTGTCCATATTTACTTGAATGATCATCAAGAACTTGTCTTTGAAGTTCTCGAATTTTAATGTATAAATAAACACCAAAAGCCCCATATTTAAAAAGGGGTTTGAACCATAACAGGAGTGGATTCGGTGGCGAAAATTGTTGTCGTAACATCAGGCAAAGGTGGTGTAGGTAAAACTACGACTAGTGCATCTTTTGCAACAGGTTTAGCCCTTCGCGGTCACAAAACTGTTGTGATCGATTTTGACGTGGGTTTACGTAACCTAGATTTAATTATGGGTTGTGAACGTCGCGTTGTTTATGATTTTGTAAATGTATTGAATAACGAAGCACGTCTTCAACAAGCGCTCATTCGTGATAAAGATATTGAAAACCTATATATTTTGCCTGCTTCACAAACCCGTGATAAAGATGCCTTGACCGATGAAGGTGTTGCACGTGTAATGGATGAACTTTCGCAAGAATTCGATTACATTATTTGCGACTCGCCTGCGGGGATTGAACGTGGTGCAATCATGGCGATGTATCATGCAGATGAAGCAATCATTGTGACCAATCCGGAAATTTCTTCTGTACGTGACTCTGACCGTATTATTGGAATGCTCGACAGCAAAACCAAAAAAGTAGAACAAAACGAAGGTCGCATCCGTAAACATTTGTGTATTACACGATTCAATCCAGAACGTGCTGATAAACAAGAAATGTTAACGATTGACGATATTTCTAAAGATATTTTACGTGTACCTACTCTGGGTGTTATTCCTGAGTGTCCAAGCGTATTACAAGCATCAAACGAAGGTAAACCTGTGATTCTGTTTACTGAAGAGTCAGCGGGTCAGGCTTATGATGACCTTGTCGCGCGCTTCCTGGGTGAAGAACGTCCTTACCGTCACATCGCGGTAAAACCTAAGGGTTGGTTAGCACGATTATTTGGAGCGTAAGAAATGGCAGGATTCTGGAGTAAATTATTCAGCAACGATGATAAACCTTCAAGCGCACAAACTGCTAAAGACCGCTTAAAAGTAATTGTTGCTTCTGAGCAAGGTTTAGGTAAACGCTTAAGCCAGGACAAAATTGACCTCATGAAAAAAGAAATCATGCAGGTGGTTAACCGTTATGTCCGCGGTGTTGATGAACAACATATTCAAATGTCGGTACGTTCTGAAGCCAATATTGAAATGTTAGAGATGAATATCAATTTGCCTGAAGAGCGATAATCTGAATTTTGATTAGTCAAGCAAATTGAATCAAGGCAAAATATGCGGCAGTTTAGGAAAAGCATTGCTTTTTTCCTGCCGTAAAATATTTTGCCTTTTTTATTTTTAATCAGTATATCAAGGAGATTGCGATGGCATTATCTCAGCCAGCAACGTTCAATGAAGAATGGTCAGATGAGCGTGTATTTGCCTACTTAACCCAGCTTCCTCCTGCAGGTGTAAATGCTGATTTTCACGTGCTTTATCACGCATTCAAACATATGCGTCCCAATGATTATGAGCGTTTATTGACTCAATTTGTTGCCGATGGCCGAGATGTCAATGCAACCAACTCTGAAGGTCAACGCATTCATGACGTGATTGCACAGTACCCGCGTCAAAGCGAAGGCTTCCTGGACGTTCTTGCCAAGTTTGCTTAATGCAGTCAATTTAATTAAAAAGCCTGCTTGTTGCAGGCTTTTTAATTTCTTGGATGAGCATTAGAACAACAGCCACATCAACATAGGAAAACTTAAGGCAAAGCATAAGGTTTGCAGGCTAATCACCCCCGCCATGAGTTCACTGTCACCCTGACAAAATTTGGTCAACATATAAGATGCCGTTGCGGTAGGCAAGGAAAAAAATACAACCAATACAGCCTTTTCCAGCTGACTTAGGGGCATCATAGAACAAATGGCATATGCTAGAAGTGGCATCAGCACTAAACGGCCTACAGTATTGATGGCTAGACGCGGTAAAGAACGACCTAAAGCTGAAAACTGCAAGCCGGCACCCACACAAATCAAGCCCAAAGGCAAACTCATTCCGGCCAATAGTTTCAGTGCGTTTTCAATTCCAATAAATAGTTTTAATCCACTCAAATTAAACAGCATGCCTACAATACAGCCTAAAATTAAGGGATTTTTGAATACTGACAACAGCGTATTCTTAAAAGATACCCCTTGTCCCTGTGAAAAAGACAATACCGAAATAATATTCACCAAAGGAATCGAGACCACTATAATCATGGCAAATAACTGCATGCCTTTGGCACCAAATAATGGGGTCATTAGTGACAAGCCAATATAGGTATTAAAACGAATATGACTTTGCATATAAACGCCAAAGCGTGCTGCAGGAATGTAACGCCATAATTTGAATGACCAAAGCAGCAAACTGGAAATAATAATGATGATAAACAAGGTAACCAGCACCAGTTTGACCGCATCCAGATCCAGCTCTATATAAGCCAGATTGGTAAACAAAAGGGTTGGAAATAAAATGAAGTAGTTAAATTTCTCTGCTCCAGCCCAAAAATCCGTTGCAAGATACTGACTGCGTTTGAGTAGATAACCCATAGCAATCATGACGATCAGTGGAAATAAGGCGATCAGAATATCCATAACTATCTATTTTCAGCAGCTTAACTGCACTTTAACTTTCATCAGGCTGATAATATAATCCTCATTCAACCTCATCATAAAATGAGTTTTTACTCATATCGCTCATGACGTTTAGCCAGCTTGAAATTTTTATTTTGGTTGCAGAAAACCAGAGTTTTACCCTAACTGCAAAACAACTCGGCATTACCCAGTCTGCAGTTTCACATGCGCTAAAGAGTCTGGAACAGCATTGGAAGGTATGCTTATTTTCACGCAATCAGCACAAAATTGAACTGACCACAATTGGCACACAGTTGCTACGACATGCGCAAAGTATTTTAAATACTGCGCAAAGCATGCAGCAGGAAGCTGCGGCTGCACATGGCGTGCATCAAGGTACTTTAAGGATTGGTTCTTTTGGAGCCTCAGCATCCATCCATTTATTACCGGAAATATTAACTGCGTATCGGCAACGCTACCCCAATATTGAAATTTATGTGGATGAAGGTACCGATGAACAGGTTTCGCAGTGGATTTTGGCTAAACAGGTCGATGTCGGTTTTGCCGTATTACCACGACAAGAGCTGGATACATTCCCTGTGATTCAGGACATTTTTGTTGCCCTTATTCCCAAAAGTTACCCAATTGCCTGCAAAACTAAAGTCAGTATTGCAGAATTGGCGGATTATCCATTTATATTAACCAAAGCCGGTAGCCAGACGCATGTAGAACTTTTATTCAAACTGCATCAAATTCAACCCACCATTAAATACCAGTTATCACAACTACTGACTATTTTAAATATGGTCAATATCAACGAAGGCGTGTCTATAGTCGCGGATATGGCCATTACCCCCGAGCTGTTAGCATTACACCCTAATGTGGTAAAAAGACCGCTCACACCCAATACCCAGCGCCATATTGGGCTGGCTGTAGCGAATAAGAAATTTATGAGTCCTGCCACCAAAGCCTTGATTGAACTGGCTCAGGACATGTTTTATTTTAATAAATAAAGAAAGAAAAAAAGAAAAAAGCCTGCATGAAGCAGGCTTTTTTTTAAATCCGGGATTAAACCAGAATATCGCGCTTACCATTGGCACCCATGCCGCTGACAATGCCATTTTCTTCCATCTGGTCAATAATGCGTGCCGCACGGTTATAACCCAGACTAAACTTACGCTGTAGCGATGAGGTCGATGCCTTGCGTGTTTCCAAGACAAAGGATACGCATTGGTCGTAAAGTGCATCGCGGTCTGAGCCACCATCACCATCTTCAAAGCCACGCGAAGTCGGCTCTTCATCATAAGGTGTCAGGATTTCATCCACGTAATTAGGCTCACCACGCTCACGCCAAGCATCACAGATATTGTTTACTTCATCATCGGAAATAAATGCGCCATGCACACGTTCCGGCTCAATCTTGCCCGGCCCAAGGAACAGCATATCACCATGACCTAACAGGTCTTCTGCCCCGCCCGCATCCAAAATGGTACGCGAGTCAATTTTACTGTTTACCCGTAAAGCCACACGGGTTGGAATATTGGCTTTAATCAAACCGGTAATGACATCCACCGATGGACGTTGGGTCGCAAGCAGCAAGTGAATACCGGCAGCACGTGATTTTTGTGCTAAACGGGTAATCATTTCTTCAGCTTTTTTACCCACCTGCATAATCATGTCGGCAAATTCGTCAGCCACAATCACAATGGATGGTAAAGGCGTTAAACGTGGTGCACGCTCTCCTACCACTGAATCGCTGGCTTTCCAGGTTGGATCAATCAGGTCCTCACCATTGGCAATAGCTTCTTCAACCTTGCGGTTATAGTCACTGAGTTTACGAATCTTTAAATAAGACATCAGCTTATAGCGACGTTCCATTTCATTGACACACCAGTTCAATGCATTGACTGCATCTTTCATGTCAGTCACGACTGGGGTGAGCAAATGAGGAATATCGTTATAATTGGCCAGTTCCAGCTGTTTCGGGTCAATCAAGATTAAACGCAATTGATCGGGAGTATATTTCAACAGCATCGATAGAATCATTGAGTTTACCGCAACCGATTTACCTGAACCGGTGGTTCCTGCAACCAGCATATGCGGTGCTTTACCCAAATCTGCAATCACGGGATTCCCTGAAATATCCTTACCCATTGCCATCGAAAGAATGCTATTTGGGTCGGTAAAAGCAGGAATGGTCAATAACTCGATCAGACGCACCATTTCACGAGCACTATTCGGTACTTCAATGCCGATATAGGGCTTACCCGGAATCACTTCAACCACACGTACCGATGCCATCGACATAGAACGGGCCAAATCTCGGGAAATGTTAGTCACCTTCGATGCTTTCACACCCGGTGCCAAATCAAGTTCAAAACGGGTGACCACAGGTCCCGGTTGTGCTTCAACCACTTGCGCTTTGACATTAAACTCTTGCAGCTTAATTTCAAGTAACTCGGATAAACGTGCCAGCTGTTCAGCAGTGAAATTCACTTTCTTGTTTGGATCTACTTTATCCAGCAATTCCAGCCCAGGTAAAGTAGGTAAGTCACGACGCTTTTGTGCCACTTGCATGGCACGTGACATCGGTCGTCCCATGGCATCAGTTAAAGGCGCATCCAGATCAAAATCATCTTCATCAAGCTCAGCTTCAGCAACAGGCTTGCCTGCTGTTTCCTGCCAAACTTCACGGAATACATCTTTATTTGACGCGATCAACGCCTTTTCATCGTCTGAAATACTGGGTTGTTGCTGCAACTGGCTATTAATTTCCGCGCGTACAAATGCCGAGGATTGGGCATAACTGCTGGTGCTACGTACTGGTGCAGCAGGCTCAATGTCCTCTACCAATAACTCATCTACCAGCAAATCATCCAGCTCGTCAAACTCGTCATCCAACGCAGTATTTTTGGGCGTATTGTTGAGCAACGGTGATGCAGCCATACTCGCAGATGCCGCCGTCACGATCTTTTCTTCAGGGAGAGTTACTGAAGATGGCTCCGGGTCGACATGATTAAATGGGGTATGCACATCCGTGGCGATTTTTCCACCCGGCACAGCGGCAAGCAATTCATCAAAAATTTCATCATCATCCCAATCCAGATTTTGTTTAGCAGTCTGGGAAGTCGATGCTAGTGGCTGCTCATCAACAAATGCCTGAAAATGTTCATGCGGTGTATGTTTTTCAGACTCTTCAGCCGCTTTGAGCAAGGCATCAATATCTTGATTATGGTTCTGGTTGTCATCTGAGTTGAGTGCACGCCAGACTTCACCTGTTGCCACTACACGCTGGGTATTCTGTTCCAGACGATGGGCTTTTTCTAAAACCTGTTCGAATTCTGCCTCGTCTTGATCATCCACCAACAGTTGTTGCGCATACAGCTCTTTTTCTACCATATCATCAAACAGGCGTTCTGCTGCCGGATCACGAACGATAGGCGACAATTCTACTTGTTTATGTTCAGAGACTGGGCTGAGTTTTTCTGCAGCTGGTTTTAGTTTACTACCGACAAGTGATTTTTTAACTTCAGGCGTGGTGCGATCAAATGCAGACTCGGTTTCAGGCACATTTTTATAAAATAAGTCTTGCAAATAAGCAGGTGTTGCTTTGAGTGTGTCCCAGGTTCTGTTCCACTTCACGCCAAACGCGAATGTGAATAAAACGAACCAGAACAGCAGCAGAAAAATGGTTGCACCATAAATGGTTAAAATTTGCGAAAGGCTTTGCCCCAATTCATAACCAATAATACCGCCGGATGAATTATCCAGGGTATCTGCCGGCACTTGCCAGTACAGATACAGCAAACTTGCTGTTGCCAGCAAAATAAAGAATTGTGCAGCATAGCGAAATGGCTTATTTAGAAAACTATAAGGCCACCATACCTGAATGGCTTCCACGAATAGAAAAATCGGGATGAGCAAACTGGCCCATCCTAGAAAACCGAACAGCAAATCTGCGATCCACGCCCCTGCAACTCCACTGGCATTTGACACCTGCAGGGTATCACTGGAAATGTGCATCCAGCCCGGATCAAAAGGCGTATAGGTCACTGTTGCAAGGAATAAATAAATTCCAAATGAGACTAAAAATAATGTCTTTATTAAGCGCTGTGCATAAACACCCGACACCGCAGTCATATACTGTCCTGTAACCAATTTTTCATTCATGTTTTTTGTAAGAAACTAAGACAAAATAGTTTCACAATAAACTCGGTATTATGCACCTGTTCAAAGAAAAAAGATGCAATATTATGTAGTGGCTGCTGCTAACAAATCCGCTGGATTGAGTATCTAGTACAGCGCCGTTGTTGTATATAGCTCAAATCGATTTGAATGATCAATAATATCGACATCGAACTCACACAACTGTTATAGAGTTTCACGTATAATTCCACAAATTTCTAAATAAAAAAAGGATGCTGCGAATGAGCGCTCGTCACTCACGCTTGATTATTCTAGGTTCAGGCCCTGCGGGTTATAGCGCAGCAGTTTATGCTGCACGTGCCAACTTGAAGCCAACCCTGATTGCCGGTTTACAGCTCGGTGGTCAATTGACCACCACCACTGAAGTTGATAACTGGCCAGGTGATCCGGAAGGTCTAACCGGCCCTGCCCTGATGGAACGTATGCAAGCGCATGCGGAACGCTTCGGCACCGACATTGTCTATGACCATATCAACGAAGTTGATTTAAGCGTTCGTCCATTCGTTCTAAAAGGCGATATGGAAGAGTTCACTTGTGATGCATTAATCATTGCAACAGGTGCTACTGCACAATATTTGGGTCTTGAATCCGAAGCTGCATTTATGGGTCAAGGCGTAAGTGCATGTGCAACGTGTGATGGCTTCTTCTACAAAAACCAGAAAGTCATGGTTGTCGGTGGTGGTAACACAGCAGTTGAAGAAGCACTTTATCTTTCAAACATTGCTTCGCATGTGACTCTGGTTCACCGTCGTGATTCATTACGTTCAGAAAAAATCTTGCAAGATCATCTGTTCGAAAAAGAGAAAGAAGGCAAAATCAGCATCATCTGGAATCATCAGGTCGATGAAGTTCTGGGTGACAGCAAGTCAGGTGTAACTTCTGTTCGTCTGCAGTCTACCCAAGATGGCTCTAAACAAGATGTAGAAGTTACTGGCTTATTTGTTGCCATTGGTCATAAACCCAATAGCAGCATGTTTGAAGGTCAATTGAACCTGCGTGATGGTTATATTCAAGTACAAAGCGGTACTGCAGGTAATGCCACTGCAGCCTCTGTAGCGGGTGTATTTGCTGCGGGTGATATTGCTGACAGTGTTTACCGTCAAGCGATTACTTCGGCAGGTTCAGGCTGTATGGCGGCACTGGATGCTGAAAAATACCTTGATGCTTTAGGTGACTAATTGCAATAAATCCATTTCTTGCAATAAAAACCGTCCTATCTAGGGCGGTTTTTTTTGTATGATAAAAATACCCAACTTTTCATTGCCGGTTATTTTCCAGTTCAGGCTAAATCCTATGCATACATTAGCACCTTCAGAATTTATTTTTCCCGATCCCATCGAAGCTGATCCCGATCAGCAAGGGCTGATCTGCATAGGTGCTGACCTCGCCCCTTCTACCCTGTTTGAAGCCTATACCCATGGGTTGTTTCCCTGGTTTTCTGAAGGTGAGCCGATTTGTTGGTGGTGTCCGGAGCCACGCTGCATTATCCGTCCACAGGATTATCATCCCAGCAAATCCTTAATTCGCAATATGAAAAAGTTTGATTATCAAATCACGGTCAACCAGGCCTTTGAACGGGTGATCCGCTCTTGTGCCCTGCCGCGTAGTTATGCTGAAGATACCTGGATTTCTGAAGATATTATTGATGGATACTGCCAGTTATTTGAAGCCGGTTATGGCTATAGTATTGAAGTATGGGATGCAGGCAAAGTGGTGGGCGGTTTATATGGCGTGACCATTGGACATGGCTGTTTTGGTGAGTCAATGTTTAGCACGCAAACCGATGTCTCAAAAATGGCATTTTATACGTTAATGCTGATCGGACAGGAAAATCATCTGCCCTGGATTGACTGCCAATTGGTTAATGATCATCTTTTAAGTCTGGGTGCCTGTACACTTTCTCGCCAAGCCTATCTTAATTCGTTACAAGATGTTGTAAAACAGCCTGCTATCGATTGGAAAAAATATCAAGAGGGTGTATTTTCAAGTAAAACAATAGCGCAAAAAGCGCGGTTAATTGAATGAAAATAACAGAGGGATCTTGCCATGAATTCGTATCACCCAAAGTCCCTGCTCAATGATTTACAGTATTACATTACGCCGCCGCATAGCTGTAGTTATCTGGAACAGAAATCGGCACGGATGGTCTTTTTAGATCCTGCCCATCGCATTGATGTGGTCAGCCTGTCTGAACTTTCACGTCTGGGATTTCGTCGCAGTGGCGATTTTGTTTATCGCCCTGAATGCCACCTCTGCCGTCAGTGTTTATCTTGCCGGGTGCCTGTTAATGACTTCCAAATGAACAGTTCACAGAAAAAAGCCTGGAAACGCAATCAGGATTTGACTGTTAAAATTACCCGTACAGCAGATGCTACCTCAGTTCATTATGCCTTGTATGAACGCTATATTTTCGAGCGCCATGCAGATGGCGATATGTTTCCCCCTAGCGTCGATCAATTTGAAAAATTTTTGGTGCATAGCTGTACCGACAGTTTTTTTCTTGAATTCTGGAAAGATGACCAGCTGATTTGCGTTTCAAGCTGTGACCCTTTGGATGATGGAGTTTCTGCGGTTTATACGTTTTTTGATCCCGATGAGAATCGACGTTCACTCGGGGTATTTGCTGTACTCAAACAGATTGAACATGCCAAAGCTTTAGCTTTGCCTTATGTCTATTTGGGCTATTGGGTTCCGCATTCCGATAAAATGAACTATAAATCTCAATATGTGCCTTTGGAACTGTTGATTGATGGACAATGGCGACGTTTGAACCGTTTGCTGAATCAGGAAGAAATTCAGCAATTGGGCAATTCCCTCATGACGACTCTGCCCTCAGGATGGAATAACCCAATTATTAAATAATGTTGTACTTATGATTTAAAAAGCTGGGCAAAATCATCACTACAGGATTTCACCATAATAATGGCATGCTCGCGCGAACCATTGGCTTTGGGATAATAATTTTTGCGTAAATCGATTTGATGAAAACCGGATTTTTCATACAAGGCTATGGCAGCCTGATTACTTTCTCGTACTTCCAGAAATATTTGTAGCGGATTATTCTTCAGCTGGGCAATTGAAGCTTCAAGCAGTTGATAACCTAAACCTTTGCCTTGCTGACTCGGATGAATAGCCATCAGTAATAAATTGGCTTCATCCAGAACCGGTTGCAAGATACAAAAACCGACCACCTGTCCTTGTTGTTCAATCACGGTACTGTGATAAGAATCGATTGATTCTTCAAACTGCTTTACTGTCCACGGATGGCTTTGTACTAATTTTTCAATGTTTGCGACTGTTTGCACATCCGCATGCTGCATCAAACGAATCATCTTCGTTCATCTTTTAAGTAACAGAAACTTCGCATTATATGAAGTTTGCATAAAAAATCGAGTAAAAAAATGGGCAATCGAAATTGCCCAAGAAGCCAAACTGCTTTTAAAAACCTAAATTGTCTTTCCAGGTTGCTAACAAACTGACTGTATCTAAATCATTCGGATGAAAACCCGGTCTAAAATAGGCCAGCATTTCCTTGCCCATACCAGTGATAATTCCTTTAGATGGACTATAGGCATAGTTATAAATATCTTTTAATGATTCACGATTAAACTGCTTATCTTCATTTAATAAACGTGCCAAAAAATAAGATTGGGTGATGAATAAAATGACCATAGCCAGTGTTAATGAACCGGTACGTAATGCATAGGCTTTTATGCCGCGCCCAAAAACGCCTTCAAAAACATCATAAGCCACAGCTTTGTGTTCATTTTCTTCTATTGCATGCCATACCCACAGGGTTGCCATGGTCTTGTCTGTCATCAAGTCTTGAATATGCTGGTTACGTAGTAGTTCAGAAGCGATGGTGGCAGTAAAATGTTCCAGTGCTGTGGTAGCGGTTAAATCTACCATTTCCTGGGTAATTCCTAATGGTTTAGCCACTTTTGCGAAGAGTTTACGTGTGGTCTGAATAACCGTATCGGTCTTCGCATCCAAGGTTGCAACATCATGCCCATATTTTTGTGCTGAAGCATTAAAGCCTACATGCTCTTGAGTATGCATGGCTTCTTGCCCAATAAAAGCACTAATTTCTTTTTGTAATGCCTGATTGTCTTTAATCGCTGGATGATTGCGAACAGCACGCACACTATCAATAAAGAACTTTTCACCAGCTGGAAATAACGCAGAAAGTGCAGTCATAAAATGAGTCAAGCCTGCTGAACCATTCATCCAATATTCAGGAACATTGTCAAAATCAAAATTCATCCGTCGGACTGGAAAGCTTGCACCCGCACGATTACTAATATTGACCTTTGCATTCATGATGCTTTACTCCTATCTAGCAAAGAAATTGCCAAATTCACTTTTGTTTTTCTTAATTGTTATATTACGTGTTTAAAAATTGGCTATAAGTGCAGATAAGGTCAGGAAAATATCAGTTAAGGACATGAGGAGAAATAAAGCACTGCTTTAATTCGACGCAAAAGTAAATTGCGATAGCGAGATCACTTTATAAGCTAAGCAATCGAGATACAAAAATCCTCACGCATAAAAAAAGCGCCCCAAAGGGACGCTTTTTTTTCACACAATCAGCGATTATGCAGTTACTTTAGCAACTACACCAGCACCAACTGTACGACCGCCTTCACGGATCGCAAAACGTAGACCTGGGTCCATTGCGATTGGGTGGATCAATTCTACTGACATTTCTACGTTGTCACCAGGCATTACCATTTCCACGCCTTCTTGTAATTGGATCGCACCAGTTACGTCAGTTGTACGGAAATAGAATTGTGGACGGTAACCGTTAAGGAATGGAGTGTGACGACCACCTTCTTCTTTAGAAAGTACGTATACTTCTGCATCGAATTTAGTGTGTGGCTTAATTGTA
>NZ_NEGA01000006.1 GCF_002135315.1 Acinetobacter sp. ANC 3903 | reverse complement strand
CTCTCAATATCAGATGAATATCACTTAAAGCAGCGTAATAAAATAGAGACTTTATTCAGCCTGTTAAAAGGGAAATATCATTTGGTGACGAGTAAAGCGAGAAGCATTGAAGGATACTTAGCTGGAATTTATGCATCTTTATGTGCTTACCCGTTATGCCATCAAAACAAGCCAGCTATTCGAGTAATGGAATTATCGGCTTAAGCAGGATTCAGGTTAGTTATATTCATTATGCTACATTTTATATTTAAACTTCTTATTAAATAAAACACACGAATTTATTTAAAATGTTCTTTGCACACCCAAACTTCACCATCTATACGTACCCGATCCGGCCCGATCAGGTCTAATCTTTTACCATAATAATTGGTCAGATTTAGAAAATTTCCATTCTTGTCATAATTTGCCCATATACCTCTCTGAATATCCGGGCTATCGAGTTTATAGAATGTCACTAATTTCTGTGGATATGTGGTTGCTGTATTCATTATTTATTTCACCTGACCTTGTTAATTAGCAAAATAAGGTACATCTTCTTCAATAAAAAATACCTCACCTGTAGAATTCAAAATCCATTGATTAGTACCCATAATTTTTGTCAAATGTTCTTGCAATGAGTTATATACATTTACCAAATGATTTTCCTCATCATATTCACCGGTATAAATCACGGTGGGCGATGTATCAAAATCCTCATTCATTTTATGAGCTTTTACAGGTCTGATATTCATACTTAACTCCTTTCCTGTTTAAAGGGGCTTTTCCCCTTTAAACATCTTACTGACCATAACAGTAAATCCTGTTTTATTTTTCATTTTGAGACTGCTTTCCAGAATCTTTTTGCTGATTATGTTTATGGTCTTGCTGTGGTAAATGATGGGGTTGTTTTATCGGTTGATTCCTTTGATTCATATCTGTTTGATTTTGAGGTTGAGACTTAGACATAACACTATTCCTTTTGACATTATTTAAAGATAATCAACAGCCTAATTATTAATAATATCAGCATATACCTAAGTTAACCAAATAAAAACAATCATGATGTATCAAAATATAATATTGCAATAAAATTATACTTATAAAATTCAACACCTTTATTAAATAAAAGTCCAACCTACGTATTAAATAAGTTCTTAATGTTTTATTTTCAGTAAAAAATTATATTTTATTCAAATATATACACCAGATTTAGTATTATTTTCACTCTTTAAATAATACTTATTTCACAAAATTTAAAATAATATGAATACATAAATAATACATATAAAGCAAATCAAACATATTCAACAGCTTATTTACAAGCAGATCTTATTATTGAGTTAAAAACAAAAGAGGACAAAAAAATCAATCTTTCCTTAATATATCCCCCCACTGCAAATTTTAATAATCTCATGATTAAGTACTTTTGATCAGACGATCAGCCTCTCCCCTTAAACACAGGTTAAAGGTAAACTCCAGTTTAAAAAATTAACTTTGTTCAATTGTAAAAAGACCCTTCTTGAAGATGGGTCTTTTTTACGAGAAATAGTGTACTGAAAATGGCGTTGCTTAAGCAGGAACTGTGTCGGCAATGGCTTCACGTGACCAGACCCGATGATGGCGGATCAGGGTTTTAAACTGTTCTTGCACAGACGTAAAATCCTCTGCATTTAAAGTCCCTTCATCATGCGGCAATTTAAGCTCATGTAAAAGTTTTTGCTTATCTCCTAACAACACAATTGGCTTCAGGTGCTTATAGGCCTCCAGAAGATAGTGTTTTGTCACCCCATCTTTTAGCGCTTGCGGGTAATTTTCACCATCGACAATCACGACTGCATCATAAGCAATGGAAGGTTCTGCTTTTTGCATACCATTCGAGGCAACTTGAGCCTGTTGTTGATTCACCACAGGACCTGGGGTTGGAGTCAAGATGTGAGCCACGGCTTTTTCAGCTGTAGCCCATTGTTGAATCGCATCGATACTGGCTTGATTAACCTGATCATGCACCAGTACGGCAATTTTTTTAGCTTTAATATCCTCAGGAATAAACGCCGTCATAGAAAGACGTGCCGATTTTTCTACCGAGGAAGATTTGGCCGGATTTTGTGGTGCAGTGACTTCTATACCCAAGTTTTTACCGACCTGTTGAGCCAGATCCAGATCAATATTGGCCAATACTTCTTGCACTTCACGTTGGCGGATATGTGGACGTTGCACTTTACTCAATTCGAAAGTATAGGCATCCACCACGTGTTTTTGTTCATGCGCTGCCAAGCTCTGGTAATACAGTCGAGCTTGCGAGAAATGGTCTGAAAATGATTCACTGCGCTGGCGGATTTTTTTACCATCGATTCTTTCCTGATAGCTCTCAAAACCGCCATCCTGTGCAGCGGGTGGCGTTTCGACTGGCCAGTTATGATCAATCGAATTCGGTTGGTAAGATGCCTGACCGCGATGGATATAAGTTTGATGCATGGCATCACGATGGTTGTTATGAAAAGGACAAACCGGTTTATTAATCGGCAATTGATGAAAGTTCGGGCCACCCAAGCGGCTCAACTGGGTGTCGGTATAAGAAAATAAACGTGCCTGTAATAAAGGGTCATTGGTGAAGTCTATACCCGGTACAATATGGGCAGGACAAAATGCCACCTGTTCAATTTCTGCAAAGAAATTATCGACATTCCGATTCAGAATAAACTTGCCAATAGGCGTGACCGGAACCAGTTCTTCCGGAATGATTTTTGTAGGATCGAGCAAATCGAACTCAAACTTCATTTCATCTTCTTCAGCGACAATTTGAATGCCGAGCTCCCACTCCGGATAATTCCCCGACTCAATCGCTTCATATAAATCTCGGCGATGAAAATCAGGGTCTTTACCTGACAGCTTTTGAGCTTCATCCCAAACCAGTTGGCTTAAACCTTGTTTCGGTGTCCAGTGAAATTTGACAAATATGGCTTTGCCTTGAGCATTAATCAAACGGAAAGTATGTACCCCAAAACCTTGAATTGAGCGTAAATTACGTGGAATGGCACGATCTGACATTGCCCACATCACCGTATGGGCAGACTCCGGTACCAAGGAGACAAAATCCCAGAAAGTATCATGGGCTGAACCTCCGGTTGGCACTTCAGTATGCGGTTCGGGTTTCACGGCATGCACAAAGTCGGGAAACTTAATGCCATCTTGCACAAAGAAAACCGGAACATTATTGCCGACCAAATCGTAATTACCTTCCTGAGTATAAAATTTAATGGCAAAACCACGGATATCCCGCACGGTATCCGCAGAACCGCGAGGGCCTTGTACAGTAGAAAAACGTACAAAAATTGGCGTCTGTGTACTGGAATCGGTCAAAAATCCGGCTTTGGTATATTGTTCATTACCCGGATAAGCCTGAAAATAACCATGTGCCCCTACACCACGTGCATGCACAATGCGCTCTGGGATACGTTCATGATCAAAATGCGTGATTTTTTCTCTTAAGATAAAATCTTCCAGTAAGGTGGAACCCCTTACACCTGCCCTTAAACTGTTCTGATTATCTGAAATCTTAACGCCTTGATTGGTGGTCAGCGCCTGATCAGTAGCATCACTGCGTGAAGCATCTAACTGTTGTATTTTTGCACTTTCATTGTTCTTGTCTAAAGTGTCAGTGCCTGCGACTTCACTTTTCTTATCTTGCTGATTCATGATTGCACCTCTTTTCTATTGAATTAAAAATGTTGGATAAAATGGATGCGATGACCAATAGACATTAATCTTTATGGTGGAAATGATGAGGTGACTTTCTGGGTACTTAAAAAGGGAAATAAAAAGTCGACAAAACGTTGCGTACACCAAAGTCCTATTTCACGATGATGAGCATGGGGTGCCAAATAAGGCACTAGCTTATTGATTTTCATGGCAAGGTTTCCGGTTTCATAAATCTGGTGCTGAATATCTTCCAGCTCGCCATCAGATAAAAAACTGAACCAGAAATCATGTTGATTTTTATGGCCAAGATTGATTTTCCGTGCGCTTAAATCGGTATTTTGAGCAGATTCACCAGCGATCCAGTCATAAATAATCTGCTTTTCGGTAGTATTAAATACCCCGTACATTTTTCCATCTTCATGGCTAATTAATTTCCAGAAATGACTTTCTTCCGGGTCTCTACCCAGTTTGATCCATTTTTTATCAATTAATACATCCACAAAGGCTTCTACCGATTCAGGTGTTGCAAGCCATGAATTAATGGTTTTACTATCAAACTGGCATTTTTCATTATGAATGACATTACCGACCAAGGCTTTACGCTTCAAAATTTTAACGACCAGAGTATCCAAATTAAGGTTTTTAATAATTTGCTTAGAAGACAATCCCTTATTGTTTAAAGCAAAGCCGATCTTTACTTTTTCTATAAAAGATTCTTTATCATTATATTTACTATAGATTTTCTCGAAGGCCTTGAGGGATAAATTGGCATGGCCATTATCAATATTGTCGATGGTGATATGCACATTAAAATATTTCGAATCTATACCTAATTCTTGTAGCTCATAGTTGGTGATCAGCAGATGTAATGGAAGCTGTTCATATGCCAGGTTAAAACCAATAATTTCAGGAATATACTCAGGTGGTGCATAAGCCAGTGCCAGCTGAATTGCAGGTTGATGATAATATTCATCTTCCAGATCCAATACAAAATGCTCTAATCCTAAATTCAAAATAAGATCATCGTATAGGCAAACATGATTAGATTTGGCCATTCCCAAGCCGAGTTCTTCTAAATATATTTGAATTAAGTCTCTGAAAACTGGATCATTCCAATAATGGGTCATGCTATATAACCAGGAACCATCTACCCGCTTTACCGGGGCAACTTTAATTAAAAATTCAAAGGCCTGACCGACATTTTTAAAATATTCGCGTTTTTCCCCTCTCTTCCTTCTTTCTAAATAGGCCTGATATTCAGTACATTGAGCCTTATTGTTGCTTAGCATCCAGTCCTGAATTTTACCGATATCAGCTGGAAAATCGACAGCGCTATAATTTAAGAGTTGAATTTCTTTTTTTAAAAAATGTGATGCTTTTCTTTCCTTAGCACCCATAGAAACATCTGCATTGAGAAAAAAAGTGACTAAATCGCAATAATTTTGATGATTTTTATCAAGTAATTCTAGCAATTGCTTTTTTACTGCTACTGGCATTTTTTATTCTCCAAGCGGTAATTAGCATATGACCTTAATTCACTTATAATGCATGACAAAACCCTATAATTGTTATGATTCGTTTATATTATGTTTAATTCATTATTATCTATTTATAAAATTCAAACAGTTAAAATAAAATCACTTTAAAAAGTGTGACACAAATAGCATTAACATATTTTATATTGTTAATATAAAATTTAAGATAATATCCAGCAATTTTAATAAAGGAATAAATATGACTACTAAATGTTGTGAACTTCTAGCGAGAAATAAACTCAATATCACCTTTATTGAAAGTGCATCGGCGGGTTATTTGGCTTACCGTTTTTCACTGTCACCATTTTCAGGTGATATCTTAAATGGAGGACTAGTGTGTTACGATTTAAAGATCAAAGAAAAAATACTTAAAATATCGCCCAAACTTATAAAAATGCACACCGCAGAATCTATTGAAATTACTGAGGAACTAGTAAAAAAATCAAAGAATATGTTCAAATCGGATATATATGTAGGATGCACAGGACTACTCAAACGTGGCGGTTCTGAAACTCCAGAAAAACCCGTAGGAACTTTTTTTTATTCAATTTTATATAAAAACAAAATATATAGTTATCGATGCTTATGTAAAGGTAAAAAGAAAGACAAGCTCAATATACTTATTCAATACATATGTAAAAGTCTAATTAAAATTGTTAAATCTAAATAATTTAAATTTAAATTTGTTAATAGCATTTATCCTAATTTTCGATATATTTCATTAGTATAATTTAACAACAGATCATTATAATTACATTCCAAACATTATGTAACATCCATTCTATTTTTTAATAAAATATTCATGCTAATAATAATTATATCTGGTTATACAGATTTTATTAAAAGCATATATGAGGTGTAGAGATGACTAATCCAAATCAAACCCAACAACAAAATGATCAACAACGCCAACAGCAGCAACAGAATGACCAACAACGCCAACAACCGGGTCAACAACAGCAGCCTGGTCAGCAACAGCAACAAGATCAGCAACGTCAACAACCTGGTCAGCAAGGCAATATGCCACAACAGCAGCAACAAGATCAGCAACGCCAGCAAACTGGTCAGCAGCAAGGCAACATGCCACAACAGCAGCAACATGATCAGCAACGCCAACAACCTGGTCAGCAAGGCAACATGCCACAACAGCAGCAACAAGATCAGCAACGCCAGCAAACTGGTCAGCAGCAAGGCAACCTGCAACAACAGCAGCAAAATGAGAATCAACGTCAGCAATCCGGTCAGCAGCAAGATTTTAGACAAAATCAGAATGACCAAAATAATCAGCAGAAATAATGAGTTGATTAAGAATTCAATTTCGCACTCTAGACTGTGGAATGGTATTTAATTGCTTAGCGATTGATTCAAAAAATTAGGAGTTCTACAGAATGACTGATCCCACTTTAGAAAATCAAAACCGTATCTCAAATAGTGAATCTGATCGGTATTGGCGTGAAAATTATACCAGTCGGCCTTATTATCAAGATTTACACCGTGATATTCCAGATATTGATTATGACAAGGATCTATCCTCTGCTTATGAATTTGGAAGAAATTCTCGTTCTGAGTACGGCGAGAATGCCCGTTTTGAAGATTCTGAAAATGATCTTCAAAGCAAATGGGAACAGTTTAAAACTACCTCACGCTTAAAATGGGAACATGCAAAACATGCTGTAAAAGATGCATGGGACAGAATGTAGCGGAATATAAAATTTCACTTCAATTTCCATTCATTAAAAAAGCACCCTCGGGTGCTTTTTTATACTGCTTTTTTTATAGAATATTTTTCTGACTAATTGAACATTTGCCCAAATGCATAGATAACAAACATCAGCATAAGCGCAGATGACGAAGTTACAAGGAGTTCTATCGCTTTCATAACCCACTCTCACTTCCTTATAGTGGAACACTCTTTATACACTGATAAATTTTGTCAGACAATAACAATTATTGACAATAATGTATCAAAAAATACCAAACATATAAATATCATATTTTAAAATCAACATTTTCTCTTATCACAAATACAAAAATTTATTGCAAAATATGTCACTTCGTTTTTTAGTAGCATTTGATTTTAATATTTATATATTTTTCAATATATTAAAAAATAATTCTTTAACTATTTTAACTTCTTTATCTTTGTTCAACTATGCAGATAGTGGATATGGAAATTAACTTTCCTGTTATTTTTTGATACTCATTTTTGGGTGTGTTCGAGTCGGATTTAAAACTTTGCAACACTTGTCCGCTTCCTTCTCTCTAAACTCTCTGCCACCTACACAGATCATCGGTTAGATATTTCATGACTTGCTCTATATGAACTGGAAAGTGAAATTTCAGGCATTAAAAAACCGCCTTAAAGACGGTTTTCCTTTTCCAAGCAGTTATATCTTATTTACGGGAGTATTAAAGCGGAACATCTCATTAATACCCGTATAGAAACTGCGGCCATCAAGGTTCAAATTAATTTCAATACCAGATTCAAGCAAGACTTTCTTGCCTACTTCAACCCATTTAAACCCGTCACGGGTATTTTGCATTTTTTTAACAGGAACCAGCGATACTACAATTTCACGACCATTTACAGATTTTGCGACTAAATTTTCAGTTTTATTCAACATTTACACCAATTTTTTAATACATACAGAAACGCCACCATTGGCATTTCAAAACAACAACCTTAACTTGGGATCACTCAAATGAGTAGAAGCGTCTCTAGCAATTATTAAAAGAGAACATTTTCATGTAAGTCTTATTGTGGAATTTATTATAACAGAAATACTGATTTAATTCTCAAATACATATCAACTATATTAATTATAATTGTATTTAAATATTTCAAGTTTCCTTGTTCTATCTTCAGCTATCAAGATGCATGTAAATTACTGATAAACCAGTAAATAATCGGCAATCAGGCGTGTCGCCCAAGACTCTGGCTGTTTTACACCTTCATAAAAAATACAGTGACTGCCCTTTTTAGTGGTCACCACTACAATATTGGGCATCTTTTGAATGGCTTCTTTATAAGGCTCCAGATTTCGAATATGACAGACAGGATCATCTTCCGCATTTAAAATCATCAAGGGAATTTTGACATTTTCAAACACATGGATCGGATTTGTAGCCTGATTATAGTCTTCAAAGCTGCTATAGCCCGCCAGTTCAAAATAATGATACTGAAACTCTAATAAATCCTTGGCAGCAAGCACTTTGGGTAAGGAAGGAATTTGTTGCCAAGCTTCACTATAAGGATGAATAAATGCATCAAACAGCTTTTTCGTCATCAACCTACTATAAAAAGGATGTACATTTTTAAAGCCAAGTTCAGTATCATAGCCAGGACATAATGCAAATGCCGCTTTAAATGGGGTGTTTTCACCTTCCTCCCCTAGATAGCGCACTAATAATCCTGTACCGGCAGATGAGCCTACGGCATATAAAGCGGATTGTGGAAACTTGGACTGAATATATTTAATCTGTTCACGCAAATCATCAGTAGACCCAAACATGGAAATTTTGGGTACAGGCATGGGTAAATTGGCATGACCACGGCGCAAACAGAGGGCGATACGCCATCCGGTATGACGGTGTAAGTCACCCACCAGCTCTGCCATGCTTTCCGGTGTACCGGTGAGCGTATGCATTAACACAATGGTCGGGGTATCTGCTGGCAGATGAAGGCCGTACCAAGCAATGGCAGTCACTCCACCATCCGACATCTGTAACTGTTCGATGGCATCATAGTGAAGCTGAATGTTTTTCTTTTTGATTAAATCGAAATACAGCAAATGTACATGCGTATTTGCTAACCATGGCGTAGGACGATATTTCTGTTGTAATTGCGGTAAGGCATCAAGCTTTTGCCGGACTTCACCTTGCGGATCACCATACAGTATGGGTAATTCCGCACCGGTAACCTGATCGACAATATCCTGCACAAATTGGCTAATTTTATTGGGCATAAACTTCATATTCGTTTTACCTCATAAAATGATGTAGCTCAAAATACTTAGTACGTGTCGCTCCACTCAACCGTTTATATTTTTACTATACTCCTTATGTTTTGGGCATAAAAGCAGCCATACGTTGCCCCATCTGTGCTGCCAATGCTTCCAAGCCGCTCTTGGGACGTAACATCACTTCAAAATCAATAATTTGACCTTGTTCATTAAAACGAATCATGTCTATGCCTTTGAGTTTTTTTTCACCAACATTGGCGGAAAACTCCAGCACTACATTTAATCCATCTTCTGTATAGAATTCACGGTGATAAGTAAAATTTTCAAAAATCTGAATCACGTTGCTCAGAATAAAAAATACCACCTGTTTACCTGGATAAGGCTGATACGCCACAGGTGAACGAAACACCACATCTTCAGCCAGCAGCTCATTCAGAATAGACATGTCACGTGTTTCCAGCATGGTATGCCAACGTTGTACCGCTGCTTGAGTCGTTATTAAAGCCATTTTTATTTTCCTTATGCTTTTATTTATATAATCCCTCCCTTGCGAAACAAGGTTTCTCACCCTTTAAAAAGGGAGGAATAAAGTCCCCCTTTATCAAAGGGGGATTTAGGGAGATTAAATCACGGCTGCCAAATCTGCACCTTGACGAATGGCACGTTTGGCATCCAGTTCACCGGCTTCTTTTGCACCACCAATCAAATGTACATTTTTGCCATCAGCTTGTAGCTGGTCAAACATGGCAGTGAATGGTTCCTGACCGGCACAAATCACCACATGATCCACTTCTAACACGGTCGGCTGACCATTCACCACAATATGTAGGCCTTGATCATCAATCTTTTCATAACTCGCACCCGCCAGCATTTTTACATTGCGGTGTTTTAATCCGGTACGGTGAATCCAGCCTGTGGTTTTACCCAAGCCTGCACCAACTGAACTTGCCTTACGTTGTAGAAGATAGATTTCACGTTGCGACGGTTCTACTTGGGCTGCTTTTAAACCACCGACATTTTCATAACCCGTGTCAATGCCCCATTCATTATAGAATTTTTGCGGATTCAACGTGGCGCTATCACCTTCATGGCTTAAATACTCTGCTGTATCAAAGCCAATACCGCCTGCGCCAATAATTGCGACACGTTGGCCTACAGCCTTGTGATCTTTTAATACTTCCAGATAAGTCAGTACTTTTGGATGATCAATGCCGTCAATTTCTAAATGACGCGGGCTTACCCCGGTTGCCACAACAATCTCGTCAAAGTCAGACTGGCTTAATGCTTCATAGGTCGCTGGATGATTTAAGAGCAATTTAATATTGGGTTGTAATTCAATTTTACGTTTGAAGTAACGCAAGGTCTCATAAAATTCTTCTTTGCCCGGAATGGTTTTGGCAATATTGAACTGCCCGCCAATCTGGTTAGATGCTTCGAAAATGGTGACTTTATGTCCACGCTCGGCGGCATAAGTGGCAAAACTTAAACCGGCCGGACCCGCACCAATCACCGTAATCTTTTTACTCTGGGTCGTTTCCTTGAAGATCAGCTCGGTTTCATAACAGGCACGCGGATTCACCAGACAAGTGGCAATTTTCATCGAGAAAATATGATCCAGGCAAGCCTGATTACAACCGATACAGGTATTGATTTCATCACTGCGGCCTTGTTCTGCTTTTTGCACAAAGAATGCATCGGCAAGCATTGGACGCGCCATCGAAATCATGTCTGCATGACCCGAAGCCAACACGTGTTCAGCCATTTCAGGAGTATTAATACGGTTTGAGGTAATCAATGGAATTTTGACCAAACCTTTTAATTTTTCAGTCACCCAGGTAAATGCAGCACGTGGCACTTTGGTGGCAATGGTCGGAATACGCGCTTCATGCCAGCCAATCCCGGTATTGATAATGGTTGCACCGGCTTTTTCAATTTCTTTCGCCAGCTGCACCACTTCTTCAAAAGTTGAACCGCCATCAACCAGATCCAGCATGGATAAACGATAAATGATGATAAAGTTTTCACCCACAGTTTCACGGGTACGCTTGACGATTTCAATCGGGAAACGGATCCGGTTTTCATAACTGCCACCCCACTCATCATCACGATGATTAGTACGTGCAGCAATAAACTCATTAATCAGATAGCCTTCCGAACCCATGATTTCTACACCGTCATAACCGGCGTATTGTGCCAGCTTTGCACAATGGGCAAAGTCATCAATGGTCTGTTGTACTTCAGCAGCGCTTAAGGCATGGGGCTTGCTTGGATTGATCGGTGCCTGAATGGCAGACGGCGCAACCAGCTCTGCCTGATAGGAATAACGTCCGGTATGTAAAATCTGCATGGCAATTTTGCCACCCGCGTCATGCACCGCCTGAGTAATGACTTTATGTTTTTCAGCTTCTTCTACAGAGTCTAATTTCGCCCCGCCCGCAAAGGTCAAGCCTGCATCATTCGGTGCAATCCCGCCTGTGACAATTAACCCTACACCGCCTTGTGCCCGTTCTGCATAAAATGCAGCCATGCGTTCATAGCCACGTGGCGCTTCTTCCAGACCTACGTGCATAGATCCCATCAAGACACGGTTTTTGAGTGTGGTAAAGCCTAAATCTAAAGGTGCTAATAGGTGCGGGTAATTAGACATGTAATCTCCTTGGCATGCTTTCTCAGCTAACTATTCGGGGTGCTTAATGCAACTTGTTGCACAATTTATATTCCAGATTTGATTTTTATGCAACATGTTGCATAATGTTCTGGTAAATTTTTACTGACTGAGCCGTTTATGTCCCTAGCCCATGTTTTATTGACCAGCCTGATTGAAAAACCCAGTACCGGGATTGATTTGGCTCGTCGCTTTGACCGTTCTATGGGCTTTTTCTGGAATGCGACCCATCAGCAAATTTATCGTGAACTCAGTGCCATGCAGCAAAAGAACTGGATATCCACGCTTGAAGATCACAGTTCCAATACCCGTAAAAAGACCTATCAGGTTGAAGCGCTGGGACGTGCCGAACTGGCAGACTGGATGCTCAAGCAAAGTGCCCCGGCTCAATTACGCGATGATTTAATGGTAAGGCTACGTGCTGAAGCACAATTGGGTGGCAATAGCATACTGCCTGAATTAGAACGGCATTTGCTGTTACACCAAGAAAATTTAAAAATTTACCAAACGATTTTTGCCAAAGACTTTGCCGATGGGCCTGATCAAGACCGTACCCAATTTATTCATAAAATGATTCTGCAACTCGGCATTGATCTGGAAATGGGCTGGATCAAGTGGCTCGAAACTGTTATTCCGCAATTAAAAGCCTTTGAAGATAAGACCTAAATAAAGGATAAGCGTATGCCACACTACCGCATGCCTGATAATGAACAATTGTTTGTTCGTGAATTTGGACAAGGACAGCCTGTATTGGTCCTGTCAGGTTTAGGCATGCAGAGTTGGCAATGGTTACCTTTTTTATATCCCCATGCCAAAAATCATAAATTCATTATTCCAGAATGGCGTGGTTTTGGAGCATCCAGTAATTGCCGTATTCCAGATATGGATGCCATTTCCAGTCACTGGCAAGATGTACAATCCGTTATGGCCCAGTTGCAACTGGACAAAGTGATTGTGATTGCCTATTCCATGGGTGCAACCACGGCGATGCATGGCATGCAATATGGCAACTTTGCCGAACATATCACAGCCTATTTGCATATTGACCAGACCCCTAAAATTCCGGTGGATGACAGCTGGGCTTATGGACTGTTTGGCGAGCATCATCCGGTCTTTATTTCTATTCTGACTGAGCTATCGCAGTTGCTATCTCAATACCAAAACATCAAATATTTAAAAGATCTGGATAGTAAAGCCCGCCGGCAAATTGCCAAACTCTGGCTACAGTTTATGGGCCTGCAAAATAGCAATAAATACAGTTTAAAGGCCTTTGAATGGGTATTAAATCAGCCGCGATTACAAAGTTTATTACTACCCTCTAAGCGGCTCGACTATACGGCCTGGTATATCAACAATTATCTGTATCATCAGGAAGATTACCGTGAGGCGATTCAAAAACTGCAATGCCCGGTAACTTTCCTCAGTGGCACTCAATCCAAGCTTTATCCTGTAGAAGGCCAAACCCTGATTGCGCAAAGTATTCCACATGCCAAACAGGTTCATTTTGAAAAATCCGGGCACACGCCATTGCTGAGTGAACCGGTTAAATTCGGTCGTGAAATTACCAAGTTTCTTAAACGGACCCGATAAGTATTGAAGCAGCATTAAAAAATGATGCGGTCATATTTAATGGCTTCCAGATCATAGACCTGATAAACACTATCGATTAATGCACGGATATAGTCACTTTCATCATTGTTACGCAGAATTAAAAATACCGGACTGACCGCTGCATCATCAATGATCGGCACATAATCTAAGTGTTTAAATTGCATGGTTGTAGCACTCTCCGGGACAATACAGAGACCTTCACCAGCAGCCACCATACCCAAGGCCAACTGGATATCTTCCACCACAGTTAAATTTTGGGGATTCAGTCCATATTCAGAAAACAGGCCTTTCATTTGGGTCGAAAAACTGGGTTTGGGCAAATTGGGATATAGAATTAAAGTTTCATCGACAATATCTGCAAGTCTCAGCCCTTCTTTATGCTGTGCAATAGCATGACTTGAATGCACCGCAACCATTAAAGGTTCTTCACGCAGTAAAATCCGTTTTATATCCGGGTCTGATATACGTACGCGGCCAAAGCAAGCATCAATACGCCCTTCTTTCAGCGCATCGATTTGCTGCATGGCATTCATCTTGACCATTTTGATTTTCAAATGTGGGTGCTGCTGACGAAATAAATACACCACTCGAGGCAACAGTCCAAACAATAAGGAACCACCAAAGGCAATGGTCAGCGTTCTTTCAATCATGCCTTCACGCATGGTCATGGATTTAAGCTGCTCAGCATTGGCTAACAACTTGAGCGCCTGCTGATAAAAAAAACGCCCGATTACAGTCGGTTGCAATGGTCGGCTGCCGCGTTCAAACAGCTGAGCGCCGAGTTCTGTTTCAAGATTTTGAATTTGACGGCTTAATGGAGGCTGAGCAATAAATAATTTTTCTGCCGCTTTGGTAAAACTCTGTTCTTCTACTACCGCAACAAAATAGCGTAAATGTCTTAATTCCATGACATTTTTCCTTTATTGATCTCTATACATCCAGCCCAAAAACAGCAAGGCAATTCACCGTAGCCAATTCAAAGCACTGAAATAAACCATAAAGAAAAGCACTGTCACTGGCTATTCCACTTTAGCCTTGCTCTTTCGCTTGCTCTTTTGATAGTCAGATAGAAGAAGATGATTTTATTTTTCAGATATTTATGATTTTCAATAAAGCAAAGCGGATAACAGCTGATCACGGTGCAGAATAAAAATATAAATCCTGAAGATTGAGCAAATTTGAAATTGACAAATTGCAACGATACATCTTTAATCTTAGATATTGTTGCATAAATGGAATTCTTAAATGCTGTCTGATCTTGATGATTTTTATTGCTTTGCATTGGTGGTTGAACATGGCGGGTTTAGTGCAGCAGAACGTGCCACGGATATTCCAAAATCAAAATTAAGCCGTCGCGTTTACAATCTTGAAGAACATTTAGGGGTTCGCTTAATCCAGCGCAGTTCCCGCCATTTTGCCGTGACTGAAATTGGCATGAATGTTTATCGCCATGCGCAAGTGATGATGAATGCTGCACAAGCTGCTCATGATCTGGTGGATCATTTAAGTATTCAGCCGCGTGGGGTAATTAAAGTCAGTCTGCCGGTTTCCATAGCGCAAAATGAAATTGCCAAGATTCTGCCAAAATTTCTGAAAACCTATCCCGAAATTAAGGTACAGCTGATTGTCAGCAATCGCCGTGTCGACATTATCAATGAAGGGATAGATGTGGCATTACGGGTACGTTCCAATCTGGATGATGACCCGAACCTGGTTTTACGCCAATTTGAAAATATCGAACAGCATTTATTTGCCAGTCAAGCCTACCTGAATGAATTTGGTGACTTAAAACAGCCGGAAGATTTAAGCCAGCATCACATCCTGAGTATGTCGGATGAACATTTAGACCAGTATATCGTTGTACATGATGATAAAAACCAGCAGAAAAAAATTAAGGTCAACCCTATGGTAATGGGTTCTGACTTGATGATGCTGGCACAACTGGCACGACAAAATTGCGGTATTGCCTTGTTGCCCGACACCATTGTTCAAGATTATGTTCAAAGTGGTGAATTGGTGCGTGTACTGCCGGACTGGAAAGCACCACACGGTATTTTCCATGCAGTTTATCCTTCACGCCGTGGCTTATTACCCGCTGTTCGGGTCTTTATCGACTATTTGGTGGAACAGCTCAGTAAGCATTAATACTTTTGCCTCTGCTTAGAAAAACAATAAGACTATCTTTATGCAATTGGAAGATGCCTTTGAATTTTTGATTGCCTTAGCATAAAACTACCAACCTTGCCACAAAAATATAAAATTCACTTGAGTAATACAAAATTTTAGGCAAAAAAAAGCTTATCCGAGGTGGATAAGCTTATAAACTTTAAATAAGAAACTACAGCTAGAATCTATATTTGTATAGTACAAAAAAAAAATATATAAATCTAATATCTAAAATATATTATGAAAAAATAATAAAAATAAATTTTCATTTAAAATCATAAGATTAGTCTTTAAAGTAATAGATTTTAAAACTTTGTTTGAACATAAAATCAACAATTCTATACCAAAGTATAAAACTATCTATTTCATTTAACTCTTCTCACTTAAATTGCAGGATATGTACCTGTACCTTCTGGCCAAGGAGATAGAAGTTCAAAGCCAGTATCGGTTACTGCAACCATATGTTCCCACTGCGCTGTCAATGAACGGTCAGCAGTCACTACAGTCCAGCCATCTTTAAGCTCTTTGACACGTGCCTTGCCTGCATTGATCATCGGTTCAATGGTAAAAACCATGCCTTTTTTAAGGATAAGACCTTGTCCTGACTGTCCATAATGTAGAACATTCGGTTGTTCGTGATAGACCTTACCAATGCCGTGACCGCAGTATTCACGGACAATGCTATAGCCTTCGCGGTGCGCAACCGACTGAATGGCAAATCCGATATCACCCAAAGTTGCACCCGGTTTCACTGCATGAATACCGGCAACCATCGCTTCATAGGTGGTTTCAACCAGTTTTTTGGCTTCAGGCTTCACCGTACCGACATAATACATGCGGCTGGTATCACCAAAATAACCATCTTTAATGATTGCCACATCAATATTGATAATGTCACCATCTTGCAAAATGGTATTTGCAGATGGAATACCATGGCACACTACTTCATTTGGGGAAATACAGGTGGTTTTGGTATAGCCGTAATAACCCACATTGGCCGGAATCACTTTTAAGGTGTTCACAATGAAGTCGTTACAGATGTCATCCAGATATTCTGTGCTTACTCCCGGCTTGACATACTTCCCTATCATTTCTAAAACCTGAGCAGCCAAACGCCCGGAAATACGGAGTTTTTCTAAATCTTGCTCAGTTTTGATGGTAATAGTGGAAGCTTTCATTGCATCATCCTCAAGAATAAGGCTTATGATTATAATCCTTTTACTTTTATTTTGTTTAATTAGAACAGATAAACAGGATCGTTTTGACCATTTTTTGCAAGTTGGGTGATTGATTTACATACATTTAACCAATCATTATAAAAAAATTAAAATCTACTTAAATAATTAAAAAAGAATAATATTTTATATTATTTAATTTTTTTCCAATTAATCATATATATAATTAAACTTAATTTTTTCCAATTGTTCATTTAAGTAGGTTTTTAAATCACTAAAGTTCATAACCTTCATAAAATAATCTACAAAAAAACTTTCATATCCTCTAAAATTGCCTCTTTTGATCAATCTATCTCCCCTCTATGACAAGTCTCCGTACAAGAGATATTGTTGCCTTAGGTTTTATGACCTTTGCACTTTTTATTGGTGCGGGCAATATTATCTTTCCACCTATTGTGGCTCAACAAGCCGGTGAACATGTATGGCTAGCTGCTTTAGGTTTTCTTATTACCGCAGTTGGTCTGCCTGTTATCACCATTATGGCGTTATCACGTGTAGAAGGATCCATCCAAAATTTAAGTTCCCCTTTAGGTAAAATCGCAAGTCTGATTTTAACTATCGTGTGTTACTTAGCTGTTGGTCCTTTATTTGCAACTCCGCGTACAGCAACGGTTTCTTATGAAATCGGTTTTTCTTCTTATTTTGGTACATCAAGTAGCAGCCTGCTCCTTTACAGTGCGATTTATTTTGCGCTGGTGACGGCTATTTCTTTATACCCAAATAAACTCTTAGATACTGTTGGTCATTTCCTTGCACCGTTAAAGATTGTTTCTTTAGCTGTATTGGGTATTGCTGCATTTATGATTCCAGCCGGATTTATTCCGCCTGCAATTGACAACTATGTAACTGCCCCGGTTTCCGAAGGTTTTGTCAATGGTTACTTAACCATGGACACCTTAGGTGCTTTGGTATTCGGTATTGTGATCATTAACGCGATTCATTCACGTGGAGTAATAGATAAAAAACTGGTCACCAAATACGCCGTGATTGCGAGTTTAATCTCGGGTGTCGGTTTAACCCTGGTTTATTTAAGTCTGTTCAAACTTGGTTTAGGTAGCCACGAAGTTGCACCAAATGCTGCCAATGGTGCAGTGATCCTGCATGCATATGTACAACATGCTTTTGGTGATATTGGCTCTCTATTCTTGACTGGCATGATTTTTCTTGCCTGTATGGTTACCGCTATTGGCTTAACCTGTGCATGTGCAGAATACTTCTCAGCACTGACTAAAATTCCTTATAAAATTTTCGTTTTTGTGTTGGTAGGCTTCTCTTTCATCATTTCAAACCTGGGTTTAACCAAACTGATTGCCGTATCTGTGCCTGTGTTGAGTGCCATTTACCCACCAGCCATTGTGGTGATCCTGCTCAGTTTCTTGTGGAAGTATTTCAATAAACCTGCCTATGTTGTTGCCCCGGTAACCGCGATTGCATTTTTATTTGGCGTGCTTGATGGACTTAAGGTAGCAGGTTTCAACTTACCTGAAATCATTCAACATTTACCTTTAAATGCGCAAAATTTAGCCTGGCTTATTCCATCTACTATTGTGCTGATTATGGCTATTTTGATCGACAAAGTTAAAAAATAACCTCAAGTTGATGTCATTAAAATTGCGTTTTACCCAAACCTGATTTTAAGCGTAATCAATAAAATGTCATGTTTTACCCAAACAGAATTTTATTGTTTACATTCACATCGGCTTGATATGTTTTCTAACAACTTAAAATTAAATAAAATCAATCACTCCCTTTTTAATTTCTCTCCGTCTGAGCTATAGCAGATTTTTTGCTTAAAGCTTGGCATCAATATTGCTGTTTTTATATCGACTATTGTTGAATATCTTCAATTTTTTTCATTTTGATAATATGTATGAACAGTACAATATTTGATCAAAAAATAGCTCATATTCATATTTTGAATAAGATAAGCATATAGTTTTATGTACTAGCATTGTTTTATGACAAAATAATGACATTGGCTATTGAAATGAGATGAAATTCGAAGTAAAACATTAGAAACTAATCTGACTAAAACAATTAGGTTTAGGTCATAAAATAACCGGAGGGGTGGGGATGTTAACATTACATTTCAATAAGGAAATCTTCATTAACGCTCTAAAAGCAAACAAGAACATGGTCACTTATCTAAGTACCTCAATAGCTTTAGTGGTGACACTCATTATCCATGGATTAATTCAGGGTAATTTAAAGCCTGAATTCTTTATGTATGCTTTTATTGTCTCGGTTGCCTTTTATATTTGGGCGGTGGTCGACCAAAAATATCGTTACCAGAAGCAGAGTAATTCCACAGAATAAAAGATGGGTGAACCCTCACCCATCTTAAAAAAGAACAATAATAAATATTAATCAAATACTTATTTAAAAAATAAAAATCATTAAATTAAAATTTCCCTAATCCCCGCATAGTTCCAAGTAACAATCCTACTGTCGCACCCAACTCCCCGATCACCAAAAAAATCATCGCACTGCTCAGCATCCATTTTGGCAAATGCCAGCGCCCCATTTGGTGTGGTTGTTTAAATTGATTGGTGGTATCTTTAAGCCAGCCATATAAGACATAACTTAAAATTGAAAAACTAAAAAAGAACAGATTGATCAGCACAAAAATTAGATTAAGTCCCTCACTCCAAACTGAAAAATAAGCTAAAACTGCAATAATCAGGCTGGCTGGTGCATAGAGCAAGCTACTTCTATGAGCAATATCGACATAATAATGTGCACGTGCCTGTGGAGAATGCCGGATTTGATAATATTTCCATACGCCTGTAAGCATGCCTACCCACAGAAATACCCCACTAAAGATGATTGCCCAGGCAACCGACTGATTTAACATTCCTGTTTCCATTCATATATATCCTTATTTTTAGAGCACTATTTGACTTTAAAGTCATACATTTTACAAGTTTCTTTTTGGAACTTAGATAAAGTAAAACAATGACTTTATGACATTGCCCACTGGAAAATCATGTCTCAATACGAAAATTTAGAAATCCAATGTCAGGATGGCTATACACTACATGCCCGCTTTTATTCACATCAAACTGCGCATGCAAAGTCCTTACCGGTTTTAATTTGTCCAGCAACCGGCATTACCAAACAGTTTTACCATGCCTATGCAACATGGCTGGCAGAGCAAGGTCATGATGTTTTAGTCTTTGATTTTCGCGGGATTGGGGATTCACTGACAGGCCCACTGAAAAAATCCAAGGCCAGTATAGTGCAATGGGGACAACTGGACATTCCTGCTGCCATTGATACCTTACTTACCAAAACAACGGCC
Source organism: Acinetobacter sp. ANC 3903 (assembly GCF_002135315.1). GTDB lineage: Bacteria > Pseudomonadota > Gammaproteobacteria > Pseudomonadales > Moraxellaceae > Acinetobacter. The sequence continues at coordinate 180,036 of NZ_NEGA01000006.1, read as the reverse complement.
CAAAAAGTGATTTTATTAGGTCATAGTGCGGGTGGTCAGCTTTTGGGCATTGTACCTAATTATGAAAAAGTGGCTAAAGTTGTCGCGGTTTCAGGTTCAACTGGACATGTGAAAGGACTCAAAGGTAAAACCAAACTGCTTGCACCAGTAATGTTCCGCGGCATTTTCCCACTTTCCCGTTACACCTTAGGTTATGGCCCGACTCAAGCTATTGGCATGGGTGAAAACCTGCCTAAAGATGTCGCCAAGCAATGGGCACAATTTTGTAGCAAACCGGGTTATGTCATCAATGCCATAGGTAAAACGGTATTTAAAGATTATCATGCAGAAATTAAATGTCCGATTACGGTACTGTGGTCTTCAGACGATGAAATTGCAACCGAAGCTAACGTAAAGGATTTATTACGTTTGTACCCAAATGCAGCGACTGAAATGATTGAATTAAAGCCTAAAAGCTATGAACATAAAGCCATTGGCCATATGCTGATGTTTAAAAAATCGCATCAAAATTTATGGCGGGTGATTGAACAACAATTGACAGCTTAGATGAGATATAGATAGTTATTTGAAAGCTAGTGTGTTCTAATACTCTCAGTTTGAGATGAGCCTCTTACAGTATATGGGCTTTACCTATATACGACTAGCCCCTAACCATGGGGCTTTTTAATGTCTGAAATCAATAACTTAAAATTAATCGGCGTAAAACTGGCGTAAATACAAAGTTATCCACAGTTATTAACTGCTTGTTTGTGATGATTATATCATCTGCTTTATGAGCAGAACATGGAAAAATGAAAACCTACCTATATTCTCATATTGAACACTGCATGAAATTTGCTGAGCCATGGAATAAAAAATTTGGATGGGCTGTCTGGCATAGTTGTTTTGATTATGAGCATGAGTGTGGGAGTGAGTTTTTGGTTTTGAGTGGGGTTGTGAGTTAGGTTTCAAATATTGTATAAATTCATATTGTAATGTTGAAAAATATACCAATATAACCATAGCCAATTCAAATGCAACAAACTGTTAATTAAAATCATAGAAGGATAAATAAATGCAATTAAATGAAGATCAACTATCAAATGTAACTTTGTCAGCTTTAATCAATCTTTTGAAACTGAAAGGCTATGATTTAGAGAAGATAAAAGAAGAATATAATAATGAGATATTTGGAAGCTTACTCACTGGCACTGGCCCTCAATTTAAAACTGCGTCAAAAGAACTCTTGGGTAAACGTGTCAATGAGGCTAATTCCAATCCCTTACTTTAAATTAAAAGCCCTTATCTGAGGGCTTTTTCTTCCGGCCAAACTTCACTTAATCTTTCGACATCAATTGCGTGGACATCTGTATTTTTTACAATGCCGCTCATCAGAAAATATAAAAACTGGCGTCAATAAATGTCGTGATATTGATTTTAAAAGATTTATTTTATTTGTTTGAAATTACTAGAATCTTTACAATCTTGATTAATGTAACAATAATCAAGGTGTAAAATGTCTGAGACAAATTCTCATGGGGGCTTTAGAGTGGGTGCGGGAAGAAAAAAGGCTGAAGCTACAAAAGTGCTTCGTGTGCCTGAGTCTCGTATTGTTGATATCAAAGAATACTTAAAGTCTTCAAAAAAAGAAAATGAAATCACTGATATTCGTCAATTTGATCCAGTAACGAAGTTAGAGATCCCATTGGCAACTGAGCGTGTACAAGCTGGCTTCCCTTCCCCAGCTCAAGATTATATTGATAAAAAATTAGATCTTAATGAATTCTTGATTAATAACGCCAATGCTACCTTTATCGTACGCGCAAATTCTCTTTCCATGCTTAATGCCGGTATAGATATCAATGACGCTCTCATTGTTGATCGAAGCATTGAAGCTCAACACAGGGATATTGTCATTGCTTGTGTTGATAATGAATTTACAGTTAAAAGATTAATTATTGATGTAAAAGGATGTTGGTTAAAAGCCGAAAATGATGGATATCCAGATATACATCCAGTGGATGGACAGGAGTTTGAAATTTGGGGAGTGGTAACCAACGTTATCAAAAAATTTAGATGAGATCACAAGAAGAAATATATGCTCTCATTGATGTAAATAATTGCTATGTCTCATGTGAGCGTCTATTTAATCCAAAACTTAAAAATGTACCTGTTATCGTACTTTCTAATAATGATGGTTGTGCAGTTGCCCGCTCTCAAGAAGCAAAAGATCTTGGGATTAAAATGGGTGTGCCTCTCTTCCAGATACGCGATATTGTTGAGAAGCATAATGTACAGGTGCTATCCAGCAATTATGCTTTATATGCGGAAATGTCACATCGTTTTCATTCAATTTTGGCTGACTACGTTGCACCAGGTGAACAAGAAATTTATTCGATTGATGAGTGTTTTTTAAAAGTCACTGCTTATGCTGAAAACTATGATCTGACTGAATATGCTCAAGGTATGCGGCAACGTATTTTGCAATGGCTGGGATTGCCAGTTTGTGTTGGGATTGGTAGATCCAAGACTGAAGCTAAACTGGCAAATCATATGGCCAAGAAAGCCAAAAGGTTTAACGGTGTATGCAATCTGGTATCTATGGATCCCAAGCATAGAGATTATTTTTCAAGCTTGATTGATGTTTCTGAAGTTTGGGGAGTTGGGCGTAAACATAGTAAAAAGCTTAATGCTCTTGGAGTTAATACTGTGTTGGATTTAGCACAAACTGATCCACACAGACTAGGTAAAATGTTTTCTGTGGTCATGCAGCGAACAGTAATGGAGTTGCAAGGCACCTCATGCATTGAGCTTGAGCAAGCACCACCAACCAAAAAGCAGGTCATTTCATCACGCTCATTTGGATCTCGTGTGACAGATATAGAATCACTCTCTGAAGCAATGAGTGACTACCTGCAAAATGCTGTTAAACGCCTAAGAGAAGATAGGTCTTTATGTGGATGTGTGATTGCTTTCGCTCAATCTAATCCGTTTGATAAGAATAGATCTTTCTACAACAAGTCGGTCAGCATTGGATTTCCAGAGCCTACCGATTCGGCTGCAGTAATCAACAGAACTATGATGCTACACATGAAAGAATTATTTTTAGAGGGTATCGAGTTTAAGAAATGCGGGGTGATTTTGACTGCAATCGAACCGAAGTCGACATACATATATGACCTGCTATCGGATAGTAATCAGATAGAGAAAAATGAAAAACTGCAGGAAGCCTTAGAGAAAGTTAAAATCAGATTTGGCGATAAGAAAATTGCGATTGGTCCCTGCAAGATGCATGGACGCGCATGGGCAATGTCTAGACAAAGTTTAACTCAGAATTATTTTAGTTGGGATGGAGTGTTGACGGTAAAGTAATTGAAGTGCTATAACCAATTATTTCTTAAAGAATTTTATTATGGCACTAATTCAAATACCTTATATTAAACAAGCGAAAGGATCCACAATGTGTGGTTTAGCTTGTGCCTCAATGATTTTTAAATTTTATAAAGAAAAAAAAATTGATCAATCTATAGCTTTTGATGAAATTAAAGAAATTAGTACGTTAGGAAGATATTATTGTAAAACACATAAAATTTCACAATATTTAACTCAATCTGGGTTGTCTTGTACCGTTATTAGATATACAGATCTCAAGGATTTTTTATTATTTTGCAATAACAATGCTATTGCTCCAATTATTAATCATAGGTCTTTTGAAGATAATATTGGTGGACATTTTTCAGTAGTTAAAAATGTAATTCAACATAGTATAATTGTGAATGATCCTGAAAATAAAAATCGTAAAATAGTATCTTTTTCTGAAATTTTACAAGCTGTGGATATAAAAAATCATCAAGATGAAATTGGGGGAAGAGTAGCTATTATTCCTAATATTTTAAAAAAAGAAATTCAATATCTTCCATGCTCTAAATGTTATACAAACATTGATATAACTACAGTAAGTGTTGCAAACATGAGTAAAAAAAGTATTGAGCATATTATTTGTAATCATTGTGATTCAGCACAAATAATATAACTTATGGTATTTCTATCATATATCATTTGTACTGAGCATATTATCCATTTAGCCCTCATTTAAGGGCTTTTTCATCTGGCCAAACCTCACTTAATCTTTCAACATCAATTGCGTGGCCATCTGCTTTTTCTGCCATGCTTCGATATTCTGCTGTGCAAGCTTCGAGTAACTCACTGTTGGTAATGGTGTACTCAACGATGGTTTGATGGGAAGCTGTGGACAAACGTTTGTTGGCTTCACTGAGCTGCTTTGACAACCCGTTATTAGCCAACTCAGCACTACGAGCGGCAGCATTCGCATCTTGTATTTTTTTAATCGCATTTTGTTCTACCTCAATATATTTATCTGACCAGGCTTTTTCAGCAATGGCTTTCTTTTCCTGGGCTTTTACTATTGAATCTTGATAAGGTTTAATTGCTTTGGCCACACGTACATCACATACGGTTTCGGCATCCTGAAGCTTTCCGCTTAAATGATTGGTGTAAGCCAGCTGTCCAAACCACATAAAAGAAAGGATCGCTATTGCGACCCAGTATTTGAATTTCCATAAGATTGTGAGTATTGGCACTAGAATCCCTCCACCGGCAACAAATCAACGGTTTGACCAGCTAAACTATGATTGCAGTCAGATAAGAATTGAATCTCCCCATCAGTGATAAATGAGTGGCATTGGCTTGGATGGCCTTGATTTACCATCAATGAAGGTGTGAATGTTGGTTTTTCTAAATTGCCGTTAAATCCCCAGCGAATTCGATATTGTTCACCAACATGGATAGGATGCAAAGTTTTACATCCAGGGCATTCAATAAAGTAAATACCATTTGATTCAAGCAGAACATCACTTACTTTTCTAAACTCATTCATTACTGCACTCCCATACATTTTTGATAGCGATCAACTTGCCGAGTCCAAACGCCATAACAGTTGTTTGACCGGATGCTGCAGTCGCGCTTGGCCACATATTTCCACTTCAACAGCGACTGGCAAGCCTGGACATATTTGCCCTGCTTTAGATTGCGAAGCATTGATGAGCTATTCCATGCTGTGATGCCAAACTGATAAACAAAGTCGTTATACAAGTCATACTCGACCTGCGAAACCTTCACGCCCTGCAGAGATTTGTTGAATGCTGGTGCATTCTTTTCGATATGGCATTTAAGCTGCTGAAGTGCTTTTTCTTTAGAAATAGCCGGGTCCTTTAATGTGACTTTCTTACCATCGCAGTAGACAGTTGTGCCGTTTCCGATTGTTGGAACGTCTCCTTTCACTGGAATTACAGGTTTAGGTGCATATCCTTCTGTAATAGCAGTTGCCTGAACTTGCTTAGTACTAACCCCAGATATAAAAAAACCGCCTAATGAGGCGGTTAAAGCTGTACCAATCACAAAATATTTAGTCTTTGACATTGCATTCCCCTTTTGCTTTTTGCAGTGCCAGCTGATGCAACTCATCTGCTCGTTTATTTTCCTGTCGCTTGTAGTACCAGTTGATTAAAAAGCTCATAAAGCTGACCAGTAGACCGGAGATTGCGATAACCAAACCCAATGCTGTGACTGGATCTAAACCTAAAAACTTCCCGGATAATCCCGCTATTGATCCGCCTACTGCTGTTTTTGCTGATACTGAAGTAACTGCCGAACTTGCTTCGGCAATTGCTTGCCCTGTCGTTTCAGACATTTCGCCCCCTAATTTTTGGCAATAAAAAAGCACCCTATTGGGTGCCATTGGTTTGTTTTTACTTAAACTTCTATTTCTGAATGTGACCCGCTGGGCGCAGGTCGCAAGATAACTTGATTTGCAATAAACACCCGGGCACCCAAATTATAGGTTGTGCCTGAGGTGCACAGTACTGGACCAGATCCACCATCAACCTGTACCCGATATTCAGGATGATTCACCGATGTAATAGTGCCAATGTATTCAGCATGGGTTGGATTGAGAAGCTTTCGTAATTCAAATAAAGGATTAGTCACGACTGATACGCTCCACTGTAATGGTTTCATTGACCTTTTCATGTGAAAAGCGACCACTTACACCATCAATGACACCCCACCACTGGCCATTAAAAGCAATGGTTTTACCTGGTAGCATTTCGCCAATTTCTTGGCTTACCGGAAGGTCTGCAAAGGTATGCAATTCCTGAATGTTTGCTTTTATCAACTCTGCCTTGCCAAAACTGGCACCCGATACCACGTTAAACAATGGCCCTGTGACTGCTTCCAGTGGCACATCGCCTGAAGTGCCACGCTGCAATACTTTTAGGCTTTCACCGCTGCGACTATTCACAATAGTAATGGCATTAAAATCAGCAATGTATTCATCATTCTTTTTGATGTTTTGCTGTATCACCACGCTTTCAGGCAGCAGAATGTCATAATCATCAACAGTCATCGAATCCCAGTAGCCTTTCTGATATCGTGACAAAATAGTGAGTGTATTATCTGCTTTTTGGCTGTAGATAAAGCCACCACCAGCATCAACCACCTGTTTAATTGCATCTATTGGGGCAAGTTCAGCATAGCTTAGGCTCTCAACAGGTACGATCCAGCCCAGTTCATCTATTAACTTCCATTCTAGAATCGTATTTGACTGTGCTCTATCAATTTCAGCCTGGACCAGCTGCACAGAGGTTCGCTCGTTATCCTGGATGAATGAACGTAAAGGCGCATATTTATCAGAGTTTAAAGCCGTTACACTTCGGCCCGGGTAAGTGTATAGCACATTGGCAAAGCGCCGAGTTTCCTCGGGATCTTCGAGCAGTATGTGATGCTCAAAGCCATTAATCATGACTTTCAAAATCACCGGCTGGCCATCAATTGGTTGAAGCTTTTCCATTTCTGTTGGTGCTACAGTAACGGAATAGGTCCAGCACCATTGAGACCGGCTGGTGCTGTAGGTACCATCAATTACTTTAATCTTCTCGCCTGTATCTAATCGCTCGGCTGTTAATACATTCACGATATACCACCAGTTTCTGTTCGGCAGTGCTGGAATACAGTCATCTGCACCAAAATTTAAAACAACATTGTGTGAATCAACGTCACGACATGAGCAGATAAAGTTGAAGTCTGTACTGCCCTGATATGGCTTATGTTCTGCCAATGGCCAAGGTTGAACCGGATGTTTGCGGTAATGAATCGCTTTAGCTTTGTCCCATGGAAAATCTGACTTTGTGATAATCTCAAGGCTCTTATCCCATTCAAATGAGAAACGTTTTTCAAAGACATGCGCCACTTCATGTGAGTAAGTAAATGTCTTGCGCCGGCGGATCATCTCCTGCCAGATTGCTTTACGGTTATGACGCAGTTTAATTGTTTCTTGATGCGCATAAAGTTGGTGAATAAAGCGCTTATCAGCTTCTTCCCAGATCACGTACGCATTAGAACTTAACCCGGTTGCTTGCTCATGTATCGACCTGATCGCACGATTCAACGACCTTGCTTGCTCATGCCAGAGACCTACTTGAGTGGAAATCACCAAGCCCTGATCATAAAAAAGAGCCTCATTCGAGACTCTTAATATTGGCTTAGCCCATGGTATTTCTGTTGTGCTTAATGCTGTGATTGCTTTTTGAAAACTTGAATTACAGCTCAGCGACACCCCAACAATATGATTGATATCAAATGTACCAACAGATCCCAAGAGAAATAACGTATCAATTGCTATATTGGCGGTACCATGGATATCGATGGGTAGCTCAACCGTACCTGCTGCACTAAATTTAAATGCTGTATCAATACTGATATTGGCATAGTTAAAACCATCTTCAATGCCAAAGTTCAAAATGACATTATGACTATCGATCAATGTGGCTTCTTTAGTGAAATTTAGAATCACATTTAAAGCATCTGGTGGTGTGTAGTCGGACATTTACCACCTCATTTTAAAACTGTGGACTTAAATAAATCACATCCAGTTTTACACTTGAACCCATCACAATATTGTAATTATCCAAAACAATATCTGTTTCCATGGCCACATCCACAACAGCTATGTCTTCGCCATTAAAGAGCCTTGCCCATGTTGTAGTACCTGTTTTTGTGGCAACTCCTACATTTGAAGCAAATAGCTCAATATTGTTTTCATTGACTGATTTGAAGCAGGGTTTCGGCAAGTTGAGTGTTAAAAGTTTTGCTGTGTCATCAGCAATAATGTTGATAGATGCAGGTTTTGTGTCGTCATAAAAAACCAGGGTAGCATTTGAGCTACCCTGGTCTAAATACCCGGCTAATGCTTGCAGCATAAACAAGCTTACAACTTGTGATGGAATATTCATTTTGGCACCACATTATCTTGGATGACTGCGTTGAATTGCTGCTTTTGGTCAAACGCCACAATAAAAGTTTTTAAATTGGTATTTAAGCCTAAAAATTGATAATTGCCATTTTCGTCGGGTTTTTTCACTGCTATAGGCTGTAAATTTACTTTGTTGTAAAGCACCAAAGTTGCATCTTTATATTGCTGGCCCAGTTTTTTCACTGACCCTGCCACTTTTGCGGCCACAGGGCCAACATTAATGTTTTGAAGTAAATTTGATGATGGTCTGGCTTTTCGGGAATGAGGTTTCATTCAAGCTCTCCCAAGTAGAACAGAACGCTACCACCATTCCAAGTAGTACCTCCAATATTCTCAACAACGTACATGGAGTTATCGTAAATACTAGGGGTTGCCCCGCCTATATTTCCCAGACTTTTACCGTTATAGTAAAGGTGCTTAAGAGACCCACGCAAAAATTTACTATCATCCGACATTGGTATCTCAAGTGCAGCAACTGTATTAGATGAATAAATACTACTAGAACCGGAGTTATAATCTGGGATTACCGCAGCTGCCAAGACAGAAGCGGATAGTCTCGCGGTTTCATTGAAGTTTGGCGCGTGAAACTTAGCAGTATTTGCATTAACAGCTAGCGGCATACAGGCTGTATAGTTGTAAAGGTAGTTTGATGAACTTGCCGCGTAATTAAAGGTTGTCGCCATCAAGAACCAGTTGGGAATAATGCTATTACTATGTGCATTATTAAAAAGACCGCACCCACCTAAGAGTTTAGAGGTTACGTTAGAAGTTGCGGCTCTTAAGAAATAAAAAGCATCACTATCACCAAAGATAGTGAATGCTCTGCTACCAGCAGCTGGTAATTGAGACTCACCGTACCCAATAGTGGTGTCATACTGCCCAGCCCACTGCCATTTACACCAGCCTCGAACTACAGAGCTACCTGTTCCTGTAATTTTCCAGTTGCGCTGGAGGTTGTTAGGGTCAAATGGTAGCTGCAACACGTTTGGATTTTGATAGTCATCAATGTGTTCCATTGATTCAAGTAGTCCAACCATTGCACACTTAGTATAGGTTGAGGTGTAGCTGTTAGTGCCGTCGGAAATTGTTTCGTCTACCCGAATAAAAGGGTGCTCAGCACGTGGGTTTTTTGCACGATAAACCCGTTTAACATCATTGTTATCACGAAAAATAATGTCATAACCTAACGGTGCGAGTTTTGCTGTGCCGAGTGTGGAAACACTTGATACTGTTAATGCTTGGCTTGGCTTTAGAATCAATTGTGTGGTGTTTGGTACACCTTTTATACGGTACTTTTGATTCAATTCACTTGCTGCAAAGCCTGATAATTCCATAATCTGGAATAACAATGCATTGTGTGCTGCATAAAATGTCAGTGTTAAATCACCTTGCGCATCAATAGATGCTGCTGTGATCTGGGTAAAGTCAATACCGGTGACCAATACCTTATCCAGCAAGCGAATTAAATCACCCCAGTTATTGCCAAGCACCAAGCCATTTAAGTGACTAAAAAACTGAACATCCACATCTGTTGCCATTTTCTTTGATCCATAAAAAAGACCGCGTAAGCGGTCATATTTGAATTAATGTTTACAGTACGCGATCAATATCACCACGTAGCATGATCTGGAATTGATCAGATAATACAGTGGGCTCGGATTGCTTCACTGTACGAATCACCCAGACTGGGAAATTGGCAGCCACGGTATTGTGGCGCAGAACATTACCATTGGCCCAGCCACTACCCCAACCTTCTTTTTTAACTGTGAAGTACGGCACACCTGTCACCGGGTTAATGGGTGCATAGTCAGTATTAATTGTTCCACGTAACGCAAGCTCACCCGTATATTCACCGACACATTTAAAATTCGTAGCATCAGTAAATACAATTGCCCAGCGCTCCTGAATCGCACCATTGTTGGTGACTTGAATTGGATAGAGTGCATCATTGTAATTGGCTGAAATCGCCCCACCAGCGGCTGCATCCGACCAGATATTTGACCAGGACTGCTGTACAAACTTGCGTGTATAACGTGCCTGCATATCACCAATAACTAAAGCTGATCCAACAATAGTGTCCACCGCATCATAGTTATGAGTTAAAGGCTTGGTAAATGTTAGCTGACCATTGATCTGCACATCACGGATCAGTCCCATGTCTTGATAGCGATATTTCACTGTAAGCGGAGCAACCAGATTACCCAGCGTAAAATCACCACCAAGCGTCACACGACCATAATCATAATCAACCACGTACAAATCAAACGGTACTTTGGTTCCGTTGGCATCTTCAAGTTCAGCCCACGAAATGCGCTGATCATTCAGATTATAGGTAGTGCCTGCAATTGCACTTGGTAGCGCTTGAGACTTACTTGAGCTGACAATTCCAATGCCACCAACACGAAAAATCGGAACTCTCCCATCCAGTGGCAAACGTGTTGCGGATAAACCTAAAATTTCAGAATCAAGCGGGATATAGGTATAAGCCACTGCGTTATAGCGAACAGATGATGCATCCACCCAGACCGGTACATTGATATAAGTTTTACCCAGTTCCTCATATTCAAGCAAAATGTCATACCAGGCATTCGCTTCAATTGCTGCCCGGTTAGCTGATGTGATTTCAGTCTTGGTATAGAAATAGATATTCACAAAACCAGTGTCGTGATTAATAGAGCAATGCGCACGACTGGTTTCAATGATGCCATTTTCATCTGTAGTTAATGTGAGTTGGCCAAAATCCAATGAAGCAACAACAACAGTGAGTGACTGGGGTCGAATTGGAATGATCGGTGTTCTAAAACTGACTTTATTGATTGGCGGCAGGTCAGTTGTTGTTGTGAGTGACTGCAAACTGATTGTGTTATCAGCACTCGGCGTCCATGAGTCTATCTCGACTTTGCCATTACCATACTGAATAACACCGGATGCAATACCGCTGTTATTTGAAGGATCTACATTGCGATACAGCGTACCAGTACGGTCTAAAAAAGTATCTGAACCCAACTTAAAACGAGCAGAACCCGTCAAAATCTGCTCATCAAATCCAGATGATAAGTCCAATCGCAACTTATCACCTGTCACAATTTTAGATCCTGAATTTAATCCAGAAACATCACGGTATTTAACGGAAATGTCAGTAGCTTGATGCGCTTTTAAAATAACATCTGCGCCTTCTTCAATTCTTGATGTTTGTGGTGAATAAAAAGACATATCGCCTCACTTACGCAGAAGCGTATAGAGTTTCAGTGGTAAAAATCTGGATAAAGGTTTTTTTAGTCAATGCTGGTGTGACTTCAACTGCACCAGTGTTGTAGTTAATCGTTCCTTGAATTTCACCAGTATTGGTAATCAAATTACCCGTATTGCTATCAACTGGCACATCAACCAAAATTACAGTTCCTGTCTTTTGGCCTACTTCATCAGAAACCGGGATGCTTAATTCAACACTGTTTGGCTGAATGGCTATACCAGTCCCGATGGTAAAGTTAAGTTTCTGATTTGAGTCTGGTGCAATAGCTGCTTTGACTTGGGTTGATTGCTCACCAAAATTGTAAGCCACCGTGAATTGGGTATTTTTCTGCGGCAGCTTATTCGGAATGATTTTTCCAGTACCATTGGCATAGTTAATTTCACCCGTTGCATCACCGGTAAATTTACCTTGGGCATTGCTCACTGCAGACTTAGTTACCCCTTCTAGCAACCAGTTCACAGTCACACCTGGTGCAATACCTGTTTGCCCAAGATCAAACTCAAAGGCAGCCTTTTCTACGCTCAAATTTGAACGTATGAAAGTAACGATTGGTGTGCCCCAAAGTAACAAAATCGGTGTGTCTACATCAGGCAAAGCCCCTGTAGTCAATAACCAGGAGCCAGTTTCATAATTGATCATGCCTGAGCCAAAGGAAGGACTAGATGCCTTGAGTTGGCCCGAGCCATTATCTTTCAGTTCATAAAACTTGCCTTGGGACATATACGAAATTGAAAGACTTCCCGGGGCTGGGATCGGGACTAGTACTCCGGTCCAATTGGTGCTTTGGTTATTCTGGGTAACTGGCACAGCATAAGACTGGAAATACTGATTCGGTGCAGCTGCTGGTTTAAATGTGATACCCAGAGTTGTTGCTCCCGCTGTAGCAGCTGCAGTCCATTGAATTAGACCACGTTGATAATCAATCGTGCCGACTTGAGTGCCTGTACTGGTTTTGAGTAACCCGCCTTGATCTGTGATTGCCTGACCAAACAAGGTAAACGCTACGCTTGATGGCATCACGGCTGAACCAATATATAAGTTTTGGCTTACTCCAACCGTAGTTGAAAAACTGGCAGTGATTGATCCACTATTTCCAGGTACTAGAATAGTGCTCTCGCCTGCCGCATTAACATCAACAATTGGAGATTCAGTTTGTGCTGATGGAATGAGTTGAGCAAAAATACTTTTAGCATTGACTGTGTATTCACCAACACTTGCATTAGTAGACAAGCCAGTCGATGCATAATATTCACCCGTATCAGCAACAATCGAATCACGGATAATGGTTTTTGATGCCTGACCGCTATACCACTGGCGAGCTGACAATCCAACATAATCCATATCAAGTGGGTCATTAAGCGTATAAGTGGCAATCTTATATTCCACATTTTTACCATCAATCACCATGATTGCCGTTCTTGTTTCCACCTTGATAATGTACAAGTACTGTTCATGCTCTAAGGTTTTACCCTCATCACTGATCAGCACAATAGTGTCACCCACTGAACTTTCTGTTTCTTGCAAGAACATAGCGACTTGTAATAGCTTCATTCCTTTTAAATGTGTATCCAGTGGTGTCCCTGCTATTTGCCCACCTTTCGCCTTATAGTTTTCAACTCGGTTTTTAGCTGCTTGACGCTCATCCGTCCATGACTTTGTGCTGAACAGCAATGCTGAGACGTTTGGATCCGCAGGCAGCTCAGATATAAACACCGTTGCACCCATTAATAAATCGGTGTCTTCAGTCGTGACTGCCGGGAAAACTTTACGCATGGAGACATCACCCATAGTGCGATCCATCTCAGACACATCGTTGAACAGGTTATTGCTGATGCCGTCCTGTACTACAACGCCTGAATATTTCCCACCGCCATCTGAGTTATCTGTTGGGCGTTCAGACTTGTAAACCACTAAATCCTTTGTTTCAATCGCCATCGTTTAACTCCGTAAAGCGCAAGGTCACGTTGTAATAATCATCCAGTGATACCGCTGGAATGCCCTTCACCGGTGCGGCCTCTAAGGCCCCATCCTGGTGATTAAATTTGACTGTGAACTGCCGGTTATCGTGTGGCTGTTCAAATTGCAGTTTGAAATTCTCATCTTGCAACTTGGACCATTCCAGAACAGTTCGTAATTCACGCAGCTTGATCCAGCCCATTTCCTTATCTGCCGGCTGCAACGTAATCGGTCGACCGGATTTCTTTTTCCCTTCTTGAATCACCAGAGAGCCATCAATTGCATGGTTTTGAGTCTGCTCAATAGCCTTCCATGAGAATTCATCAGGCCATAAAAAACCGTCCTCTAGTGGGACGGTCTCTGATGTTGCTAAGCGAATAAGTTTCATGTTGATTTCGCCTGTGTTTTAAGTTGATTAATAATTGATTCAAGAGTGCTAACAGAAGACTGATTACCATAGACAGTAGCAGTCTGATTCCCTAGCGCTAGCTCAATTCTGGTTGTATTTTGAGGTACCGATGATGTATCTGGAGTAGGTAGATTCGCGTTTACATTAGGCGCAAGGCTATTGATATCCACTGAAGGTGCTTTGACTGATGGGCCTGTAGAAACAAGACTATTACTATCGAGTTGACGCAACAGATCATTGATCTTATTAGTCCCCCATTGAGTGGTTAAGCCCTTAGATGCAGCATTATCAAACTCTTGGCTAATGAGTGTACGCATTGCTGCATTACCGCCTTTAGTCATGCCGTCTTCTTTTGCACTTCTATCAGCTGCCAAGCCTTGTGACCAGATATCGCCAGCCAATTGCTGAGCCTCTTTATCGCTATAACCCTTACTCTTCAGCTGAGAAATAACATCAGCTTTGCTGTATGAGTTGTAGTTATAAATCCCTTTGCTTAGTGATTCGCCTTGGCGTTTCATTTCAGCATCAAATTGCTTTGCAGTGGCTGCAACGGCATCACGCCATGCCTCTGTAGATGACTTAGCCTCTTCACGTGCTACCTTACCGACATTGCGATAACCATCGCCTATGCTTCTTGCTGAATCACGTACACGATCGTTGGATTTAGTCCATTCATCCATGGATTTGACGGCGGCAACACCTGTGTCATCAATTTGAATCTCAAGGTTGCGACCTGCATTTGCCGCATTTGTCGATGCTATTACACCAGCATCACCAGATGCAGCAGCTGCCTGAGCGGCTTTTTCATAGGCCTTCTGAACACCTTCCGCTGTAGCCTTTCCGCTATCACGGATGGTGATGTAGTCCATTAAGGCTTGTTGTGCTGCGAGCTTTAGGTTTTCTTTGGTTTGAATGCCAAGTCGTTTAAATGCTTCGGTAACAGGATCAATATCATCTGGGAGCTTTTGAGCCTGAAGCTTAATTGCAATCAAGCCCTGCTCAACCTGAGATGTTGATACTTTCCCTTGATCACCGAATTCTTTAAGTTTGGTTTTTGCAAAATCAATTTCCGCCTGGCTTTTTGCAGTTTCAAGCCACTTTAGCCATGCTTCATAGGTGACATCACCGGCTTGCTTACCCTTAACCCCCATAAGTTCAAGACTATTAACGAAATCATCAAGGTTTTTCTTTTTGCCACCAAACCCCTCCGATACTCGATTGAGTGCAACATCTAAATCCAAGCCTAATGCTTCAGCACCTTTGCGACCCGCAACCAATTTATTATTTAAATTAGTTACGCCAGCAGAACCATCATCCATGGCTTTTACAATAGCTTTTCCAGCACCATCAAACTCAAGTTTTAACCCTTGCGCCGCAAGTGTGGTCTGCATGGTTTTTTGGGTAGCTGCATCGGCTGCTTTTTGGGTGCCATCTGCCGCCACAAGCTGAGCATTTACCCAATCTTGAGCGGCTTTAATTTTCTCATCGGTAATCTTTTTACTTTCAGCCTGGTATGCCTTCTCCTTGGCATCTAAGTCTGCAATACCCTTTATGGCCAAATCAATTGCAGCTTGATTACCAGATTTACGCGCATCAAAAAGTTGTTGCTCTGCCTTAACTCGCTCGTCACTTATGACTTTATAGTCAGCCTTGTGTTTTTCCTCTTGGGCTTTTAACTGGTCAAGGGTTTGCTGGGCATTGGTCACCCTTTCCTGATTGGCTTCTTGCTCTGTTTGGGTGATATCCTTAATGGCTTCACGGGTAGCCGATTTACTTTCTAAGGCTAGACGTTTGGCTTCTGAGGCATTTTTTTCAGCCTGTCTAAATAGTGCATCTGAGGCATTTTGAGCCTGTGCTGACAGCTCATCAAAGCCCAAGAAATCCAGCACAGAGGCATTTAATGAATAAATACCCCCTGCAATAAATTGAACACCAGCAAGCAGTAGTTTAAGTGCAATATTTAACCCTGTTGCCCCGTCAGCAACTACACCTAATGCAATTTTAAAAACATTAAATAATGTAGTTAATCCACTTACCTCTTCCTTGCCATTCAAAATTACATTAAACAAAGGAGCAATAGCATCTAAGGTGGATGAAAATGCACTCCATGCAGTCTGAGCAATTCCAGCAAGACTAGATATGACTGTTTTAATTGTGTCATACACAGCAGATAATGTGCTTCTAATGGACTCAATAGTAGATGGGTCAATCTCTGACAACTGATCTTGAAACCATCCTACCCCGGCAGCAACATCATCAAAGAATACTTTTAAAATACCCAAATTATCTGCAATGACCGATAGGGCATTTGCTACTGTTGCACTCGAGCCATTGGCCTGATCCATTTCACCAATTAGGATCTGCCACTGTGTAGAAATCTTTTGCAGTGCATTGCTGATAGTGGTTGGGAATTGGTTATATGTTTCTTGAACCGCATTTGCCTGACTACTGATAGCCTTGATTACACGCTCTGCGGAAAGCTCACCGTTTTCAGCCATCTTGCGGAGTTCACCAGTAGTGACCCCCAATCCTTTTGCTAATGCTTCAGCCAGCCCATAACCATTCTCCATGATGGAGTTGAATTCTTCTCCCCTTAGGACTCCGCCCTGGAGGCTCTGGATAAATTGCTGTACTGCTGCTTCACTAGCCTGAGCTGAGCCGCCACCGATTTGAATCGCCTGGGTTACAGTCTTGGTTAGGTTCAACGCTTGTTGTTGCGTCATCCCCATATCTTTACCGACAGTATTTATCCGAGTAAATAGACTGGCTGTTGCGTCAAGACTAGAATTTGTGGCAAGAGCTACTTGATGTACACCCGCCATTGCAGATTCAAAATCACCACCATCACGTGTAGCGATTTGAATCCGAACAGATAGGTTTGTATAAGAATCAGCAGCCTGAGCAAGCTCTCGAATACCCAAACCAATACCAATACCACCCATTGCACCAACAAGAGCTGTATATCCAGTTTTAAGTCCAGCTATACCTTTTTGAGCTGTTTGAGCTGCTGTGTCAGTCTGTGCAAGCTCAGTATTTGTTTTATCTATAGCTTGATCAAGGGCACTAATCTCTGGGGAAACTAAACCTAATTCTGATTTAAAATTTTTGAACGCCTTATCCGCTTGCAAGACCTCTTTTTCTAACGCATCTACTTGCTGTTGCGCATTACGAATATTCTCTGGTGTTGCATTGGTTTTTGAGAACTCTTCAAGCTTTGTTTTTGAAGTCGCCAAATTGGCTTTTAAGATATTCAGCGATCGAACCGAATCAACCCCTAACTTTTTAAACCCGTCAATCGCCCCATCTGCTGCAATATCTGTGCTTTTTAACGACTCTGTAATAGTGTTTAATGATTCAGTAAGTTTGATGGCTCGTTCATTTGCATTTTTTGGAATAATGCCATCAATAGCTTTGGCTGCTTGATCTGCAACACCAACTATACTTGCAGATCCGTCTTTAATTGCAGCTATTGCTTTTTCCGCAGCTTGTTTAGACTGATTAACATTAGTGACAAAGCTTTTAGTATCAGCATCCATCACCAATTTAAAAGTTAGATTTTCTCCAGCCATGATAACCTCTAAATTTTAGGCAACAAAAAACCCGCACATGGCGGGTTTATATTTAATTTCGATAAGCTTTTAAGGTAAGTCTTCCATCATTGAGCCACAGTGCTTGCACTTAATTGCAGCTATCTTTATTTGTTCTGCACAAAACGGGCATTCTTTGAATTCAGAATTTTCACTTTGGTCTTCTTGGTTGAGTCTTACCCCTGCATTATATGAGTAGGCATCCTCAGCTACCAATTTAGTTTTATTGTGGGTTCTAATTGGTTCGGCCTGCTGAATGTGATTAATTGGTTGCTGTACTGTTCTTGGTGTTGGTACATAAAGCCTTACATTTTGACTACCACAAGCACTACAAACTTTACCACCCGATCTACGCCAAATTTCATAAATAATTCCTGGAAGAATCCCAATAAAAAGCAAGATGATAGTTACAAAGAAACTACCTTTGGTTTTTGATGCCCCAACATGTCCGCAAACAAGGCACTGAACTGTAGCCATTTTTCCACACTACCCTCAATTATTATTTACACATCATAACTTTAGGTGAGTGGCTGATCAATCAGAGCTCATATCTTTTTTAAATGTCTCAAATCCTTTCTTGTCAGCTTGAGCTACACGCGCAGCAACAGCAGAATTGATAATCCCTTGCCTATGCATCTTGCTTGCAGCCTTAACATAACCATCAAACGCACCGTAAGTCATTTCCATAATCTCACTATGCTGATGGCCCATTGATACCAGGAACTGAAATGAATCGAACCAAGTAGCCTCACTTGTCTGGGCTTTGATTGCCCCATGCTTTGGCTTTTCATATTTGAAATAGGCTTGGTTTACCAGAAACACGGTTTTAAGCAATTGCTTGAAAGCCTGCTCATTTGAAGCGAGTTTAAACAGTGATTGATTGTCCAGATCGGTTACACATGCAATTGTTGAAATGACCTGCATACCATGCGCTGCAAATAACTCTGTCAAAATCTCATCTGAATGATCTTTGTCTTTGAGGAACTGCTTGATTGGCTCAGCATGTGCAGCCAATGTGTCAAAGTCTTTCATTTGGATCTGGCGGACTTCGATATCATTCACTGCGATAGATCGGTTCGTTGCTAAGAAAAAATCATTCATGATGGAATCTCGATATAAATTTTAGACATTAAAAAAGCACCCTTAGGTGCTTTTTTTCTTAATGGCAATGTCTTTCACCAGTAGAGCGCTGCTTATGGCAACCATTTTTATCTGTACGCCCACCATGGGAATAAGCAGATGTTGCAAAAGATGCTATTAATGCCAATGCAATTATTCTTTTCATATATCCCCAAATTTTAAAATAGAAATCTAAGTTATATCTGAAATTGTATATTTTTCAAGCATTAAAAACAGGCACAAAAAAAGACGCTTATGCGTCATGGAGTTCTTTGTGCCTGTATCTAGTTAAGGGTTTGCTACAGCAGGAATCGTCACCAGATGACCATATAGACCTAATTTAGAGTCATTGGCCTTCGATAAATCTGACATTGCACGCCCTTGGATTTGATATTTCCCTAACTCTTCATGAATTAAAGGGAATGTAGCTTCCGGAGACTTTTGAGTTCGCCAAAGTTTCATCGCCACTTTATCACCGTTGGCAGTATTAGTGCCTGCAAAGAACAACATATATTCACGGTCTAAGTCTGAAGCAATAGTAGTTTGCGTTACAGCACCAGATGTATAGCTGATAGTTAAAGGCATTGTTAGGCCAGTTACATCATTGAACTTTAAGATACCAAATACCGGATCTAATGAGTACTTGCTTGGATCTACCGTAACTGGAGCTGCTGTTGAATCCTTAATGGTCACTGTACTTAAATTATAAGCACCAATTAGAATTGATTGATCAGCCACAACAGTACCCAACTCTGAATCCACTACACTAGCAGATGGAATTTCAAAGTTTTCACCGGAGAGAATGTACTTCATATTCTCTTTATTTACCTTCTCTAGTTGCCCTGAGAAGTTAACTCCCGTGGTTGTTGTCATCACAAAGTCAGTTGTCCGATTACCTGACATACTTTCTTGATGCTCAATCACATTCGCAGTAATTTCAATTTCAAATTCTGGAATGTTGCCAAGTTCACGAAGTGCACCAGCAATACCATTTGTAATTGGAGCGAGGTGAAACGCTCCCTGAAGCGACATGTACTCTTTTTTAGCCATCTACTTTAGCCTCTTTTTGTGTTTTAGGTTGTACAGCTGGCTTTGGCTCTGAAGCGACTTCCACTTCTTCAATAACTCCACGCTGCAGTAAATCTTGGATTTGGGTTGTATTCAATCCACCAACAATATCCCCAGAACGAAAACGCCCGACAGGTTGCCGGGCTTTATATTGTTTTGCCATGAGTGGCTCCTAAGTAATAAGTTTTGATTCAAATACCAGAGTGATGTAGACACATGTTGATGAATAGTCTTCCTCAACTGCTACTATATTTAATGGTCGGATACTTGAGTCAGGCTTCCAACCAGATAAAAGCTTTAAAACTTTCATTGTTAAAATTCCCACACGATCAAGCACCGCAGATCCATCATTGAGCTGTGAGGCTGCATGCCGTTCAGATATCGTAACTTCCCATTGCTGGTTCAGCATATTTGCAGAAGAGCGCCCTGCATCATCTAATATGCGGACACGGCGATAGTAGACTTGTGCATTTGGAGTTACCTGGGAAAGCTCTGTAACTTTTGCAGAATTGGCTGGTGTGTAGATTTTTTTAAAATCTATAATCTCTTTCAGCTTTTCTGCAATTTCACTGCGGACCGCAAAGAAATTTTCATCCTCAGTCATCTGTTAAATGCTCCGTAATTAGGTTTAATACTTCCTGCTCATCACTTTCAGTTAAACCAAGGAATGGGCGACGAGGCATATTGATCTTGTAGGCTTTACCCATACTTTCCTGCATGAAATTGGAACGGGCTTTACGCACGAACTTGTTACCCACTAAACCTGTCCGCTGGTTCTGTCTGAAGTAAGTGCGGCGCATACGTGCTTCATAGTGGATTTCTCCACCAAAGTGATGAATCGCACCATAAACAACATTGGTACCAATTTCGACTCCATCAGCAAGCACATTGTGAGTAATAGAGTTCATTGATCTGGATGTGTCACGCATCGTGGTACCACCCTCACGCATTACACGTCCTGATAAGCGCCACTTACCCTCTAATCCCTCACCTTTAGTCCAGCGGCTACGTATATTACTCACCACTGTTTGTCCAATTGCATCAAAAAGCTTTGGCTTACTTTGATCAAAGGCAGATAGATGAGCCAAAGCCTGCATCACTGCGGATTCGCCATCAGCCTCAATCGATATCGCTACACCACTCATAAACACCTCACTTCATGCTTGGCATTTGATCCAAGATGGAATCACCAAATACACCACCTGTATAAGTGGTACCGATTGGTGCAGTAGATGGTTTGTTTTTCGGTTGATCGTCCACGATTTCATTTGTTTCAGGCAATTGAATTTGCAAATGTGCTTTGTTGTCAGCAACACGTTTTAAGAATGCAATTGCATCCTCATAGCGCTGCCGTACTTCGTCAGTCGGTTTCTCAAAATAAAGACGATAGCGCGCAATATCACACGCCATACGCTTTAAATTGCTAGGCACATTAGGCAACGGCAAAGGATAACGACCACCGATATGACCGTTGATTTCTTCAGTTGCATCCTGAATTGCATCTTCAACAAATTTGGGATTAGTCACCATGAGTTTCAGGTTATTAATCTCATCACCAAATCGTGCGACCAAATTCGCTTCAGTCGCGTACATAGATCACCTATTTAGCTTCGGCAGCTTTCTTTAGTTCAGCATTCGCTTTTTTCAAAGCCGCTTGAGAATCAGATAGTGCTTTTTCAAGATCAGCATTGGCTTTGGTTAATTCAGCATTTTCCTTTTCCAGTTCAGCCAAACGTGCGGCGGCGCCATCTGCCTTAGGTTCATTAGGCTCTTGATATTCTTCAATAGCCCCAGATGCTAAAAGGGCTTGAAGTTGGTTAGCTTCAAGCCCTTCGATTTCCTGACCTGGACGGAAATGTCCGATCGACTGTTTTGCAATGTACTTTGGCATTTAGTTCTCCTTAAACGAAACCACGACCACCAACTAAACCATTCTTGTTATTTGGAACAGCCAGTGGAGAGGATTCAGCTAATAATTGAATGCTTGAAGGGTTCTTTTCTTGCCATTGGCTTAAGTAGAATTCCAAGGCCTGGCCAAATGCTTCAACGTTTTGCAATGCACAATGTGCGATCCATCCATTTGCATCAGAAACAAGACCGAAGAAATCTTCAGGAATAAAACGTTCCGCAGCACCTTCCATGCTGTGTTTCACGTCATACGTCCAGATTTCAATATTATCCACTGTGCCACGGAACTGAGGCTTATCAGCCTGGTCAAAAGTTGGCGTGATTGGAACACTAATACCCGCATAAGGAGCGATGAATTTTTCTTTAAACTCAGCATCCTTAATTAAGGTATTAAATACTTTGGAAGTGGTCAAAGCCATATTCGGCGATGTACCTGAGTGCTCAACAGATAAGTCAATCATTGATTGAATATCTTTAACAGGAGTAGCGCCGGCTTGTCCCCATTTGATCAACGGCGTGAAGTTACAAGCAGGGTTACGCTCATAATCTACTTCATACATTGGGAAGTCTGCTGAAGCGAAAGTGGTTTTACCGTAGAGTAAGACATCACGGGCAATCAATAACTTTCGATTTTCGATAGATTGGCGAAGATATAAAGCCTTTTGAGCCTGATCGATTAACAATAGATCCGCATCGGATAAACGGTTTGAGCCGGTCGCAATCACACCAAATTGACGTAAGCGTGCGATCAGGGCAGTGTTTTGCACTTCACTTGGCATAACCGTCATCATTGGTTTTAAGTAAGCAGGCTTCACGAATTTTACGTTGCCAGATTCACCTACTTTGATTTGGCGACCAGCTGTAGTCGGAGTAACGAACGGCGCAAGTGGAGTTGCTGTATTCAGCTCACCAACCGGAACTTCCTTTTTGGTGTACGAAACACGCTGAGGGAAAAATCGATCAATCAACCAGGTGTCAACCTTTTGAGTAGTATCAGTCAGTAGCACCAGCTGTGGTACATCCAGCAATTCAACTGGTGCATTTTGAAATGTAAAAGTTTGACTCATGTCTTAATTCCCCACAACTTTACGAAGTTCAATTTTGTTTTTTAGTGCCTGTGCACGTACTGCATCATATTGATCTGTGGTTAATGGAACTCCGTTCACAGTAACTACAGCAATATCGAAAGGGCCTTGTGTGTAGATTGGCATTTCAAGATTATTTGCAGCATGGTAAGTAGCTTGCTCTACTGTAAAATCTGACACAGCAATTGCATTCCAATCCCCTACCACACCAGTGGTAACAATAGGATGATCAGCCACATTATTTGCACCAACGTTGAGTAAATCACCTCGTTTATATGCAGTTGCTGTTTTTACTTTGGCATTTTCAGTGCGAATACCATCACCTACCACCAATTGATTGGTGGTAATCGTTTGAGTAATTGTTCCCATTATTTAGACTCCTGAGATGCCGCAAATTTGGCGAATGCCTGATCCAAAGCTGATCCTTGTGGAGCTTGCCCACCTTGACCACCAGTTGCCTGATGATTAAACAAGTGTGCATATGCTGGATTAACACTTGGTGCTGGTTGCTGTTGTTGCTGTCCAGCTGGCGGTTGTTGGCTGCCTGCTGCAAATTGCTTAAGTGTTCCAGCCATCAGATCAAATGCATCATCTGGCATTGCAGCAAACTTGGATTTCTCATCAGCACTAAACTCTTTGTTCAAGGCTTTGGCCAAAGCATCAATCTCAGCATTACGCCTATCTGTAGCAAACTTTTTAACCTGATCCTGCAAACCTGAAATGGTTTGCTCATGCTCTTTAATTTTTGCTTTCGCTTGTTCTAGGTCCACGTCTGTGCCCTCTGGTTGATTAAAGTTTTTTGGAGAGTGACTGGCTGCCACTGCATTTGTGTTGTCATCCGCACCCAAAGCACAGAAAGACACTTCACGAATACGACCATGACGGAATACCGTAATTGGTCCTTGGTAGTTTTTACCGTTTACGAAAACTGTTTTATCGGGTGCAATTTCTTCCACATTGCCCGGCTCAATACGCACCGACATTTGCCATGGAAAACCATCATCCGAGTCTTGAGCAACTTGTGTACCGAACTCATTACTCATCAGGTCTCCTGAAATCACCAAACCTTGCTCGTGGTTGACGCTATGGCTATTGATTGCACCAACGCGTTGTCGAGGTGAGTGTTCAAGTAAAGCTGGGATACGACCTTTTATTTCAATGGAATCCAAATCAAAAATGACTCGTTCCCAATACCAGTGGTCGACGATCGGTTCACCACTGTAAGCCACACCTGTGAAGGTGCGCTTTTTCTTCCCTTCTACGGGCTGCTCAACTGCAAACGTACCAAGCTCAAAGCAAAACTGATCCTTTGGCTTTTCATTTGGATCTGGCATTTTTCATGCTCCATAAAAAAACCGCCCCTTAAGGAGCGGTCGATTTCAATCAGGCTTAGACTTTTATTGCCTCAGCTTCAAACTTTTTTACAAATCTTTTGGCATCTTTGTATTTAATACCTTCTATCAAAAATGTGAGCGCTATAATTAAAGATAAAATTGGCCATATTATTAGATTAAAAACAACAAGATATTGCTTAGAATCTATACTATTGAAATATGTCTCGGTATACCAATTTATAAACAGAAAAGGTAGTAAACCTAAGAGTGCAAAACAGATATACCCTAAACTAAATAAAATAGCCTTTTTGCGAGAATGAGGATGGTGAATTTTTACAATTTCACCCTTTGAGTTTCGAACCAACTTAAGCTCATCACGTACGCTTATATATTTATTAACCCATTTCTCCATGTCAGAATATTCATAGAAGTACATAACCTCAAAATACGTAACTTTTTTAGTCTCAAGCAATTGCTGAGTTAATCTATCCTTCACTAACATGGGTTGAGCAGTATTTACTGCAGTAGCAAACCTCTCTGCAATTTTCACATCTTCAGCAAACTCTTCTTTAGGGTGTTTTTTGATCGAGTTCTTCGTATTCCAAAATGCAATGAAGATTGGTACAACGATTGATCCTACAACTGTCAGTAATTTTAAAAAGAGTTCCATATTATGGTTAATAAGTTAATTTTGAACCTAATCTAATATAAAAATTCAATTATTCAAAGCTTTAAGTAGATAAACCATCTTACCCTCGATCATCTCCACCGAAGCTACCTCAAAAGACAATCCCATTTGAAACAGCACACCCTGTCCGGCATTAAGCTTTTCAAGATCAATACCTAGACCTTTTGCATTCTCAATCTGAATCACGATGCTTGAGCCACTACCAGTCATCAGCAACGGTGAATCTAAGGTGACGACCTTGCCCACCTCTAAAGATGCTGCATAAGCCAATGAAGCAGACCCCGTCACAACAGGTGAAGTGTTTGCTGATACAGCTTGGATATTTGCCATATCCTCTTTAACCCAGCGCTTCAGTACATCATCAGCCAAACTAATTGACGGCTGGCTAAGATATGAAGTCAATGCAGCATCATTACCTTGTGTATAATCCAGAAAGGTACGGATCGCACTTGGTCTGATTTGTGGATCGAGTGGAATCACCGTATTGGCCACCGTATCGAATAGATCCCGACTCTTATCATCCATTGGAGCGAATAAACTGGTCAGCTTTTTGGATGCAGTCCATTCAGCCCTAATCACTTCTTTCTGCTCGAGGAGATATTCCTTATCCAGAGATGAAGCACTGATCTTTTTATCCACCAGTGATTCAAGCTCGCCGAACTGCAAAGGATGAGAACTCCAATCCAAAGCCTCAGCAACCTCTGGCAACTGATCATCAGGTGTAATGCCGTATTTCAATGCCTGCTTCTCGGTTAAGGCAATCACGGTACAGCGGCAACGGAAGCCCAACGGTGGGTAATGGGTCAACCAAAATGGATGATCAATCGGCAATACAATTCGATTCAAAGCCAAATGACTAGGACGCACTCGACTATCATTGATAGCTGAATACATCAGGTATGGACGTTTAGCTTTGTTCCGTTGTTGTTGCTGCCACCGCCCATGACCATATGCATTCTGGATATTTGTACGAAACACATTGTCCAGGTAATGCTTTGGCAGAATGATTTCAGATTCAGCAATTAGCTTTTGGAAGTCGTTAAATGTTCCACCGTCTGCAATCGATTTATTCACAGCCTTGATGACGGTTTCAATCTGTTCAAGACTTGATAAAAAGCTAACCGTAGTCGCCATCTGCCGGGTCTTAAGGTCCATTGAGTAGAACTCATCCGGGAGTACAATCTTTTTGCTGTGAGCATACTGAAGCGCCTCAAGGAATGTGACTGGTTGCATCGTTATTCACCCTTACTTGAGATTGCATACCCCAGCACATCAGCCGCATATAAAGCCTGATCTAAATTCGCAGTGAATTCAGTCCGTGATGCCTCAGGTAATAACTTTGCCAAGTTAAAAACTAGAGTTTCAGGACTATCGGATTCAGCCACCAATTGTTTAATCTGATCCTGATTTAAAAGCTCTAAATCACCTTGGCCATCCGTCAGCTCTTCAACTTCTTGCTGCGCTGCAGATAACTTGTTGGCAGATGCCTTAAAGCTGAATGCCTGCTTTGGGAAGGCGGTGAACGTTGGTGCCACCTTGGTGTCACCTTGAGGTGTCACTTCAGCAATATCACCGTCCTGCAATCCATATTCACGCTGAAAATATTGCGGTGTCAGGTTAGCCCCGGCATTTTTAAGATGAGCATCACGCTCTGCCTGTTCTTTGTTGAGTGGCTTTGGCTTTTCGCCAAGCATGACCTTATATTCACCCCAGCTATTTAATGCACAAAGCGCATTAACCACTGCCTGCAAAGTTGGTGTTACTAAGCGAATATCCGACTTAAGCTTATCTGCTCGTACATTCTCATGCACTTGTCCTAATGCATAACTCCCCTTGCCATCGGTACCACTGGTGAGCGTCTGCCCCAATACAACCTTTTGGATCTGGCGAACCAATTGATTGTTAAAGGCCTCGAATGCTGCACCGGCTGTCCCACTTGTTCCTGGTGCAGAAAGGATTTGCACATCATCTTCAATATCAATAGACAAAACACTTTGAGCATGAGCATCTAATAGTGCTTTGCTCATATCATCAGTTTCAGTATCTTTGCATTTACCAAGCAGAATTGGCGTACCGAAGCGCTCCAGGAATTTCGCCCAGAACTTAAAACCGTTTTGCTTAAAGAAGAATAACCAATACAGTGTGGCTAGCAATGCCTTGCCATAAGGCTGCTCGTATGTGGCTTTACGGCGTGTTAAGAAGAATTTGAATACCTGATCCACTTCACGCTCTGCATTATGGCCATCTTGCCGATAAATTAAACGACCATCGTTCTTAGGCTCAAACCATTGCATCGGCTTCTCGCCGATCCACTGAATACCCATAAAGCCTTCCGGCTTTAGTTCATAGACAGCCTCTTGAACAGAATAACCAAAGAACAATGCGCTCATGGCACCAGTAGCAATTTCATGAAACCATTCTTTCAATACTAAATTCAGCATCTCAGCCTCTTTAGTATCGCCTGGCTCAACTCTCAACGGCGTTGCTAGCAATGCGTCTACACGGGTTTCAACCGCCTGTGCAATCTCGTCATCATCCAGCAACACACGCAATCTATGGCGTGCAATCCCTGCTTTACGAAGCACTTCATCGGTATCTGGTTGCTTCCCAAAATTCACCAAAAACTGAGTGACTGCTTCTTGAGTGTATAAGTTGCCATAAGACAAAGCCTTCTTTGACGCTTTGTCCTTTTTAGACTTTGCCATGTGTTTTCCTTATCAATAAGTTCGAGTGCCCGCACCTGCAGGTTTCTTACCAACTCTTGCTTCATTTAGTTCATTGAATGCATCACTACCAGCATCTACCTGGTCGTCATGTTTGCCATTTGGAAAGTTTCGCAATTCCTCAATGAATGCTTTGTTCCAGTCGCCACGAAGCATCTTCACATTGCCTACGTTGACCTGAGCAGCAAAAGGTTGTGCACGAGTAATCTTGTCACCCGATACCGTTTCAGCTTTCACATTAAAACCCGATAGTTTGGTGATGAAGTTTTTCGCTTGCGACTTACCTGCTTGGCCGGGATCTTGAGGCAATCTTATCGCTACAGATTTTCCATCCAACTCAGCAGTTTGTTTGATACGTTTTTCAACACCATCAGGCCCTAACTGTGCACGCTCTACATCAACAATATAGATATACCCATCACGGCTTTTAGCTTCCCGTACACCTGCAGTGTAATCACCCTCATTTTCAGAAGATGCTAAATCCCATGCACGTACGTGATGGGTAATATCGGCAGGTAATGCATCCACGATTTCAATATTGTCAGGCTTAAAAAAACCACCGGCTGGTGGTGATGGTCTTTGTCGATATTGCCCTGAGAATACATACGGCGCTGCCAACTCCATTCGATTTAATACTTCAATCGAGTGCTTTTCTGGCCATAAGGCCGTGCCATCAGGTTGAATGGCTGAAAGTTCTAAATGCTCCCATTCTTCACCATTACCACCATCAAGTAACCACCCTGCCAAGTCCTCTTCATGTAAACGCTGCATAATGACAATGATCGGCGTATCAGGTGAGTTAGTACGTGATTCAAGTGTATTCTGAAACCACTCAATCACACCTTTACGAATCGTGTCTGACCGAGCTTCACTGGCTTTATGTGGGTCATCAATAATGATGGCACCACCAAATGAATCTCGAAATTTACCAGCACCAAAACCAGTAATCGTACCGCCAGTACCCTGAGAGTAACAAACCCCACCCTTAGCAGTGCGCCAGTCATCTTTGGCTTTACTGTCATCACGCAATGCAAAATCAGGAAATACTCGCTTATACGCTTCTTCCTGCACTAAATTACGTGTTTGAAAGGCATTGTTTGCTGCAAGGGTGGCAGAATAACTGACATGAATAAACTCACTATCCGGCACCTTACCAAAGCACCAGGCCATGAAGTTGATTACAGCTAATTCAGTTTTAGAGTATCGCGGTGGAATATTAATGATTAGACGCTTGGTTTCACCCCGGAATACCTTCATCAAAGCATCACAAACCACTCTATGGTGCCAGTTATGCAGCCACTTGTATTTGCGATGCTCTTTAAACATATAGCGAGAGAAGAAATACAGATCCTCTTGGGCTTCAATCTGAATTGCTAATTCGCGTGCTGGATCAATATTCATTTAAAGCCCGCTCCCTTGCCTTAAGGTAGCTTTCAGTCGGCACGTTTGAGTTTATTGTTTCAATTGGCTTGCCGTCTTTACCAGTGATTTCTTGCCTATTTGTAAATTGACCACCAGCCTCTTGTGCAGCTTGTTTCAATATCTTTAAAGCCATTGCTGGACTTTTATTTTTAGTAATTAATTTTTGGTACAGTTCAAGCCGAACAGTCTGGTTAGCAATAGGAATATTTTTAGGTTTATCTAAATATTCTTCTCGAGTTGCTTCAAACTCCTTTTTTAAAGCTTGACTTAAATCTTTACCAATACGCTTAGTTGGATCATATGCCTCACACTGCTGTCGAGTAACATCAATTCCAAATTCTTCTTTGACAAGAATGGCTGTTTCTTGAGGAGTATTAAACTGTGCAAGTGACCGCACTATATAGGTTTGTACCTCTTTTTTAAGTCTGGCCATAAATCTCAATCCGTCTAAGCACGTCTAAGAAGACGGGCAAAAAATTTAACCGATGACACAGTTCCCACAGCACGCAGCAATATTAGTTTCAGATACAAACGGCGCATTCTTGGCGATTTCCAAAAGTCGTTTTACTGACTCATCTGCACCCCAGCGTTTGGTTTCACCGAAGAACACTTCGACATCGTGGCCAGCCAGGTAATGTTTAGGTAGACCGGTATGGTCGCTATAAATAATCTCGCCATCTGCATCACGTTCAACACCGATGTGATAAAGCTCATGTTCAATCAGACGACAGAACTCACGATCTGAAGTTTGCTCACAAAATGCCGCATCTACAGTGATTAGATACACCGGCACAAAACCAAACCAGTCACGCATCTGCTGTTCTTGTCGTGCCTTCTTCCATCCACCTTGGTTAAACATCACTTTTTCACATTGGCCAAGCACCATACGCTTTTTAGCTAAGGCGGCCGATGAAGCCCAAGCAAATGCTAGAAAGGTTTCATCATCATGCAGTAACTCAGCAATGTGGTCATGATCCGGGTTATGAAGTTCACCACCAATGGTCAGCCAGTTTTTAACAACCCATTCTTTTAACTCTACGGCTGGTGCTAATAAAATTGCTTCTTGCTCTTCTGCACGATCAATCAGATCTGTCGGCGGGAATGGTCTGAACTGGTCCATCTTCTAATCTCTCCAACTGACCTCTAATCCAGTTAATTGCATAACCCGACTCAATTTGATGAGGCTCAAGACGCACAAATGTGTATCCCATTTCTTCAGCATCATCGTATTTGGAAAATGCATTTGCTATCTTTTTCCCACCACGACCAACTGACCATGGGCTACCAGCGATTTCGATAAGAAGATTTAACTTCACAATGTAAAAATCAAACCGCCAATTTTTGGTTGATTCAAATTGAAACTTCCGTCGATAACCAATTCGATATTCTTCTAATTCTTGAAATAAGGTTTCTTCCTCTTCTAAATATGCCTCTTTTGCTTTTGGTAGAGGCTTAGTGCGCGATTTAGTTTTATGTGGGCGTTTCTTGGTTTTCCAGAAATAGTCATCTATGTCCATAAATTCCACCCATTAAAAACCTCCCGGAGGAGGTTTTATACAATTCCTAATTCTTACACAATCTCTTTTGCCTTTAAGCTAGAAACAAAATTTGAAAATGCCTCTGGTGATTCAAATGTAAAACTACAACTATGCTCATCATCAAAATAAAAAATAATTTTTAGAGATTTTTCATTTAATTTTATATATGAAACATTGTTTAAATTTACAATTCTATCTTCATGCTTTATTAACATTTTGATTTACCTTAAATTAGTAGTTAATTATTATTGAATAACTAATTTAATTAATTTGTACTAATTTGGCAAATTATTATGCATAAAGTACCGTACGTAAATTCTTAATCCGATCTTTAAGCCCAATCATGATTTCATCAATCACCATTAACTGGTGATGCTTTAAACCTGATCGACTGAGATTCTGATACTTAGACAGCTCAGCACTGCAAAATTCTAAGTCTTGTTTCGCTTGTACTTTGTCTGTCATGGTTCAATCTTCTTTTTGGTAGCTACATACACACCTTTGTTAAACACAATTGGCTTTCCTTCAATAATGTCTTTCTGGAACCATCTAAAACACAAAGCATATCCAATAAGGAACGATACAAAAGCCACTACGATATAAGCCATAGACACCACCAATAAGAAAAGAAAAACCCCACCAATAATGCATATTTAGCGGGGTCTTATGTGCCGTAATACGTCCGGCAAATTATTTAACTTCTTTCAAACAATCTCGACACACCTTGATTTCTTCATCATCAATTGTGTAATCGATTTCTGTCGCACCATGTAGGCCGAATAAACACATTAACAAACGGAGCATTGCTTTTCTCCATGCAAAAAAAAGCCCACACATGGAAAGATGACGTGGGCTTATAAACTAAGGACCTTGGGAGGTCATTCAGAAACTACAGCAGTTTCTATTGACCATTTTGTACACTATTCAAATAGTTTTCACTGGCTAAATATTCCAAAAATTAAAATAATACAAGACAAATCAATATATTATAAAAACTTAATTAATGATTTATTAAATATTAAAAAAGCTCACCATTACGTTAATATACTCGATATGGTCCCTTCATTTATAAAGGTACCGTCAGCAGGGTAAATGTCTTTTTATAATTTAATTCCAGCGAACTCTAGGGAATTAGAATCTAGGTGCCCTGATATTGCTTACACGGGCATTTCTCAAGGCATAAAAAGGATGTGGTGATCTGCCACACCCTTGCCTTTAGTTTCGATATTAATCAGCTCGGCAACTGATCTACCGCTACTTAACACTACTCGTAAACTCAAAGTTAGCTATTGATTTTACTTTTATGTTTTTCGTTCTTTTTAGGCGGGGTGTCACCCACAACTGAAGGCTCTGAGGCTAACTCAATGTGTGACGAAATCACATTGGATTCAAACCACTTATACGGCTGGTTTCTGCATCCCACCGTTTGCGCTGGTAGCCGAACAAATTAACGTACGACATCACAAATCAAAATCGCCCTTGGTTCGGGTGGCGCAATACCCTTATGCATATGCTGGCATTTTGATTCTCCTTTTTTGGTTATTTTGAGAGACAAATTCATTTGTGCATCAAAAACACTAGGCAACAAAAAAGCCCGATCAAATGACCGAGCTTTTAGTGATATATCAATCTATTAAGTTAGACCCTTCACCTCAAGCTGATAATCATCTTGAGTAACTCTAATTTTAAACTTCTTATATTTTCGCTTACTGGGCTCCATAGCTGAACCGACCACTTCTTCAAAGAATTTGCGATCTTTCATTAGCTCGCCATAAGCCTTATAACCAATTAATATTTTTTCAGGTGTTTGATTTTTTGAGACCATATCACCAATAAGTTTATCTAGTTTTTTTACACTGATATTTGGCATTTGAATTGAACTGAAACCTAAAAAAACATCATACTTTAATTTTATGAATATCTCGTATCAAAAAAGTTTGCCCTTCTAGATCATCACTAATACAAATATTCACACTGCTGCTTTATACATAAAGCAGCCATAAAAAAACCCAGTCTGGGTAGACTGGGCTATAAACTTTGAATCTTTTTTCGTTGGTAGCGGGAGCTGGATTTGAACCAACGACCTTCGGGTTATGAGCCCGACGAGCTACCAGACTGCTCCATCCCGCATCAACGAGGTGACTTTATACGTCATAAGCAGCATCAAAGCAAACTTTATTAGAAATATAGTCACTTACAGAGGCAATTAGATTAATTAAACATCTTAACCCATACTCGGCTCAGTCTTAAACAACGGATGAGAAGCCCTATAAAGGCTCAGTCTTCTTCTCTCATCTTCCAAAAAAGCCTTTGGCTCTTCTAGCCATGTTGATGCTCGTGAATCAAAATCTGAATTACCTAACACCCAATCAGAAATTGAGCCATATATAAAAGTATTATCGGCAAATACCAATTTTGCTTTATTAGGGATATTACTTATAAGCACTTTGTGTGTTGGTAATGAACCCAATACACTTATTTGAGTGTATCGGTATTTATAAAATTCTGACATAAAACAAATTACTGATTTGGTAGCCCACTATACCATCGGCAATATGAAAAAAGCCCACCATTTGGCGAGCTTCAATTTTTTTATATGAATTAACTTAGGTGTTTTGGAATATATTCAACAACATTAAACCCTTCAGGATAACGAGCTCTAAGCGCTTCGGTAATCTCATTAAACATTCGCTGATACTCTTCAGTAATATAAGCAGCTTTCTTTATTTGCTCAGCAGAATCAGTAACCATTAACAATAACTTTCGGTTTTCTTCCTTTAATTCTTCATTCTCTTGTATTGCTATTGCCAATAATGACTGTAATTCGTCTTTAGTTAATGCACTCATAACAACAGCCCGGTATTTTTTCCAAAGAATAGCAAATGAGTGTGACAAATAAAAAAACCCACCATTTGGCGAGCTTTTAAATCAATCTAGTGCTTTAACGTACACTTCGATCACTATACCTGAAATATGCCATATCCCTTGCGCAAGGTCAATATATCTACATTGCCTTTATTTTCATGGTTATATACTATTTTCATTAATAATCTTGGAAATCCTCTCTTCCATGCCCGACTTTCAGCTTTCCTTAAGTGAATACCTTTCAACTGTACAAGAAGTTATACGTGTAACTTTCGATGAACCGGTATGGGTTAAAGCTGAGATTAGGAATTTAAGTATTAAAGGTGGACACTACTATTTAGAGCTGGCTGAAAAAGAAGAAGATACAGACAAAGTGATTGCCAGTTGCAAAGCGACGATCTGGAAATCTGCTGCAGCAAAAATGGTATTAAAGTTTGAGCGAGAAAGCGGAATTGAATTATCTCGAGATCTGAACGTTCTGATTAAGATTAAAGCTACTTTCAGCCCTCAATTCGGTTTCTCGGTTAATGTTGAAGATATTGATTCAAGTTACACCTTAGGTGATATAGCACGGCGCTATCAGCAGATATTAGAACGCTTAACTTTTGAAGGTTTGGCTAATAAAAATAAGCTACTCCCCACTCCATTCGATATTCAAAATGTCCTGGTCATTGCCCCTGAAAATGCTGCAGGTTTAGGTGACTTCAAGAAAGATGCAGATGCCTTAGATAAAGCCGGTGTTTGCCATTTTGTTTATCACAACGCGACCTTTCAGGGAAATACAGCTGCAGCTTCAATCATTGGTTCATTGGGCGATGGTTTACGTCAGTGGGCTAAAGACTTTAAAGCTGCACCAGATCTGATTGTGATTATTCGTGGTGGCGGTGCTGTGAATGATCTGGCCTATTTGAATGACTATGATTTGGCCGCCCTACTCTGTAAACGTACAGTTCCTATATGGGTGGGTATTGGCCATGAAAAAGATCGAACCATTCTGGATGAAGTGGCGCACCGGTCTTTTGATACACCTAGCAAAGTAATTGGCGGTATTCGCAATCTAATTGTTGAACGCACCCAGGAAGTTTTAGATTCTCTACAAACGATCAAGCTATTGTCCCAGCACCAGATCACGGCGTATCAAAGCCAAAATGACCAGTACCTCCGAGTAATTAAAACGCTTGCTCATGGCCAGATCAATGAAGCCAATAAAAGCCTGGATTTGATGAAAGGTACATTGCAATACTTAGCCCAACAGCAAATCAAATTAGCCTCCAATCAGGTTGATTCATTGATGCGTGAAACCCTATTACAGAATCCCCGTAATGTGATGGCCAAGGGTTACGGTATCGTTCGTAGCCATGGCAAAGCCATTCGTTCCATCCAACAAATTTCAGGTGACAGCATCCAGATAGAATTACAGGATGGTATCATCGAAGCCACAGTGACTCAGGTAATAAGCAATGACTAAAAAAGAATTAACATTTAAAGAAGGTTATGAAGTTCTTAAAAAGAATGCTGAATTGCTTGAGTCGCAAGAAGAACCTGATATTGATAATTTGATGAAGATCGTTGAAGAGTCTATGTCTGCTTACAAAGCCTGCAAGTCACGTGTAGATGCAGTGCAACAGGCTTTGAATGAGACTTTTAAGGAATAGGTTTAAGTTAAGACCTAGATAAATTCTAATTATGTTTATTCCTAATCGTATTTACATTCCTGTTCATTAAATGTCTTATAAAGTACTTAAAAGATAGACTTTTAATATAACTAAGCTCTTGCTGGTGACTTCTATAAAAATCGTCAGGGCTATCAAATATACCGAAGTCTTGGTTAATTCCCTTGTCTTGAATAAAAGTATTATTTAGATTCCAGTCTATAGGTGGATTATCAAAATTATCAGTAAATACTCCGAAACCACAGAATGTCTTAGTGACGTTTTTATTGATGTTTCTTAGTTCTTGAAGATACTCCCTATCAAGAATGACTCCTTCCAAAATATACCAATGCTCATTCACATAAACCTCTACCCAACTATGTAATATGTTTTTAGGTGAAAGCTTATACCAGATACCGTCAATCGCCCCTTTCTGTAGCTCTTTATCAATAGTGAAGCCATGCAGTCGAGTCGGTATTTTGACTGCTCTTAACAGCGCCATCAATAAAGTTGCTTTTGTATTGCATTGGCCATAGCCAGCTTTTAAAACATCAGAAGCAGAAATCGTGTCCCCAGTGTTATAGCCAAACTTAATCTCGTCTCGAACAAAGTTATAAATATTTTTGACTTTTTCTGCATCACTTAACTCATTCCATTTTCTTTGCTCAATTAAATCTTTTATTAAAAGGTGGTTATAGTCCAATATAGGTGTTTCTTTCAGCAATTCTTCCATCACAATGATCTCTCTCGGTTTCCATTATCTTTATTCAAAACTATGGAGTTAGACCAAGGTCAATAAACTTTTAATCCTTTTAGCTCCAAAATTAAATAAACTCAATAAACCCATACCGACTATGCAACGCAGCCAACCCACACTTCACATCCATCCGGGCATCTAACTGACTGCGTTCATCTGTCACCATCTCCGACCATGAGCAGCTGTAAAAATAACGGCTAATAATGGCATCGATCCAATCATCCAGTACTTCTGATTGCCCCTGCAGATCCAAAACCAGACGCTGAACTGCTCGAGCTTCATTGTCATCAATTTCACAAGTCAATTTCGTTTTACGTGGTTTAGGTGGTACATAGTCCCCAGTGAGATAGTCCGCAATAATTTGCAGCTGCTGGTCAGAATTAAGCTTTTTAGATTTCTTCGCCTTTACAGCATTGTCCATAGCCACGGCGATAGGATTCACAGTACGACCGCTTGAACTTGTGTTGGTATATAACCATGCCCCAAACTGCTGTAACCAGCCTTCTAAATCAAAACGTGACCAATCCACCGACTGTAAAATATGTTGCTTCGCTACTGCAGTACTCATCGTTATAAATCTCCAACCATCTTCTCTATTTGCTGAACCGCCAAACCTGACTTTACTTGCTCTGTGCTAAACCGTATTACCTGGTAACCCATCATTACTGCTGCGTTGTATTTCTCCATATCCCCAATGTATCCCTTACCTCTCGTATGTCTGCCACCACTCCAGATCCCACCTTCAACTTCGACCAAAATCATTTTGCCTACCAGGTGGAAATCAGCTCGCCATTTCCGTTTTGAGTGAAATTGGTATTCCTGTTCAAAGTTGATTTTTAGGGCCCTTAACTCCCTAGCCAACTTTACTTCAAACTCATTCGGTACTTTCTCATCCTTGACCTTAGGACGCTTAGAGCCTCGTTTAGGTTTAGGTGCCCCAATCATTTTCTTGTATTCAGCAATTGAGTAGCTGGTCATGCATCTGTCCCACTGGCCAACTCTGCAAAAAGCTGTTTTGCATGGTGAGTTAAGCTAAATCCCTGTGGTGTTTCACCATCCTTGGCCACCAATCCCCAGTGAGCCAGATCATTCAGGTAACGCTGCAAACTACGAATTGAAATCCCCATGTTTGGCTCTATCGCTGCATGAATTTGTTTAACAGAGATGCGGCCTTTGGTTGATGCCATTGTTTTGAAGATCATCAGGTTTGTATACGTGCGCTCTGCATCAGTCATGCTGCAGCTCCCGGGAGTGATCCATTGAACCCAACCTGTTTCAAATACGATTCCCATTTTTTGGCTTGTGCTGGATCTTCGAGTTTTACGGCGATACGAGCTGCAAGTTTTTCGTAGGACTCACCTGGTTCAGAGAACTTGCTTGAAAACTCAGGATGCTGGGAAAGTTTCTGAGCGAAGGTGTGAATCTGTTTTTCACTAAGGTTTGTGGGTTTACGTTCTGAGCCAGATTGTTTCTGAGGATTATCCAGAGCTGATTTCAAATTGGTCTGTTTTTCGTATTTGAAATACGCCTTGATCAACCAATCAGCGAACAAATAAATTTTGAATCCTTGGTTGTGATTTCGTTCAGCATTGAAATTTTCAAATGCAGTTAACTCACGATTGAACCAAGTGGCCTCAGTGATTTTCTCAACTGGAATTGAATCATTTGCCAAAGCAATTTCATCTTTCAAATTTTTCAAAATTAACCAGCTCTTTTTTTTATTTTGATAGTTTCTTTTGATAGTTTTACTTTGTGTGTTAAAAATTTTTACTAGTTGCGGTAAAAATATTTTACTAGTCTGGTTAAAACTTTTAACTAGTAAAGAATTTTTACTAGGAAAATTTAAGCGTATTTCGCTTAATATCTGAACTGATTTTTTGTCTAATTTGCCATCAAGTTTAGGATAGTTAAAATTTTTAACTAGTCCATTTTTGAATGGTGTGAAGTTTTTTACTAGTAAAGATTTTTTACTAGGGAATTTAATAATTTCACCAATGCTGTAGTTATCAATTAACGAATAAACATTACCAAATTTCGATTGATGACCCTTCTTGACTAATCCGACCTTTATCAGTTCATTTAAGCATTTCACAACCGTAGGACGACTTTTTTTAGACAGTGCTTCTAACTGACTTAATGACAGTGAATCACTCTCTTTTCCCCAACCTCGAGTTTTTCTCACAATTAACAAATAGATTTTGACTGAAGCATCACTGATTTTATTCATCGCTTCGTCAACGAATGCATTTGTAAGCTGAAAGGAATTTGGAACAAACTTACTCATGGTCAACCTCACTTAAAAGGTTAGAACCTTTTTTAGAATTACAGACACGACATAATGTTTGGAGATTCTCCAATTCATCGCCACCACCATGCACAACAGGCATAATATGATCTATTGATAAATCGGTTGTGCTCTTACAATGCAAACAGGTATAGCCATCTCGTTTAAAAATGAATTCTCTTGTAGCATTAGGAAGGGTTTTGCGAACTTTGCTCTTAGTTGCTGACCCATATTTTTCTGCATAGTCCGCATCTATCCAACGAACTTCAAAATCATAAACATATAGATTGGCTACTTCTCTTGCACACTCAACACATAGGCGTATTCGACTACTCATTCGATGAATAGGATTGAATATCTCTTTTGTATGGCATATATCGCAATAAATTCGTTCATCTCTATTTACTTGATCTTCTCTCATGGCTGTACCTCAACTGCTTTTGGCTTCACGTATCCACCAAATGATTCAACTGCATTCGATTTCACCAGGCTTGATACGATCTGATCAGCCAGGTAAATCGTGATGCGAAATCTCCGCGCCATTAAATGGGATAATTCAATTTTGGTAACGGCGGCGTTGTTTTCGTCATAGCCCTTTTTGCGAAGACTTAATTTCTTTTGTTCATGGATTTCATTCAGCACACACAAAGCCGGTTCATAAAATGATTGAATACCCTGCTGTTGCTTAAAGTCCGGCTGTTTCTGGAACTGGCTATTCATGATCACCCCGAGACAAATAATGCAGTGGGTTGATCCAGACGGCGTTTAGCCTTGAGTTCACCTGGAGTAGCAGATCGAATATCGGCTCGGTGGACAAGCTGGCCATTCTCAAGCCAGTAGTATTCATTAAGCTGATAGTTATCAATTGTTTGAAGGCTATCGAAAGATATGTGGTCCATATAAACCACCACATCCCCTTTAAGAAAATCGCATTTCACGTAAGCTTCATCCGGTGCCAAGCTCAAGTCGATCTCTTGCTTTCCGATATGTTGAAACTCACTCATCGGAACCTGCAATTTTTTGCCCTCACCCGCCTTCTTATCAGCGATCTGTTGTGGTAAATTCCTGCTTATATTCATTGACCTTTCCTTTCGATGAATTACAAAAAGCCTGATTCACAAAATCAGGCTTTTTATTTTTGTGGGGTTTCGATACATGCTTGAATCTCTGCATCAAGCTGCCCTAATTTGATATGCATCTGGTGAATGATCTTCGACATGTCTTTAGCCTCACCTGATGTAATACGGCCATCTGCCATCATTTCGCGAAACTTACTCATCACATCACCACCTTTCGTGCCGATGCATAAAATTGTGTCGGTAAGAGCCATATCGCGACATTCAGGAATATCTGGCAGATCAATTGCCACCATGTCGTGTTCAGCAGCCAAAGCCTGCAAGATTCGATAATCACCAGTTAAGGCCATCAGCTTTGATGCTTCAGCAAGTGTTAAGTGGTGAGTCTCAGTATTTGGATTCACTTTGCTGTTTAGTACAGCCGGGCTTTTGATTCCCATACGGGTTGCTAAGGCACTTGAACCGCCTGGGTAATCGTGAACCGTGTTATATGCAGCATCGATAATGTTCATGTGAAATTCCTTCGAACGTATTTATTAAACGGCTGCCTTATTACTATTTTGAGTAGAACGAACAAAAACCCAGTTTATATCCGGTCGTAATTGCTCAGCTCTTACCTGTTTATTGGTAAATTTTTCAATAGACAAACAACGTTCTTCAGGAATTTTCTCAATATTCCATTTACTTAGAGCCCATGGAGTAATCCCTAAACTACGAGCTAATGCAGATTTGCTACCTGCAATCTTTATTGCTTTTTCAAAAGCATCTTTTGGAGATGACATAATGCTACCAACTACACTACTTAAAGTAGAAGATAATATACTACCAAAAATAGAATTGGTGCAACATAAAATACGAGTTAAACTTCTACCTAGCGTAGAAAATGGAAAGACTTACAAGGTGAAAACGGCCAAATATCAAGATTTTGCTTTACGGCTTAAAAGTCTTATGGAAAAAGAAGGCTCACCAATTAAAACAGTGAATCAATTAAAAGATGCCATCGAAGTTACTTACGAAATGGCACGTCGCTACACGCTTGGTATTGCTAAACCACGTGAAGAAAAAATGCAGATTCTTGCCGAAAAGTTTAATGTTGACATTAGTTATTTAGATCATGGTACAGGCTTAGAACCAAACGTCACTGCACCCTTTCCTATTGCTGGTCGACTCGTTCCCGTCATTTCATGGGTACAAGCTGGTTCCTGGACTACTGTAGATGCTGTGCCAGCTGGAACTCAACTTGATGAATGGTTACCACCAAATCCTAAATGTGGCAAAAATGGCTATGGTTTAGAAGTTGTTGGTGAATCAATGCTTCCAGACTTCCGCCCAGGTGACAAAATTTATGTGAATCCTGACTTTCAACCAAGTGAGTTGAAAACTGGCGATCTGGTGATTGTGTCTTGTGAAGGTGATGCCGAAGCTACGTTCAAGAAGTTAATTGTTGAAAGCGGCAATATGTATTTACAGCCTCTTAACCCGAATTGGCCGGAACAAACCATTCCATTAATGGATGGATGTAAGTTGGTTGGTAAGGTAGTTGGGTTGTATCGGGATGTCTAAAAAGTAAGTCACCGGTGACTTGGGGTGTTATTAATGCAGAAAATTGAAATAAATTCCCGCAAGATCAGCCATGTGCTTTATCAGCACTACCTGTTGACAGTAGTGCTTAGAACAGGTGAAAGGTTTCTTTATCGACTTCTTGAATCAAGTACGTTTACTAAATTTATAGATTCCGATGATAAAGATAGATTCTATAAAACTGAAATTGAAGCGAATAAAAAGTTTAGGCGTATTCAGATTTTTGTGTGATTGAAACTAAAAACCTATCATAGCACATAGGATAAAAAGCTGAATTAGGAAGAATTGAAATTTAAAGCCTTCCTTTTTTCTTATTCATTGGTTATTAGGTATTTTTAGCACATAGTAATTGTTTAATTTTATAGATCTCTATTATTAAATAGATGTCAATTTGTACTTACTATAATAAGGAGTTATGGGTTTTATGAGATTTGATTCAATAACATCTGTGAAAATCGTAGATATTGAGCTTGATGAAAAAAACTATCGTTTCGGTATGGCAACATCCCAGCAAGATTGTATTAATAAAATATATAATCACAGCCCTGAAAATTTTAAAAATATCATGGAGGATATTGCTGAAAATGATTTAGGTGAACATTTGCTAGTTTATAAAAATGAAAAAAAATTAACCATTTTAGATGGAAATAGACGAGCCTCTATACTCAAAATTTTAAACAATCCCGAATTAGCTCCCAATGAATCTGTTAAAAATTTAGCTAAACAGCTCAGGCAGAATGCTAAATGTGATTTAAACTTTGTTGGAGCTTTTGTGAGCGAAGATTTAGAAGCTATTTCTAAAACAGTATATGAGAGGCACGCTGCTACTGGGGGTGTTGGTAGAATTAAATGGTCTGCTTACGCAAATGCTAGATTTAGATATGATATACAACAACACGGCGATTCAAATTGGATCGCCATAGCCTTATTATTGCATTTTCAAAATACTAATAATAAATATAATGACTTTATCTCTGATAGCCATTTTTCATTTGAAACTTTCACACGCGTTATTCGAAGCGCATACCAATTAGGTTATATTGATCATTCAATATTTGATGTATCAACATCTACTTTATTGCCAAATACTCCAGCCTACAAACTAGCACTTAGTTTTGTTGAAACATTGCTTGAATTACTTAAAAATAGAGAAATATCTTTGTCTCGTGAAGGTAATTACGCATCAGCTAAAAACATTGAGCTATTTTTAAAACAGTACTTTAGCATTGTAACAACCATTAAACCGCCTACCCTAAAAAATACAAGAAAAAAGAAGGAGCCACTACCTATTATATCAGACCAACCTCCTCAAATTTCACCACCTAATAATAGTATTCCAGCCGAAAGTTTAAAAAAATCAGTCGATGAGTTACAAGGAGAATTGTTATTAGCTAATAATCAGTTACAGACTGTTAAGTTAAATAAGCCAAAATTTGATAAAAAAATACTTAAAAATGATTCATTAACTTTAGCCATAAACTCACTGGAGATACCAAAATTTAATGTCTTGTATAAATCACTTTTAACAATAGATCCAACAGAACATCCACTTCTAACAATTGTCGGAATTTGGTCCTTGCTAGATAGCTTGGCTAGATTAGACAGTTCTTACTCAAAAGATTTTGCAGGTTATTTTAAAGGTAAGTTACAGAATTACTCATTTGATAATGCTGAAGATTCAAAATCAGATAAAGAAATTCTTGATTGGCTCTCGAAGGAAGGCAATTTCACAAAACACAGTAATAATTATGCAACTTTTAATGGTTTAGAGATTGCACAAAAATTTAATAGAATTCAAAGTATAATTGGCTTTGTAGTTTCTGAGCATATCCTAAAAGCACTTAAGCAAAAAAGTGGCCAATGAAAATTATTTGTGATGTAATGTGCCTATGTCTAAGTTTTTAACTCCTCTACGCTATCCTGGTGGAAAAGCCAAATTTGCGCCCTTTGTGAAAGATTTGATGGAAATAAATCATCTTTCGGGCGATTATCTCGAGCCTTTTGCGGGAGGAGCAGGTGTGGCTTTGGATTTGCTCTTTAGTGGATATTGTAAAAATATACATATTAATGATTTCGATAAAGCTGTTTATAATTTTTGGAAATCGGTAACGTTAGAAACTGAGGAATTCCTAAAGGTCTTGCATGATACTCCAGTAACTATCGAAGAGTGGTATAAACAAAAAGCTATCCTTTCTACACCTACTGAACATACCGAGCTTGAACACGGTTTTGCTGCTTTCTTTTTAAATCGTACCAACCGATCAGGTATCTTAAAAGGAGGAGTAATTGGCGGCAAAAATCAGGATGGATACTATAGGCTTGATGCTCGTTTTCATAAAGAAAACTTATCAAAACGAATTGAAAAAATTGGAGAGTTCAAGGAGTATATTAAAGTTTATAATTATGATGCACTAGAGTTATTGGGCAAAGTAGATTCTTTACTCCCAGAAAATTCTCTAATTTATTTAGACCCTCCATACTACGTTAAAGGTCAGGGTTTATATCGTAATTTTTACATTCATGAAGATCACGTGCAAATCCGACAAGCTTTAGATAAAGTAAGAACAAAATGG
This sequence comes from Acinetobacter sp. ANC 3903, assembly GCF_002135315.1. Lineage (GTDB taxonomy): Bacteria > Pseudomonadota > Gammaproteobacteria > Pseudomonadales > Moraxellaceae > Acinetobacter. The sequence goes on along the minus strand of NZ_NEGA01000006.1, from coordinate 136,850 downwards.
ATAGTTTCTTATGATAACTGCATAGAAATAAAAGAAATTTATTCAGGTTATCGTCAAGAAGATTATGAACTTAACTACAGTGCATACTATAAGGTTAAGGGGTCTGAAGTGATGATTTACTGCGATGATATAAAAAAAGTCGACGTTCCCTCTAAACAACAGCAACTTGATTTTACTATTGCTTAAACTCCCCACTCCAGCGGTGGGTTTTCTTTTCCTAATTTCAGCTTATAATCCCCTCACCAATAACAACAAAACCAAACCATGAAAACAAAAATATTCACTACCCTACTTCTAACTCTTTTAATCACCGGCTGCCAAAAACAACCAGAGCAAGCTACCGCTTCTCATAACACAGATCCTGAAGCAAAAGCCCAATTTGAAAAGTCAGATGCAATCATCAATAAATATCTAGACCAGTTAGAATCACCAAACACCACCATTGAAGAAAAGACCAGGATCTTATGTAAAGACTACCCTACTGAATACAAAACCAATTACATGCCAGCTTTACTTAGACTGGCTGCAAAAGACTACACCAGATCACAGCTATTAGAGGATCTGGACATAGCTTTGGACTACTATAAGAAAAAAGACAATGTGCAGTGCTAAGACAATAAAAAGCCCATCTTTTTGATGGGCTTTTTATTAGATAGTTTCCGTAATAGGATAATACTCGACTTCAAAAAACCATACAGAACTTACGTTATTAGATATAGATCCCCCAATATCCAAACCTTTGTCTGCTATCTCTGCAGCAATTTTCCCACCACCTGAGAAAGATTCTTTAAACTGCAAAGTGACTTGATGCTTAATTAAATGTCCTTCTAAGCGATCTTGAGCCATTGTACGCAAATCAGTATCAATCATTGTCCAAGACTTTAGATGTTCAGGAATATAGGGTGCAACTCTTGGCTCTCCAAATTCACTATAGACTTCCTTTATAACAGCACCGTCTTTTTCAAATTGAACATTTATGCCAATATTTGTACATACAGCCTGAGGTATCGTCGTTCCAACACTTAATTTACCTTTATTATCGAAAAATTTAGCATCTTTAAGAGTAATTGTTTTAGCTCCTAATGCACTTGCCAACCGTCTAAAGCACGCCTCTTTTTCACGCGCTAGTACAGCCTCATAATTGCATGGACGTATATATACATTATCAAGCAAAGGATGTTTAAGATAAAAACTGCCGTTTGTGGCTTTATCGCCGATATCAAATTTCATTCCTTCTGTATTATTTGGTGAAATACATTTAATTTCGGAAGAAATATTCAGCTCCTTTTTTATCTGCCGCAATATTTGTTCTTTCAGCAATGGTAATGCTTTTAAATTTTTACTTTCTTTTGCTCTTTCTTTTTTATTTAAGAATGTCAATGTAGTGTTAATTGCTGCAGCAAAAGGGTTGTATGAAAAAAATTTGCTTAAAATTTCTGCTATATCTAAAGCTAATTGTTTATCAAATTTTATTTTAGATCCCTTTGCAATTTCTAATAATTTTTCATCGTCTGCAATAAGAATCAACTCTGCTTTATTAGACATAACTCCCCTCCTACATTTTATTAAATAATTAAAGATTTTAACCTCCTAATTTTATCAAATACTAAATTTCACTACACATAAATTTTATTTTTCTTTTGTCTACTATAAATCAAAAAACAACTTTAAGTAGAATTATTTTCTACCAACTATTGACTTAATCTCTACTTAAAGTAGTATTTATATCACCAGATAACAAAAAAGCACACCGACCGTCAAATCCAATGTGCTTTTACTCAAAGAGTGAGATAAGTATGAACCAAACACCATCCCACAGTCAAACCCCAGAGTTTGGCACTAATAAAAGTCAAACGACTTCCATTTTGTTTCAGCCACCCAAGCCTGAAGAAATGCATCTTTCTTTTTGGGCTAAATCTAAAGTGGTTTTCAAAGAAGTGGCTGCTATTTCCTTGATCGGCATCACCATTGTTTCCACCCTATTTACAGTTCAAAGCTGTTCAGATGATGCAGATCGTCAGGCAGTGCAGGCGGTTAAGTTTCAGATGGAGGTGGGGAAATGACTACTCAAATCATCAAGCAAACCCTTGCACCTGCTCAAGTATTTGAAGCACTGGCTAAGGGTTTCAATATCGAATATGCCGAAATTGAAACCAACGACTGGGAACCTTTAACACAACAAGCGCGTTTAGGTTTTGCTGATTTCTTTGGTGGCTTTATTAAGTTCCGTTTTGCACAGACTCTTGATGAAGGTTTGAAACGCCAGGCTAAAGCTAAATCTGAAAACTACTTCTCCGAATACTTGGGCTTAGATGGCGATAAAAACGAGCGCTACCGTATCGGTAAAGATCGCCCAAGTTTCTATGTACTTAAACCTAGCGGTCGCAGTGGTATCAACTTAGATGGCTTCATCATCTATAAAGAGTCTCAAGGCAATCTCACACTTGTAGAAAAAGACACAGCGCCAGATTGGTTAATAAAAGCATTAGTCACTGCACGGAACGCAAAACGGAATGCTGAGCGTAACCAGATTCTAGAAAATACTGGTCACTTCAAATCTGACGAATATAAAAAATGGGCTAAAACCCATCGTGCTGTGCATTAAGGGGAATTATCATGACAACTTCTAATAACTCAAATATGGATCTATGGGCATCAGTTTCTATTACTGATCCGAAAAAAGTTAAACCTATTACCGGGAAATCTTATAAAGGCTCATCCCCTCAACCATATTGGTTGGTGCAACGTGCGACTGAAACTTTTGGGCCATGTGGCTTTGGATGGGGCATTGAAATTGTTCAACAAGGTTTCCAGCAATGTAATGCCGAAACCATGATGCATTACGCTACTGTCCGAGTCTGGTATATGCAGGATGGCAAAAAATGTTCTGTTGAGCACATGGGTGGAACAATGGCCATGTATAAAACCAATGCCGGAAAAATGGTGTATGACGAAGACGCACCTAAAAAATCTGTAACTGATGCCATGGTCAAGGCACTTAGTTTCATTGGTTTTGCGGGAGATATTTTCTCAGGAATCTGGGATGACTGGAAATATCAGGAAATGGCAGCAGCACATTATAACGGTCAGAACCAACAGACTGCCCCGACGCAGCAGCATCAAAATAATCAGCAACCGGCTCAACAGCAATCAAGTGCTCAGCAAAAACCAAAACGTACCCAGGCACAGCTTTATAACGATGCTTTAGTCGCTATTAAAGATGCTAAAGACAAAGGGATTCTTAAAGCAGCAGCTGAAAGATTTAAAGGTACCACTTATGAGGCTGGTATCAAGAATGCTTGCCGTGCTCGCGCCGATCAGATGGGTTGGCCAACTCAAAGTCGATCGCAGCAACAAAATAACCAGCCTAGCCAGCTTCATCATTAATTAAACATAGGGATAAGAATATGAATATTTTAAATAGTAATGAAGCTTTTGCAGCAATGATGGCTGGTCGGAATATTATGTGCCGCGCTATTGGTGAATTAATCGAGTTTAATGATATCGATCAGTTCCCTGCCAACATCTTTGCTAAACAGGGTTATGAGTTTTGCATCAAAGTTGAAACCATGGAATTGGCTGGTATTACATTTGCCAAGCCTTTAACTCCTGAGGATGTGGTAGAAGATCAGGAAATATTCATTGTCCATCCCGACCATATTTCCCAGGTTAAATACAACAAACAGTGCATGGAATACTTCGCATCTGTGCGTAATGGTTTCGCCCAGGCAGATAAAGAAAATGCTGAACTACAGCTGCAGGCAATTGGCGAGCTGTTTGGCCGGAACATCTTTTATCCACCAACAATTGACAATACAGGTAAAACCAAAAAACGTCGTAGCCGTAAAACAGAAGAACCGGCTGCAAATGACCAAAATTCCACATCAAATGATGTGGAAGAAAAGGCATCTGAAAGTCAGTCAGATATTCAGATTACCGAACAAGGCCCAGTTACTGCAGTTGAAGATAATTTGATAGATGATCCTATCGAAACTGATGCAGTAAAGCTTGTTGAAAAGTTCACGGCAGAAATTAATGCCGCTGAAACTGTAGATGATGTTATGCGGATCCGCTATCAATTAAGTGCAAATGGTCATATGGTCCGTGGACAAATCATTGAACTGAATAAGTTGGGTGAAAAACGCATTGAAGAGCTTACTACACCTCCATCTGAGTCAAAGGATTTGTCGGTTAATGAACTAAAGCGACTACAGGAAGATGCTGAAAAGCTTATCCAATCTCAAAAAGATGATTCTTCGGAACAACCTGTTCAAGTTGATGAAGATGCTGTGTATAAGGAGCTGCTGGCTGATCTACTTGATCGAGTGACCAATGCTACTACTCCGGCAGAAGTAAATGCACAGATCAAATATACAAAGTCATGGACCGAAGAACAGCGCAAGCCATTAATTGATGCAATCAATAAACGTCTGGTAGAGCTTAATCCTCCAAAAACTCAATCATCACTTGCAGTTCGTATTCAGAAAGCTGAAGACCTGACTGAGTTAGATGCGCTGGAAATTGATGTGTCGGCATGTGATGAAGAAATTCAACCGCAATTGATGGAATTGGTTGAGAAGCGTCGTCTTGAATTAGATCCGTTTACTGCAGCGATTGGTGAGCCTTAATGAATTTCAACTATTCCACTATCACCCGAACACTCACAGTGTTCGGGGCAAAAATGACACACATATTTAACAACGTAGGTGTTGGTGAAATTGAAGAACTATTAATCAATGCGAAGTTTAAAGAAGCGACTTGGAGAAGATGATGGTTATTGAACTTAAGTTGCTGTTTGGGGTGATTCAAAGTTTGAAGGAGGTATCTTAATGGGGGCACTTAAGTACACCATTACGGTTGAGGCTGATGTAGAGCCTCAGCTTTATCTTGGCCAAAACATCTTTGGTGGGAAAATTGTTCAACTTAAGATGGAAGAATTGCCGGCTTTGGTTCCAGTATCGTGGCTAGTTGAAAAATATGGTTTAACCAAAACAACTATCATTAAAAAGCTTGAGGGCTACAATCAAGGTACTGATGGTAAGCATCTTTACGAAACCAAGACAGCTATGATGATTTTATCAAAGCCTCAAAAAAATAAACGTGGAGCAAAACGGGTCAATTAGACCCGTTCAACATTTCACTGATTTCGCTAGCTGTAGGATTATAATAAGTATTAATCAGAATCCCTGCAGTCTTATGACCAGTAATTTTCATTAGAATTTCAATTGGCACCTTTCTTAATTTAACCAATCTTGTAATTCCCTCATGCCGGGTATCATGGAAATGCAGTTCTTTGATATTTGCGCTCTTTACCCTCTTGCTGAACGTATTCTGAAAAGTACTACTGCTTATCTCAAGTAGCTGATCAGATCCATTATCTGGAATAAGCTTTAATAACTCTTTCGCACTATCCATTAATGGCACATCACGCGAATGACCATTCTTGGTATCAGGCAAGTGAATATAGTCTTTATGGATATTTGACCTTTTAATAGACAATATCTCCCCTTGCCGCATTGTTGTCTCAATAGCAAATAGGAAAGCCCAAGCAATAAAATGCTGTATCTCTGTTGGTACTTGTCCACGCTCATAATTATGGGCTTTTAGTACCAGATCAATTTCAGCATCACTTATACGTCGATTTCTTGATTTTGGCTGGGATGGTTTACTCACCATGGAGAAAGGATTACTTTCAATTAGAAAAAGTTCTTTCTGTGCATAGGTAAAAATTGCTGAGAATAAAGATATGTCACGAAGTACGGTACCAATACTGACACTTTTTAATCTTGAGTTGCGCCAATCCGTCAATATCTGAGGTGTAATATCGTGAACGGACATTTGCGAAATAACCGGATAGCTGTCAATAAACTGTTTGATTGAAATTCTAATAGTTCTGCTGGATTTCTTATGCCTGCCTATCTCTTCATAGTATTTATGCAGTAGTGCAGAAAATGGGTAGTGTTGCTTAACTTCGCTCTGATTCTTATTTTGCTCAGTCTTTAATTCTAGGAGTTTAAGCATAGCCCATTGCTCACACTCCTTTTCAGTGTCTCGTGTAGCACTGATACGTTTACCATTAAACATTAATTCAATACGGTATGATTCCCCACGCTTTCTTGCTTTTGGTAGTTTCATTTCTGGCGTAATCTTGGCGTAAATAATGTTTCATCTTAACTTATTTTTTGTCAAAAACGTCCAATATGTTCAATTAAAAGAACTTTCAAGGGTAATAATACAAGGGTTTAAAACTAAATATTTTATTTTAATTTATTGTTTTATAAGTGTTTATTAATTATTTCTTAGAAAACCACTTACAATTCAGTGATTTTAGATAGCACTTAACCATGGGGCTTTTTAATGTCTGAAATTCAAGAATAATTGTTGGGCAATACTCCACCACCAGCCATCTTTTGTATCAAATATCTTTTAAAAATGGATAATTAATTGGGTTTTATATCATATACCCAATTTCGAGCGTCTTTATCACTGGTCGTTTCACACACATAGTAGTCATGATCCCACGCATCTGAATGGAAAATTTCTTTTTTATGATAAGTGACATTCTTACCTTTTTCGACACATACAAAGCTATCGCCTTGGTCTTTGATTTGGGTTCCATTAAGGAAACCACCAATACAGAGGAATCGGGATTGTTTTGGCATATGCTTACATCAACTTTTTAAATCGCTACAACTTGCGTGATTAAACGACTTATTGCTACAACTGTAAAGTATAGCGAACGACATGCGTAGATGGACTGTTAATCAAACCAAGTAAGCTTAGCCTGAAAGATTAAAATCATGCTCAATACCGACAATTTGGTTTTGGAAGTGCTAGAAGATGCCTATTCGCATGAAATGATTAATTTTTGACTAATTATTGATTTCAATACTTCTAAAGTATCTTTCTTATATTTTTTATTAAAACCGCCAAAATAAGCTGGATGATACAAACGCAACCCACTAATTCCATTTATATCAACTAAAGCCATTTTTCTTTGAGAAAAAGTATCAATAGCTTGTGTGAATTTTGCATCTTTAAAATTGAATTTAATATCATGATCTCTTGTTGGACCTGTTAAAAAAATGACTAAATCAGGCTGAATTATTTCAAATTCTTCCTTTACAACACTAAAGTATTTTTGCTCTACAGCTCGACTAATATTATTAACTCCAGTTTTTCCATTACCCAAACCAAGTTTGGAAATATTATTCCATATAAAAATAGGTTCTTGAATAATCTTATTTTCGTTTAGAATTTTAGGAATATGTTTTTCATAAAACCTAAAAGCCTGCCAAAAAGAACTTCTTTGATAACCATCATAAAATTTTTTATCCCAGAAGAATCTTTTATAGCCATGCATTCCTTTTTCAACCCAACCATCAAGACTCGCCCCATCATCCCATCCCCAAGTTTCCTGACCATAAATCATAATTTTAAATTTATCTTCTAATGAATCAGGTACATCTAATAAAAAAGGCATTGCAAAATTATCAAAATAATTACTTTTTTCTAAATGATGAGCAAAATCATCCCACTTAGTAGAATACAAATTGAATAAGTTTTGTTTAATATTCATAAAGCACCATAAGTTTATAAATTTATTTTTTTAACACACAAAAAAATAAGGGCCGATTTCTCGACCCTTATTTTTAACTACTTAATCAATTAAGACAATTGAGCAGCAGCAATTTTCTTAGTATCAACGTCTTTAGCAGCGTCAGTATAGTCGCCCATTTTGTCGAAGCTTAAGTATTGATAGATGTCAGCAGACATGCTGTCAATTTGAGCTGCATACTGTTGGTATTCTTCTGGAGTTGGTAATTTACCAAGTACAGCAGCAACAGATGCAAGTTCAGCAGAAGCTAAGTAAACGTTCGCACCTTGACCTAAACGGTTCGGGAAGTTACGAGTAGAAGTCGATACACAAGTTGTATTCGGAGCTACACGTGCCTGGTTACCCATACACAATGAACAACCTGGCATTTCTGTACGAGCGCCAGCTTTACCATAGATGTTATAGAAACCTTCTTCCATCAATTGACGTTCGTCCATACGAGTCGGTGGAGCAATCCACAGACGAGTAGACAATACGCCACCAGGAACTTTCTCAAGTAACTTACCAGTTGCACGGAAGTGACCGATGTTCGTCATACATGAACCAACGAATACTTCGTCAATTTTCACGCCTTGAACGTCAGAAAGTAATTTCGCATCATCTGGATCGTTCGGGCAGCAAAGAACTGGTTCAGTGATGGTAGCAAGGTCGATTTCATACACTTTAGTGTATTCAGCGTCAGCATCAGCTTTAAGAAGTGATGGGTTTGCTAACCATTTTTCCATGTTCTCAACACGACGAGCCATAGTACGCGCATCGCCATAACCTTCAGAAATCATCCATTTCAACATAGTAATGTTTGATTTAAGGTATTCAGCAACTTTCTCTTCAGAAAGAGTGATTGAACAACCAGCAGCTGAACGTTCAGCAGAAGCATCAGACAATTCGAACGCTTGCTCAACAGTTAAATCAGTTTCCATTTCTGTTAAGTCGATCTCAAGGATACGACCAGAGAAGATGTTTTTCTTACCTTTCTTCTCTACAGTTAAGTCACCTTGCTGAATCGCAACATAAGGAATTGCATGTACTAGGTCACGTAGAGTGATACCAGGTTGCATTTTACCTTTGAACTTAACAAGAACAGATTCAGGCATATCAAGTGGCATAACACCAGTCGCTGCAGCGAACGCTACAAGACCAGAACCCGCTGGGAATGAAATACCAATTGGGAAACGAGTATGCGAGTCACCACCAGTACCAACGGTATCCGGAAGAAGCATACGGTTTAACCAAGAGTGAATAATACCGTCACCTGGGCGTAAAGACACACCACCACGGTTCATGATGAAATCAGGAAGCGAGTGTTGCATTTGAACGTCAACTGGTTTTGGATAAGCAGCTGTATGACAGAAAGATTGCATAACAAGGTCAGCAGAGAAACCTAGGCAAGCCAAGTCTTTCAATTCGTCACGAGTCATAGGACCAGTTGTATCTTGCGAACCAACAGTCGTCATCTTAGGTTCACAGTAAGTACCTGGAAGTACGCCTTGACCTTCAGGAAGACCACAAGCGCGACCAACCATTTTCTGTGCTTGAGTGAAGCCTTTGCCAGTAGCAGCAGGTTGAACTGGAGTACGGAACAAAGTAGATACAGGAAGACCTAAAGCTTCACGAGCCTTAGTAGTCAAACCACGACCAACGATCAGGTTGATACGACCACCCGCACGAACTTCGTCAAGAAGAACTGGAGTTTTAAGTTCAGCTTCAGCAATAACCGCACCGTCTTTAGACGCAGTCACTTTTGCAGCAGCATGATCGATGTTAAGAACGATTTCATCGCCCATGTTCATGTTAGCAACGTCGATCTCGATCGGTAACGCACCAGCATCTTCCATGGTGTTGAAGAAGATCGGAGCGATTTTAGAACCTAGGCAGTAACCACCGTCTTTTTTGTTCGGGATGTGAGCAATGTCGTCACCAAAGAACCAAAGAACAGAGTTAGTTGCAGATTTACGAGATGAACCAGTACCAACAACGTCACCTACGTAAGCAACTTGGTTGCCTTTCGCGATTAAGTCTTTGATTTGGTTTAATGGACCAACTTCACCTGGTTTTTCAGGGTTGATACCGTCACGTTCGTTTTTCAACATCGCATTCGCGTGTAACGGGATGTCTGGACGGCTCCAAGCGTCTTGTGCAGGAGACAAATCATCTGTATTTGTTTCGCCAGTTACTTTGAAAACTGTCAATTTAATTTCAGATGGAACGTCTGGACGTGTAGTGAACCATTCAGCATCAGCCCAAGACTGCATAACAGCTTGTGCATTTGCATTACCTGCTTTTGCTTTATCAGCAACGTCATGGAATGCATCAAATACAAGAAGAGTTTTCTTAAGCGCTTCAGCAGCAAGTTCTGCAAGTTCAGCGTCATCAAGAAGTGCAACTAAAGGTGCAACGTTGTAACCACCAAGCATAGTACCTAGTAAGTAAACAGCACGTTCTTTAGTGATTAAAGGAGATGTTGCTTCACCTTTTGCCAATGCAGCCAAGAATGCAGCTTTTACATAAGCAGCTTGGTCAACACCTGCAGGAACACGGTTTTCTAGCAAATCAACTAAAAATGCTTCTTCTCCAGCCGGTGGATTTTTTAATAGTTCAACCAAGTCAGCTGTTTGAGCATCGTCAAGTGGCTTCGGTGGGACTCCGAGTGCGGCACGTTCTTCAACGTGTTGGCGGTAAGCTTCTAGCACGGTGTTATTCCTCTTTTTAAAAAATTATCTACGAATTCCAGCTTATTCAAAGCTTCGCAAATAATATGGACTGCTAAATTTTACTAAAATTCCAGTTAAAAGTTAATGCAACTAAAGTGTTTCTTTGTGATGTCCATTATTTTGTAGCTAAATGATGTTCATATTGGTTACACATTAGGCAAATACTTCACTTTCAAGGCTTTTTAATAGCAAAAAACTGAGTTTTACCGGAACATTAAACATAAAAAAGACAACCTAATGTTGCCTTTTTTTCTTCTATAAAAATATTCAACCTTAGTGGACTGTGGTTTCGGATAAATATTGCTGTAATTCTGCACGATTGCCTGAAAATTTAAGCATGCATTGGTCTTCAAATAAGTCATTGTGATTAGAACTGGCAAATGAAATATCCACCATATAGCGTGGATTGTTTTCCCCATCAATTTTTCTGCGCAGAAATACTTTATCACCTACGCTAAGCACATAATTTCCACCACCAATAATGGCCATGCCTTGCTCATCTTCCAAAAGAAAATCTGCATGATGTAAGTAGCCGATCACATCCATTTTCCTGCTCCTACGTTATTGTTGTAGAGTTCATTATTCAATAATAAGATAAGCTTTTCCATATTTTTCATTAAGTAAATGTCACAATTTGTACTAAATTTTGCTTAGGCTATTTTTATTATTCAGCAATAAAAAAACCGTTCCTTAGAACGGTTTGTAATTTGGCATTTTGTCATGCGGTGTAGAAATACATTTTTCAGTAATTTTTTGCTTGAACTGATTACGGCTTGCTTCCGGATCTTTCGTTATTTCTTCTAACGGTAATGCATAAACCTGCTCAATAATATCCAAAATAAAGGTTTTGGTGATTTCATCTTCAATTTTGTTGGCATGTTCTATGGCAGCCGCTTTGGTAATGGTATTTTGACGATCATACATAATGTTGTTCGCAGCATTACCCATACTTGTACAATAGCCTTTCCACTGCTCTTCAGGCGTTAACGGCTTTTTTTCAGCACATCCAACCAAGGCAACCAATACCGTCAAAGCAAATAATTTTTTCATCAATGTTCTCCTGTTGCCCCCTATGATAATCAAAGTTAAAGAAAATACGAAATCTCCTGGCCCGAAATCAGAACAACCACTTCAAAATAAACCTAATACTTCCAAATACTGATTGATACACCCCTATGTACGCTTATTGAATATGCTTATTTTTCATAACAAATTGATTGCTTTTATAAAGAAACGATTAATTACGAATGAAATGAATAACAGCAGAACTTATCTCGTTTATTATTTGTACAAACCTACATCCTATTACAAATATTAAATTATTGTTTTTATTAAAGGTATTTATATAATTACAAATTATAGAAGATAAAAACCCGAATAAATAGATATTCGGTTGCATAAAATGAAACATCGCTATATACTTAATCCCAACTAGAAAAATAGTTTGTTCTGGTAAATCTTTTAGTATTTCGCAGTTTTAGTCATAATCCTTCGTTTTTTCAGATTTAAAGTTCCATTCTTCTTTTCAAGTTAAATCATCAAGCTTTTCAATAAGCTAAAAAATATTTTCATAGGATTTATATTATGTCTAACACTGTAAAAGGTACTGTAAAGTGGTTTAACGAAACTAAAGGTTTCGGTTTCATTCAACAAGAAAATGGTCCTGACGTTTTCGCTCATTTCAGCGAAATCACTGGTAACGGCTTCAAAACTTTAGCTGAAGGCCAACAAGTTGAATTCAGCATCGCTCAAGGTCAAAAAGGCCCAAATGCTGTAAACATCGTAGCACTATAATTTTATAATCACGCTTACAGCAGTAAGCCGGATTAGAAAAAAGCGAGAGTTAAACTCTCGCTTTTTTGTATTTAGGTTCAATAAAAATTGAACCTATTTTCAAGGTGTTTTATTTAATAATTGATCCACCAGCTCATTGATTTTAGTCTCGGTACTTCTCCATTTATTCAAAGCCAAACCTCCATTGCCTTTTAATCTAAAGGAAGCTTCAGATACCTGACGACCATCTTGAATCAGATTAAACCGTGCCGACACCATATATGGAGCCATATCCCAAGCTCTTAACGCCGTATAATGCAATGTGGTTTGACAGAAGCCTAAATTATCGGTTTCCTTATAAGTTTGCGCCTGAATGTGATAACGTGCAAAACTCTTTGCAACCAATTGATCAAAATCCTGAATGATGACTTTTGGATTATGAACAATACACACCTGTTTAATTGACTCCGGATGAAATCCTATGCTGTTATTCACCTGAATGGCCGTACAACCAGTCAATCCAATCGCTACTATTCCCACCATCAATAATTTTTTCATTCCAAATCTCCTTTATAATTAATAATAAATCAGCAAAAACAATATTTTATATCACAAAAAACCGCCCGAAGGCGGTCAGTGATGAAAAGAAGATCGCATCGCTAAATTTAGAAGCGCCAGTTATAGAATACATCGATGGCACGTTCTAGTGACTGACTTGCTTCCAGATATAAACGTTTATTCATTTGATAACGTAAGGTCAATTTATTCACTGGTGTAAATACCCCAACACCATAACGGATAAACAGATCCGGGGTAATATAACCCGTCACACTCACTTGAGTATCATCCCCTGTTCCCTGAGCATCCAGAGCCAAGCCACTTAGACCAAAAGTACGTCCAATCTGGTTGGTTAGCGCACGGGTACCGCCTAAGCCCATACTGATTCCGGCAGCAGCAATGGTATTGTTTACATCGGACTTGAAGCCTTCGGCCTGACTAATACCGCTAGTACCTTCATTAATACGACCAGTAATTAAGGCGTTCAATGCTTCTTGCTCAGATAATCCAGCATCGTTATAGACCTGAATATTTGGAGTGGTTGCTGTACCGGTGACCCGCACCCCAACCAAGCTACCTTGTACACTCTTATTGGCATCAATATCTAAAGTCGGGTTATATAAAGGCCCGTTAAAACGTGCAATCGCACGATTTAAATCCAGACTTTGTCCATAAGCTTCAATTTTTACCCGCTGGCTAACCCCTATAGCACCATTGGCACGCATAGCCGTTTCAAGCCCGCGTTGTGAGAGGTACAAACGCCCTGCCAGTGGAATACGGCTATCAAAACCTTGGAAAATCACCTGATTACCCAAATTTACCAAGACATCGGCACGAATATCCCAAGGTCGGGCAGCTCTTAATATGGCCAGCTGATCCTGTCCTTCACGCACAATCCGTACATCTGAAGATACATTGACCACCGGTGCTGAAGCTTCAGGCATAGAAATTAAGGCACGTGGCACATCCACCTTACCGTTTAAAGTCAATTTTTTCTTAAATGGCAACATGTCCAAAGTCAAATCTGGCGTAACCACGGCGGTAATTAATGGTGCCTGTCGAACAAGCAGGTTTTCACCTTTTAAATGCAATTGAATACGCGGATCATCTTTCCAGTTTACGCTGCCGGTTAATGCACCCGCACCTTGTCCACTATTAAATGCTCCATTAATGGTGGCATGATCTTGGCGTATAGAAGAATAAACTTGAATATTGGTTAAACTCACCGGCAATGAAATCATGCTGATTGCCCCATCTTTCAGGCGCATTTCACCATTCACTAAAGGCTGCGTTAATGTACCGCTAATTTTTCCGGCAAATGACAAGTTACCAGCCAAAGAACGGATATCTTGAATAAAGGGTTTAAAGACTTTCAGCTGCACCTGATCGAAGGCAATCTCACCATGCATCGGCATATTGTCTTTATAAGGATCAATAATTACATTGGCATAACCGGTACCAATTTCAGGTGTTTTAACATCTAGACGAACTTGTAAACCTGTAGCCACACTTTTTGCCACTACCGCAATTTCATTATAATTAAGCGTAGAACCGGTATCTTGTGGATCTTCGGCCGCAAGCCCTATCACACCATTACGTGTCACTAGTCTGGCATCAATTTTTGGCTTGCCGCCTTGTACCCAGGCAGCTTTGGCATAACCATTGACCTTACCGGTAATTTCCAGACCTTCAGGCATAAAGGCAGCAAAATCATTTAAGTCGACATTTTTGGTAATAAAGGAAACATTACCCTTGGTTTTGCTCACCCGAATCGGTTGGTCAAAACACAACTGGCTTTGCTGGCTCGACCAGCAATGTGCGCCTACAAATAATTCACCTTTTGCCGAGCTATAAATCACAGAGGCATTTTGACGTTGCACCAAACGTGCACGCAAAGAGTCAAAATCACCGTTCTGGATTTGTCCCAACCAATCATTCTGTGCATTAAAACCACCGGCCAATTGCACATAGAATTTGGAAATTCGGTTTTGTGCCTGTACTTTCAAGATGTGAGCTTTGCGGGTACCGGCCAGTGAAATTTCACCCTGCTGAATCTCACGCTTACCACTGCGCAAGTTTTCCATTTTCGCAGTCATCAGCGTCGGGGTTGATTCCGAAGTCGGCAGCTCGCCCTGTACCCGCAATTTTTTTACACTAAATAACTGGTTAAAACCGAAATCATCTACTGCCAGATTTGCAGTTGCTTGCAAGCGGGGCTGTGATTGCACATTCAAATAGCCATAAGCACGACCACGCAGACCGCTGTAAATTTCATACAAGGCTGGCGCATTGATTTTCAGTCTTAAGTTCTGTGCATTGCCTGTGGCTTGAACCTGGTTTTTGGCATAAGAGAGATAGAGGTTATTTGCTTCAAACTGTTGGGGCAGGAAGCCTTTTTGATTTGAATCGATCACCACAGCCAGATTACCGGTTCCCCGTACAGGTTTATTGTTGATGATACCAGCGATATTCAATTTCTGGATATTGATACGCTTTAAGGTTTCTGACCAGACTCCTTCAGTTTTCACATTACCGGAGAGTTCACCACGTAAAGAGGAGACAAAATAATGCGGTTTAAAGCGTACCAGAGAGGCATTGATATTCCAGCCAAAGCCATTTTTAAGATAAACCAGACCACTGGCATAAAGTTTCCCGGCAATGCCTGAATGTTTCAGTTCATCCACTTTAATTAGTTCCGGCGTACCGGAGATCTTAAACTTGAGCATGCCTTCGCTGGCAGGAAGCTGACTGGCATTCAGTGCTCCATCATAATTCACGGCAAAACTTTTAAACGCACCACCCGCTTTCTGATCATTAAACAAAATCGCTGCGGTACTACGACCGGTTAAGCGTACAGTTTCGTTGTTATTTTGCTGTGCTAGACGACCGGTTAAATTAATCGCATCCAGATGGATAATTTGCTGATTCGGTTTGGCAAAACCATTGGCTTTGACCTGACCATTAAGCAAATTAACTGGTGCAGCCACCGCAACCGTTTGCGGATTAAAATCTTTGGCATTAACAATGGCATTCCATTTCAATTGACGTTTTTTAGTCGGCAATTCTACTTTTGCATTACCTGTTAAACTGCCTTTGCCCGCCACATAACTAAAGCTTGGGATATTTAAATTATCATTTTTTAGATTGAGCTGTGCGGTATACAGGCCCTCAGGCAACATGCCTTTATCATGTTTTGACACCGCTGTGGCAACATGAATATCCTGCTTGCCTTCAACCAACGCGAGTTTAACATCACCCGATTTACTGCTTAACCAACCCACGTAAGGCACGGCACGATCAATATTTTGCCAAGCCACATTTAGCAGCATCGGGTTTGGTTTTTTGCCTTTCTGCTCCGCCTGATCGAGCTTTAAGTTCCATGTTTCATAACGGTCAAAATTCACCAAGGCCGTCAGATGCATGCCATCTTGCAAACGACCTTTAGAGGCAATTTTGGCATCCAGACTTGGCGGCAAAAAGTCCTGAATGATTTGCGGAATCAGTTTGTCTTTGGGATTGATTTTATCGACACGGCCATTCATATCCCAAGTGACATGATCTTTCCAGCTCACTACACCAGCCACATTCACCGCACCATTCATCAGCTGGCCATTTAGATTGCTAATGTCGAGTTGATGTACCAAGTCGGTATGCATGCTGCCGTTATATTGGCCTTGCGGAATATTCTTGCCGCTTAAGTCTGTAATTGCATCAATATTTAAACGCTGAATATCACCATTAAATTTCGCCACACCATTCTTGGTATATAGCTTTTGTTCAGTCAGTAATGGCCAATGGTATTTTTTAAGCTTTAACTCACCAAACATGGGAACATGCTTACGCACTGGATGTAATACTACCCACCCGGTCAACAAGTCTGGAGTATTGGTGGCTACACCGGCCTGAATGGTATCCAGTGAACCTTGCGCCACGACTTTAATATCATGAATATTCAGATTTTTATGAAGTGCAGGAATATTCAGGTCACCCACGGCATTTAAAGGATATTTCCCTTCAAACTTCATGTTTCCGCTGGCATTTTTCACAGAAAGATAGCCCATATCCATCCGGGAATCTTCAAACTTCAGTTCAGTCCCCGACCACAGG
Source organism: Acinetobacter sp. ANC 3903 (assembly GCF_002135315.1). Taxonomy (GTDB): domain Bacteria; phylum Pseudomonadota; class Gammaproteobacteria; order Pseudomonadales; family Moraxellaceae; genus Acinetobacter. The sequence continues at coordinate 120,083 of NZ_NEGA01000006.1, read as the reverse complement.
GCTTTATTCAGGTGAATATCGTGAAACTTTACACTTGCCGTAGCAGTCTTAATCAGCAGATGATCGACATCTGCAGTATCTAGACGTAACACAAAGGGCAAGCGAATTTCATTAAATTTAAATGGTTCATCGCTGGGTGGATGCTTGCTAATAATTTGCAGATTACGCACATCGGCACGATTCAGGTGAATTTCTTTTTTAAGGATGGCACGCCACCCCAAAGTGACATCTGCTCGGTCAATTTTAACGTCTACAGGTTTGAGCGTGACTAAAATATTTTTTAGGATAATGCCGCTTAACAGATTGCCGCCTTCATATTCATAATGAATAATGTGCTGACGCTCTAAAACACGATCCAGCAAAAACTTGCTGCCTTTATCGGTACTAAACATTACAGCGAAAGAAGCAATCAGCAAGACAAACACGATAAGCAGTGTGAACAGCACACTCCTTAGAATACGACGCTTTTTAGGTCTAGGTGTTTCGGTCTCTGGTTGCTGTTCTACTTCAGCCATAATACTCTCTAAAAACTAAGATTTATAAAAACCAAGATTTATAATTGTGAACCAATAAAGAAATGCAGACGTATTGGATGGTTGTCATCAGAAATGCCTGAAGCCACATCTACGCGAATAGGGCCAATGGGCGATGCCCAACGCAGCCCCAAGCCCACACTATATGCTGTAGGCGTATTAAGGGTTTTGTCGTAAGCATTGCCGACATCACTAAAAATGGCTGCACGCCAGCCTTCTTTAAACTGATAGTTATATTCAAGTGATCCCACAGCCAAAGCCTGGCCACCGATTTTAAATCCATTTTCTTCTGGCGATAAACTTTTATAGTCAAAACCGCGTATAGTCTGGTCACCACCAGTAAAGTAACGCAGATTATAAGGCACCTTGCTAAAGTCTTGGGTCAAGATATAACCTAAATCACCGCGTCCTACAAACTGATGATTGTCATTTTCACCCAAAGAGTAAATAAAACGCCAGCCTGCATTGAGAATAGCCATATCTGCATCGGACAATAACGATTCACTGCCGAGTTCCACTTTATAGGTCTGCTTAAAGCCTTTACCCGGGTTAACACGTTTGTCACTGGTGGTACGAGACGCTTCATAACCAAACAATAAAGATTGTTGCTGTTCATTGGAGTTCGCCAGGAAGGTGTCCGGAATTTCACTCGCGGCAATTTCACCATTTTGGGTCAGCTGATCCAAACGGTAACGAAGACCAAAAGTATGTTGCCAGCTACCGCGCGGTTTTTTAATAATTCTGTCCACACCAGCCACGGCAGATTCAATCTGCAAGCTATTGCCTTGGGCAACATTATCACGTTGCTCATGCTCATAACCCCCCACAATACTGATATAGTCATTGATTGGATGGTGATAAGGAATATTATAATGCCCGTCTATAGACTGACGAATTTGAGAGAGTTCGACGTTGGCATCAAAGGAATGTCCACGGCGGTTGACAATGGCACGGCGGTACTGACCACGTAAACGCGTACCTGTATCTGTACCATAACCCGCCCCCAGCTCTGCACTATTCAAACGGTCTGCGTTTAAAGTCACAATAACCGGAATTTTTTTCTCTTCACGCGCCTGAACTTTTAAACGTTCTTCTTCAGAATCTTTCATTTCCTGCTCTGCACGCATTTGACGTAGATTTTCATCCCCTTCAGTTTCACCTTTACCGGCAAATTGGGTTTCATCTGCTACCGATTGCGTTACCTCTTTTGCAGAAGCGACCCGTTTTTTATCCTGCACAGCCGCTTCGCTTTCAGATATTTTTTGCTGATCGACCAAGGCCTGAATATCTGGTGGTAATTCCAGCGATTTTTCAATTGGATCTGGGTGTACTGCATTCACCAAGGTGTAATTAAAATAACGCGAGTTGGTGAGGTTATTGGCCAAGCCATTGACACGCCAAAAGGTATAGTCGGCACCATCTTCCCAAGAGACCATGCTTTGCAACACATCCATATCGATTGGAAGTGGTTGTGTCGGATCACTCATACGAAACTCAACAGGGCCTAACTTATAACGTTCGCCTGTTTCATAACGTAAATTCACATCTGCCGTGTTTTGCGGTTGGGCCACTTTGACATCATGCAAACGCCAGTAACCATCAAAGAAACCGTTATTGGATGCGGCATCGTTAATACGGGTTTTGGTTTGTTCATATAGACCATGATTGAAAATATCGCCTATATCCTGATCAGGTAAAAGCCGGATCACCTGGAACTGGGGCTGATTTTCCCCTGCACCACTCAATTCAATATTCTGCTCTTTAATTTGTACCGGTGCATTTGCCGTCACTCTGACCCGAACCCGGTTTTCACTGAGTTTCTCGAATTTAAATTCAGCATTATAAAAACCCATAGCCTGTGCAGCCTGATTGGACAAGGTTCTCAACTGTGGCAATGCAGATGGAAAATCGCTAAATGATTCCTGAGTAAAACTGGAAAGTTTAGCTTTGAGATTTGTTTTCAGATTGTCCAGTGCCTGAGCATAAGCTTTAGCTGAAACATCGCTGCTGTTTGGCGTAGCAACCACAATCACATCCGCACTGATACGATCTACCTTGGCGGTATTGAATTGACGCGGCGGGCGTATTTTGTAGAACCAGCGTTTAAAAAAGTTGGGTTCTTCGACTTCATCTGCTGGGGCAAGTTCAGGCAAGGTTTTACCCGCTTCATTGGCTTCAACCACAATCTGGCTGTCGGCCTGAATAGTTGACATCAGCTGATCGATATTCACCGGTGCCTGATTAATTTCAACCAGTTCCTGCTGTGTGGCATCAGAAACTACCGCTTCTGTGCGCTGACCTGCACGGTATTGCTGGGCTTCTTTTTTCGCCTCTTCAGCGACACGAAAAATTTCATTTGCCATGTCTGCACTGACAGGTGTAATCGGCAGTTCTTCCAGATCCTCAAATTCAATCGGTTTGAATTCTTCCAGAGGCTGTGTTGCCTGTTCTTGCTGCTCCAGCATTTGCAGGCTATCAGGTTCAGTTTGGTTTTGGATACTTTCTAATTTTTTCAGCTCTTCACTGCTGCCCACACCCTGTTTAACAGCTTCATTCTTGAGCTGTTGTTGAAATTCTGCTTCAGTGATTGGGGTATTTGGCTGAGTGACTTGTGCAAAACTGTGTTGAGCCAGTAACATGAATACCAGACTGAGTCCGAATCGTTTATGCTCATTGTTCCACTGTAAAATGGAATTAACACTTAAACTAAGTGTCGACTTTTGAAAATTCAGTTTTGAAAGCATAAAAAACTCTAAACTCATATAATATTTGTAATGGAAATGCCTGATGAAAGCTTGCTAACAAACTCAAATCTATTGGAATTTTCCCAAAAGTATAGGTTGAAAACATCATACATGATTTTTATTGTGTTTTACCAAATGCTCACATTTCTTAATAAAACTTAATGAAGTCCACAAACCATGGAAAAAAATGAACATCTTCTAGGCACACGTCGATTCTTACCGATGTTTGTCACTCAATTTTTTGGTGCCCTGAATGACAACGTCTATAAACAGGCCTTGTTGCTGGTCATTACCTATGGTTGGATCAATCAGCAAAGTGCCAGTGTAAGTACACTCAACAACCTCGCGGCCTTGTTGTTTATTTTACCCTATTTCATTTTCTCTGCGACAGCCGGACAGATTGCCGACAAATACGAACGCTCACAACTTGTACGGGGAATCAAAATTCTCGAAATTGTGATTATGCTGATTGGCTCTGCTGGCTTTTTACTGGGTCATTTGTGGCTTTTATTGGTGGCTTTATTTTTAATGGGCACTCACTCTACCTTCTTCGGGCCAATCAAATACGCTATTTTACCGGAAATTTTAAAACCCAATGAACTGATGTCGGGCAATGCCTTATTTCAGTCAGGAACTTCAATTGCCATTTTAGTCGGGATGATTTTAGGTGGCGCAGTAATTTCTGCATCTGACGGTAATTTGATCTGGATTAGTCTTACTATAGTAAGCATTGCAGTTTTAGGTTATTTCTCCAGTCGTTTTGTATTAGAGCAAAAAGTGACTGCAGCTGATGTACACATTGACTGGAACTTTTTTAGAACCAGCTTTCAAACCGTAGGCTATGCCAAAAGTTTACCGGTCGTGTTTCTTATTCTGCTGGGCAATTCCTGGTACTGGTTTTATGGCGCGACCTATCTCACCCAAATTCCACAACTGACTCAACAGAACCTGCACGCCTCTGAAAACGTAGTCAGCCTGCTATTAACCTTCTTTTCTGTAGGGATTGGGGTGGGCTCATTATTGTGCCGCAGAATTGGCGGTACAGAAGTCAATTTGAAGATGGTGCCGATTGGGGCGATTGGCTTAACCGTATTTGCTTTTTATCTGGCCGCAAGTTTGGCTTTTGTGCCTGAACGTACTGGCGAGATGCTCGGCTTGAAAGATGTCTTTACCCAAGGCTGGAGCTATTACCATGTCATGCTTGCTGTGACATTACTCGGCATGAGTGGCGGTTTTTATATCGTACCGCTTTATGCCATGATGCAGGCCTTTTCGCCACAATCACATCGTGCACGTGTGGTTGCTGCAAACAACATTCTCAATGCCGTATTCATGGTATCCTCTGCAATATTTTCCATTATCATCTTAAGTGTACTTAAGATTGATATTAAAATACTTTTTAGTATCACAGCAATTCTAAGCGCCATTTTCACTACATGGCTCCTGTTTAAGCTCAAGCCCATGCTTGCAGCACAACGACAAGATGCTTTAGAGGATTAATTTTATGCGCCAATATACCGGTATCGACAAATTTATTCATTCGTTTGACCAAACGCTACGCAGTCTGGTTCCCGGAACGACCTCTGCCCATCGTGAAAATCCAGGCCATGATGTAGAAACCAAATTAGGCGTCAGTGAAGCACGCCATGTCGCAGGTTTAATGCGGGTCAATCATAGTGGTGAAGTATGTGCTCAAGCGCTTTATCATGGTCAGGCGTTAACAGCAAAATTGCCAAATGTACGCCGTGAAATGGAACAGGCTGCAATTGAAGAACAGGATCATTTGGCCTGGTGTGAAGACCGTTTAAAAGAACTGGATAGCCATACCAGTTTACTCAATCCGGTTTGGTATGGCCTGTCTTTTGGGATGGGTGCCATTGCCGGTATCGCCGGTGATAAATATAGCCTGGGCTTTGTGGCAGAAACAGAACGTCAAGTGAGCTTGCATTTGCAGCATCATATCAGCCAGTTGCCTGAACAGGATGAACGTTCACGTAAAATACTGGTGCAAATGAATGAAGATGAGTTGCACCATAGAGATACCGCGTTAAATGCCGGAGGTGTAGATTTACCTGCACCGGTACGGATTACCATGACAACCATTTCTAAATTAATGACCAAGACCAGTTATTATATTTAATTGAAATTTGCATGATTGAGCCCACTTGAATGTGGGCTTTTTTATGCCTATTCATCATGATTTTTTATAGTGAATGACAATGGCATATATGATCCGAAGCAATAAAATACAGGCCACCACTGCAAGAATAATATAAAGATCATGATGATAAGGCAGTATTTTTTCCCAAAATACATGTAACCAGTGGCTAATCTGCAATCCCACACTCACAACAACAAAGGCCCAGATTAAACAGGCCAGCAGATTAATCAGCATATATTTCCACAATGGATAAGCCTTAATTCCTATGGATATAGGCAGAATGCTTCTAAGCCCCCATGCAAATCGCATCAATAAAATGGTCAGCACCGGATAATGATCGATGATGATGCTGGCCTGGGCAAATTTTTGCGCCAATTGCGGCTTGCTTTGGATGATTTTCTGGCCATAGCGCATGCCTATTTGATAGTAAAATTGATCGCCAATAAAACCACCTACCATCGCGACCATAATGAGTATCCAGAAATGGAAAATATGCTGATGCACCGCATAAGCTCCCAATATCAGCACGGTTTCACCTTCTAATAGCGTTCCAATAAAAATGGCAAAATAGCCATAATGTTGCAGCAGATCAGTCCAGTTCATTTTTTTAATGTGTCTGATTACAGTTTTACTATCTTCACCAGATCGCTATTCATTGCAAAGACCAGTCTGGTGGCTTTTTTAAGCATTTATATTTCATCAGTAAAATAAAGTGATTTCTCGGCCGATATCATCTCATCCATATTTGTTGTTGTTAGTTTTGCCTCGGGCATGGCATTATTTATATATTTGTTATTCATCTGCAATAAACTGTTTTTAAAAAGCTTTTTTCATTCAAAAAAAATGAATCCAAAAATATAAGAGATCAACCTGTTTCCTTGTAAGTTTTAGCTTACAACACTTGTCTAAAATTTTATTGGAATAAATAAGCTTTTATAGCGCCGTATGAAGCTTTTATTCTAGTAAAATTTATACAATACGATGACCAAAACATATAAAAAAATTGATTCGTATACTTTATAAAAATAAATATTAGCTGCACAAACAACAAAAAAAACCAACAACAAAAATAATTTAAGGAGCAAGGTATGTCTACCCAGTTCAATTTTGTCTCTGTCAAAAAAAAATCAAACATTCATTTTGATGGCTGTGCTGTAAGTCATGTGATTGAGTTGAAAGATGGAACCAAAAAAACCATAGGTGTGATTCTTCCCACAGAACGCCCTCTTGTTTTTGAAACTCTGGTTGCTGAACGCATAGAAATCGTTTCAGGCAAGTGTCTGGTTCAAATTGGTAAAAGTCGAGAGAGTCAAACTTATCATGCAGGTGAATCTTTTTATGTACCTAAAAACACTCAATTTAAAATCATCACTGATAATATAATCGATTATGTTTGCCATCTGGAAGATCGTTAAGATGGTCTGCAACCTGCATTACACAGTAATTGATCAACAATAAAAAAACCCGACAGGATGTCGGGCTTTTTCGTATAGGTTCGCTCGGTATAACTCCTGTCGTACCTTACTGTCCTTGTGCTTGTCTATTGTTATTCTTGTATGGAACTTCCTGTTCCTCATGAGTTCATCATATGAAATTTCCACTATTTCTACCAGAAGCTATAACCTTGAATTCATGTGAGCAAATGCGTACAAAGCCGATTAAAAACTGTCCCCTTTTTATCCGCAGAAATTGGGGATAACTTTTGGCTTGGAAAGAGCGTAAATATTGAAAAAAGTTTCAATTTGATTAAAAAGCGACCGTTTTTATTGGCAAAAGATTCCACTTTTGACTAAAAAGAAACCGACTTGTTTCCAATCCGGTTTTATTAGAAATTTCATACTTACTTAAGTATTTGAAATTTAATATTTAAATTAATTTCGTTTCGTGTAACGCCCATTATGTTAAAGGGAGGTTGTTTATCTAATACCCTCATTTAGATAATTTTTAATTTCATGTGACCAGATTATGAATAAAGTATGACTAACGAAAATAGCATAAAAAAATAGAGAATATACAATAGTGACAAATATTCCACTTCCGTACATCCAATAGTACTTAGGCGAATTAGATGGGGGTGTAAAAAACATACCTATAAACATCAGAAAATATATTAGATACAAAAACCAAGACATATTCTTGAGAGATATTCCTGCTTCTTTTTCTTTTTGCTTAACACCGACAAAATTTATTTTTTTAAATACTTGATGACTAAGTTCTTTCGAGATTCCCATAAGTTTATATTTTATAAAAATATACAGACTCATAAACGTCGTTAGGAAGAAAAATGCATCCATTAAAATTTTGGCTTTTATATCCAAAAATGAAGATTGGGATTTTACGATGATTCCAGGGTAATCATTGAATGGAATAAAGATTGATATACATAAAATAAAAGGTACAAATATCAAAAAAAAGTATTTCTGTTGAAAGGGTGACAATTCTTTTAAAATATTCATCCAAATTTCATTTTTATTCATAACAAAAACTTCTTTAGTTGTGACCATGTAAAGAAAATTGAGGATTTAGTTTATCTGTTTTAAGATTTCCTAAAATTAACATAATACACGTTATGCAAATTTCAAAATTTATTCTTATAAATCAACAACTTAATGTAAATCAAAAAATCTAATCCTTATAGAATCGTCTTTTTGATTGATTTTTCATGTTCCACGCCTAATATTTGATCATTTTTTCATAATTTAAATAACTTAGACTTTATCAGCACTCACCTTTTGTCCTATGTTTATTGCTTGATTAAACAAATTAACTGTTCAGGTTAAGCGTATTTAGCTTAGGCTATTTAATAAAAACAACGATGCATGGTGAATCGGTTGAAAGTTATTTCATCCAATTTACTACCGGAAATTGATGTTTTTCGTGCTGAAAATCGCTACTTTGCCAAATATCCCACATTGGAATTTTAACATCTAAAGCCAATGGTAATTTTTTTGGATTAAACTGCATGTGCTGTAAATCACTGCCCCAGGCAATTAAATCGACATCCAAAGAAATTTGATGTGAAGGACGTACACGCCCAGAATCTGTTTCCATTTTTTTTAATATCGCGATGATATCATCCACCGACATATCGGCTTTTAACAAACACGCAGCATTCCAATAGTCTGCACCTACAGCATCGCGGCATGGAATCACATAAATTTTAGAAAAACGCACCTCTCCCAAATTAGAGATTAGTTTCATTGCGTTTTGGAAATGTGGCTTTGGATTACAATTACTCGCCAGAGCTAAGGCGAATATCGTTTCGGTGGCGTTCAAGACGAATTCCTACAGAATTTGCTTGCGCGATAATGGCAGGCTTACGGATTGTAATCATAATCGATTCTATGGCAGGAAAGGTAGTAAAAAGCGCATTGAGCACAAGTTTTGCAGCATGTTCGATCAATTTTGGCTGAGCATGCTGAATGACCTTTGCTGAAATCTCGCAAATTTCCGCATAATTCAGGGTATGTTCCAATTCATCCGAACTTGCCGCTTGCTCCAGACTGGTCTGGATAGCCATATCCAGCATTAAAGGCTGCATGATTTGACGTTCCCAATCGAAACATCCCACTACAGTATCAACCCTCAAACCTTCAATGATAATTGCGTCCATCATCTCACTCTACTTCTAAAAATCCCCCTAAATCCCCCTTTTTCAAAGAGGGACTTCCATATCCCTTTAATAAAGGGATATGGAAGGGATTAAAATATTAATGCTTTAGCAGCAAATTCGGATCCAGAGTTTGCACCATTTGCAGTCTCTGGTCTGCATAAATATCGGTATATGGCGCAAGGATGCGCATAAAGCGATCGAAATACAGCATTTGCTTAAACAGCAAGGCAAAGTCACGCGGGAAACGAATACCATGACGCTCCCCTACACCCACCATATCCATCATGATGTCGTTTAAATCTGCCGGATTGGAAGTCAACAATTCTTGAGGATCAGCCATGAGCACGCCACTAAATAAGCGTTCTAAATCAGCTGCGAGTACTTGAGTATCAATTTTCTTGTCAGTCATGCCCATTTTCAGCATGTTTTCTGCCATCAAATTGTAATCGGTGTTTTGCAATGCATCCATAAAGGCAATACAGGCTGTCCACACTTCAGGTTTCAGCTGGCCGACGATGCCAAAATCGATAAAACCGACACGACCATCTTCCAGCAGCATCAGGTTTCCGGCATGTAAATCGGCATGGAAGCTGTTACACATCATCAGGCTACCGAACCATGTATTCATGGCGGTAATGAGCACTTGAGATGGATCTTTAGCCACCTTTTTCACCACTTCAAAATCGGTCAATGGCACGCCATATAAGCGCTGCATGGTCAACACACGGCGGGTTGAATATTGATGATAAACCCTTGGTGCTGTGGCTTTCTGATTTTGCGTCACATTGAGATAATTAACAAAATCATCCAGGTTTTGTGCTTCTTCAATAAAATCGACTTCACGCACCATACGACTTTTAATTTCATCGACTATATCGGCAAGTGATGCAAATTTTACTTTCGGTACCGCTTTTTCTAAAATTTTAGTCGCCCAATGCAATACATTTAAGTCGGTATAGAGAATGGTTTCTACACCCGGCTTTTGCACTTTAATCACCACATCTTCACCGGTCACCAGTTTTGCCGCATGAACCTGAGCAATAGAGGCTGAAGCTAATGGTTTTTCGTCAATTGAGGCAAAGATTTCATCCAAATTTCGACCTGCAAATTCAGAAGCCAATACCCCTTGCACATAACTGAATGGCAAAGATGGGGTTTGATCTAAACAGCCCTGAAACTCCTCGACATATTCACGTGGAAACAATGAAGGGGTGCTGGCAATAAACTGCCCGAGCTTAATATAAGTTGAACCTAATGATTCAAAAGTTTCACGCATCAGTTTTGCGTTACTTGGTTTTTCTGTGGCGTATTTAATGCCGGCTTTTGCTGCAATGACAGCTGTTTCACCTACGCGGGCAACCGAACGCAGTCCATCTAACCAGATATTGTTTTTCATAATGTCAGCTTAGAATTAAATTGTAGTGAGTTTAGCAAAAAAAATTTGCCTTGCAGGGTTATCTTGCCTGACAGATTGGACAATCTGTATCTTTTTCGAAAGCAAGTAAGCGCTGTTTCATGCTTAAACCATCCCAAAGCATCAGTTTTTGCTTAAGCGGTGTTTTGCCCAAACCCAAATAAAGTAAGGCATGATGCGCTTGCAAGCTTGCCATCACATTAGGCGTAGTGGCTAATACACCAGAGTCCGCACAGCGTAGGTTTTCATTGGCATGTTGCTCTTTGGGAAATAGACATTCATAACAGGCCGATTCCCCTTCAACCATAAACAGTTGTCCCTGAAAACCAATCGCTGAAGCACTGATTAAAGATACATTAAATTGTTTACAGACTTGATTGACCAAATAACGTGTCGTGAAGTTATCACAACCATCTAAAACCAAATCTTGAGCTGAAATAAGTTGTTCTGCATTGCTTTCATCCAGTTTTACTGTTTTAGATTCAACACGAATATGTGGATTAATCTGTTTTAAGCGTTTAGCCAATATTTCAGATTTATAGAATCCAATATTTTCTTCTACATAGGCTATTTGCCGTTGCAGATTACTCATTTCAATCGTGTCGGCATCAATGAGGGTAATTTGTCCTACACCTGCACGTGCAAGCAGTTCCGCAGTTGTACAGCCAATTCCACCACAACCCACAATCAAGACATTGGCAAGTTTAAGTTTTTCCTGTGCTTCAATGTCCCAGCCATCTAATAAAATTTGACGGCTATAGAGATGCATTTCTTCATCAGTTAACTCTAGGTCCATATCTATATCGGTCACTTGGCGATTCCTATCCGAACAATCACGTTAGCTAAATTCAGCATGAATTATAGTTCAAAATGATGACTAAAGAAGACCAATAAAAAAAGCACCATTTCGGGTGCAAAGAGCATGAAACTTTTTTAACTAGAGATTGGCTTATCCCACTTTTTGAATTCCCTGCATTTTGGCAATTTCCTGCTGTTTGAGTAAATTGCGCTGAATTTTGCCACTTGAAGTTTTAGGAAGACTTTCTACAAATTCAATTTCCTTAGGATAGGCATGTTTAGACAAACGTGAACGTACATATTCCTGAAGTTGCTGGCTTACCTCAACTGAAGCTGAAAATTGCGGTTTAAGCACCACAAACGCTTTCACAACCTCTGTGCGTTCTGGATCTGGCTTACCAATCACTGCTGATTCCAAAACCTGTTCACATTCCAGTAAAGTGCTTTCCACATCGAAAGGGCCTACACGATAGCCTGACGTTGTAATTACATCGTCAGCACGCCCAATAAAATCTACCCCACCAAATTCATTTAATTTAACGGTATCGCCGGTTAAATAATAATGGCCCACAAAGGATTTACGGTTATGTCCGTCATAACCTTTAAACCAGGCCAGTGGTGATTGTGAGTAATCGATGGCAAGTGTACCAATACCACCTTTTTCGACTTCCTTATGGTCTTTATTCAAAACCGCAAAGCGATGTCCCGGAATGGCATAACCTGCTGAACCGACTTTTTTTTCATGCTCTAAAGCATGATGGTTAGCAATCACCATGCCCAGTTCAGTTTGTCCATATTGATCATAAATATTCACATTTAAATCATGGTTAAACCAGTGAATCACTTCAGGGGTTAACGGTTCACCTGCACTGCTTACCACACGTAAATGCGTTTTAATGGACGGATCAAATTTTTCTTTAAATCCAAAGAACATACGGAATGCAGTTGGCGAACCGGTTAAATTGCTGACTTTATATTTTTTAATCACTTGCACGGCGTTATCTACACTAAACGCACGTTCATCCATAATAATACTATGGCCCAAACTTAAAGGTCCGGTAATACCGTAATACAAGCCATACGCCCAACCCGGATCAGCCAGGTTCCAGAAAGAATCATCTTCACGTAAATCGACAGCATGGGTCATATAACCTTTAAATGCCAGCACAGCTTTTAAAGGAACAGGAACTGATTTTGCCAAACCTGTCGTTCCTGAGGTAAACATCATCAGGAAATCATCTTCAAAGTTTTGCATGACTGGTGCAAAAGACGAAGATTGCTTGTCGAGTTCTGTCCAAAAATCATCATCCTGACGATCTGAATGATCTGACTGATGCACAGTTAGAATATGCGGGACAGCGATACTATTCAGTTTTGGACGCTGCTCTTGATTGGTCACAATTAATTGGGTTTTGGCTGTGTTGATACGATGTTCAATCGCTTTTGATTCAAATGCGGTAAATAAAGGCTGGTAAATTGCCCCCATGCGCCAGGTTGCTAAAATGGTAATCAGCAATTCAGGGGTACGTGGTAATAAACCTGCTACACAATCACCTGCTTTCAAGCCACGCGAAGTAAAGTAGTTTGCCAATTTTCCAGAAGCATCTGCCAGTTGTTCAAATGTCCACTGTTCAGATTCGCCATTTTTGCCTTCCCAGATTAATGCTGTTTTATTGGCACCGAGATAACGCTCACAACATTCGATATAGGCATTAACTGCCTGAGATGTACCGACCAGTTGTTCCGCAAGAAAATTATCAAAATTAAACTCTTGATGTGCTTGTTGTAGTGTCTTCATGGCGACAGCCTCTCATCCGTTATTTTATAAACAAAGCTCCTGCCTTGTTTGATCCATTTTGCTTATTGTTCTCAGTCTAAAAATGCCAAAATTCATTCAGCATTTTTAATCTTTTTACTTCAATATCGACTTAAATAATTACTTAGATAACTTGCTTTAGATAATCATGATTGCTGACATCCTGCAATTTCCGAATCCATCAAAAAATGTGCAGGATTTGAGCACCCACTAAAGTCTAGAATTTAACCACTATTAAATTACTATTCAGATTTTAGTAACTTCACGTGCAATGACTAGGCGCTGAATGTCAGATGCACCTTCATAAATTTGGCTGACCCGTACATCACGATAAATTCGCTCTACAGGAAAATCAGATACATAGCCATAACCGCCATGAATTTGAATCGCATCAGAACAGACACGTTCTGCCATGGTGGATGCAAACAGCTTGGCCATAGAAGCTTCTTTCAAACATGGCAAGCCTGCATCTTTTAAAGTCGCAGCATGGAAAATCAGCTGACGTGCAGCTTCAATTTGGGTGGCCATATCTGCCAGACGAAATGCCACCGCCTGATGCTGAACAATCTCTACACCAAAAGCCTTACGCTCATTGGCATATTCCACTGCAGCATCCAAAGCCGCACGTGCCATTCCGACTGATTGTGCAGCAATACCAATGCGCCCTGATTCCAGGTTAGATAAAGCAATCTTGTAGCCCTCTCCCTCTTTACCTAATAAATTTTCGGCAGAAATGCGGCAATTTTCAAAAATGATGGTTGCGGTATCTGAACAGTGTTGTCCCATTTTTTCTTCAAGTCGGGCTACGATATAACCTTGGGTATCGGTAGGCACGATGAAACAGGAAATACCTTTTTTCCCTACCGATTTATCTGTTACAGCAAATACAATCGCAACTTGGGCATGTTTACCTGTGGTAATGAACTGTTTAGTGCCATTCAGCACCCAAAAATCACCATCACGTTCTGCTTTACATTCAAGTGAACCTGCATCTGAACCCGCTTGCGGCTCAGTTAAACAAAAACAGCCTAACCATTCACCGGTGGCAAGCTTGGTTAAATATTTTTGCTTCTGCTCTTCTGTACCGTAACGTTGGGTAATTCCGCAAGGCAATGAGTTTTGCACGCTCACAATAGTAGAAATCGCCCCGTCACCTGCGGCAATTTCTTCCAAAGCAGCCACAAGGGATACATAGTCCAGACCTGCACCGCCCCATTGTTCAGAAACTGTCATGCCTAAAGCGCCTAACTCACCCAGTTCTTTCAGTTCTTGCACGGGAAATCTGGCTGTTTTATCGCGTTCTGCTGCGGTGGGTTTTAGCTTGTTTTGCGAATAATTGCGCAACATGTCCTGAACCATTTTTTGTTCATCATTTAAAATCATTGAATGTCCTTTTTCTTTCAATTTATAAATTTTGCTTTGAATATTAGATAACTTGTATAAGTCAAAAAATATTCATTATTTGATTTTTTAAAATCAGCACTGCCTCATTTGATTGATTCAGTTTTTTTGCCTTTGCGTAGGCAGTATTTCTACTTTTGAAAGGTCAAAAGTAGACAAAAATCTTTTGTTTCCCATACACGACTTCCTTGTCGTGATGGGAAACGTGTGGCATCCATGCCACACTCATAACTCCAATACCTGCTCAAATTTATTTTTAATTTTGGCTACAAGAACAACTTGTAGTAATTAAAAATGATTTAGGGCGACATGGATGTCGCCTGCGAAACTGAGATACAGGGACGTATCTTCAGTTTCGAAAAGGATTTTTGTTTCTTTTGATCCTTCAAAAGAAAATCAATGCTTATACAAAGCCATTTAAATTCGATGAGAAATTCGCAGCTGTGCAAATCATCATGTTCTATAAAAATCGAAAAATTATTTAGGCTGCATACGAATCGCACCATCCAGACGAATCACTTCACCATTCAAATAGCTATTTTCAAAAATATGCCCCACCAGATGTGCAAACTCTTCCGGCTTGGCTAAACGCGATGGAAACGGCACCATTTGCCCCAAAGCATCCTGTACATTTTGTGGCATCGCCTTGAGCATAGGCGTTTCCATAATTCCCGGTGCAATGGTCATCACCCGAATCGCTTCACGAGCCAGCTCACGAGCCAAAGGCAACGTCATGGCAACCACAGCACCTTTAGAAGCTGCATAAGCCGATTGACCAATCTGGCCATCATAGGCAGCCACAGAAGCGGTATTCACAATGACACCGCGTTCTTCTTCACCCGCTTGTAATGGGTATTTCGCCATCAAGCTTGCAGCAAAGCGGATCATGTTAAATGTACCGTTCACATTAATATTCAATACGCGTTGGAACATGGCAAAATCATGAATGCCATCACGGCCCAGTACTTTGGCAGAAGGTGCAATACCGGCACAATTCACAAGACCATTCAATTGACCATATTGCTGAGCTACATTGTCAAAGAACACCTGCACTGCATGCTCATCCGCAACATCCAGTTTAACAAATGCGGCATGCTCGCCTAAACGCTGCTGCATTTCCAGACCTAGCTCATGATTCATATCGACCATGATCACTTTAGCGCCCTGACCCACCAGATATGTTGCCGTCGCGGCACCCAAACCTGATGCACCACCGGTCACTACGAACACTTTTCCTTGGATTTTCATTTTATTTTCCTGTTAATTCTTTGAATAAACACTCGACTTAAGATGCAGAGTAAATGCAGTTAAGCTAGAGTACAATTTCCAAACGTTGCATCCTCTATGATGGATTTGGACAATCCCAGTCACGGCAGCAAAAATACGGAATATGGATGACGGTGCATGAATGAACAGGATTTAGACTACAGCAAAGGTACGATTTCAATCAGCTTGGTGCATGAGGCACTGCTCAATGCGCAGCAACAAGGTCTGGACATTCAAAATATCCTGATGAAATCAGGCATTGCCGATGAATTGATGCACTCCATCAAGGCCCGTGTTTCTGTTTCCCAATACGCGCAGCTCTGGACCGAGCTTGCCGATGCCATGAATGATGAGTTTTTTGGCATGGATAGCCATCCCATGCGACGTGGTAGCTTTAAACTTTTATCACAATCGGTAATGCATGCGGAGACGTTAGAAAAAGCCCTGCAACATATTCTACAATTCTTAAATCTGCTGCTGGATGATTTTGTCAGTCAGTTATTTGTGCAGGAAAACTATGCCTATATTGTGATTTATGAACAAACACAGACCAAAAGAATGTTCAGCTATGCCACCTATTTAATGCTGATCCATGGCTTGATGTGCTGGTTAAGCGGACAAAGGGTTTTACTGAATCAGATTCAGCTTAAATGTGATGCACCTCTGGATGATCAGGACTATAAGGTGCGATTTTGCGAAAATATCCAATACAATAGTGATGAAAATTACATCCAGTTCGATGCCAATTATTTAAAAATCCAGATCAAACAAGATCAACAATCATGGTATCAATTTATCAGGCAGACCCCACAAAACTTGCTGGTGCGCTTTAAAAACCCACATGCCATCAGTTCCCAGATCCGTAAACATTTAATGCATGTTCCCCCTGCTGAATGGCTGGAATTAAATGAAATTGCCCAGCGTTTGAATATGTCGGATGCCACCATGCAACGGCGCTTAAAAAGTGAAGGTGTCAGTTATCAGCAACTTAAAAATGATATCCGGCGTGATACGGCCATTGAATTGCTGACCAAAACAGAAAAAAACTTGCAGCAAATTAGCGATGAACTCAGCTTTCATGATCCGAGTGCCTTTCACCGTGCTTTTAAAAAATGGACCGGAGTTAGTCCCGGTGCCTATCGGCAGAACCAAGATCAATAAGTTAAATCGCTTGCTGAAAGAATGAATCTTTTATTGAAGATTTAATAATTCTTTGTTTTTCATTATTTTAAAAAATTGACACATTTTTCGTCGGAATCTAGTTGCAAAAAATACCAAAATAGATTACTTTTCAACCAATTTAAAGGCATATCTTTATGCCATCCCTGCTGTACTCCTCCCCATGAAACACCTTAGATTAAAGGTTCTGACATGCTTAAGATGATTGATGTACTAGAGCAAAGCTTGGTGCAAAACTTTACTCATTCTCTCAACGCTCAAACTGGCCAATTCGATGAATTATTCAATCAGGGCATTTTAAATAGTTCTGACTCTGAACTGCAAAAAGCGGTGCTCAGTTTCTTTAAACGTGCTGATGCCATTGAATCCGCTCAGGCCCTGGATATCAGTGCCGACCGCATTGCAGCTTTACAGGCGGGTGTGGCATTGAAAGATGATCAATATCTTGCAGATACAGCAAAAATCGTGGCGCTTTGTTTAGCCCTTGAAACCAACAGCTTGGAGCAAGTTGAAGTTTCAGACTGCTTACAAGACTACCCTATGTAATCTTTCAGAATACATAAAAACGGCTCATAGGAGCCGTTTTTTAATGCACATCATTACTCAATCTTTAAAACTTGAATGAAATAACCATGCTTCAAGCTTTAACCACTTAATGCGGTCCTGGGTTTGCTTCTGATATTTTTGTTTGCGGAGCTGTTTAAGCTTTCAGGTCTAATACCTTATTTGAAAAGCAGTGTTCCGTCACAGCTCAACCCCAGTAAAATGCTAGGGTCATTCACAATTCAAACCTGTCGGCAATTTATCGCTATTATTATTTTAATTTCTTCTCTTAAAACCATTTGTCATTACATTGAAATGACTATGAAATGATATAGACCATTGATAATCTGAAATTTTCTTTATTTTCTTTTTATTCATGTTGATGTATGTTTTTCGTATAATATGGAAATATAAGAAAATTAAAGATAAATTTAATTATTTTTCAAATACTTAATTTAAGTTCATCAGTATATCTGGAATTAAGATAATTTTATCAAAATTACTTTTTTGTCTTATATCTTCACTCGCTGGCACTATTCGCTGCATCTCATTCAAATCATTTAATTGGGGCTTGTATGCAAAATTCTGGTTTTAAAACGAAAATATTCTCTGCGATAACATTGGGCCTAATCAGTCAATATAGCTTAGCGGCTCTCCCGGATACGCTAAAGCTGGATTATGCTTATTATGCTCCGACCAGTTTGGTGGTGAAGGAACAAAAACTTTTAGAAAAAGCTTTACCTAATACCCAGATTAAATGGGTATTTAGCCAAGGCAGTAACCGCTCTCTAGAATATTTAAATAGTGGCAGTGTGGATTTTTCCTCAACCGCCGGTTTGGCTGCCGTCTTGAGCCGTGCCAATGGTAGTCCAATTAAAACTGTGTATATCCAGAGTCAGCCTGAATGGACTGCCTTATTAGTTGCAAAAAATTCTCCAATTAAAAGCCTAAAAGATTTAAAAGGGAAAAAAATTGCCGCCACCAAAGGTACAGACCCTTTTCTTTTTACCTTACAGGCACTGGAAACTGCAGGCTTGAATAAAAAGGATGTTCAGCTTGTACACCTGCAACATCCAGATGGTAAAACCGCGCTTGAACGTGGACAAGTGGATGCCTGGGCAGGCTTAGATCCGCTGATGGCTTCTGCTCAAGTCCAGTCGGGTGCAAAACTACTGTATCGAAATGTCGGTTTTAATAGTTACAGCGTATTAAGTACCAAGGAACAGTTTGCCAACCAAAGCCCGGAAGCCATCGAAGCGGTGATTAAAGCCTATGAACAGGCACGTAAATGGGCCAAAGCCAATCCGGCTAAACTGGCCGAATTGCTGGCGCGTGAATCGAAACTGCCTGTTCCGGTGGCAAAGCTTCAATTAAGCCGTACCAATTTTGAGCAAAATATTCCAACAGCCAAGCATATTAATGCCCTGAAAAAATCTGGAACCATTTTGACTGAGGAAGAACTGGTGCGTAACGGTACCAACGTCAATCAGGTCGTGGATCAACTGTTTGATGCCAAATATGCACAAAAGGTCGTAAAAAAATAATGAGTTCGTCTGCAACAACGAATAAGGCGCCGGTTCAACCTGAAATTGATAAAGTCCCAGCGTCTGGCTTGCTTAGATTATTAAGCAAGCTTAAGGGCTTGGTGATCCCTGTTTTTGTGCTGATTTTATGTGAAGTACTGGTGAGAAATGGCTTTATCGAAGCTTACTTACTTCCCGCACCCAGCAGTTTATGGCAATCACTCTTGGAACTGTCTTCAGGCGATTTGTGGCTGCATATCTGGACCAGTACCTGGCGGGTATTTCTTGGTTTCTTTATCGGCAGTGCGCTTGCCCTCATATTTGCCATTCTTGTCGGTTTAAACAAGCAAGCTGAAGAATTTTTAGAACCTTCTTTTTCAGCGATTAAGTCGATTCCAAGTCTGGCCTGGATTCCCCTATTACTGCTGTGGTTAGGCATCGATGAAGCGTCTAAAATCACCTTAATTGCCATCGGTGCATTTTTCCCGACCTATACCAATACTGTTGCCGCCATTCAGGGTGTGGACCGTAAACTGCTTGAAGTGGCGCAAGTTTACCGTCTGAAATACTTTCAACAGATTAAGGAGATTGTGCTGCCTGCGGCATCCCCAGGTATTTTAACCGGTTTACGCAACAGCCTGAGCTTGTCCTGGATGTTTATGATTGCCGCTGAACTGATTGCCGCTACTCAAGGGATTGGTTATTTGCTTAGTGATGGACGGGAAACCTCACGACCTGACATTGTGATTATTGCGATTATTTTATTGGCCATTTTAGGAAAATTAACCGATAGTTTAATGAAAATTGCTGAAAACTGGCTGTTACGCTGGCGCGATGTGGTCAAAAAATAAAGCGCTTTTGAGCGCTTTATTTTTTAAATGGATTAATTTTCAGCTATTTTGAACAGCCGATCGTCACACGGTTATTGCCGCCGTAATCTTTAATGGTTTGAATATCTTTATAACCATATTTTTTAAACAGTTGATACACTACACCAGCTTGATCATAACCATGCTCAAGTGCAACCCAACCATTAGCAGTTAACCACTTTTTACCATTTTGAATAATAAATTCAATATCGGCCAGACCATTATTTCCTGCAACCAAAGCACGTCTAGGCTCAGAGCCTAAATCTTTCATATGCTTGTCTTGCGGATCAATATAGGGTGGATTCGACACAATGACATCAAAGAACTGGTTTTTTTCTAGCGCTTTAAACCAACTGCCTAATGCGAATTTCACCTGAGCTAAATCATGCTTTTCAGCATTAAACTGTGCAACTTCCAAAGTTGGCGCATAGATATCCGTTGCAGTCACTGCCCATTCAGGATGTTCACTGGCAAGTGATAAAGCAATTGCACCTGTACCTGTACCCATATCCAAAATACGGGCATCTTCAGGGAGTTCCAGACGTAATACTGTTTCAACCAGTACTTCAGTATCAGGTCGTGGCACCAAAGTATCTTTGGTGACTTTTAAATCTAAAGTCCAAAAGGGTTGTGAACCGGTGACATAAGCCAAAGGTTCGCCATCTTCTATTCGATTTAAACCATCAATATAAGCGTGTTCTTGCTCTGCAGTCAGCTCTTGGTCTTTCTTCATGATCAAATCAAAAGAGTCGATCTTGGTAATATGTTCTAGCAACCACGCATTTTCTTGACGCTCGTAGCTTTCTGGTTCACCACGTAAAGCCAAGGCTTGTAAAATATTCATTATCCACCATTCTGCTGTGCAAGAAGTGCCAACTGATCTGCCTGATATTCTCGATGCAAACTATCCAGCAATTCGTTCAAATCACCTTCCATCACCGCATCTAACTTATATAAGGTTAGGTTAATACGGTGATCGGTCATACGACCTTGCGGATAGTTATAGGTACGGATACGTTCCGAACGGTCACCCGAACCGACCAGGTCACGGCGCATTTCCGAAGTTGCTGCATCTGCTGCTGCACGTTTGGCATTTTCCAGACGGGAAACCAAAAGTGCCATGGCTTTGGCCTTGTTCTTATGCTGTGAACGTTCATCCTGACATTCCACCACAGTACCGGTTGGAATATGGGTAATACGCACCGCAGAATCGGTTTTGTTAATGTGCTGACCACCCGCACCCGATGCGCGATAAGTATCGATACGCAAGTCTGCCGGGTTAATATCGACTGTTGTGTCTACATCGACTTCAGGCAAAATGGCAACAGTACATGCTGAAGTATGTACTCGACCTTGAGACTCAGTTGCAGGTACACGTTGTACACGGTGCGCACCACTTTCAAATTTCAAACGACCATATACGCCTTCGCCATTAATCAGGCAAATGACTTCTTTATAGCCGCCATGTTCGCCTTCATTTTCAGACAGAATTTCCAGACGCCAGCCTCGACTTTCCGCATATTTACTATACATACGGAATAAATCGCCCGAAAAAATTGCAGCTTCATCACCGCCTGTTCCGGCACGAATTTCCAGATACGCAGAGTTGGCATCATTGGGATCTTTCGGAATCATCAGGATATTTAAATCTGCTTCGAGTTGTTCTAGCAGTGCTTTATTGTCTTTAATTTCTTCCTGCGCCATTTCCTTAAAGTCAGGATCTGACAGCATGGCTTCGGCAGTTTCAATGTCTTCTTCGGCTTGACGGAATTTAGTCCAGACTTCGGTAATTTCGGATAAATCACTATGCTCACGAGACAATTGACGGAAGCGTTTGTTATCTGAAATCACTTCAACGTCGGCAAGTAATGCATTTAATTCTTCGTGACGGTCAGAAAGTTGATCTAATCGTAAACGTAACGATTCTTTCATTTGCTAAAATATCTCAATAAAAAGGCCATCTCCATGTCGGACTAGACATAGATCAGCGCAAAAAAATTGTGCCTAGTGTAACGATTCTAAGGGCTAAATGACATAGATATTGTGCAGACAAAAGCCCTTACACACTGAGATTTTTTTTCAACCAAGCTTTACTTCGCTCCTCGTTTTCTTCATATTTCAATTGTAAATGCATACTTTCTGATCGCTTTTCAACATTGTTAAAGAAACTTTACAAAGCAGACACTAAACGCCACAACTATGAACCATCCTCTCCACATTGTTGGAAAAAATTTTTGTTACATTTGCCGCCATCGAAATAACTTACTGACAATGTCTACTTTTGGACACGGAGTTAACTATGAAACTTAATGCACTATTATTAAGCGCAACATTAGCCACTGCATCGATGTTTACTGTGACTGCTCATGCAGACAACTCTACTCGTATTGCAGCAACTTCTGCATTAGGTAGCGTAGCCGGTACTGCTATCGGTAAACAAATGGGTGGTAACACTGGAGCAATGATTGGTTCTGCAATCGGTGGTGCGGGTGGTGCTGCGGTTTCAGCGGATAGACGTGACCGTACTGGTGCTGCAATTGGCGGTGGTTTAGGCGGTGTTGGTGGTTACACTGTAGGTAAAAGCATGGGGGGTACCACTGGCGGTTATGTTGGTTCAGCTCTAGGTGCTGCGGGTGGTTCCGTTCTTGGTAAGAAAGTATCACAAGACCGTCATGCTGACCAACGCAAATACAAAAAACACTCTAAAAAATATTATCGCAGCCATCGTTAATACATCATTAACTGACTGGACAAAAAAGCATCTTCGGGTGCTTTTTTCATTTATTCACGTTATTGACTGTTAATTATGAATAAATGCGTCAGAAAAAAAATACAAATCATAAACAACTCATCCATTTTTATTTCTACATCTTTTATTACATTTAAGCCAATACATAACAAAAGCTTCCCTCTGGAGTTTGCCATGAAATTTAATTCAATAGTTCTAGCTGCTGTCGTAACAACATCTGCTTTAACAATGACAACCGCCAATGCAGGCAATACAACAAATACAGCCCTAACTTCTGCCCTAGGTGGGGTGGTTGGTGCCGCAGTAGGTAAACAAATGGGTGGTACTACAGGTGCCATGATTGGTTCCGCCATTGGTGGTGGTGCCGGAGCTGGTGTTGCTGCAAATAAGCGTGACCGTACTGGCGCTGTAATCGGTGGTGCTTTAGGCGGTGCCGGTGGCTATACCGTAGGCAAAAATATGGGCGGTACCAACGGCGGCTATATTGGCGCTGGCTTAGGTTCTGCCGGTGGTGCAGTTCTCGGTAAAAAAGTCAGTGAAGACCGCCGTTACGATGATCGCTATGATCGCGAAGACCGTCGTTACGATGATCGCTATGACCGCCGTAATAATGGTTACCGTTACAATGACCGCCACGATAATGGCCGTCATTTAGGCTGGAACAAACATCGTTAATTTTAAAAATTCAATTTAAAGCACCTTCGGGTGCTTTTTTTATAGTTGCGATGAGCACAACCCTATTTACACAACTCACCCATATATCGAAAAAAAACGATATACAAATTCAGGCAAGCATCGTATGCTTTTCTTAGCCCTGATATTAGAGAAAACCAATGCATTCTTTAAAAGATACCCAATTTTCAATTCTGGACTTAGTTCCTGTTCGTGAAAATAAAAGCATTCAATCTTCATTGCATCATGCACTTGCTTTGGCTCAACATGCCGAAAAATTAGGTTATAAACGCTTATGGCTGGCTGAACATCACAATATGTCTGGTATTGCCAGTTCAGCAACCTCTGTTCTCTTAGGCTATTTACTGGCAAATACGCAAACTTTAAAAGTCGGTTCAGGCGGTATTATGCTGCCAAACCATGCCCCTTTAATAGTTGCAGAGCAATTTGGCACTTTAGCAACACTCTATCCAAACCGTATTGAACTTGGTCTTGGTCGTGCACCGGGTACAGATCAAAATACCATGCGTGCACTGCGTCGTGGTCAGCAAGAAACTGAAGATCAATTCCCGCAAGATGTACTGGAAATTCTGCAATACTTTAAAGACCCACTCCCACAGCAACGTATTGTGGCAACTCCAGGCCAAAGTACCCATGTTCCTGTCTGGCTATTGGGCTCTAGTTTGTTTAGCGCGCAACTGGCTGCAAAATTGGGACTGCCCTATTCATTTGCCTCCCATTTTGCGCCGCGCATGCTGGATCAAGCCATCAAACTGTATAGAGAAAACTTTGAACCCTCAGAATATCTGGAGCGACCTTATGTGTCGATGGGTGTACCTACCGTCATAGCCGATACAGATGAAGAAGCGCAATATTTAGCAACATCACCCTATCAGCGTATTATCTCAATGTTCCGTAATCAACGCGGCCAGTTGCAACCGCCAATTGAAAATATTGATGAAATCTGGTCACCATCAGAGAAAATATCGGTGCAACAGTTCTATGCCATGGCACAAATTGGTTCTAAAGAAACGGTAAAAGCAGGTCTTGAACGTCTACTTGAACGCTATGAAGTGAATGAGTTTATCTTTACCTGTGACATTTACGACACAGAAAAACGTATTAAAAACTTCGAGTTATTAATGGATATCAGAAATTCTTGATCTCTGGCTCAAAAATCTAAAAAGCACCTGTAGCGGTGCTTTTTTTATGCAAAAAATTCAAATAAAGGAACGCCTTCATTTTTAAAATGAATCGCAACAATAATTGCGAAATGCTGGAGCTTAGGCATAATAACTGTATAAAAACAAGCTCATATAATAATGGACAATAAAATGAATCAATATATCAATAAACCTAGCTCCGCATTTATTGCTGCAAGCTGGCTGGCGCTGATCGCAGGTGCAGCAGCCTACATGATCGGTCTCTGGAATGCAGAAATACTGTTAAATGAAAAAGGCCATTATCTGATCCTGATTTTATACGGCTTATTTACCGCAGTGTCTTTGCAGAAAATTGTCCTCGATAAACTCGAAGGAATTCATGTCACTGCCATATATTTTGGGCTGTGCTGCGCCTCCATTGCAATCTGCATTACCTTATTGACCATAGGTTTGTGGAATGCCTCACTTGAATTAAGTGAAAAAGGGTTTTATATCATGGCATTTTTACTGAGTTTATTTGGTGCGGTTGCGGTTCAAAAAAATATTCGCGACTTAGACTATCTCAGAACACATACCCAGCCACCAAGTGTCCCCAATTACTCCAATACACAATTCCAACCTATAGAACATAATGAGGAAAAAAACTAAGCTTTTATAAGCATCATGAATAAACATAAGACTCGTTCTTTCATGGCAGGTCTTTATTTTTTATGAGTTCATAACTAAAAAATTATGAAGATAAAGTAGATGAGAATCACTATGCCACAGTGAATTTTCTAGGATGTAAAGAAAATCAAATTAGAGTCATCGCAACGATTAATATTAAATTATTTTATCCTAAGCGCATAACACCTTAAATCATAGGCAAAAATTAATCCACATTCGAAACAATCACATAGTTGCGATGACTGACAAGATTCCAGAAAAATCTTTACCAAAAGTTCCATCTTGGATATACCAGTTAACTGCAGAACCAACTGCAACGAAGTAAAAATAAGAAAGGATATGAAAATGGTTAACAAGAAGAAGAGCCCATTGGATGGTTTCTTTCAAAATTCACCCGAGTTTTTCCAGAAATTCCATGGAAAAATTGTCACCTCTGAAGATATTAAAAACTTTGATTTTACAAATTTAAATGTGGCTGTTGTGGGGGGCAACCAAATGACAGTCATGCATCTGGAGCAGATCTGCAGTACTGCAAAATTTGTGAAAGTATTCCAGAATATGCCTTTGTTTATTCTGCCGCAAACTGAAAAAGGCATTCACAAACTGCTTTCACATCCTTTAATTATCAAGAATCGTCGTTTGTTTAATAACCGCGTTAAATCATTATTGGCGATTCGCTATCTTGAATCGCAAGTTCAGGATACCTGGTTAAAACGCCAGCTCATGCCCAATTCAGCTTCTGAAAACAAGATTTTTTTCAAATCTGATAGTTATTACGCTGCACTACAACGCGAGAATTGCAAGCTGATTACCTGGCCTGTGGTGAAAATCACTGAAAATGCCGTACAAAGCATAGAAGGTGTTGAACATCTGGTAGATGTAATTATTAGCACCTATTAATGGCTTTTATAGTAAAAGAGACCGTAATGCCATTCCTGTTCCAGAGTTTAATTAAAGCAAACTTTGGATACACGCAGTGTGGCAAGGATGCCACACGTTATCCATCACAACAAGGACGTTGTGTATGGATAACAAAGGATTTTGCTTACTTTTGGCCTCTCAAAAGTAAGAGATCGCCTACACAAATATCATTTGAGTTTATTGAAAAACTGAGGCAGTAAATGCTTCCAACTAATATAAGATGTTTTTAAACTTTCGAATAGGCAAAGAATCGAAACATATCAAAGCTATTTAATTAACAAAACTTTGCAAGACTATGCCATGAGACAATAATACCTCTTTTTTCTGTGTTATTTTACGATACCGATATATCGATAATGATTTTTATCCTTTTGATAACGCAGATAATTTGAAGTTAACTCACCTGAAGTTTTCACCACTAAAATATCGATATTTTTTAAATCCTTAGATACCCGAATATAGTGCTGATTCATATCAAAAGGCTCTATATTTTGGGGATAATAATTGCAGTCATAATCGACATCAATATGGTTCATTGTTTGAGTTCTGGTTTTAAACACATCAATAGCTTTATATTGCGCATTTTTGATTTGTGCTGCCTGTATAGCATAAGCCCCGACACAACTACTGCCTACATAAGTACTGAAAATGAAATAAACTGCTTGCTGATTTAATTGCGTTTGCTGAATAGATCGAATAAATCCACCATCCTTTACGGTTTGAGTAATGACTTTATTGCCCTGTTTAAATTGCACATAGGACTCAAATTCGCGCATCGTACCGCCTGCAGAAACATCAAGTGTATAAAATTTAAGCTTTCGATCAGGACTATAATTTACAAAAATCATGCTTTTGCTACTTAATTTTTTAAAATCATAAGCAAAACTTTGCGGATTCTGTTGAATAAATTCCTTTATTTTTAATGCAACTTCCTGGTTCACACCCTCATTTTCATAGCGGTCGGTTAAGCGGATTTGTTCATATTGATTGATTATTCGGGTTTCAAAATCAGCCACAGATGCTGCAAAAATTGGGCTATTTGCCAGACTGAGCCAAGCAAACAAAAAGACCATTATTTTTGGCTTTAATATTTTATTCATATAATAACCATTTTTATTTTCGATTATTAAAACGTAGAGTTAAACCTTGATTTAACTCTAGTTTAAAAATTTTCAATTAACCAATACGACGTTTCAGGCCAGTCATTTGCAAAACACGGGTTGAAATTTCTTCAATCGACATTTCAGAAACGTTCAGATATTTAATGCCTTCTGAAATATAAATGCCTTCTACCGCACGCAGTTCCATCTGGCATTGACTGAAACTTGCGTAACGGCTGTTGGCTTTACGCTCGGTACGAATCGCGACAAGTCGCTCTGCATCAATCATTAAGCCAAATAGCTTATGTTTGTGTGCTCTTAACACTGCAGGTAGACGGTTATCATCTAGGTCTTCTTCAGTCAGTGGATAGTTTGCAACACGAATTCCAAATTGTAATGACAAATAAATTGAAGTTGGCGTCTTACCGGAACGGGATACCCCGATCAGGATCAAATCTGCCTTGTCATAATGACGTGTGCGTGCGCCATCATCGTTATCCAGGGCAAAATGTACCGCATCAATACGTGCCTTATAGGACTCGGAATCGGTCACGGCATGGGTTTGTCCGACTAAAGTTGTAGGAGCAGTACCCAAAACCTCAGACAACTTCCCAATAAGACCTTCAAAAACATCAAGATTTACTGCATTTGCAGTATTAATAATATCACGTACATAAGGGTCTACCAGAGTATCAAACACCAAAGGTTGTTGCCCGTCTTGATCAGCACGCTGGTTAATTTCAGCCACAACATTCATTGCAGCTTCTTCGGAACTGATATAAGGAATAATATGAATGTCAAAATCTACATGAGGAAACTGCGCTAACAGTGAGTGTCCAAGGGTTTCAGCAGTAATTGCAGTACCATCGGAGATAAAAAACACACTGCGCTTAATCTGTTTACCTTCTGACATTAAAATTCTCCTTAAATATTTGTCTTAGTGCTATATAATCTTTATAGTAAACCATCTTACATGACTGTCGCCCAGTAAATTCTTAAAGCTCGGCGATTTGCTATAATTTCATGCCAAGATAGTGATTAATACTGCATAAGTGGAGTAACAACTTTGGAAGCGCGCGTAATTGGTCTAGAAAAATTAGGGAAACACGACGTTGAACTCGTTGGTGGGAAAAACTCATCACTGGGTGAAATGATCAGCCATTTGTCTAATGCTGGTGTATCGGTACCGGGTGGTTTTGCAACCACAGCTGCTGCATATCGTGAATTTCTCGAGCAAAGCGGCCTAAACGCTAAAATCAACGCAGAGCTTGCAGCACTAAATGTTGATGACGTAATAGCTCTAGCAGAAACTGGCGCTAAAATCCGTCAATGGATTGTCGAAACTCCGCTTACGGCAGAACTTGAAAAAGAAGTTCGTGAATCTTTCGCAATTCTTTCAAACGGCAACCCCGACATCGCGGTTGCCGTTCGTTCATCTGCGACTGCAGAAGACTTGCCGGATGCTTCTTTCGCTGGTCAGCAAGAAACTTTCCTGAACATCCGTGGCATCGACAACGTTCTTATCGCAATTAAAGAAGTATTTGCATCTCTTTATAACGACCGCGCAATTTCTTACCGTGTACACCAAAACTTTGCACATGACGTGGTTGCCCTTTCTGCTGGCGTACAACGTATGGTGCGCTCAGAAACTGGAGCTGCAGGTGTAATGTTCACTTTGGACACAGAATCTGGCTTCCGTGATGCAGTATTTATCACTGCGTCTTATGGCTTGGGTGAAATGGTTGTTCAAGGTGCAGTAAACCCTGATGAATTCTATATCTCTAAACCACTTCTTAAAAACGGCAAACATTCAATCCTGCGTCGTAACCTGGGTTCTAAACACCAAAAAATGATTTATGGTGAAGAAGGCGCGGCAGGTAAGTCTGTGGTTGTAGTCGACGTTGAAAAACAAGACCGTCAACAATTTTCTTTAAATGATCATGAACTTCAAGAGCTTGCAAAACAAGCATTGATCATTGAAGAACATTACGGTGCGCCAATGGACATCGAATGGGCAAAAGATGGCGACGACCAACAGCTTTACATCGTTCAGGCACGCCCAGAAACAGTAAAAAGCCGTGAAAATGTCGGCACTATGGAACGCTACCTATTAAAACAAAAAGGTACTGTGCTTTGTGAAGGCCGTTCAATCGGTCAACGTATCGGTTCTGGTAAAGTACGTATCGTTTCTTCAATCAAAGAAATGGATAAAGTACAAGACGGTGACGTACTTGTATCTGACATGACTGACCCGGATTGGGAACCAGTAATGAAACGTGCTGCGGCCATTGTCACTAACCGTGGTGGTCGTACTTGTCACGCAGCAATCATTGCACGTGAACTCGGTGTTCCGGCAATTGTAGGTTGTGGTAATGCAACTGAAGTATTAACTGATGGTCAAGAAGTGACAGTTTCTTGTGCTGAGGGTGATACAGGTTTCATCTACGAAGGTTCTTTAGATTTCGAAGTTCAACGCAACTCTATCGAATCTATGCCTGCGCTTCCATTTAAAGTCATGATGAACGTGGGTAACCCTGACCGTGCATTTGACTTTGCTCAAATTCCAAACGCAGGTATTGGTCTTGCACGTCTAGAATTCATCATCAACCGCATGATTGGTGTGCATCCTAAAGCATTATTGAATATTGACAGCCTTCCACGCGAAACTCGTGCCGCTGTAATGGCACGTACTGCGGGTTACTCTTCTCCAATCGAATTCTATGTAGAAAAATTGGTTGAAGGTATTTCGACGCTTGCTGCGGCATTCGCTGACAAACCAGTGATCGTGCGTATGTCTGACTTTAAGTCAAACGAATATGCAAACTTGATCGGTGGTAAGTTATACGAACCAGAAGAAGAAAACCCAATGCTTGGTTTCCGTGGCGCTAGCCGTTACGTTTCTGACAACTTCCGTGACTGTTTTGAGCTTGAATGCCGCGCGTTGAAAAAAGCACGTGACGAAATGGGCTTAACCAACATTCAAATCATGATTCCTTTCGTACGCACAGTTGCTGAAGCGAAACGTGTGATTGAATTATTGGCTCTGAACGGTCTTAAACGCGGTGAAAATGGTCTTAAAGTGATCATGATGTGCGAATTGCCAACTAATGCATTATTGGCTGAACAATTCCTTGAACACTTCGATGGTTTCTCTATCGGTTCTAACGACTTGACTCAGTTAACACTTGGTCTAGATCGTGACTCTGGTATTGTTTCTCATTTGTTTGATGAGCGTGACCCAGCGGTTAAAGCGCTTCTTTCTATGGCAATCCATGCATGTCGTAAAGCAGGTAAATACGTAGGTATTTGTGGTCAAGGTCCTTCTGACCATCCTGACCTAGCTAAATGGTTGATGGAACAAGGTATTGAGTCTGTTTCTTTAAACCCGGACTCTGTTTTAGACACTTGGTTCTTCCTTGCTGAAGAAAAAGCTCAACAAGCGTAATAAAACATGTTAAAAAAGACCCACTCGTGGGTCTTTTTTTTCATCTGCGATTTTTTGTATTTTTAGATTTATTTTGAGAATTTAGTTTTATGCAAATTTACTTGGCGAGAAATAATCAACAAGCCGGTCCCTACACCCTAGAGCAACTAAACCAGATGCTCGCCAGTCAACAAGTACTGCTTACAGACTTGGCCTGGCATCAAGGTATGACCGAATGGAAGGCTTTAGGTGAATTAACCCAAGGTAAACTTGTATATGAACCTGAAGGATATACCTCACCTCTATCCTCTCCCGAACAAAGCCCTTTACAAAATTCAGCTATTCGTAAAATTCAGGTTGAAAAAAAAGCCACTGCCCAAAAGGAACTGGCTTCAATTACAACCCGCATATTGGCAAAAATTATCGATTTACTACTGTGGTTACCTGCAGCAGCAATTCCTTCATTTTTTTTAAAGCCGGAACAATTTAACCAGCTCTCTGAGATTCAGCAAAAAATGCAAGCGGCTCAGAGCTCAACTCAAGCCGTTCAATTGCAACAGGAATTATTTGCCCTTATTCCTCCTGAAGCATGGCAAACCATGTTTGCTTACATCTTCATTATGCTGGGTATACAGGCATTTATGCTGGCAAAATCAGGCCAAAGCATGGGTAAAAAACTGACTAAAATTAAAATTGTCGATGCCGACAGTGGCAAAAAAGTGAGCCTGATGCGTGCTTTCACTTTACGCAGCTTTATCTTTATCGTTTTAAATTTACTCTTTATGCCGTTTATTACAATTATTGATCATGTTTTCGCAATCACTGAAAAGCGTCAAACTTTGCATGATAAATTAGCCAAAACCAAAGTAGTTAAACAATAACTATTTAATTAGACAGGGATTGTTTTTACATCCCTGTTTTTCCCCAGAATATTGATATTAAAATAAAATTCATATAATAAAAGTTCAATTCCGAGTAAAAAAATCAGTTTTTATAACAGGTATTTAAAGCCATTTTACATATAGCTTAGTTGCTCGATATGAGGCATAATGCCCTACAACGTAGCGGTGTCTCATGATTGGGAAGGATTTTCTATGCTTGGATTTTCTAAGCGAAAATAAACATTTCCAATCATGCGACACTTTAATCGCTATCCCATATTAAATTAGGGAATGGGACTCTTCACCGAGGTTGTAAAATGAGACAAACGATTTTAGCTGTATTGTCTTTATCTGCGATTGCTGCACTCTTAACTGGGTGTGGTGGTGATATGGTACTTCTAAACTCAAAAGGTCCAGTAGCAGAAGGTCAAAGTGGCCTAATGATGGCTGCGATCTACTTAATGCTTTTGGTCGTAATTCCATCAGCAATTATGGCATTGTGGTTTGGTTGGAAATATCGCGCGTCAAATAAAGATGCAGACTATAAACCTACATGGGCACACTCTACTGCAATTGAGATTGTAGTTTGGGGTATTCCTGTCATTATTATTGGTATTTTAGCTTGGTTAACTTGGTGGGGCTCCCACAAGTATGACCCATACCGTCCGCTAGAATCAGATAAAGCCCCTTTAACTGTTCAGGTTGTTGCTGAACAATTCAAATGGATCTTTATCTATCCAGAACAAGGCATTGCGACAGTTAACGAAATCCGCTTCCCGGAAAAAACTCCGGTCACCCTGCGTTTGACATCTAACTTCACAATGAACGCGTTCTTTATTCCTGCATTATCTGGTCAGATTTATGCAATGGCGGGTATGCAGACTCACTTGAATTTCTTGGCAAATGAAACTAGTCCAGCCGATGGCTACCGCGGTTTCTCTTCTGTCTATTCAGGTTATGGATTCTCGCAAATGCGTTTCCGTGCTCACTCTGTGACTGAAGCTCAGTTCGCTGAATGGGTAGCTGCTGTTAAAGCAGGTAATGGCACTTCAGTAAACCCTAAAGCAATTCAAAAAACTGTTTTAGACCAGGCTGAATTAGCAAATTTACGTGACGGTAACCGTTCTAAGCACCAAATCGAAGCATTAGTTGCGAAAGCAAGTACTCCTGAAGAAAAAGCTGCTGCAGAAGCAATGAAGTCTTATCCGACTAAGCCACACCCAGTGACTTACTACTCTTCAGTAGAACCTAAATTGTTCGAATCTGTGATTAACAAATACATGAGTAATTACCACGGTGCTGATCACTCAGCAACTGCTGGTCATGAAGCTGCTGCTTCTGGAGCCCATGTAAATGTTGAACATGCGACTGCTTCTGTAGAGGAATAAGACATGAGCTTCTTAGGTAAGTTAGGTCCGGATGCAATTCCAACCGATCCAATCGTGCTGGTTACTGTTGCACTGATGGTTCTTGGCGGTATCGCAGCTGTTGCAGGTATCACCTATTTCAAAAAATGGAACTATTTGTGGACTGAATGGTTCACATCGGTAGACCATAAAAAAATTGGTATCATGTATATTTTGGTATCCATTGTCATGCTTGTGCGTGGCTTTGCCGATGCGATCATGATGCGTCTTCAACAGTTCCTTGCAAAAGGTGGCGGTGAAGGTTATTTACACCCGGAACATTACGATCAGATCTTTACTGCGCATGGCGTAATCATGATCTTCTTCGTGGCAATGGGTCTGGTAGTTGGTTTAATGAACATCTCTGTACCACTTCAAATTGGTGCACGTGACGTGGCATTCCCATTATTAAACTCTTTAAGTTTCTGGCTATTTGCCGGTGCTGCCGGTTTGATGATGGCTTCTCTTGCGATTGGTGAGTTCGCTGCAACAGGCTGGATGGCTTATCCTCCTCTTTCAGGTATCGAATATTCTCCTGGCGTAGGTGTAGACTACTACATTTGGGCACTCCAGGTTTCTGGTCTGGGTACGCTTTTAACGGGTGTTAACTTCTTTGTTACCATCATCAAAATGCGTGCGCCTGGCATGACTCTTATGGATATGCCTATTTTTACTTGGACAGCTTTAGTCACTGTTGTACTTATCATTGCTACGTTCCCAGTATTAACTGCGACTCTTGCAATGTTGACACTTGACCGTTATTTCGGCTTCCACTTCTTTACAAATGACTTGGGTGGTAGCCCAATGTTGTATGTAAACTTGATTTGGACTTGGGGTCACCCAGAAGTATACATCTTGGTATTACCAGCTTTTGGTATTTACTCAGAAGTTACTGCCGTGTTCTGCCGTAAAGCATTGTTCGGTTACAAATCAATGGTGTACGCAACTGTAGCAATCGGTGTGTTATCACTTGTTGTTTGGGTTCACCACTTCTTTACTATGGGTGCAGGTGCCAACGTTAACGCGTTCTTTGGTATCATGACCATGATCATTGCGATCCCGACTGGTGTAAAAATCTTCTCTTGGTTGTTCACCATGTACAAGGGCCGCATTACCTATACAACCCCTATGCTGTGGACACTTGGCTTCCTTGTGACTTTCGGTATCGGTGGTTTAACAGGTGTATTGATGGCTGTTCCTCCAGCGGACTTCCTGGTACACAACTCTTTATTCCTGATTGCTCACTTCCATAACGTAATTATCGGTGGTGTAGTATTCGCGATGTTCGCAGGTATCATTTTCTACTGGCCAAAAATGTTTGGCTGGAAGTTAAATGAAACTTGGGGTAAAGCTGCATTCTGGTTCTGGTTCATCGGTTTCTACTTTGCGTTCATGCCACTTTATATCCTTGGTTTCATGGGTATGACTCGTCGTTTGAATACATTTGACAACCCAGAATGGGATCCATATGTAAACATTGCAATGTTTGGTGCTGTTCTTATTGCGCTTGGTATTGCATGTTTCGTTATGCAAATCGTGGTAGGTTTCCTACAACGCGAAAAAGGTATAGATGTAACTGGCGATATCTGGGATGGCCGTACTTTAGAATGGTCTACTTCATCTCCAGCTCCGTTCTATAACTTTGCCTATCTTCCAAAGATCAATGGTATTGATACTTTCTGGACTGACAAAGAAAACGGTATTGCATACACTAAACCAACCAAATATGAAGACATTCATATGCCAACAAACCGTGCGGCTGGTTTCGTTATTGCAATGTTTATTACAGTAATGGGCTTCGCATTAATCTGGCACATCTGGTGGTTAGTAGCGATTACATTCGTTTCTGCGATCATTAGCTTCATCGTGTCTTCTTTCACCAAGAAAGTGGATTACTATGTTCCAGCTGCTGAAGTTGAACGCATCGAAAACGAACGTTATGCACAACTTGAAAAACACTTGAAGAAGGACTAAGACTATGGCTGAAGTACTTCATCACGATAACCACGGACACGATGAACATCATCATCACGATGATACTGACATCACAGTCTTTGGTTTCTGGTCTTACTTGATGAGTGACTTGATCCTATTCGGTACACTCTTCATCGCGTTTGCTGTATTAAGCAGTCACGTTCCAGTTGGTACTCCAAGTGCACGAGATCTTTTTGGTGAATCTCTCAGTTTCGTATTAACTGAAACATTCGCCCTCTTGATTTCGTCTGTAACGTTCGGCTTTGCTGTTCTTGCTGCCTACAAGAAAGACGTATCTAAAGTTCTGACTTGGCTTGCAATTACTTGGGTATTTGGTGCTTCGTTCATCGGCATGGAATTATATGAGTTTAATCATTTAGTTCATGCTGGTCATGGCCCTAGTACAAGTGCATTCTTATCTTCGTTCTTTACGTTGGTAGGTACACACGGTATTCACGTAACTTCAGGTTTGGTTTGGATGATCGTGTTAATGATTCAAATCAAGAAAAATGGTTTGACACTTCCAAACACACGTCGTCTTGCATGCTTAAGCTTGTTCTGGCACTTCCTTGACATCGTTTGGATCTGTGTATTCAGCGTAGTTTACTTGATGGGAGTTCTCTAAATGAGTCACGATCACAACTC
This sequence comes from Acinetobacter sp. ANC 3903, assembly GCF_002135315.1. Classification (GTDB taxonomy): domain Bacteria; phylum Pseudomonadota; class Gammaproteobacteria; order Pseudomonadales; family Moraxellaceae; genus Acinetobacter. Next base: position 84,622 of record NZ_NEGA01000006.1, on the reverse strand, counting down.
TACTGGTGCAGCACACGGTAACGTTAAACAGTATACAGTCGGTTTTATCCTCTCTATTGTCCTTACCATTATTCCTTTTGGAATGGTAATGGCAGGTGGTTTTGACCGCGGTATTCTGATTACCGTGATTGCAATTACTGCCGTTGCTCAGATTCTTGTACAGTTAATTTATTTCCTGCACATGAATTCTTCTTCAGAGCAACGTTGGAACGTGATTGCATTCGTTTATACGATTCTGACCATTGCCATCCTTTTGGTTGGTTCTGTATGGATCATGAACTACCTTCACTACAACATGATGATCTAAACTGGTTGTCATGCTGAAAAAGTATTTATTCCTGACTAAGCCAGGAATTCTCTTTGGTAACTTCGTTACCACTTTGGGTGGCTACTTTGTAGCTGCCCAAGGTTCTGTAGATTTCCTTCTTCTGCTCCTTACTCTCTTGGGCACACTCTTCGTTGTTGCTTCTGGGTGCGTGGTCAATAATGTTATTGATCAAGACATCGACCAAAAAATGCAGCGCACACAAAATCGTGCGATGGTTAAAAAATCCATTTCAGAACCTGTTGCTTATGCCTATGCATTGGTACTTGGGCTTATTGGTTTTAGCATTTTATGGTTTTGGGTAAATGCATACGCTTTCCTATTCGCAGTCCTTGGTTTTGTCGTATACGTTGGCTTTTACAGCTTATGGACAAAACGAACGACTATTCATCAAACAATCGTTGGTAGTATTTCTGGTGCTGCGCCGCCTGTGATCGGTTATACCGCTGTCGCTCAACATTTTGATTTGGGTGCCTTACTGGTTTTCATCGGTTATGCACTTTGGCAAATGCCTCATTCATGGGCCATTGCTGTTTATCGTTTTGACGATTACAAAAATGCAGGTGTTCCGATTCTTCCTGTAGCGCGTTCAATCTTACGCACTAAAATTGAATCGTTGATTTATGTTGTTTTATTTACCATCACCATGAATGCCCTATTTGTATATGGTTATGCAAATTGGCTTTATTTAGTGATATTAAATGCTTTATGTATTTACTGGTTATATATTGGTGTAATTGGATTTAAAGCTGAAAATGACCAACTTTGGGCTAAACGCTTTTTCCTCTATTCAGTAATTTTAATTACAGTAATCAGTATCTGTTTTAGTTTCACAGCGACTGCACCGGCAACACAAATCGTATTTTTTTAAAAGATAGAGTTACACTCTATCTTTTAATGAGATATTTCATATTCTCTTCTAACTTCGCTCTTTGCTATTTTTAATTTCTGTTTTTCACTTGCAAACTTTAAGTAAGTGTATTACTCATAAAATTTGTGAAAAGCAAAGTTTAGCATCTACCTTTTTCAGTATTTTTCCGTTTTCCTGTGCTTAAACCTTGTATTTAACAAGCAAAGGCTCTAAAATTCACGCTTCGCAAATTTATGCGACACAACCTTGGTTGTGACTCCTTGCTTCAATTTAGTTAAATTGAGGCTGTTTAAACCGTAAGGAGCTGACAATGCGTCACTACGAAATCGTACTTTTGGTACATCCAGACCAAAGCGATCAAGTTGTGGGTATGGTAGAACGTTACCTAACTCACATCAAAGAAGCTGAAGGTCAAATTCACCGTTTAGAAGATTGGGGCCGTCGTCAATTGGCTTACCCAATTAATAAAATTCATAAAGCTCACTACATTTTAATGAACGTTGAATGTGGTCAAACTACGCTTAATGAATTAGAAGAATTGTTCCGTTATAATGACGCAATCCTTCGTAATGTTATTATTCGTCGTGAACATGCAATTACTGAAGAGTCATTGCTTGCTAAAAGTGCTGAAGAAAAACGTGCGCGTAAAGCACAACGTGAAGAAGCACAACAATCTCAAGACTCTGCTGAAGCATAAGGAGAACATAAATGGCACGTTTTTACCGTCGTCGCAAGTTCTGCCGCTTTACAGCTGAGAAAGTTGCTTACATCGACTACAAAGATATCGATACTTTAAAACAGTACATCACTGAAAACGGCAAGATTGTTCCTAGCCGTATTACAGGTACTAAAGCTCGTTACCAACGTCAATTAGCGCTTGCTATCAAACAAGCTCGCTACTTAGCGTTGATCCCTTACACTGACAATCATAAGTGAGGTTGAGCTGTGGATATTATCTTATTACAACGCATTAAAAACCTTGGTAAATTAGGCGATAAAGTATCAGTTAAAGCTGGTTACGGCCGTAACTTCCTTATCCCTCAAGGTAAAGCAGTTGCAGCTACTGAAGCTAACACTGCTGCTTTTGAAGCTCGTCGCGCTGAACTTGAGAAAGCTGAAGCTGACGTTTTAGCTGCTGCTCAAGCACGTGCTGACCAATTGAACGAAGTTAACATCGTAATCACTGCTAAAGCTGGTGACGAAGGTAAACTATTCGGTTCTATCGGTACTCGTGACATCGCAGACGCTTTAACTAATGCTGGTCTTGAAGTTGACCGTGCAGAAGTTCGTTTACCAAACGGTGCGCTTCGTAACACTGGTGAATTCAACATCGCAATCCAATTGCATCATGATGTTGTTGCTGAAGTTCTCGTTACTATCGTATCTGAGTAATTTCTTGCAAGAAAAAGAGCATGCTTTTGCATGCTCTTTTTTTATCTCTGAAAATAGTCAAAATAGTTGAATCACGTTGTTTAGCGCTTGTTCACTTCACTTATTTTGACTATTTTTAAACACTTCAATAAATGAAATTTTCGATTCGCATTTTTTTTAAGAGCGCGTATCATCTGCTTATACGAAGAGAATACCTTTTTGTTCTTCGTCACTTTTTCTAAATTACTCATTTATTGCATTTAAAATTAGGGTTTTATATGTCACAGGCGAATGCCAACGCTATGCTTAACTCAGCTAAAGTCGATAATAAAGCAAGCGAGTCGGGCCAACTCAAAGAGTTTCGTACTCCTCCGCATAACTTGGCGATTGAACAGGCCGTTCTTGCCGCACTTATGACGGTAGCCGAATCTTTTGAGCAAGTCGGTGATGTATTAAGTGAAAATGATTTCTATGCTACACGGCATAAATATATTTTCCGAGCCATTGAAAAATTAGCCCAAGAAAATTCACCTTATGATGCAGTCCTGGTGAATGACTGGCTGATCAAACAGAATCTTCTAGAGGCCGTAGGCGGTGAAGAATATTTAATGCAATTGATGGCAGATTCCCCTTCCAGCTTTTATAACCTGGAAACCTATGCCAATAAAATTAAAGAATTTTCAACTTTACGCAGCATGATTAAAGTCAGCTCTGAAATTCTACAAAACGCTTATGACACCAAAGGCCGCAGTGTCAGTGAAATTTTAGACCTGGCTGAAACCAATATTTTTTCGATTGCCGAACAGCATAATAACAATGCCAAAGCTCAAGGCCCAAAACCGATCAATGCTGTGGTTGCCGATGTTTTTGACAAGTTAAATGAACTTTCGCAAATGGAAGGCAATATTACCGGTTTAACTTCAGGCTTTCTGGAACTGGATAATAAAACTTCCGGCATGCAAGCGGGTGATTTAATCATTGTGGCGGCCCGTCCCTCTATGGGTAAAACCACCTTCGCCATGAACCTGGTCGAAAGTGTGCTGTTTAATTGCGATTTGCCAGCTTTGGTTTTTTCCATGGAAATGCCAGCAGATTCGATTGCCATGCGTTTGATTTCTGCTTACGGTAAAGTGCATCAGGGCCATTTGCGTGCCGGTAAACTGGATGGCGATGAATGGTCTAAAGTAACAGGCACCATTTTACAACTGCAGGAAAAAAATCTGTACATTGATGATTCTTCTGCCCTGCCTCCGACGGAATTACGTGCACGTGCACGTCGTATTGCCAAAATGCATGGCGGGAAAATTGGCTGTATCATGGTCGATTACTTACAATTGATGAAAGTGCCAGGTATGGGTGATAACCGCGTGGGCGAGATCTCAGAAATTTCACGAAGCTTAAAAGCACTGGCTAAAGAAATGATGTGCCCTGTCATTGCATTATCTCAGCTCAACCGCTCACTGGAAAACCGGCCAAATAAACGCCCGGTGATGTCCGATCTTCGTGAATCCGGTGCGATCGAGCAGGATGCCGATTTAATTATGTTTATTTACCGTGATGAAGTTTATAACAAAGAATCCAAAGAAGCAGGCACAGCGGAAATTATTATCGGTAAACAACGTAACGGTCCAATTGGTACTGTTCGTCTGGCTTTTGAAGGCCAATATACACGTTTTAGCAACCTGTCACCCGAGTTTTATTCTCAATATAATGATGAAGAATAAGATATAAAAACGAGGTATTGACCTCGTTTTTTTAAATTTATTTTTCTTGTGCTATTGCTTTAATTTATCATTATTCAATATTACATAATATTTTTCTGTTTAAATTTTGGTGAAAAATACACTTTAACTTAGTGTTTATTTTCAGCTAGAGGACTACAATATCCATCTCCATTTTGCTTAAGTTCCTCATTTTCAATACTGAGATCACAAGCATATCTATAATATTCTTACGTAGCTTATAAGCGATTTGATCCAACGAATTGCTGTAATGTTTCATTGTAATCCCAAGGAGTAACTAGGGTGCGCCAAGCAACAGTTTATATTGATAGAGAAGCCCTTCAATATAATTTAAACCGTGTCAAACAACTTGCACCAACTGCTCAAATTGTAAGTATGGTTAAAGCCAATGCTTATGGACATGGAGTCAAAGACTGTTTAGCAGCCTTAGGTGATACGGATGCCTTTGGTGTCGCCTGCCTTGAAGAAGCTTTAGAAATTCGTGAACTTGGCTATAAGCAACCGATTACCCTCATTGAAGGCATTTTCTCTGAAGATGAAATGCAGGTTGTGGTAGAGAACAATATTGAATGTGTGATCCATCATCAACAACAATTGGAGTGGTTACTTACACACAAAGCACGCTACATTGGCAAAAACCTAAAAGTTTGGGTCAAACTCAATAGCGGTATGAACCGTCTGGGTTTCAAAGTACCTGAAATTATTGAAGTGATTAATTCACTTAAAGCTGAAGGTTTTACTTGTGTACTGGCAATGCACTTTGCCAATGCTGATGCAGACCACCCCCTCAATGAACAGCAGAAATCACAATTTCTACAAGTAAAACAAGCCTGTGCGCCAGTGATGGGTTCTTGCTGCAATTCGGCTGCCATTTATAAATGGCCTGAATTGAATTTTGATTTTGTGCGTCCAGGGATCATGCTCTATGGTGCATCGCCCTTTGCGGATAAATCAGTCCATGATTTAGACCTCAAACCAGTGATGACGTTTACCGCTGAAATTATTGCTTTAAATCATATTCAAGCTGGTGAACACGTCGGTTATGGTTCAACTTTTACCGCAGACAAAGAAATGGACCTAGCCATCGTTTCGATTGGCTATGGAGATGGTTACCCGCGTGCTTTCTTTAAACAGAACTATATATCCATTAATGGTCAAGCTACCCGTGTCATTGGTCGCGTGGCAATGGACATGATTGCGATCGATGTGACCGGTATCAATGCACCACTTGGTACTGAAGTTGAACTTTGGGGTAAAGACCGTTTGGTGGATGATGTTGCCGAAGCCAATGGCACTATTGGCTATGAGCTGCTATGTCGTTTAAGCCCGCGTCCTATAAGAAAATAACACTAGAAATTCAATAAAAAACCCAAGTCTGTACTTGGGTTTTTTCATTCTGATAACAGCTTATTAATCTAAATAATCATCAGTCGGGATAGGCAACTCTAGCAAGCCACGGCGCAAAGTATCTGACCATTGTTTACTGAGTTTCCAGAAATAGGGATCTTCTTCATAAATTCGTTTGCCATTTGGGATATGCAAAGAATCTTTTTTATACACTACCAAATCGAGTGGCATACCCACAGAAACATTGGAACGCAAGGTAGAATCAAAAGAAATTAAACAACAACGTAGCGCTTCATCTAAAGGCATTTGATAAATTAAGGCCCGATCGAGTATCGGTTTGCCATATTTACTTTCACCAATCTGGAAATAAGGGGTATCTTCTGTTGCACAAATAAAATTGCCTTGCGGATAAATATTGTACAATTGCATTTCTGAACCTTGAATCTGCCCGCCTAACAAAATACTACAATAATAATTACCTTGTTCATGCATATGCGAGTCTTCTGTGACATCAGCAATGACTTTTTTTAGTGTATGCCCCACCAGTTCCGCCATTTCAAACATGGTGTTCACACTATACAAGTTCGGTTCTTGCTTCAGTTCCAGATGATTGTTTAAATGCCCAATCACGGCCTGGGTTGTGGCTAAATTTCCTGATGTCTGTATCGTGAGAAATCTTTCACCCTCTACACCAAAGATATAGAGCTTGCGAAATACCGAGATGTGATCGACCCCGGCATTGGTACGGGTATCGCTCACAAAGACTAGACCATCTTCTAATCGTAGCGCACAGCAATAAGTCATGAGAACTCCTTATGACTTTTAAGTTTTCAGCAAGCGAGCACTTGAACGATAGAGTTCATGGATTCAACACCACCGCGCTCTCGTATGCCTCGCACTGGTGCAACATCCCAGTAATCACGGCCCACAGCCACATAAATGTGCGCATTCGGCGTAAATAACTGGTTGCTGGTATCAAAACAATACCACGAATTTTCAAAAAAAACCTCTGCCCAAGCGTGACTGGCAAGATGAGAGGTATCGGGTACAAATAAGTAACCCGAGACATATCGCGCCGGCAAGCCCAGATATTTACACATGGCAATAAAGACATGGCTATGATCCTGACATACCCCCTGTCGGCATTGAAAAGCATCTATAGCTGAAGTTTGTACCGAAGTTCGGTCAGGCGTATAAGGAATATGATTTAAAATGGCTTCTGACAAAACCATTAAGTTGGCTCGGTTCACCCACGGAACATAGCACTCTGCAAAACTTTTCATCTCCGCGTTGCACAGCGTACTTGGCGTAGGCTGCAAAAATAAATGCGGATTGAGGTTTGTAGCAATCCCGAACTGCGTATCAGGGTTAATCTCGACAATGCCCTGCGCCATTATGGACATTTGGCTATAAGACTGGCGCTGCGAACTGGTAATCCAGAGATTGTTAAAGGCATCATTTTTTATTTCTTTTAGCCCCGGCACGCTGACATCCCAGCAATGAACCTGCTGATGGGCATTGCTGGTCGGTGTCATTTTAATATACTGAATACTGTTACAGGCCTGATCACTATACTGATAATGAGTTTGGTGATTGATCATCAACTTCATACATCCACCTCAAATAGATTCTGAATATGATCACTAAATTGATAAAAATTCATATTATCCGGGTTTAATTTAAGTTGCTGCCAGGCGTCATCCAGCTTATCCCAACCAATCTGCGTCAATAGCTCTACAACTTTATTCAGGTTGTTTAGTGTTACGGCCTGATCCTGTTTCAGACGAATTTGCCGATCAAGCTGCTCAATATTTTGTCCCAAACTAAAAAACAGAAACACATCTTCCGACTCAGCTTCTATCACCTCATGGCAATCTCCCGCTACGTCACAAATATAAGTCGCATTTTCATGGGCATTTTTAATCAGCTGATTTAGTTCTGCATAGGCTTTTGCCGAAAGAACGCCACGCAAATCCTGGATATTATCTTTAGCATATTGAAATTGTTGACTGAACGATGAAGGCTGTTCAGCATCCAGAAATAACGAATTGAGTGAGCTTGCATCAAAAGCGGGCAAGCAAAAGCCATGGGCATATTGCAATGCATCCTGATTATCCAGAAACGGAAACTGGCCACATGCATATTGAATCCGGGTTAAATACCGACCTAACCAAAAAATCTGCTGAGCATTACTATTTAATAAAATCATAATTTCCTTCCCATGGTTAGATGTCTATGAATGCAGGTTATCGACCACCCATGTGTCTTTAACGCCCCCACCTTGTGAAGAATTCACTACCAGTGACCCTGCCTGCATAGCCACCCGTGTCAAACCACCCGGAACAATTTCGGTTCGGTAAGGCGAACTGAGCACAAAGGGCCGCAAATCGATATGCCGCTCTGCCACTCCATAATCGGTCAAAGTCGGGCAAACCGATAAATCCAGCGTCGGTTGTGCAATATACAAATGCGGTGCAGCAATAATTTTGCCTCTGAAAGACTCAATCTGGCTGTTTGAAGACTGAGGGCCAATCAACATGCCATAACCACCCGAGCCTTGAGCTTCTTTCACCACCAGTTGTTCTAAATTGGACAAAACATAGTCTAGATCTTGAGTTTCCCGGCATTGATAGGTCGGCACATTTTTTAAGATGGCCTGCTCACCCAGATAAAAATGAATCATTTTATCGACATAAGGATAAATCGATTTATCATCTGCCACTCCGGTACCCGGTGCATTGGCAATCACCACATTGTGATTGAGATAGGCCGACATTAAACCTGGTACACCCAAGGTGCTATCGGGCAAAAAGCATAGAGGATCGAGATATGCATCATCGACCCGTCGATAAATTACATCAACCTTCTGTCTGCCACGAATCGTTTTGACATAAACCTTATCGTTCTCTACAAAAAGGTCACGCGATGTCACTAAAGGCACATCCATTTCCCTTGCCAGGAAGGAATGTTCATAATATGCGCTGTTATAGCGTCCCGGCGTCAGCACCACGATAAAAGGACTGTCTACATAAGCATTTTCAGCCAGGATTTCTTTAAGCAGCTGAGGATATTGCTCAATACCCAGAACATTATTTTGCTGAAAAAGCTGTGGCATGAGTTCTTGGCTAATTTTGCGGCATTCCAGCATATAAGACACGCCGGACGGCGTTCTTAAATTATCCTCGAGCACATAAAATTCACCGTGGCGGTCACGAATAATATCAATCCCGCTAATTTGGCTGTAAATTTTCCCTTTTAAGTCATGTGCATACATATGCGGCAGATAGGCTTCATGGCTAAGCACTTGTAATTCAGGTACCACATTGGCTTTCAAAATGTCCTGTTGATGATAAATATCGTGTAAAAATAAATTCAGTGCCCGTACCCTTTGTGCACAGCCAAGCGATATCTTGTTCCATTGCTTTTTTTCAATCACCCGTGGAATTAAATCATAGGGAATGGTTCGCTCTATCCCTTCGGACTCGCCATATACGGTAAAAGTAATCCCTTCATATAAAAAATGATCTTTGGCTGCCTGATTCAGCGACTTCAACTCTTCCAGCGTATGTTGTGATAGCCAGTGTTCTATTTTTTGGCAGGTTTCACCCGACATGCTTTGATCGTCAACCAATTCATTAAAAAAATGTGATTTAAACTGTTGAAATAATGTATTAAATTTAGAATTTGGTTTTATTTGTGTTGTTAAAGACACATTGCTTTTTGCCCCTGCTTCATGATGGGCAAACGTCTCCAGTGACGGAATCGAATTTGTATCTTGATTTTCTTTAAGCATACAAACCTCGTAATTTTCTCTATTGTCAGTAGAGTTAAGCAATAAACATGCCAGTCACCATTTAAGTTATTTATCCACTTGCATTTTAGGGTCTGTTGGTAATTCTTCTATGTTTGCGACTACGCGTATTTTTTAAGCGATACGAGGCGTGAACTGAAAAATTTAGTTATTCTAAATGCGTAGTTCACAACGACGTAGCTTCAAAAAATATCCTAGCCCCCAGCTGTGCCTTGCGCTGCAAACGAAGCCGTGCTTTGTTCTTGCTCATATCAAAACATGCAAGCTCAGGCGCAAGTGCTTGCGAAAAAAAATTCAGTTTTTTTATTGTGTTCATCATTTAATGGTTATATAAACACTCTACTCGATCTTTAATTTTAGTTATGTCTTCACAAGAAAAAGAAACTTCAAATAGCCTGTATCGTCAGTGGCAAATTTTATCTCGTCTTTCTACCGGGAAATGGATGGGCACCCGTGAATTGCAGGAAATTTTGCAACGTGAAGGGATTGATATCAGCCTGCGTACCATTCAACGCGATTTAAATCAGATCTCGTTACGTTTTCCGATTGAAAGTAGTAAAACGGTGCCGCAGGGTTGGCGTTGGCGTTCAGATGCGCCTATTCAAAGCTTGCCGCATATGACCAGCTCGCAGGCAGTTACCTTTATGATGGTCGAAGAACATCTAAAACACCTGTTACCACCTAGCCTGATTGAAGAGATGAATCCCTGGTTTGATCTGGCACGCCGCAGCTTGTCGACCCAAAACAATGTCCGCCAATGGATTAACCGGGTGCGCATTGTTCCAGCGACTCAACCATTGATTCCGCCTGTGGTCGATAAACTGGCGCAGCAGTCTATTTATGAAGGCTTGCTGCAAGACAAACAGCTTGAATGCGTTTATCAGGGACGCAGCCATTCGGGAGAAGAAAAAACCTATATTTTAAATCCGCTGGCATTGGTACAAAAAGGTGCAATTATTTATTTAATCTGTACCCGTCATGACAAAACCGACATTCAGACTTTTGCCCTGCATCGTTTTAAATCGGCTGTAGTGCTAAATTCGCGTGCGATGCATCCGGTTAACTTTGATATTGATGCCTATATTGAATCCGGTGCCTTAGGCTTTAGAGTCGACTATAACAAGCCGACTGAAAATGTAGCGTTAAAACTGATCATGACAGAAGAAGATGCACATTATTTTGATGAAAGCCAACTCAGCGCTGACCAGGTCATAAACAAACTGGATCATGGCTTAGCACAAGTCACTGCAACTGTGCCCTTCACTTCACAGCTGGTGTGGTGGTTAAGAAGTTTTGGCAATAAAATTCAGCATATTGAACCTGTTGAAGTTTCCAATGCTGTGCATCAAATTGCTAATGAATAAGATTAGTGAAATAAAAATACATCTAACAAGAATCAATTAAAAAAAACTTAGAAATAAAAAAAGTCCCAATGATTGGGACTATAGGATATTTCTGTTTGGATCTATTTTTATTGTCGTACTGTGGGCTTCAAGAACATCAAGCTTTATTTTCTCACCCCGATACAAAGCTTGATGGCGTCTGATTTCATTTGTGGAGTAGCAAATATTGTGCTTTAGCACGCCAAATCTCCCGTGTTATATCGAATTGATTTCATCGTCATAGGCATTACCTCTGTTGCTAACGTAAAACCAATGTAGTCCATAATCTCTGCTTTGTGAAAGCATAAGATCAGAAGCGCTAAGCTGATTTTTTATTAAGCATTTATTCTGGATTTTTATTTCACTGTGTTTATATACCGTTCATCTGTAGTGTTCAGTCCAACTTTCATTAAATTCAAGAATGCCTGTACTCAACCTTAACAGCTGAGATTTACCATTACTTATTCCTTAGGTTTTACAAATCAGAACTTGTGCAGTGTATATAAAATAGGCAGATTCATGTTATGCAGAATTCGATGGAAAACATGAAAATGCCAGTTCCAGCCCAAGCCGTCAGACATAGACTTTTAAATACTTTTTTCTCACGATACTCAGTCTGGTTTAGCTGTATTTTTATTACCTTAACCATTAGCTGGTTTCGAATTATCTATGAGCCTCAATCTATTCATTATTTTCTTTCAGATCCCTTTCTGAATTCTTTATGGCTAATTTCAGGCATCCTGACCCTAGTTGGCGTATATGATATCTTGCAAAATCAACATTCAATCCTGAAAAATTATCCCATCATTGGACATTTCCGCTTTATTTTTGAAGAGTTTCGTCCTGAAATCCGGCAATATTTTATTGAAGACGATCAGGATGCCCTGCCATTTTCACGGATGCAACGCAGTCTGGTTTATCAACGTGCCAAGAATAAAAATGCCGATAAACCTTTTGGTTCACTTATCAATGTCTACCAGCAAGATTATCGCTTTATTACCCATTCTATTACGCCATGCAAACCTGCCGATCCTGAAAGCTTCCGTATTCAAATCGGCAATGATCAGTGTCGGCAACCCTATAGCGCCTCGATTATGAATATCTCTGCCCTGAGTTTCGGCAGCCTGAGTGCCAATGCGATTCGAGCATTGAATCTGGGGGCGAAAATGGGCAATTTTTACCATGATACCGGTGAAGGAAGCATCAGTCCTTATCATCTGGAAAATGGCGGGGATATCGTCTGGGAACTGGGTAGTGCCTACTTTGGCTGCCGTACCCTGGAGGGTCAGTTTGATTCAGAAAAATTTGCCCGGCAAGCCCGATTACCGCAAATCAAAATGATTGAAATCAAGCTGTCTCAGGGGGCAAAACCGGGTCATGGCGGAATTTTGCCTAAAAGTAAAATTTCAGAAGAAATTGCCCAAATACGTGGAGTCAGCCGGGAGCATGATTGTGTTTCTCCGGCCCAGCATTCTACATTTAGCACCCCGATTGAAATGATGCATTTCATCCAGCAACTGCGTGAACTGTCTGGCGGTAAACCGGTAGGTTTTAAACTCTGTATTGGTCAGCCCTGGCAATTTATGAGTATTGTGAAAGCCATGCTTGAAACTCAAATTGTGCCGGACTTTATTGTAGTAGATGGCTCTGAAGGTGGTAGTGGTGCTGCCCCGATTGAATTGATTGACCACGTGGGTACACCTTTACGGGAAGGTTTACTGTTTGTACATAACACCCTGGTCGGTGCAGGTTTAAGAGATCAAATCAAGATAGGAGCTAGCGGCAAAATTATCAGTGCTTTTGATATTTCCAGCACTATGGCGATTGGCGCAGACTGGGTGAATTCGGCACGTGGCTTTATGTTTGCCGTAGGTTGTATTCAGGCGCAAAGTTGTCATACCAACCAATGCCCGGTAGGTGTTACCACTCAGGACCAGGAACGGCAAAAAGCCCTGCATGTTCCCAGCAAGGCAGTGCGTGTTTTGAATTTTCAAAAAAATACCCTGCGTGCCTTATCCGAAATGATTGCAGTGGCAGGCTTAAAGCATCCAGCGGATATCAAGCCACATCATTTAGCCCAGCGCATTAATGACCGGGAAATCAAGAACTATGCCCAGTTACACTTCTGGCTAAAAGAAGGTGAATTACTCAACTGCAAAGCTGAAGATACCGAAAACTTCTATTATCGGATCTGGAATTTAGCCCATGCAGATAGATTTTAATCACGGCTCAAATTCACAGTGAAACTCATTTAAAAAATAAACGAAGAAGCCATATGAGCCTCTTTTATGTAGTAATGCAAAGAAAATCAATAATAACCAGACGAGCTTTGGGCATGTAAAAAAGCAGGAATCAAACCGGTTAAGGCGGCACGAATATCAGCACGTTCATTAATCAACTGATGTGAACCTTCTTCCAGCATCAATAAGGTCTGCAAGCGGAACTTGCGACGAATAAACTCAATGTTATAACGCCAGTCTACAGTCTGATCCTGTGCACCTTGTGCCAGCCAGACTGGAATGCGGCAAGCAGGACGTGCTTCCATTTCCTGCATCCATTTCGACATGGCTAAAATCCAGTCCATCCCCATCATACGCGGCTGTAATGGATCTTTTAAACGGACAAAACGCAGAAATTCCGGGTTGTGGTTATTGCGTCTAAAATGCCGTGGTACCTGACGTTTAATGCGTCGGATAATACCCAGACCCACCGAGTTATGCCACCAAGCCGACTTGGCTGGTCGAAGCAGTGGTGAAAGCAATAACACACGGTCTACATAGGGATTTTCCCGACGCTGGGCAAATTCCAGCAAATGATGCATCCAGATGGCACCACCTGTACTCTGCCCAATGCCCAACCAGGGTTTGGGTAATTGATCCGCATTTTTAATGTAGTGATAAACAGCGTGTAAGACCTGCTGATAATGGTCAAAATTCTTGATATTTGCCGGCGAACCATCACTCAGACCATGACCAGGTAAATCATAGGTAATGACGCTAAAACCCTGTTCCAGCAATTCGCGAATAATTGGCTGGTAAATTCCGCTATGTTCCAGATAGCCGTGCAGTAAAAATACCGTGCCGCGTATTTTCGGCAAGGCAATTTTTTCCAGATTCGGCTGAAATACCTGTACATGCAGTTTAAACAAAGGCATTAGCACATAGCCTTGCCAATGCTCACAATCCAGTAAATGCAAACCATATAATTTACGGTAAGCCTGTATCTCTACGGAAGGCTGATACGGTTTATTCAGATTTAAAACTTCAAGTAATTGCGGTGTGGTTTCACGACTTGGAACGGGTAAATCCAGCTGTTTTAAAATAGTGGGATTCAAAAATGGGATATCGGTCATTAAGGTACCTCTCGGCAATCACTGGAACCAAACCAGACATCGCGAATCGTGGCTAGCATTTCATAATTGGCACGGCGACTATGATCATAATTTCGTTCACTTGGACGCCAGTTTGTCAGACGTGTAGGCATTGGTGCCTCTACCGGTACAGTTTCAATACCATTTAATGCAAATAAACGGCGGGTACGCGGCATATGATAACGGTCGGTAATCAGAATCACCCGCGGTGCGCCACCCTTTTTTTGCAGTAACAATGAGCTAAACCGCGAATTTTCACAGGTATTCATGCTGCGGTCTTCCAGCAATTTGGCATCCACATCATGTTCTTTCAACCAGCGCTGCATATATGGGGCTTCCACACCGCTGAGTACAATCGGGAGTTGATATTGTTTTTCTGTGGCCAAAGTCGTTTCCAGGCGCAAACGGGTATACTCATTCACCACAATATCCTTACCATTTTTATCCAATTTTAGTCCACCACCTAATACCACAATGGCATAAGGTTTTGAACTTTGTGGCTGAGGTTGCCCATTCTGTTCATGAATTAATGCAATATCTTGATAAATGGTTTCATCAACAGGTTCTTGAGCGACTTGTTCCTGTTCAATTTTGTGGGTGCGAAGAAATTTTACGTATTTCTCCATCAACGCTTTATTTTCCGTACTGTTCAAGTCCAATAAATCTTTCACCGCTTGAGCGGGATCTTCTGACTCAGCTGCTTCAGATGCGGGTTTTGCAATGAGTGGAATCTGTGGTTTTTCCTGATCATCATTTTCTTGCTGTTGCTCATCCTCAATCATTTGCTGCAAGGCTTTATAGCGTGCCTGAATCACTGTCAGATCCTGAGAGTTATGGCTTTGAATCGCTTCTTCCATCAACTTTAAATAGGCTTGACGGGCAATCCATAACTTGGAGCCTGGCTCCAAACTGTCATGCTCGCTTAATGCCGCCATTTGCTGGCTTTTCGCAGCCACCTGATTCACTTCTACAGGAACAAAACTATTCAGGGCTTTCACTACCCAGCCCGAATAAAATGGTGAATAAATCAAAACCATGAAACAGCCGGACAATACAAATAGCACTGAAGCTGTTTGTACCAGTCGAACCATCCAATGTGATTTCGCCATCTTTCTCTTATTCCATGTGTGAACGGATTAAACCGCTTTCATCAAACAGTACCGGTTCAGGTTCTAATAAAATATCAAATTTTTGCTGCACATCATGTTGTACAGCATGGTAAGTGGCTTGAACATCCGCCAGATTAGCCTGATCATAATTCACCAGTACCAGGGCTTGTTTATGGAACATCCCCACCATACCCAATTTTTTACCTTTCCAGCCCGATTGATCAATTAACCAACCTGCTGCAATTTTAACGCCACCTTTGGCCTGAGGATAATGAGGCAAATTCGGAAATTTTAATGCTAAATGATCAAAAAGTTGTTCCGAAATGATCGGATTTTTAAAGAAACTTCCCACATTTGGATATTCTTTGGGATCTGGCAGCTTAGTTTGACGTATTTGAATCACTTGCTTTTGCAGGTTTTCAGCAGTTTGTTCATCGCCTACAGCTTGCTTGAGATCGCCATAATTCAACATTAAATGGGCTTGCTTAAGCAATTTAAAAGTCACATGAGTAATCACAAAGCGCTTTGGATCGTCTTTAAAAATACTATGCCGATAGGAAAAATCACAATCTTGAGCCAGGATGGTGTTGAACTGTTCCATCTGGCGGTCATAAACCTGAACCGACTCGATGAACTCGCCCGCTTCCACGCCATAGGCACCAATATTCTGTACCGGAGATGCCCCCACCAGGCCAGGAATAAGTGCCAGATTTTGCAGGCCATATAAATGATTTTCTGTAGTCCAGAGTACGAAGTCATGCCAGACCTGACCTGCACCCACGCGTATGGTCTTGCTGTATTCATCTTCAGTCACATATTCAATGCCCTGAATATCCATATGGATGACCAACGCGTGAATACGTTCCGGCAATAGCATGTTGCTGCCACCCGACAAAATCAAGACATTTAGCTGTTGTTGCTGGGCATAATGTAAGGCATCCACCAATTCAGCTGTAGATTGAACCTTCACATAATGCGATGCTGTTGCATCAAGACTTAAGGTATTAAAAGGCTTAAGTTGAATTTGCGTTTGAATATTCATGTGCTTAAACCTTTATTTCACATCTATCTGTTGTTTGAACTGTTGTTGAAATTGCTGTTTAAAAACACTGACCCACGCCAAACTGCTCGATTCACACTGATCGAGTACACGTTTAAAACCATCCTCCCCACCATAATAGGGATCCGGCAGTGCCTGTTTCAAATAAGTTTGATCGTATTCACTCATCAATGCAATTTTTGCCCGAATTTGGCTGCCAGCGTATTCTGCCTGTGCTTGCGCTAAAAGTGCTTGAATATTGAATAAATTTTCATGATCCATCGCCAGAATCAAATCAAAATCAATGAAATCTTGAGTACTTAACTGGCGCGCACGCAAAGCTGACAAATCATATCCACGCTTTAAGGCATACTTCTGGCTACGCAAATCCGGTGCTTTTCCGGGATGGTAATTACTTGTTCCGGCTGAGTCGATCACAATATTAAGTTGCTGTTTATCACAATAATGTCTAAGAACCACTTCTGCCGTGGGAGAGCGACAAATATTTCCTAAACATACACATAACACCTTATAGGGCGTTTGGGATGACATAACAACCTCGATAACCGCTTTATTTTCAGGTGTCTTATGTTAAGTTATTTACAGGATGAATCCTATAGAACACTAAAACAATAATCTTGAATTTGATATAAAAAAGGATGCAATAGATGAGCCATTTTCAATTTCAAACTGTCTCGAATATTATTTCAGGGCTCGGCTCGATCTATGAGTTAAAGTCGCTGCTTCAACAACACGCTTATAAAAAACTGTTGCTGGTCACCGATGCCGGTATGATTCAGCAGCAACTGCATGTGCCGATTATTGAAATTCTGGAAACCATTCGGCTGCCCTATGTTATTTATTCAAACGTTCAGGCCGATCCTCCCGAACACATCGTGTTAGATGCTGTTCAATTCGCCAAAAATGAAAAAGTGGACATTGTTTTAGGTTTCGGTGGTGGAAGCTCCCTAGATGTTGCAAAAGTGATTGCAGTTCTGGCCCATCCTGAACAGCAGCAAACGTTGAAAGATTTATACGGTATCAATAATGCTAAAAATCCACGATTACCGTTATTTTTAGTTCCAACCACGGCAGGTACAGGTTCCGAAGTCACTCCCATTTCGATTGTCACTACCGGTGAAACCACAAAAACCGGTATAGTTTCGCCGGTTTTATTTGCCGATGTTGCCATTTTGGATGCCACTTTTACCCAAAACCTGCCCACCCATATTACTGCCGCAACTGGCATCGATGCGATGGTACATGCCATTGAAGCCTATACCTCAAAAATCAAAAAGAACCCTTATGCCGATATGTTGGCCAAACAGGCTTTAAGATTACTCAATAAGAATTTAAGTCTGGTTCTCGCCGATGGACAAAATTTGGTAGCACGGCAAAATATGCTGGTCGGCTCCATGCTGGCTGGGCAGGCCTTTGCCAATGCACCAGTCGCAGCTGTCCATGCGCTGGCTTATCCTTTGGGTGGACATTTCCATATTTCACATGGCCATAGCAATGCCCTAGTGTTGACTGAAGTTTTAAAATTCAATGCGCCGAATGCAAAGCAACTCTATGCTGAACTGATGTGCTGGCTAGATCCAAAAAGTACCGGCAGTACAGATGGTTTATGTGATTTATTTATTGATCATATGCAGAATCATTTAGATAAAAGCGGTTTGGTTTTAAAGCTGAAGGATCTAAACATTCCTGAAAATAAGCTGGAGCAACTGGCAAATGATGCGATGTTACAAACCCGTCTTTTACAAAACAATCCACGTGAATTATCTCAGCAGGATGCACAACAGATCTATCAGGCTATTTATGGATAAGGATTCAATCTTTTATTGACACTAAGGCTGACTGCTTTTTGTAGCATCATCTCAAAGTCAGATTCAAAATCAAAAAACTAAGGGTATTATTCTTGCGATGAATATTCTTAGTTTTAACCCAGTTGCATTGATTTATTTTTCGCAGTACAACTAAATGCTCATACCCCAAACAATAAAATTAAATGAAACAAATACCTAAACGACGTGCAGATTTTTCATATTTTTTACCAATTCAAACCCGATGGTCGGATAACGATATCTATGGTCATGTTAACAATGTGACTTATTACAGTTATTTTGACACTGCTGCCAATGCCTTGCTGATTGAAAAGGCAGACTTTGATATTCGCTATTCGCCCGTGATTGGATTAGTGGTCGATTCGGCATGCAGTTTTTTTCAGGAACTGTCTTATCCTGAAATCATTGAGGTTGGCGTAGCTATTTCGAAACTGGGAAATTCATCCATACAATATGATTTAGCGATTTTTAAACAGGGTCATGAGGTGGCTTCTGCACAGGGTCATTTCGTGCATGTCTTTGTCGACCGCCAAACACGAAAAAGCACCCCGATTCCAATTCAAATGCGGGATGCTCTGTATCAATATAGTGTAAATAAATAAATTTATTTAAGCTGGATATTCTGTATTTCACCCTCAAAATTTTGCAGTAGCTCTTTGACCGCTGGTTCTGCATGTAGTAGCTCTGCCGCGCGTGCATAGGCTTTTTCTTTACGCTCAGTTTGCATGCTATACGGCGTGGTGGTTGCTACTTCTGCATAATGAACCTGAAAATGAGTACTCGACCATTCGGTTTTTAATGCCTGTTCCAAGGCATGCTGCAACTGCGTCAACAATGCTTCATATTTTTTTGGAATATGGAAGGTTGAATCACCGTTAATTTGTCCGGTCATTACCCCTTGTTGAGCAAGCTCTTGAACTGCCGGTGATAATTCACTATTACGGAACCAGTACTCCCATTTATCCACTGTCCATTCGCCTTCAAGCACTTGAGGCTTTAATCGTAGAATATCCTGTGGCATTAATGTCGAGTCAGTCGTATCAGCAGCTGCTTCGTTATGAACGACTTTTGCTACCTTCACTTCAACATGAGGAATTGCTGCAGGAGCCAAATCAAATAATGAATCTTGTGCTGCCTCTTCTATAGAATGTTGAGCCTGTGCCTGAACTTCAGTCTGAGATTCAATCGATAAAGTTTCATCAGTCGGTAAAGGTGCAATTTCATCAAACAGAAAATCATCGCTACTTGCTTCAACCACAGATTCTGCGGCAATCTCATCATCCATACCAAATAAAACATCAGCAGCAGCAGGATCAAAAACAATCTGGTCTGAAGCGGCTGCAGGATTTATAGCTGGCGTTTCAACTGTATTTTGCTGCGCAGGTTCAGTAAATTCAGTTTCTGGTTCTGCATCTAAGAAGTCATCAGAACTCGGTTCATCCACAGAAACAGATTGAGTTGCAATCTCATTAAATGGGTCATCATCATACTGACCATCATCGAAATCATCATATACAGCTGCTGATTCAACAGATGTGATCGGCTCTACAGCTACCTTTTGCGATGATTGCTGCTGTGAAATCTCCGAATCAACCGGCTGTTGTACGACTGGATGAACGTCCTGTGTAACGACTGGTGCTTGTGATACAGGAATTTCATTGGGCTGCAATGGACGGAACGCCAACAAGCGTAACACGCACATTTCAAAACCCTGCTCTTGAGTGACCGCCAGTTGCAGGTCAGCACGTCCTTTACACGCCACCTGATAATACAATTGTAAATCTTGGGCTGAAATGCGTTGAGACAACTGCATAATCTTTTGATTGATTTCAGCACTATATTTCAAGCTCAGTTCAGGCAGATACTGCAACAATGCCAGTTCATGCAGGGTCGAAATCAACTGATCCAGAACCAGAGATACATCCAGAGCCTGCTGGCGGAATTGCATGAGTAATTCACTGACACGGGCTTTCTGGTTCTGATGAATCGCCAGAATCAAATCATAAATGATGGTACGATCAATCAGACCCAACATCTCTTTAACATCTTGATGCTGAATTTCACCCTGACCATACGCAATCGCCTGATCGGTTAATGACAATGCGTCACGCAATGAACCCTGAGCAGATTCGGCAATTTGCCAGATGGCATCCTGTTCTGCCTGAATCTGTTCTTTTTGCAGAATATCCGTCAAATGTGTAGTAATTTCATCTACAGCAAGCGGACGTAAAGTGAATTGCAAGCAGCGCGAAATGACGGTAATGGGTAGCTTTTGCGGATCTGTAGTAGCAAAAAGGAATTTTACATGTTCTGGTGGTTCTTCTAATGTTTTCAGTAAGGCATTGAATGAATGCGTAGACAGCATATGCACTTCATCGATCAGGTAAACCTTAAACCGGCCTTGTGTGGGTGCATAGGGAACATTATCTAACAATTCACGTGTATCTTCAACTTTAGTACGTGATGCAGCATCAATTTCAATCAGGTCGATAAAACGGCCTTCATTGACTGCCTTACAGGTTGGACATACTTCACAAGGTGTTGATGTAACGCCAGTTTCGCAGTTGAGGCATTTCGCCAAAATACGTGCAATGGTGGTTTTACCTACCCCGCGAGTCCCGGTAAACAAATACGCATGATGTAACCGACCACGTTCCAAGGCACTCGTCAGTGCGCGTGACACATGGTTTTGTCCCACCAATTCATTAAAATTACGTGGACGGTATTTTCGTGCAAGTACTTGATACATGTATGCTCCTTTTTACAGGTCTAAGCATACTGTTTTTTTAGCTAAGAGTGAATGGATAGGATTAATTTACAGAAGCAGATCCAACAATCTTTTCGATTTGATCACTTTGCAAAACATTAAATTCATATTTAGAATTATTTCGATAAAAAACTATTACTTTATCCTGATACATATCTAGTAATTTTAATTCACTTTTCACTTCATTTTCCCCTTTTATAAGAATAACAGGAGCATTATTTATATAAGCAATTTTAATTTCTGCATTTAAAGCTGTTGCACATATAAGAACAAAAATAAGACTAATTCTTCTGGATACATTATCTAATTCTCTGCTAGCTACAGTTTTCAAAAGTGATCCCCAAGTAAAAGCTGTCCAAAACATTACTTGTGATGTAATTAGAAAACCGAATTTTCTAAGACCTATCAATATAAAATAAAGTAAGAGTATGGAAAAAATTGTATAGCCAAGAACAAAGGACTTCCTTTTTTTATCTAGTAGAATCTTTATTTCTTTTTCATTGTTTTTATAGATTATTTTTCTCTTTCTAATACAAATTTTTATGACAAACTTATAAATTGTTTCTGCCCCCAATGCTCCTGCAATTAAAATTACTGTAAGTGCTAATACTCTCATAACTTCAAGAAAAAATACAGATGGAGGTAATATTGATAATAGCCAAAGTGCATCTAACCTATAGTAAAAATAAGTTTGTGAAGCCATGGTAACAACAAGAGCTACTGCTGAAATAGCAGCAATAAAATCTGTTAAACTAGATTCCTTTAATTTCATATTCTTGTGAACTTATTCGTTATTTTTCAAAATATCTAAGGATCTTTAATATTTCAATAAGTAAAAAAATTAAATTAATTTTCCCAAAAGAAAATCACTTTGCATCTGGTAGCTTTTACCGCTTTGGTCTTCACGAATTTCAAGCAACTGCTTTTCCAAATCCACATAGAGCAAATTACGCGTTGCCACATTCACCAGCTCAATTTTTTGCTTGGCATCATCCATAAAACGTAGCTTACCCTGCAAGGTTTCTATTTCATTATGACCACTTAAACTTTCACGGGTTAAGGTATAAGTTTGATCTTCATGCAGGGCTAAAGTGACTGCCATGCCCGGACAATCTTCGCAACGGGATAAACAGCCCATGCACGGCGTTGTACCCTCATATTGACCGATCCAGGGTGCAACTTTTGATTGAGCTGCCGATTGTGCCTGAGCAGTATTCGAATGATTGGCATCCTGACATCCCAATAAAGCAGCACTTGCCAGCAAAGGAATCAACACCACATTTTTCATAAAACATCAACAGCAGCTAAAATCGCAGGCAAAATAGCACATTTTTCCGTTAATTTCTCACGCAAAATGTTGCAAATTAAAACCAGCCTTTATGTCCCGCCAAGACCTGATCAGCACAGCGTAGCGTTTCCTGAGTTAAGCCCCAAAGCCGGTAATCGCCAGTGATGGAAGTGGTGGCAAAATTATGGGTATAGGCAAAACTTAAACCACGTTCAGGGTCACACCATGCGCCAGAGCCATTAAAGCCCATATGGCCAAAACCTGAGGATGATTTTCCTAAAGTTAAAATCCGGTGATAACCCAAACGCCAATGCATGGGCAACGGCATAATCCGGTCACGTCGGGTATACTGAATTTGGCTTAATTGCTTAAAGATTTCAGGGCGTATCAACTGCTGCCCTTGCCACTCACCACCATTGGCAAGCATGGCATAAATTCTGGCCAGACTGTTTGCACTAAACACTCCATTGGCAGCAGGGATAATCGCTTGCAAACCTTCATCACTAAAAAAGCTAAAATTTTTCATACCTTTGGGAATCATGGCATCCTGAAAATCTTGTGGGTTTTGTCCAGAAAGTTCCAACAGCTTATCTAAGGGAGATGCCTTGCGTGCTTTCTGCTGCGTAGTTTTTTTATGATGCGCTGATGAGGCTGATGCAATAGAATCTTCACGCTGTTTCTTGGGCAGCAAACGGGCAATTTGCGGTAATTGATCTTGAGGCACACCCAAATAAGCATCTTTAAGGGCTAAAGGTTGCAGCAGGTATTGTTGCATTAATGCCGTTAATGACTGTCCTGTAGCTTTTTCCAATACCCCACCCACTTGCCAGCCAAACGTTAAGGGCTGATAAGCTGCATCTGTAGCTATCTCAAAACGCGGTTTAGCTTTGGCAATAACATCCAGCATATGCTGCCAGTCAGCCATTTCCGAGGCATCGGCAATTTGATTACGAATATCATATAGGCCACTTTGATGACTCAGCATATGCCTTAAGGTAATTTTGTCTTTACCCTGTTGCGCAAATTCAGGCCAATACTGTGCAACGGGGATATTGTAATCTAAAAAACCTTCACTCACTAAAATATGCGCTAAGGTAGATAAAACCCCTTTGCCTGTGGAATAGCAAACCGACAAGGTATCTGCTTGCCAGCTTTCAGTTTCAGACTTTTTCCCTGTCCAGATATCAACAACTTTACGTCCCTGAAAATACACCACCAAGGCAGCGCCACCTAAATCTGTCCGTGCATCCTGCATGCGACTGAACTGTCTGGCAAGGTCCAGAAACCGTTCATCGACATGACCTTGATAATTTGCAGTATTGGCAAAAAGATAATCTTTTAGTTGCTGCATCATTCCATCCCTAGAACTCTATTTTCCATGAGCTTAAAACAAAAAAGCCTAAATCAACAGTGACTTAGGCTTTGGTCTTAAAGTGCTTTCACACTTCCCGCGACATGCGGCTTTTTGTTTTTACTGCTTCGAATGACAAACTCGGTATCTTTACCTTCCTGAGCGGTTAAGAACTCCACTTTTGAAGGGAGATACATCGGGAGCTTAAACCAGACATCAGCTTCATAAGCATCCGGTAAAGTTAAGCTGGCAAGAGCTCTCGCCTTACTCCACATGCCATGCGCAATCGCCTGTTTAAAACCGAATGCTTTTGCCGTAATGGCATGGATATGAATCAGGTTAAAGTCACCAGACGTTAAAGCATAACGACGACCGGTATTTTCAGACACATTCCATTCTGCATTCAATTCATAAGCAGGTGTTTTGTTTTCTACTAGTTTAGGCGCAGCTTTAGTATCGGTTTTTTGGCGGGCTAAATAGGTAGTTGTCCCTTCCATCACCACTTCATTGCCGACTTTCGCCATGGTAATAAACTCAAATTGCACGCCCTTGTCATGCGGTTGCAACTCACCAAACTTGCAAGACAAAGTTAACTGTTCATTGGTACCCACTTTGCGGCTTTGTTTAATCTGGTTGCGAATATGCACCAGACCCAAAATTGCAAATGGGAAAGCCTCTGTGGTCATCATGTGCATCTGCAGGCTTTGCGACAGCACCGCTAAATAAATGGCAGGAATATAACCATTATTTTTGAAGCCGCACACTTCATTGTAAGCTTTAAGATGCTTTTGATCGACCTTGAATGAATCCACCACATATTCAACTTGCGGCAGCACTTTTTCACCCTTCGGCTTTTTAAAAATCAAGCCTTGAATCACTTTAGGATAAGCTAAATAAGGTTTTGGAAGTTGACTAAAATGGCGAGTATTCATACTGAACCTTTGGAAGTTTTATTATTTCAATTTGTATTGAAAGCTCCTTCTCTTGTGCCATATATGGCGCAAGAGAAGGTTGGGATGAGGGTAAGACTTCTGCCAATGTAAAATTAAAAGAATTTTACCTCTCCCTAACCCTCTCCTTAAAGGAGAGGGAACTTTTTTAAGAGAATTACTTAAGCCCCTAACAAGCTTTGACCACACACACGAATCACATTGCCATTTAAACCTGTAGATGCAGTTGATGCAAACATTGCAATCGTTTCAGCAACGTCTACAGGTAAACCGCCCTGACTCATAGAGTTCATGCGACGACCCGCTTCACGGATGGCAAATGGAATTGCAGCTGTCATTTGAGTTTCAATGAAGCCCGGTGCAACAGCATTAATGGTGATGCCATTTTTCAAAACTGGTGCTGTGAATTTCACTACACCAATCACACCTGCTTTAGAAGCGGCATAGTTGGTTTGACCCAAGTTACCCGCAATACCTGAAATTGACGATACGCAAACAATACGGCCATTGGCATTGAAGCCATCATTTTCGAGCAAGTAATCATTCACACGTTCAATTGCAGACAAGTTAATGTTGATCACCAAATCCCAAAGCTCAGGCTTCATATTGGCCAAAGTTTTGTCACGGGTAATCCCTGCGTTATGCACAATAATATCCAGACCGCCTTGCGCAGCTGCAGCAGCCTTGATTTTCTCACCAGCATCCGCAGCAGTGATATCAATCGCTAAGGTTGAACCACCGATCTCTCCCGCAACACGGTCCAGATCAGCTTGCTGTTGTGGAACGTCCAGACAAATTACATGCGCACCATCACGTGAAAGTACGTGAGCAATCGCTTCGCCAATACCACGGCTTGCACCTGTTACCACGGCAGTTTTGCCAGCAAGTGGTTTAGCCCAGTCTACATCTACCACATCTGCCTTAGAAACGCGGATGACTTGACCAGACACATAAGCAGAACGCGGAGATAATGCAAAACGCACTGTAGATTCAAGGTTGGCTTCTGCACCTTCATCTACATATACAAGTTGTGCTGCAATACCTTTCTTGAATTCTTTACCCACAGATTTCACAAAACCTTCAAGCGCACGTTGAGCAATGGCCTGTTTTACCGTTTTTGCAGTTTCAGGGGTAATACCGACAACGACGACACGGCCTGAGGTCTGAATTTGGCGCGCAATCGGGTTAAAGAAATTATAAAGTTCTTTCAGCTGTTCTGAGTTTTGAATACCTGAAGCATCAAAAATGACCACTTTAAATTTAGACTCTTTATCGCCCGGGTGAAAAGCGCCCAGATTTAAACCTGTTTTTGCAGCAGCTTGCTGTAATTCGGAGTTGTTGCCTGCGTAGCTATTGGCATGAATATTAGCTAAAACCTGTGCAATTGCACCCGATAATGTACTTGCTGGTGCAGCACCAAATAACACAGCCCCTTTCACCACTGGGGTTGCTGACTCAAAACGCTCTAAAGAAATTGGGGACGGCAAACCCAAATTTTTGATGACAAATTTACCAATAGGAGATTTTGCAAAGGTTTGGTATTGATCAGTCATGTTTATTATCTCTCTTACAAATTAATTTTTGATGGTTTTGAACATATCCTTTTAACTTCAATATGATGTCAGGCACTTATATTTCAATACATCCATCAGTTTCCATAGAATCATACTTGAGTTAAACCATGGATGTCTTGACCTGAATGCTTTGCCTAATGTCATTTTAGTCAATTCAGCTGTTTTTAGATTGTGTTAATGTACTGCTCAAGAATACTGTAAAATGCTTGGAAAAGCCTGATGAGCAAAACAACTCAAGAAAATCCGGCAGTCGAAAATTCTGCTATGGAAACTGTGTCAAAACCATCAAAAAGTACTTCTCGTACAAGTAAAACTTCTGGCGCGGCAACCACGCCTGCAAATACTACGACGAAAACGACTCGCACTCGTTCCACATCACCACGTAGTAAAACTACTGCTTCAGCTACAACAAAACCTGAATCTACAACTCAAACGTCTGTTCAACAGGATAAAACCATGAGCCAAAACACAGTTCGCCGCGTTGCTATTATCGGTGGTAACCGCATTCCTTTTGCCCGTTCTAACGGTGCTTACTTTACTGCGTCTAACAGCGATATGTTTACTGCAGCATTAAATGGTCTGGTTGAGCGTTTCAATTTACAAGGCCAACGTTTAGGCGAAGTGGTTGCCGGTGCAGTTTTAAAACACAGCCGTGACTTTAACATGACCCGTGAGTGCGTGTTAAATACTGAACTTGCTCCAGAAACACCTGCTTACGATATTCAGCAGGCCTGTGGTACCGGTTTACAAGCAGCATTCCTGATTGCCAACAAAATTGCACTGGGTCAAATTGAAGTGGGTATTGCAGGTGGTGTAGATACCACATCTGATGCGCCAATCTCTTTCGGTGATGGCTTACGTAAGGCATTGCTTGAACTGAACATTGCGAAAACCGCGAAAGACCGTTTAAAAGCATTAACCAAAATTAATATTAAAGACTTGATGGATGCCCCTAAAAACGGTGAGCCACGTACCGGTCTTTCTATGGGTGACCATCAGGCGATTACTGCACTTGAATGGGGTATTTCTCGTGAAGCACAGGACGAACTTGCAGCGTCATCTCACCAAAAAATGGCGGCTGCATACGAAGAAGGTTTCTTCGATGACCTGATCACGCCATTCCTTGGTTTAGAGCGTGACAACAACTTACGTGCAGATTCTTCTGCAGAAAAACTTGCAAAACTTAAACCAGCATTTGGTAAAGGCGATGCACGTACCATGACTGCGGGTAACTCTACACCGCTAACTGATGGTGCATCATGTGTACTCTTAGCTTCTGAAGAGTGGGCTAAAGCCAATGGCCACGAAGTTCTGGCTTACCTGACTTTCCAGGAAACTGCTGCAGTAGATTTTGTAGAGAAAAAAGAAGGCTTGTTGATGGCACCTGCTTATGCCGTTCCACGTATGCTTGAACGTGCTGGTATTACTCTTCAAGATTTTGACTACTATGAAATCCATGAAGCATTCGCATCACAAGTTCTTTCTACATTGAAAGCTTGGGAAGATCCTAAATTCTGTAAAGAGCGTTTAGGCTTAGATGCTCCATTGGGTTCAATTGACCGTAGCAAATTGAACGTTAAAGGTTCATCACTTGCAGCAGGTCACCCATTTGCAGCAACTGGCGGTCGTCTGATCGCTACTGCTGCCAAGTTGCTTAACCAGAAAGGTTCAGGTCGTATTCTGGTTTCGATCTGTGCTGCTGGTGGTCAAGGTGTAACAGTAATTATTGAAAAATAATCTTGCTGCTTTACCAGATCGATGAAAATACCGTTTGTTTATGCAAGCGGTATTTTTTATTTCATATTTTAAAAATTGAATAAAAATCCTAAAATAACAGACACTTTAAATAGTTTCTAACCAGCCATGCATAATAAAAAGCCAGCTTTCTTCTTCGATTCTTTATCTAACGTTGCCCCATGCTATTACTTTTTGATTGTTCCCTTGATTATTGCCTTTATCCTGATTTCTTTTGAGTTTTCTTTTTACGGTATTTTACCTACCACCCAAGCTTCTACCATTTCAACAGCGCATAAAATCTTGAATGATTTCTTTGCTTTGTGTACCTGGATCACCAGTTTAATTATTGCCTATAGTTACTTTTTTATTGGTCTAGATGCTGCAACCAAGCAACAATTAAAACAACACATTCGTGCGCTCCCACCTAAGCAACAAAGTATGTATAAGCCACTCTGGATTATCTTTTTTATTTTCATCGTGCTGTTCTTAAACCTAAATTGGTTTTTTATCTCAAATGATTTACCAGCCCGGAATAGTAAAGGCTATTTAATGGCTTATCTGCTCTATCATGCGCCTAAATATCTCAGTTTAATTTTTTCCTTCTTGCAATATTCACTGATCATCTTTTTGACCCTGATGCTGTTTAATGCATTGCAGGGTCGCAAAATGAAATAAAAAAGCCATAACTTAGTTTGGCTTTTTTATTTATTGAGTTAATCGCATTAACTTTGACGATATTCAGGTTGATAACCCATCGAAGCTTCAATATGGTCATAACACCATTGGAAAATAAAGGTGTACACCAGAATACACAGGGTCATGCCGAGATCAGTCAAAATGGCCTGCCAGATTGGCATTTCCAGTGCATAAGCCACCATGGGAATGGTTGCCAGCATCAAGCCACCTTCAAAACCAATCGCATGTAAAATACGCACACCGACCGTTCTTTTCAGTTTGCGTTTGGCTTCAAACTTTTCAAAAAAATGATTGAAAGTCATATTCCAAATCACTGAAGTCACGGCCATGGCAATACCTAGCGTACCCGTCACTTGCATAGGCATATCAAAAATAAAGCTTAACGCAATCGCAATGATCACCAGCAGGATCGTCTCATAGCTCAATGCATGAATCATCCTTCTTTTGGAAATCAACATTTTAAAACTCTTTCACTTGGATGAAGGTATTTTATTTTGATAATATTGATTAATCGAATTAGATTCTTTCAAAAGTTTTGATAGATGAATATTAACCAAGAACAACTGATCATTTTTAAAACCGTGATTGAAAGCGGCTCATTTTCTGCTGCAGCTAGAAAGCTGGGTAAGGTTCCTTCGTCAGTCAGCATGTCGATTGCCAATCTGGAAATTGATCTCAATTTATCGCTATTCACCCGTGTTGGCCGTGAGCCAGTACCTACTCCTCAAGCCCTGACGCTATACGAAAAAACCGCACAGTTACTTATTGAAATCAACCAGTGGAAACAGCAGGCTTTTGCCCTGAGTCAAGGTCTGGAATCTGCTTTAAATATTGTGGTGGTCTCTGAACTGCTGCACACCAAGTGGATTGACTATATTTCATTGCTGGAAAAACAGTTTCCTGAACTGCAAATCAACATTTTTTCAGCTCCGCAGGAAGATGCATTAAAAATGCTGCTCAACCAGACGGCGCAATTGGCACTTATGTTTGAAAGGGAACAGCTGGAAGCACGTGAACAGTTTGTTGAACTTAAACGTGAGGCACTGGTGCCTGTTGCAGCGATCAACTCCCCATTAGCCACATTTGAGCAGGTGAGCTATGAGCAAATTCTGCAAAGCCGGCAAATTGTGGTGGCAAGTCGTGACCGCAGCATCAAGCCAGAATTGCTGTTTTCAAAAACCTACTGGCGCACAGATAACCATTTATCGGCCTGTGCCATGATCCAGCAAGGCCTGGGATGGGGTGTTTTACCTTTAGAAATGTTGAATCAGAATCCTCATATTCAACAACAACTTAAAATACTTAACTTTCTGGATTTCAGTCCTAAATTTGAATATTTTGTCGATCTGGTCTGGAGTCGTGAGAGCCAACTGGGGGCAGCTGCTCATTTTTTGATTAATCACATCCGAAATTCGAGAAAAAACACAAAATAGACAGGGCTTATACGCGCTTTTTACTTTGGATAAAAGCAGATTGTGATATAACAAATAAACGGGAAATAACTTTAAGAACTAGACGACAATGACTCAATCAGCCTTAAATCAATTAAAAAACCTTACTACCATTGTTGCCGACAGTAGCGACTTTTCCGCAATCGAAAAATTTCGCCCTCTTGATGCAACAACCAATCCTTCACTGATTACAGCTGCAGCGAATCAGCCTGAAAATAAGGAACTAATTGAAGCTGCCTTTGAACAGGCAAAATCAGAAGGCTATAGCGGTGATCTTCTGGTTGAACGTACCATCGATATACTCACGGTCAAGTTTGGTGTGGAAATTTTAAAACTGATTCAAGGACGAGTTTCCACCGAAGTGGATGCAGCACTTTCTTATGATACTGAAGCCACTATTGCCAAAGCCAAAGAATTACTGGATTTATATAAGACTTATGGTATCGATCAGAACCGTATCCTGATTAAAATTGCTTCCACCTGGGAAGGCATTCAGGCAGCTAAAGTATTAGAAGCGGAAGGTATTCATTGTAACTTGACCCTGCTCTTCGGCTTGCATCAGGCTCAAGCCTGTGCTGATGCCAACGTCACCCTCATTTCACCATTTGTCGGCCGTATTCTTGACTGGTTCAAAAAAGCAGAAAATGTCGATCATTATCCTATTGATAAAGATCCGGGTGTACTTTCGGTCAAACAGATTTATCATTTCTACAAACAGAACTGCATCAAAACAGAAATAATGGGCGCAAGTTTCCGCAGTATCGATCAGGTCCTTGGGCTGGCTGGTTGTGACCTGCTCACCGTTTCTCCAAACCTTTTGGCAGAACTGGAACAGGATCAGCGTGAAGTGGTCGCTCAGCTTTCAAACAACCATGCTCAAGCACATTGTCAGCATCAGGTCGAGCCTTTAACTAAAGAAGCCTTTAAAGCTCAGATTGAACACGACTTAATGGCTTCGCAGCTTTTACAAAGCGGAATTGACGGATTTATTAAAGCACGTGACCAGTTAAGTACTTTATTGCGCCAGTCTTTTGGCTTAGATGCTGAAATTAAAGCTTAATTGACTCAAATCTCCCCCATAAAAAAAGCCGATTTTGTTATAGTGAACAGGTCGGCTTTTTTATGATTTGAGAGTTTATTTTGTTCGGCATAACCGATCTCAGCACCTATATTATTGGTACCACCTTAATCGTATTATTACCCGGTCCAAATTCACTCTATGTGATGTCCATCGCTTCGCGCTTTGGGATAAAAGCCGGTTATAAAAGTGCTTTCGGTGTCTATACCGGCGACCTGATTTTAATTCTACTGACGGCATTGGGTGCAGCCTCATTACTGCATGCTTTTCTCTGGTTGTTTACCTTACTGAAAATTATTGGTGCAATTTACTTAAGTTATTTAGGTATAAAATTACTGATAGCGGCCTATCACAGCTGGAATGCCCTGCCTTCAAGTGCTCAAATAACCACAATAGAAAAAAATATTGAACAGTTGCATCCGTTTAAAACCGCATTAACCATTAGTATTTTAAACCCCAAAGCCATTTTGTTTTATTTGTCCTTTTTTGTGCAGTTTGTCGATCCAGCTTATCCCTATCCGGCAATTACCTTTACTGCACTTGCAGTGGTGTTACAGATTATTAGCATGAGTTATTTAACCGTTCTAATTTTTTCTGGTGTAAAACTGGCGTCTTATTTTACTGCCCGTTATAAAGTGACAGCCTCATGTGTAGCGGCTGTGGGTCTGTTATTTTGTGGTTTTGGACTTAAACTTGCGACTTCCACCTTGTAGTTTTTGGGTGCGTCAAAGCAAATTAAACTTATCAATAGCCTATAAATTAGAGCAATGATGTCTTTCCGCTTGAAAATGAAAAGCGTATGATTAGTACGCTTTTCCACTATTATAAGATCACTATTGCAAAGGATTTATGCAAAAATTTCTCCAAGACTTTTCCATTCCTGCTGTATTTGCAGGATTTATTACTTTCCTTGTCGGTATCAGTGTTTCCTCTGTATTGGTGATTCAATCTGCTCAGCTTTTGGGGGCTTCTACAGCACAAATCACCTCCTGGTTCTGGGCACTGGGTTTGGGCATTGGTTTAAGCGGTTTAATCCTGTCTTGGAAGTTTAAATATCCAGTTGCGACCTCATGGTCAACCGCAGGGCTGGCCTTAATTCTGGCCACAGCCAATGGTTATAGTCTCTATGAGGCGATTGGGGCATTTTTAGTTTGTGGATTGCTGACAGCGATTTTAGGTTTTTCCGGTATTTTTCAGAAAGTTTTAACTTATATTCCGCAAGGTTTAACCAGTGCCATGCTCGCAGGTGTGTTGCTGAAATTTGGTATTGCACTGTTTGCCAGCATGCAAAATGACTGGGAGTTTATCCTGTCATTATTGGCTGTCTATATTCTGTCTAAACGACTGTCTCCACGTTATAGCATTGTCATCACTGTGATTGTCGGCGTTGCACTGTGTCCTCTGTTTTTACAGTTTCATGCCTCAACCATTCAGTTCAGTCTGGCTCAACCAGTATGGATGGCGCCTGAATTTAGCTGGTCGGCCATTTTCGGTTTGGCTCTCCCATTGTTTGTCATTAACATGGCATCCCAATATTTGCCCGGTCTTGCCATGATCAAAAGCTATGGTTATGAACCAAATGTGAACCAGCTGATTGGCTGGACAGGTACGGCGCAAAGTATTTTGGCACCGTTTGGATGTTTTTCCGTAAATATTGCCGCAATCAGTGCTGCAATTAGCCTGGATGATCAGGCACATCCTGACACTAAAAAGCGTTATATTGCCGGTATAAGCTGCGGCTTCTTTTATATCTTGATGGGTTTGTTTGCCGCGACACTAACCAGTATTTTAATGTCTTTCCCTGGCGTATTTATTACTGCTTTGGCGGGTATTGCGCTGTTAGGCACCATTGGTCATAACATCGCGCTAGCCTTTCATCAGGCTGCTGAACGAGAAGCTGCCCTACTGACCTTTTTATTTAGTGCTTCCGGTATTCAGTTTTTCGGTATTGGTTCAGCTTTTTGGGGACTATTATTTGGACTTGTTGTTCACTTCATTTTCAAGTTTAAAAATAAATCTTAATCCAGCTTCGCCCGATAACTTCGGGCGATTAACTCTGCTTTAAGTCGCTGCGTTTCAGCTTCATCTTCCACTTCAGTGAATGCAGTTAGCCAAATGCCATCTGCCGCGTAACGTAAAATTTTCAGTTCAATATCTGACTCGGTCTGATGATGCTTAATTAGACGTTCATTCAGCCATTGAATCCAATATTCATTAAAGGTTTTATCTGTGAGCATGGTCATAGAAATGGCAGACCAAGAATGCTCCAAACCCAAGACCTGTTTTTCCAATGTCACTTCAATATAAGCACGGGTAAAACTGCCATAGGGTTGATCATCTTGAGCGATAAGCTGATCAATCACCACATCCAATTGTTGCAAAAGCGAGACCACCATCGACTCAAGTAATTTTTGCTTACTGGGAAAATGATGAAACACGCCGCCTTTGGTGATGCCAACCAGATCCGCAACGGCCTGTATAGACACCCCGTTTACTCCTTTTTCTGCTGCCAAAGCAATCGCATGTTGCAGAATTGCCTGACGGATAACTTGGGGTTCTTTTTTACGCTGATGTGGATTGTCGAGCATTCACGAATGTCCCGTAGAATTAGAAAAAAGATTAATCACCACGACACCTGAAACAATCAAGGCGATCCCAAGCATGGCAGGCAGATCTAAACTTTGGCGAAAGATAAAGTAGCCAATTAATGCGGTGAGCACAATCCCCACCCCAGCCCAAATTGCATAAGCAATACCCAGTGGAATGACTTTAATCACCTGTGACAATAAATAAAAAGCCAATGAAAATAAAACCACGACCACCAGCGAAGGCAATAATTTGGTAAAACCTTCAGACTTCACCAGAAATGTTGAACCAATGACTTCAGAAATAATGGCACATGCCAGCAGCCCATAAGCAAATAATATCGAATTCATCTCTTAAATCCAAAAACATACCTAACGGTAGGTATGTTATGTTTTTAGAATTTTTTCTGCAAGCCTATTTTCATTTTCTAAGTCTTTCTAAAACCTTTCAGGACTATATTTTTGAATAAATTGAATGGTTTGCTGAAATGTCAGTTGGCTGGCTTTTTTACTCATCATAAACTGATACTCATGAACGAGAAACTCTTTAGATTCAGGATAAAATACTTCGGTTACCGGTATTTTCTGGCGATGCAAAGCATTTACAAAAGGTACCGATTGGGTCTGAGTTAAAAAGTCTTTATTGCCTCCACTAATAAATACCGGCGGGTAACTCGCTGTTAAATATTGAATGGGAGAAATCGTTTTTAAAAACTCGGCATCATCTTTTTTATTTCCGGTATAAGCCTGAACCAGATTAAATACACCCCATTCGATGAGTTTCACTTCATCCGGAGCAGTATGAATAAAGGCATTCAGGTCATAAATACCACAATGCAGGATCAAACCTTTAATCTGTTCACGTTGGATTAACGGCTTAATAGCAGACTGCCGGGCAAAATCTGGATTACTGATTAAAGCTGCATAATGACTGACTAGATTGGCCCCTGCAGAGTCGCCCGCCAGATACATGTGTTGGGGATTAATATGATAAGCATCAGCATGATCACTAATGAATTTGAGCGCCTGATTAATTTGCAGCAGCTGCTCAGGATAAATCGTTTGCGGAGCAAATTGGTATTCGACTGAAACCACGTTATAGCCTTGATCAGCCAAACGTTTAAAGTAGCCACGAGCGTGCTCTTTAGAGCCTGAAATCCAGCCACCACCATGAATCCACACTACAGTCGGCCGCATTCCCAACGCTACAATATCAGAAGGTTGGTAAATATCCAGATGCAGCGCCGGATTTTGAAAATAGGCAATGTTGGTTTGAACTAACACTTCTGGAGCATGCCGATCTATAAACTTTTTTTGAATATTAGTCGAGGCATTAAATACGCCGGCAATAGCCTTGCTGCTACTTTGCACATTCTGGCAACCACTACTAGACAGTGCGGCAATTAAACATAAGCTTAGACTAAAAAATTTTGAATACACATTTGACCTATTAACTTACTCTCCACAATTTTGAGAGGAGTAATCATATTTTACGCATTTTAATCGCGGTTTAAACATTTAGAAATACTGGCTCGAATATTGAGCTTTACACTCGATTTTTCAATACAAAATTGAATACACTTATATTTATGATTTGTATATAATTTAATGAATTTTAAAACAATTTCCACAGACTAAATTGATCAATTCAACACAATGTGCTATGTATAAACAATAGCTACACAATAAACGCTAAGGAATCATTCTTATGTCTTATCAAAATATTCTAGTCCCAGTTGACGGCTCAGAAATTTCTTTCTCTGCAGTTAAAAATGCAGCTCAAATTGCTAAGGCATTTTCTAGCCAATTAACATTGATCAGCCTGGTCACTGAAGATCCATTTTCTGAAGCAGATTTCTATTACCCATCTCCAATCATGAAAGAATATTTTGTTGAGGCTTATGCCAATGCCGAAAAGGCATTAGAAAAAGCCAAAGCGATTGCTGCTGAGAATGGGGTCATTGCAACGCCTCAAATCATTAAAGGCAATATCTCCGAAGAAGGTATTATTGAAACTGCGGAAAAATTGAAAACCGACCTGATTGTGATGGGTTCTCATGGGCGTAAAGGTTTTCAAAAATTCTTACTGGGCAGCTTTGCTCAGGATGTTTTAAAAGGCACCCTGCTTCCTGTTTTAGTGGTAAAAGAATAAGTATTTCAAAAAATGAGCCTTTCAATCAATGCAAGGCTCATTTTATCGATTCCGGCGTTTCACCAGATGGTCATCATAACTGGCTATAAATCATCATAACTCTTATCCATTCAGCAATATTCATAAGGAAATTTCATGTCTTATAAACATATTTTGGTTCCAGTAGATGAATCCCCTATTTCTTATGCAGCTGTTGAACAAGCATTAGCCTTGGCCAAACCTTTAAATTGCCAAGTCACCATTACCAGCGTAATTGCTGTTGATCCCTTTGTCGGTGTAGATTTTTATAAGGTCGCACCTGCAATTACCGATTACTTTATTGAAGCTGAAAAAAATGCGCAGTTGCGCTTGGCGGAAATCAAACAATCTTTCATTCGTGATGGAATTGCCGTAGACACCAAAATTGTTCGCGGGGTATCACCTGCTGAAGGTATTATGCAAATAGCTGATGAAGTGGGCGCTGATTTAATTATTATGGGCTCTCATGGTCGTACCGGATTTAAAAAATTGATGTTAGGCAGTGTGGCACAAGAAGTCTTGACCCAGTCTCCAATTCCCGTATTGATTATGAAAGTCTAAGCAAAAAAAAGTCCCTGTAGTACAGGGACTTTTTTTATATACAGATATCGGCCATCTGTTCATCATGCCAATCACGCACTTGATCCCAGGCACGGGAAATATCTCTTAGCCCTGCGAAGCCAAAACCATCCTGGCTGAACATTTTATCTTGGCCTGAACACCTGTTTATACTTTAGAAATATGCTGATGTAAGGTTTGCAGGAAAATTTCCGCTTCAAGTTTGCTGTTAAAAGCTTTCTCATAGCTTCCCATGGATTGAATATTATTGGGCGTATATTCAATCGCCACAACAAAATTACCATCAGTGGCATTTTTCGAAACCCGAATTGCAATAATATGCTGAGTATTTAGGTAAAAACCATCTTCAATTTTAACTAACAAAACCAATCTCCAGTCTACTTAGTAAAATCACAGGCTAATGCAATCACAGTCTGTTAAATGACAAAAGCTCATCCTATGATGAGCTTTTATATGCCTATATTACCCCTAAAATGTGATTAATTCGACGCTTTTAAAGCGATTAATTCATAGGAATTAAGTCTTAACATGGCAGAATGAAGTGAAATTCAGCCAAACATAAGCATAATTTATAATCAGTAAAATGATTGAAATATAAAAAAGCCTTTTCCTGACTTTAGCAGAAAAAGGCTTTTGCGACTTATTCAGTCTGTCTGAGTTAGACGTTCAACATACTGTTTAAAGTTTCGACCACATTTTTAGATTTCACTTGTGGTTTTAAAGCCTCAAGTGCAGTTTTTACTTCTGTACGTTGTGGCTCTGCCAAAGTGTACCAGCGCGAAAGTACTTGCAGTAAGCGTGAACCCACAATCGGGTTTTTCTCATCCAGATATTTAGCCAGATCGATATAGTGCTGAACACCAAAACTCCAGGTATTGACCGGATTGGCATTTAAACCACCACTCACCGAACGGATCCGGTTAGGATTACCCAAATCATAATCAGGATGAGAGGTTAAATATTTGATGGTTTCTGCATTGGCTTTTGGATGCGCTGCTTGAACCATAAACCATTGATCTAAAGACAGGGCTTCATCTTCAAAACGGCTATAGAAGTCCGCCAAAACTTCCTTGGCTTGTGGTGCATCATTCCAGACCAGAACTTTGAGCGCACCCAAACGTTCAGACATGTTACCGGTATGATATTGCTCATAAGCCAGATCAAAGGCAGATACATCCCCTTGGCGTGCGATCATGCTGAGCATGATGTTTCTGAGTGCACGAACACCCATCGCTTGAGAAAATTCACTTTGCATATCTGGATCTAATTCCAGATAGGTCTCTTTACAGAATGAGCCAAATTCACGTGCCAAGGTATCTAGCAAGGCATTACGCTGTTTCTGGATTTTGGCAGGCTGATAATCTGTATCTATACGGCTACCCAGATACCCTTCGGTCGGCACATCAAACAAACGTGAGGCCAATAATGGATCTTTTTCAATGACTTCCGGCAAGGTATTTTTCATGGCTTGAATATAAATATCTGCATCATGGCCATTTAATAAAATACGTTCCAGCAAGGTTTGAGTGGCTTGCCACTGGTTAAAACCATTGGTTTCATATTGCATCAAGAAAGCAAGTTCTTCATCTGAATAATTGAATTCAAGATTGACCGGTGCAGAGAAATTACGCAGCAATGACACCACCGGTTTTGCCGTTACACCAGTAAACTGAATGCTTGCCGTGTCTGTATCAAACAGATACACGCCATCTTTAACACCATTTTCAAACAGTGCTTCAGATTGCAAAGTATATTGCTCACCTGTTTCTGCATTAAACAGTGCCAAAGCTACTGGGATGGGTACAGCTTTTAAATTTGGATATTTTACATTCGATTTTAAACTTTGTTTAAAGCTTAAACGATAGATTTGATTCGTAGCATCATACTCGCCTTGCGCTTGCAGTTTTGGTGTACCCGGCTGGTTATACCAGATCAGGAATGCCGATAAATCGACACCCGAACCTGCTGTCAATGCAGACACCCAATCTTCAACCGTTACCGCTTGACCATCATGACGGCGGAAGTATTCGTCCGTTCCCTGACGGAATTTTTCCTTGCCAAGTAGAGTCGACATCATGCGGTTAATTTCCGCACCTTTTTCGTACACCGTCGCTGTATAGAAGTTATTAATTTCAACGAAATGATCTGGACGTGGCGGATGTGAAAGCGGACCTGAATCTTCAGGGAACTGATGCGCTTTTAATACCGCAACATCATCAATACGTTGTACCGCCGCAGACTGTAAATCTTCCGAGAAAGACTGATCACGGAATACCGTCAAACCTTCTTTTAAGCAGAGCTGGAACCAGTCACGGCAAGTAATACGGTTACCGGTCCAGTTATGGAAGTATTCATGCGCAATCACCGACTGTACCCGCATGATGGCTGCGTCAGTCGTGAATTCCTCATCGGCAAGTACACAAGAAGTGTTGAAGATATTCAGGCCCTTATTTTCCATGGCACCCATATTGAATGCACTGGTCGCCACAATCATATAGTTATCCAAATCGTATGGACGACCATAATGCTCTTCATCCCATTGCATCGAATGTTTCAGTGCTTGCATGGCAATGTGACATTTAGGAATATCTTTTTCTTCGGCATAAATTTCTAGTGCAACGTTACGGCCTTCAGACGTTACATAAGAATCTTTCAGTACTGCCAAATCACCAATCACACAGGCAAACAAATAACTTGGTTTTTTAGTCGGATCTTGCCAGATCGTATAGTGACGACCTTCGCCTGCCTCACCCGCTTCCATCAAGTTACCATTAGCTAACAGTACCGGGAATTTTTTATCCGCTTCGACACGGGTGGTAAATACAGACAAGACATCCGGACGGTCTGGATAGAAGGTAATTTTACGGAAACCTTCAGGCTCATTTTGCGTTACGAATAAATCGTCACCCGCCTGATACAAGCCTTCAAGTTGGGTATTGCTTTCAGGATGAATAATCACTTCTGTTTCCAGAATGATTTGATCTGGTGCATTGCTAATCACCAGCTGTTCCGAATCAAGCGTGTAATCCGCTTCAGTTAACGGCGTACCGTTTAAAGTAATTGATTGTAATTCCAGATCACGGCCCAGCAGCACCAAATCTCCAGCGGTCTGGCGCTTCATTACCAAGGTTGAACTGACATCGGTATGATCTGTATGAACCTGAATATCCAAGTTGATTGAATCCACCAAAAATGAAGGTTTTTGATAGTCTTTTAAATAAACAGTCTGGTCTGCTTCAACCACCGGGTTTGCCGTGATATTCATATAATGTCCTAATCCTGTCGTTTTTAAGCCAAGAATTTGTTGTTGTGAAATGCTTCGATCATACGACAACTTTCACAATCTGTCTGTGCTATTGATTTGAGTTATATATGGGCACATGAATGGTCATTTTCAATTCACGAGTTGAACATCAGTACAATTAATATCTCAGTTGCTTATTTAACATGCGCAGCCAATGAAATTACGTAGCTTAAATTCCATCACTTTCAAAATTTACATAAAAAAATCTGGGTATCTTAATATCTGTTTATATGACTGAAGGTGGATTTATATAATTTATAAACCTGACTAACCCAAAGTGACACTTATTTTCAAGATGACTACATTTTGAGCACGTTTTTTGCTTGTATATATTTGTGCAAAGCGCACTATAAAATTAAGTTAAAAATTAGAAGAGGTGTCCCATGTATTTAAAAGACCATATTGTCCGTGTGGAAAACATCAAAACCATGCAAACACTTGACGCTGCCGGAATTGATCACAAAGTGATTGCCATGTTTATGAGTTGTGAAGGTATTCCGATGCAGTCGCCTGACATTTGTGCAATTCTGAATAATTACGATGCGCTAGGAAGTAAAAAAATTCCATCCAAGAAGGTTCAGGCTTTAATTAATGCAAAGCAGCTAGGAGAGGAGGATGAGTCCCTACCTTGCCCTGTCTCTTATTAACTGAAAAATTACCTTCTAATTTAATCTTATCCTTCTGAATCACCCCTATATTTTACTGTGGAGATGAAAGATCAAGGTTTCATCTCCAGGTAAATTCACTTACTAGCACTAAACAATAATACTTAGGCTATTTTCTCGAATCACTGCTATTAGGCTGAATGAACTGACCGAATTATTCTCCTTTCAGCACTATTCCATCACGTCCCGGCAAAAGACAGGTGTATAATCTGTAAAATGATTAACCGACTTGTGATTGACTCTTTCCATGCTTCTTCAGATTCTGCAAAAACAGCTCGATGAAAGTTCATCCTGCCCTTTATGTCAGGCATCCATGTTCTGGATTGAAGCAGAACAGTACGATCAAGCAATGAATTTTCATGAATGCAGTCACTGCCAGCATCGCCTGTTTCAGGATGGACGTGGCAATTGTCACTGTGACCGATGTCTGGCCAAGCGAAAAAAAATGCTCGCGGAAACACGCCTGCAAGAACAGCGCAAACTGAAGTCTAAAGATAAAGATGCTGTTGAATACCGCCTAGATCAGATCAGCTTTTTAAATAAACTGTTTTTACTGAGTATTCTGGACAATCAGGTGCAGGAACATACTACGCATCATGAATATATTGATTGGGAAAGCATTAAATATCATGCCATCACCCCCAATTATCTGTTCCAGAATTATTTGGTCAAGCAACTGGTTAAAGAACAAATCCTGATTGCCAAAGATTTTGCTACTGATGCTCATCATTACTATGTCAATGTACGCTTGGACGGTTATTCGGAACCGAGTCTTTTTAGCATTACCCAGCAACTTCGCAACTGGTTCTATGAAAATTTAAGCTTGGGTGTGCCCTTTAAAAATGTAGATGAAGTCAAAAATGCACTCTATCTGGTGCTGTATCAGGAAATCATTCAGTTTGCCCAGTTTTACTGTCGCACCTGGGGCATTCAGATTGCCGGAAATAACAGCTTTCAAACCTTTTGCTATCGCCTGATGGATTCCCTGGCAGTGGGTCAAATCTATTATTTGGTACAAACCGCTTTAGAATATTTGCATCAGCAGAAAGCCCTCCAGCCACGCAATGAAAACTTTATCAATACCAACTTATTGAAGAAAACCTTACAGCAATACCGTGAACGTTCAGTGACGGAAAAATGGGAAACCTCCACCCTGCCTCGTCCGCACAACATTCCATTCAGCAAGATGAGTGAAATCCTGTTGTTCCGCTTTCTTGGCTATGATGAAGCTATTTTTTTCCAGCCCATCTGGAAGTTATGGAAAAAAATTGAACCCCGATTAAGTTTCTATTCACAAAAACGCTGTATGTATTGTGGTTCCAATGAACTTAGCGTGGATTATGATGCTGAAAATTATGTGACCTTATGCTGTCGCACCTGCAAGCATCAAGACCACTATTTTACCCAATAGGATTTCACCCGTTAAATGGTGATCGATATGTCCAGTTTTTCCGATTCCACCCTATATAATTTAAGGAATAATCCCATGGATCAAACTTCAGCACTGGTCGAGCAGATTGTTGAAGCATGGACACAGCTGCATAGCCAGCAGCCTTTGGTGCAATGCATTACCAATAGCGTGGCAGCCAACTATACAGCCAATGTTTTATTGGCTGCTGGCGCTTCTCCAGCCATGATAGACAATCGGTTTGAAGCTGAAAGTTTTACCCAGATTGCAGCAGCGCTAAGCATTAACCTGGGTACACCCACACAGGAACAAATGCAGGCCATGCAAATTTCTGCACAAACGGCACAGCATACCCATACCCCGTGGGTGCTTGACCCGGTAGGATATGGTCCAATTTTAAAGTGGCGCTCGGACATGGTGGATGATTTATTGCAATATCATCCTACGGTGATTCGGGGCAATGCTTCTGAAATTAGCACACTCGCAGGCAAGCAAACCCAATCTAAAGGTGTCGACAGCACGCTCGATAGCGCCGAAGTTTACAGCCATGCCAAAGTCCTGCTCGAACATGCGGAATGTATTGCCATTTCAGGTGAATCCGATTTTATCTTGACTCAAGAAATTGATGCTGTGATTCAAGTCAATGGCGGCTCTTACTTGCAACCGAAGGTCACCGCAACAGGCTGTGCGCTCGGTGCTTTAATCGCGGCTTACTGCGCGGTAACCACACCGACCATTGCCACCATTGCTGCACATACCCATTTTGCCATTGCCGGGAAATTGGCATTTGAGCAAGCGCCTATGCTCGGACAGTTTAATGTGGCCTTTATGGATTACATTTATAGTTTAAATCCTGAACTCATACAGCAATATGCAGATATTAAAATTTTGACCCTCTAAATCTATCCTGCATTACTATTGCTGATGTATGGCAGATGTTCAGCTGCCTCAGACTGTAGAAATACAGTCTGCACTTATCACCATGACAGCATCGCAATTAAAAAATCAATCAAAACTGGATTTAATATACATGACGATCTAAAGACAGATTCCATATTGTTTCCAAAATCGTTTTTAAATCCAATTTACAGATACACAGCAAACCCATGCCATCAAAATAGTCAGGCACATGCTGCATAAAAAAATTGATGTGAGTGGTGGTTTTATTTCTTAAACGCTTGATCTGCGCAGGCGTGGTCAAGGGCATCACATAAGGATACACAAAAATATCTTCTCGGCGCTTATGCACCTCAACTTTACGCTGCTGCATCATCTGCAAAACTTTTAAATATTCAGCAGGTATCTTCCTTCCCACACGTGGAAAGAAGTGACGTGAGCGTGAAGCCAAATAGGTATAGATTTTGGGCTGTATAATGGTAGGCACAAACCATAATGGAATGCTGGGATGGCGAATCCGCTGATTAACTGCAACACGAATGGCCGTTTTCAGGGTTCAGTTTCCTCTACGGTAAGCAGGTAATATACCCGCCCGCGAGCTCACCACAAAAATCGGTTTCCCATTTAAAGCAAGCTTAAGAATAGGAATAATATTTTGTCCAATCAGTTGTCCCTGATGATAATAGTGAACAACCTGAACTGAAACAGCATCTACATCATAAACAAAATCATAGACTTCTTTTTTGCTGGAATCTGGAAAAATTTGCTGATCAAATGCCAGCATGGTTTCAAAAAACTGCTGTTGATGATCAGAGGCCAGTTTTGAAAAATCGACCATCTTTTCAGTAATCCCCATCAGTTTGATCCGTCTCCTCCCATTTTTTATCCATTATTGATTATTATGCTGATTTAAAATATCCCTAGAAATAGGGATTTAATCACTGATTCATTTGAGTTTTTACCTTGCGATTTCACAATCAAAAGCATAAAAAAAGCCCAACAGCTTAAGACTGTTGAGCTTTTCCAGGACTAAAATAATTTATTCGAAGGACAAGTTCTTTATCACTGTAAAATCATGGTCTAATGATAAGTAATTAAAACCGTTTTAATACGGTTATCTTCCAGTTCTGTCACGTCAAAATGAATGCCGTGATACTCCAGATGGGTACCTAAGCTCACTTTTCCATGCGTTTTATCTAAAATTAGACCAGCAACACTGATATAACCTGCATCATCTTCGACCAAATCCATCATGCCCAACTCTAATTCAAGCTGGTACACGTCCAGCATGCCCGATGCTTTCCAGGTGTGATCATCAATTTTCACTAAATCGAGCTGTTCATCCGCATCAGGGAATTCTCCGGCAATGGCTTCAAACACATCTAGCGGAGAGATCAAACCCT
Source organism: Acinetobacter sp. ANC 3903 (assembly GCF_002135315.1). Taxonomy (GTDB): domain Bacteria; phylum Pseudomonadota; class Gammaproteobacteria; order Pseudomonadales; family Moraxellaceae; genus Acinetobacter. The sequence goes on along the minus strand of NZ_NEGA01000006.1, from coordinate 40,505 downwards.
GTACACTTCCAAACTCATCACTGACCAAAACCAGTGAACCTTTTGAAGTACGCAAGGTATTAATGGCATCAATCACTTTCATTTTCTGGAAAATGTGAATAGGACGATGACGTTTGATTAAAGCTTTAAGTTGTCCGTCATCCTCCAGTACATCCAGCAGTTCTTTGGCACGAACCACGCTCAGAACCTTATCTAGGCTGCCACGACAAACTGGAAACAAGCTATGCGGCACAGACAGCACCTGTTCACGAATTTGTTCAGGCGTATCATCCAGATTGACCCAGGAAATCTGGCTTCGCGGAGTCATGATTGAAGCAACCGACCTTTCTGCCAAGGTTAATACCCCGCCAATCATGTAACGTTCTTCATCAGCAAAAGCTTCTTGAGCTTCAAAGTGCTGAGCACTGTCAGTAACCGTCTCCATTTTGCCACCCATCAATTTCAAGATGGAATCCGCTGTACGATGACGCAGTGGAATTTTAGATTCATGCTTGGCTACATTGCGCTGACCAAATTGGTTAAATGCTTCAATTGCAATGGCAACGCCAATACCTGAATAGATATAGCCTTTCGGAATATGGAAACCGAAACCTTCTGCAATCAAGCTAATTCCAATTAACAATAAGAAACTTAGACACAGAATCACAACGGTCGGATGTCGGTTTACAAAAGCAGTGAGTGATTTAGAGGCCAGTAACATTACAGCCATGGCAACAATCATTGCCACCATCATCACATAGATGTTGTCGACCATACCTACGGCAGTAATGACCGAATCTAAAGAGAATACAGCGTCTAAAACCACAATTTGTGCAACAACTGCAGCAAAACTTGCATAAACAATATTGGTGGCAACCTTAACTTCAGGCTTGCCTTCAATCTTTTCATGCAGTTCGGTCACAGCCTTATAGACCAGGAATAAACCACCGAATAAAAGGATAAGATCTCGACCTGAGAATGTCCAATCAAAGACGGTAATAAGCGGTTTGGTCAAAGTGACTAACCAAGAGATGGCAAACAATAAGCCCAAGCGCATGAATAAAGCGAGGGAAAGACCTACTACACGTGCTTTATCACGTTGTTCTGGAGGAAGTTTTTCAGCCAAAATGGCAATAAAGACTAGGTTATCAATACCTAAAACAATTTCTAAAACAATAAGGGTAAGTAAACCAACCCAAATTCCCGGATCTAATAAAAACTCCATTAGTTTATATCTCCGGTTTTATGAATTAGCTTTAAAATGAGGAAATTCAAAATAAAACTAGACCTGCACGGCGACGGATCCATAGATATGACCTGTTCAACAATAGATAACTGATTATGCACAATCTTGAAAATGAGTAACAAGTTTTTTGTATTTTTATTTACCAAAACTTGACTAAACTTAGCGTTATCTCAAATCAGTATATTATTTAATCACGAAAAATCATGTTTTAAGAAGCAACAGATTTAAAAATAATCCACCCTTAGTCACACCAGCATAGAGCCAAAAAATAGTAAAGTTTTTAGCACATAAACTATTGTTTTATAAAATTATTCAAATTTATGAAAATATTAATTTATTAACAGTATGAAATAACTGCCAGGATTTTTTTATATAAAAGATCAGTTCCTCAAGCCATTTTTTTCACTAGAATAGAATACAGCCAAGATTATTTCATTCAATAATCGATAGCTAAACTTAGATGCTCAAGTTTTTTAATCCAATCAAAAAAATTATAGGATTATTTGCTCTGACAAATGAAAAAGCATTGACCTTCAGCAAAGCATCTAAAACGATTGCCAATATTAGTTATGAAGGTGCCTATCTTAATTTAGGCTCATCATTTGGTCAGCATCAAGTTAAGATTGTGGCCATGCATAATAAGCAAAAGTTTTAAATACTCCTGCACGTCGTCTTACAACATGGTATCCCTACGGCAACCTTACTTCAGAAACCTATCAAAATCCTGAAGCCCAACTAGAAGTGCTGAATTTTGCCAAAAGTATTGGGGAGATTTCATTGAGACCAATACAGCCCCACCATATCCCTTCTAAACGATCTGCGTAATTTGGATTTTTTGTAAGGAAACTTATCAGGAGATAAGTTTCCTTATTGCATTATAAAAAACTTGATATATATTAATAACCATAAAAAAAATGTGTATTGTTAAGCATAATTTGATTTAAATAAGACGCTTTTCAATAAATTAAAATTACAATTATCTTAGGGAGATCTTCTCCATGACTAAAAAATACAGCAAATTTCTACCTTCTGGTGCAGAAAATTTCACTTTAGAAAATTTTCCTTATTATTGGGTCACCCAAGTACATGCCCAATATGTCCAAAATGTAGATCACGCCTTGAAGAAATATGGTCTAGACAATTCACGCCGTCGCATTTTACTGTCACTAAGGTCCAAGCCTCATGCTAGTGTGTCAGACCTTTCTGAAATGGTCATTTCCAAAATGTCGACCACAACCAAAATTGTCTATCGTTTAAAAGATGAAGGACTGGTTGAAACTTATTCCTGTGAAGATGATGCCCGCATTACTCGAGTTGTCTTAACCGATAAAGGACAACAAATGACGCATAAGATTAATGACATTAGCAATGTGGTATTGGAACAATCTTTTGAAGGCCTCACTCCCTTACAAATTGAAAAAATGATGGAAAGTTTAAAATATATTTTTAAAAATTTAGCCCATTAGTTTGGGCTGAAGAAAAAAGTAACTAATGAACTATTTTTAAGTTTTACTTTAAAATGTAAGACAAATATATCTTTTTTTTCACTTTAACTTTCTTAAAAAAAAGTTACAATAATAAAATATAATTACAACAATTATTGGGGAGAAAGTTCATATGACAAAAAAATACAGTAAATTTTTACCTTCACCAGAAAATTTCAATTTAGAAAATTTTCCTTATTACTGGGTCACCCAAGTGCATGCCCAATACGTACAAAACGTTGATCATGCACTGAAAAAATACGGTCTGGACAATTCACGTCGCCGTATCCTACTCGCTTTAAAATCAAAACCTAATGCCAGTGTTTCAGATCTTTCTGAAATGATGGTTTCCAAAATGTCTACCACGACCAAAATTGTCTATCGATTAAAAGATGAAGGACTGGTTGAAACTTATTCTTGTGAAGATGACGCACGAATCACTCGCGTAGTTTTAACCGATAAAGGCCAACAAATGACGCAAAAAATTAATGACCTGACCAATGTGGTTCTGGAGCAATCTTTTGAAGGACTAACTCCATTACAAATTGAAAAAATGATGGAAAGTCTCAAACATATTTTTAAAAATTTATCACGATAATTTAGGCTTAAATTTAAAAGTTCAGTAAATACTGAATTTTTTTCTTTTTGACTTTAGAGATAAATGCAAAATTTATGTATTTTTCTTACATGTTTTAACAAAAGCAAGAGATTCTAAATAAAACAATTAAATCGTGGAAAATAAATAATGACCAAGAAATACAGTAAATTTTTACTTCTATCCAGTGAAAATTTTGATTTAGAAGACTTTCCCTACTACTGGATTACTCAAGTTCACGCGCAAGGTGTAAAAAAACTAGACCATGCTCTGAAAAAATATGGTCTGGACAATTCACGTCGCCGTATTTTACTTTCTCTAAAATTCAAGCCTCATGCCAGCGTATCAGATCTGTCTGAAATGGTCATTTCCAAAATGTCGACTACCACCAAAATCGTCTATCGTTTAAAAGATGAAGGTTTAGTTGAAACTTATTCTTGTGAAGATGATGCTCGTATTACTCGAGTTGTCTTAACCGATAAAGGACAACAAATGACCCTGAAGATTAAGGATCTGAGTAATATAATTCTGGAACAGTCTTACGAGGGTATAACTCCTTTACAAATTGAAAAAATGATGGAAACCCTTAAACATATTTTTAAGAATCTATCGTAATAACCTATGCTTAATCATCGAAAAAATTAAGCTGGGGACTAATTTTTTCGATTTTTGCTTTTGGAACATATGAACACTCAAATTCTTCTACCGGGAATCCTTCTACAAAAGAACGGATATCTTGAGATTTCCAGCTCAGCCACTCATCTAAACGCTGGTGAGGAATCACAATCACTGAGCGTTTAACATTGCCTGGCTCATGAAAATCTTTCATCATCGGATGGTTGATTGCATTCATCGTGAGCATTGTGGCTGAACGAACAATTTCATCCCCTATCCGGGAAATTTCATATAACGCAGCAATATAACAGGCCTGACCATCCTTTCGGCGTACACCCCAGCGCTGTGGCTTGTTCTCAATGTATTTAGATTCATAAAATTCTGAAACTGGAATCACTCCAAATTTAAATTTTGAAACAGCATTCATAAAGGTTGGTTTTTGCAGAAGTGTTTCACTACGTGCATTGTAGGTCTTAAGTGCAATGCTTTTATCTTCTGCCCATTTCGGAATTAAACCAAAATGCACCTTGCGCCACTCCAGACCATGAACAGACTTAAACAGCAAGGGCAATTCATAATTTGGATAGACTTCATCCGGATATTCAAAAGGAATATCGGGAAGATTTAGATCCTTCACCTGCTTTAAGCTGAGCGGTTTAAAATTAGCGCACATACAATGAATTACACTCTGATATTCGTTACATGATCACTTTAATGACATTGGTTTATCTTTTTTAGCTTGAAGAAAGTTTAGCCAGAAACTGTGAGCCAATGGGTATGACTAAATTCTTCCAATATCCACAGTCCATTAAAGCGGCCTAAGCCGGAATTTTTCTCCCCACCAAAGGGTGCATTCGGTTGATCCGCCACGGTGATGGCATTGATATGGGTCATCCCTGCATCAATCTGCATCGCAAAACGCGTTCCGCGCTCAATATCGGCGGTACATACTGCACTGGATAATCCATACGCCGTGTCATTTGCCAAGTGCAAAGCCTCGGCTTCATTTTGAGCCTTAATCACCGGTAGGACTGGCCCAAAACTTTCTTCTTTAGCTAAACTGGATTCTGGATCTACATCAATAAAAATATGCGGTGGAATGATATTGCCTTGAATCTTTCCTCGTAGGATGAGTTTAGTACCCTGTTGTAGTGCCTGATCAATGATGTGTTTTATTTTTTCCACTTGTGAGCTATTAATAATCGGGCCAATGAGGGTATCTGCTTGATCTGGATCACCATAGACAATGTCTTGAGTCCGGATCAGCAGTTTTCCAACAAAAGCATCATAAATTTTAGCATCAACAATTACCCGATTGGTACTCATGCAGATTTGCCCTTGATGCAAAAAACGTCCCATTACAGCCAGTTCCACTGCCAAATCCAGATCAGCATCATCCAGAACGACCAAAGGGGCATTCCCTCCCAATTCCAGTGCAATCCGCTTCAGATGATTGCCGCCAACTGCCAATTGCCCGACACGTTTTCCAACCAAAGTTGAACCTGTAAATGAAATCATTTTAGGCGTATCGTGCTCGACAAAGTAATCCCCAATTTCACTGCCTAAACCTGCCACTACACTGAATACTCCTTGAAGGATACCTACTTCCTCAAAAATTTTAGCCAGCAACAATCCGCCGGTAATAGGCGTATCACTTGCAGGCTTCAGCACCACGCAATTTCCACTCGCAATGGCTGTGACGACTGAGCGCATACTCAGGTGAAATGGAAAGTTCCACGGGCTAATCACTGCAATGACACCTAAAGGTTTTCGGATTGCATAACTTTTGCGACCAGGATCTGTGGATTGCAACTCCTGGGTTTCCATTCTTTCAGGAAATGTGACAGCCTCATTGATAATGCCCAATACGGCATCGACTTCAATATTGGCTTTGAAACGTGTACTACCAGATTCCTGAATGAGCCAGTCAATGATTTCTTCGCGTCTATTTTTGACTACATCCAAAACCCGAAGGATGATACTTTTACGTTCGGATGGAGATGTTTGCGACCAAGTGACGAAACTACGTTCTGCAGCCGAATAAGCACTATCCACATCGACAATGCTCGCAGCCTGCAGTTTTAATATAAGTTCTTGATTATAAGGATTGAGATTATTCAGCGTATGAGTTGAAGTTCCTTTTAGCCAATGTCCTGCAATAAATTGCTGATCGGAAAATTGATAAGCTGGCATTCTTTCACCCATCGTTAGAATTATGTATTGCTTTACTCTAAGAGGTATTGAGCAGAAGTTCTAGCAAAATTACCAATTGTATCAATCTGCCAAAGCTGGGCTTTTTAAAAGAAAATCCAGAGTAAAGAATCAGGAATTTATTTTCTGAATTGCTTCATCTATACACCAAAAACTAAAAAAGCATAAAGCAAATGAGTTGACTGGCTTTTAACATTACTTATTTGAATGATTCGAACTTTACCAATGTGTTTAGTATCTAAAGTTAAAAAAAAATGATGAAATAAAACAAGCATAAAAAAAGCCTCCGCAGAGGCTTTTTTCAGTTCACAGGATTAGTCACCTGTATAACCTTTTAACTTCAAACGTGCTGCATGAAGTAGCGGCTCAGTATAACCAGAAGGCTGTTCACCACCTTTGAATACCAGGTCATAAGCAGCTTGATAAGCATAACCGTTGAATGCTGGTGCCATTGGCGTATAAAGCGGATCATTCGCATTTTGCTCATCCACGATTTTCGCCATGCGCTGCATCACTTCTTCAACTTGCTCTTTAGTTACGATACCGTGACGTAACCAGTTTGCAACATGTTGAGAGGAAATACGTAATGTTGCACGGTCTTCCATCAAACCAACATCGTTGATATCTAGAACTTTAGAACAACCTACACCCAAGTCAACCCAACGAACTACATAACCCAAGATCCCTTGAAGATTATTTTCGAGCTCTTTGGTTTTCTCTTCAGCAGTCCAGTTGGTATCGGTTGCTAAAGGAGGCGTTAACAAGTCATCTAGAGACAATGCTTCAGTTTTCAACAATTCTTGTTGACGCGCCGAAACGTTGCATTGATGGTAATGGATCGCGTGAATGACTGCACCAGATGGAGACGGAACCCATGCACAGCTCGCACCCGCTTCTGGATGCTCAATCTTGGTTTTGTACATATCTAAAAGCATGTCCGGTTTTGGCCACATGCCTTTACCAATCTGTGCTTTACCACGTAGGCCAGCTTGAAGACCGATCATTACGTTACGGTTTTCATAGGCTGGGAACCAGATTTGTGATTTCACTTCGCCTTTACGAACGAATGGGCCTGCTTCCATGAAGGTATGGATTTCATCACCGGTACGATCCATGAAGCCTGTGTTAATGAAGATGGTACGATCTTTCGCTGCTGCAATACAGTTCTTCAAGTTTACAGATGTACGGCGTTCTTCATCCATGATACCGATTTTCAAAGTTTTCGCAGGCAAGCCAAGCGCCTGTTCAGCACGTTCAAATAGCTCAACTGCAAATGCAACTTCTTCAGGACCATGCATTTTTGGCTTCACGATGTACATAGAACCTTTACGTGAGTTCTTGATCGTGTTTTCGCCTTTAATGTCTGCGAAAGTAAGCAATGGAGTGATTAACGCATCCATAATACCTTCGTAGATCTCTTGACCATCTACCAGGATCGCCGGGTTAGTCATCAAGTGACCAACGTTACGAAGAAGCATCAATGAACGACCGTGAAGTGTAGTCTCACCACCAATCAGGTTTTTGTGCGTACGGTCTTTATTGAGTGTACGAGTCACGGTTTTGCCGTTTTTCTCGATAGACTCTTCCAAAGTACCGCGCATCAAGCCTAACCAGTTACGGTAGCCTTCAACTTTCTCTTCAGCATCTACAGCTGCAATTGAATCTTCCAAATCTTGAATTGTTGTTAAAGCAGATTCAAGCACAAGGTCTTTTACGCCAGCTGCATCAGTTTGACCAATCGGGCTGGTTGCATCAATTTCGATGACAACATGTAGACCATTGTTTAAAAGAACGATTTCAGTTGGTGCAGCTTCATCACCATTAAAACCAACGAATTGTGCTTCTTTGGCTAATGTAGTCGTTGAACCGTCTTTTAAAGTTACAACAAGCTTTTTCGCTTCAACTGCATATTTTGTTGCATCTGCGTGCGAACCATTTGCCAACGGAAATGTTTCATTTAAGAACTTTTTAGCAAATGCGATAACTTTATCACCACGAACCGGGTTATAGCCCTTGCCTTTTTCCGCGCCACCTTCTTCAGGAATAACGTCGAAACCGTAAAGCGCGTCGTATAATGAGCCCCAACGTGCGTTCGCAGCATTCAAGCAGTAACGTGCATTACGCACAGGTACTACTAACTGTGCACCAGCCAATAATGCAATTTCTTCATCTACATTTTCTGTGCTGATTTGGAAATCTTCTACTTCTGGTAATAAGTAGCCAATTTCTGTAAGGAAAGCTTTGTAAGCTTCTAATTCAAATTTGTTGTTGCGGTGCCATTCATCAATTTTAGCTTGAATGTCGTCACGCTTAGCCAATAGTGCTTTGTTCTTTGGGCTAAGATCGACAACGACTTGTTCAAAGTTTTTCCAGTATGTTTCACTGTCCAAACCAGAACCTGGTAATGCTTCATTTTCGATGAAATCGTAAAGTTCTTTAGCAATCGCTAACTTGCCTTTTTGAATACGTGCAGTCATTGTCTTTCCTGATATTGCTACTTTTTATAACAAGAGATTCTAGTATACCGATTTATACCTAGCTGAATAGTACTATCACATTCCTAAATAATGATCATTTTCTAATAAATGAATATATCCATCATTCAAAAAAATGAAGATCACAAATGCAACGTTATTATCTGCCTGAATACCTTTTTATAGTTTATAAAGTTTTTAAAATGTCGAAATTAGACTTAAGTGCAGAATTTTGCTTTAAAACCACTCAAAAGCTTTATTTCTCACAGCTGTCGAGCAAAGATTAAGCCATGAATAGGGCAAAATGTCGATAAAACAATCAAAGAATTTGTATAAAAAAAGCGCCTGTTTAGGCGCTTGATCTTTAGCTGGCTTCTGAGGCTGAACCCTGTATTTGTCGATGCTCAGAGTTTAGATAGTCATCAGACTGCATTTCCAGTAAACGTGAACGCGTGCGTTCAATTTCAAAGACCAGTTTTTCACCTTGGTAAATATCAATAATACTGTCTTCTGAAGTCAGCAATAATTTGACCCCACGATCGTAAAACTCATCGACCAGATAAATAAAACGACGTGTACCTTCAGACAGGTAATCGGTCAAATGCGGTACATTACTGACCAGTACCGTATTATAAATATTGGCAATTTCAATAAAGTCGGCTGGACTGCGCGGTTTTAAACACAGCTCTGAATATTCACACCACAATACATCTTCAGTATGGCCAACGGTTTCTACAATACGGTTATTGATGATAATCGGCTCTTGCGAAATAGTTTGCGTTTGTGTCAGCGCCGTAAAACGCTGGGCGATCCAGAGTTTATGGTCATGCGTTAATGGATGTTTAAACAATTGTGCCTGTTTCAGCACGCGCAAACGATAATCCACACCTGCATCAACATTCAAAATAACACAATGTTTTTTTACCATTTCAATGGTAGGGATAAAACGGTCACGATGGATTCCGTTTTTATACAAACCGTCCGGTGCAATATTTGAAGTCGCCACCAAGGTAATGCCACGAGTAAACAATTTCTGGAATAATTCGCTCAGAATCATGGCATCTGTCACATTGGAGACAAAGAATTCATCAAAACAGATCACCACCGCTTGCTGGTAAATCTGATCTGCTACCTGATCCAGCGGATTACGCTGTCCTGATAATTTGTTCAGTTCACGATGTACATGCTGCATGAAATGATGAAAATGCATGCGCATTTTACGGCGAAACGGAATCGACTCAAAAAACTGGTCCATCAACCAGGTTTTGCCACGCCCTACACCACCCCACATATATACCCCTTGTGGTGAAGTTTGACGACGGAAACGACGGAAGGCTTTTTTAGACGCCTTAAAGCGCTGAATCAATTCTTGCCAGACACGATCCAACTCATGTACAGCTTGCGCCTGAGCATCATCCGGCATGAACTGACCAGACGAAATGGCTTGTGCATAACGTTCCGCAGGTGACAAAGGGATAAAGGCTGTACTGTGCTTCAAATTTAAGTCTGACATAACATGGATACTATTTTAGGCTATTGAAAGTATAGCGAAGATTGAGATGAAATATATAACACTTTGGCATTAATATACTTAGGCTATTTACTAAACTATTTAAAGTACTGACGAGGACTATGTCCAAACCAGCGTTTAAAGGCATGATTAAAGGCTGCAGGCTCCGAATATCCTAGTAATTCCGCAATCATTTCAATGGAATACTCTTTGTACTCGATCAGCCTTAGAGCCTTGTCCTTAATCAATTGTTCACGTATCTGTTTATAACTGCTTTGCAATTGTTGCAGCTGATGCCGCAAGGTTCGCTCCGGAATTTGCAAGGCTTGCGCCGTTTCTGCCATGGTTGGCATAACCCCTTGTTGCAGCTCTAAATAATCTTTTACACGCTGCACCAAGGATGGCGCTAACTCATCCACCTTTAAACGTTCTAATTCAGCGATACATTTGCTTTCATAGATCTTAAAGGTCATTTTATCCGCTGAAGGAATCTGTACATTTAATACGTCAGCGTCAAACCAGAATTCCGCATACTCGGCAGCAAACTGCAATTCGGCACCATAATAATCATGATAGATATCTAAAGCCTGCAGATTTTCCGGCTGTGCAAATGGCAGTTCTATATGCATTTGCGGAACACTTAAGCCCATCATCTTATAAAGATCTTGAATAAATTTATAAGTTCCCGAAATTTCACATTGCGCCCTTAACAACCCAAGATCACTGTTTAAATCTTCAGGCGCATAACATAAAGCCACCTTTTGAGCGGTATATTTTAAGCTTAAGACACCGGTTAAATGCGTTAATGCCTGATAGCGAATGCCCTGCTCTAAAGCAGTACGCACATTTTCACTGGTGACCAGCAACATCAGTAAGGGACCATAGCCTGCAAGTGCATAATGCTGCCCAATAAACAACCCTTTTTCTGGTGCGACATCCTGACCAATGACTTTAAGCACATCCCATTCTAAACTGGGATGAATAATAGAGCCGGGATCGAATGCATCCGCACGCAATCCAATAGCTTGAAGTTTTTGATCAACTGCAACACCTGCTTTACGCATGCCTTGAATTAAATACATCAAGCCGAGAATTGATCGTTTCATAGCAGGGTCACATTAAAATAGCATCTCAATTTTTACTATAATTTTTCATACTTGAAAATTGCCGAATCTATCAATTTTTCTGTCATGACTATCATGTTGGTTATTACACCATTGCTATACGCTATAAAAAATACGAAAAGTAATAAGGCCAATAAAAAATGCATAATCAAACACAAAGCCAGCCTATGCCAGCACAAACAAAAATTGCCATCATTGGTGCAGGTTTTGGTGGATTGGCAATGGCTATACGCCTATTACAAAGCAATATTAATGATTTTGTGATTTTGGAAAAAGCCAACGAGGTAGGCGGAACCTGGCGTGAAAATCAATATCCCGGTGCAGCCTGCGACGTACAGTCACATATGTATTCCCTCTCTTTTGCACCCAAAAGCGACTGGTCAAAACGTTATGCTGAAGCACCGGAAATTTTTAAATATATACAAGATTTAATCACAGACCATGATCTGGAAAAGTATTGCCAGTTTAATTGTGAAGTTCTGGCTACCGAATACAATGAGCAAAGTTGCGACTGGAAACTTATCCTCAATAATGAGCAAACTCTGATTGCTCAATTTGTGGTTTTTGCATCCGGTCCTTTACATGTACCCCATATCCCTCATATCAAGGGCATTGAAAAGTTTCAGGGTAAAGTTTTTCATTCCTCACAATGGGATCATCAATACGACTTATCTGGCAAGAATGTCGCATCCATTGGCACAGGTGGCAGTGCAATTCAATACATTCCAGAAATTGCACCTAAAGTTAAGCAACTCTATGTATTCCAGCGTACAGCGGCTTGGGTCATACCACGGGATGAACGCCAATATTTAAATGTTGAAAAGGAATTATTCAAAAAACTAGACTGGTTTAGAAAACTGCATCGGGCACGTTTATATTGGTCAAACGAATCTCGTGTGGTTCCCATTGTTCAACCTGCAGTAATGAAATACACCCAAAAGCTAGCAGAAGTTTTTATCAGATTTCAGGTCAAAGACAAAAAGCTGGCTCAAAAACTGACACCGGATTACATCATGGGATGCAAACGGATATTGGTGTCTAATAAATACTATCCAGCTTTTAACCGAAGCAATGTTGAACTGGTCACCGAGGCAATTCAGGAATTAACTGAAAACAGCATCATCACCCAAGATGGGCAAAAACGTACTATTGATTGCCTCATTTACGGTACGGGTTTTATTACCGATCCACGCATCTATTTAAAATCCTTTCACTGCATTGGTGAACATGGGCAGGAACTTAAAGATGCCTGGAAAGATGGTGCTGAGAGTTACTATGGCATTAGCACCAAAGGCTTCCCTAATTTATTTCAGTTACTGGGGCCTAATACCGTTTTGGCGCACAACTCCGTGATCTTCATGATCGAATCTCAGGTCAATTACATCTTGCAAATGATTCAACTGGTCAAACAAACTCATAACAATGCCATTGTGGTGAAAGATCAAGCACAAGACCAGTTCAATCAGAAGGTACAAAAATTGCTTGATGGCACAGTCTGGCAATCTGGCTGTGTAAGCTGGTATCAACAGGATGGCGGCAAAAACTTTGCCCTGTGGCCTACCTATACCTGGAAATATTGGTTACAGACTAAAAAACTCAATCCAGCTGATTTCCGTCTACTGAGTCAATCCAAGAGAAATCGTGCAGCTTAATCTTATATTGTTCATAATAAGCAGGTATTTTTTACCTGCTTAATTCTTTATGCAATCCATCTGGTTAATCTTCCAACTTCTCGCCAGCCTCGCGATGGGCTTTCTGCTTGCCCGCAAACTGCCTGCCCGGCTTGAAAAATTTGCTTTTCAAATTTTGCCTTATTTCACCTATATTTTACTGTTTGCCATCGCAATTGAGTTTTCTCAAACACTACAGAGCATCTCGAGCCCGCATGTAATTTTAGGGTATTCCCTGACGCTTGCATTATGTACCTCATTTGGCGCATTTATCTGTTGCTACCTGCTGTTTAAAAGCATTGGCTTTCAGCCCACCCAAGGTAAGGTTTCAGCGAGTCTGTTGTTTAAATCACTACTCAATATCAGCTATGCATTTATTGCATTGGTAACAGGATACTTTGTAGCAGAAACTTCCAGTTTTTCAGGTTATAGCCTGCACATCAGCACCTGGAATTTGTTACTGGTCTTTATGTTTCTTATTGGGCTTGATCTAGCCTATTCACCACTGGATCACTCGTGGCTAAACTGGAAAATCATGCTCGTGCCAGCAGGCTGTATTATGGGGTCACTGCTCGGTGCCTTCATTAGTGTTTTATTTATAGAGCATATTGCGCTCAAAGATTTGATCATGCTGTCACAAGGTTATGGCTTTTACTCCATGACCGGCATTGTGGTGACAGAGCTTAAAAATGCTGAACTTGGCAGCATCGCCTTGATGAACGATCTGTTCCGGGAAATTATTTCAATTTTGATGATGTATGTGATTGGCTGGCGTTATCCACGATCTGCCATTTCAGCAGCTGCTGCGACTGCTATGGACGTGACCTTGCCGATGGTGAAACAGGCCTGTGGTAATGATTTTATTCCGCATGCCATGGTCAGCGGTTTTATCCTTTCTGTGCTTGCACCAATTATGGTGAGTGTTTTGGCTGTAGTTTAATTTTTCATATTTATCCCTCACCTAAATCCTCTCCCAGAGGAAGAGGACTTGTCCATTTTTACAATAATGGGACGTTCTCTCTCCCTTTGGGAGAGAGTTAGAGAGGGTGTAAAATTACAACGTTGCCAAAATATCTTTCAATGTCTGACGCGGATTTTCAGATTTAGTAATCGGACGACCAATCACCAAATGCGTAGAACCATCCAGCATGGCTTGTTTCGGTGTCACAATACGTTTTTGGTCATCTGCTGCCGAGCCTGCTGGACGAATCCCAGGAGTCACTAAAGCAAAGTCTTGACCCAAAGTTTCACGCAGCATTTTCGCTTCTTGCGCAGAACACACCACACCATCTAAACCACTGTCTTTCGTTAAAGCAGCCAGGCGTTTTACTTGCTCAAATGGTTCGATATCCAATCCGATATCTTTTAAATCTTCACGCCCCATTGAAGTCAGTACAGTCACAGCAATCAGTTGAGTTTTATAATTCCCTGTCTTTAAGCGTTCTACACAGGTTTCCATCATTTTACGGCCACCTGATGCATGTACATTCACCATCCAGACACCCAAGTCTGCTGCTGCACATACTGCTTGAGCTGTAGTATTCGGGATATCATGAAATTTCAAATCCAGGAAAACTTCAAAGCCTTGGTCATGCAATGCCTTAACCACGCTTGGGCCTTCATGAGTAAATAGCTCTTTACCAACTTTCACCCGACATAATGCAGGATCCAGCTGCTCTGCAATTGTTAACGCGTCATATTGGCTTTTAGCATCCAGTGCAACAATGATACTCAAGAGACTTACCTTCACTCAGACAAAAAAGAAAGTCTATTATAAGGGCTATTCCAGCTTAGACATAGTGTTAAAAAAATAAGTTAATTGAAGTCATTATTTTAAATTATTGTTCTCTGCTTCAGATTAAAAACATAAAAAAACACCCTGAAGTGATCTATTTTCAGAGTGTTTCAAAATTCAATTAAATTTTTTGAATCTCAGCCGTCTAACCGACTGAGCTAAACCTTATATACAACATACGACATTATAAGGGGGTAGACGAACGATCTTCCGGATGAATATCGAGTACTGTCTTTTCATGTCTGGTATGAGCTGCCGCCTCAGCTGCTGCCAGCTGTGCCGCTTGTATTTGTTCTTTTCGTAGATGTTCAATGTCTTTACGTAATCGCTTAATTTCCCAGTTAGTCTGAAATACCCGGAAAATTTGTACTCCCAGCAGCAATCCTAGCACCACACCTAAAGCTAACGTCAATAACAACAACAGGCCTAAACGCATTGCTGGTACTTGAGTAAACAATAAATCAACCGTGAGTTCGGTACCATTTTGCAGTACGAGAGCCAATGAATAGCCAAAAAGTATTATTAGTAATGCGACTAACACGTAACGCATAAACACCCCATAAAATTTTTATTACTGTGCAGATTCGTTTACTGCATCGCGTAATGCTTTACCAGGTTTAAAATGCGGAACTGCTTTTGCAGCCACTTCAACAGAACGACCTGTTTTAGGATTACGCCCCACACGTGGATCACGGTGATGCAAAGCGAAACTCCCAAAACCACGAATTTCAATACGATTATCAGATGACAATGCGGCTATCATTTGATCAATCATAATCTTAACAGCTTCTTCAACCAAAGGCTCTGCTAAGTGTGGATTTTTTAGGGAAATTCGCTCTATTAAGTCAGACTTATTCAGTGCTTCCGTAGTCATCTGCGACCTCTTTAATTATCAAGCTATTTTATAGATAATCAGATAATAACCTGTTTAAATACAAAACGGTAGCGTAATAAGTTAATACTACGCTACCGTTTACAGTATTTGTGTAAAAAGTATTAGTTAATTTACATTAACAATACATTTTAACGCCTACTTAGTTACCCATTTGAGCTTTGATCAAATCACCAATAGTCTTAGGACCATTGTCTTGACCAGCTGCAGCTGTTTTCAAGTTAGCAACTGCTTCTTTCTCTTCAGCTTCGTCTTTCGCTTTGATTGACAAGTTGATAGAGCGAGATTTACGGTCTACATTGATGATTTTAGCTTCAACTTCTTGACCAACTTCAAGGAACTTAGTTGCATCTTCAACGCGGTCGCGGTTGATTTCAGATGCTTTAAGAGTCGCTTCAACTTCGTCAGCTAACTTAACAGTAGCGCCACGAGCATCAACTGCAGTTACAGTACCTTTAACAAGCGCACCGCGTTCGTTAGTCGCCAAGAAATCGTTGAACGGATCGCTGTTCATTTGCTTAATACCAAGGCTGATCCGGTTGCCTTCAGCATCTACAGACAAGATAACCGCTTCAACAGTGTCACCTTTCTTGTAACGACGGATAGCTTCTTCGCCTTGTTCGTTCCAAGAGATGTCAGACAAGTGAACTAGACCATCGATACCGCCTGGTAAACCGATGAAGATACCGAAATCAGTGATTGATTTGATCGTACCTGAAACTTTTTCGCCTTTGTCGTGGTCTTTAGCAAACTCTTCCCATGGGTTAGCACGAGTTTGTTTGATACCAAGAGAAATACGACGACGTTCTTCGTCCACTTCAAGAACCATAACATCAACTTCATCACCGATCTGAACAACTTTAGATGGGTGGATGTTTTTGTTAGTGTGGTCCATTTCTGAAACGTGTACTAAACCTTCAACGCCTTCAGCGATTTCAGCGAAGCAACCGTAGTCAGTAAGGTTAGTTACGCGCGCTTTAACGATAGAACCTTTAGGGTAACGGTTCATGATCGCTAACCATGGATCTTCGCCTAATTGTTTAAGGCCTAAAGATACGCGGTTACGTTCGCGGTCGAATTTAAGTACTTTAACAGTAACTTCTTGTCCAACTTCAACAACTTCTGAAGGATGCTTGATACGTTTCCAAGCCATGTCAGTGATGTGAAGAAGACCGTCGATACCGCCAAGGTCAACGAATGCGCCGTAATCAGTAAGGTTCTTGATAGTACCTGTAACTGTTTGACCTTCTTCAAGCTGAGCAAGAAGAGCTTCACGGTCAGCTGAAGATTCAGCTTCCATAACAGCACGACGAGATACAACAACGTTGTTACGTTTAGCATCAAGTTTGATTACTTTAAATTCTAACTCTTTACCTTCTAAGTGAGTAGTATCACGAATAGGACGAGTATCAACTAAAGAACCCGGAAGGAACGCACGTACTGGACCGATGTCAACAGTGAAACCGCCTTTAACTTTACCAGAGATAACACCAGTAACGATTTCGCCGTCTTCAAAGATTTTTTCAAGTTTAGTCCAAGTTTCAGCACGTTTAGCTTTTTCACGTGATAAAACTGTTTGACCCATACCGTTGTCAAGAGCTTCAACAACAACGTCAACAGTATCGCCAACTTGAACTTCAAGTTCACGTTGGTCGTTTAAGAATTCAGCGCGGTCAACAATACCTTCTGATTTAAGGCCAGTGTCAACTGTTACCCAGTCAGAGTCGATGCTTACTACAACGCCCTGGATGACAGCACCCTTTTCAACGTTGAGGTTTAATTCGCTTTCTTCAAAGAGGGCTGCAAAAGATTCGGTCATGATATACCTGATAAAGTCAGCGGTCTTGGATCAGACAAGGCCGGTTTAATAAAGCTTCCACATAGTCCGTAATAAACTGATCTAGCTATGCTTTGGCTGAAAATTCTTTAATTGGCTAATTGCTGGTCGACAAAGTTCGTCATCAAATTGAATACTTCATCGATGCCCAGTTCTGAACTATCGATGATATATGCATCTGCTGCCGGCTTGAGTGGTGCGACTGTGCGCTCCATATCACGTTTGTCTCGAGCTTGTATATTAGCTAAAATGTCGTTCATTTTAACATCTAGCCCCATACCCTGCAACTGCTTTACTCGTCGCTCCGCTCGGGATTCAGCCGATGCAGTCAGGTAAATCTTGGCTTGAGCTTCAGGAAAAATAGAAGTGGCCATATCTCGACCATCCGCAACCAAACCTGGCGCTTGTGCAAATGCGCGCTGACGTTCTAAAAGTGCAGTTCTAAGCTCAGGAATTGCCGCAACTTTTGAGGCAAATTCACCGACGCGTTCAGTACGGATGGTTTGGGTGACATCTTCACCGTCCAGTTGAACCTGCGTACCCACCTGAGTTGTAACAAATTTTATGTCTAAATTTGTTGCAATTTTAATGCATGAATCAAGCGCCGAGTCTAAAGCATCCAGTAAATCCTGCTGATGTAATGACAGCCCCAACAGACGATATAAAGCACCAGAATCAAGCAAATGAAATTGATAATGTGCTGCCAGTTTAGCAGCAAGGGTGCCTTTTCCAGAACCACTTGGCCCATCTATGGTAATAATTTGAACTGTCATTAATATTCCACTTTACGCTATACAGTTTTAGCTAATTTTGAAAAACCTAGTTTAATCGCAGATTTAAGCTGTGCAAGGATTAATTTACTGATAAAAGGAGCACGCACCTTCAATTCAATGGTATAAGTCACCAAGGTTTTGCCAGCATCTTTTGCTTCAAACTCGATAATCCCCAAATGGTGTTTTACCAGAGGATTCTTCACAATCTGGTATTCGATACGCTGATTTGGCTCCAGCAAGGTAATTTGTTCCTGTAAAGGCTTGATGGGACCAAAACCCATGCGACGCACCGAACCCACCCCATCCGGACGCTCCGGATCATTTGAGTCTTTAATTCGCTCCACCTGAATCGGCGCAAAAGCGACATTGTAGGTGGCATGTTTTGATAACAAATCAAAAACCTGATCGATGGGTGCGTTAAATTCTTTTTTTACTTGAATAGAATTCATGACTTATCCTGATTTTTTATTGACAATATATATTGTCATTATAGTTTATATGATTTTAATTAATGATTCTGATCATTTAGGGACTTTTCTTGTAACTTCTGCAATCTTTTTTGCTCACGGCGCATCTTGAAAAAATTGCTAAGTTGCTGGGAACACTGTTCCTGCATACAACCTGCCTCATACTCGAAAACATGATTGTAGTAACCGGTTTCAAATAATCGACGCACGCTAATTAAGGAACCTGCTTTCGGTTCAGTTGCGCCGAACACCACCTTGGATACCCGTGCATGAATCAAAGCTCCAACACACATGGTACAAGGTTCCAAAGTCACATATAGAACTGAATCGTCAGGAAGACGGTAATTATTCAAATAAGCACAAGCCTGACGCAATGCTTGAACTTCAGCATGCGCAGTCGGATCATTCAAAGAAATTGGCGCATTATAGCCTGCACCAATAATCTGATTTTGACTGACGATCACTGCACCCACAGGAATCTCCTGTTTGGATGCTGCAATGGCAGCCTGCTCATAAGCAAACTGCATCCAGTACTCATCAGTCAGTTGTGTAGCATCAGTCATAAGCTTAGCTGATGACCCCATAATGCTTCAACAGCTCATTCCAGCTTTGAATAGTCGTGATTGGTGGGTAATCAGATAAAATGGCTTTTAAAGAGAAATCACTGCCCTTTTTCCATTCTGGCGATAAATCTTTATCCACCAAACGTGCTCGTACACCTTCCACGAAATCCGGATGACGAATCTTCCAGTTGGAAATTTGTGTTTCCAGTTCAAAAACTTCATTCCAGGAATGAACTCGCTTACCCCATTGCCATAACAACCAGGTAATGGCAGCAGTCGCAGGCGAACCTTTTTGCAGGTTTTCACTGGCTTGACGCAGCCAGTCACTGCGCGCATCACTGAGTCCGATAATAGATTCATAGTCATGTTCGAAGTTCACCCCACGGCAAACACTATGAATGACATCCAGTGAGTTTTGCAACGGGCCTGGCCCTACAGGACGATGCAAACTATTTAAAGTATCATCAATGGCACGGAAATCTCCCGCCGGATAATGACCCCAATCAATATTAAGCATTTTTTCCAGTACATTATCACGCTGCGCATCACAAATATGGGTTGCCCAACCAATACCATAAGCACCCGCTGAAGTCATGATTGATCCAGTCAGGCCGGTAAACAAACCAATGGCACCACGATCGGCCAGAAAACGTGTTGCACCTACATCGGGATACAAACCGATATTAATTTCAGGCATCGCCAAACGTGAATAAGGTGTGACCAGACGGAAAGGCGCCGCCATAAATAAACCTAAACCACCACCCATGACATAACCTTCACCCCAAACCAGCACAGGCTTAGCATAGTTATGCAACAATAAATCCAGCGCATATTCCTGCTCAAAGAATTTATTTGCCGTTTCAACTTCATCATTGATGACCAACTGACGAAGTTTACGTACATCACCACCGGCACAGAATGCTTTTGGTGTAGTGGAATCCAGCCAAATGGCTTTTACCGCATCATCATAATGAAAATCTTGGAATACTTGCAAAAGTGCGGTAACGATGGATTCATCCAAGGCATGCAAAGATTTCGGACGGTTCAGGCGAACAATGCGCCAGCCATTCTTTGCTTCTTCTACAATAAGATCGGGATGATAATTTTTTAGTTCAGGAGATTGTGTCATGCGTCCAGCTGCCAATTGATCGGCTCAATGCCATTTTGTTTCAGATAATTATTTGCTTTAGAAAATACTTTACAACCAAAAAAACCACCACGGTTTGCTGACAAAGGAGAAGGATGTGCAGCTTTCAATACCAGATGTTTATTTTGATCGATGCGTTGCCCTTTACGTTGCGCATAAGCGCCCCAAAGGATAAACACGATATGCTCACATTGCTCGTTTAAAACGTCAATAATGTGATCGGTGAAATCTTCCCAACCACGCTTTTGATGTGATGTCGGTTGTCCAGCTTCAACAGTCAAAACCGCATTGAGCAATAACACACCTTGTTCAGCCCAACGGGTTAAATCACCATGCTTGGGAGCAGGAATACCAAGATCGGTATTTAATTCATGAAAAATATTACGCAAAGATGGAGGCAACGCAACCCCTTTTTGCACTGAAAAACTTAAGCCATGTGCCTGATTGGGCCCATGATAAGGATCCTGTCCCAGAATAACGACTTTAACATGGTTCAAGGGAGTTGTATTTAAGGCGTTAAAAATGAGTGGATTTGGTGGATAGATGACTTTATCCGCCTGTATTTCAGTCACTAGAAACTGTTTTAAATCATCCATTTTAGTGCTAAGCAAAAAATCGCTCAAGGCACTTTTCCAACTCGCATCTAACTGGATTTTGTCTAGTTTAGCTTGCTGTTGTTCCGTTAAAGACATATCTACTTCCTAAGTTTTTATTTACCAGACCCAACTTTTTTTGCCATCTTTAAATTTGTACTTGAAGATCGACCGTTGGGTTTTGGAATTTAATGCCTTGTTGTAGTTTTTCATACATCGCCGGATCAGTCCATTCCGCTTGAACCTGTTCAGAAAACACAATATGTTCCAGACTTAGCACACCCATTTGCTCATTTTCAATATCTTCAATAAAGCTTTGCGCATAGCCTGTATCGGTTTCATGCACAATCACTGAATAGACTTCTACATCACCTTCCCCGTTTTGGGTTTCAGTAGACGCAAGTACCTGTTGTGCCAAGTAGAAGAAAATACGTGAAAATTGTTCTGCGGATGGAGAAACAGGTAAAGATACCCAGCGTGCACTAAATTTCTTGCAAGCGGCAATATATTCGGCATCATCATGCTGCCAAAAGCAAATGGCATGATCAAAACTGTCAAAAATATCTTTAATTACGCCTTTTAATAATCCAAAGTCATACACCATTTGCCCATGATCAAGCTTTGATGCTTTCAGTAACAATTCAACTTTATAGCTATGCCCATGAATCGAACGCTTACAACGATCCGATGTGCAATTTCGCACAATATGAGCATTTTCAAACTTAAATAACTTACGAATTAACATGTGCCGTGATGCAATCAAAAATTTGTGAATTAATCTCAATTATAAAGCAAAAGTAAAAGTTATAAAGTAAAACTAAGAGGCGGTGCATGAATTTTACTGTTCAACACCATTGGTGAAATGGATGCAGCTCAATAGAAGTGAAGATATAATTTTTATAAAATGTCTTGTTTTCTTTGATTAAAACGGCGCCATACTGCGAGATGCCACATAAACGCGCTTATCCTTGCGCACAAAAGCACTACTGAACTGGCGTTTACGCCCACTGAGCAGCACTTCAATTTTGGCGCTAAAATACGCAGATTTTACCCCCAACAGATTGCTGACTTCACTTCTTACATCAGCACTGACCTGGTTAAAAGGCTCAATTGACCAAAGATCATTCACACTGGAAAAATGTTCCAAATTGGCCTGGCGCTGTTGTAAAACCTGTTGCACTGCTTTGATATCCAGCTTGGGATCAAGACTTGCCAGTAGCATCGCTGGTGCTGTATTGATATTCACCTTTGCATCCACGTCTGGAACTGCACTGACATAATCGGCAATTTGCAGATATTTTTGTCCTTCAAAGCCGCGCACCAGTTTCAGTTCTTCTACACTATGAAATTTATTGTTAGCCGGTAAATAACCTTGTGGCATGCCCTGATAATAGCTTGCTTCAGCACCCATTGAACCAATGGTTTCATTATCGTCATCTTGCCAGTCTATGACAGCTTCACTCAACTTTTCCGGCAATCCAACACGCAGCAACAGTTTTTCAAACCAGGCTTTTGCCTGAGGATTCGGCGTACCATCTGCATTCAGCAAACTGTTTAAATTAAATTTTCCCGACTGATCCTCTAAAGTACCTGCTACAAAACCATCCTCTACCGGGAAAGCCGGCATCGATTTGGCCCAGTTTTCTTGTAAATGATCAATATCGCCAGCATTCTCCGCATCATCAATCAACAGTTCTGAAAAAAAGGCTTCTGCACTTTTGGCATATAGTAGCGACTGGTTTTGACGCATCAAATATGCCGTGTTTTCCGCAGTATTGGCCTGTCTTTTGGCAATAGTCGCAGCAAGGATGGTCGCCAATGCCACCATGACCAAAATCGTGATTAAGGCAATGCCCTGTTGCGGCTTCATGTTCAATTAAGTCAAACCTTATGATGTAGAGTTATTTGTATTGCTATTTGCATTGTTATTCGGAATGCTATTTTGCTGTTTTAAATAATCAGTATTTAATAAACTAAAAACCCACTCATAAGCCACATCTTTTACGGTCAGTTTAATTTTTATGCCTTTCGGCAAGATCTGTTTTTGCGTGACATCATTTAAATCTACCTGACCTTCTGGCCATGCATTGAGTTCACTCGGATTTAATACCACAATCTCAAACTGGTCGACATTATTTAACAGCACACTGGATTCCGGCTGATCACGTCCCGTACTGTTCAAGTTACGGTATTTTAAGCGATAGAGTTTTTTTTCATCGGCACGATATTGATATTCAACCCGCTCATCTGGAGATATACCCTGACTCAAGGGGTCGGTCACACCAGTTTTACTAAAATTAAAACGACCATTTTGCAACACCAATGCCGGTTGCAGCTGATTATTTATATCCGCATTCAACGGAACAGCCTGTACGGTATCACGCAGAATTTGCTGATAGGCTTCCTGAAGCTGACCTAAATTGATCTCATGTTCAGCATTACGATCTTTGACTTTAATTAAATAATCAAAAACTTTCCAACCCAAAGCAGAAAGCACACTAAAGATGGCAATTGCCACCAAGAGTTCAACCAAAGTAAAACCTTTTTTATTTTTTGCAGTCTGCTTTTTCATGCTTTGGCCTTCGGGTTAAAGAAAACCACATGTGTAATTCCTGACTCAACCTTGCCCGTGTCAGGATTAAATAAACTGACCTGTACTTCTATGCGTTGTACATTCGGACTGATTGTAGATTGGGCAGCTTTATCAATTTGCCAGTTTTCACCTTGCTGGGTGACCTGTTTGGATTGGGTTCCCTGCAACCATTCCTGATTAATTTCCATCATTGCCACTTCGTTCAAGGCCACAAATTGCGCTTTGGTTCTTAAAATGGCATTCGAGGTTGCTTGGGTATATTGCATAGCCACCTTGGTGAAAGCAATTGCAGCAGTGGCGAAAATTGCCAAAGCCACCATGACTTCCAATAGCGTAAATCCTGAGCTGCGATGAGCAAGACACTGTTTTGCCGCGAAGCAAGACAAAGAGCTATGCATAGAATATCTAGCTTTCATTGATTTTACCCAGATGATCAATCTCGATTTCTTCACCAATCGGACGCTGTTCAAAATAAAATTGAATCCGTACCGGTTTAGCCTCTCCATTGCCTAGCCACAGCAATTGCGGTGCATTCGAATTCAGCAAATCCTCATTATTGGCATTTTCATAAGCATGATCGAGTGAAGTGACAGTAAACGAAACATGCTCTGGCAAAGCCTTCGGAGTAAATTCCGCATAATCCTGCCATTTTTTGTTTTCTTCAACAACTTGAGGGCTTGTAGTTTGAATGGAAGGAGGTAGGTATTCAAGCACCCCATAACGAAAGGGTGAGACATCCGTAGCACTTTGTACATTCAAGGCAAAAATGCGGGCTTGATCATTTGCTTCACGGTTAATCCTGCGTAAATCCATAACAAACACTTCTCGTGCCTGCATCGCTTTACGCTGGTCTACCCCGTTAATATTGGTGAGAATTAACGATGTCATGATTGCCATAATCACAATGACCACCATCAACTCGATCAGGGTAAAACCACGAATTGATGATGATCGGATTGACTTCATGGCATACCTTTAAGCAAACTGTTCCGCAGAACTGACCTGTTTTGGCATGGCCAGTGCCTGATCGATATACGCCACGCGCAATGTGTCACGTGACCCCAGATAACGCTGGTAAAAACTGGAATTCAGAATAGCTGCTGCGCCATGCGTTAAGGCCCAAATGGATGCCAGATAATCGCGTGTCGACATGCCACTTTGAATACTTTCTAAATAGCTTTCAGTCATACGGATAATAATGCGCAAACGCTGTTTTCTGACCTGATACAGTTCACTAAACAAAAGATTAATGCCGATCCCGGTTGTAGAAAGGCGTTCCTCTATTTGATGGAACAGCACGGTGCGCTCAGGATGATGTAAATGATGCAGCATAAAGAAAGCCAAATGCTCTGGAAAAGCTTTCTCCGCGTCCTTAATCATCTCGAGTAGCATGTTCTCATTACGAATAATGAGCAACATGTACAGTTCATCTTTACTTTGGAAATGTTTATATAGAGTTCCCTTCGCCAGATCGAGTTCTGCTGCCAACGCATCTAGCGTCATCCCTGATTCGCCATTTTCTAACAGCAGTTGCTCTGCGACCTGAAAAATTAACGCTTCTCTTGCTCGAAACTGAGCCTGACGATCCATCTTCACTCTGTAATTCTCTTCTGCGCTTATATCAATTTAAATTATTTACTTTAAATTAAGGAGGTTTTCAAAGTTCTGCATTGTAATGAAAGCAATTTCCTCAACTGACTTATCATATACATCACTCAAAGCTTTTGCTACATAAGGAACGTATTTTGGTTCATTAGATTTTCCTCTATAAGGCATTGGTGCCAAATAAGGGCTGTCGGTCTCAATCAGTACGCGGTCAAGTGGAACCTGCTTGGCCACATCACGCAAATCCTGCGCATTTTTAAAAGAAACAATCCCGGAAAATGACACATAATAGCCACAATCCAGCACAGCCTTTGCAGTTTCCCAGTCTTCAGTAAAACAATGCAAAATACCATGGGTGGATTTTTCAGCCCGGATGATATCGACCGTATCATGCTTGGCAGCGCGGGTATGTACCACCACCGGTTTTTTCACCGCCTGAGAGGCATGAATATGGCGAGCAAAACATTGTTTTTGTTCTGTAATAAAATCGGTACTGTGAAAATAATCCAGTCCTGTTTCACCAATGGCCCAAACTTTTTCAGGCTGCGCCAGTTCAATCAGATAATCCGTGGTTGCACGCGCCATGGTCACAGGATCTTCACAGGGATGAACACCGACGCTGTATCCTACATCCGCATGGCGTGAGGCAATTTTAGCCAGCTCGATATGGTCATTCAGGTCAACTGAGATGCTCATGAATTTGGATACCCCTGCTTCACGCGCCTGAGCTAATGCCAGATCCAGATTGCCATCATAAGGCGTTAAATCCAGCAAGGTTAAATGGCAGTGAGTATCTACAAACACAGTGAGATCCTAAATCGATTAAACAGCTACATAGTGTAACTAGTTCGACCTTCAGACTTAATACCTGTAAGTATCTTTTCAGCCTCTGATTTGTAATAAACACCCTTTTCCCCAGTCAACTGCATACCAAAGCCCTGTAATTTGATGCCATTTTGCTTTTGCGATATCCAGATGACTTTACCGGTTAAAGGAATTTTTTGTGATTGTTCAGGCAATGTCGCCAGCACAAATACTTCTTCACCCAGCGTGACCGGTTGCTTGGTCGGAATAAACAATCCCCCACCGACAACATAGGGCATATAACTGGCATATAACGTGTCTTTATCCGGGATATTGACTTGAATAATACCGCCCATACGTGGTTGCATTTGATTCCCCTTTTAAATGTTTAAATATTCATTAGTTTTATACACAATTGATCCAGCACTAAATTGCTTTGGACATTTTGCTCAATATATTGTTTAGCTTGCTGCAAATCAGAATAAACCGTAAATAAAAATTCCAGAGTATATTGTTCTGATAATCCACTCAAATCAAGATCGGAATTTTTAACTTGCTGACTGAGCTTGACACAAATTAAATCTGACAACAAGTATTCAAACATTTGTGCAAAGTCACTAAAACTCAGCGCTTTATTCCACTTGGTCGCAATTGCCATCGGCATATTTTTTTGTGTGACCAGTTTTTGCCAGTCCATTAAAAACTCTTGTCGCTTGTTCAACCATTCCATTTCAGCCAGCTGCATGGCCTGCAATGGCATCTGATTGGATAAGTTCATCAATAACTGTTTTTGGATTGGGTCCAAATCGGGCAAATGCTCGGATAGATAGCTATCCGCTTGAGCCACAGAAATACGGTCCAGTGCAAAATGCTGTAACCGGCTGCGAATCGTAGCAGGAAGTTTTAAATAGTGATCAGCCAATAGAATAATCACTATCCGATCGCCCGGCTCTTCCAGGGTTTTCAGCAAGGCATTGGCAGATGCGATATTTAAGGCTTCTGCTGGCTCAATCACAATAACGCGCCAGCCATCCACGGTTTGCTGCACAAAGGGCAATAAATCCCGGATTTTTTCAATCTTGATTTTGGCGTTTTGCTTTTTATTGTCTTCATCTGTGCTGATATAGACATAGTTGGGATGGGTATCTGACTTTAACCACAAACAGCTGCCACATTCTCCACAAGGTGCATTTTTTACATGCCGGTTGGCACACAACACCCAAGCCAAAAAATATTGTGCAAAAGCTTCCTTCCCACAGCCTTTTTTGCCATAAAAAAGCAGGCCATGACCCAGTCTGGGAAAGCGCCCTGTCAAGGTATCCCAAACCGTTTGCTGCCATGGGTAAACTTGTGCCACAACATTATTTTGCATTGGGGAATTCACCTTATTCGAAGCAAGCAACATCCATCTGATTCAGACGATCCAGATCCGCCTGCGTATCTACACCCGGTGGCAAGTTTGCTTCTGCAACGGCAATCGCAATACGATGCCCATTTTCCAGCACACGCAACTGTTCCAGACTTTCCAGCTTTTCCAATACACCCATATCCCAGGATACATATTCTTGCAGCAAATTCACGCGATAAGCATATAAGCCCAAATGGCGGTATGCCTGCTGATGCAATTGCTGAACTACTTGCTTGGCACCATCACGATCATAAGGAATGGTGGCACGGCTAAAATATAAAGCCTGGTTATATTTGGACATCACCACCTTAACAATACTGTCGCGCTGGAACTCTTCCAGACTATGAATCGGCTCACACAGTGTCGACATAGAAGATTCAGGTTGTGACTCTAAAAGCTGCGCTACCTGCTGCACCAATTGAGCAGGAAGCAAAGGTTCATCCCCTTGCACATTGACAATAATGTCTTCACTGGCCCAGCCTTTAATGCGTGCAACTTCACTTAAACGGTCAGTGCCAGAGGGATGGTCGGCGCTGGTCAGTACTACATCTACCCCTTCTTCACGGCAAACCGCCGCAATACGCTCATCATCCGTGGCTACACAGAGATCATCAAAACCAGCCACTTTTTTAGCCTGATCCACCACACGTAAAATCATGGCACGACCATGTATTTCCAATAACGGTTTACCCGGCAAACGGGAACTGGCAAAACGTGCTGGAATAACAATATGTTTCATAAACGATGAACCTTAAGAAATTTGAATACCGAATTGCTGTAATTGCTGACCTAATACATCATAGCACTGTGCTGAAAGCACCGCTTCAACCGGAACCACCCAGATTTCGCGATTAAAATCAGGATTTTGCTTTAATAATGGCAGAATTTTAACCGCATCTTTTTCAGTAGTAATAATAGGATTGGCATCTTCAAATTGCAGGTCAGTGATTTCATAATCATAATGATCTGGAAATTCATGACACTGGAATTGATGAATCCCCATGGTGTCTAAAGTGCTATAAAAACGCTGTGGGAATCCAATGCCGACCACGGCATAAAAATTATCATCCGGATTAAAGGGTTTGGCTTCCATTGCATTTAGCAAATAGGGATCTGTAACTTCAAGATGCATATTTAAAGCAGATGTCGGCTCAGTTGCATGCTCAATGACAGTCGCTGTTGCTAATCGGCTTGGAGGTTCGCGTAAATATCCTTCAGGCAATAGCTTTTGATTGCCGAGACCTCGATTCTGATCCAGCACAATCCATTCAATTTGTCGCGCTAAAGCCCAGTGTTGCAAACCATCATCACTGATAATTAAATCTAAATCATACTTTGACAGTAAATATTCAATACTCTGTTGCCGATTTGAACCCACCACCATCGGCACACCGGTAGACTGCACAATCAGACAGGGTTCATCTCCAACAACCTCGGGTAGCGATTCCAGATCGACATAGGCTGGAAATGGCCCCTTTCCACCATAACCACGACTAATTACACCCACGCGAACATCTTGAGTTTGCAGATAATTGACCAGTTGAATCAGCAGTGGTGTTTTCCCGCTTCCCCCAACGGTAATATTGCCAATTACCATCACCGGAACGGGTGATTGATAGCTGGTTTTAATGCCCAGCTGGTAAAGTTTTTTATTCAGTAAAAAACCACCACGATAAATCCATGACAAAGGTCTAAGCACAATCAACCACTTGGCCTGTTTATTCCAAGCATCTTGAATCAATTGTGCTACTGACATAAATCAATGTTCCTCAAAATTACGCTGATGTAATTGATAATAGGCACCCTGCTTGGCAATCAATTCTGCATGATTGCCTTGCTCCACAATTCTACCTTTATCCATCACCACAATGCGGTCAGCATTTTCAATGGTAGATAACCGATGTGCAATCACAATGGTGGTACGGTCTTGCATAGCTGCATCAAAGGCTTTCTGGATGAAGTATTCCGATTCATTATCGAGTGCACTGGTGGCTTCATCCAGAATCAGGATTGGGGCATTTTTCAAAATAGCCCGGGCAATGGCAATACGCTGGCGTTGCCCACCTGAAAGATTTAAACCTTGGGCACCTAATTGCGTATCATAACCGTGCGGTAAAGCCATAATAAAGTCATGCGCATAAGCTGCTTTTGCTGCTGCAATGATTTCCGCTTCCGATGCATTCTCCAGTTGTCCATAAGCGATATTTTCACGCACAGTGCGGTTAAATAACACCACCTGCTGGTTCACCATGGCAATTTGGGTACGTAAAGTATTAATTTCCAGCTCTTGAATGGCATACTGATCTAAATAAATATTGCCTGAACTCAGTTCCTGAAAACGTACCAGCAAATTGACCAAAGAAGTCTTTCCAGCTCCTGAACGCCCCACCAAGGCAATGGTTTCACCCGCCTTAACATCCAGGTTAAAATCATGAATCGCATGATGACCATCTGCATAAATTAAATTTGCGTTCTGGAATTGAATGTTACCTTTAAGTAGCGGAGTAACCGTGCCGGTATTTTGTTCTTCCGGTAAATCCAGCAATTCAAAAACTGAATGCGCAGCAGCCATACCGCGTTGTAATTTCTCATTCACATCGGTTAAAGCTTTAATCGGCTTGCTTAACATACCCGCTGCGGTAATGTAGGCAACAAACTCACCGGCACTGGTATCACGTAAGATTTCTGGTCGTAACGCAATCCAGATGATAATCCCCATAGCCAGCGACATAATGAATTGCACCACGGGGCTATTCAGCTGCTGCACCACCACCATTTTCAGACCACGTTTCAAGTTTTCCAGCGAATTGTTGCGAAAACGAGCCTGCTCGTAGTCTTGTCCACCAAAACCCTTAACGATTAAATTGCCATTCACCGTCTCCTGCACTACATGGTTAACATCCCCCATGGTATCCTGAACCTGAATAGATAATTCACGCATACGTTTTGAGGCTTTACGAACCAGCAACCCCATTAACGGAGCAAAAATAAGGATAATAAGGGTAAGTCGCCAGTTGCTATACAATAAATACCCTAACAACCCAATGGTAATCAGACCTTGTTGAACAATGGTTTTCAGCGATTCAGATGAAGCAGCGGTTAATTGCTCCACGTTATACATGATTTTAGCGGTGATATGACCACTGGTATTATCCAGATAATATTGCGATGGAAGTTTAAGCAGTTTGCCAAAAACTTCCTGACGAATATTAAAGACTAAATTCCGGGAGATCACTGCGGTATAATAGCCCCCAATAAAGGAACCTAAACCGCGAAAAAACATCAATAAAATAACCAGGAAAGGAAATATAGAAGTAAAGCTCTGATCTCTATGCTGAATTGCGGTAATGATTTTTTCCAGTAATTTCGCAATCGATACTTCAGTCGCAGCACTGATCGCAAAACCGATAAAAACCAGTATCGCTATACCCCAAAAAGGTTTCAGATATCCTAAAAGACGCAGGTAGACTTTAAAATCTTGCTTCACTCATAACCTCTAGACGGAACTTTGGTACTAATATTGACGTTAACAAAACCTAACTGTCCTGCCACATCCATTACACGAATCACATCCTGATGCGTTGCCTTGGCATCAGCAGCAATAACAAACATTAAATCACGACGATCATTGGAAATCTGTTTAATTGCAGTACTTAAATCTGCAATATCCTTGGTCGCAATCGATTGTCCATTAATAGAATAATGCCCTGAAGCATCAACTACCACTTCAATTTTATGATCATATTGTTTAGGTGGCACGCCTTGCGCATCAGGCAAGGTTAAATTCATGCGGCTAAACTGGTTGAATGTGGTTGATAACAGCAAAAACACCAAGATAAACAGCAAGCAGTCGATCATGGGGGTCAGGTTAATGTGAATATCTTCAACTTGTGTGCGTTTGAATTTCATTTTTCACCTTAACCTGCTTTTCTAATATTTTGTTCTTCATTTGTAGAATTTTGATAGAAAAGTGCAGCATGAAATAAGGTCGATTGCTGCTCAAGTTCTGCAATATATTCTTGAACCAAACGCTGAAAATAGCGATAGGCAAACAATGCCGGAATCGCAATAAACATCCCTGCCGCAGTCGTGATCAAGGCTTTGGAAATACCTGGAATCATTAAAGTCGGATTACTATTGGTACCCAAATCAATTACCAAGAAGGATTCGATAATCCCCAGCACCGTACCCAATAAACCCAATAATGGTGCTACAGCACTGAGTGTGCCCAGAAAGTTGATGTTTTTTTCCAGATAACCAATTTCTTGCGATGCAGTCGTTTCCATTTGTGCACGAGCAAATTGTTCATTGTGATTTTTACTTTGGTAACCCGCCATAAAAATGCGCCCCAAAGTCGTACCTTGTAGCGCTTGATTCTGTTGCAACTGCTGCATGACCGCTTCGGCATTTTGCGCTGGATTTAACAACAATACCTTAGGCAAAATCATGGTTTTTTTTAACCGAATAAAGCGTTCAATCGTGATTGCAACGGTAAAAATTGAACATAAAACCAGGGGCAGCATAAGCCATCCACCCGCCTTGACTAATTCCCACATGTTTTTCCCCAATAAAAAACAAAAATATTATTCTGCGAAACAGATATTTAATATCCCATCTAGCTCATCAAGCGAGTGATATTGAATAACCAGTTTACCCTTGCCTTGTTTATTATGATCAATTTTCACATCTGCACTAAAACGCTCAGCCAAACGCTGAGTCAATTGTTGAATATCTGGCGCAACTTCCGCTTTTGGTTTTTCTTGTTTTGGCGTATTTAACTCACGTACCAATTGTTCGGTTTGGCGTACAGATAAACTTTTTTCAATCACATGTTCTGCGACTTTAAGCTGGTCTTTGGCTTTTAAAGTTAAAATTGCACGGGCATGCCCCATATCCAGCAGACCTTGCTGCATAAAGTCTTTTACCGATTCAGCCAGAGTCAACAAACGCAATAAATTGCTGACTGTGGTACGGGCCTTGCCAACGGTATCGGCAATTTCCTGATGGCTTAAACCAAATTCTTCATGGAAACGTTGCAATGCCATGGCCTGGTCAATCGGATTCAAATCTTGACGCTGAATGTTTTCAATTAATGCCAAGGCGATAGCAACCTGGTCATTCAAGTCACGAACAATCGCAGGAACTTCGGTTAAACCCGCCAGTTGTGCAGCACGCCAACGACGCTCACCGGCAATAATTTCATAGGGATATTTTTCATCATCGATCGGACGAATCACAATCGGCTGCATCACCCCATGCTTTTCAATAGAAGCAGCAAGCTCCTGCAAATCCTGTTCATGAATAAAACGGCGCGGTTGATATTCACCGCGTTTTAATAAATGCACATCTATCTGTTTCAGCTGACCATGATCTAAAGCTTGAGCTTCCATTTGTAATTTTTCTTTCTGGATCGAGCCAAGCAAGGCATCCAGACCACGACCTTTAGCTAGTCCGCGTTTTTTTGTGGTCATGCGTT
Organism: Acinetobacter sp. ANC 3903; assembly: GCF_002135315.1. GTDB lineage: Bacteria > Pseudomonadota > Gammaproteobacteria > Pseudomonadales > Moraxellaceae > Acinetobacter. The sequence continues at coordinate 7,644 of NZ_NEGA01000006.1, read as the reverse complement.
ACTTCCTTTTTTTACTTTGCTTTTCTTTAACATTTCAGCCGCCAGATTTAAATAGGCAACCGCACCCTTCGAGCTTTTTTCAAAATAGATAATCGGCAAACCATGCGCCGGTGCTTCAGCCAAACGTACATTACGCGGAATGACCGTTTCATACAGTTTTTTACCGAAATATTGTTCCAGTTCTTCAGAAACATCACGGGTTAACGCATTACGCGCATCATACATGGTGCGTAACACACCCACGATTTGAAGATCCGGGTTGAGGGCTTGCTGAATACGGTCAATGGTCTGGGTTAAATCAGCGAGACCTTCCAGGGCATAATATTCACATTGCATTGGAATCAGCACACTCTGCACAGCTGCCAAAGCATTGACCGTAATCAAGCTCAAGCTAGGTGCACAGTCAACAATAATATAATCAAAAGAAGATTCAATTTCTTGTAATGCATCACGCAAAATATATTCGCGGCCATCCTGTTCAGCAATAGCAAGTTCTACACCAGCCAGATCACGGTTAGCACCTAAAACTCTATAACCCACTTCTGCTTTGGTAATTGCGGTTTCAATTGGAACTTCGCCCAATAACACATCAGTAACCGAATACAAAAGATCATTTTTCTGGATACCAGATCCCATCGTGGCATTGCCTTGTGAATCCATATCCACAAGTAAAACGCGCTTTTTCAAAACAGCTAACGATGCTGCCAAATTTACTGCGGTTGTGGTTTTACCTACGCCACCTTTTTGGTTCGCAATCGCAATAATTTGTGCCATGGTGACCCCAATCCTTCGAAAAAAATTAAATATGTTTCAATAAAAGCAAGTGACGTTGTTCGTCTAAACGTGGAACTGTAAGTTCAATAATTTCGCAACTAAATTGATCTTTTAAAGCATCCACTTCATCTGCAGGAATTAAACCTTTCATTGATGCAATAATACTTTGCTCATGCATAAAGGGTTGAGATGCAGTCACAAAATCAGTTAAAGAGGCAAATGCCCGGCTGGTAATGACATCGAATTGACCCAGTTCCTGAATGCTTTCTTCATTTTCAACACGTGTTTGTACCGCAACCACATTTTTTAGTTTTAAATCAGCAATAAACTGTTTCAGGAAACGGATTTTTTTGCCATTTGAATCGAGCAATACACATTGGCGTTCAGGCTGGCATAAGGCAATGATCATGCCCGGCATACCGCCACCAGTCCCGATATCAAGCAAGCGGCCTTGAGGTAAATCTTTCAAAATACTCAAGCTATCCAGCAAATGCTTGACCAGCATTTCTTTGGGATCACGAATCGCTGTCAAATTATATGCTTTATTCCACAGTACCAAAGCATCCTGGTATTTGAGTAATAAATTTAAAGCCTCATCGCTAAGCTCCAAACCCAAAGCCTGACTACCCTGCTTAAGTTCTTTAAAAAACTGATGCATATACAAATAACGTCTCGAAAAGTTAATGGAAGTATACCGATTTATACAACAAGTCACAGTAGCTTGTGCTTAGTGAATATGCACTTAGTCGTACAAGCCTTGCTTAATTTGTTGATCCAGTACATTTAATCGTTCAGGAGTGCCAACATCTACCCAAACACCCTGCATTTTGGATGCAGAAATTTGTTGCCCAAGCATGGCTTGTTTTAATAAAGGTGCGAGTGGTCGCTTGCCGTTTTCCAGGCCTACAAACAGGCGGGGATGAATCACTGCAACGCCGCTATAAGTCAGTGCTTCACCTTGCTGGTCTTGATCAAAAGTATAACCACGACCATTGGTCAAGATAAAGTCACCCTGCGGATGTTGAGCCGGATTATCGACAAAAACCAGATGAGCGAGGTCATTTTCCAGTTTCACATCCAGTAAAGTTGAAAAATCCATGGTGGTCCAGACATCACCATTGACCAGAATAAAAGGATCTTCACCCAAAAGCGGCAAGGCATTAATAATGCCTCCCGCTGTTTCCAGACCTTCACCTTCATGAGACCACAAGATCTTGACACCAAACTCTGAACCATCACCCAAAGCCTGAGCCAGCTTTTCACCCAACCAGGCGGTATTGATCACAATCTCAGTAACACCAATCTTCTGCAATTTTTCAATATGCCAAACAATTAATGGTTTGCCACCCACTTCCAGCAATGGTTTTGGTGTATGCAGAGTCAGTGGACGCATGCGGTTACCCAAGCCCGCAGCAAGAATCATGGCTTTCATTTATGCAGCAACCTCATAACGACCATATTTGGCTTCAAACTTCGGCATTACCTTAGCCTGAATAAACTGCATAAACGGTTGTAGTTCTACATAAAGTTTGCTTTCTTCCAGTAAATACCACATCACACGCGGTAAATCCTTGAGATAACCCGATTTGCCATCACGCTCAAACAGGCGCACAAAAATGCCTAAAATTTTAATATGGCGTTGAATGGCCATCATGTCGGCATCTTTTTTAAACTGTTCAAAATCACGATCCTGCTTGGATGATTCCGGCAACAGGTCATAGAAGGTTTTGAACCAGGTATAAACACGCTCTGCATTCCACTGCACATAGGCATCCCGGGTAATTGAAATCAGGTCATAAGTATCTGCACCAATCACGGCATCCTGAAAATCAATCACGCCCAGATCAGTTTCGCCTTCAATTTTCATCAGGTTACGGCTATGAAAATCGCGGTGTACGATGACTTGCGGTTGTGCCAAAGCAGCATTGGCTAAAATGGCAAAACTGCGTTTAATTAAAGCACTTTCTTCTGCTGTAGGCTGAATGTGCAATGAAGGCAACATCCAGTCAGTCAGCAATTCCATTTCAGAAATCAGTTTTTCATAGGAATAATTCGGAAAATGATTTGTTCCATCAATTGCTTGTAATTGAATCAATTGTTTAAAGCTTTGCGCATAATAAGCATCTACAGTTTGCTCATTCAGCAAGGTAGAGAGCAAAACATCGCCAAAATCTTCCAGCAATAAGAAGCCTAGTTCCAGGTCTTTAGCAATAATATGTGGTACACGCACACCATTCTTATCAAAAAATTCATCGATCGTCACAAAAGGCCCACAATCTTCTTTTTCTGGTGGTGCATCCATAAGCATAAATGTTTTATTATTCAATTTGATTCGTGCATAACGACGGAAGCTTGCATCGCCTGCCAAAAAATGAGTTTCAAATTGATCTGAACCAAGTACAGATGTAATCCATGTTTGTATCAATTGTTCACGTTGTGTATTCATTTGCGATAAATTCTAATACAGGCTGAGTTTTTAAAGTGCTAAGTGTAGCCACTTATCAACTTTTTCTCTATGATGCGAGGATAATTAATTGCGATTAAGCATACTTGGTTAATGAACAAATGAAGCATCAGTTTAAATTTAATCCTTTAGCGACTGCTATCTTTACCCTTTTATGTGGCAGCTCGATTTCAAGCTATGCTGAATCCACAATTCCAGCTTCGACTGTCGACAACCAAAAAATGAAAGACAGTATTCAGGAATCGTATCCTGGACAACAATTTTTTGAACAATATTATGTAGACAAATCCTCTCCTGAAGCCCAGCAACGCCGAGGACAACAGTTAAGTTCTGCTTATTGTCAAGGAGCCTGGATTACCCCGATTAGTCCAGAAACCCAGCCTGCAGACCCGGAAAACACAACCTCTACCGTAACAGCCGATTATGGTCATTATGATCCAAATGGTGATTCGGTATTGGAAGGCAATGTGCTGATTGATCAGCAAGGTCGTCAAATTCGTGCCGATAAAATCACCATTGATCAAACCCAGACTTATGCCAATGCCCAAGGTCGTGTACAAATGGCACAGGGCGGTTTACTGGCACAGAGTGACCAGATCAATTACAACTTAAAAACCCAGCAAGGCGACCTGAATAACAGCTTCTACATTTCTGAAGAGCAGCATGCGCATGGCCATGCAGAAAAAATTGCCCGTACCTCAGAAAACGTGGTGGTGATGAACAATGCAACCTATAGCACATGCCCACCAGATGAAACGCCAACCTGGAAAATTCAGGCCAATAAAATTACTTTAAATAAAGAAACCGGACGTGGTGAAACACGTGGAACCAAACTTTATGTAAAAGATGTTCCCGTTTTAGCAGTACCCTACTTCAATTTCCCGATTGATGACCGCCGTACCACCGGTATTTTGACCCCAAGTTTCGGATTTTCTAATGATGGCGGTGTAGAGCTTGGAGTTCCGGTTTATTTAAACCTGGCACCGAATTACGATGCGACTGTCACTCCACGATATATTGCCAATCGTGGCGCCATGCTTGAAGGTGAATTCCGCTATTTAACGGAAAATTTTGGCTCGGGTATGGTTTGGGGTGGTTATTTAGCTTCGGATAGTAAATATAACGACCAAGACCGTAAAGATTTACATTTTTTACATAACTGGCAAATCAACAACCAGTTTTCTACCAATCTCGAATATAACTATGCATCAGATAAAGACTATTTTTCTGATTTAAATAACAATCCCAACTCCAAGACCGACTTAAACTTACGCCGTGCCTGGGAACTGAATTATAAAAATGGCATTCCGGGGTTAAAGGCCCAGCTCAAGGTGGAAGATTTCCAGACACTGGACAAGACTGTTCCATCTGAAGACCGTCCTTATGCTCGTCTACCACAGTTTTTATTGAATTATAAAAATGGCAATCCATTAGGCTTGCAATATGAATTCAATAATGACACCGCTTACTTCAAAAAAGACATCTCCGATTTCAACAGTGTAACTACAGAGCCAAGCGGTACACGTATTTATAATGATTTTGCAGTCCGTTACAACTACCGCAATCCATGGTCATTTGTCATTCCGGAAATATCACTGCGTAATATCAATACTTTCTATGATCAAAACACGATTGCAGCTCAAAACATTCGCTCATCAGATGAAACAAAGTCTGTCACTGTACCGCAATTTACTTTAGATACAGGCTTAACCTTTGAAAAAGAAGGTAAATATCTACAAACAATTACCCCTCGCGCTTTTTATGCCTATTCTCCGTATAAAAACCAGGATACTTATCCAAACTTTGACTCTACCACAGCCTCTATCAATTATGATCAGTTGTTCAGTCCACGCCGTTTCTATGGTCATGACCGACTTGAAGACAACAATTTTTTATCTTTAGGTCTAAGTTATAGTCTGTTTGATGAAATTGGTCTGGAACGCTTAAAAACCAGTGTAGGCCAAAGCTTTTACTTTGAAGACCGTCGTGTCAGTCTAAATAATGAATCTGACCAGTTTGATACTGAACGTCATACCGGACCGGTGTTAAGCGTTTCCAGCCAACTATCACAAAATTTCACTATTGGCGCAAATTCAGCCTGGATGTCAAATGGTGACAATGCTCAGCGTGACTTGCAACTGTATTATACCGGCAATCAAGGCAACCTTTATAACCTAGGCTATTTTTATCGCAAAGATATTCCAAACCGACAGAAGCAATATGACCAAGTGGTTGCATCTTTCATTCAACCTGTAGCAAATAACTGGCGGATTTTAGGTCATGCTCAATATGATCTGGACAATAACGTCGCTCGCGAGTATTTATTAGGTGTAAATTATGAGTCATGTTGCTGGGGCATTTCGGTTTATGGACGCTCTTATTATAATGACCTAGATGATGTAAGCGCAGATGGCGTAAATGCAAAACGCGCGATTATGGCTGAAGTCAGCCTCAAAGGTTTAGGTGGTTTCAACAAAAAGCTTTCATCATTACTAGAAAACCGTATTCTAGGTTTTAATAAAATTAATCAATCTTGGACACAACGTTAATGAAGACAATACAGTTAAAACATTTTTTTAAAGCGACTGCTCTTGCTTTAGCTTTATCTTCATCAATGACTACATTTGCGCAACCCTCAGATGAAGTGGTAGCCCTGGTAGATAATAGTGTCATTTTAAAAAGTGATTTAGAACAAGGTATCGCCGAACTCAAACATCAACTTGAAGCACAAAAAAAACAGCTTCCGCCTGAACAGTATTTACAGCAACAGGCACTTGACCAGCTCATTATTCGTCAAGCGCAACTCGAGCAAGTTAAACGCTACAATATCAAACCGAACGAAAAAGAACTGAATGAAGCTGTGCTTAAGGTCGCGGGCCAATCGGGTAGCAAGAGTTTAGAAGCATTCCAGCAAAAGCTGGATAATATTGCACCAGGGACTTATGAGTCTTTGCGTAATCGTATCGCAGAAGATTTAGCGATTAATCGCCTGCGTCAACAAGTGGTGATGTCACGCATTAAAATTAGTGATCAGGATGTAGAAAATTTCTTAAAGACTCCGCAAGGTCAAGCTGCTTTAGGCAATCAGGTTCACGTATTGCATGTCCGCATTTCTGGCGACAACAACATAGAAAAAGTGGCCAAACAAGTTCAAGCGGCTCTCAAAGAGAGTAATGATATTCAGGCCCTTGATAAAAAATTCACTGCAAATGGCGTAAAAGTTGAAAGTGCCGATATGGGCTTTCGTAATCTATCCGACATCCCAGGTGAACTGGCTGCACGTGTAAGTCCGCTACAAGTTGGACAAACCACAGACCTGATTCCGGTTCGTGATGGTATCCATGTATTAAAACTGGTGGATCGTAAAGGTGCAGACCAGAAAGCGATTGTGCCTCAATATCAGGCACGCCACATTTTGATTCAGCCTTCTGAAGTGGTGAGTCCGGAAAATGCCAAACAGCAAATTGACAGTATCTATAACCGCTTAAAAGCAGGTGAAGATTTTGCCATATTAGCCTCTACTTTTTCCACTGATCCGGGTTCTGCACGCGATGGCGGTAGCTTAGGCTGGGTTAGCCCGGGTGTGATGGTGCCTGAATTCGACGCTCAAATGAAGAATACCCCTGTAGGTCAAATCAGCGCACCCTTCCAGACTCAATTTGGCTGGCACATTCTTCAGGTGACTGAAACACGCCAACAAGATATGACCCGTGAATATCAGCAACGTATGGCTCGTCAGATTCTAGGTGAACGGCAATTTGATGCTGAATTGGATAGCTGGTTACGCGAAATTCGCAACAATGCCTTTGTCGAAATTAAAGATCCTAGTCTTGACCGGAAGAAAAATAAATAATTTCAGATGATTTAAATTAGCCCGAAGCCAGTTGTGTGAACAGCTGGCTTTTATATTTTCCATAATATAAAAACCCACATTCACCTCTATTTAAAATCCCAGCAAATAATTTAAAAAACCTATCCAATGCCCATTCATTTTATTTTCTAATTTTCACGCAAAAAAAACCTCTCACAAGGAGAGGTTTTCTAAAAATTAACAATTAACGGTTATTTTCGTCGTCTTGAGAATCTTCAAATTTTGTTTCGCCTTCAAAGCCTGGGTTTGATTGACCACCGAAGCCACCTTGAGCACCAAAGCCACCTTGACCACCAAAGCCGCCAGTTTGACCGCCGAAGCCACCTTGACCACCGAAGCCACCAGTTTGACCGCCGAAACCACCTTGACCGCCGAAGCCACCTTGACCGCCGAAGCCACCTTGACCGCCGAAGCCACCTTGACCGCCGAAGCCACCTTGAGGCTGACCACCACCGAAGCCACCAGCGCCTTGAGCACCAGCAGGAGCACCAGCAGGACGTGGGTTACGTGCAGGAACAACTGTAGAAATGGCATG
>NZ_NEGA01000005.1 GCF_002135315.1 Acinetobacter sp. ANC 3903 | reverse complement strand
ATTTGGTATCAAGTACGGCAAACACTGCAAAGCAGTTAAATAAGACCCGAACAAGTCCATAAACAGTTGTGCTGGCGACAATAGCAAGAGTGAACCACCTGATCCCTTCCCGAACTCAGAAGTGAAACCTCTTAGCGCTGATGGTAGTGTGGGATTACCCATGTGAGAGTAAGTCATCGCCAGCTCATTATTCCTGAAAAGCCCCTGCAAATGCAGGGGCTTTTTTTGTGCGGGGAATAAAGGGAAGGTAAAAAGTTTAAATTAAGTCATAAACATCAAAAAGTATAAAAAGCGAGAGCTGCTGTTGCCCCTGATCTGGCCTGCGTTTAAATCACACGGCTAAAGATCGTTCGTTCTTGCTCACATTTTCATTCTGCAACTGGTCTAGTTGATCGGATGACAAAAATGTAGGATTTTTAAAAATTCTATGCTATAAAATTATAAATAGGCATAAAAATTGCTTATAACAAATGTTCAAAAAAAGAGTAGAGGAATTATGAAGTTATCGGTTGGATTAAAAGTTGCGAACTCCTTGTCACTGACACCGCAGTTGCAGCAAGCCATTCGTTTGCTTCAATTATCGAGTTTAGAGCTTGAACAGGAAATTCAGGTTCAACTGGATAGTAATCCTTTATTAGAAAAAGTAGAAGAACTATCTAATATTGAGAGTTTAACTTCTTTGGAAGATCAGGAACGTAATGACAAAGATTTAACCAATGAGTTGAATGCCAATACCTTGCCTGATGATCTGCCGGTGGATACAGATTGGGATGATGTTTATACCCATCAACCGACTAGCTTGGGCTCTCCTGAATATGAGGATCGTGAAGATAATCGTCAGGGGCATTTAGGCCTAAAAGAACACGTACTAGAGCAGATAAATTTATTGCATTTTTCAGCAGTTGATCGACTCATCGCGCATTGTATTGTTGATTCTTTGGATGAAAAAGGGTTTTTGGACGCAGAAATTTCTGAAATCACCGCATCTGTGCAGCATTTATTGGAATCCATGGATTACGATGATGAAGTGGAAGATGATGAAGTTCTGGTGGTTTTAAAACATATACAACATCTTGATCCTGCTGGTGTAGCCTCACGTAACCTAGCTGAATGTTTATCCGTGCAATTAGACAGTTTACCTGTGCATACCGCTTATCGTCGTGAAGCGTTAACCTTGTTAAGTCATTACGAGTTGTTGATTTCGAATGAATTGCCAAAGCTGGTTAAACAGACTGGTTTGAATCCAGATCAGTTGAAATGTGCAGTTGACCTGTTAAAAACATTAAAAGCCTATCCGGGAATGGAGTTTGAAGAGAAAGACTCGGATTATCAAATTCCCGATGTGGTGGTCATGAAAAAGAATGATCATTGGCAAGTACAACTCAATCCAGATGTTATGCCTAAATTAAGGGTCAATTCTTTTTATGCCAATATGATTAAACGTGCAGATCAAAGTAACGATAATCAATATCTGCGCAATCAAATGCTAGATGCAAAAAACTTTATTAAAAGCGTTGATGAGCGCCATAAAACCTTATTGAAAGTTGCGACCTGTATCGTAGAACACCAAAAAATGTTTTTGGAAATAGGGGCTGAAGGGATGAGGCCTTTGGTACTTCGCGATATTGCAGAAGAAGTTGAATTGCATGAGTCGACTGTTTCACGAGTGACCACCAATAAATTTATGCTGACACCACGTGGCTTGTTTGAGCTGAAATATTTCTTCTCCAGTCATGTTGCGACTACTTCTGGTGGAGAGGCTTCGTCTATTGCGATTCGAGCGAAAATTAAAAAATTAATTTCAGAAGAAAATCCGCGTAAGCCTTTATCTGACAATATTATTGCCAATTTATTGAAAGAAGATGGGATTGATGTTGCACGTCGAACTGTTGCTAAATATCGAGAGTCGTTACATATTCCATCATCTTCTGAGCGAAAAGTCTTGATCTAATTTTTAAAATCTGATTATTCTATGGATTCATTATGACAACATAATGAATCTTTTTTTCTTTTAAAGGAGTGGTTGAAATGATTTAAATTGTGAATTGCAGAATCCTATTTTCTGTCATCAGATCATTTCGGCTATGACTTTAACTAATCCTAATGAAGGTGAGGGATAGAATTATGCAAATAACAATTCGTGGTCATCACTTAACTATCACCCCTGCTATTGAAGATAATATCCGCTTAAAATTTGCTGAAATGACCAAGCATTTAGACCAAGTTAATAGTATGCAGGTAAAATTGACCAAAGATCATCAAGTAGACAAACGTTCAAGAAAAGGAAGTTTAAATCATATTGCTGAAGCCATTATTCGTGTACCGGGGGCAGAATTATTTGCACAGGCGACAGCTGATGATATGTATACTTCAATTAAAAAATTAACAGAAAAACTTAAAAGACAGTTACATAAGCATCGGAAAATGCAGGTTGCGTCCCAGCCATTGCTAGCATAGTTTCGGTTTTTGAACGAAAAGAGGTTTTTGATGACCTCTTTTTTATATATTAAATGTTATACGTTAATGCTTTATTTTTCATATTTATAGTAAAATGGCAGGTTTTACACCGTTGGTCCTATAAGAGGTCTTTGTGATGAATAGTGAACAGCTCACTGAAATTTTAAAAGCTGCTTTTCCAGAGGCTGAAGTTGCAGTTAGTGGGCAAGGTGGTAAGTTTGATCTTCGAATTGTCGATGAACAATTTGAGGGCAAGCGTCCTGTCGCACGCCAGCAGGCGGTTTATGCTCCGTTAAATTCATATATTGCTAGCGGTGAAGTACATGCAGTTACTATTCGTGCAATGACCCAAGAAGAATGGCGTAAAGCAAGCTTATTCGGAGCTTAGAACTAGATGGATAAATTTTTAATTCAGGGCGGTGTTAAGCTCGAAGGTGAAGTGCGTATTTCTGGTGCAAAAAATGCAGCACTTCCATTACTTGCTGCAATGATCTTACCTGAAACACCCACTGTTTTGACTAACGTGCCAAACCTGAAAGATGTCAATACCTTAGTGAAGTTGATTGCGGGTTTGGGCGTACAAATTACCTATGAAGGCGACACGGTTAAAGCAGATACCTCAACATTAGACAATCAATTTGCACCATACGAACTGGTCAAAACCATGCGTGCATCAATTTTGGTGCTTGGTCCTTTATTGGCGCGTTATGGTAGTGCAAAAGTATCTTTACCAGGTGGTTGTGCAATTGGCTCACGTCCAGTCGATCAACACTTAAAAGCGCTAGAAGCTTTGGGTGCAGAGATCGAGGTTGAAGCCGGTTATGTCAATGCCAAAGTTGACGGTCGTCTTAAAGGCGGCGAAGTTGTCTTTGATATGGTGACTGTGGGCGGTACTGAAAATATTCTGATGGCGGCGGTATTGGCTGATGGCGTCACCACAATTCGTAATGCTGCGCGTGAACCTGAAATTACTGACCTTGCACAAATGCTCATTGCCATGGGTGCAAAAATTGAAGGACTGGATACAGATACGCTTGTGGTTACAGGTGTTGAAAGCTTACATGGCTGTGAATATGCTGTAGTTGCTGACCGTATCGAAACCGGTTCATATCTGGCTGCAGCTGCCATTACTGGCGGTAAAGTAAAAACTACCCATACTGATCCTGCATTACTTGAAGCAGTTTTAGACAAATTTGAAGAAATGGGTGCAGAAGTTACCCGTGGTGATGACTGGATTGAACTGGATATGATGGGCAAGCGTCCTAAAGCCGTCAGCTTCCAGACTTTGCCGCATCCAGAATTTCCAACCGATATGCAAGCTCAGATCATGGCTGTTAATGCGATTGGTCGTGGCTTTGCAACAATTTCTGAAACGATTTTTGAAAATCGTTTTATGCATGTGCCTGAGTTGTCACGCATGGGGGCAAACATTCAGGTCGAAGGTAATGATGCTGTGGTTACGGGTGTGGAAAAACTTTCTGCAGCGCCAGTGATGGCAACGGATTTACGTGCTTCTTTCTCTTTGGTTTTGGCTGCTTTAGCTGCTGAAGGTGAAACCCTGATTGACCGTATCTATCATATTGACCGCGGTTATGAAGATGTGGAAGCAAAATTACAAGGTTTAGGTGCCCAAATTAAGCGAGTAAGTTAATGAGCGATATGAGAAACGATGATCCAAACTTTGACGTTATGGGCAATTTTGATCATGGTTTAACTTTAGCATTAAGTAAGGGACGTATTTTAAAAGAGACTTTACCGCTGCTAGAAACAGCAGGGATTAACTTGCTGGAAGATCCAGATAAATCTCGCAAGTTGATTTTTCCAACCACCCATAAACAGGTACGTATTTTAATTTTACGGGCTTCTGATGTACCAACTTATGTTGAAAATGGTGCAGCAGACTTAGGTGTTGCGGGTAAAGATGTGCTGATGGAACATGGCGCACAAAATGTTTACGAGCCATTGGATCTTAAAATTGCCAACTGTAAACTCATGACAGCGGGCAAAGTGAATATGGTTCGTCCGAAAGGCCGTTTAAAAATTGCCACCAAATACGTGAACTTAACCCGTCAATACTATGCAAGCTTAGGTGAGCAGGTTGATGTCATTAAGCTTTACGGTTCAATGGAACTTGCTCCATTGGTTGGTTTGGGTGATTACATCGTTGATGTAGTCGATACCGGTAATACCTTGCGTGCCAATGGTCTTGAACCCCTTGAAGAAATTTGCAAAGTATCTTCACGTTTGATCGTAAATAAAGCCAGCTTCAAACGTAAGCAAACCTTATTGAATCCAATTCTGGCCCAGCTTGAAAAAGCTGTGGAAGAACGTGAAAAAGCTAAATAAGCTTACTGGATAGAAAATAAAAAACCGTCCTGCTGGGCGGTTTTTTATAGGTGATTTTTATCATAAGAAATATTCATGTGCATCAATGTTATTTTCTATGAAATCCAAAGCAATAGTTGCAGTATAAATGCCCACAATACTCAGGAAACAAGGTAAACTAAAGTTTTCCAATTCAAACCTTGTGGGTAAATTGATGCGACGTTTATCGACTCAAGATCAAAGCTTTAAGCAGGCTTTTGCAGACTTGCTGGCTTTTGAGACAGTTAGTGATCCTGAACTTTTAAAAACCGTAGACCAAATCATTGCTGATGTTCGTCAGCATGGTGATGCTCATGTTCTTAAACTCACTCAACAGTTCGATCGACATCCAGCGCATCAGTTTTCAGATCTTGAACTGTCACAAGAACAGTTAAAGACCGCTTTCGATGGCTTAAATACAGAAGTGCGTGAAGCTTTAGAATTGGCGGCTAACCGTGTTCGTGAATTCCATCAAGCACAAAAGCAGGATGGTTGGACTTATGTTGATGCCTTGGGCAATACCTTAGGTCAAAAAATTACACCGCTTGACCGTGTTGGGATTTATGTACCAGGTGGTTTAGCGTCTTATCCATCTTCTGTGTTGATGAATGCGGTTCCTGCACATGTTGCGGGCGTGCCTGAAATTATCATGGTGGTTCCTGCACCGAATGGTGAGCTCAATCCGCTGGTCTTGGCAGCGGCATATTTGGCTGGCGTTCACCGTGTATTTACCATTGGTGGAGCACAAGCGGTTGCTGCATTGGCTTATGGTACCGAAACCATTCCATCGGTCGATAAAATTACCGGTCCAGGTAACCGTTTCGTGGCTGCAGCTAAACGTGCGGTGTTTGGTCAAGTCGGGATCGACATGATTGCAGGACCATCAGAGATTTTGGTCTATGCGGAAGGCGAAAATAACGCGAAATGGTTAGCGATGGATCTATTGTCTCAAGCTGAGCATGATACTGTGGCTCAAGCTGTTTTCATTACACCAGATGAACAGCTTTTAAACGATGTTGAACAGGCAATTGAAGATCATCTAGCTGAATTGCCTAAAGCTGATATTGCCCGTACCTCTATTGCCAATCGTGGTGCTTTAGTCTTAGTGAAAGACCGTCAAGAAGCGATTGATTTGATTAATCAAGTTGCACCAGAACATTTAGAGCTTTGCTTAGATGAAGCGCAAGAAATGTCGGAAAGCATTCGCCATGCCGGTGCGATCTTTATGGGACGCTATACGCCTGAAGCGATCGGTGATTACTGTGCAGGTCCAAACCACGTATTACCAACTTCAGGTACCGCGCGCTTCTCATCACCGCTGGGTGTATATGATTTCCAGAAGCGTTCAAGCTTGATCATGTGCTCACAAGAAGGCGTGAAAACTTTAGCGAAAACTGCAGATGTATTGGCACAGCAAGAAAACTTGGATGCCCATGCACGCTCAGCGCGTTATCGTTATCAATAAGTAATTTCGTATGATTCCTTTATCTGTAATGTGAAACTCCTTCTCCCTTAGGGAGAAGGTTGGGATGAGGGGAAAATAAGAAAGCCAATATTTTAATAACTTCTCCTGAAGATCACTTGCGCTGAAAGTTAAAAGCAATGCTTTAACTTTCGCTCAGGAGAGGGAAATAAGAGAAATAAAAATGTCGACCATCACAACAGAACAAATGCGTTTTTGGAGTCCTGAAGTACGTGAACTAGAACCCTACGTACCTGGCGAACAACCTAAAATTCAAAATTTATTAAAACTCAATACCAATGAAAATCCGTATCCGCCATCACCTAAAGTGGTGGAAGCGGTGCAAGCGGTACTGGCAAATTCAGCAGATGTATTGCGTTTATATCCAGACCCTGATGCATCGGCTTTAAAACAAGCCATTGCCAAGCAGCAACAAGTCGATGTGAGTCATGTCTTTGTCGGGAATGGTTCTGATGAAGTGTTGGCACACATCTTCAAAGCGTTTTTTGTACAGGAATTGCCGGTGCTGTACCCGGATATTACCTATAGTTTCTATCCGGTTTATAGCCAGTTCTTTGGGGTAAAAACCAAAGTGCTGCCGCTCAATGACGACTTTGAAATTGTGGTGGATGATTACAAGCAAGCCAATGGTGGGATTATCATTACCAATCCGAATGCACCAACCAGTATTGCACTCGGCTTATCAGCCATTGAAGAAGTTCTTCAAGCCAACCCCAATTCTGTGGTAGTGATTGATGAAGCTTATGTTGATTTTGGTGCAGAATCTGCGGTTAATTTTGTGGAAAAATACGACAATTTAGTCGTATGTCAAACGACTTCTAAATCACGTTCACTGGCTGGATTGCGTGTTGGTTTTGCCATTGCACAGCCACATCTGATTGCTGCACTGGAAGCAGTCAAAAACAGTTTTAACTCTTATCCAATCGATCGTTTTGCGATTGCAGCTGCTGTGGCATCTTTTGAAGATCAAGAATACTTCGAAGCGCAAAATGAGAAAGTGATTGCAAGCCGCGAAAAGTTAGTGACGCAATTGGTTGAGCTTGGCTTTAAAGTCTTGCCATCGAGTGCAAACTTTATTTTTGCATCTTTAGTAGGTAAAGATGCTGCTGAATTAGCTGCTGAATTACGTGAACGTGGCATTATCGTACGTTATTTCAATAAGCCACGTATTAACCAGTTCCTACGTATTACCATCGGTACGGATGAACAAAACCAGCGTCTGGTAAATACCTTAAAAGATGATATTTTGGTGTAATTGAAATCCACCCTAACCCTCCTTCATCAAAGGAGGGAACTTTTCCCTTTTTCAAAGGGAGGTCGGGAGGGATTAAAAATTGCTTTTTAAATTTATTCAGGCTTATACCAAGTATTGAGTAATTTCAACATCGCTTCGACTTTATCAAAACATTCCTGATATTCAGCATCGCAATCAGATGCAATGGTGATGCCGCCACCGGCCCAAACAGAAACATTATCCTGATATTTTTGAATGGAGCGAATCAGTATGTTCCATGAACCTGTACCATCAAAATTAAAATAACCCATAGAACCACAGTAGGCTCCGCGTGGCGCACCTTCAAGTTCCTCGATAATTTGCATGGCCCGAATTTTGGGCGCGCCAGTAATCGAACCACCCGGCAGAGCAGACATGAGCATATGAAAAGGATTGACCTCTTCCCTTAAAGTGGCAGTAACTTCACTGACCATATGGTGAACTTGATTAAATGACTCAATTTCAAAAAGTTTTGGAGTTTTAACAGATCCTGTTTCCGCATACACGCTTAAATCATTACGCAGTAAGTCCACAATCATCACATTTTCGGCTTGGTCTTTTTTCGAATGAATTAAACTCTGCTTGGATTGTTCATCTTGTTCGGCATCTTTGTGGCGGGGCATCGTACCTTTAATCGGTTTTGTGGTAATTTTTCGGTCTGCTTCAAAATCGATAAACAGTTCGGGAGAACAGCTTAATAATTCAAAATCATCAATTTTAAGATAACCCGAATAAGGGGCATCGGTCAGTTGCCAAAATGCTTCTGTGGTATCCAGCAATAACCCTTGTGCTTTGGCAGTAAATTCCTGAGTCAAATTAATCTGGTAGCAATCACCCGCCCGAATATAATCTTGAACCTGCTTAAAGGCAGTGACATATTGATGTTGACTCCAGCGTGCAGTGCAAGGTTGCGTAAGTGTAAACGTTTGATGGTTTTTATTTTGCTTGTCTTTATCTTGTAAGGCCTCCTGAATCACTTGAAAAATCGCTTCAGCATCATGCTCATAACTAAAAAAAGTCCAGCCTTGATCGGTCAATTTAATATAGCTGTAATAAATACCTAAAAATAAAGAAGGCTGATTTTTGGATCGAATGTTGACCTGTTGCTGGGCAGCCTCATCATAACTGATAAAACCAATTAAACCGCCATTAAAATCAGAATGAGAGTTTTGTAAGCTTTTCTTGAAAAAATGATTGAAATCAATTGATTCAGCATTCTGTTGATATTGGTTTAATGATGTCCTGTTAAATTTCTGAATTTTTTGATTCTGAATCAGCATATATTCGGAGGCAAAAAGTGCAATAACAGGGTGGTTTAAATTTTTTAAGTAAACGACATGGTTTAGATGCGATAGGCATAAAAGAAATTGAGTAGGATTAAGCTGTTGTTTAATCAGCAATTTTTCAAAAATAACAGACTTATTCATACGAGGTTGCTTTATAAAGTCGATGCATAGATGGCATATTCTATAACATTGTTTATGCATAAAACCTGTAAATACCGTTTATCGGTAACCTATAGATTGCGACCAACAGCAGTTGAACAAAAAATCACACAGATATAACTTAACTAGGGCAAATCAGCTGCTCAAGGAAAGACTCACTATTGTCAAAAAATAAAAAACAATCAGTGAAATCGAGTAGTTAACAATCAAAAAAAATAATACTCTTGGGAGAGTACGAAATGAAAAAATTTACTAAACTTGCTTTAGTTTCTTCATTAGCAATTAGTGCAAATGCTATGGCAATGCAAGCAATGGATGATGCTTCATTGGGTGCTACAACTGGTCAAGATGGTATTAACATCGGGATTGGTATTTCTAAAATCGAAATTGAAAAGCTATTAATTCATGATAATGATGGTTTAACTGCTACTGCTTTAGGTGGTACTTCGACTGCAGGTGCAATTGTTATTAAAGGTAATGGCACTGGTGCTACTGCTACTAATGGTATTGTAATTGCTGCAAATATGGCAAGTTTATTACCTTCACATAACTTGGCTGATTTACAAATTGATACCGATGCTGGTACTACTGCAGCTGGTGGGGCATTTATTAATATTGCTGCACAAGTATCTGGCTTAGATATTAGTATTGGTGAGATTGGTGTAGCGAAGTCTGGTGATGCGGCTGCAACTGGAATCCGTCGCGGTGCATCAGATAACTATAATAAAATCATAACTGGTCTTAATATTAAAACTGGTGTAATGACTGCAAATGTTCAGTTGGGTGCATCTCCACAAGGGGCTATGATTAACCTTTCTACAACTATGCAAGGTGGTTTGACAATTTCAGATCTTGGTATTCATGATTCTGCTGGTGGCGGTGACATCTGGTTAGGTAAGATTCAAGTAGCTGATGCTAATGGTACTGATTTATCTATTTCGAATAAAATTAAAGTCACTCCAAATGGTCTTGTTATTTTAAATGATAGTCCAAATGCAACAGACATTTATGTTCAAGCGATTGCTTTAGGTTCTAAGCCAGCATCTGTTACTACTGCTACTCCTCTAGGTGCTCGTGGTACTGCTACTGCAGGTACTATTGGTGATGTAGAAGTGCAAGGTTTACAAACCTATTATATGAATTCACCTACATCAATGGCTAAAGGTTCTGTAATTACGATTTCCGGTCGTTAATTCTGAATTAAAAAAAAGCGCGTGAAATCACGCGCTTTTTTTTACAAAAATAATGTGAAATTCTTCAAAAAAACTAAAAAAAAGCTGTTTTTTTTTATAAAAAGGGTTATCTTCCTTTTTACATGGATGTAGAGCATAAGCTCTAAAAAAATAATGAACAAAGGCACGTCATGCCGCTAACTAGAAAAGTCAAAATATATGTTAGAGATCGCACTAGGCTCGGCATTGATGTATTACGCTGCCAAAGAA
Organism: Acinetobacter sp. ANC 3903; assembly: GCF_002135315.1. Classification (GTDB taxonomy): domain Bacteria; phylum Pseudomonadota; class Gammaproteobacteria; order Pseudomonadales; family Moraxellaceae; genus Acinetobacter. The sequence continues at coordinate 201,516 of NZ_NEGA01000005.1, read as the reverse complement.
GCCTTTGAAATTAAGAAAAAACCGGCGGAAGCTGTGTATTACACTGAAACCTTGGATTCTCGGCAAGATTCCTTCAATCGAATGCACCGGGAAGCTGTACTTATTAAGCCCGCCCTGGAAGATCAATTTAGAGGTATTGCTCGCCAAGCCTATGACTATAGTTGTGGATCAGCTGCATTAACCACATTGATGAATGGTTATGTGGGTACTCAGTTATCAGAACAACAAACCATGAATGGTCTATTAAAGTTTGGTGAAACTGAAAAAATTATTGAACGCCGCAGCTTTTCTCTTTTAGATATGAAACGCTTTGTCGCAGCCATGGGTTTGGAAAGTGGTGGATATAAAGGGGAGTTTTCAGATTTAGTTAAACAGGCTGAACCGGCAATTGTGCCAATTTCTTATGCAGGATTTAAACATTTTGTTGTGTTTAAAGCATATAAAAATGGACGTGTTTATGTGGCTGATCCTGCGCTGGGCAATATCAGTTTTGATGAAACGCGTTTCAAAGATATTTGGGAAAATAACACCCTGTTTTTAATTAATGTTGCACCAGAACAAAGAAAAAATTTATTGGCATTGCATGATACAGATTTGCGACATGTTGAAGATGCCACTGTGAATCGCTATGCTTTTGTAGATATTCAATATCCACAATTTTATATGGATAAAATTGCAGATAAAGCCTCAACAATTCGGTTAGATAAAAATGTAAACGAAAGCTCAGAAAAGTTTGGGGAATCAACATATAATTTTTTACGCCTTTATTATAAAAGTAAATAAAGTATAAAAGTGGCAGATTAAAAAAAGAAAAATGGTGGGATGGAATATGAATTGTAAATGGATGAACAAAACTTTATTGGCTTTGAGTGTTCAAATGGCAATAGGGGTGGCATATGCAGCTGAAGAACCAGCACTTGGAGAATATGAGGTTGTAGATCAGCAAGAAACGGAAGTTGACTCTACAGCATCGCAGCCTGCAAATACACAAACGGTAGCAACCGTGAGCGCAGAGGAAGAGTCAGCACTTGGTGAATATGAAGCTGTTGATGAACAAGCTGATGAGGCAACAGCTCCAGCGTCTGTAGATAGTAGTACAACCGCGCAATCACAACCCGTTGATGCACATACACAAGCTTCTTCAGCATTACAACAGCAAGAAGGAGATGCCAGTAAAGAAGCAAACCTGCAAGAAGTTTTTACCTCCAATGAGAGACAATATTCATTAATCAAAAAAGGTGATATTTCATCTTATTATGATATTGATTACACCTATTATCGTGATACACAGATTGATGCAGAGATGGCTAATGGGCAGTTGTATCAACTTCGTGTTCAAGAAAATGCAGCTCATTCCATTACCAATACCTTTACTGCTCAGTATGGTATTTTAGATAATCTGACCTTCACTGCTTCAGTCCCTTTAGTTGCTAAAACAGATTTATTAAAAGATGCCTCTACAGCTGGCTTAGGTGATATTTCTTTTGGTGCACGTTGGGAACCATTTCCACTAAAAGCAGGCAGATTACCACTGATTTTATTTGGGAATGTTTCAACCAAAACGGGTGATAGTCCTTATGAAGTTAATGCGACTGATGATTTAGCTACAGGTAAAGGTTATTACTCTGCTGGTATTGGTGCAAGTACGCGTAAATATATTGATCCTGTTGTACTTTTTGCCTCTGTTTCCGCAAACTATGGTTTTAAGGAAACCGGACTGAACCAGCGCCGTGGTACTCGCATCATTGATGAGTTTGAACCAGGAATCAGCGGTGGTTTTGCTTTAGGCTTTGCTTATTCATTTAATTATGATGTGTCTATGACTATGTCATATCAGCAAAGTTTTAATACAGGTTCACAATTTACTTATACTTCGGGTGAAAGTTATTCACCGGCTGATCAGACGAGTTCCACTTTAGCAATTTCATTGGGTGTTCGTGTTTCACCTGAGACCATTGTCAACGGAACTGTGGGTATAGGCTTAACAGAAGATGCACCAGATGTATCATTAGGTCTGTCATTCCCACTTGATATTTTAGGTTTCGGTAAGAAACTTCGCTAAGAGGGTAGTCGTATGTATAAGATTCGACTTCGCCCGTTAGCCGCAGCAATTATCGTATCGGGCTGTTCAAGTGCAACTTTTGCTCAATTAGGCACCAACTTATCTGTTGATATCAGATCATTGAGTATGGGGAATGCTGTTACTGCAGATCCTCCAGGAATTAGTGCAATTCATTTTAACCCTGCAGCCTTGACCAAAATTGAAGGTCTGCAGACCGATGTACAAGGGATTCTTGCAAATTTTGACATTAAACGGGAATTCTCAGTTCCTGCTGGTTATAACGTATTTGGCTATTCAGATGACCCGATGGTGTGTAATGATGGACCAGAGGTTTCTTCCGATTTATGTACAGACTTTAAAGGTACAGTCAATGGGGATGTAGAATACGTAAGTCTATACGTTCCCGTATTGAAAAAAATGGTTGATCTGGGTGAAGGTCTACCTATGGCAGCACCTACAGCAGGTATTGCCTATAAGCCACCAGGTTCCAAAACAACATTTGCCACGGCAATGTATGCACCTTTGGTTGCCGGTTTTGGTGCCGAAAATGGTAATCCTGGGAATTATATGGGGCAACAGGTTGCTCTAGAAAGGATTACCTATTTATCTCCATCTATTGCTTATCAAGTGAATGATGAGTTATCTGTGGGTGCTTCTATTGGTATGTCATACCAAGCCATTGGTCTAAAAACGGATTTGCGTTTCCCGAATGAATTAATTGGTATGTTACGAATGATTGATGAAGTCGTTTGTACGCCTTTTAAAGAAAACTCGGACATTATTACCGACATTCTTTTGTTAGGAATGTGTAACACCAAAGAAGGCATGAATCCATTTGGCAAGTTTGGTCAATTGCAACTTTCCATGGAGCAATCGCTTAGTCCAAGCTATAACTTGGGTGTGATGTGGGAGCCGACTGAAGATTTTAGCTTTGGTATGGTATATCAAAGTGCGGCAAAAATGCGTTTAAAAGGCAAATATCACATTGATAATGCAAAGGCACCTCGTGAGCTGATTAATGGCTTAATGTCATCTCCTACGGGCCAAATTCTTGCTGCAATTTTAGGTTTCCCGAATTCTATACCTGCAAGCGAGTCTGGACTTGTTTCAATGGACTTTGAATATCCAGCACATTTTCAGGCGGGAATAAAATATAAGGTTTTACCTGATTTACAAGTTAATTTTGATGTAGGCTGGACAGACTATAAAGCTTGGGACAAGTTTAAATTTGAATTTGACCGACAAGTTTCAGCATTAAAAATTGCCAAATTATTATCTGAAAATATTGGGGATAATTCTCTTGCACTTCCATTGGCATTTACTTCACCTTGGAATTTTGGCATAGGTGTGGAGTATTCTGCAACGGATCGTTTGAAATTACGAGCCGGTTATGAACCTCGTAGCAGTGCAATTCCTGATAATAAGCGAAATACAATGGTTCCGATTAACAATGCACAATTGTTTGGGTTAGGTGTGGGCTATCGTTTTGATGCAGATACCGATTTAGATTTATCGATTGGTTTTTTACGTAGCAAAGATAATATTCCGGCAAATACGAGTAGTCTGTCAAACCAAACGGGTGTAAATAATATTCTGTTAAATCCATATGCGGGTTTAAATGTTAAAACGGATACCAAAGTTACGATTTTAGGATTGAACTATAGAACACGATGGTAGGTAAATTGAAAATAATGAAAGGGAATTCATTGGTGAAATCGATACTTACACTATGTATGGTGCAGGTATCTTTTTCGCATGCAGGCGAGTTTTATACTATTATTGGGCCAGATGGCCGGCCTATGGTGGTACAGCAAAAATCTCAGCCCAAAAATAGAGAAACTGAGGTAAGTAAATCTGCATCAGCAGATACCATTGTTCAAGAAAATCAATCAGTCCATTCCTCAATTAATCAATCTGAAATTAAGACTGCTGCTACTCAAACACCCCCATCATTGCAACTAAAGGGGGAAAATAAAGTAGGAGTTCAAAATGCCAAAAAAACAGCTTCTACCCATCTTGATGTGGCTAAAATACCGCAAGCGAAGTATGTAGAACCCAAAACTGAGGAAAAGAAAAAAGCTGTATTGCAGCCTCAATCCAACCCTAAAAAGGTGGAAGAAACTATACATCTCGCGACCAGTACAGCTAAAGAAGTAAAAGAAGCTAAAAATGCGGAAAACTATGTAACGATTGATGGTACGCAATATATAAAAAATGAATATCTGGAAGACCAGGAATTTAATCTGGAAGGTAAGAAGCGTTTTTATGCTATGCCCGAAGGTATCATCGATACCAAGCATGGAGCGACACGTTTACAAATGGTTGAGCGTGAAAAAGGGGTGAGTAAATCCCTGCTGCAATCAATTTTTAAGAAGAATCAAAAACAGGATAGTGGTCCCATTGCATTGTCATCGACCTATTATCGGGTTTCTCAAGTAGATGCTGTTAAAAGTTTAGGTCAACAATGTATTCAGGATAAAAAAATTAAAAATGCGAAAACTGTCAGTTTGGATAAGGAAGTCAATGTCTGGCCCCGTGCACCATTAAAAGAACAATTTGATTTTGAAATTGTGGAAGTTTCCAATGAAATTCAGAATATTCAGATTAACTCTTATGCATCACGGCAACAGAATCCGACCTTTTATTGGCCATTTGTAGTTTTTTTAGATTCGAGTGGTTGTGTGCTTGAGGGCGCAGGAGGTTTTAAAAATCATGAAGCTGTTGAGTCATCCACTACACATCAAAAAATTGAAGGAATTGTTCATATTCCTGTTCAAAGTCGATATATATTATTGACTCCTTTAGCTAGTGCGATAGATTTGGAAAATAAAGCGCTCACCAATCAGGGTCAATTAAAATTAATAGCAATTCGCTAAGGATATAAGAAGAGAATTAGGATGAAAAATAAATATTTACTCCCTTTTGCCCTCACGACATTAATGGCAGCTTTAAGTGGTTGTGGCGGTGAAAGTGCCAAGGTTATTCCTGAAGTCTATGATTCCAGTACGGCTCATGGGGCGTGTACTATAGATTCTGCAGGCTGCTTAGGATTTGCATTAGATTATCCATTGGATGGGTTAAATTTTACCTGTAGTAGTGATACAAAAAATAGCTTTGTCACCTATTTAGATTTACAAAATGGCGTAGCACAAGGAGCATGTAAGGTAGGTGATTCAATCACTTTCTTTATCAAGGGTGAAAAAGATAAAAAAATTAATTTAGGCACATTAAATTTAAACGAAATTGCCAAAGTAAGCACATCACAACTGCCTCGTTTGACTATTTTAGATATTGCTTTTGGAATAACAGGGAGGAAGGCTGTAGATATTAATTCGAATACGGATGGCACTGTAAAAGTTGCAATACGAATTGCAAAAATATTGCAAGCACTGGCACAACAGGGTAATAGTATTGTCGATCCAACAGATATCCAAGCCTTATATATCACCGATCAGATGAGACGTGATCTTGAAAATATCCTAGAATCCATTGCACAGGAAAAATTTGTCAATGCAACAGATATTGAATTTGAATCTCTCCTTAAACCTTGGGTTGATATTTCTACTATAAGTGATGAACAGGGACGTACTACCGTACTAAAACTCATCACTATTGCAAATGCAGGGGTGTATCAACCGGAGTTTTCGTTATTTTCAACGTCTGGTGTTCTTGGTAGTTTATTAAGTGGTTCAGATGGTTTGGTTGGGTGTAATAAAAGTACCTGTAATACTACGGATAGTTCAACGCAGCATCTATTTGGACATTTCATGTTGCTTACCGATCGTGATGGTTATACTTTCGGAAGTGGTTTGCAATGGCGTGGAGCAGGTATCAGTGATACATCGACTATAGGTGGCTTAAATACTAAACTGCTGACCACCACAAAACCTATTCGTATGACAGCGAATGCACAAAATCATTGGATTAATCCAGTGACCAAAAAAATTGATCAGAATTTTGATTTCCAGGTTGATAACGTACTTACACCTCTAAGCATTTATCAGGGAACCTTATATAATGACTATATGATTGCTGGTAAAGAAAAATTCTATAAGTTATTAACTGGAAAAACAGAAGTGGCTCTGGCGGATCGATATGATTTTGGTTTGTGGCGTCAGACGATAGGAAGTGAAAATTTTCAAGGTACATTGGACTTGTACAAAATTTTCCCTATTACGTATTTAGATAAAAGAGTATTTAAGACAATCAATAATGTGAAATTTGGTGAAGGTTATCTATTCCCGATGTATGCAGATTTAACATTTAAATTTACAGATACAACGGTGCCAGATATAGTACTCGGAATAGTCATTGACGAAAAGGGGAACATTCGAACCAATATGAAGTCAGACTCTACAGGAGATATGAGTACGGCTTCTTGTGATAGCAGTAAATTTAATGCATCAACTTATGTAAATGATGGTGTACAACAATATCGCATAGGTACGGTATCCCGTGCTTTCACAAATGATAAGACTCTTTCCTTACGTATGGTATTGGCGAATGCAAAGTTGGGTAATATTAATGGTGCTTTAGTCGGTATGAATTCCAATATTAAGACTTCAAGTTCTGGAGATAATATTGTGATTGGCGGAGCTTTACTTAATGTAAGTAACTTATTAAATCTTACTACGGGCACAGCAGAGGTTACATTTAAAGATTCTGCTGTTGATACGGTAAAATGGGCAAGTACCTTAGCAAGCTTCCAAAAAGTTTATAATACCAATAATCAAACGCATACTACTGATGATAAACAACTTGCCAAGTTGAGTGGAGGCACATTAACTTTTGCTTTGGCTTCATGTTATACCGTAAAACCTAAAATCTAAAAAAAGCGAAAAACAAAACCCATCTCATGATGGGCTTTTTTATTGCAGGTTAAAAAATTAGAAAATTTTAACCGGTATGATCTAAACGGGTTCCTAAAGTTTCTAAATGCATGTCGAATGAAGCAGTTTTACGGTCTGCAAAATAATGTCTTAAGGTCCGTTCTACGCTTGGAAAAGCCAGTTCAGTCCAGGGGATTTCATGTTCTTCAAATAAATGCGATTCAATGGTCTCTTCACCTGCACCGAATATTCCATTCACTAAATTGGCTTTAAACAGCACATAAATTTGCCCAATTCGGGGAATATTGTACATACAGTAAAGTTGTTCAATTTCGACTTCAGCTTCAGCTTCTTCCCGAGTTTCTCTGGCAGCGCCTTGTTCCATAGTTTCAAACAGTTCCATATAACCTGCAGGCAGGGTCCATAAACCATAGCGTGGTTCAATAGCACGGCGGCAAAGCAAAACTTTATTTTCCCACAATACAAGTGCACCGCAAATCACTTTGGGATTGACATAATGAATATTACCGCAATCTGTACATACACGGCGTAGTTGATGATCGCCGAGTGGAATTTTTTCCGTTGTTTTATGTCCGCAAATTACACAGAAATTCATATTCATCGTCAATGATAAAGGTGTTGATCAGCATAACTGAAAAATCCAAATTTGGCATCATTTCTATCCTTTGGAATAAAAATTCAGCTATGATGAAATAAAGAAGGTAGCAGGAGCAGTAACACATGGATGACTACTCATTAATACAATTATTACAGCATAGGTTGCGCTTTTCTACGCGTATAAAGCCTGCTCAGGCTGCTGTACTAATTGCGATTACCGATGAGTCCGATCCCAAAGTTTTGCTGACGCGCCGTTCTTTATATTTATCTAACCATGCCGGGGAGGTTTCTTTTCCAGGTGGGAAAAGAGATCCACAAGATACCAGTAACATTGTGGTCGCTTTGCGTGAAGCCTATGAAGAAACCGCACTTAATCCATTTGATGTGCAGTTGATTGGTGATTTGCCCATGCAAAAAGCCCGTAATGGCATGCTGGTTAAACCTGTGGTGGGATTGATTCCTGCTGAAGTAGAATTGATTCCTCAACCAACTGAAATTGACCGTATTTTTTTTGCATCACTGAGTAGTTTAATGAATGCACCCCCTATTCCCTATGAAGTACGATATGTGCATCAGTCCTTGTATTTTCCCAGCATGCGTGTGGAAAATGAAATTGTGTGGGGCTTAACTGCGCGGATGCTGGTGTCACTGTTTCAGTATGGTTTGAATTATCAAAAAGAATGGCCTTTTTTATTAAATTCGCCTGCCTTTTACGGCAAAAAAATTAAGCAGACCAGATAAATTCAGCAATATCAAGATCAAGGAAGATGAAAAAATGATGTACAAATTTAAGGGACATACACCTCAAGCAACACATCAGCCTTGGGATGGCTGGGTGGCAGATACAGCCACAGTGATTGGTCAAGTGGAAATGGGAAAGCAGGTCAGTGTCTGGTTTGGTGCCGTGATCCGAGGCGATAACAGCAAGATTAAACTTGGTGATTTTACCAACGTTCAGGAAAATGCAGTTTTACATACCGATGCCGGCATTGAAATGCATATTGGCAGTTATGTCACGATAGGCCATCAAGCCATGTTGCATGGCTGTACCATTGGTGATAATAGCTTGATTGGCATTAATAGCGTGATTTTGAATCATGCCGTGATTGGTAAAAATTGCATCATTGGTGCCAATGCTTTAATTCCTGAAGGGAAAGTGATTCCTGACAATTCTGTGGTGATGGGTTCACCTGGAAAAATCGTGAAGACTTTAGATCAGGCAGCGGAAGTCAAATTAAAAATGAGTGCCATGCACTACGCAGAACATTTCAAGAATTTTCAGCATTTAGAATCGGTTGAACTGTGATTTGAAACGAGATATTCAGCCAAGCGGAAGCTTGGCTTTTTTGTATCCTGCGAATGGAAAATCTCGCCTAGCACGCATGAGTGGAGTATGATATCTGACGTTTTTTATATTTAAATAAATTAAGGTTGTGCATGAAATTGCTGGCATTGGAAACTGCCAACGAGCAGTGTTCCGTTTCTATTGTAGATGACACTCAAGAATTATTTTTTCAATTAGATGCACGAGCAAAAGCACAAACGCAAACGATTCTCCCAATGATCGAACAAGCTTTTAACCAGCTTGCTTTGTCTGCTGCTGACTTAACCGCAATTGCATTTAGCCGTGGTCCCGGTTCGTTTAGTGGGGTGCGCATTAATGCGGCGGTCACTCAGGCCTTGGCATGGGCAAACGATTTGCCGGTAGTTCCAGTTTCAAGCTTACAGGCCTTAGCGCAGGCAGCCTATCGTGTAGCGGGTCTACGCTCAGTCACTGCGGTACTGGATGCCCGCATGAACGAAGTTTATATTGCCAGCTTTGAGCTAGATCAGCACGGCATTATGCAGGCTGTGGATACAGAGCAATTGTTAAATTATAGTGCCGCCAGTCAGGCCGTCAGATTTGAACTTGTCGGTTCAGGTTCAGCTTTAATTCAGCCTGAAGCTATAGAATTCAAAGAGATTGTTGCCACAGCACAAGATATTGCACAAATTGCACGTATTGCTGCATTGCAGCAGCAGTGGGTTATGGCTGAAGAAGCACTACCAGTATATTTGCGTGATAATGCGTGGAAAAAAATTCCAGAACAAATTAAAGCAACTTAAGGTTAGATATGGATCTTTTATTATTATTTAAAGCGGCCATCATGGGCTTGGTAGAGGGGATTACTGAATTTCTACCGATTTCAAGTACCGGGCATTTAATCTTAGCAGGTCAGCTTTTAGATTTTTGGACCATTGAAAAAAGAGATATGTTTGCGGTTGCAGTGCAGATTGGAGCAATTGCAGCGGTGATTTACGAGTACTGGGGCAAACTTTGGGGTGCTTTAATCGGTGGGTTAAAAGGTCAAGAACAGGGCCGCCGTTTAAGTATTAACTTAATTATTGCTTCAATTCCAATCATCATTATCGGCTTAACGTTAGGCGATATCATCAAGGCGTACCTGTTTAATGCGATTACTGTCGCGATTGCCTTAATTGTAGGTGGTTTTATTATTTTATGGGCTGAACGCCGTCCGCATAACATTGAAACTCAAGAAGTTGATGATTTGACCTATAAACAAGCGACTTTAATTGGTTTGATTCAATGCTTGGCCTTATTTCCGGGGACTTCACGTTCAGGCTCAACCATTATCGGGTCTTTATTTTTAGGTGTATCACGTAAAGCAGCAGCGGAATTTTCCTTCTTTCTGGGTATTCCTGTATTAATGGGTGCTGGTTTACTCGATATGTATAAAATGAGGGCAGATTTGCATAGCAATGATATGGCTGTTCTAGCAGTGGGTATCATTGTCGCATTTATTTCTGCACTTATCGTGATTCGTGCATTAATCCGCTATGTATCGAAACATGATTTCACTGCATTTGCGTACTACCGCATTGGTTTTGGTCTGTTTATTTTGGCAACTTGGTGGACAGGCTGGGTTTCTTGGTAATGCATTTGTTTACAGAAGCTCAGTTTCAAGCACAAGCACAGCAGTATTCTGCTGTGCTTTCTTCGCGTGGAGTCACTGTAAATGTTGAGACCATTGAAAAGCTGAATGCCCGATTTCTGCGTCTAAATCCTGAACTGGCTTTATGTGCAGATGAGTCGGGTTTGTGGTTGTGTGCCAATGGCATGAAGATGCAGCCTGATTGGCAAGCTGAAGTACCGCGTTTAAAACGGTCATCGTTAAAATCTGAAATGATTGCACGCGCCTGTAATCTGGGTGAAAAGCCTACATTAATTGATGCGACTGCCGGTTTAGGTCATGACAGTTTGTTAATGGCACATTTGGGTGCTGAAGTTACCTTGGTTGAACGGCATCCAGTCTTGTTTACCTTACTGGAAGACAGTAAAAACCATGCGCAAAATGATGCTTTTCTCAGTTCAGTAGTGTCACGAATTCATCTGGTTTTTTCTGATTCTGCCGATTATTTAAGGCAGCAGGCTGAGCAGCAGAATGTGGTGGATGTGGTTTATCTTGATCCGATGTTTCCACAGCGCGATCAGAACCAGCAAGCCATTAAAAAACAGGCACAAGTTAAAAAGCAGATGCAGTTATTGCATATGCTGTTGCCTGAAGATGGTGAAATGGATCTGGGTGATAACCTGTTAAATTTGGCACAAAAAGTGGCAAAACGTGTGGTGGTGAAGCGTCCACGTCTGGCTGTCTATTTGGCTAACCTAGAACCGGATCATCAGTGGCAGGGTGATGCCTGTCGTTTTGATGCCTACTTTCAGCATCATCTTTTAGAGTAGTTTGGTAATTGCTTCAATCTTGTACATTAATTTGTTATATAGTGCCAAAGAAGCATTGATAAAACTTTCATCAAGCATAAACTTAGAGTGTAAACCCGCGAGCTAAAGCCCCCCGAAAATCTTATGATCGACTTTAAACCCTCCATCAATTTTTGGCATGATTTTAAGAGTAACCAAACTGCAGGGATGTGGCTTTTTTTGGGTTCGCGCCGATCTTTGCAAATTGTTCGACCATCCATTCTGCAACTGATTTTTTGGGGAATTTTAGGCGGCAGTGCCAACAGTCTATTCAGTTGGCTCAGTGCAGATGAGATCGGGCAGTTCAACTCACAGGGCCTGATCAGTTATGCTTTATGGCCTTTTATCGCGTTGATTGTCGGTATTTTCCTGTCGCAGCGGATTAATAATCTTCGTCTTATGCTGGTACCGGCCTTGTTGTGGCTGGTACTGGATACTCATATCGCCTTATTACAAAGCTTGATCCAGTATCTGGGCTATATTGATGTATTGCCCTACATGTTCTATGACTATTTGCCGACCATCTTCATGGTGCTGTTTGTCTGGCAAAGTCTGGCGGTAGTCTGGGTGTTTTCACGTGAATTAAAATGGCCGTGGTGGGAGAGGGCACTGATCGTTGCCGCAACGCTTTTCACCCTTGTGGTGTGGCAAATGTCGGTTAAAAACCAGCCGATCTGGAAAGTGGAAGAAACCCCGCCAAGCTTTGCTGAAGATGCCTTTTATGCACAAAGCCGGATCTTAAACAAGTCGCTGGAATCTATCCAATATGGTGAGTTTGCCCAGTCACACTGGTATTTTCTTGGGGTCGCAGGTGCAGGCTATCAAGATGTCTTTAAATCTGAAGTAGAACGGATTAAAGAACAATTTGATACGCGCTTCGGTACCTTTGGCCGTTCAATGGTTTTGGTGAATAATCCGGAAACTCGAACCCAGATTCCAATTGCTTCGCGTACCAGTATGGAGATGGCATTACGCCGTATTGGCCAGCAAATGAATAAAGAAAGTGATGTGTTATTTTTATACATGACTTCGCACGGTTTGCCGAATGAATTTGAAATGGAAAATGCACCGATCGATCTGAATGATGTCGATCCCAAATGGCTCAGAGATACTTTGGATAAGTCCGGCATTCGCTGGCGGGTGATTGTGATTTCGGCCTGTTATTCAGGTAGTTTTGTCCCGGCCTTACAAGATGATAATACTCTAATTATTACCGCATCTGCGGCGGACCGTTCTTCTTTTGGCTGTTCTAACGAAGCCGATTATACCTATTTTGGACGGGCCTTTTTTGATCAGGCCATGCGCGAGCAGATGTCTATAGAAGGCGCTTTTGAGCAGACTAAAAAAACCGTGGCACAATGGGAAACAGCGCAAGGATTTGAAGCTTCTGAACCGCAATGGTCGATTGGCAAAAATATGGAATTTATGCTGCCGCAATTAGAGCAGCGCCTGTTTCCAGCAGACCTGAAAACAGAAATCAAGACAGAAACCCCACAATTAAGCGTGGCAGCACAATAAGGACAATAATGATGGAACTCATCCAGCAGAATCGATGTTTTGAGGGTGAACAGCGAATTTATAGCCTGAATTCCAAGGTACTGAACGGGGAATCCAGATTTGGCATTTTCTTGCCACCACAAGCCTTAAGCGGGCAGGCATGTCCGGCACTTTTTTATCTGGCGGGTCTGACCTGTACTGAAGAAACTTTTGCAATTAAAGCCCATGCGCAACGTTTAGCGGCTCAGCTGGGATTTATCCTGATCAGCCCGGATACTTCACCGCGAGGTGAACAGGTCGCAGCTGGAGATTCCTGGGACATGGGGCAGGGTGCCGGATTTTATATTAATGCTACTCAGGCACCTTGGGCTGAGCATTATCAAATGGAAAGCTTCATCGCTGACGAGCTTTATGATGTAGTCATCGAGGAATTTCCGGTTCAGGCACATGCAGTCGGGATTTTTGGCCATTCCATGGGCGGACATGGTGCACTTACACTGGCCTTTAAATATCCAGAAAAATTTAAATCAGTGTCTGCTTTTGCGCCTATTTGTGCACCGAGCGAATGTCCATGGGGTGAAAAGGCATTTTCTCATTATCTAGGTGCAGATCAGGCAGAATGGAAAAAGCATGACGCGACTGCTTTGGTGCAGTCTAAGGGCGCATTGTTTAATGAAATTCTGATTGATCAAGGATTGAATGATCAATTCTATACACAACTGAATCCGGCCCTATTCAAGCAAGCCTGTGCCGAGGCAGGACAGTCACTGACCTTGCGTGAACACGTTGGCTATGACCACGGGTATTATTTTATTCAGACCTTTATGGATGACCATCTGCAATTCCATGCCGTACAACTTGAAGCATAAAGTTTTATCGAGCATCAGGTTTTATCAAAAAATAGGGAGCATCAAAGCTCCTTATTTTTTTGCTGGTGTCAGTGATTGAGTGGGCGAATAACTTGGATTGGGTCACAGCAGTGAGATGCAATTTGTTATAATGTGAAAAATCAATTCAAATGCATAGCCAGGTTCTCCCATGTCCAAGCCATATTTAATTGCACCTTCCATTTTATCTGCCGATTTTGCCCGCTTGGGTGAAGAAGTTGAAAATGTGCTTGCTGCAGGTGCAGATGTTGTACATTTTGATGTGATGGATAACCATTATGTGCCTAACCTGACTTTTGGTGCTGGAGTATGTAAGGCATTAAAAAAATATGGTATTCAGGCACCGATTGATGTGCATCTTATGGTGTCACCGGTAGACCGCATGATTGGTGATTTTCTGGAAGCCGGTGCTGACATTATTACTTTTCACCCAGAAGCGACTCAGCATATTGACCGTTCTTTACAGCTGATTAAATCGGGCGGTGCCAAAGCGGGTCTAGTGTTTAATCCGGCCACGCCATTGCATTATCTGGACTATGTGCTGGACAAAGTCGATCAAATTTTGTTGATGAGTGTGAACCCGGGCTTTGGCGGTCAAAAATTTATTCCCATGACGTTGGATAAACTGCGTCAGGCACGCAAAATTATTGATGCCTCTGGCCGTGACATCCGTTTAGAAGTTGATGGTGGGGTGACCCCAAGCAACATTCGTGAAATTGCCGAAGCGGGTGCCGATATGTTTGTTGCCGGTTCGGCTATTTTTGGCAAACCGGATTATCAAGCTGTGATTGATGAAATGCGTTCAGAACTGGCAAAAGTAACTTCAGTTAATCTCTAATAATCTACAATTAATTATTGCTAAGTTGTGGATAACTTTATGGATAACCATATGGATATCTGTGTAGATAACTGTATGGATAACTTGATTAGTTTATAAACAATTATAGATCAATAGTTTAATAATTAGACATTAAATGTATAAAAAGGACTCAAATGAGTCCTTTTTTAGCTTGTTAAGCTATTAAAAAATATGATGCTTTATTCATCTATGCTTAAAAATAACACTGTTTAAAAAATAACTTTATTGTTTAAGTTGGCATTATTCAATCGGACTTGACACTGTTTAGCATAAATTTAAAAATTGTGTATAACTTATATCTTGGTTATGCTGTTAGACTAAAATCAAAAGAACATGATTTATCTTTTATTGTGTATAGGCTAAGGACAATATTGTGCTCACTTCATTACGCAAACAGGCTTGGTTTGTGTTCCTGATGGTTTTTGCCATCGGGTGGAGTAATGCTGCTTTGGCATCCGAACAGCCGATGCATCAGCAAATGATGAGTAAATTGACGATTCAACATGAAGGTAAAATGCCCATGACGACCATGTCAGGTTGCCATGATTCAGTCAAAACTCAACCACACATGCAGCATCATCCTGCCGCACAAGTAAACGTGTCCCATGATCTGGATTGTCATCAGGGCATGAGCGATCAACAGCAGCATTTCAGCTGTAATGATTGCCTGCAGTTGCATTGCCAGAGTCTCAGTCTCTGGTTGGATTCTCAAGCGCATCCTCTAGTGCAGGTACAAGCCATTCAAGAACATCCACAGCTGAATTTTGCTTATTCCGCCCAGCATTTAAGCGGTTTCTGGCAGCAGATTTTACGTCCCCCAAAAGCTTGACCGTGATTTAAAAAAACTTTTTATTTTTAAATTATAGGTTCAGTCATGTCTATACAATTAACTCAAAGCCTCGTGATTGGGGTGTGTTTAGTGTCATCGTCGTGGGCGTTTGCCGCGGTTAAAGAATATCATCTCAACATTGATGAACAGAGCGTGAATATCACCGGAAAGTCCTTAAAACGGATTACCGTAAACGGTCAATTTCCTGCGCCTCTTCTGGAATTTGAAGAAGGGGATGATGCCGTGATTCATGTGCATAACAACCTGAAAAATCAGGATTCTGCCATTCATTGGCATGGTCTGTTACTGCCTGGACTGATGGATGGGGTGCCGGGTTTTAACCAGTTTAAAGGGATTAAACCGCAAGCTGATTTTGTCTATCGTTTCAAGGTACGGCAAAACGGCACCTACTGGTATCACGCCCATTCCAAAGGTCAAGAACAGGATGGACTGTATGGTGCCTTGGTGATTTACCCCAAAGGAAAAAAGCCGCTAGCAGCGCATGAACAGGCTGATCGTGATTATGTGGTGATGCTGTCCGATTTTCATCAATCGGGCAGTGCACAGATTTTAAAGAATCTGAAAAAGTCCGCAGAGTATTATCAAAACCGGCGTGAAACTGTGGCTGACGTGTTGAAGCAGGTCAAGCGTGATGGTTTAAAAAATACCTGGCAAGATCGTGCCATGTGGAACCAGATGCGCATGCTGAAGACCGATTTGTCCGATGTCACCGGTTATACCTTCCTGATCAATGGCAAAACGCCTGAACAAAACTGGACCGGCATGTTTAAGCCGAATGAAAAAGTCCGTTTACGTTTTATCAATGCTTCAGCCATGACCTTTTATGATGTGCGTATTCCAGACTTGAAGATGACTGTGGTGAGCGCCGATGGCCAGCCGGTGCAACCGGTTCCTGTAGATGAGTTTCGCATTGGCAATGCAGAAACTTATGACGTGATTGTTGAGCCGAAAGCCAATCATTATCAAATTGAAGCTGAGTCGATTGACCGTAGCGGTTTTGCGATTGCTTCATTGCACAATGAACTCACTGCAATGCCGCATGGGATTGTGATGCCACAATCGCGTCCACGAGCATTGCTGACCATGGAAGACATGGGGCATGGTTCTGCATCGAATGATCATGCGAACCATGCTCAGATGGATGATGGTCAGAGTAGTACAAATCAAAGCAGTGCCGGTTCAATGAAGCATCAAATGATGGATCATTCATCGATGCAACATGATTCAACAACCATGAATCATTCATCCATGCCACATGATATGGCTGCAATGAATCATCAGACCATGGAGCATACTCAAATGAGTCATGCGGCCATGCACGACCATTCGCAACATGCGACTCAACAACACACTATGCCACAGCCAGCAAAACCTGAGTCTGATCAGCAGCACGAGCAAAGCCATACAACGCATCGTACAGAACAACTATCTTCAGATGATAAGATAGCCGTGGTTTATGGCTGGGCCAATGCATCCACACCCACAGGGCATAAAGCACTGCAATATAGCGACTTGAAATCACTCACTCCACAGCCCGATACCCGTCCGGCAGAGAGAGAGCTGGAAGTGCGTTTGGGGGGCAACATGGCGCGTTATATCTGGACCATCAATGGTAAGAAATTTACCGAAGTTGAACCGTTACAGGTGAAATATGGCGAACGGATCCGCCTGAAATTTATCAATGACAGTATGATGGCGCATCCGATGCATCTGCATGGCATGTTTATGCAGCTGGAAAATGGTCAAAGTAGCCAAGATTTGCCAAATAAACACACCCTGATTGTGCCACCGGGTAAAACGGTAACGGCCTTACTGACCGCTGATGAATTGGGAGAATGGGCAATTCATTGTCATCTGCTGTATCACATGTCATCGGGCATGATGAGCAAACTGGTGGTGGCCAATGTGGATGAAAATAAAACGCTAGCTTCACCTGCTACGCCGGCTCAAGTTCAGCAAGGAGACTCACATGCGCATCATTAATTTCTTTGCAATGAGCACATTGAGTGTCTCATTCCTGTTGCTATCTGGACAAAGTTTTGCGTATGAAGGGCATCATGCCATGTCGATGCCGGAAGCGCAGACTCCACAACAGGATGAAATTCCACTCGACCATTCACAGCATCAGGCCATTTCGATAGCAACTCAAACGTCTGTTGAAGCTAAACCGGCACCATCTGTACAAGATAAAAATGTGAACTCAAATGATGCTGCATCTGCCGAGCATATCAAAGAGCATGGTGGACAGGTTTACCAACAAACCACGCTTGAAAGTCGATGGTTACGCAATAACGATGGAGACGGAGTTTTAAAATCGGAACTTGAAACCCGCATCGGGACGGATGAAAACAAGGTTTTTATCAAAGTCCATGCCGATGATGCTGAATCACAGCAAGCGGAA
This sequence comes from Acinetobacter sp. ANC 3903, assembly GCF_002135315.1. Classification (GTDB taxonomy): domain Bacteria; phylum Pseudomonadota; class Gammaproteobacteria; order Pseudomonadales; family Moraxellaceae; genus Acinetobacter. The sequence continues at coordinate 183,753 of NZ_NEGA01000005.1, read as the reverse complement.
TATGATGCTAAAGTATTGTACAGTCGCAATGTTGCCGATTTTTGGGATGTACAGGCCGGTTTCCGTTATCGAAATGACCAAAACCGGGAAGTCGATCAGGAGCAGGTAGATGCCGTACTTGGCCTGCATGGACTGGCGCCGTATTTCTTTGAAACCGATGCCTATTTATTGCTCGGTCAAGATCATCAAGTATCATTCAGTCTGGAAACGGAACGTGATTTACTGTTCACCCAGAAGCTGATTCTCAAACCTTATCTGAACCTGAATGTGGTGCTGAGTGATGACTCCATCTATGCGCAAAAGACTGGTTTAGGCACAGCGCAACTGGGTCTGGAAACCCGCTATGAAATCAATAAAAAAGTGATGCCTTTTGTAGATTTTACTTATGGTTATCGTCAGGGCAATGAGGAAACTGCATGGCAGCAGCAATCAAGTTCCGAAAATGAATGGCTCTATGGTGCAGGAATCCGTTTTAAATTTTAGTCCTATTCGCGGCTCCAAAAAATACGACTGGTTGAGGCCAGTCATATTTTTATTTGCATTTTTGAAGTGAGCAATTGATCAAAAAATGTAAAATATGGTTCTATTTAGCTCAATCATTATATAATTACCTAATAAGTTACAGGAGGAACGACCTCCCTTGATGCAATACAAATCAGTATTGCACCGAGAAAATTCGTCAGGACGGCCTGACTCGCATCCTATGGAGTATAGTCGTCATGGCTTGGGTCGTTCTGGTTTTAGCAGGTGTTTTTGAAATTGTCTGGGCTTATGCCATGAAGCTTTCAGAAGGTTTCACCCGTCTAACACCGAGTATTGTTACCCTAGTTTTTATGGTTTTAAGTTTTGCTTTATTGGCTTATGCCATGCGAACTTTACCTCTCGGTACCGCTTATACCATCTGGACCGGGATTGGAGCAGTCGGTTCTTTTCTGGTCGGTGTTTTTATTTTGGGTGAGCCTACATCGGCCATGCGTATGCTCGCTGCGGTACTGATTATTTCTGGATTAGTGTTGATGAAACTGTCATCATCCTAACTATCTCGCTTATTTATTGCACTACTATTGCACTATAGGAGAAGACAATGAAACTGGCTTTTATGGAAATGGCTTCTCCTGTGGGTACTTTAAAACTGGTGGCTCATGAAACGGCTTTGGTTGCTGTACTTTGGGAAAATGAAAATCCCAAACGGGTACGTTTAGCCGAATTGATCGAACAGGTTAATCATCCTATTTTGTTGGAAACTCAAAAGCAGTTAAATGAGTATTTTGCTGGAAAAAGACAGCAATTTGATTTGCCATTAGATTTTGAAGGAACTGAATTTCAGCAGAAAGTCTGGCAAGCTTTACTCACCATTCCCTTTGGAGAAACCCGCAGTTATCGGGATATTGCCGAACAGGTGGGCAACGTCAAAGCGGTACGTGCAGTGGGCGCAGCCAATGGTAAAAATCCGATTTCGATTATCGCGCCGTGCCATCGGGTGGTGGGTGCGAATGGAAAGTTAGTGGGTTTTGCTGGTGGGCTAGACAATAAAGATATTTTATTGAAACTAGAATCTTCATGAATTTAATAAGTTTATGTTATTGTTATTAAAAATATAATATGAACTTTATTGAATGAATATTTCTCAAATTTTTATACCGCTTTTTTCACAGTTGTGGTGGATCATTTTATTATTTTCTGCCGCTGTTCTTTTTAAGGTATTTAAGCCATTTCTTAAAGGGAAAGTTGGAGAATTAGCGGTAGCTGTACACGTTAAACTCTATTTGAAAGATCCGCGTTATATTTTATTAAATGACTGTACTTTGCCCGATGAGCAATCGGGAACGACCCAAATAGACCATATTCTGCTCAGTCCTTTTGGTATTTTTGTGATAGAAACCAAAAATTATACCGGCTGGATTTTTGGTGGTGAACGTCAAAAAATGTGGACACAAAAGATTTATAAAAAAAGCTATAAATTTCAAAATCCCTTACATCAGAATTATAAACACACGAAAGTGCTGGAAGATGTGTTATCCGATATTATTGAACCGCAACATTTGCATTCGGTGATTGTATTTATGCCAGAAAGTGAATTTAAAACAGCCATGCCAAGTAATGTGTTTCGTGGTGCGGCATGGATCGACTATGTTAAAGGTTTTCAGGACGAAGTGATTCCTGCGATGAAACTGAAACGGATTCAATTACGGATTGAAAAAGAAGTTTTAGAGAAATCCTGGAAAACCAATCGCCTACATGTAGAAAACTTAAAACAGCGTAAGCAGGGAACTTGATCAAAAAAACCTTTGCATATGCAAAGGCTTTTATTTTTAATGCTGTAGCAGATTCAACTTTTCAATAATTTCGTTCAGTTGCTTGATGCGTTTTACTTCATCCCACAGCATTTTGGCTTCTGGATAATGCTTGGACATCATGCCGAGCCACTGTTTATAACGCCCCACCATATTAATTTCTTTTTTATAGGGTCCACTTAAAAAGCGGCTTTGCAAAGCCAATAACTCGTCCCAAGTAATCATGGGATCATCTTGATTTTGACGGATACATTGCGTGATATCTGGTGTGGTTACAGCAGCCCGACCAATCATTAAATCTTCACAACCGGATTCAAGCTGACATTGCTTGGCATCTGCATTGGTCCAGATTTCACCATTGGCAATCACATTGATGTTCAATGCTTCTCGAATCGGTTGCAGTTGGTCCCAGAAAGCTGGCGGGGTATAACCTTCCGCTTTGGTACGTGCATGTACTGTAACCCAGGCTGCTCCAGCATCTTCAATGGCATGAGCATTTTCTAAAGTGAAGTTTCTGTCCATATAGCCTAGCCGCATTTTGGCTGAAACGGGTATATGGCTCGGTACTGCATCACGCACAGCCTTAACCAGCATGTGGACTACTTCAGGTTCATCCAGCAAGACTGAACCGCCTCGGTGACGGTTGACCGTTTTTGCAGGACAACCAAAATTCATGTCAATGGCTGGAGCACCCAGTTCCACGGCGCGAATGGCATTGGCAGCCAGCATTTCCGGGTTATTTCCCAGAAATTGCACATGAACGGGTGTACCCGCAGCAGTCTTGCCCTCGTTTAACAGTTCAGGGCAGTAACTATGATAAATATGTTCAGGCAGAACGGAATCCGTGACACGAATAAACTCAGTCACACACCAGTCAAAGCTCCCTACGGATGTGAGTACATCACGCATAATGGGGTCAGTTAAGCCTTCCATGGGTGCAAGCACAAGTTTCAATGTCGGACACCTGTCAAATGAAAAACGGTGTTATACGTTTTTTTGTGTGGGTTGTCTAGAAAAAGGGCTTTGAAATATTGTAGTGTGAGATAGGTCTTAACCCTTATATTTCGTATTGTTATTCCTAAGTAGAAATGTCCTGTTTTAAACTGCAAGAGTCAAAAACAGGATTTAAATCTCTTTGTTAGACATCTTGATCAGCATCTCAAATGCATATTCAATCCATGATGTTGATGTATATCATAGACTAGACATTTTAATTGGTAAGAATATAGATACTTTAAATGGTTTCTAACATTTGCGTTTCGCATAAGTGCCACTCTGTTAAATAGATTTAACCTTCAGTCAATTTATTACTTGGTTTTAATAAAACCTAAACCATAAAGAGGCCACTTATTATCATTTTTAATATTGTTCACAAGAGTGGCAATTAAAACTAAAGCTATAGATCCTAATAACACAGGAAAAATTAAAAAACTCCATTCGTAGTTAATTGAATTTGCTGTTAAAAGTATAACTAAGGGATTTGCTCCAGCTGGTGGATGTACACATTTAAAAACTTGCATTAAGGCAATTGCACAGCCTACAGATAAAGCTATGGTTAGATTAGATTCAGGAAAAAATTTGAGAAAAAATAAGCCAATAAAAGCTGAAATAAGATGTCCAAAAATAACATTTCTAGGTTGTGCTAGTGGCGACTGTGAAACAGCATAAAGAATTACACAAGTAGCACCAAAAGGAGCCATGATATAAAGATTTCCTGTTAGTTTAGTTAGTGTAAGTAAAAGAAAAATACTTATTGTTCCTCCAATTAGGCTTCTTAGAATTTCGTTTTTTTTCGGAAATACGGCTAGTTTTTCCTTTCCTTCTAAAATTGAAAACATTTTTGGTAGCTCTTTAAAATATTGTTTTCAAATCATAATACATATAAAATAAAATAGTACAGATCTGTACTATTTTTATTTGTAGGATGCCTTTGATGTCAAAATCAGCATTAAAAATTTTAGATACAGCGGAAAGATTATTTAATGAAAATAGCTTTGTTGGTGTTGGTGTTGACTTAATTCGAGATGAATCAGGTTGTTCAAAAACGACTATGTATACTTATTATAAAAATAAAAATCAGTTAGTTAAATCTGTACTTATGGCTCGTGATGAAAAATTTAAAAAAAGTCTATCTGAATATATTGGAGCTGCAAAAGGTATCTATGCAATTAATAAAATTTTTGATTGGCACATGGAATGGTTTCAACAAGAATCTTTCAAAGGGTGCTTATTTGTTAGAGCTGTAGCTGAGTCTGGTCAAAATGAAAAAGATATAATGTCCGTTTCTAAAAAGCATAAGCAGTGGATAAAAGATTTAGTATCAAAAAATTGCCTATTAGCGGCTCATCAAGATTTATCTGAGCTAATTTATACTTTAATAGAAGGGTTAATTAGTAGATTTTTAGTAGATGGATTTGATCCTAATATTGCTACTACTCTGAAGAAAAATATTAATAATTTATTTGATCGATGATTAAGATTTTCTAAAATTAACATAACCCACGTTATACGAAATTCTTTTAAAAATTCAATTTAAATCAATTTCTTATTGTATAGATAAAAGCCCAAACCATAAGGGTTGAGCTTTTTTTATAATTTATCATGTTCCACGTTTATTATTTAATCATTGTTCCACGCTTTTAAGTAGGCAAATTTAACAAAAAGACTTTACCTACCCAAAATCATTTCCAGTACAAACTTGGAACCAATAAAACCAATCGCCAATAGCATAAAACCAATGAGGGTAAAGCGAATCGCTTTCTGACCGCGCCAGCCAAACTGGTAATGGCCAATCAACAGGAAGCCATAAACAAACCAGGAAATAATACTAAACGCCGTTTTATGCGCCAAATGCTGGGCAAAGAAATTTTCAATGGTAAAGAAACCGAAACCGAGCGCTAAAGTGAGTAATACAAAGCCGGTAATAATTAAATCAAACAGCAACGATTCCATCGCCTGGAATGAAGGTAATAAATTAACCCATAGTCTTTTGGTTTTATTTTTTAATTCACGGTCTTGAAACCACAAAATCACGGCTTGAATGGTGGCCATCAACAGAACCGCATAAGCGGATAAAGACAAAATAATATGAATGTCTAGGCCCAAAGAATGCTGTTCAATCACCTGATTGGTCTTGCTTAAGGCAAAACCTAAAATGAGACCGGTTGCAGCAACAGGAATACCCAGTAAATTCAGTGCCAAAATGGGACGAAAGGTACTAAACAGCAGGCTGAGCAGCAGCATCAGACCAGAGGTAAATGACATCAGCACAAAAACATCATAATTGATGCCTAAAGGGGTCAGCATATCGCTATACAGCACAGCCCCATGCAACATTACCCCTAAACCCAGTACCAGCCCAATAAGCCAATGGTTTGGATCACGTTTTGACATTAAGTGGATAAACAGATACCAGAAAGATGTGGTATAAGCGATTAATGCTAAGATCGTGTAAACCAAGGGGAGACTGATCATGTCAAACCTTTTTTGGGATGATGAATATTCATTTATATAAATTCGATGTGAACTACAGTATCCTATAGCATTCTATGCATAAATTTTCTATTTTAAGAAACAATTTTTTGCTCATGGCTATTTTAAGCGGAATTTGCAATGTTTGATACCTTAACAGAACGACTCACGCAGAGTTTAAGAAATGTTACTGGCTCAGGGCAGCTAACCGAAGACAATATTAAAGATACGTTACGCGAAGTACGTATGGCACTCCTTGAGGCCGATGTTGCGTTACCTGTAACTCGTGAGTTCATCGCGAAAGTTAAGGAAGAAGCATTGGGTCAGGAAGTGATGACTCAGTTATCACCGGGGCAAGCTTTTGTCAAAATCGTTCATGACGAATTGACTAAGATGATGGGTGAGGCGAACGAAAGCCTTGACCTTGCTGCAAAACCTCCTGTAGTTGTACTTCTTGCTGGTTTGCAAGGTGCAGGTAAAACTACGACTGCAGCAAAACTTGCACGTTTCTTACAAGAGCGTCAAAAGAAAAAAGTCGCAATGGTTTCTGCCGACGTTTACCGTCCTGCAGCGATTAAGCAGCTACAAACCGTTGCGGGTGAAGTTGGCGCGATTTTCTTTGAATCTAGCGCAGATGAAAAACCAATTACTATTGCCACCCGTGCCATTGAGCAAGCTAAAATCCAGTTTGCTGATGTACTGATTGTCGATACCGCAGGTCGTTTGCATGTCGATGACGACATGATGGACGAAATTAAAGAGCTTCACGCAGCCATCAAGCCAACTGAAACCCTGTTCGTGGTCGATGCCATGACTGGTCAGGATGCTGCAAATACTGCCAAAGCCTTTAATGATGCCTTGCCTTTAACAGGTGTGATCCTCACCAAGACGGATGGTGATGCACGCGGTGGTGCAGCGCTTTCTGTACGCGCCATTACCGGCAAGCCAATCAAGTTCCTGGGTATGGGTGAAAAACTCGATGCTCTAGAGCCATTCCATCCTGAGCGTATTGCACAGCGTATCTTGGGCATGGGTGACGTACTTTCTTTGGTCGAAGAAGTTGAACGCAAGATCGACAAAGAAAAAGCCGAAAAAATGGCGAAAAAATTGCAAAAAGGCGGTAGCTTCAACTTTGAAGATATGCTGATGCAATTTGAGCAAATGAACAAAATGGGCGGCATGATGGGCTTTCTGGATAAACTTCCAGGCATGAGCAACTCAGGTATTCAAGATGCGATTGCGCAAGCGAACCCTGAAAAGCAAGTGAAAAAAATGGAAGCGATTATCCAGTCGATGACCATTAAAGAGCGCCGTAATCCAGACCTGATGAACCCAAGCCGTAAAAAACGTATTGCAGCGGGTTGTGGTATGGAAGTTGTTGAAGTCAATAAACTGATTAAACAACATGCGCAAATGGCTAAAATGATGAAGAAATTTGCCAATCCGTCGGGTATGGCAAAAATGATGAAGTCATTGAGTGGCATGCAAAATAAATTTGGCGGTGGCGGCGGTATGGGACCATTGTTCGGTAATAACGATCAAAAGAAATAATCTTTTGAACACCAAAAAGACGCTTTAGGGCGTCTTTTTTATTGTTATTTCAATTTTTCAGTTCATTTTGTTACCAATAGACTGGATTTTCTCATTTCATTTTGTAGCCCTTTGCTTAATAATTACGTGAAAACAATCACACTAAAACACATAATAAGAAGAAAACAGATGCCATCGATTCAAAAGAAAGTTTATATCGTGCATGGTGATCGTAGCTCACCTAATGAACACTGGTTTCCATGGTTGAGCCAGCAGATACAGCATTCCGGGCATTTTGCCAGGCGTTTAATATTGCCAGATGCCAATGCGCCTGATTTTCAGCTCTGGCAACAAGCGTTAAAGATGCAAATTCCTCAACTGGATCAGCAAAGTATTATTATTGCGCATAGCTTGGGGAGTCTGGCCAGCCTGCATTTTTTATCGCAAGCCTTAAGTGAAACGCAAATTAAAGGTCTGATTCTGGTTGCAGCTTTTAAGGATAAATTGACTGCTCGCCCTGAACTGGATCCTTTTATTGAGCAAGCCAAACTCAATATGTCGATTTTGCAAAAGCAGATTTCCCGGCGTTTTGTATTATTTTCTTGCAATGATTCCTTTGTTCCACCGCCGATGGCGGTACTGCTTGGACATTATCTCAATGCGCAAATGCAGGAACTGCAAGATGCGGGACATTTTATGCGTCAAGATGGCTTTACCGAGTTTAAAGAGGTGTGGGAGATATTGAAGCCTATGTTGGCTAGCTAAAGGCTATGAGGCTTAAGCTAAATTCTGAGAAAATATCAGGCTGATTGGACAGAGATAAAAAATACCTACTCCAGTTCCGTTGAGATAAAAACATATAACAATTGAAACATCTTATTCAGGTTAGGCTGGTTACCTCCTCAAAGAGTTCATGGATAAGGAACAATAACAATGGCTCAAGTGATTGTGATACATGGTTATACCGCAAGCCCGGAAGAAAATTGGTATCCCTGGTTTCAACAGCTTGCGGCTCAACAACATTTTAGCCTGGAAATCCTGCGTCTCGATCCTTCACCACGTCCGGAATTGTCGGTATGGGAAGCGCAAATTGCTGAGCAAGCCGGCAGTCTGGATGAAAACAGTATTGTGATTGCGCATAGTTTGGGAACTATCGCGGCATTACATTATTTATCCAAATGTTTATCGCATCAGCGTATTAAACAGTTGGTTTTGGTTGCCGGTTTTAATGGCCGTTTGGGACGCTTAGATGAAGTGAATCCTTTTATTGATGCTGCCCGGATAGATTTTGAATTGCTAAAACGTCAGATAGAGCATCGGGTGGTGATTTATTCAGAAGGGGATGACCATGTCCCGCCAAAATTCAGTATTGAACAGGCCAAAAGTCTGGATGCCGAACTGATTGCCGCCGAGCATCAGGGGCATTTTATCGATTCGCAAGGCTGTACAGAACTGCCCGAAGTCTGGCAGAGCATACAGCCCTATTTGATTCGACACGATCAGGCTTCAGTGAGCGAATAAATATAATTTTGCAGACCTTTAAGCAGTAGGTCAGGCTCAATGGCAGGTTGATACTGGGCAAGATATCTGGCAAATAAGGGCGCATCACCACCGGTTAAAATGAGTTGGCTCGGATACTTATCTAGCACTTTTTCAATGGTGCTGACCAGACTGAGCAGAATGCCATGGTGTACGGCATCGATGGTATTACGACCTGGGGTCAGTTCATCAAATGTTGCATCGGGAATCTTGATGCCTTTGGTATTTTGAATCAGCGAATCACGCTGTAAATACAGATTTGGCAGGATATAACCGCCCAAATGTTGCATGCCATCGGTCAGGTCAATGGTCAATGCAGTTCCACAACTGATCACGCAATATTTTTGTTCTGGATTATTCACTACAGCCAGCATTTGCAGCCAGCGGTCTATACCGAACTTGCTGGTATCTTCATAAGCACAGCGCAAACCGGCATATTCGGCATGTACTTTGGCAAAGCTTACTGGTACATCTAGAAATTTTAAAATTTTCTGGATACGGTCATTGTTCTTTTTGTCCTGAACCGAAGATACCCCGACTTGTTGCAGACCTAGACCTTTAAAATGCTGGATTAAGCCTAACAGCAGCTCGGCAGGAGATTGCAGATGCAATTCTGCCGCATGTTCAATAATCTGGTCATTTTCAGTAATCCAGTATTTGAGTCGGGTATTGCCGATATCCAGCCATAAATTCTTCATTGCATTTCTCTACGCAGAGGGGTTCAGGCAGCGTAAACGCCCTTGATAAAACTGTTTTAATCCTTCCGGAGTTTCAATACTGACCGAACCATCGTCCTGAATTCCTAAAAAGATCCCTGAACTTAGCCCTGAATGGTCTTCAAATTCAACCGCCTGATTTTTAAAAGCGGCATAGTGGTTAAAGCGTGCTGCCAGGTTACAGCAGTCATGATCAAACCATGCACTGGCTTGCTGGATGGCCATATACAGTTCTGCAATCAGCTGAATACGGGAAATATCCTTTAATCCTAATTCGCGCAACGAGGTTGCATGCTGGTCAATCTGTTCTTTGGGAACAGGCTCAAGGTTGATACCAACCCCGACAATAACCTGATGCGGGGAAATCGGTTCAACCAGAATGCCGCCCCATTTACCTTGTCGACTATACAGGTCATTCGGCCATTTCACTTGCAAACCTAAATCTTGCAAACTCGGCATTTGCAAAATATTCAGTGCAATTTCAAGCGCCAGCCGGCCGTCAATAGGGGTTTGTGTATTTAGCAAGGTGCTTAAATAAATGTTGCCTTCAGGTGATACCCACTCTCGTTGACGCTGTCCACGACCTTGCGTTTGTCGGGTACTGCAAACCAGAACACTGTGTACGCCTTTAAGTGCAATTTTGCGCACATCATCATTGGTCGAAGTGGTAACAGGTTTCAGGATTAAAACTTCAGGAAGCTGATGGGCATCATCCAGGATTTTTTGCAGCTGTCGGGTCTCTAAATCCATTTAAATCTAAGCTAGTGGTATGTGAATAATGGAGTTAATCATATATGTATGGATGGGTGCAATGGCAGCAGGTACTACAGGTTTCTTTACGGAAGAGGGTGTAAAGCCTAAACGATGAAGCATGAATCAAGCTATGCGTGATTTTTATCTCATGCTCATTATGCTAAATAGGCTTATATATTTCATCACTTCAGGATCTAATCCCATCTCAATGAAAGTTGCATAATCACTTGCTTGCCATTGCCGAAGTATTAAGCGCTCAGTTTCTATCATGCGATCTATCCAATAGCAAAATGAAGGCTGAATTTTAGCCTGTCTGTAATTCAGATCATACGGCTGATAGAAATGTGGATGATTCAAGCCATATTTCTGAATTGCATGGTGAGCTATGAAATTCGTACTATAGATTAAAAAATGCAGAGGGTTTAAAAGAACTTGAAGAGTTGGGGAATGAACGGAATACAAATCGTTGCTCATTTTTAGAAAACGATCCACTTCCTTATTCAAACTCGGTTTATCATAAAATGATGATGCATCATCAAAACCAGAATTGAGCCGGAAAGAACAGCTCTTTTAATGGATAGGATGATTATGCGTTAAATGGATGATGACAAGAAATACAATTTAATGATTTTACTAATTTTTTGGAAAAAACGGTAAAACTCATCTAATATCACGCTCTACTTGCATTTACGAATGGCTGGAAATGACCGAATGGAATTAATCATATATTTATTGATTGGTGCAATGGCAGGTTTTGCTGCTGGACTGTTTGGTGTCGGTGGTGGCCTGATTATTGTTCCGATTCTCTATATCGTCTTTACCCAGTTACATTATGATCCTTCGGTGATTATGCATTTGGCTCTGGGGACTTCGCTGGCCACCATTATTGTGACCTCCATTAGCTCAATCACAGCGCATCATAAAAGAGGTGCAGTGATGTGGGACGTATTTCGCAACCTGGCTCCAGGTCTGGCATTCGGGGCATTTTTAGGGGCAGGCATTGCCGACTACATTTCTGGTCAGGGCTTGCAGTTATTGATTGGTTGTTTTGCTATTTGGGTGGCTTACACCATGTTTAATGGCGCAAGAAAACCGGTTGACCCTGACCATCATTTACCTTCCAAAGCCATGCAAATACTGGCGGGTGGAGGAATCGGAATCGCCTCTGCCATATTTGGCATTGGCGGTGGCAGTCTGACCGTGCCGTATTTAAGCCGGCATGGCGTAGTGATCCAGAAAGCGGTGGCCACCTCAGCTGCAGGCGGTTTGCCGATTGCGATTGCCGGTGCTTTAGGCTTTATGTGGTTTGGTTCCAATACAGAAGTTGAAATACCGCATAGCATTGGCTATGTGCATATCTATGCCTTTATTGGCATTAGTATCATGAGCTTCATGACAGCGAAATTAGGTGCAAAAGTGGCGCATAAGTTATCCCCAGCCATGCTGAAAAGATGTTTTGCCTGCCTGTTGGCAACCGTGGGGGTGTATTTTATTTATCAAGGTTTTTCGACCTTTTTTTAATTTAAAAAAAACAATATAAAAGAGATGAAAAGGTGTGCTATGGTTTTTGCATACACACCTTGAGATCACTTATTCTGTTGTTTTTCGGTGGATGTGCTGAACTAAAAATAAGATTTATTTTATAATTTAAATGAATCACTTAGGTTGAAGTTAGTCTAGAGTAGGATATTTGACGGAAATAGACTGTTTTATCCGATCTACTCATAACAAACTGATATTGGCTTTATCGACTTAAAAATTGTCTGACAATGTCATATTTTTTGCAGTTAAAATCAAGTAAAAAAGCAAGTAACAATCAGGATTTATCCCCCAAGATTTATCCAATTTTTTTGATTGCATCTTATAAAAACAAGATAGGAACAGTATGCAAGAACAAGAAAAGGGCAGTTTGTCCGAGCAAATTGCCAGGCATATTAGTGAACAAATCATTCGCGGTGAACTGGTTGAAGGTGAGCGCATTCAAGAGTTGCGAATTTCCTCGGAACTGGATGTCAGCCGTGGTTCGGTACGTGAAGCGCTACTGTTGCTGGAACGTACGCAGCTGATTGAAATTTACCCGCGCCGTGGTGCGATTGTCTCGGAAATGTCTGCTCAACAGGTACGTGCCTTGTTTGAGCTGTGTGCATTGCTGTGTGGTCAAATTGTGCAACGCATGGCCGAAACCTGGCGTAGCCATGAAGCCGAAAGAATTCAGGCATTGTTGGAACAATTGCAGGAAGAAACCCGTCAGGGGCATACCGAAAAATTCTATGACCTGATCTTTCAGGGCTTGGCTCGGCAACATGAAATGGTCGGCAATCCCTACTTAATGAAGGTCTATCAGGAACTGTTACCCTCACTGCGCCGCAGCTATTTTTTAACCTTAAATATCTCGCGTCGTGAGCTACAGGAATCATTTGATTTGTTTAAGTTGGTGACTGATGCAGTTTTGATCCGAAAATCACAACAAGCTACTTTATTTATGGACGATTTTTGTCGACACTTGCGCAACCTTGTGTTGGAATCTCTAACACGGATGAAACAAATCGAACTTGCATGGGCAAGACGTTCACGACGTTGATCAGGACATTATGCGTTTAAGCAGCTTAAAACTTTCCGGCTTTAAATCTTTTGCCGACAGTACAACTTTACATTTCAAGGCAAATCGTACCGCTGTGGTTGGACCCAATGGTTGTGGTAAATCGAATGTCATTGATGCCATACGTTGGGTGATGGGGGAGTCCAGTGCACGCCAGCTGCGTGGCGGCAGCATGCAGGATGTCATTTTTACCGGAACTGCGAAACGTAAACCGGTCGGGGTCGCCAGTGTCGAACTGCGTTTTGACAATACCTATGGCAAACTCGGTGGCGCCTACAATGCCTATAATGAACTGGCAGTGCGTCGTCAGGTGAATCGTGATGGCAAGTCTGAATATTTCCTGAATGGCACCAAATGCCGCCGTCGTGATATTACCGATATTTTCCTGGGTACTGGTTTGGGGCCGCGTTCCTACGCGATTATCGAACAGGGCATGATTAACCGTCTGGTCGATGCCAAACCTGAAGAAATGCGGGTGTTTATTGAAGAGGCTGCCGGTGTTTCACGTTATCAGGCACGTCGCCGTGAAACTCTGCTGCATCTGGATCACACCACACAGAATTTATCGCGTCTAGAAGATATTGCCGCGGAACTAAAATCCCAGCTGAAAACCCTGAAACGTCAGTCCGAAACAGCCATTCAATATAAAGAACTGGAAACCCAGATTCGTACCATCAAAGTGGAAGTGCTGTCGTTTCAATGTGAGCAAAGCAGTCGCTTGCAGCAGGAATATACCTTGCAGATGAATGAACTGGGGGATAGTTTTAAACTGGTTCGTTCTGAACTCACCACGCTGGAACATGACCTGACCGCAACCAGTGAATTATTTCAGCGCCTGATTCAGCAGTCCACACCGCTGCAAAATGAGTGGCAACAGGCAGAAAAGAAACTCTCTGAATTGAAAATGACGCTGGAACAGAAGCAGTCCTTGTTCCAGCAAAATACGACCACCTTAACTCAGCTGGAACAGCAAAAACGACAGACCAAAGAGCGGTTACAACTGATTGAATTGCAAATTGAAACTTTGCAATCTCAGCATGAACAGCAGACTGAACAGTTACAGCAGCAAGAAAGTCAGGGACAGGATCAGAGCCAAAATCTGGGTGATTTAAAAGCGCAGCAGCAACAGATACAACAGCAATTTGAACTGGTCAAAACCCAGATTGAAAAACAGCAGCAACAAAAAATGCAGATGCTGGCGCAAAGTGAGCAGCTGGCCAAAAATATTGCCCGGATCGAGCAGCAAAAACAGACCTTGCAACAGCAAACAGCACAGCTTCAAAATCAGGATCAGCAAGATGACATTGAACAGCTGGAACATGAAAAAGTTCAACTCAGCCAGCAGATTGAGCAATTAGAACACCATATTCAAACTCAGAAACAAGCATTAGAGTCAGTACAAGCACAATACGCGCAGCAGAAAAATGATGTTTCGAGTTTGAAAGCAGCCATTCAGGTGTTGCAATCGGAACAGAAAAACCTGAATCAGTTACTGATTAAGCATAGTCCGAAAATTCAGGACAATACTATGCAATTGATGCAAGTCTTGAAACTGAAAGATCAGGCCAAAGCACATGCCAATCTGATTGAAAAGTTTTTGGCAAAATGGCTTTCTGCACAAGTATTAGAGGCGAATGCTGATTTTAGTGAGAGTATTGCCCGTCAGCTTAAAAGCAATGCTTCGCAAGATCAGATTCAGTTGATCGGGCTGCCTTGTTTAGCCGACTGGATTGAATCACCGCAGCATTCTATCTGGCAGCAGGTGGCAGTTGTAGACAATCTTAATCAGGCTTTGGCTTTACAGTCGCAATTGGGCATTGGTCAGTCCATCTTGACGTTGGATGGTTATCAGGTGGCTCAGGATTGGGTCATTGGCCTGTTTTATGACGAAGCAAGTCAAGCCGGGCAAGGGACACTCAGCCATCGTATCCGTTTGGATGAAATTGAAACTGCACTGGCACAGCAGCTACCTCAGCTTGAAGCCGCGGAACAGCAATTGCCAGCCGTGTTACAGCAGACTCAAAGCCTGCAAAAAAACATTCAAGATCAGCAAGAGCAGTTAAGGTTACAGCAAAAAGCGTTGCAACAGCTTGATGTCAATATTGCGAAAATACAAAGCACGGTTCAGGCATTTTCAGTACAAAAGCAACAATTGCAAAATCAGTTACAACAACTGGATGAGCAGCTGGAAGAAGATGCCATGCAGAAAGATGATCTGGAAATTGATTTGCATGCCTTGAATCTGAAACTGGAGCAGGCTTTACCGAATTACAAAACCATGCAGTTTCAGGTTGATGAGCTGAGTGAACAGCTGGAAAATACCCAGCACAGCTGGCAGCAGGCGCAACAGGAATTGGAGCTGCTGCGTCGTCAAGCCACGCAAACCCAGCAGCAGATTGAATTGCTTGAAAAAGATGCTTCATTCTCAAAAGCGCAATATCAGCAGATTATTGCGCAAATGGAACAGGCAAAAAAGTTTGTCGATCCGGTACAGCTGGAATTGCCGGCACTGCAATCCCAGTTTAACGAGCAGGCGCAAATTACCGAGAAACTGCAAAAAACCTGGAGTGAGTGGCAAGTCGAGCTGAACAGTGTTCAAGAAAAACTGCAGCACTTGACCGAACAGCGCCATCAGCATCAGCAGCAGGATGAAAAATTGCGCGGACAGCTGGAAGAGAAGCGTTTGGCCTGGCAAGCAGCCAAATCTGATTTCCAGCATTATTCAGAACAATTGACAGCTTTGAATAGTGAAGTGATTAACGGTTTAACGATTGATATCGTTGCCCATCAAAAACAGCTGGAACAGGCACAGCAGCGCTTTGAAAAACTCGGTGCGGTCAATCTGGCGGCTTCGGAAGAATATGAAGAAGTTTCCAAACGTTTTGAAGAACTGAGCCACCAGATTGAAGACCTTGAAAAAACGGTCGATCAATTACAGGGCGCCATGAAAAGCATTGACCAGGAAACCCGTAAATTGTTCATGACCACCTTTGATCAGGTCAATCATGAACTGCAAGACTTGTTCCCTAAAGTATTTAATGGCGGGGAAGCCAGTTTAAGCCTTGAAGATGACTGGCAATCGGGTGTAAAACTAATGGCGCGACCACCAGGCAAACGTAACAGTTCTCTGGCGTTATTGTCCGGTGGTGAAAAAGCATTAACAGCATTGGCATTGGTGTTTGCCATCTTCCGTTTAAATCCGGCACCGTTCTGTGTACTGGATGAAGTGGATGCACCTTTGGATGATGCAAACGTGGGTAGGTTTTGTAACCTGGTAAAAGAACTTTCTGAACAGGTTCAATTCATTTACATTACCCATAATAAAGTTGCAATGACGATGGCAACAGATTTGTTGGGTGTTACCATGCCGGAACCGGGCACCTCAAAATTAGTCACTGTCGATTTGGAACAGGCAAAAGAATACGGTTTAGTTGCGGAGTCATAAAATGGAAGTCACCACGATTGTTGGTATTGTTATCGCCGTTATCATTATGTTATTCGGTTTAAGGTTATTGTTTAAAAAACCTGCGGATGCAGCACCTTCATTAGATTCAGAACTTCATGTCAATACAGATAGCCAGCAACCGGTGATTCCTCGCCATGTCCGTGATCAATTACAAAGTGCCAATGAAGCCTCAAGTCTAGAACGTGTTGAACCGACTTTAAATGAAAAAACGCTAGAACAGGCTAAAGCATCTCAGCAGGCAGAAGTGAAAACTGAAGCAGCCCCACCTGTAGAAGGAGCAGTTTCTGCATCAGAAGTTCTAGCGAAGTCTGAATTGAAAGCCGAGGCTACAGCTTCAGTAGAAGAGACAAAATCGGCAGCCAGCTCAGAGCCAGCACAGCAAGCCGAGCGGGCTGAAGATAAAGCGTCAGCTGAATTTAACCTGAACAGCAATATCGACAAAGCTGAAATTTCAGACTTTGAAGATGAAAGCAGCATTCTGGATGAACACTTGCATGAACAGCAACGCGTGGATGAAGCCAGTGCATTATCTACTGCGGCTGAGTTTGTGGCTTTAAATGTTTATCCGGAACGTCGCGTACTTTCAGGGGAAAAAACCCTAAAAGTATTGCTTAAATACGGTCTGCGTTTTGGTGAAATGGCCTGTTTCCATCGCTATAGTGAAGATGGCAGTAAGTTATTGTTCTCGGTATTGCAAATTACCGATGAGGGTGCGTCCGGTTTTGATCTGGAAACCTTATCCACTGAACAGGTGAAAGGCTTGGCTTTCTTCCTGGCCTTGCCACATAGTGATGTGCAAAATGCCTTTGATACCATGGACAGTCTTTCACGTTTAATTGCACGTGAAGTTGATGGTACCGTGTATGATCAGAACAATCAGGAATTTACGCCACAACTGCGTGAGCAATGGCGTCATTTTGCGATTGACTACCGCGTAGGTCAGAGTACAGAAGTTTAATTTGAAACTGGACGACTCGATTTCTATAATAGCGAGTAGATCAAATATTTGTGAAGGGCGGAACTAGACCGCCCTTTTTTATGGTGTAGAAATGACTCAAGATTCAACTATCAAAGCGCAAATGCGTCAATTGATTCAAATTTTAGCCAAGCATAATCATGCCTATTATGTGATGGATCAACCAAGCATTGAAGATAGTGAATATGATCAGCTCTTTCATCAGCTTAAAGCCTTAGAAGAACAATACCCTGAATATATACAGGCCGATACCCCGACCAATAAAGTTGGTGGCAAAGCACTGACTAAATTTGCAAGCGTGACCCATGCGGTGCCGATGCTGTCATTGGGCAATGTATTTAACCAGGAAGAACTGTTTGCCTTTGCCCGCCGTATCGAAGAGCGTTTACCGAATCAGAAGATTCAATATGATGTCGAACTGAAGTTTGATGGCTTGGCAATTTCACTGTGGTATGAACATGGGGTGCTGGTGCGTGGCGTCACTCGCGGCGATGGTGAAACCGGTGAAGATATTACCCATAATGTCAAAACCATTCGTAACTTGCCGAAAGTGCTTTCATCTGCTCAAGGTTCAGTTCCCGCGCTATTAGAAGTGCGTGGTGAAGTGCTGATGCCTAAAGCCGGCTTTGAAAAACTGAATGCGGAAAATGAAGCCAAAGGTGAGAAGACCTTTGCCAATCCGCGTAATGCCGCCGCAGGCAGTCTGCGTCAGCTTGATCCGAATATTGCCGCCTCGCGTCCTTTGGCCTTTTATGCTTATGGTATTGCGCAGTGTGAACCGCATCATGGTCAAACCACTATGTATGCCAGCCTGGAATGGCTCACCCAATTTGGCTTTGCGGTGGGGGAATGTCATTTTATTTGTGACAATATTCAGGATGTACAAAAGGCTTATGAAGAAATCAATGCGAAACGCGCGAATTTGAGTGTTGAAATTGATGGCATGGTCATTAAAGTCGATGACTTAAAACAGCAAAAACAATTGGGTTTCTTAAGTCGTGAACCACGTTGGGCAACAGCATATAAATTCCCGGCAGTAGCGGCTTTAACCACGGTTGAAAATATTGATTGGCAAGTGGGACGTACCGGTACTTTAACCCCAGTCGCGCGTTTAAATCCAGTTGCAGTCGGTGGGGTAACGGTATCCAATGTCACCCTGCATAATATTGGGGAAATCCACCGTCTGGATGTGCGTATTGGCGATACGGTTAGCGTGTACCGTAGTGGTGATGTGATTCCCAAAGTGGAAAAAGTCTGGCCGGAATTTCGCCCGGATGAGGCGGTAGCCGTCCATCTTCCTGAAAATTGTCCAGTCTGTGATTCGCCGGTGGTGATGCCAGAAGGTGAAGCTTTGGCGCGTTGTTCAGGCGGTTTGTACTGTGCGGCACAGCGTATAGAAGCGATTCGCCATTTCGTTTCGCGCAAAGCACTGGATATTGAAGGCCTGGGTGATCGTTGGGTGGAATCTTTATTACACCTCGATTTGTTGAAAAATGTGGCCGATATTTATTGCCTGCATGAACATCGGGAACAGTTGCTGACGATTGAAAAAATGGGTGAAAAGTCGGTTCAGAACCTGTTTGATGCCATTGAAAATAGCAAGAAAACTACACTGGCTTGCTTCATTTATGCCTTGGGTATTCGCGGTGTTGGTGAAACTACAGCACGTATGCTGGCCAATACTTTCCAGACTTTTGAAGCCCTTAAAGCTGCTGATCTTGAAGCCTTAAAGAAAACGCCAGATGTCGGTGATATTACCGCTGAATGGATTATCGATTTTTTCCAGGCTGAACATAATCTGGAAGTGGTGAACCGTTTGCTTGAAGCTGGAATTCACTGGGATGCACCAATTGCGCCTACACGTCAGCCATTGAATGGAGAGAGCTGGGTAGTCACTGGGACGCTAAGCAGTATGGGGCGTGATGAAGCGACACAATTACTTCAAGCCTTAGGCGCTCGGGTGAGTGGCAGTGTTTCCAGTAAAACCAAATGTGTGGTTGCCGGGGAAAAAGCCGGTTCTAAACTTGAAAAAGCTGAAAAGCTGGGCGTGCAGGTGATGAATGAAACTGACTTTTTAAGCTTGATGGCTGAATACGGACAAATGTAAAGTTCAACTTAAAAGCCACCGCGAAGGTGGCTTTTTTATTGATGAGATTCAATATTTAAAGATATTTCTTCACGACACCATCATCCAGTAATTGCTGGAAATGCTCAACCAGACTGGTTTCAATATTTCGGTATTGCATGCCGAGTTCCTGCTGACTTTTACTGGCATTAAAATAGATTGGATAGCCCATATTCAGTTCAACAAATGATTTAGAAAAACCAGCCAAAGGACCAAACAATTTGAAAGCCGCTTTTGGGAGCTGATTACGTGGGAAAGGGAACTTAGGACCAAAGTTGTGACGTAAAATTTTTCCCATTTCCAGTAAGCTCAGCGTACCGCCACTAATGATGTAGCGACCTTTGGCATCAGGATTAAAGGCGGCTTGAGTATGTGCATCCGCTACATCACGGACATCGACAATACCATTCCACATAGGCGGTACACCGAACAAGGTCATGCCGTTGGCAAACTGTTGCAGCACTTCTACACTGCCTGACTGGGTATTTGCGGTTAATGAGGGACCGAGAACCAGCGCCGGGTTAATACAGACCAAGTCCCAACGTTGCTGTGCTTGTTGCATATCCCATGCTTTACGTTCTGCCATGACTTTGGAGTAGGAATAGGGTTGATGTGTTTCTGAACTGGTGGTATTCCAATGCGACTCATCAAACTCATTCTTTGCGGTGTGTTGAATATCAATCGCATCGCCATAAGTAGAGGCAATACTCGAGGTCACGATCACACGTTTAACTGACTCGGTTTTATTGACACTATTCAGCACATTTTCAGTACCTAAAATAGCAGGTTCAATAATGTCTTTTACCGCATCTTTAAAGTTGTTCACCACAAAAGGCGATGCCATATGCAACACGATTTCACAGCCTTGCATGGCTTCATCAAATGAATTGGCTTCAAGTAGATTGGCTTTAAAGAGTTTAAGTGTGCCCGTAGTTTTAGCGGCAATTTTATCTAAATGTGCAAAGCTTGGCTTTTTGTTCAGGTCACGGACAGTAGCATGTACGGTATGGCCTTGCTCCAGTAAATTTTTAATGACCCAACTAGCGATGTAGCCTGTCGCACCTGTCACAAGAATGGGTGCGCTATGTTGTGGATTCGTCATGAGTTAAACCGTTGTTGTTTTTGAGTTTGCGCATATCTTAGAGTGAAATTACAGGCGTGTCTTTGACTGATTGATGCTTACTTTAGCTAAAAGTTGTACCTGGTAATGCTCTATTTCCTATAAATAAATAATCTACTTGTATCTAATTGGTTTAAAACCAGAAGTGTTTGCTGCTGAACAATTGTCCGGTAAGACAGGTATGGCGAAGTTCATGTTTTTTATTGGCGGAGGAAATAAGAACTATTTGTAAGCGTTACAAATCTTAAAAATATACTTTTACAGTTTAAATAAGCCTTGTGGAAATTGCTTCAATTACGCAAAGGCTTATTTTATATATGGAAAGTTTTGTTAAATAAGCTGCAAATGCGTATGTTTCTCATTTTAATTTTATAAAAATCATAAACTTACATAATTTTTATTTTGCATTAAGCGGCGGTTTTGTCCATAATATTAGAAAAAGGGTATGGAGTAATTGAAATGCGTGGCAATCCAGAAGTCGTAGACTATCTAAATATGTTGATCGGTGGCGAACTGGCGGCTCGTGATCAATATCTTATTCATTCTCGCATGTATGAAGATTGGGGTTTAACCAAGATTTTTGAACGTATCGACCATGAAATGCAGGAAGAAGCATCGCATGCCGATGCGATTATTCGCCGTGTATTATTCCTGGAAGGTACACCGAATATGAACCGTGATGACATCGAAACAGGTGAAGATGTGGTCACATGTTTAAAAGCGGATTTAAAACTCGAATATCATGTACGTGAAAAACTGGCGCAAGGTGTAAAACTTTGCGAAGAAAAAGGCGATTACGTTACCCGTGAGATGCTGCGTCAGCAAATGTCGGATACGGAAGAAGATCATACTTACTGGTTGGAAAAACAAATTCGTTTGATTGAACTCATTGGTTTGCAAAACTATATTCAATCGCAAATGTAAGATTGCAACTTTAGACAGAGAAAGCCTGACCATAGTCGGGCTTTTTTTATATCTTTATTTTTTATTATTTGAACCCGGTTTATCTTTTGTGCCGAATCATATTAGACAACTTGCATAAATTAAAAACGTTCAATATTAGATTTTGAAAATCAGCACTGCCTCATTTGATTGATTCAATTTTTATGCTTTTGTGTAGGCATTATCTCTACTTCTGAAAGGTCAAAATGAGGAACTCAAAATATATTTTGAGTCCGCAAGAAAAACCTTTTGTTCCCCATACACGACATCCTGAGCCAGTTTTTAAGCACTGTTTTAAAATGCAGCGCAAGGGATGGGAAATGTGTGGCATCCATGCCACACTCATGAATCTAATATCGACTAAAATTTATTTTTAATTTTGGCTTTAAGAACGACTTATAGTAATTGAAAAATGATTTATGAAAGAAGTCTATTGTCTGGATTTTGAAATTTTGAATAAGCGAAAATCTATTTAGAAAACTTTTGAATGTCTGCCAAAACCTGAGCCGCATGTGATTGTGTATTAATACTATTGTAGTGGTAAACAATGGTTCCTTTGGGATCAACCAAAAAGCTTTCCCGTTTGGCTATTTTAATAATACCTAGGTTGCGGACAATTCCGAATTGATCTGCCAATTGATGATTGTGGTCTGCCAGAATAGGAAAAGGTAAAGCTAACTTTTCTGAAAATTTTTGATGAGACTTCACATCATCCAGACTGACGCCAAGTACTACAGCATTATTTTTTATAAACTGCGGATAGAGTGCCTTAAACTGATTGGCTTCCTGAGTACAGCCGGGAGAGTTGTCTTTAGGATAGAAATATAACACCACCCATTTGCCTTTGTGCTGGTTCAAGGAATGCCATTGACCATTTTGATCCTGCAATTTAAACGCCGGAGCAGATTTTCCGACCCACTGTTTTTGAGCCTGTTCTGATTTGGAAAAAATGGAGTCTTCAGCATAACCCGGCTGAGACAATACAGTCATACAGCTGATCCACAGTAATCCAGCTTTGCATATTTTAGAAGCTTTCATAATATTTTTGTTGTGGGAAGGATGCTTAAATACTAACAAAATAATCTTCATTAGACGTACATCATTTTTTGATGGATTTTGTGCAGTTTAAAAGCAATAAAATTTTATATACTGCAGTCAATCAGAGCATAAGTTTAAAGGTCAACATTGCAGCAACGTATTTTACTCATCACAGGCTGGGGCGGTGGCAGCAAACTGCTCAATCCTTTAAAGCAGGCTTTAGAACAGCAAGGGCATCAGGTTGAACTGTGGAATATTTTCAATGCTCTGGATGAGCAGGTGTTAGTGCAGCAAGCCGAACTGGCCCGCCAGTTTGATGTAATTGCTGGCTGGTCATTGGGTGGTCAGCTGGCCACAGTTTTAGTCGATCAGATTCAAAAGCAGTATGGGCTGGAAAAAGTATTGATTACGTTGGGTTCTAATCCCTGTTTCGTAGCGAATGATACATGGCCTATGGCAATGGATCAGCCGACATTTCAGCAGTTCAAACAGTCATTTGAGCAGGATGCCATTTCAACCTTAAAAAAATTTGGCTATATGGTATGTCAGGGCACAGCAACCACCAAAGCTGACTTTATCACTTTACAAAGTTTGATTCAGCCTCAGTCTATTGACCTATTAAAACAGGGGTTATTGTGTCTTGAACAGTTAAATAATGTAGATATCTTGAAAAACTATTCAGGTGCTCAATTGCATGTCTTTGCAAAACAGGATTTTTTAGTTAGTTACAAAGTACAACAAAATCTTCAAAAAATGGATGCAAAGTTTTTAGAAACGGAGTTGATAAGCGGGTCACATGGCGTTCCTGTTTTTGAAGCTGAAATAATAACTGGCAAAATCTGTCATTTTTTAAAGAAAATAGAACAAATAAACGGATAACTGGTTTATCTCGCAATTTCTTTTTATTTTCGTCAGGTTTAAGATCATGAAAAATTGATTTCAAGCATCTGCATGGAGTGATGGATGACCGAGTTAACCGATCTGGACTTTGATCTTGCGCATATCTGGCATCCTTATACCTCCATGACCGATCCATTGCCGACCTTTAAGGTTAAACAGGCTTATGGAGCAATCATTGAGCTGGAAGATGGACGGAAATTGATTGATGGCATGTCTTCTTGGTGGTGTGCTATTCATGGTTATAACCATCCTGAACTGAACAAGGCAGTAACCAATCAGCTGCAAAACATGTCGCATATCATGTTTGGGGGGTTTACCCATGATCCTGCAATTGAACTCGGCAGACTTTTATTAAAAATAACGCCGCCCAGTCTGGACAAAATTTTCTATGCCGATTCAGGCTCTGTCGCAGTTGAAGTGGCACTGAAAATGGCGGTTCAGTTTTGGACTGCACAAGGCAAAACTCAGAAAACCAATTTTGTCACGCCGCGTTCTGGCTATCACGGTGATACCTGGAATGCCATGTCGGTTTGTGATCCGGTCACAGGCATGCATCAAATTTTTGGTTCCAGCTTACCCAACCGTTTCTTTGTTCCTGCGCCGCAAGTCGGTTTTTATGATGAATGGAATCAGGACGATATTGCTGAACTGGAAAAAACTTTAGCTGAACATCATCACACCATTGCTGCTTTAATTTTAGAGCCGATTGTGCAAGGTGCAGGCGGGATGCGTTTTTATCACCCTGAATATTTGCGTCAGGCCAAATTGCTGTGTGAAAAATATAATGTGCTGCTGATTTTTGATGAAATTGCCACCGGTTTTGGTCGTACCGGCAAGCTGTTTGCCTGGGAGCATGCCGGGGTTGAACCGGATATCATGTGTATCGGCAAGGGGTTAACTGGTGGCTATATGACGCTTTCGGCTACCTTAACCAGCAAATATGTAGCAGAAACCATCAGTCGGGGCGAGGCGGGTGTGTTCATGCATGGCCCCACCTTTATGGCCAATCCGCTGGCCTGTGCGGTGGCTGTGAAAAGTACCGAGGTTTTATTGGCTCAAGACTGGCAAGCCAATATTCAACGGATCGAAAAACAGTTACAGCAACAGCTGCAACCGCTGGCACAGCTCGATTATGTGCAGAATGTAAGGGTTCTGGGGGCGATTGGCGTGGTTGAGCTAACATTCAATGTCGATATGAAAACCCTGCAACAACAGTTTGTTAAGCGTGGCATCTGGATTCGCCCATTCGGTAAACTGGTCTATGTCATGCCGCCTTATGTGATTACTGAAGCAGAACTCAATACCTTGTTGCAACAGCTGGTCGAAGTCGTAGAACAGATGCAGGAGGAAATGGCATGAGCCTTTTGGATAGCTATGCAGCGAAGCTGGATGAATTAAAACAGCAGGGCAATTTACGGCAATTTACCTGCAATGTTCAGCAAGACCGTTATATCGAAATCCAGCATTGGAAGATGCTCAACCTTTCATCCAATGATTATTTGGGCTTGGCAGCGGATCTGCAACTGCGTGAACAGTTTTTTGATGAGACGCCGAATGAACTGCGCAGAATGAGTTCATCTTCTTCACGTTTGCTGACTGGTAACTTTGCTGAATATGAACAGCTGGAAGCCAGTTTGAGTCAGGCTTTTCATGGTCACGCTGCGCTGTTATTTAACAGTGGTTATCACATGAATATCGGAATTTTACCTGCGCTTAGTGACAGTAAAACCCTGATTCTTGCCGATAAACTGGTGCATGCCAGTATGATTGACGGTATCCGTTTATCTACCGCCAAATATGTACGTTATCGGCATAATGACCTGAACCATCTGCAACAGCTTTTACAGCAATACCATGCAGATGAGGCTTTTGATCGTATCATTGTAGTGACTGAATCCATTTTTAGCATGGACGGTGATGAAACCGATCTGGCTGAACTGGTGCGCATCAAACAGCAATTTTCTAAGGTGATGCTGTATGTGGATGAAGCACATGCGATTGGCGTACGTGGCGCGCAAGGCTTGGGCTGTGCAGAACAATATGCGGTGATTGATGAGATTGACCTGCTGGTCGGAACTTTTGGTAAAGCGCTGGCATCGGTCGGGGGATATCTGATTTGCCATCCCATTATCCGTGAATATCTGATCAACTCCATGCGTCCACTGATTTTCAGTACTGCACAGCCACCGATGTGTATGGCCTGGACTAATTTTATTTTCCAGAAAGTTTTAGGTTTACAGCAGCAGCGCCAGCATCTGCAACAGATCAGCCAATATTTACAGCAAGCGGTACAGGCCAAAGGCTTTGAGTGTCCATCGACTTCACATATTGTGCCGGTGATTATTGGCGAGTCGCAAAAGACCGTGGAAAAAGCCCAACAGCTACAACAGGCCGGGTTTTATATTATGCCGGTACGCCCACCGACTGTGCCAAAACACAGTTCCAGATTGCGTATTTCATTGACTTCCCAAGTGAATCAGACCGATCTTGAGCAGCTGGTGGCGTTGCTGTGAGTTGTAGCCGTGAATATTAATAAGTCTCAAGTTGCACAGCGTTTTGCCAAGGCCGGGCAAAGTTATGCTCAACATGCTGTGGTACAAAAACAGATTTGCCAGCATTTAATTGGGTTGATGCAAGAACACATATCCAAAAACAGTTTAGATCGTGTGTTTGAAATCGGTTGTGGCTCAGGCAATTTAAGCCATTTGCTGATGCAAAACTTTGAAATAAAGCATTTGTTTTTAAATGATCTGTATCTCGAAGTTCAGCAGCATTTTCAAAATGATCCGAAACTAAAATGGTGGATTGGCGATATTGAGCAACTGGATTTTCCAAAATCACTTGATCTGGTTGCGTCCAGTTCGGCCTTGCAATGGGTCGGCAATCTGGAGGCTGTTTTTAAAAATTGTGCAGATGCTTTAACGCAGCAAGGCTATTTGTGTTTCTCGACTTTTGGTCAGCAGAATTTACAAGAAATTAAGGCACTGACTGGACAGGGATTAGATTATCTCACTCTTGCAGAGATTCAGCACAAGCTGCTCAAACAGGGTTTTGAAATCCTGCATCTTTCCGAAAACCTGGAAATGCTGAGCTTTTCCCATCCTAAAGCCGTACTGCAACATTTAAAGGCCACCGGGGTCACTGCAACCGCCGCACAGCATCGCTGGACCAAACAGTCTTTACAGCAGTTCTATCAGAACTATCAGCAATTTTCACAACTTGATCAGATGGGACAACGACAATACCAGCTCAGTTACCATCCTATTTATTGCATTGCTCGGAGCACAGCATGACAGCAGATGTTTATTTTATCAGCGGGATTGATACCGGAATTGGCAAGACCTATACTACAGGTTATCTAGCCAAGTTATGGAATGAGCAGGGCAAGAAAACCATCACCCAGAAGTTGGTGCAAACCGGCAATACCGATATTTCTGAAGATATCGAACAGCACCGTAAAATGATGCAGATGGGCTGGTTTCCTGAAGATGAAAGCAAACTGACCATGCCGGAAATTTTTACTTATCCGGCTTCGCCGCATTTGGCGACCAAAATTGATGGTCGCGAAATTGATTTTCAGAAAATTGCAGATGCAACTCAGCAATTGGCGAATAAATATGAGGTGGTTTTGCTGGAAGGTGCTGGTGGCTTGATGGTGCCTTTAACCACAACATTACTGATGATTGATTATGTGGCAGAAAAGAAATTCCCTGTAATTTTGGTCAGTTCAGGTCGTTTAGGCAGTATTAATCATACTTTGCTGAGCTTGGAAGCTTTAAAAAGTCGTGGTTTGGAATTGTATGCTTTGGCCTATAACCTGAATGACGAATCGCAAGACGCATTGATTTCTAAAGATACATCTGAGTATTTAAAAGCGTATTTGGCGAAACATTTTCCCAAGGCACAGTGGATTGATATTCCTGTTTTATCCTAATTCTTCCCTAAAAAAGGGTATAAAAAAGCCACTCAATAGAGTGGCTTTTTATTTGCAAGGAAAAGCTTTAAAAATTAAAACTTCTTAAAGCTTTTGTTGCCAAATGGTTTGCGCGGTGCATTTTCATCACGACGTTCGCGTTGGCCATAAGTACCTTGATTGCCAAAGTTTTCAGGACGGTTTTCACGCTGTGTATAGCTATTACTGTTGCCTTGACGTGATTCACGTTGAGCATAAGTGTTTTGGTTGCTGTCTTGACGACGCTCACCGCGTTGGGCAAAACCATTGCTATTGCCATCACGACGTTCGCGTTGAGCATTACCGGTTTGGGTGCTCTCTTGACGACGTTGCGCATGACCATTCTGGTTTTCACGGCGATCACGCTGTGCATAGGCCATTGGGTTTTGATTTTCACCCTCTTCGGTGTCACGGCGTTGCTGACGTAAATAACCGCCACGACGTGCCGCCATTGGTTTATCTTGCATGCGCTCGGTACGACGTTTAGCCATACCAAACAAGCCTGTGCCTTGACGCGGTTTCAACTCAACAGCTTTGGTCAAGTTATCGATATCGTTTTTATCGAGTTCCATCCAGCGACCGGTACGAAGTTCGCGCGGTAGAATGACAGTACCATAACGGGTACGAAGCAGACGGCTGACTTTTAAACCTTGTGATTCGAAAATACGACGCACTTCGCGGTTACGGCCTTCTTTCACCACCACCTGATACCAACGGTTAATCCCGTCACCACCAATTTCAGTGAATGATTCAAATTTTGCCGGACCATCATCTAAAACAACGCCTTTAAGCATGTTGTTTTTGATTTGTGGCGTTACTTCACCCATTACGCGAACCGCATATTCACGTTCAATTTCGTTAGATGGATGCATTAAACGGTTGGCCAATTCACCATCATTCGTGAACAGTAAAAGACCGGTCGAGTTAATATCCAGACGGCCGACCATGACCCAGCGATCATTGGCAATCGCAGGCAGTTGCTCGAATACGGTTGGACGTTGTTCAGGATCATTGCGTGAGCAAATTTCGCCTTCTGGTTTGTAGTAAATCAGAACACGACGACGAATTTCGTCTTCAATCTGGAATTGGACTTTACGACCATCGATGCGAAGCTCATCACCCGGTTCAATGCGTTCACCCACTTGGGCAACGCGTCCATTGATACTCACACGACCAGCAGCAATGACTTCTTCCATATAACGGCGAGAACCCAAACCTACGCGTGCAAGCACCTTTTGTAATTTTTCACTCATGACAGCATAACCTTAGAAATTATCATCAACAGTTCACCTATCTATGACTTCGGTGCGTGAGCATCGAGCGCCATAAAAGCTTCCTTGGCATCCTGCAGGGGAGGCAATTGACCCAGTGAAGACAGGCCAAAAGCATTTAAAAATTGTGGCGTTGTAACTAACAACGCGGGTCTTCCCGGAAGTTCTCTAAAACCGGACTCTTTAATCCAGTTCCAGTCAAACAATGATCGAAGGATCTGACTATTGTTTGAAACTCCACGAATCTGTTCAATATCTGCTCGGGTTACTGGTTGATGATAAGCAATCACAGCAAGGGTTTCGAGCAAGGTGGGCGACAAGCGAGTTGGTCGCTCTGGCCACACCTGAGTAATGATATTGCGATATTTAGCCCGAACCTGGAAACGGAACCCTTGTGCGGTTTCTACCAGTTCGATTGATCTGCCATGTTGTAGCATGGCAAGCTGTTGTAACAACTGATGCAATTCTGGTTTGGTATATTGATTTTGGAAGGCTTCTTTCAAACGTGCAAGCGAAACAGCTGTTTCACTGGCAAAAATAATCGCTTCCAGTTGCATCAAAACTTCATGTTGGTTATCAGCAACAGATAGGGGTATCGCTTGATCATTTATCATGCTTGTACTCCTTGAATCGCCAGTGGCGCTTCAATACCTGTCGCAATAATATTCACTTTTTGTTGGCGGCTAAGCTCTAAAATAGCCATAAAGGTGACCACCATACCCATGCGCCCTTGGCTGGGTTTGAGCAGGGCTTCAAAATGCAGCACTTCACCGGACTGTAAACGGCTTTTAATAAAAGCAATCCGTTCTTCCAGTAACACCGGTTCTTGCTGAATTTGATGAACCACCGGTTCTGGGCGGTTAAACACACAAAACAGCGCATCGCGTAGCTGGCTGATATCATAGCCTTCATTGCTTTGCACCACATGCCCCAGACTGACATTGCTTGGAAAGGTATCACGTTCCAGAACCGGCATCTGACCCAGACGTTCAGCCGCCTGTTTCACCCGTAAATAGGTTTCCAGCCGGTCAATCAGTTCTTGTTTAGGATCTTTTTCAACGACGATGCTAGCACTTGGTTTTGGTAGTAATAGTCGTGATTTCAGGTCGGCCAATAAAGCTGCCATCACCATATAATCTGCCGTCAGCTCAATATTCAAGGACTTCATGGCATCCATGTAAGATAGATATTGAGCAGCAATCGGAGCGATATCGAGCTGTAATAAGTCGAAACCGCTTTTTTGAATCAGGTAAATCAGGAAGTCGAGTGGACCTTCGAAATGCTCTAACAGAATTTCAAATGCAGCAGGAGGAATATATAAATCCTCTGGAATCGATTCTTGCCACTCATCCATAACACGGATGTGTGAGCTTGGCTCCATAGGATTATGGATAGGTTGATTCATTGCAGTTATAGGCCACGCGAATTTTCAAAGGCATGCAGAAG
Source organism: Acinetobacter sp. ANC 3903 (assembly GCF_002135315.1). Lineage (GTDB taxonomy): Bacteria > Pseudomonadota > Gammaproteobacteria > Pseudomonadales > Moraxellaceae > Acinetobacter. The sequence goes on along the minus strand of NZ_NEGA01000005.1, from coordinate 153,615 downwards.
GCTTTTGCTTCGATCTCGCATCGAAAGAAAAAGCACGTAATTTAGTAAGCGCTAGTGTAATGGAAATTTGACTTCAAATAAATTAGTTAAGTGATCAAATACAAAAAAACCTGAAATTAAGTAAGGTTTTTGAGCGGCTTGATTATGTGAAATGGACTGGTTTTGTATGATTTTGATTTTTTAGATCGATCTATTGGATTTAATATTTAAATTTTCATGGACAAAGCTGATCATATTCCTCAGCCTTATATACTGAATAAAATTAAAGAAAGTTCTGAATAGAATAAAACAAAATATTAGGACAATATGAAAGCCAATAAAAAGAGATCTCATCTGTCATGAAAAATAATCAAAAAGTACAAGAAAATGAATAGGGTCAATTTATTGGACTTCCGGTGTCTCATTCTTTGCCTCGCTATTTTTTAGCGAAAATCCTTTATGGAAAACATGCTACCTTGCAGGTACTGTCCTCAGCAAAACTTGACCCGAATCGGATGCAGCCAGTTTGGCAATGTGTAAATAGCGAAGTAGATCGCAGTTGTTGGACCTATTTGCCTTATTCAGGATTTGAAACGACTGAGGAATTGCGAGCTGCTTTTGACAATAACTTTAATTTCAAAGACTCAATCCATTATCTGGTGGAGGTCAATCATAGGCTTGTGGAATGGCTAGGCTTGCTAAATCAGTGTTCTGTAGATCATGTTATTGAAATCGGCAATGTTTATTTTTCCCATCAAATAAAGCAGTCCACAGCTTCGACAGAAGTTATCTATTTATTATTAAAAGCTTGTTTTGAGCAGGGTTTTCGCCGTGTGGAATGGAAGTGTGATGACTTGAATCAGCCGTCTAAACGTGCGGCCTTGCGCTTTGGTTTTCAGCATGAAGGCACTTTTCGACAAGACCGTATTGCCAAAGGTCGTAACCGCAATACTGCCTGGTTTTCCATTCTGGATCAAGAATGGCCGGAATTGGAACGCAGCTATCTGGCCTGGTTAAAAGCCGATAATTTTGACGTGAATGGTCAACAAAAAATGCGCTTGCGTGATTTTCTTTAATTTTACTGTGCTATTACGATGAGTGATCTGTTGAGGTGTGTTCAGATAACTTGAGGATGAATTCGATCATTCGTTGCGCGCTGTCTCGCGTGCATAGATTCTGAGTTTGATAGATGCTGGATAATTTGTGAATCAATGCAATTTCTGAGAAAAACGCATACACGGTGTTATTGATCATCAGGGATGAGGCTTGCTCAGCCTCTGCCGCAATAATTTTGACTTTAGACTCAAGTGTCCAGGGAATTTCCGCATAAATGCGGCTATTTGCCTCAAAATCATGATAGTTGAGCAGCACATAAAACAGATCCATTTTAGCGCTACTCCTTGATCCTGATCACGCCCTAATATTTAATCTTAACAGTGCTTATTCAAATGCGCTGACATCACCCATGCCGCGTCGAATCACTTCAGGATGATCACCGGATAAATCCACGATACTGGTGGTATTTAAAATTCCCAGACCGCCATCGACAAATACATCAATCCGTTTGCCCAGTTCCATTTCAATATCATACGGATCATCTAAAGGCTCTGTATGATTGGGAAGAATCAGCGTACTGGTTAATAGTGGTTCATCTAATTCCTTCAATAACATTCGACAAATCGGATTGCTTGGAATACGCAGGCCAATCGTTTTCTTTTTAGGATGCATCAGTCGCTTAGGGACTTCACTGGTTGCAGGTAATATAAAGGTGGTGACAGCGGGGGTGTTATTTTTCAGCAACCGATACATGGCATTGTCCACCTTGGCATAGGTAGCAATATCGGATAAATCACAACACAGAATGGCATATTGATGTTTCGGCCCTAAGCCACGAATCTGTGCAATCCTCTCCATGGCATTTTTATTTCCGATCTGGCAGCCAATGGCATAAGCGGCATCGGTCGGGTAAACCACCACATCACCGGCGCGAATCCGCTCTACCGCCTGAGTGATCAAACGCGGCTGAGGATTATCAGGATGTATTCTTAAATGCAGCATATTTATTCTCCCCCGACTTGTTGTTAGACATTATCTGTTGATTTTACAAAGTCTTGCAATCAGGCTGTGATGATTTTGTGTAATTTAATCCAGCATGTGACGTTGAAACTCGTCACTTTGTAATGTTTTGCCACCCCGGGTGCAGGCACAGATACAGGCAATAAAATGTGCAGCATCACGTGGAAGCTTGGCCTCACCCTTAAAATAGCGCTGAACCTGAGCAAAAACATTGTCTTTAAAGCTGGCACCATTACCACCATCACCAGTTAAATTATCTAAAGACACGCGAAACTTGCGTCCAAAGGCCTTGGCAAACATCCATTCAATCGCTTGCGGCTTGATTTCGACCTGTTCAAACAGCGCTTGCTGTTCGGCGCTGCGGCCATCCGGAGCATACCAATAGCCTAAATCTGGCAATAAACGACGCTTTTCACCTGCAATGGTCCAGTGGCTGATTTCATGCAAGGCACTATTAAAGAAACCATGGGCAAATTGAATGCGGGCAGGGGCATCTGCAGTTGCCGGAAAATATTCAGGTTCAAAATCACCTTTGACTAAACTCACATTTAAGTGGGAAAACCAGTGATTAAAGTGTAATATAAGCCAATCTACTTGTTGAACTTCTGTTTGCAAACTGACCCAAGGTGAGAGTTGCACAGGGTCGATATAAACAGCAGAACTTGAGGTTGAATAAGTGGTTAACTGTAATGAAGTGGTGACTTCAGGTTGCGGCTGCAACTGATGCATGACTTGTATTACCCAATTGATCTGTCTAAATAAGTACAAAATTGTATCTTAATCTTTGACAGAGTACCGATGAATTTGTAGAATTGCCGCCTTAATTATGTCAGCAAATACCTTTCCGGCACAGATTGAGCCGTTTAAATGGGCTGAACAAGGCTTTACATGGTCAGGTACACTGCCATTGTCTCGCTTTGTTCGAATTTCCCGTGAAGCTGTTGGATCAATTGATAACCAATTGATCAATATAGACTGTAAGCTATCAATGGATGCGTATCATCGTGTCGTATGGTTAGATGGTCATGTTGAAACGAAAGTGCCAATGGAATGTCAGCGTTGTCTGAATCCCGTTGAAATTTCTCTCGTTTCAGACTTTCATTTAGCGCTTGTGGATGATGAATCACTGATAGAGCGCTTGGATGAGGATGCTGATTTCATCGTCTTAGGTGAAAGTGAAGCAACGACAAAGGGCAGCTTTGATGCACCTGCGACGGCTGATTTACTTTCTCTGATAGAAGATGAATTGTTATTGTTGGTGCCTTTGTCTCCTAAGCATGACGTTTGTGAGCATAAGCATCAACCTGCCGCTGAGGACATTGTCGAAGAAAAACGGGATAATCCGTTTGGTGTTTTGGCAAGTTTGAAGGGTAAACTTAACTAATTTTTGTGTTATACTGTTAAGTATAAGACAACTGAATTTGTTCTGATCCATTTTTTCGATCTTTGTAAGGAGCCATCATGGCCGTTCAGCAAAACCGTAAAAGTCGCTCTCGCCGTGACATGCGCCGTTCACATGACGCTTTAACCGAGAATGCATTAACTGTAGACCAAGCTACTGGCGAGACTCACCGTCGTCACCACGTATCTAAAGATGGTATCTACCGTGGTCGCCAATTATTCGCTAAAGCATCTGCTGAATAATTGATGATGTATTAAGCGTCAAGCTTAGTAGAAAAAATGGGAGCGTTAAGCTCCCTTTTTTTGTGCTGTATTTTTGTTGTATTTGGCAATTACCAAAACAAAAATTAAATGTTAAATTCCGTTCCGTAAATAAGCTTACATAAGTGTATGTTGGTTATTTAACCGATTGTTGAATAACAATATCACTTCATTACAGGATTTTTTTATGTCTGCTAAACAACTCGAGCAAGTCGCTCAAGCAACGAAAACAGCATTTGTATTTCCGGGTCAAGGCTCACAAAAAGTCGGCATGCTCGCAGAATTGGCTGAACAGTTTAGTAGCGTGACAGAAACTTTTGCAGAAGCATCGGCAGCTGTGGGTTTTGACCTATGGCAGATTGCACAAAGCGGCGAAGGTTTAAATCAGACTGAATTTACCCAACCTGTATTGTTGACAGCATCAATCGCTTTATGGCGTGTGTGGTTAGAATTGGGTGGGGTGGCACCAAAATATCTTGCAGGACACTCTCTGGGTGAATACAGTGCCTTGGTTGCCGCTGGAGCGATGTCACTGGGTGATGCAGTTAAGCTGGTGAACTTGCGTGGCAAACTCATGCAAGATGCAGTACCGCAAGGTCAGGGCGCAATGGCTGCGATTTTGGGTCTGGAAGATGCCAAAGTGCTTGAGCTATGCGAACAGGTCAATATACAGGGGCGTGGTTCGGTAGAAGCTGCTAACTACAATGCCCAAGGTCAAGTGGTGATTGCCGGTGATAAGACTTTGGTAGAGGCGGTCATGGACTTGGCCAAAGAAAATGGCGGTAAAGCCATTGCCTTGCCAGTTTCTGTGCCATCGCATTGTTCACTGATGAAACCTGCTGCTGACAAATTTGCACAAGCTTTGGAACATACTGCCATTGAGCTACCTGGCCTTCCTGTAATACAAAATGTCAACGCGGAAATCGCGACAGATGTGGCAGGGTTACGTCAGGCATTGACTGCACAATTGTATCAATCGGTGCAATGGACCAAGACCATGCAGTTCCTTCAAGATCAGGGAGTGCAGTACGTAGTTGAATGTGGTCCGGGTAATGTGCTTGCCAACCTTGCGAAGCGTTTACCAAATATCGAAAAAGCATTCCCACTCGACAGCAACAGTCGTATGGAAGATGCACTAAGCGCCATTTTAGTGGCTGAAGGGAAAATTGCATGACACAAGAACGCAAAGTCGCATTAGTGACAGGCGCGAGCAGAGGGATTGGTGCAGCCATCGCTCAGCAATTGATTCAAGACGGTTATTTTGTAGTGGGTACTGCGACATCAGAAGCAGGCGCAGAAAAATTATTTGCAAGTTTTGCTGAAAATGGCGCAGGTAAAGTTCTTGATGTACGTGATGCAGCTGCGATTGATGCGCTGGTTACAGAAATTGAACAAAAACATGGCCCTGTACTTGCATTGGTGAATAATGCCGGTATTACCAAAGATAATTTGTTACTGCGTATGTCAGAAGATGATTGGGATGACATTCTCAACATTCATTTGAAAGCCGTATATCGCCTGTCTAAGCGTGTTTTAAAAGGCATGACCAAGGCACGTTTTGGCCGCATTATTAATATCAGTTCTGTCGTTGCACACTTTGCAAATCCGGGACAGGCCAACTATTCTGCTGCCAAAGCAGGCATAGAAGCGTTTGGTCGCAGTCTGGCAAAAGAAATGGGAAGCCGCCAAATTACCGTGAATGCCGTGGCTCCAGGCTTTATTGCAACAGAAATGACTGAACAACTCAGTGAAGACATTCGCAAGAAAATGAGTGATCAAGTGGCGTTAAACCGTTTAGGTGATCCACAAGATATCGCAAATGCCGTAAGTTTCTTGGCTTCCGAGAAGGCAAGTTACATTACCGGTACTGTTTTACATGTAAATGGCGGTTTATACATGAGCTAAGCTCAACTATAAACTTTGCAAAAATAAGATATTCAATTAAACTAACGGCATTAAAAACGCCACAAGCAATGAGGAGAATTCCTGTGAGCGATATCGAACTACGTATCAAACAAGCGGTTGCAGAACAACTTGGTCTTAAAGCTGAAGAAATCAAAAACGAAGCATCTTTTATGGATGACTTAGGTGCTGACTCTTTGGACTTAGTTGAGCTTGTTATGTCTTTCGAAAATGATTTTGACATCACTATCCCTGATGAAGATTCTAACGAAATCACAACTGTTCAATCAGCTATTGACTATGTTTCTAAGAAACTAGGTTAATTGTTGTTTCAGCTTTGCTGAATATAAAAAAGCCACCGAAAGGTGGCTTTTTTATTGAATAATTAAAATTACATATCTTTACTGATACTTGACCAAAGACAACCTTTCTGTGAATAGATTTTAGGTATAAAAAAAGAGCGCTATTTTTAAATCGTACAAATAATAATGATGGAGAAATACAATGGGTCTTTTTGATTTTGTAAAAGGTATTGGTAAAAAAAATACAGCACCCGCAGAACAACAGGCTGCGCCTGCCACTCCAGCTGAACCCTCTGCACAGGAAATTGCAAACAAGCTTCTAGGGCATATCAAGGCATTGGGACTACCTGTAACAGGGCTATCTGTTAGCTATAATGGCACGACGGATCTGGCGACCATTAAAGGTCAGGTGCAAAGCCAGGCTGACCGTGAAAAAATTGTATTGGCGGTGGGAAATATCGATCATGTTGCCCAGGTGGATGATCAGATGACTGTCGCTACCCCAGCACCTGAAAGTAAATTCTATACCGTTAAATCGGGAGATACCCTGTCTAAAATTTCAAAAGAATTTTATGGGGATGTTAATCAATACAACAGAATATTTGAAGCCAATCGTCCCTTGCTAAAAAATGCCGATGACATTTTTCCAGGGCAGGTGCTGCGTATTCCAGCCTAAACAGGGAGTGATAAAAAGCGCGAAGAGCGCTTTTTATTAAAATTTGTGCTGCAGTTTTCGTCTGGCAAATTGTGCTCTGCCTAGAAAAAATTTAGGGTCTAAATAGTAGTGTTGCGCCAAAATCTGGATCAGCTGTCGTCGGTTGTCCTCATTCAACATATTCAGGTCGATATGCGCCATTTTATATTGCTTGCGAAATTCAGGTTTTAAAATAAAGCCGATCCTGCAGGTTTTCCACTGTTGCGCCTTGCTTAATGCTTCTGCTGTGAGGGGCTTTAGCATACGATACTTTGAGGCATGTGAAGAATAAAGCTGGGCTTTGAACAGCCTATCGCGCTGCACCAGCTTATTGAGCTTTATTCCTAAGCTTTGAATGGATATGCTTTGGCTGGTGACCACAAGTTTCATATTTATGGCAATACAGGCCAGTATGATGACGAGTGTTACCATTAACCAGCCCGACAGGGATTGATGCGATAAATACTGAATCAGGCTACTGAAATCCTGAACCATATTGATGCTACTGAGTGAATGCTGCGCTAAAATAATAAATATGGCAGGGATAAAGATCAGCCCTATTAAATAATGCGGCAGATAACGACATTGGAATAGGGGATATTCAGCTGCTATGTCCATGAACCATCACCTTTCAAGAAAATGATAAAGAGGGTGTGATTGCAATTTTTTGTACAATGACTATTCCATCACGGGACAGCTATTGCATGCGGTTGTGATCAATGTGACTCCAATTGAGCCGCATCTGGATTTTTTAATGCTCGTTTTCGCGCATTATTTTCTTGTATTGGTCTTTCCTGTGCTCATCTATTGTAAGTTTTTTGAGCTTAGTCGGGTTTGGCTATTTTTGTTGTAGATTTGAGTGTGAACGTAAATCTTGTTATGCAATTTTTAGATTCAAATTTTTACGCTTTAAAGTATAAAGCGGCTGCTGAGATTTTCTATTGGTTAAAAAATTAGCCAAAGGAAATAAAAGAACAAAGCTGATACGCCTAGAAAAATGTGATTAAAATATTTTAAATGTGTGCAATTGAACGTATGCTTTAAAAGCTAATATAAAGAAAAATAAGGGTATTTATGAAAGGTCAGATATTGGATTTTTCTATTCAAAGTAATTCTGGTGTGATTAGTGGTGATGACCAGAATCGCTATAATTTTTCTGGTGCAAGCTGGCGTGGACAAGTTCCACCTGCCCGCGGTCAGAAAGTTGATTTTACCGTGGATGGAACAGGTCAGGCCAATGATATTTATGTGCTGAGTTCAGCTCCAGCATTTGCCACTCAAGTAGGTGAGAAAAACAGGATTGTGGCTGCAATTTTAGCTTTTTTCCTCGGCGGCTTCGGTGTGCATAAGTTTTATTTAGGGCAAATTGGCTGGGGTATTGTTTATCTGATTTTCTTCTGGACCTTTATCCCTGCGATTGTAGCTTTCATTGAGTTCATTATTTACTTATGTACATCAGATGAAGATTTTGTCCGAAAATATGGTTAATTTCAGATAAGAGAAAAGGGCGTTATCCGCCACTACTGTTCTATAGTTTAAATTTTATTTTAGTATTGAATCAGCATGATGATTTACTATCTTTAACTATTTGATATTTACATTTTTCACAGCCTTGTCTTTTCTTTAAAGGTTTAAATGGCTTTGTGTAGGCTAAACCCTACTTTTGACAGACCAAAAGTAGGCAAAAGTCTTTATTCCCCATACACGACCTCCTGTCGTGATGTGGAATGTGTGGCATCCCTGCCACACTCGCGAATCCAATATATGGACTTCAACTATGGGGTAGCAGTGTGTTATCGCCCTTTTTTAATCCGCTTTATTTAGCAGGTTGTCCCCATTGATTATTTTCGCGTTTGGTGTCTGAAGCCCACCAGATGATGAGTGGAATAATGCCAATAACAGTCAGAACAAGAAGTTGCCACCAACCAGAACGATTTGTGTCATGTAGACGACGGGCACCTACGGCTAGGCTTGGGAGGAATAGGGCCAGATTCAATAAGCCATTTAAAAGGCGATCTGTACCGAGTATGGCATCAATCATTTGTACAATAATCCCCAAAATGAAAGAAACCAGCATAAAGAACCAAAATTCCTTACGTCGTGCACATCCATCAAAGGTGACATAATTTTTAAGACATTTTACAAACCAGTCAATCATATTAAATTGTTCTTCAGATTGATTCTGGTTTGAAATTTTATCCAGTTGCTCAGATAGGTTTTGAATAGGGTTGTTGCGGTTGAGGGTAATATAGATCTGAGTGGCATTACCAGCATCATCGACAGCAAAATCGACATGTTCGCCACGATTAGGCGGACGTTGACCTCGCCATTCCGCACCAGTAAAGTTATAGCGGTTCTGGTCATCACCACTGATAATGCCTGAATTGCTTTGGATTGAATAATCCAGAATTGTTCCTTTCATTATTGGCCTCTATTTTTGTGGATATAAAGTATTCATTTATGTTTATCTTTTGACTTAATCATATCAGACTGTTTAAAAACTAAACTTATTGTTTTTTTAAGTTTTTGTATTAATGTGATTTTTATAAAAATCCCGCTACATGAGCGGGGGATTAGAATTATTGATGTTCGACGATAAATTTTGCTCTGTCAAAAAGTTCATCGAATGTAATAATTTCTACATTTTTAGAATTTTGACGAAATAACTCGAAAGTTTTTTCCTTGATAGCTTTTATACGTGGATTATCATTATTAATTTCAGTCCAACTTCCAATAATTAATATTGTTTTTGAATCATAAGCTTTTTGCTTCACTAAATTATCATTGCTATCCCCTAGTTAGTTATATCCATCTGAAGCTTGATCTGTCCACTTGCTTTATGTTCTAGAATTTGTGAATGTGCATCGTATAAGTCTGATGACAGTTTCCAACAATCTGCACGATTTCTATTTCCATGAAATAGTTGCATATCTGGTCTTTTAATTTCAACAAATGTTGTAAATTTATTGTCAGCTAATAGAAAATCTCCATTTACTGTATTTTTTCCATCTAAATCTGCTGTATTCAAATTTACTTCATCTTGCAAAATAGACTGAAATCTATAATCCAAACCATAGCCAAAAATCCATTGGTTATGTTTAAAAAAGTGTTGCCATACTTTTTCTACAGATGCCTTGGCAATACTATTTTCATTTTTATAAGCATCTACATAACTCGTGTCATAGAGAAGTTTTTCAAATTCTTGAAGTGATCGTTTTCTATAGCCTGTATTAACAATACAAGTAATATTTAATTTAATTTAATTTTCTTACTTACTTGAATAAAGTGTTCTTTTTCTTCATCGAAATACATACTTATATATTTCCCTTGAGGAAAATCAGCTGTATATAAAGTAGATGTTGAAGAATTAAATGCAATTTGAAGATCCGGTGATATGTCTAAAAAAGGATCTTGATAACTGAAGTAATTTTGCATAATTTATCTCATGTATATGATTTATATAAAAATATTTTTTTAATTCGAATCACAATAAAAAAGGGAGGGATAAACCCTCCCTTTTAGAAATAAATCTAAAAAAGCATTACCAGCTTAACGCACCGCCAGTCTGATAATCCGTTACACGCGTCTCGAAGAAATTCTTCTCTTTACGCAAGTCCATCATTTCCGACATCCACTGGAATGGGTTATTCACACCAGCGAACTGTTCAGGCAAGCCAAGTTGCGCTAAACGGCGGTTACAGATGAACTTCAAGTATTCTTCCATCATCGCTGCATTCATACCGAGTACACCGCGTGGCATAGTGTCACGCGCATATTCGATTTCAAGCATCGTACCTTCAAGAATCATCTGGATGATTTCTTCCTGGAACTCAGTAGTCCATAAACTTGGGTTTTCGATTTTGATCTGGTTGATCATATCGATACCAAAGTTCAGGTGCATAGACTCATCACGCAAGATGTACTGGAATTGCTCGGCAACACCATTCATCTTGTTACGACGGCCCATAGACAGGATTTGGCTGAAACCACAATAGAAGAAAATACCTTCAAGTACACAGTAGAACGCGATCAGGTTGCGAAGCAAGATTTGATCATTTTCAGGTGTACCGGTTTTAAAAGTAGGATCGGTTAAAGACTGGGTATATTTCAAGCCCCAAGCCGCTTTACGTGCCACAGACGGTACTTCGCGGTACATGTTGAAGACTTCGCCTTCATCCATACCTAAAGATTCGATACAGTATTGGTAAGCATGAGTGTGAATTGCTTCTTCAAATGCCTGACGCAAGATGTACTGACGGCATTCAGGGTTGGTAATGTGGCGGTAAATCGCCAGTACCAGGTTGTTGGCAACCAGTGAATCGGCAGTCGAGAAGAAACCAAGCGAACGCATGACAATAGTACGCTCATCTTCGGTTAAGCCATTTTCAGACTTCCAAAGTGCGATGTCGTGGTTCATGTTGACTTCTTGTGGCATCCAGTGGTTGGCACAACCGTCCAGATATTTTTGCCAAGCCCATTCGTATTTGAACGGTACTAGCTGGTTTAAGTCAGCACGACAGTTGATCATTGCTTTATCATCAACCTGTACACGTTGAGCACCCATTTCAAGCTCTTCCAAGCCTGGGGCAACGTCAAGTTGATCTAGGGAAGCAGATGCTCTTGCCAACGAATCGGTTGGATTTGATCCTCGGTTTTGAGTGGCTCTAAGGGGTTGTGCAGTTGCCACATGCGACGGTGCGTTGTGTGCATCAGATACCACCTGTGAATGAGCCGTTTTTTTCGGTTCGACGGGCGCAGACTGGTGTTCAGGTGCAGCCGGTTTCTGTGAATCATCTTCGAAATCGTCCCAACTTAGGATAGACATATCAATTCTCTCTTCGATGCTTATATCTTTTATTAGACATCCAGCAACGCTGAGATGTCCTACTATACGCTCAATTTGTGTAATCAAAATCAAGTTTTGTCGATCACTGCTCTAAACTTGTACGGTAGAGCAAATATCCCCACTACTTATTTTGATTACGCATCTTCTTACCCTGTTTTACCCAGAAGTAAGCAATCGGTACATAAAAAGTCAGAATAAAGGAAACAACCAATACCGCAAGTCCTAACATGTAGTTGTGAGTCATATGAAGCATGGTGGTTTCCTTTATTTATATTTTTAATCTCCCTAAATCCCTCTTTATGAAAGAGGGACTTTCACCCTTAATTAAGAGGTGTGATTCCCCCTCCTTTTAGGAGGGGTTAGGGGAGGTTATGAAGCTTACTGACAAGCTTCACAATCAGGGTTATCAATTGAACATGCCATTGGCACTGGTGCTGCTTGAGCAAAATCTTCTTCTTCAGCTTTCGCTTCAGGCGCTACCGCAGCAGTAACAGGTGCTGCAACAGTTGCAGGTTTAACTGCATTTAATGCGCCAGTGTTAATAGTTGATTTCTCAGCAGAAGTCGCACCCAATGCACGAAGATAATAAGTTGTTTTAAGACCACGTAACCAAGCCATTTTATAAGTCAGGTCAAGTTTCTTACCGTTTGCACCAGAGATGTAAAGATTAAGTGACTGAGCTTGGTCAATCCATTTTTGACGACGTGATGCAGCATCCACAATCCAGCGTGGTTCAACTTCAAACGCAGTCGCGAAGATTGCTTTAAGCTCTTCAGGAATACGCGAAATCTTTTGTACAGAACCTTCGAAGTGTTTCAGGTCGTTCACCATCACAGCATCCCAAAGACCGCGATCTTTTAACGCACGTACTAGGTACGGATTGATCACTGTGAATTCACCAGAAAGGTTAGATTTCACATACAAGTTTTGGAAAGTTGGTTCGATCGACTGAGAAACACCACAGATGTTCGAAATGGTCGCAGTCGGTGCAATCGCCATCACGTTCGAGTTACGCATCCCGTCTTTTTGAACTTTGGCACGCAAAGTGTCCCAGTCCAAACGTTGTGTACGGTCTACTTCGAACATGCGTTCCGGACGTGTTTTCGCAACCAGGTCAAGTGAGTCGATCGGTAAAATACCCTGATCCCACAGTGAACCTTTAAAAGTTTCGTAAGTACCACGTTCAACAGCCAAATCACTTGATGTTGAAATCGCGTAGTAGCTGATCACTTCCATAGATTCATCAGCAAAATCTACCGCAGCATCTGAACCGTAGGCTAGTTTCATTTCATACAATGCATCCTGGAAGCCCATGATGCCCATGCCGACCGGACGATGTTTCAAGTTCGAATTTTTCGCTTGCGGAACAGCGTAGTAGTTGATGTCGATGACGTTATCAAGCATACGAACAGCAGTTTTCACTGTACGCGCCAATTTTTCGCGATCTAACACACCACCTTGAACGTGTTGTACCAGGTTGATCGAACCCAGGTTACATACCGCAATTTCTTCTTTGCTTGTGTTCAAAGTAATTTCTGTACACAAGTTAGATGAATGTACTACACCCACATGTTGTTGTGGTGAACGTAAGTTACATACGTCTTTGAATGTGATCCACGGGTGACCTGTTTCAAACAACATAGACAGCATTTTGCGCCACAAATCTTTTGCACGTACTTTTTTGTGCAACATGTTTGTTTCTTTGGCAATGCCTTCGTAGTAAGCATAACGCTCAGCAAATTCAGAACCCGTTAAGTCGTGAAGATCCGGTGTTTCCGATGGTGTGAAAAGTGTCCATTCAGCATCTTCAAAGACACGTTGCATAAACAAGTCAGGAACCCAGTTTGCTGTATTCATGTCATGCGTACGGCGACGGTCATCACCCGTATTTTTACGCAGTTCCAGGAATTCTTCGATGTCCAGGTGCCAGGTTTCAAGGTATGCACATACGGCACCTTTACGCTTACCACCTTGGTTAACGGCAACAGCGGTATCGTTCGCCACTTTAAGGAATGGAACAACACCTTGTGACTTACCGTTTGTACCTTTGATATACGAGTTCAAGGCACGAACTGGTGTCCAGTCATTACCTAAGCCGCCAGCCCATTTAGACAACATTGCGTTATCACGCATCGCGCCATAAATGTCATACAGGTCATCATCAATAGTCGTTAAATAGCAGCTCGACAACTGTGGACGTAGTGTTCCTGAGTTAAACAGGGTAGGCGTAGACGCCATGTAATCGAAGCTCGATAATAAGTTATAGAACTCGATTGCACGTTCTTCACGGTTTGCTTCGTTGAGTGAAAGACCCATCGAAACACGCATGAAGAATAATTGTGGCAATTCGAAACGTACGCCATCTGAATGGATGAAGTAACGGTCAAATAAAGTTTGTAGACCTAAGTAGGTGAATTGATTTGAGCGTTCTGGCTGAATCGCAGCTGCCAGTTTAGCCAGGTCAAAGTTAAGAAGTTCTGGAGAAAGCAGCTCAAGCTCGATACCTTTCTTCAAGAAAGTTTCAAGTGCGTCGCCTTCATTGGTATCTGTAGACAGACCTAAAAACTCAAGACCTGTAGCAACCAAGTTGTCACGAAGTAAACGTGCAGTGACATAGGTATAGTTTGGTTCTTGTTCAATACGGGTACGTGTCGCCATCATCATGGTCGTTGAGATGTCAGACTCTTTTACGCCGTTGTACAAGTTTTTCACGGTCTCATCGACAATTGCCTGTACGTCAATGCCTTCAAGGCCTTCAGCAGCTTTTGCCACATGAGCTTCTAATGCCCCCAAGTCAAGCGGTTTATGTTGACCGTTTGCAGTAATCACTTGCAGGGTTGGATGATGATGAGCGCCAGTTTGTTTGCGTGCTTCAGAGCGTTGTTCGCGGTAGATGACATACGCACGCGCAACTTTTTGTTCACCTGTACGCATGAGCGCCAGTTCAACTTGGTCTTGAATTTCTTCAATATGAATCGTGCCGCCTGACGGTAAACGACGGTTAAACGTGTTCATGACCATTTCGGTCAGCTGCTCGATGCGGTCATGAATACGGCTTGAATCAGCGCTTTGCTGGCCTTCTACAGCCAAAAAAGCTTTACCTATCGCTACAGAAATTTTTTCTGCGTCAAAAGTGGCAACATCACCGGTGCGTTTAATCACCTGAAGTTGACCAGGAGTTGAAGTGATTACGCTCATTGTGGCATAGCTCCATTGTCATCTATTGTTTTATATGTGTGGACCATTTGAACTGGACGATATTTCATCTCAGTGTTTGATGATTAAACACAAGAACTAGTGGTTTAAAATCGGAATAAGCACAAGATACGGGAAAATTCAGGGTAGATCAATATTGACATTTCGTTAAAATTTTTGATTGAACTCTGCAATGATCCTTTGCAAAAACGTCCCTATTTTTATGTTTCTTGTAGAAGCCTTATTAGACAAGGGCATAGCATAGCAAAGCTAAAAAAATGTGCTTATAGATAACATTGTGGATAACTTAAAAGAAGCTATCTAACTAGTCAGAAACTGTGCAAACAGACGGGCGGTTTAAAAAATAGACATTTTGTAGCTAAATATTTCTATAAATAGCCTGAAAATTACTAAAATATGAAAAATCCAATAAATTCAATGTTTAAAAAAAATATAACAAAATGCTACTTTGATGTATCAGTTTGGTGAACGGTATCTTGTTTACAATGTAAACGTGTGTATATTGCTGAATATATTAAAGCGTATCCAATGGATTTTTAAGGATACCTTAATCCAATATAAAGGGGCATTTTATGAGCCAAGAAGAAAAGTTACCTAAAATTTTAATTGTTGAAGACGATGAACGTCTTGCGCGTTTGACTCAAGAATACCTTATCCGTAATGGGTTAGAGGTTGGGGTAGAGCCTGACGGTAATCGTGCAATCCGCCGTATCATTGCTGAACAGCCGGATTTGGTGGTACTTGATGTGATGTTGCCGGGTGCAGATGGTTTGACCATTTGTCGTGAAGTGCGTCCACATTATCATCAACCAATTTTGATGTTGACTGCACGTACTGAAGATATGGATCAGGTTTTGGGTCTGGAAATGGGTGCCGATGACTACGTTGCCAAACCAGTTCAACCGCGTGTATTGCTTGCCCGTATCCGTGCCTTGCTGCGTCGTACCGACAAGGCGCCTGAAGATGAAGTCGCTCAACGCATCGAATTTGATGACCTGGTGATTGATAACGGTGGCCGTTCAGTGACCTTGAATGGCGATTTGGTTGACTTTACCAGCGCTGAATATGACCTGTTATGGCTGTTGGCTTCAAATGCTGGTCGTATCCTGTCTCGTGAGGATATTTTTGAGCGTCTGCGCGGCATTGAATATGATGGTCAGGACCGTTCAATCGATGTGCGTATCTCACGTATCCGTCCAAAAATTGGTGATGATCCGGAAAATCCAAAACGTATTAAGACTGTACGTAGTAAAGGTTATCTGTTCGTTAAAGAAACCGGTCTTTAAGCGCTACCCGCTAATTTTATAGGACAGCTTCGTGTTTAAACACAGTATATTCTTGCGCATTTATGCCGGGTTAGTGATTTTAGTCGCGTTGGTGGCTTTATTTGGCTACCTGTTGGTACAAATTATCAATTACCAGCGTGCACAAGAGTATCGTGAATCTTTAACCGATGGTATTTCTTATATCATTAGCGAGGGTATTGCCCGACAGCCGAATGAGCAACAAAAGCGGGACTGGATTTCTGATGCTTCAGATTTGCTTGAGCTGCCCATTTATTATGTCGATGCCAACAAGGTCGATTTATCCCGTGCCGAGCAAAGACGGGTCGAGGAGCGTAAAGCGGCAGTTCGTTATGACGCAGAAAACTCAATTGCCTATATTATTATTGGGTTGAAGGATGATCCCAGGCATTTACTTTATGTAAAAGTAGATAAAATTGGGGAACGTCAAATGAAGGCGTTGCCGATTTTTATTCTGGATTATCTGGTGTATTACCCTGGGCAGGAAAAAGAATATCTTGCCAAAATTCAAGCGAATTTTTCTTATCCAATTGCCATTGAAAAAGTTCAAAACCTGCCGCTCGATTCAGAGCAAATTGGCCGACTTCGACTAGATCACAGTATTATTTTATACCGTGATAATGCCTCGGTGCGCGGTACCACTATCTCGATTGTTTCACCAATGCCAAGTTCACCTTCAGAGGTGCTGGTTTTAGGCCCTGTACCTTTATTTAACTGGATGCCTTTCCAGTTGGCTGCAGGCATTACCTTGTTAAGCTTGTTTGTATTGAGCCTTGGGGTATATGGTTTGCTGGTGCCTATGCAGCGCCGCTTACGCGAAGTAAATTATGCACTGCATCGCATGAAATCGGGTGACATGACTTTGCGTTTGCCGGTTGATGGTACCGATGAAATGGCCAGTCTGGCGACCAATTACAACAGCATGTCTGATCACATTCAGCGTTTGATTGAGGCGCAGCGTGAGCTGATGCGTGCAGTTTCGCATGAGCTGCGGACGCCTGTGGCGCGTATTCGTTTTGGTATGGAGATGCTGGCGGAAGAGGAAGATTACGACTATCGCTTGCAGCAGGTCGAAATGATTGATAAGGATATTGAAGCGCTGAATACCTTGATCGATGAAATCATGACCTATGCAAAACTGGAGCAGGGTACGCCTTCTTTAGATTTTGAAAAAATTATTCTGTTTGAAGTATTGGATCAGGTGGTTATTGAAACCGAAGCACTGAAGACGCAAAAAGAAATTGAACTGAAAGCCCCGCCAATTAACATTGTGGTCGATGCCGAGCGTCGTTACTTGCATCGTGTTGTACAAAATTTAGTCGGTAATGCGGT
Organism: Acinetobacter sp. ANC 3903; assembly: GCF_002135315.1. GTDB lineage: Bacteria > Pseudomonadota > Gammaproteobacteria > Pseudomonadales > Moraxellaceae > Acinetobacter. The sequence continues at coordinate 136,302 of NZ_NEGA01000005.1, read as the reverse complement.
TCGCTACTGCGACCATAAGGTGATTGTCAGTGGTGGAATTAATGATGAAGGCTTGGCTTATGTTCAGGTAGAGGATGACGGGGCAGGTGTGCCGGAAGAAGAGCGTCAGCGCATTTTTGAAGCTTTCGCACGTCTGGATGACAGTCGTACCCGTGCTTCCGGAGGCTATGGTTTAGGTTTATCCATTGTGAGTCGTATTGCCTACTGGTTTGGCGGTAAGATTGAAGTCGATCAAAGTCCGGTTTTGGGTGGTGCACGCTTCACCATGTGCTGGCCTGTGCAGCGCTTTAATAAAACCAAAAAGAAAACCAATCTTATAAAAGATGGCATCTTGAATACAGAATTTTAGATCATAAAAAGCACCGGATTCGGTGCTTTTTAGTCTTATTCGTGACTGGTAGCATCCGGTTCAATCAGGCTTTTTCCCTGTTTTAAGCTGGCGAGTGCATCTGCATTGAAATCTAGCAGCAAAGAATTGTTTTTGGGGTCAATTGCATAATGGCTGATCAATTTCTGGTCCCCGTTTAATGTTTCGACCCTGTATTCATCAGCAACGTTTAAAATAGCTTCGAGATTGGTGGTGGTTGAAGCAAAGTCCTGGCGGAAAAGATCATAAATATCACGCAGGTCAAAAATAGCATCACGTGCATCTGGATGTTTCTCGATATATCGTTCCACATGACGCACTAACAGTTGTGCAAAGAAGAAGTATTCAGATTCATGGGCATATTTTAATGTCATTATAGTTTCTCCTGTCTATTCACTTTTTGAGTTTTAAATACAAATATCACAAACTGTTAAACGCATGTCAAAGTGTTGCAAAAAAACCACAAGAATAAAGCAGCTTATGCAAAAAATATGGGTTAGCTTATAAAGCAAAAGAAGGTGATTTATGTTTAATGTCGTGATGATCAGGAGGAAAATTTAATCAATTTCCGTGGTTGCTATCATTTTTTAAATAAATACTGAAAATAAAATGAACTTTTAAAATAGATAGGATATTCATTAATAACTGCACTTCTGGTTTGAAAAATAAGTGAGTAAAAATTCCTCATAAAATCTTAATGTGAGAAAATTTAATAAAAATAACTATTTTTATTAAATAAAACGATAAAAGTTGTGTGCAAGGGAATATACGCAAATTAAAAGCGGTAATGTCGAAAAAATCATCCAAAAGACTAAGGCTTATAAGCTAGCAAGTGAAATCATAAATCAGGTACAATTGGCGGGATTAATTTTGTGTTTGGTGTATTTGAAGGCCAATACATACATTCTTTGTTAATAAATTAGGCCTGCCAGGAGTTATCCCCGCATGAGTGCCATTACTCCATACGATTGGGCAATTATTGCCTTCGTGATCGGCGTTACATTTCTTTGTGTCTTTATGCTCACAGTTCCTTTACTCCTTGGGGGTAAATCATGGGGCCGTGCAAAGCAAGAGCAATTTGAGTCAGGTGTGGTAGGGGCTGGTGGAGCACGTATCCGCTTGTCTGCAAAGTTCTACTTGGTTGCTATTTTCTTTGTGGTATTTGACCTGGAAGCACTGTATCTCTACGCATGGGCTACATCAGTTCGTGAAGTAGGTTGGTTCGGTTTTACCACTGTTGTAATTTTTGTGGTCGATTTATTGATTGCTTTGGTTTATGCCATTTCTGTAGGGGCATTAAACTGGGCACCAACCGATCGTCTCAAAGCAGCAGTTATGAAGTCGAAAGTGGGTTCGCCGAATATGAACCTTGCCGACATTACGCGCTTCAATTCTATTGAAGAGTTGGTTGTTGATCCTACAGGTCAAATTCCAGCTCAATCATCTGGTCGTGTGAAAAAATCTGCGACTACATCATCTAGTAAGGAGTAACTCGGGATGAAATATACATTAACCCGTGCGAATCCGGATGCTGATCAATATCCACTTCAAGAGCGTCAGATCGTTAGCGATCCGCTTGAAGAAGAAGTGAATAAAAATGTGTTCATGACTCGTTTAGAGGATGTAATGCATACAGCTGTAAACTGGGGCCGTAAAAACTCTGTATGGCCGTTTAACTTTGGTACATCATGCTGTTACGTAGAATATGCAACCACTTTGACCGGTGTGCATGATATGTCACGTTTCGGTGCCGAGGTTATTCGTGCTTCACCGCGTCAGGCTGACTTAATGATCGTTGCAGGGACCTGCTTCGTGAAAATGGCACCTGTAATCCAGCGTCTATACGAGCAAATGTTAGAGCCTAAATGGGTGATTTCAATGGGTGCTTGTGCAAACTCTGGCGGTATGTACGACATCTATTCAGTGGTGCAAGGTGTGGATAAAATCATCCCTGTCGATGTGTACATCCCAGGTTGCCCGCCACGTCCTGAAGCATTGCTGCAAGCATTAATGTTGTTACAAGACCAAATTCAATTAGAGCGCCGTCCGCTTTCAGCGGTCATTGGTGATGATCTTCAGCCAGTATATAAGCCAAAGATGCAGCCAGAACGTGACCGTAAGAATGCTGAACGTATTGCAGTGAAAAACTTACGCTCTATGGATGAAATTAAATAATCTGAGCGACAAAATATTGATGCACCCGGTTTGGGTGTAATTGTCGTTTAAGGTTGCCTGAATTTGTATTAAATAGGAAGCCAAGCCAATGGCTGAAACTAACATTGCTATGCCAGAATCAACTCCAGTTGATTCACGCCCAGCATTTGCAATTATAGAAGAGCTCAAAACCAAATTTGGTGAGAACTTCTTTGTGCAAACGACTTTTGAAGACTTTCCAACAGTCTGGGTTGAGCGCGCACGTGTACAAGAAGTTTTAATGTTCTTGCGTACAGTGGCACGTCCTTACGTGATGCTGTTCGACTTGTCTGCGGTAGATGAACGCTTGCGTACTCACCGCGACGGTTTGCCTGCGTCAGACTTCACTGTGTTCTATCATTTGTTGTCGCTAGAGCGTAATACGGATATTCGTATCAAAGTTGCGTTAAACGAGAATGATGTAAATCTTCCAACAGCAACCAACATTTGGCCAAATGCCAACTGGTACGAACGTGAAGCTTACGATATGTTTGGCATCAACTTCGAAGGGCATCCAATGCTCCGTCGTATCTTGTTGCCTACATACTGGGAAGGTCACCCACTTCGTAAAGAATATTCTGCACGTGCCACTGAATATACGCCGTATATGCAGAACCAGGCGAAACAGGATTTTGAGCAAGAACACTTGCGTTTCGTTCCTGAAGACTGGGGTCTAAAACGCGGTAATGCCGATGAAGACTTCATGTTCCTGAACTTGGGGCCTAACCATCCATCTGCGCACGGTGCATTCCGTGTGATCTTGCAGCTGGACGGCGAAGAAGTGAAAGACTGTGTGCCAGACATCGGTTATCACCACCGTGGTGTGGAAAAGATGGCTGAACGTCAAACCTGGCATTCATTCATTCCGTATACCGACCGTGTTGACTACCTGGGTGGTTGTGCGCAAAACATGCCTTATGTGATGGGCGTGGAGCAACTGGCGGGAATCACCGTTCCTGACCGTGCACAATGTATCCGTGTCATGATGTCTGAATTGTTCCGTATCAATAACCACTTGTTATATATCGGTACGGCTATTCAGGATGCCGGCGGTATGACCCCAGTATTCTATATGTTCGCTGACCGTCAAAAAATCTATGACGCCATCGAAGCCATTACCGGTTACCGTATGCACCCTGCATGGTTCCGTATTGGCGGTACTGCACACGATCTTCCGAACAATTGGCAATCACTCATTCGTGAAATTCTCGAATGGATGCCAAAACGTATGAATGAATACTACACCGCAGCATTGAAAAACTCGGTGTTTATTGGTCGTACCCGTAATGTTGCGCAATACGATGCAAAATCTGCGTTGGCTTGGGGTGTAACCGGTACTGGTCTGCGTGCAACAGGGATCGACTTCGATGTGCGTAAATACCGTCCTTATAGCGGTTATGAAAACTATGACTTCGACGTACCGGTTGAATACGAAGGCGATGCTTACGCGCGTGTGATTGTTCACTTCCGTGAAATCGAACAGTCACTGAAAATCATCAAACAGTGCTTAGACAACATGCCTTCTGGTGCGTACAAAGCAGACCATCCACTGGCTGTTCCACCACCAAAAGACAAGACATTGCAAGATATTGAAACCTTGATTACGCACTTCTTGAGCGTATCATGGGGTCCTGTAATGCCTGCAGGTGAAGCATCTGTGATGGCGGAAGTGGTAAAAGGTGCGTCTAACTATTACTTGACTTCAGACAAGTCAACCATGAGTTACCGTACCCGTATTCGTACACCGACTTTCACGCACTTACAGCAAATGCCTTCTGTGATTAATGGCAGTCTTGTGTCTGACTTAATCATTTATTTAGCGACAATTGACGTCGTAATGGCTGACGTGGATCGCTAAGGGGTAATCGCATTATGATGATTTTGACTGATAAAAAGCCACGTGTGAATGTTGAAGGGATTTTAACTTCGGAAGAAATCCACGAAATTGAACATCACATTGGTCACTATCCGTACCCACGTGCCGCATGTCTAGATGCGTTGAAGTGTGTACAACGCCGTAATGGTTGGGTAGATGACGCGCAAATGAATGCAATTGCTCAGCTTTTGAGTATGAGCGTTGCAGATCTTGAAGGCGTAGCGACTTTCTATAACCGTATTTACCGTCAACCGGTCGGTCGTCACGTAATTTTATTATGTGACTCGATCGCGTGTTTCTTGATGGGTGCGGAAACTTTGGCAGAAGCCTTTCAGCGTGAATTGGGTATTCAATTTGGTCAAACCACCGCTGACGGTCGTTTCACTTTATTGCCAATCTGCTGCTTGGGTAACTGTGACAAAGGTCCAACCCTGATGATTGATCAAGACACGCACGGTTTGGTTGAAGTAACTTCAATTAAACAGTTATTGGAGAAGTATGTATGAATACTGAACCAAAACCAATTTATGGCGACGGTAATCCAGAAACTCACCCATTAACATGGCGTTTGAGCAAACAGGAACATGTTCGTAGTGCAGATGACTACGAAACACTTGAAGGTTATGCAGGCTTTAAAAAAGCACTGACTATGCCTCCGAAAGATGTGCTTGAAGTCATTAAAGCTGCGACTGTAAAAGGCCGTGGTGGTGCAGGTTTCCCGGCAGGGATTAAATGGTCGCTTATGGCGCCAAATGATGGTGGTCCGCGCTACCTGATCTGTAATGCCGATGAAATGGAACCGGGTACCTTTAAAGACCGTTTGTTGATGGAAAAACTTCCGCATCAATTGATCGAAGGTATGCTGATTGCAGGCTATACGCTAGAAGCAACTCAGGGTTATATCTTTATCCGTGGTGAGTACATCGAAGCTGCTGGCTACTTAAATGAAGCGTTAGAGCAAATCCGTGCCAAAGGTTACCTGGGTGAAAACATCCTTGGAACTGGCTGGAACTTCGAAATGCATGTGCATACCGGTGCGGGTCGTTATATCTGTGGTGAAGAAACCGCATTGATTAACTCGCTTGAAGGTCGCCGTGCCAACCCACGTACCAAACCACCATTCCCGCAAGTTGCAGGTGCTTGGGGTCGTCCTACGATTGTCAACAACGTAGAGACTTACAACAACTTACCGGCAATCATGCTGCGTGGTCCTGAATGGTATATCGGCTTATCTGCGGGTAAATCGAAAGATCCAGGTACCAAAATTTACGGTGCATCAGGTAAAGTGAAATTCCCTGGTCTTTGGGAACTGCCATTTGGTACCACTGCACGTGAAGTGATTGAAGATCACGCTGGTGGTATGCGCGATGGTTTGAAACTGAAAGCATGGTTACCAGGTGGGGCATCGACTGACTTCCTAGCAGTAGAGCATATCGACTTGCCAATGGATGCAGAAAGCATTATGAAAGCAGGTTCACGTTTAGGTACCTGTTTGCTGATGGTGGTTGATGAAACTCAATGTATGGTTTCAGCAACGCGTAACCTTGAAGAATTCTTTGCGCGTGAATCATGTGGTTTCTGTACCCCTTGCCGTGATGGCCTACCTTGGGCGGTGAAAGCGCTGAAAGCACTTGAAGATGGTACAGGTAAGAAAGAAGATATCGATCACTTACAAGAACTGACTCGTAAGCTTTGGATTGGTAAAACTTTCTGTGCTCACGCTCCAGGTGCTATGGAACCACTCATGGGCGCACTCAAACATTTCCGTGGCGAATTTGAAGCGAAGGTAGTCAATGCCGCCGCTCAAACCAGCAACGTAGAACAAGCTTAAGGAATTCGACTATGGCTACAATTCATGTCGATGGCAAATCGTATGAAGTCAACGGCTCGGAAAACTTGCTACAAGCATGTTTGAGTCTTGGCATTGATATCCCATACTTTTGTTGGCATCCATCCTTAGGTTCTGTCGGTTCTTGCCGTCAATGTGCCGTGACTCAATACGCGAATCCGGAAGATACCCGTGGTCGTTTGGTCATGTCATGTATGACACCTGCTTCTGACAATACCTACATCTCGATTGAAGACAAAGAAGCAAAAGATTTCCGTGCTTCGATTGTTGAATTCTTGATGACCAACCACCCACATGACTGTCCAGTGTGTGAAGAAGGTGGTCACTGTCATTTGCAAGATATGACTGTGATGACTCAGCATGACCGTCGTCGCTACCGTTTCACTAAACGTACCCATTACAACCAGGAGCTTGGCTCATTCATTTCTCACGAAATGAACCGTTGTATTGCGTGCTACCGTTGTGTGCGTTACTACAAAGATTATGCGGGTGGTACAGACTTTGGTGTTTACGCAAGTGCATCACGAGTTTACTTTGGTCGTCCAGAATCAGGTACTTTAGAATCTGAATTCTCTGGTAACTTGACTGAAGTTTGTCCTACAGGTGTATTTACCGACAAAACTCACTCTGAACGCTATAACCGTAAGTGGGACATGCAGTATGCGCCAAGCGTATGCCAAGGCTGTTCTTCAGGTTGTAACATCTCTCCGGGTGAACGTTATGGCGAACTTCGTCGCGTAGAAAACCGTTTCAATGGTGACGTTAACCAATATTTCCTTTGCGACAAAGGTCGTTTTGGTACAGGTTATGTGAACCGTGCAGACCGTCCACGTCAACCACAATTACGTGATGGTGCCAACGTAACGACTATTTCAGTTGATCAGGCATTAGACACCGTGATTGCAAATATCCAGGGCAAAAAAGTTCTAGGTATTGGTTCACCACGTGCATCGCTTGAAACTAACTTCGCGCTTCGCGAACTTGTTGGTCAAGACAACTATTCAACCGGTATGTCGCAAAAAGAGCAAAACCTGGTTGAACTTGCAGCTTCTATCATGCAAACCGAGGGTGTCTATAACCCGACCATGCGTGAAATCGAAAGCTATGATGCTGTATTGATTCTGGGTGAAGACTTAACCCAAACTGCGCCACGTATGGCATTGTCTGTTCGTCAGGCTGCGAAAAACAAAGCCAAAGAAATGGCAGCAGAACGTCGCACCCAAGAATGGTTGGCTGAACCGGTACAACGTATTGGTCAGGATGAAAAATCTCCAATCTTCATTCTTGCTGCTACACAAACACGTTTAGCAGACGTGGCGACGGGTGAAGTTGTTGCATCTCCAAACGACATCGCGCGTTTAGGCTTTGCGGTTGCTGCTGGTGTTAAAGGTGAAAGCATTCTTGGTTTAGATGACGATGCCAAAGCATTTGCGCAAACCATTGCGGATACTTTAAAAGCAGCTAAAAAACCACTGATCATCTCTGGTACAAGCTTGCAAGATGCTGCCATCATGGAAGCTGCTGCACAAGTGGCTCAGAACCTGGGTAATAATGCAGGCTTAACATTGACTGTTCCTGAAGTGAACTCAATGGGCTTGGCAATCTTCGGTGGTCAAAGTTTAGAACAAGCTTTCGCGCAAAATTACGACACCATTATTGTGGTTGAAAATGACCTTTACCGTCGTTTACCAGCTGCACAAGTGAATGCTGCACTTTCAGGCAAAGAAGTGATTGTTTTAGATCACTCTGAAACTGAAACAGTGAAGAAAGCGGATATTGTGCTTTCAGCTGCCAGCTTCGCGGAAGGTGATGGTACTGTGGTATCGCAAGAAGGCCGTGCACAACGTTTCTACCAAGTGTATGACCCAAGCTACTACAAACCTGAACTTGCGATCAAAGAATCATGGCGCTGGTTGCATGCCATTGAAACTGGTGTGAAAGGCAAAGCGATTTCTTGGACATTGCTGGATGATGTTATTGAATCCGTAGTGAAAAATGTTCCTGCACTTGAAGCTATTCAAGATGTAGCACCAGACGCGGGTTACCGTGTCCATGGCTTGAAGATTGCACGTGAACCACGTCGTTATTCAGGTCGTACTTCTATGCGTGCTCCGCTTTCAGTGCATGAACCTAAACAGCCAGTCGATGTTGATTCTGCATTAACATTCTCTATGGAAGGTTATGTGGGTAATCAGACTCCATCTTCACTGGTTCCATTTGCATGGTCTGCAGGCTGGAACTCTCCACAAGCCTGGAACAAATTCCAAGACCAAGTGGGTGGTCACTTAAAAGGCGGTGATTCAGGTATTCGTTTATTCGATCGTTTGGCTAAACGTCCTGTACGTACATTCGTTGCTCCAGCACCAGTACTTGTAAATGCGGAAAGCTTCCGTTTAGTGCCTATGCATCATATCTTTGCTTCTGGTGAATTTACGGTGAAAACTCCGGCCATGGAATCACGTATTCCGAATGCCATGTTTGCAGTAGGTGAGCAAGATGCTGCGCGTCTAAACGTTCAAGATGGTCAAAAAATTACTGTGAAAGCAGGTGAGGCAACCATTAGCCTTCCAGTTCAAGTGATCGAATATTTACCTACAGGTTATATCGGTTATCCAATTGGTCTTGCACCAACGGTTTCACTTGCAGAACCTGTCTCAGTCGCGGTAGGAGTGTAATTCATGAATCAAGAAATTATACGTCAAACACCGCTATGGGCTGAGAACTGGCCAATCGCTTATTCTGTGGTTCAAGCGATTGTGATCTTGCTTGTAGTGGTGCTTGTCGCTGCGTTGATGTCATTCATCGAACGTCGTTTACTTGCGTTATGGCAAGACCGTTACGGTCCAAACCGTGTTGGTCCCGGGGGGATGTTCCAGATCGTTGCCGACATGCTGAAAATCATGTTCAAGGAAGACTGGACACCTAAGTTTGCCGACAAACTGACTTTCCGTTTAGCACCAGCAGTTGCGATGGCGACTGCAGTGCTTTCATTCATGGTGATTCCTGTAAGTCCAACAATGGGCGTAGCAGACATGAGTATCGGCCTGTTGTTCTTTATGGCAATGGCAGGTATTGCAGTCTATGCAGTGTTGTTCGGTGGCTGGTCTTCAAATAACAAATATGCGTTATTGGGTGGTCTACGTTCTGCAGCTCAAACCATTTCTTATGAAGTGTTCCTGGGTATCTCGCTGATGGGTGTGGTGGCAATTGCCGGTTCATTCAACATGCGTGAAATTGTTGAAGCACAACGCGATGTTTGGTTTGTGATTCCACAATTCTTAGGTTTCATCATCTTTATTGTTGCAGGTGTTGCAGTAACTCACCGTCATCCATTTGACCAACCGGAAGCTGAACAAGAATTGGCTGAAGGTTATCACGTCGAATACGGTGGTATGAAATGGGGTATGTTCTTCGTTGCAGAATATGTCAACGTGGTTCTTATTTCAGCATTAATCGTCACTTTATTCTTTGGCGGTTGGTTAGCACCATTTAACCTAGAAATTCCATTTATTCCACCAGTATTCTGGTTCATTATCAAAACAGCATTCTTTGTGATGATGTTTGTCTTGGCACGTGGCTCATTAATGCGTCCACGTTATGACCAGGTGATGAACTTTGGTTGGAAGATTTGTTTGCCATTGGCGTTGGTCAACTTGTTGGTGACTGGTGCTGTGATTCTGATGAATCAGGCCTAGGACAGCAGGGAGTACAAAATGTATAAAATTCTAGCTGGATTCGGGTCAATCGTACGTTCACTGTGGATGGTCTTCAGCCACGTGACACGTAAACGTGACACTATTCTTTATCCAGAAGTACCAGGTGAACAAATTGTTCCGCCACGTTTTCGTGGTCGTATTGTCTTGACACGTGACCCGGATGGCGAAGAGCGCTGTGTTGCTTGTAACCTGTGTGCGGTGGCTTGTCCGGTGGGCTGTATTTCACTACAAAAAGCAGAAAAAGAAGATGGTCGTTGGTATCCGGAGTTTTTCCGTATCAACTTCTCTCGTTGTATTTTCTGCGGTATGTGTGAAGAAGCATGTCCAACGACTGCAATTCAAATGACACCAGATTTCGAGTTAAGTGAATACGTTCGTCAAGACTTGGTTTACGAGAAAGAGAACTTGCTTATTTCAGGTCCTGGTAAATATCCGGACTACAACTTCTACCGTGTAACCGGTATGGCAGTTACAGGTAAAGACAAAGGTCAGGCACAACGTGAAAGTGCACCTGTTGACGTACGGAGCTTATTACCATGATGTGGCCATTTTATTTGATGGCACTCGTGGCCATTGTATCTACGGTTCGTGTTGTCACTAACGCGAATCCTGTACATGCTTTATTAAGCCTGATCGTGTCATTGCTTGCTGTAGCAGGCATGTTCATGATCGTGGGCGCGCCATTTGCCGGTGCGCTTGAAATTATTGTTTATGCTGGCGCAATCATGGTGTTGTTCGTGTTTGTGGTGATGATGCTGAATCTTGGTCAACATACGGTTGAACAGGAACGTAAATGGCTGACTTCATCTGCATGGGCATATCCAGCATTGATGAGTTTCCTGATGGGCTTAGTGCTTGTCTGGATGCTTGGTTCAGATTACACAACCGCAGGTCCTGTGATGGGCACTCAAGTTGTGGGACCTAAAGCTGTAGGTACAGCGCTCTTTACTCACTACTTACTATTGGTAGAAGTTGCCGCAATGTTATTGCTTGCAGCCCTCGTTGCAGCATTCCACTTAGGTAAACGTGAACCAAGTGCAAAAGAGGAAAAAGAATAATGGGCAACATTCCTTTAGAACATGGTTTGATCGTTGCAACCATTCTTTTTGCACTGGGTTTTTACGGTGTAATGGTGCGACGCAACCTATTATTTATGTTGATGAGCCTTGAAATCATGATGAACGCAGCTGCGCTTGCGTTCGTTTTGGCGGGTAGTGCATGGTTACAGCCAGATGGACAGATTATGTTTATCTTGATTTTAACTCTTGCTGCTGCAGAGGCTTGTATTGGTCTTGCGATCGTCCTTCAGTTCTACCATCGCTTCCATCATTTGGATGTGGATGCTGCTAGTGAGATGCGCGGATGAGTTATTTATATTTAACAGTATTATTTCCGCTCATTGGTTTTGTCCTCTTAGCGGCGGGGCGTAACAAGCTTCCTGAAAATGTAGCAGCCATTATTGGTGTCGGTTCAGTCGGTTTATCTGCTTTATTTGCACTGATTGCCGGCATGGGCTTTGTAAGCAATGGTTCAGTGGCTCAAGTTCAACATCTTTGGACCTGGTTCAATGTCGGTGGTTTTGCACCGGGCATGAGCTTGCATTTAGATGGCCTGTCTTTACTCATGACCGGTATGATCACCGGTGTGGGTTTCCTGATTCACATCTTTGCATCATGGTACATGCGCGGTGAAGAAGACTTCGCACGTTTCTTCTCTTACTTCAACCTGTTCGTAGCAAGCATGTTGCTTCTCGTTCTTGGCGATAACCTGGCGTTATTGTTCTTGGGTTGGGAAGGCGTAGGTCTATGTTCTTACCTGTTGATTGGTTACTACTACCAAAACCCTGAAAATGGTTTTGCGGCAATCAAGGCATTTACCGTAACCCGTATTGGTGACGTATTCTTGCTGATTGCATTGTTCTTGCTTTACCAACAGTTTGGTACTTTGCATATTGGAACAATCGTTGCCAATGCACCTCAAGTTTTAGCGGGTGACCATTCACTTGCGATCTGGACATCATTAATGTTGTTCTTGGGTGCTGCCGGTAAATCTGCGCAAATTCCATTACAAACATGGTTGGCCGATGCGATGGCAGGTCCTACACCTGTTTCTGCATTGATCCATGCTGCAACAATGGTAACAGCAGGTGTTTACCTGTGCTGCCGTATGTTCTCCGTGCTTGAAATGACACCAGAAGTGATGATGTTTATCTCGATCACTGGTGCGGTAACATTGATTGTTGCTGGTTTTGCTGCATTGGTTCAAACCGACATTAAACGTATTCTGGCTTACTCAACCATGAGTCAGCTGGGTTATATGTTTATGGCTGTGGGTGCTGAAGCATACCAGGCTGGTCTGTTCCACATGCTTGCACACGCATTCTTCAAGGCATTATTATTCTTGTCTTCTGGTGCGGTGATTCTGGCTTACCACCACGAACAAAACATTTTCAAAATGGGTGGCTTGTTCAAACATAACAAATTCTTGTTTGCCTGCTTCGCGATTGGTGGCGGTGCGTTGGCTGCAATTCCATTCTTGACCATCGGCTTCTTCTCTAAAGATGCCATCCTTGGTGCAGTTTGGGCACAAAGCCATATTGCAAATCTTCCTGTATATAACTGCTTGTACTGGACAGGTGTTGCCGGTGCATTCTTAACTTCAATCTATACATTCCGTTTAATCTGGGTTGTATTCTTTGGCAAAGAAAACACACCGTATCACGAAATCAAAGGCGCAACTTATTGGGCTCCGCTGGGTATCCTTGCGGTACTTTCAACTGGTCTGGCTTACTTCTTGAAAGCACCAGTAGAAGCTGCGTTAACCAAAGCTAATATTCCAGCTTTTGTCATTCCTGAAGCGCTTGAAGCAGGTGTACACGGTGCCGAATATACAGCAGTAGGTATTGCACTTGCCGGTCTGGTGGTGGGTATTGTGTTATTTGCCTTTGCATATAATGCAGTAAAAGCTTTTGCCTGTACTTCATTCGGTGCTGGTCTTGCTAATATCTGCCGTAATGCACTTGGTTTCGATGCCTTGTATAACATCGTATTTGTGAAACCATATTTGCTTATCGCGAAAATTTTAGGTCGTGATCCGATTGATGGCTTGTGGTTAGTGCTTCCTGCCATTGTGAAAGGTGGCCATAGCTTCACCAGCTCACGTCAAACAGGTTCATTGCGTGAATACGCATCAAGTATGTCACTCGGTGTAGTGGTGTTACTGATGATCCTGATCGTGATTCAGGTAGTGGGGAAATAAGATGGAAATCACAAACAACTGGATTTTACCCGCGCTGATCCTCGTACCGTTCATTGCAGGTTTTATTTGCTGGTTAGTTGACAAGTTCAACGACAAATTACCACGTTACATTGCGCTATTCGGTATGCTCATTACTTTGGGCCTAACCGTTGCGCTTTGGAATTCGGGTACTTATAACTATGAACTCGGCGCAAAAGTTCCAACTTGGGCTGCCGAATTCATGTTGCCGTGGATTTCAACCCTCGGCATTAACATTCACCTTGCGGTGGATGGTCTTTCACTTCTTATGGTTGGCTTGACTGCATTACTCGGTGTACTTGCAGTGGGCTGTTCATGGGGTGAGATTCAAAAGAATGTTGGTTTCTTCCACCTGAACCTTTTATGGTCTTTAGGTGGGGTAATCGGTGTATTCCTGGCGATTGACCTGTTCCTGTTCTTCTTCTTCTGGGAGATGATGCTGGTACCAATCTACTTCCTGATTGCGTTATGGGGTCATAAGGGAGCAGACGGTAAGTCACGTGTTTACGCAGCAACCAAATTCTTCATCTATACGCAGGTTGCAGGCCTGATCATGCTGATCGGTATCCTGGGTCTGGTGGTCTACGGTTACATGATGACCGGTATGATCGGTTTCGATTACAACTACCTGTTAGGTGTGGCGAATACCCTGGATGCACAATTGCCATCAGTGGCTTATGCCTTGATGATCTGTATGTTCATTGGTTTCGCTGTAAAACTTCCAGTGTTTCCATTGCATGGCTGGTTACCAGATGCACATGCTCAAGCTCCGACAGCTGGTTCTGTTGACTTGGCCGGTATTTTGATTAAAACAGCTGCATACGGTTTGCTGCGTTTTGTTATGCCGTTCTTCCCGGCAGCATCTGCACAGTTTGCAGACATTGCCATCATCTTTGGTTTAATTGGTGTGTTCTACGGCGCTTGGTGTGCTTTCCAGCAAACCGATATGAAACGTTTGCTTGCGTATACATCTATTTCGCACATGGGCTTTGTATTACTTGCACTTTACGCGGGTAATATTTTGACTTTCCAAGGCTTAATGATCATGATGCTGGCACATGGTATTTCATCTGCTGCATTGTTCATTATGTGTGGTCAAGTGTATGAGCGTTTACATACACGTGATTTACGTTTAATGGGCGGTATGCGTGGTCAGTTCCAATACCTTTCATTCTTCTTGATGTTCTTTGTTGCAGCACTTGTCGGTATTCCAGGTTTAGGTAACTTTATTGGTGAATTCCTGATTCTTATGGGTTCATTCGGTAAATTCCCAACCTACACCATTGTGGCAGCAATCAGCTTGGTGTTGGCAGGTCTTTACGGCTTGATCCTGATTCACAAAGCATTGTTTGGTACGCCAAATGAAGAGCAAAAACAACATAATACAAACCCATTGAAAGACTTGAATGCGCGTGAAATTGTTATTTTGTTAGTGTGTGCTTTTGGTCTACTATGGCTCGGTATCTACCCACAAAGCTTCCTTGATATTTCAAATTCAAGCATGGCGTGGTTAGCAAACAGCTATATCCCAGTTCAAGAAGTTGTCGATGCGACTCAACAAGTCGTATCTCAACAAAATGTGGAGATCCAATAAGCCATGAACTTCACAATGTCATTTTCTGAGCTTATGCCATTAGCTCCTGTGATGATCGTGGCTTTAACTGCGATCGTAGTGATGCTTCTTATTGCAATTAAACGTAACCATAATTTAATTGCAACAGCCTCTGTAGTCGGTTTAAACCTTGCTGCAGCATACGTCCTGATTGCGATGTTCGGTGGTGCTTTTGCACCGTCGAACGTGATGGGCATGTTTATGGTTGATCCATTTACCTTGCTTTATCAATTGGTGATTCTGGTTGCTGCACTGGCTTGCTGTACCTTGTCACATGCTTATATTGAAAGCTATAAAGATAACCGTGAAGAACTTTACATCTTGATGTTGTGTTCGGTAGCGGGTGCAATGCTCATGGTGGCAAGCTCTCACTATGCAGCGTTCTTCATTAGCCTTGAGCTGATGTCGATTCCTGTATACGGCCTGTTGGCTTATACACATCAGCGTTCGCAATCTTTAGAAGCGGGTATTAAATACCTGGTGCTTTCAGCAACGGCTTCTGCAATGTTGTTGATGGGTATGGCATATATTTATGCATATACCGGCTCGTTATCTTTCTATGACAACGTTCAGGCATTGATGCAAGCCATCAAACAGCCAATGGTGATTTTAGGTCTAGGCTTAATCGTGTTTGCCGTTGCATTTAAATTGTCTCTTGCACCATTCCACAAATGGACACCAGACGTTTATGCAGGTGCACCAGCACCAATCGCTACATTCCTGGCAACTGTTGCCAAGGTAGCGACCATTGGCTTGTTCGTACGTTATTTACTGACTTCAGGTGCAATCCTAGTAGAGTCAATCGTAACCATCATCACGATTATTGCGGTGCTTTCTATCTTGGTGGGTAACTTCCTTGCAGTGCGTCAAGTGAACTTGAAACGTATTCTGGGTTATTCTTCAATTGCACACTTTGGTTATTTGTTGATTGGTTTAATCAGCATGACTTACGCAAGCTTGGGTAACGTGTCGGTATACGTAATCACTTATGTGTTGACTACGATTGGTGCCTTCGGTGTTGTAGCGTTAATGTCTAGTCCGTTTAACAATGTGGATGAAGCACAAAGCCTTGCAGATTACCGTGGTTTGTTCTGGCGTCGTCCAGTGCTTACTGCAACCTTGACTGTGATGATGTTATCTCTTGCAGGTATTCCATTGACTGCGGGCTTCATTGGTAAGTTCCTGGTGGTAATGGCTGCGGTAACAACTCAGCACTGGTTCCTTGCTGCAATGATCGTTGTTGGTTCTGGTATTGGCTTGTACTACTACCTGCGTGTGATGGTGGTGATGTACATGACTCCACCGGATACCCCACGTATTGATGCCGATAAACATTGGGGTCAAAAAGTGGGTGGTATTATGGTGTTGGCTGCGGCACTTGCTGTATTGGTTATTGGTGTTTACCCAGATCCACTCATCAAGTTAGCGCTCCAAGCCGAGATTTTATCTCCATTACATTTCATGCTGTCTCAACACTAATCTAAAAAAACTATAAGTTTTTAGCAAAAAGCCTCCTTAGTTAGGGGGCTTTTTGTTTATAAGAGATATAAAAAACATTTATAATAGTCGAAATTTTTATCTCATCTTTTAGGTGTTCTCCCGTGGCTATTCATGAAATTCGTCATCCGCTTATCCGACATAAACTTGGTTTGCTACGCCGTGCAGACATTAGTACAAAAAACTTCCGCGAACTTGCTCAAGAAGTCACCATGCTGCTTACTTATGAAGCAACCAAAGACTTACCGATGTGTGAGCATGAAATTGATGGCTGGAATGGCAAAGTAACTGTAGACCGTATTGCGGGCAAAAAAATTACCGTTGTGCCAATTCTGCGTGCCGGTATTGGCATGTTAGATGGTTTTTTAAACCTGATTCCAAGTGCCAAAGTATCGGTACTGGGTCTTGAGCGTGATGAAGAAACCTTGCAAGCACGTACTTACTATAAAAAACTGGTACCAGACGTACAAAACCGTTTGGCGATGATTATTGATCCAATGTTGGCCACCGGTTCTTCATTGGTTGCAGCTATTGATGTATTAAAAGCCAGCGGCTGTAAAGATATCCGCGTGATGGTTCTGGTTGCTGCGCCAGAAGGGATTAAGAAAGTAGAAGAAAAACACCCGGACGTGACAATTTTCACCGCATCTATTGATGATGGTTTAAATAAAAACGGTTATATCGTTCCAGGTCTTGGCGATGCCGGTGATAAAATCTTTGGTTCAGTTCAAAAAGACTAATTTTTGAAAGAACCAAAAAAAGAGGCTGATACAGCCTCTTTTTTATATACTGTAGATATGGATTTTTAGAATAGGACAGAAACATGAAAGATGAATTGTATCAGGGCAAAGTAAAGCAATACGACGCTGCAAAAGGGTTCGGTTTTATTGGGTCAGAAGAAGGTGACGTATTCTTCCATATTTCAGATTTCCCAGCTGCTGATGGTGAACCGAAACGTAACGAACGCGTGAAGTTCAATGTTGTTCAAAATGGCGATAAATATAAAGCTGTTAAAATTGAGCGTGTCGAAGACAATTCTGCGAAAGCTAAAAAATCTAAAGTGGCAGCACATAACAAGTCGATTACTTCAGCTTTGCTGTCTAACTTTAAACGCTGATCATTGCAAATGATCTGAATGGAAAAGAGACTTTTTAGTCTCTTTTTTATTATAATAAGAAAAAATATAAATGAAAAAGAGTATCTTATGTTTATTCAGGGGAAAGTCAAAACCTATAACGCTACGCGTGGTTTTGGATTTATAGCAGTGGATGGGGACGTGAAAGACGTGTTCTTTCACATTCAGGATGTACCAAATAGCAGTATCGAACCTAAAGTCGGTGAGAACTTTAAATTTATTATTGCCGAAGATGACGGTAAATTCAAAGCCGATCGTATTGTGCGACTGGACATACAATCTGTTTCAATAGATCGCATAGCCGCCAAGCCATCGGGTAGCAAAAAATCGACTACTTCGCCACGTTATCATAAAGGTGGACAAAACAGGCAAAATCTTGACCGGCATTGCATTGATCATCATGGCGGTGGGAGCTGTGATGGGCTATGGAAAATATCAGGATTATCGCACTGCAGAGCAGCTGAAAGCACAACAGTTGATCATGGAGCAACGGCGTATTGTGTCGCAACAGCGAGAAGCACTGGGAGATTTACCAGAAGCGATTTTATCGGAGCAGGGGCAGCGTAATCTAGCTGCTGAAACTTACAATACCAATAAACCGCGTTCAGAAAAAATCAGTGCCAGTATTGATCAGCAAAATGGAGTGAGGCTGGCAACCACACAATTTAAATGTGATGGACGAACGCATTGTTCACAAATGAGTTCTTATGAAGAAGCATTATTCTTCTTAAGAAATTGTCCAGGTACACAAATGGATGGTAATAATGATGGTGAGCCTTGCGAGCGCCAATTCGGACGCTAAAAAAAGCGCCATTTGGCGCTTTTTTATGACTTTAAATTATTCTTCGCAGAATTTCATAAAGGCTTTTAAACCCGGACCCTGATATTTTTGACGATGCACTAACATGAATAAAGGACGGGTCAGTTGCCAGAAAGGCGTTTCTAAAATGACCAGCTGACCTTTTTCACGTAAAGGTTCAATGGCGAGTTTAGAAATACAGGACATTCCCAGACCACCAGCGACAATTTTAAGAATGGCTTCATTATGACCGAGGGTTAATCGGATATTGGCATCCGGTAAATCTTTGAGAATGGCATTATCAAAAACTTCACGGGTACCTGAACCTTCTTCACGTAAAATCCACTCTACACCTACTGCCTCGAAGTCCGCAGAGGTTAATGGACGTCCAAGTTGCGCCAGCGGATGATCCGGTGCACAACACACCGCAAGTTCATCGTCACGCCAGTGGATACACTGTAATTGTGGTAGATGACATGAACCCTCAATCAAGGCTAAATCAAGCTGGAACTGGTTCACGGCTTCAATCATCTGCCGGGTATTACCCACTTGCAACTGTAAATGTGCTTGCGGCTGGATCTGGAGAAAGTCAGCCATCAGGTCGGGCATCAGATAATCACTGATAGTCAATGTTGCACCCAAGCGCAGGTCAATACTTTGCAATTCACCTTTGGCAGCCTGTTCAAAAGCGTCGCAACGACCTAAAATTTCCAGAGCTTGCGGGAGTAAAAAACGGCCTAAATCATTGAGTTGTAGACGTTTACCGAGACGGTCAAACAGTGGAGCACCTAAGCCATCTTCCAAGTCTGCTAAAGCCATACTTGCAGCACTTTGCGTGAGCTTGACGGCATCACTGGCCTTGGTTACTGTGCCTTCTTGTGCGACTGCTACAAAAACAGCCAACTGGCGTAAAGTCATGCGCATGAATAGAGCCTTAACATTTAAAAAATATTAATAAATTATGTGGTCATGCTACCATGAGCACAGTCTTTCATGCCACGTTGAAATCATGTCAATTGAAAAATTTAGCTTAGAAAAAGTCTTATCTGTACATCGTTGGACCAATACCTTATTCAGTTTTACCATGACACGACCTGCGCATTTCAAATTTACCGCCGGACAGTTTGCACGTATTGGCTTAAAAGTGGGTGATGAGCTGGTGGTTCGGGCTTATTCTGTAGTGTCATCACCATTTGATGAAACGCTGGAATTTTTCTCAATTGTGGTACCCGAAGGCGCGTTTACCTCGAATTTGCAACATCTCAAAGTAGGTGATGAGCTGTACCTGGAAAAAATTCCCTATGGCTTTTTAACCCTGGCACGTTATCAACTGCCGTTACCGCAGGATTTATGGCTGTTGGCTACAGGTACAGGCTTGGCACCTTTTATTTCCATGCTACAAGACTTTGAAACCTGGTCTAAATATAAAAATATCCACTTGGTCTATAGTGTCAGAACAGAAGCTGAACTGGCTTATGTAGAGCGTATTCAGGAAATTGCAGAAACCTTTGGTGAAGGGCATAGCGGCTTTCAATTCGTACCGATTATCACCCGAGATCCCAATGCAGCGTTACATGACCGCTTGCCTGTGCTGATTGAAAATGGGGAACTGGAAAAAGCGGTGGGACTACAATTGAATGTTGAAACCAGCCATGTGATGCTGTGTGGCAACCCACAAATGGTAGAAGATACCAAAGAAGCATTAAAAGCACGTGGTCTGAAGATGAACCGTCGTGGTGAAGGCAATATTGCAGTAGAGAATTATTGGTAAGAGCATTTAGAGTTCCTCCCTTTTTAAAGGTGAGAAGCACTGCTTCGCAAGGGCGGGATTCAATCGGATGTAAATCATCTAAAAATTAATCCCTCCCAACCTCCTTTTAAGAAAGGGAGGAAATACAAGGCACAAAAAACCTCCACTGCGGAGGTTTTTTATTGTTCATCTTTTAATGCACAAACATATCAATATATTCACGAATTTCTTGAATGGCCGTTTCTACATCGCTGGTGAGCCAGGTCGGTTCAAACAGACCTGAATAATGTTCAAGACGGTCTTGCGGAACCACCAGACGGATCGGGCACTCTTCTTCCAGCAAGCGCCAAGGAATAATCGGCACTTCATTGTCTAAAAAAGGCGCAATATTACGAATGTCGATCACCATGGCATTGATGCATTCGGGGAAAGGCATCACCGAAAATTCTTCGGTACGACGGCGGAAATATTCCAGATCACCCCATTTAAGTATGTAACTTGGTTTATTAAATTCAATAATACCAATCAGATGTTCATCACGTGTGTAATGCAAGCCACATTGATGGGTGACATCAGTGTCCAGATCAAGCGTTACAGATTGCTGACGATACGCCATAAAATTAAGCAGCATGAAAAACAAGGTGCGTAATTATAGCTTATTTTAGATTTTTCAGCACCTCAAGCACATATCATCTTGTTAAACCGACCACGATTAAAAAACCGTTAATTTACTTATTTTAAAACTGTAACTTAAATCACTTTTTGGATTTTTTAAAATTTTACCCGGGCCTAAATAAACTCATAATTCATTATGCCTAATATAAAAAAAGTGTAATAGAAAATCCCTTAGACCTTCATTAAAACAGTAGCAGCAGTAAAATTAAATGAGCTCTGGCATAAGTTAAAATCAAATGGCTAAACTCTTTTCGGTGCTAAAACGATTTAAAAGACAGTTTTCGCCATCCACTGTTTTTTAAGTAAAATTTACATGTATTCACCATGTCACTATGCTTTTATACATAACCCATCAGCAGATATTGTTAATATAAAAATACGGAAACTAGATAAAAAGAGGGGAAAAACATGACACATGATTTTAACAAACCACCTCATGTTACTAGCGCAGAAGAAAGATCTCAAAAGAAACGTTTGCCAGTTTATATTTTAGTTCTTGTGGGTGTGTTCTTCATTGCCGTACTGGTTTACATGTTTGCGGATAATAAACCCACCGCAGAGGATGCACCTCCAGGACATCCTGAACCTACTGCCCAACCTGCAACACCAAATAACAGCACCACCGCTACAGCA
This sequence comes from Acinetobacter sp. ANC 3903, assembly GCF_002135315.1. Lineage (GTDB taxonomy): Bacteria > Pseudomonadota > Gammaproteobacteria > Pseudomonadales > Moraxellaceae > Acinetobacter. The sequence goes on along the minus strand of NZ_NEGA01000005.1, from coordinate 114,924 downwards.
ACAGATGACGCTGTAGCCACAGACAGCAATACTGCGACTGCATCAAATCGATAGCTCGAAACTTAAGTCATATTTTTTAAAGCCCTAATCTGCAAAGGATTAGGGCTTTTGTGCATTCTCATGTGCGCTTTTGTTGTATTTATGCTGGTTCATATTGAATAAAAAACAACCAAAATTTAATGTGTTTTTAATGCCGTCATTTCAGGTTGAGCACACTCTACATAACCCCCGATTCATCAGAACATCAATAAGTAATAACAAGAGGAATAACCGTATGAATGAATATTTTTCTGGAGGCCCTAGAGGCGGTGAATTTGATGCCATGTATTACTGGAATCAATTTCATCCCATTTTAGCTGCCGTCGCTATTTTATTGATAGGTTGGATTCTGGCTCTGATTATTGCAGCAGGCATTAAAAAAGTTTTAGAAAAACTGGAAACCAATCGCCGACTTTCCGGAGCCACCGGACACCATTCCAATGTTGAAAATATTGTCTCCCGGATTGTCTTTTGGGTAGTCATGATTATTGCGATCATTGGTGCCTTGAATGTACTGAACCTCACCGGTGTGAGTGGGCCGTTCAGCAATATGCTGCAAAATATCCTGGTATTTATCCCTCAACTGATCGCTGCGATAGCAGTAGGTTTTGTGGGCTGGATTATCGCCAATCTGGTCAAGATAGGCTTGCAGAGACTGCTCGACCGTACTCAGCTGGATGAAAAACTCAGTGCGGATGTGGGGGTAAGCCCAATTAGCCAGAATATTAGTGATATTGTTTACTGGCTGATTTTATTACTGTTCTTTCCTATTGTACTGTCTATTCTGGGTCTGAACGGATTATTGTTCCCTGTACAGAACATGGTGAATAAAGTTGTTTCATTCTTGCCGAATATCTTCATTGCCGGTGTAATTGTATTTGTTGGCTATATCCTGGCAAAAATTGTACGCGGTATTGTTGAAGGTCTGGTTCGCAGTCTGAACCTGCAACAGCAGGCACAAAAAATCGGCATGTTTAAAAATTCCAATTTGCCGCAAGTACTCGGTTCATTCATCTTTGCAGTCATCATCATTACCGCTTTAATCATTGCATTTGAAGCTTTGGGTATTGCGGCAATTTCGCAGCCTGCCACAGCCATGCTGTATGAGATTATGAATGCCATTCCGCACATTATTGCAGCTGGCTTGATCCTGATTCTGGCTTATGTGGTTTCCCGTTTCGTTGCCAATCTGGTGGTCGATGTCGTTTCTGGAACAGGAGTAGATGAAATTCCCGCCAAAATGGATGCACAGCGCTTCCTGGGTGAAACCAAGGTTTCTACAATCATTGGCTATCTGATTGTGTTCTTCACCATGCTGTTTGCAGTATCTGAAGCTGCAAACCGATTGGGTTTTGAACAGATCAGTGCACTGATTTCGATGTTTATCCAGTTTGGTGCCAATATTTTATTGGGTGCAGTCATTCTGATGATCGGCTTCTGGCTGGCCAATCTGGTGGCTCAAGTGATTGGACGGGGCGAGTACAACAGTTCACGCTGGCTGGCCAATCTGGTCCGTATCTTGATTATGGGCCTGGTAATTGCCATGGGCTTGCGTGCAATGGGTATTGCCGACTCCATCGTTAATCTGGCCTTTGGTCTAACACTGGGTGCGGTTGCCGTTGCGTTTGCATTGGCCTTTGGTCTAGGTGGACGTCAGCCTGCAGAACAGGTGCTGAATGACTTAATTGATAAATGCAAAAAAGATGCGAAGGAACCTAATCCTTTGCATAAGGAAAATTCGGACCGAATCACTTCAGAGCAAGATTCAAATTCAGTCTCTGCTCTGGCTGCACGTGAATTTACTGAACATGGTCCAGAAACTTCAGGACAGGGCACCAACCCTCCAGCAAATAAACCTTCAATTTCTGATCACGGTGTTCCCGATTCGCTGAATGTTAATCCTAATCAGCCGCTACAAAATAATCCTTTTGGATCTACTGGTGAAAAAGAATCCGATGTCGATATCAATAACGACAAAGGTCAAAATAATTCTGGCTCCAGCGATGATAAAAAATAATCGCTAGAATCAGAAAATCGGCCACATGAGCACAAACAAAGCGCTGCTTTGTTTGTGCACAAGGGATGAGCATTTTTTTTTGTTGCTCCTCATTATGAAGCAGTCAGTGAGCATGACTAAATTTTCTATTTCGAGCCTGATATTAGTTAAAAAATGATTGACGCAACGATAGACGAATTTTCACTAAATCTTAATTCTTAACAGAAGATTTAAATGAGTAAAAGAGAACCGAACAAGTTTCTTGCACCAATTGTGATCGCTGGCATTACGGCTGGATTCTTTATTAGTGCCTATAAATTTGTATTTGCCAAATCTAAAGCTGAGCCTCAAGAGAGAAGCCAGGAATATCAAGAATATTTAGCCGAACATTCAGATGAAAAATAATCAATAAATGCTCGATTGTTGGCATGTATTATGCTAAATATAATTGCAATATTTATAGAATATAAAGACTTAGTTTTAATATTCTTGAAATATTCATCATTCTATACTAGGACGTATAAATAATTATTGAGGGGAAATTATGATGTTAGTTAAGAAGTTTTTTGATTTATTTGGTCAAACATTCCAACAAGACTGCCAACATACACAAGCAGTTGCAAAGATGAATCAAGCAATTGTGCGTATGCAGCAGAAACAGAATATTGAAATTTTACGTACCGATTATTTAGAATAATTCAGTGCGAATGAATTAAACATATTGCGATGCGGCATGTGCAGACGCCCATGCCCATTGAAAATTAAAACCACCTAAATGACCAGACACGTCCAGCACTTCACCGACAAAGTACAAGCCTTGCTGCTTCTTGCTTTCCATGGTTTTGGATGAAACTTCTGTGGTATCGACACCACCCAAAGTCACTTCTGCAGTACGGTAGCCTTCAGTGCCTGAAGGTTTCACTTCAAACTGATGCAGACGCTTGGCAATCTGTTCTAACTTTTCATCACTTAAATTACCCATCGCGGTATCGGCAGACTCTGTCCAGATTAAATTTTGCAGTTCCAGCACCACACTTTTTGGCAGATGCTCATTTAATAGAGTACGCAGCAACACTTTAGGCTGGTTGGCTTTTTTGGCTTTAAAGAAATCCACCAGATCGAGATCAGGCAGGAAGTTGATATGAAAGCTTTGTCCGACATTCCAGTAGTTGGAAAGTTGCAGCGAACTTGGGCCACTTAAACCACGATGGGTAAACAGCAAGGCTTCAGTAAAACTGTTTAAATCATTGGATAGGGTAGCATCGACTGCATTACCACTTAAACGTGTGGTCACTTCTTTGAACTGGTCGCTAAAAGTAAAGGGCACCAAACCTGCACGGGTAGCATGAACATGATGGCCAAACTGTTTGGCAATTTCATAACCGATCCCTGAACCACCCAGTGTAGGAACAGATAAACCACCGCTCGCCACAACCACCGATTCAGCCTGAAAATAACCAAGAGTCGTTGCGACTTGAAAGCCCTGATCTGCAACCGCTGTTACTGCTTTGACTTCACAGCTGGTTTTAATTTCGACCAAACCGGTTTTCTCGCATTCCTTCAACAACATGGCCAAAATTTCTTTGGCACCATTTAAGGTAAATAGCTGTCCGTGTTTTCGTTCTTCATATTCAATACCATGCTCGCAGACCAAGCCAATGAAATCCCAGTTGGTATAACGGCTCAGTGCAGAAATCACGAAATGAGGGTTATGTGAAATATAGTTTTCAGGCTCTACGTACAGGTTGGTAAAATTGCATTTACCGCCACCCGACATCAGAATTTTTTTGCCAACTTTATTGGCTTTTTCCAGTACCAAAACTTTACGGCCACGCTGTGCTGCCATAAATGCCAACATCAGACCTGATGCACCTGCACCTAAAACAATGACATCATACTGATTTGTAGACATGAGCAACCTGCGGGAGATAAAAGCAGGGCATTATAGACAATTTTGCGTGCAATTTCAGGATGGATCTGCATTTGTATGCCGACCTTGCAGGCCGCCAGTATGAATGACCAGAATGCGACTGCCTGCCGGGAAATGGTTTTGGCCAATTAAATCCATCAATCCATACATCATTTTAGCGGTATAGACCTGTTCCAATGGGAGATGATGCCGGTTTTGAAAAGACTGCATAAACTGTAACAGTTCAGGGCTGGTCTTGGCATAACCACCGCAGCAATAGGCATCGCTAATTTGCCAGTTTTGCTTGCTGGTCGATTGCTGCACATCCGACTTGAGGAAATCACCTTTTAGCGCAGAAAATCCGAGAATGTGCTGATGGTTGGAACTTGCTTCAATCAGTCCTGTCATTGTTCCACCTGTTCCAACGGCACAGCAGATCACATCATAATTGTGCCGGTCTTCGGCAGTTAAAATTTCCTTGCAGCCCTGAATGGCAAGCGCATTGGTTCCTCCTTCGGGAATGAGGTAATACTCTGGATAGTGCTGTTGCAGTTGCTCTAGAAATACGGGACTGTTTTTCTCACGATAGTGTTGTCGGGAGACAAAATGCAATTGCATACCCAGTTGCTGCGCCGTGGCCAAGGTGTGATTGAGTGCCTTATCTTTAAGTTCTTCACCGCGAATAATCCCAATACTTGCAAAGCCGAACAGCTGTGCTGCATAAGCGGTGGCGGCAATATGGTTGGAATAAGCGCCACCAAAAGTCAGGACTTTTTTAAGTCCTTGCTGTTCTGCATCCAGAAAATTGTATTTCAGTTTAAAAAACTTGTTGCCGGAAATTTGAGCATGAATCTGATCCAATCGCTTCACGGTCACTGTAACGGGTGCATTCAGCTCAAGTTGCTGATAAGTGACTGACTGTGTAATACGATCAAACATTTCATCATGATCCTGGAATATTCAAAGCTATTGTACGCAAAATATTTTTGCCTATAGCAATATTATTTCTTAAGCGCGTGTATCTATGGAGATTGCGACAGACAGGTTAGAGTCAAGATATTCAATTTTTTATCAGTCAGTGTATTGAATTAAATTTTGAATGGATATTTCTGTGAATGGTAAATTTTACTAGCGATATTTATTTTGTAAAAATATCTTAAGAAATTGAATTAAAAGCATAAAAAAATGATCGAAAAATACTCATTAGTGTTAATCTAAAATATATAACAAGGATGAAAAAGAGGATATGTGATGAAGACGCTATCCGTAGGTTTATCGCTGTGCATGTTGCTGTTGATGACTGCTTGCGATGCCAAAAATGACTATAACAAGCCGAAAACCGAAGTCCGTAGCATGATTATTGGTGGTGTTCCTGTGTATGAGCAAGATTATCGGCTTTCTCAGCTTAGCGCGCGTGAAATTCAGCCAGTGGCTCAAGAATAAACTGAGCTGAGTTTTAATCCCGAACTTTAAATCAAGCTAGACCTGCCAACTGGCAGGTCTAAATCTATATGCATCTAGCATCTATAAGTTATTGTACCGAAATAATGTACTGATTTTCATTTTCCGGTTTTGTGGACTGCCACTAAAATGGATCCAATGCTGCGAATGTTAGACGAATTATGCTTATCTTTTTTTCAAGCTAAACGCTCTTTTCCAGACCCAAATGTCGTTCGCTATACAGCAGCTATGCTCATCTATTTTCTCATTAATGAGGGATTTAATTCGCTTGGTTAGTGGTTCTATAGGCAATTTTGTAAATGCCTAGTGAATTATTCGGTGGAATTGTGAAAAAGAGGTGAAATACCGGGAGATATTCAGCTTTTTAAATTGTAAAATTGCCGCGAAATTAATTTAAACAGGTGTATTTGTGGAATCATTTTGGATTTTGGGCTCAATTGCATTTGCCTTGATATTAGGTGCAATGAGTCCTGGACCGACATCAATGTATGTCGCTAAAAATTCAATTGCAATTTCACGTCGGCACGGTTTGTTTACGGCTTTGGGTACAGGTACAGGGGCTGCCATTTTTGGCTTGTTGGCCGTGCTTGGATTACAGGCTTTTTTATTGGCAGTGCCGTCAGCCTATTTGGCTTTAAAAATCTGTGGTGGCTTATATCTACTGTGGATGGCTTATAAAATTATTAAACATGCCAAAGAGCCAATTGAATCTGGCCATGATTCAGCAGCGCAAATGTCACTACGCCGTGCATTTACCACAGGCTTAATTACCCAGCTTTCCAACCCAAAAATTGCGATTGTCTTGGCCAGTATTTTTACTGCACTTTTACCCAAAGAAATTCCGACCTATTATTATTTTGTGTTACCCATTCTGTGCTTCTTTATTGATGCAGGCTGGTGTTCACTGGTTGCAGTTGCTTTGTCGGCAGAAAAGCCACGCCGTGTCTATTTAAAATTTAAAGCCGGTTTTGACCGTGCAGCGGGTGGAATCATGACTTTGCTGGGTTTAAAGTTAATCTTTGGAATGAAATGATTTCAGGTTTTGGCTTAAACAGAATGATTGTTTAATCATTTAATATTTTTTGTCGATCTGAGATGAGATGTCAGCCAGACATTTATAATTAAAATTGAGTAGATGTTATCTAAAATGAACCACGGGTAAAATAAACTCTACAAAATAAAAGACCGACGATTCGAGTGATGATGAAATCGTCGGTCAAAAAATCTGTTGCAAGTTTTAGCTTGGGCTGCTGTTCCGCACTAAAACCTGAAACTAAGTTTATTGCTTTAGAAAAGTTCACCGAAAATATTGTGGATGCCGGTACAAATTAACGGTTTATGAACTTCGTACCCTATATAACGCAGGCTTTTACAGATTGGTTGACAATAAAATGAAAAAAAACTCATTTTTTTTTATACTGAAGCTCTAAGAGTTGTTTATGCAGGTACATCGTGTCATTAAATCGATATTTTTTATGGTTTTTTTTCTTTTGTTTTATTTTTACCTGTATTTGCGGCGTACTGGCTGCTTTACTGCCAGCCGGCATGGGTGGAATTTTGACCATCGTGCCTTATTTAACTGCAATGATTTTAGTGCTGTATAAGTTTTTAAAGCAACAGAGACGTGCACCGACCGATCAGGAACGCAAAAAAATCACTCTGGGATTCACGGCAATTTTTTGGGGCTATAACCTGGCCTTTTTACTGCTGGGCATTGGGCTTTTTGCCAAGAATGATCCTGAAATTTGGCAGAATTTTCTTTTATATCTCAAAAATCCGCAATTTATGAGTATTGTGCTGATTATGCTTTTATTGATTGCCATCCCGCTTTATCTTTTGACCTATTGGTTTTATGGCAAACAGGCACAGCGTATGGCCAAAAAAATGTTTGGCGAATAACGCGTCAACATGCGCTCAACTGATGTACGCTTGAATTTGTACTGAGCTTGATCTATAGATAAGAAAAACACGAGTGCTTATCCAATGCAAAAAGCATGTGTATTGATTACCGGTGGAAGCGGTTTTATCGGCTCGCATTTGCTGCCTTATTTACTGGCGCGTGATTATGCGGTAATTGGGCTGACCCGCCAGAAGAATAAGATTTCACGGCATCCTGATCTCACCTGGATTCAGCATTTAGAAGAACTGAAAACCGATAGGATTGACTATGTGATCAATTTTGCCGGTGAAAGCATTGCCAAGGCACGCTGGACAGCCAACCGCAAGCAACAACTGATTGAGAGCCGGGTTGAAACCACGCATCAGCTTTATCGCTATCTGGAGAAAAGACAGATTTTTCCAAAACGGATCATTTCAGGTTCTGCAGTGGGTTATTACGGTATTGATCCGACGGAACAATGGTCCACCATCTGTACCGAACAGTCGATGCCACAAGCGATTTTTATGTCGGAACTGTGCCAGTTATGGGAACATGCAGCCTTAAGTTTCGCGCAGCAACAAACCAGGATTATTCGTCTGGGCATTGTTTTTGGCCGAAATGGCGGAATTCTGCCACGCATGTTATTGCCAATAAAACTCAATCTGGTGGGGCAAATTGGCCACGGGCGGCAACCGGTGGTTTGGGTGCATATTCAGGATGTGCTGCGTGCCATTGAATTTCTAATGCTGCATGAAACATCCGCGCAGATTTTTAATGTGGTCGCAGCGGAAAAAGTCTCACAAGGACAGTTTGCCAAAACAGCTGCACAGATGCTGAAACGGAAACCATTTTTTTGTTTACCCAGTTTTGTGTTGCGCTGGATGCTGGGTGAACAGTCGCAGCTGGTGCTGAATGGTCAGTATGTATCGTCCAAAGCCCTGCGAGAGGCCGGTTTTGAGTTTAAGTATCCGACTTTAAAAAGTGCGTTGCAGGATATTCTAGTCAGCGGTTAAAGCAGTTTCGGATTTTAGTCGTGTAGCACTATAAAGTTCAGGATTGACTAGCGTGGGTTGTTGCAGCATCAGCTGTCTTAACAATCGTGCAGAGGCTGGGCCCATACATAAGCCATTACGGAAATGCCCGAAGTTGGCCCAGAGATTATCCAGATTCGGCATTTTGCCAATATAAGGAATACCAGTGGGGGAACCCGGTCTTAAACCCGCCCATTGTTTTTCGATCGGGAAATTGGCCAGTTCAGGCACCATTTCAAAACAGGCCTGTAAAATCTTGTCTTTGGTTGCGGCGGTGGGGGTGGTATCAAAACCACAATTGGCCATGCTGGAACCACAGACTACATGGCCATCTAAACGTGGAATCAGATACATTACATCGTTCATGCACATGGTCGGCAACCAGTTTTCAGGGGTTTTAAACAGCACCATTTGTCCCTGAACAGGATGTACCGGAATTTCCAGTTCCAGTTGTTCAGACCAGTGCTGCGACCAAGCGCCGGTGGTGATAACAAACTGATCTGCATCATAAGTTTTGCCATTTTGAGCAGCTACGGACTGCACCTTTCCATTGGTGATATTGAACTGCTCAATTGGGCAATGTTCAATAAATTCGACTTGGGAATGTTGTTTTAAATAGGCGGTGATGGATTGCAGTAAACGCGGATTTCTGACATTGGCAATCTGGGGAAAATAAATCGCCTGCTGGAATTTTGAATTGATAAAAGGATTAACCTGTTCAATCTGCTCGTGTTGTAAATATTCACATTGCTGCATCGGTTCCTGAAATTGCTTGGCATAATTTAAGCCCATTTCAAAATCAGTTTCGTCAAAAATCAGCAACCCGGTTTCATGGATTTGAAAATCAACTCCGGAAACCGGTTTTAATTTTTCATTCCATGCAGAATAGAGCGACTTGCCATATTGCGCCAACTCATTGACTGCTTGCGGATAGCGCCAGGGATACATCGGGGAGAGGATGCCACCTCCCGCCCAAGAGGCAGCTTTACCGGCTTGCTGTTGATCGAAAATAGTTACGGAACATCCCTGTTCCACAAGCTCTAGTGCAGTCATCAGACCACTGATGCCTGCTCCAATGATGGCAATTTTCATCGCTTGTGCCATTAATCCTTATTTCATGTCTTTGAGTTTAAGCGCTGCTTCTTCGGCAAAATAAGTCCAGATACCGTCTGCACCGGCACGGCGGCAACTCATCAGTGATTCAATGATTACGCTGTCGGATAACCAGCCATTTTGAATGGCGCCAGCCAGCATGGCATATTCACCACTGACCTGATACACGAAAGTAGGCACACCAAAGTTGTCTTTTACTTCACGAACGATGTCGAGATAAGGCATACCCGGTTTGACAATCACCATGTCTGCACCTTCCTGAATATCCAGGGCAATTTCATGCAGCGCTTCGGCACGGTTGCCAATATCCATCTGGTAATTGTATTTGTTGCCCCCTTTCAGGTTAGTCGATGAACCGACTGCATCACGGAAAGGACCGTAGAAGCTGGAAGCATATTTCGCCGAGTAGGCCATGATGTTGGTATAAATATGACCGTTAGCTTCCAAAGCCTGACGAATCGCACCAATACGGCCATCCATCATGTCACTCGGTGCAACCACATCTGCACCTGCTTCGGCATGACTGAGTGCCTGTTTAATCAGGCATTCAACAGTTTCATCATTCAGTACATAACCGCTGTCATCAATGATGCCGTCCTGACCATGCGTGGTATAGGGGTCTAAAGCGCCATCAGTGATGAGTACCATTTCTGGCAATTCTTTTTTCAGTAACCGAACCGTGTTTTGTACCAGGCCATTTTCATGCCAGGCTGCTTCGGCGGTTAAGCTTTTATCTTCTTGTGGTGTGACTGGAAATAAAGCCAGTTTAGAAACCCCAAGTTCCAGTAAGCGTTGTGCTTTTTTAACCAATAGGTCAGCCGAAAGACGCTGAACATTTGGCATACTTGGAATATCTTGGGTTTGATTTTGCCCCGGAAGTACAAATACTGGGTAAATGAGATGATCGGTCGTCAGCTGGGTTTCACGAACCATGGCACGTAATTGGTCATTTTTACGAATACGGCGCATGCGGGTAGCGGGAAATGCTGGACGATTGAACGTATAAGTCATAACAATCTCAATGATCAGTATTAAACTAGCCGCTATTGTAGACTCATAATTTGAGTTTAGGGCGACTGTATTCATTTTTTTATTCAATCTAGGTAATTCGGGCAGACTATGACGCAAGCAGAGAAAAATTGGACTGGTAACATTCACTTAGGCTCGAAAGTTGATATTGATGTAGTGCTGAACCAGTTATGCAAAGCTTTTAATAAATCTCCTTTCTTTCAGCATAATGCTATGACCATGCGGGTCGTAGATGGCCAGATTGAAGCCTATATCGAAATGCAGCCTTATATGATTGGCAATGTAGCTTTCCAGATTCTGCATGGCGGTGTAGCAGCGACCATTCTGGACAGTGTGGGTGGTATTGTGGCTATGGGAGAGCTGTATAAAAAGGCCAATGCTGACGATTTACCCGAAACCATCAAAAAAGTCACCCGTTTAGCAACGGTCGATATGCGGGTCGATTATCTGGCACCCGGTCGTGGCCAGTCATTTACTGCCCGCGCTGAGACTTTGCGTTTAGGCCGTAAAGGCTGCACCATGCGCATGACCTTGGTCAATGATGAAAACAAGGCGATTGCGACTGCAATTGCATCTTATACCTATTAAGTTTGCTTTAAGACCATGGTGCTAAAACCAGTACAAAGACCCTATTTATTCGGCATTGAATGAAAATTCAGTGCCGAATTCATTTTTAAAGACTGATGAGTTACATTTTTATTATCGCATCATGATTTTTTGTTATTAAAATGTGCATCAATATTTAAAGAAAAAATGACTTTCTCATTGACACCATCTCCTGGCATTCGTTGTCTTGCGTAGCTGTTCGTTTCATCTCAATTAAAACGGCATCTATGATGTGTAGTGACCAAGTCTGATGGATTTAGGAATAATCGATGACAGATGTTGAAAATACCCTGCCAGAATCAAAACAAGATGAAGCAATTACAGACGATGCATTAAAAGCCAAACGCAAAAAGGCATTAGCTATCGTTGCAGTCATTTTTGTGATCATTGCCATTGTCTATGCCATTTGGACACTGTTTTTTAACCACACCGTAAGCACCGATAATGCCTATGTCGGTGCAGAAACCGCCTCTGTCACTTCAATGGTCAGTGGACAGGTTGAGCAAGTTCTGGTCAGTGACACTCAAGCCGTTAAAAAGGATGATGTGCTACTGCTGGTGGATCATCGTGATGCAGAAATTGCGGTGACACAGGCTGAAGCGGAACTGATGAAAGCCAAGCGCCAATACAAGCAGACCCAAGCCAATAGCAGTGCCTTAAATTCACAAGTTTTTGTCAGTGATGATGGTATTCACAGTGCCGAAGCCCAGGTAGCCAAAGCTCAGGCAGAATTTAATAAAGCACAGCAAGATTTGGCACGCCGTACACAACTGAGTGCATCGGGTGCAATTTCCAAAGAAGAACTCAGTACCGCTCAAAGCACTTTAAACAATGCCAAAGCGGGACTGGACTTGGCCAAGGCAGGATTGGCTCAAGCGCAATCCAGTCAAAAAGCGGCACAAAGTACCTTGGCAGCCAATGAAGCCCTAATTCGCGGCAGCAATGAAACCTCAACGCCGGATGTATTGATTGCTCAGGCAAAACTGAAACAGGCACTGCTTGATTTAGAACGCACTGAAATCAAGGCACCGTTTGATGGCGTAGTGACACGCCGCAATGTGCAGGTCGGGCAACGGGTAGCACCCGGTTCCGTGGTGATGATGGTGGTTCCGGTATCCAAACTGTATGTCGATGCCAACTTTAAAGAAAGCCAGCTGAAAGATGTACGGGCAGGTCAAAAGGCCACACTGGTATCTGACCTGTATGGTGATGCAGTTGAATACCATGGCACTGTGGTTGGCTTTTCAGGTGGCACGGGTTCAGCATTTGCTTTAATTCCTGCACAAAATGCGACGGGTAACTGGATTAAAGTGGTACAGCGTTTACCGGTACGTATTGCACTTGATCCTCAAGAGTTGGCCGAACATCCATTACGTGTCGGCTTGTCGATGGAAGCGAAAATCAACCTCGCTTCGAAGTAATGGCTTATGAATAATAATTACGTACCATTCGGCGACCTGAAAGGGGGACGCCTGATCCTTGCTGCCTTTGTGTTGGCTTTGGCCAACTTTATGGTGGTGCTGGATATGACCATTGCCAATGTTTCCGTGCCGCATATCACGGGTAGTCTGGCAGTTTCCAGTTCGCAGGGAACTTGGGTCATTACTTCGTATGCGGTTGCAGAAGCGATTTGTGTTCCATTAACCGGATGGCTGGCAGGGCGTTTTGGTGCGGTGCGACTGTTTGTGATCAGCCTGATTGGCTTTACGGTTTTTTCCATTCTGTGTGGATTATCCACCAGCCTGGAAATGCTGGTCTTCTGCCGGATTGGACAAGGTCTGTTTGGCGGGCCAATCATGCCGCTCAGTCAAACCTTGTTGATGCGTATTTTCCCTCCAGAAAAGCAGTCTCAAGCCATGGGTATGTGGGCCATGACCACCGTAGTCGGACCGATTCTGGGCCCGATTTTAGGCGGTACGATTAGTGATAACCTGTCCTGGCACTGGATTTTCTTTATCAATATTCCAGTCGGGATTTTCTGTGCGCTTGCCGCATTACGCTTATTAAAACCTGCGGAAACCTTAATTTCAAAAATCAGAATTGATACTATTGGGCTGTTCTTGCTGATTTTATGGATTGGTGCCTTACAGTTGATGCTTGATCTTGGGCATGAAAATGACTGGTTTAACAGTACCTTCATTTGTGTCCTGGCGGTGATTACTGTCGTCGGGTTAATTCTGTTTATTATTTGGGAGCTGACCGAACGCCATCCAGTGGTGAATATCCAGATTTTTAGATATCGCGGCTTTACTTTCTCTGTGCTGTCTTTAGCCTTTGCCTTCGGTGCATTCTTCTCCAGTATTGTGCTGATTCCACAATGGGTACAGATTAACCTGGGCTATACCGCAACCTGGGCAGGTTATCTCACGGCGACCATGGGCTTTGGTAGTCTGCTGATGTCACCGATTGTGGCAAAAATGGCAACCAAATATGACCAGCGGATTTTAGCCAGTTTTGGCTTAAGTCTTTTGGCTGCAGTGACCTTAATGCGGGCTTTCTGGACGACTGATGCTGATTTTATGGCATTGGCATGGCCGCAGATTTTGCAAGGCTTTGCTGTGCCGTTCTTCTTTATTCCTTTGTCCAATATGGCATTGGCTTCCGTACAACCTCAGGAAGTGGCATCTGCTGCGGGCTTAATGAACTTCCTGCGTACCATGGCCGGGGCAATCGGAGCATCCATTGCGGTAACTTTGTGGGATGATCACACCAAAGTTGCTCGTAGTGAGCTGGTGTCCAACTTGCATGTAGATGAAGTGCAAAATACCTTGATGCAAAGGGGTATGAGTTCAGAAGGTGCGCTGGGCTATATCTCAAGTCTGGTGGATAAAGAAGCTTTAACTCTATCTGCCAATCATGTGTTTTTAATTTTAGCGATGGTTTTTGTTTTTGCTGCATTAATTGTCTGGCTCGCACCAAGACCCAAATTAGGTGTGGGTGGCGGTGGTCATGCACATTAATCGAAGATTCTAAAATAAAAAACCGCTGCATTCAGCGGTTTTTTATAGCGTATTTTATAAGTCTGATTTGGCACGTTTCAGTGCTGTTTGCCATTTATTGAGCTGGCTTTGTCTTTCATCATCAGACATCTGCGGTTCAAATATTCGTTCAAGTTGCCAGGATTGCGCAATCTCGTCCAGGTTTGAAAATACACCTGCCTTTAAACCTGCCATTGCCGCAGCACCCCATGCAGTCGATTCCAGCATTTTAGGGCGTAGTACTGGAACATTGAGAATGTCGGCCTGGAATTGCATCAGCATGTCATTGCGACTGGCACCACCATCAACACGTAATTCTTTTAAAGGATGGTGAATGTCGGATTGCATCGCGGTTAAAACATCGGAAACCTGAAACGCAATAGATTCCAAGGCTGCACGGGCAATGTGGGCTTTATTAGTTCCGCGAGACATCCCGCAGAGCAGGGCACGGGCATCGCTGTCCCAATGTGGCGCGCCGAGTCCGGTAAAAGCCGGTACCAGAACCACACCATCGGTATCATTCACCTGACCGGCCAGTTTTTCAACTTCGCTGCTATTTTGAATAATGCCTAGACCATCCCGTAGCCATTGCACGATGGCACCGGCCATAAACACACTACCTTCCAGTGCATAAGTGGTTTGATCGTGGCATTGCCACGCCAGTGTACTGAGTAATTTATTTTGGCTAAATTGAACTTGATGGCCGGTATTAAACAGCATAAAGCAGCCAGTGCCATAGGTGTTTTTTGCCGTGCCAACTTCAAAGCAAGATTGACCAAAAAGGGCAGATTGCTGATCTCCCAGAATTCCCATGATTGGAATATTTGCGCCCAACAAACCTGTGGCAGTGTCGGCAATATAAGTATCCGAGGCAATAATTTTTGGCAAAACCGAATGCGGAATATTGAACAGCTCGAGAAGATCTTCATCCCAGGACTGAGTTTGCAGATTCATCAGCATGGTGCGAGAAGCATTGCTGGCTTCAATGACATGTTCAGCACCTTGGGTTAAATTCCACATCAGCCAGCTATCGACCGTTCCAAAAGCCACATGACCCTGTTTGGCAAGTTCACGTAAGCCAGCTACATTTTCCAGTAACCAGACCAATTTACCGGCACTAAAATAGGGGTCGATCAGTAAACCGGTTTTTTGCTGGATAGTCGCTTGCAAATTTTGTTGCAGGAGTTGGTTACACCATTCAGTTGCACGACGGTCTTGCCAGATAATGGCCGGGGCAAGCGGTTTACCATTACGCTTATCCCAGATTACCGTTGTTTCACGCTGATTGGTTAGACCAATGGCTTTGATATCTTTGGCAAGAATACGGGCCGAGGCGAGGGCTTGCTGCACAACTGCAATTTGTGTGGTCCAGATTTCCTGTGCATCCTGTTCAACCCAGCCTGAATGTGGAGTAGAAATATGCGTTTCACGCTGAGCTGTTGCCTGAACTTTTCCTTGTTCATTAAAGATAATCGCACGGCTGGAGGTAGTTCCCTGATCGAGTGCAAGTAAATAGCTCATAAATTTTTCTTTTATAGGACTTGAAAAATAAAATATTAGCGCAATTATTGAATTAATCGCATCTGTTTGTGTAAATGTTTAAAAAACGCACTGCGGGTTTGAACATTTATGTTATGATTGCGGTCTACTTTGGGGGTGTTTCTGGCTTCGACGCTGGTGATGAAACTCATAGATGCATGTCGAGAGCGCATTTTCTCTCGTAAATCAAATTTGCATTTTTTAGTCGCAAACGACGAATCATACGCTCTAGCTGCCTAAGGGCAGCTTGTCCGCCTCTCCGAATACTTGTGGTTAGAGAGTCCGACTGAAGCGCACGCACACAAGTCCGTATAAAGCCAAGCCTCGGGGCTTTGTACTAAACTTAGAGGATCGCGATTTGTACCCTGTTCGTCGGGTCACAAAGAGTTAAAACAATAGACGATATCTAAGCATGTAGTATTCTCGAGCGTAATGCTGGCGGACGCGGGTTCAACTCCCGCCACCTCCACCAAAATTCTTTCCGAAGAAATCCATCGGAATCTAAAAAAGCCTTTAAACTCAATGTTTAAAGGCTTTTTTTTATGCTTGTTTGTCCGATATAGTCTGATCCCATTTGACCCCATATTTGCTCTTTGTGGGTCAAAATTGGGACAATTTGACCCACAAGATTTGGTTATGTGGGTTTAAAGGTTATGGCACTAACAGATACTGAGTGTAAAAAAGCACAGCCCAAAGACAAACAATATCGTTTGTCCGATTTAAATGGTTTATCGCTTAAAATTGATCCTAATGGAAATAAGTATTGGACAATCCGTTTCACTGTGAATGGACAGAGGAAATCTAAGGCTTTAGGTCAATATCCTGAACTAGGTTTAAAGAAAGCACGAGAAATGGCAAATGAGCTTAAATATAAATTTTCTCCTTTGAATGAGATTGAAGAGCTCAAACCAATATTTCGTGAAGTGGCTGAGGACTGGTTCAATAACCAAAAAGAAACTTGGTCACATAAACATATCTTAAATGTGCGCGCTTCTTTAGATGAGTTATATGTTTCATTGGGTGATAAACACATCAATAAAATTACAGCACCTGAGATACTACAAACCATTAAGAAAATTGAGGCGCGTGGATCACTGGAGGTGGCTAAACGTACTTTGTCACGTTGTGGCATGGTTATGAAAAATGCGATTGCACATGGCTACAGATATGATAATCCTGCGAGTGATTTAGTCTGTACTTTGAAAAATAAGCGAGTGAAAAACTTGGCATCATTGTCCGCTTCAGAGATGCCTGAGTTTCTGAGAAGAGTTAAAGCTTACCCAAGTGATGCACAGACACATCATGCAATTATATTAATCATGCTTACAGGCGTTCGGGTAAGTGAGTTACTGCAAGCACGTTGGGAAGAGTTTGACATAGAAGGACGTAAATGGGATATCCCTGAAGAGCGTATGAAGAATGGATTGCCTCATCGCGTACCTTTAACGGATATAATCATTGAGGAGCTGCACGCATTACGTTTAACTCATAATCAGGAACTACTTTTCCCTCATAGGCTTAACAATAAGGAACCAATGCGCAGCGAGACAATTCTTCAAGTCATCAAGCGTTCTGGGTATGCAGGTCGGATGACCACACATGGTTTTAGATCGCTATTCAGTACAGTTGTAAACGAATCGAATCTGTTTAATCCAGATGCCATTGAACGTCAGCTTGCTCATGTGCCACAGAATAGAATTCGCTCGGCCTATAACCGAGCGCAGTACTGGGATGATAGGGTAAGGTTGATGGAGTGGTATGGAGAGCAGGTGAAGGGATGGTTGAGGCAAATATAGAAATAGTTATCTCGTTAAGTAAGCTGAATCTGCTGTTTATTTGATTAAATCCAAACCTACTAATACATAAAAAAACCACACCGTTAGGTGTGGTTTTTTTATGTATGAAAGAATAATGACTATCGTATTTTACAGAGAGATATGAATGCCAATCTTTGAAAGATGCCATTAGGTTAACTATGTGGTTTGAAATTAAATCGAATATATTTTGATCAAAAATTACAATAAATAACTCTGGTCTACTGTTGACTTGGTTGGGAATTTAAGTCAAAAAACTCGAGAATTTAATGAAAAATATATGGGAATTAATGGTTTACATGCTGGGAATTGTAGTGGTAGTTTGAGAGGCATAGATATAGTAGCAGCGATGATATAGCGTTATGAATGATGTCGAAAAAGATCAATCAGTTGACCAGGATGACCAGGATGACCAGGATGACCAGGATAGTAATGATATTTTAGGAGGAATAATATTTGATGAAAAGGACCAAATGATAGAAAGCGTAGCTGAAGCTATTCTGAATCGAATACTTGATGATGAAAGGATTAAAACCTTAAAGCCTTCAAAGGATTCTATTACGGATAGCAAAAGAAATGAGGGTGGTAGAAGATATGATGATCGATGTAAAGTTGAAAAAAATACGAATCAGAGTATTTTATTAGGAGATTTGGTACTAGATAATAATAAAGCGTTAGCAGCGAGCATTAAGCAGCATAAGTGGGCAAAAGAATATTTAGATGTTATAGAAGTTCTCTACGAAGAGTTAGATGTAGAATATGAAGGATTTCCTTTCAAGTGTACTGGAGACAGTCCGTATATAAATCCAATTCATAAAGTGCTTTACGCTAAGGACGATTTTAAAGTATTAATACGAATAGAAATCTTTATGTTGGCGCTGTTATATCAGCCAACACCAGCTTTCATATTTTTCGGAACGTCAGGCAAAAGGGTGGAAAAAGAGACCCCATTACAATTGAAAGAAAGAATGACACGTTTGGGGGTGGAATTTTTGTTTTTGTGGGAAAATAAAGATTTAATAAAATGGCTGAATTGTGATTTTCTGACGAGAAATATAAAAATATTAGCTGATTTTTTTAATGAATTAGAACCTGCTTTTGGGGAAAAAACGGCTTTTACGCTTGAACAAGATCTAACATTGGATTCATTATTTGCTTTAAATCATATTATATTAGAATTAAAATCATTTGCTGAAAGTGGTAGGCACAAGAAAAACTTGCCTTCAAAAATGAAGAATAGGGTACGAGAGGGAGATGCAGAGCGTGATGTTGTAATAGTAAAGCCGAGTCATATTGATATGACGAAAGCATGGGACAGACGTTCTCAACAACTATCAGATGCGATTGTGTATTTCCGAAAAAAGAAACATGAGAATATTCTTTTGTACCGTGTTCAAATACGATTATTTTTGGACTCTGGACGTGTAACAGCTGAGCAATTTCAAAATTTATTTGGTACTTTTAATAAAAAAGCTAAAAAAAATAATAGATTAAATGGTTATTCAGATTTTTTATATTTTTGGAAAGAGGATTTTGAAACTAAGGATCTTGTGCTCGATTTAGTATGTGTATTCAAGGCAAAAGCTTTGATGCAACAAACTGAAAATGATGGTGAGCAGCTATATAAATATAGAAATACTCCTATGGAATTGGAAAATTTTCTTCAAATAGTTCTGGATGAAAAGCCTGAGATTTTCGAAGGGAGAAAAGTTTCTATGGAATTTAAGCCCACTCCAATTTTGCAAAATTCCTTGTATGGGCTGACACCAGAGTTTCTCATTGAATTAGGTGATAAAACCAAATGGAAAATTTTTGAACAAAAAGTTTTACCATATTTCATTTTTCTAGAATTTTTCGATATAGATTATTCTGATGAGATCAGGAATCGTTTTAAGAGAGGTCAAACAAGTTAATAGCATTAATTTTTGTACTCAACTTACGCTTAACTTTTCTCTATAAAAAAGGGGGGGACTCGTAAGATTTTCCTTCTTTGCTATAGAAGTAGAGATTTTCATTTCTGTCACTTACTTGCTAGCTTACTCAGTCTGAGAATAGCTAGGATATATATTTAATATTATTAAATACTTAAATAACTTAATAACCTTCATCATCCCCAAATGATGAAGGTGTTTTATTGAGAGAAAAATAACCCACCCGCTTCAAAGTTAAAAAATACAGATCAGTCACTCCTATGGAATTAACCACCATAGGACAACAACGATGAATGAAGCACAAACTTTACTGGCAATTGAAAACCTGATGAAGAAAGTGATTAAGAAAACTTATCATTGGCAAGACCTCGAATGGGATTTGGATGGATTAAGCAAAGATGCCGAATTAATTTCTGCCTCAAACAGAATGTATAGCCCTTTGATTCAGGCTTACTTTGATTTGCTACCTAAACGAATTAAATGTAGCGATAAAGAAATATTCTATCGTCGTGCTGCATTCCAAAGGTTTCAGGCCGAACTTAGAGAGCGTCATGAAGAGTTCATTAATGAACTCTGTGAAAATAATAAGAAGAATAGAAAAAGTTTGTTTAAGTACTTTGATGGGCTGGTTGACGACCATTGCAAATTATTGCTTGTACGAGTGGATTTATTTTATCGAACTGGGCGTGACCCAAGTATTGAACGCTTTGCTCAAGATATCAAAAGAATGATTAAGCGGGTTCAAGACAAGGATACGATTTTTAAAGATCAGGTAGGGTATGCCTATCGACTGGAACAAGGAGGAACGAATAAGGGGTATCACTGTCATCTCTTAGTGATCTATAACGGCTCATTGCGATATGGTGATAGTTATCTAGGAATGCGTATAGGTGAGATCTGGAAGGAAAAAGTTACGGGAGATGATGGTCTGTTTTTCAATTGTAACCAGTCTGATTACAGGCAGTATCATCAGCAGAAAGATCAGTGGGGGCTTGGTTTGCTGGAAAGGTCCGATCTAGCTAAAAGAAGTAAGGCCCAAAAGATGCTCGCTTACTTAGCTGATCCTGAAAAGGATGATCAATATATCCGAGGACCCTTATTGGGTATGCGACAGTTTAGCAAGGGGCAATTAAAGAAAGATCAGCGTAAGCGTAAGAATCGTCGATCCCAAAAAATCATAGATACACATCATCTACATGAACAATGAGTGTTTATTCCTACATTCAAAGGCTTATCAGACGGTAAGCCTTTTTTCATTTTAGAGGTATATCTTATGAATATTACATGTCCCTACTGTTATTCCGAAAACGTCAGCCGTGTGATTGATCAGCAGTCAGCTAATCAGGGGAGCCTGTCTTCCATGACCTGTGCCGGTATTGGTGCCAGCATTTCTAAAAGTTTGCCGATGCCGATCTCTCCGTGGATGGGTGGGATTGCTGGTGCTGTGGTCGGTGGATTGATTGATAGCTTTATTCAGCCATCTCGGCCAGTAGCAGCCCCCGTCCGTTACTTCCACTGTCATCAATGCCAACGCAATTTTGATTAACCCAGCTCAGGAGAACGGATATGGCGCATCAAGTCGAACAAATGGCTTATATGGGTGATACCCCTTGGCATGGCTTGGGTAATCACCTGACACAAAATCAGCCGATTGAAGTCTGGGCAAAACAGGCAGGTATGGACTGGCGGATTGAATCCTCCGATGTCAGCTACCTGGCACAGAATGAACGCGGGCAGAGCATCATCATGCCGTATGAAGAACAGCGGGTACTGTATCGTTCAGATACCCATGCACCCTTGTCTGTGGTCAGTCAGCGTTATCAGGAAGTTCAGCCCAAAGAGATTCTGGAGTTCTACCGGGATCTGACAGAGCAATCCGGCTTTGAACTGGAAACCGCAGGGGTGCTGAAAGGCGGTAAGAAGTTCTGGGCCTTGGCACGTACCGGACAAAGCACAGCACTCAAGGGCAAGGATGTCAGTAATGGCTATATTCTGCTGGCAACTGCCTGCGATGGCACACTGGCCACTACAGCACAATTTACTTCCATTCGAGTAGTGTGTAACAACACCTTAGCCATTGCTCTACGTGGACAAAGCAGCAGTGCCGGGGTGGTCAAAGTCCCACACAGTACCAAGTTTGATGCAGATAAAGTCAAGCAACAGCTGGGTATTTCAGTCCGTGCCTGGGAGGAACACATGTATGAAATGAAACAGCTGAGCCAGCGTAAAGTTACTCAGGGAGAAGCCGTTGCTTATTTTGATGCGGTGTTTAACAACACTAGCCTAAGCATTGCAGATCAGGAGGAGAACATCATCCAGTTCTACCGCAATGTGGCGAATCAGGCCAGTCCACCAGTCAATAAGACTGAGCCGAATGCCCGGGCCATGAATAAGGTCATGGATATGTTCAATGGTCAGGGCCGGGGTGCAGAACTCAGCTCAGCCAAAGATACGGCGTATGGTCTGCTGTGCTCGATCACGGAGTTTGTCGATCATGAACGTCGTGCCATGAGTACCGATCACCGACTCGATTCTGCCTGGTTCGGTGCTGGGGCTGCTTTAAAACAGCGTGGCCTGGAACAGGTCCTCAAACTGGCAGTTTAAGTTTGATTTAATCGAATGTAATTAAAATTGCTGCAAGTACTCAGTCACATGGCCCTTCAGCAATATCCAGTTAATGAACCCCCTTTGCCACATCTTCGGATGTGGCTTTTTTTATGCCGCAAATTTTTACAGCCTCAACCATTTATAAGGATAAGACCATGAATCAGATTGCACTGGTGAATACCAATCAACTCCCTCATCTCCCAATTCCGAATGAGATGCATGAATCGAACACGGTGGCTAAAAGAACAGCGACAGCCAGGCGTTTAGCCAATACTAAAAATATGGATTACCAGGAATGGTTAGAAGTCCGTAAACAGGGCATTGGCAGCAGCGATGCCGCAACCGCCTGCGGACTCAATCCCTATATGTCCATGCTGGAACTCTGGTTGATTAAGACCGGACGTGTGCAGCAGAATCTTGAAGATGAGAGTAACGGCGTTGCACCTTTATATTGGGGTAAACAGCTTGAACCGCTTGTGGCCGAGTACTACAGCCTGCATACCAATAATAAAGTCCGTCGGGTTAATGCCGTATTACAGCATCCCGATCCGGATAAGTCCTTTATGCTGGCCAACCTGGATTATGCTGTGGTGGGGAGTGATGAAGTCCAGATCCTTGAATGCAAAACCGCAGGGGAACATGGGGTAAAACTTTGGCGTGATGGTGTGCCTTTATACGTACTGTGTCAGGTACAGCACCAACTGGCCGTAACCGGCAAACAGGCAGCGCATGTCTGTGTATTGCTCTGTGGTCATGAAACCAAGATATTTAAAGTCACCCGTTCTGAATCGGTGATTGAACATATCGTTAAAGCAGAGCGTTACTTCTGGGAGTGTGTTGAAAATGATATACCACCATCTGTGGATGCCAGTGAATCCGCAGCCAAAGCCATCCTGCAAATGTATCCAGCACATACCCCGCTGACTGTCGAAGATCTCTCGCACAATGAAAATGCCAATTTGATGTTCGACAAGCTCATCAAAATGAAGGAAGAGATTCAGCATAAGCAGGAACGTTTTGACCAGCTGAAACATCAAATCCAGATGCTGATGAAAGATGCCGAACGAGCCACCTTTATAGGTGGCTCAGTGGTCTGGAAAAAGTCAAAAGATGCAGTCAGCCTGGATACCAAGTCATTACTTCAGCATCAGCCTGACTTAATTGAACAGTATCCACTGTATAAGCCGGGCAGCCGTCGCTTCAACATTTATACCGACTAAGCCTGTTTCAGTCCATTCAATCACCGAAGCGCAAAAACCGCTCCCCGCCCTCCATTCGCTAGGAATAGAGGGCAATACGGTCGCGGCTTTTGTAGCGAGCTATATACATATTTATTGAATCAAGAGATCTACATAAAGGTGGATGATCTGTAAAAAATCAAATTGAGGAAAATAGGATGATTAAAGGTTTAGCGATTACGCCACCGGCATTGGGACGTATCAGTATTGGCCGAGTGGTAGAAAAGAACGGCAAGCGTTTGCCTGAAAAGGATGACCAGTTCACCATTACTTCCCAGATCCAAAGCAAAGAGGGCTGGGTGAAACATCCACTCGATGAACAGCTACGCAGTCAGGCTACAGGGCAGAAACTGAGAACTATTCCTGTGCGCATGATTTTTAATGATCCTGACTTAAATCTACGGGTGGAGTACAGCTTGTTTGACCGACAAACAGGTCGTCCCATCTGTGTAGGGAATGGAGAAACCTGCCAACGTTTAACCAATCAAGGAGTAGAACAGCATCCCTGTCCATCACCAGATTTGTGTCCACTGGCTCAAGGAGGGAACTGTAAGCCCTATGGTCGCTTGCATGTGAATTTGGATGACTCGGATGAGTTTGGAACCTTTGTTTTCAGAACCACCGGCTTTAACAGTATTCGGACATTAGCCGCACGGCTGAGTTATTACCATGCCGCTTCAGGAGGCTTACTGTCTTGCTTGCCATTGCAATTGACCTTAAGAGGGAAAAGCACCACACAGAGCTATCGCCAACCTGTGTACTACGTGGATCTGACTTTGCGTGAAGGGGTGAGTCTGAATGATGCAATTGTGTCTGCTAGGCAGATTGATGAACAGAGCAAGGCTGCAGGATTCTATCAGGAGGCTGTGGACTTTATGGCACGGCAGGGTTTTGCTAATGCCAGGTTTGAAATACAGGGTGAGGAAGGGATGGATATTGTAGAGGAGTACTTTCCTGAACAAGAGCAGAGCCTGGCAGTGGAGCGAGAGGTTTCAACTGAAGGGTTTGTTCAGGATATTCAACAAGGATTGAAGCAGAGTGTGAGAGCTGTGAATTAGATCGATTTGATGAGGCATTCAAATTAGTTTTTTACAGACGGTCCTATTTGTTTGAGCAGTAGACAGCTCGCTTAAACAATCTAAGGAGAATCAGTCATGAATACATTTGTTGGTCAACCATTCCAAATGAACCAGCTCATCAATATTAAACAAGTTGCGTTATTTACAGGAGTTGGACGTTCAACTATCTATGAAATGATGGATGAGGATTCACCTTACTATGATCCAACATTTCCAAAGAAAGTCAAAATCACACAAAACCGTATTGGTTGGTCGGCTTGGGAAATTAATCAATGGATTGAAAGTAAGCTGGCAAATCGTGCATAAAACTGGGAGCTTCGGCTCCCTTATTTTTTTGATGAGAAATAGGGCTTCACCAAATGTTTCCTTCTGAGTAAGTTGAAGGAAAAAATTATCCTTATACTCAATAGTTTAAATATGTTGTTATTTTGAATAATTTTTTTTAAGCTCGGAATGTTTTACGAAGAACAATCATGTAGC
This sequence comes from Acinetobacter sp. ANC 3903, assembly GCF_002135315.1. Classification (GTDB taxonomy): domain Bacteria; phylum Pseudomonadota; class Gammaproteobacteria; order Pseudomonadales; family Moraxellaceae; genus Acinetobacter. The sequence goes on along the minus strand of NZ_NEGA01000005.1, from coordinate 90,195 downwards.
ATTATAGGATATGTATCCAGTATCGTATTAGGGGTATAAAAGTGAAAGAAATATATTGTTATTTGAAGCATAAGCGTTAAGCATTAAATAGAATATTCAAAATGGCTATGGTTGGAAAAACACATGTTTCACCTTCACATAGCAAATGATTTACTCTTTGCCCCCAATTAACGAATGAATAGTTGAGAATTGAAAGTTATGGCTAAAACACCTGAAAAAAAGAATGATAAATCATTTGAAGAAGCACTTTGGGATGCAGCTAATAAATTGCGTGGCAGTGTTGAATCATCCGAGTACAAGCATATTGTTTTAAGCCTGATTTTCTTAAAATTCATCAGCGATACTTTCGAAAAACAAAAACAGAAACTCATTGATACAGGCCATGAAAAGCACATCGACATGGTGCAAGCTTACACAAAAGATAATGTGTTCTACTTGCCAGTTGATAGTCGTTGGAGCTTCATTCAACAAAATGCAAAGCAAGAAGATATTGCGCTTAAAATTGACACAGCTTTAAGTACTATTGAAAAGACGAACCAATCTCTGAAGGGTGCATTACCTGATAACTACTTTTCTCGTCTTGGTTTAACCACAAGTAAACTTTCAGCATTGATTGATGTAATCAATAACATCGACACACTAGAAAACCCAGAAGAAGACACCGTGGGTCGTGTATATGAATACTTCTTGGGTAAATTTGCTGCGACTGAAGGTAAAGGTGGTGGTGAATTCTATACGCCTAAATCAGTGGTTAATCTTATTGCAGAAATGCTGGAGCCGTATCAAGGTAAAATCTATGACCCGTGTTGTGGCTCGGGTGGTATGTTTGTGCAGTCCATCAAGTTTATTAAAAGTCACCACGGCAATACCAAAGATGTGTCTATTTATGGGCAAGAATACACCAGCACGACCTACAAACTTGCCAAAATGAACCTTGCCATTCGTGGTATTTCTAGCAACTTGGGTGACGTTGCTGCCGATACCTTTTTCAAGGATCAGCACGAAACACTTAAAGCTGATTTCATCATGGCAAACCCACCCTTTAACCAAAAAGATTGGCGTGCGTCTGATGAGTTGGTCGATGACCCACGTTGGGCAGGTTACCTGACACCGCCTACAGGGAATGCCAACTATGCATGGATATTGCACATGATATCCAAGCTCTCTGAGCATGGCACAGCTGGGTTTGTACTGGCAAATGGTTCGATGTCTACTACTACCAGTGGCGAGGGTGAAATACGTCAGCAGATTATAGAAAATGATTTGGTTGATTGCATGATTGCGCTACCGGGGCAGTTGTTTTACACCACCCCAATTCCAGTATGTTTATGGTTCATCAGTAAAGATAAACAAGCCAAATCAGCCAATAGTCAAGCGCGTGGACTTCGAGACCGTCAAGGCGAAACCTTGTTTATTGATGCCCGTGCTATCGGCAGTATGATTGACCGTACCCATAAAGAATTTTCTACTGAAGACATTGAGGCGATTGCCAAGACTTATCATGCATGGCGTGGTGAAGCGGATGCAGGCGGTTATGAAGCCTACGCAGATAAAGCAGGCTACTGTAAATCTGCGACCCTTGATGAGATCAAATACAATGACTATGTACTCACCCCTGGACGTTATGTCGGTGCCGCTGAAATAGAAGATGATGGCATAGCGTTTGAGACAAAAATGCTAGAACTCAGCCAAACGCTGTATGCACAGATGCAAGCGTCCGAAAAGCTAGATGCGGTCATTCGTAAGAACTTGGAGGTATTGGGTTATGGCGAATGATTGGAAAGTAGTTTCATTAGCAGAGCATTGTACAAAAATTGGTAGTGGTGCAACGCCTAGGGGTGGTAGTAGCGTTTATCTTGAAGAAGGTGAAATCACATTAATAAGAAGCCAAAATATTTATAACGACGGTTTTAAAAGAGATGGTCTAGTCTTTATAACAGAAGAAGCTGCTGAGAAATTAAAAAACGTTATCGTTGAAGAAAATGATATTTTGCTAAATATCACTGGCGATTCTGTTGCTAGGGTTTGTATGATTGATAATCAGGTTTTACCTGCTAGAGTTAACCAGCACGTCTCAATAATCAGACCTAAAGAAAGCTCATTTAATCCTTTATATCTACGATATCAATTAGTATCACCGCAAGTGCAACAATTATTATTAAACTATGCAAGTGCAGGTGCAACTCGAAATGCTTTAACTAAAAGTATGATTGAAGGTTTGAGTATTCCTAAACCAGACTTAGATACGCAAGATAACATTGCTCATGTTCTCGGCACACTTGATGACAAAATCGAACTCAACAGTCAAATGAACGAGACGCTAGAGGCGATGGCACAGGCTTTATTTAAGAGCTGGTTTGTTGATTTTGATCCAGTGATTGACAATGCCTTAGCAGCAGGTAATTCAATTCCTGATGAGCTTTTTGAACAAGCTGAACAGCGTAAAACTATCAAACAAAATAACAGTGAAAAGAATCAAGCTATCCGTTCTTTATTCCCAGATGAGTTTGAGTTTACTGAAGATATGGGCTGGATTCCAAAGGGGTGGGAGTCTGGAACTATTGCAGATATATCTTTCGTAAAAGGTGGATATGCGTTTAAAAGTAAAGATTTTACAGATACTGGATTTCCTGTAATTAAAATTAAAAATATAAACAGTGACAGAACAGTTAATACGTCTGATGTCCAGTTTATACCCAATCAAATTGCTAAAAAAGCAGAAAACTTTTGGTTGAAAACTGGCGATTTAATGATGGCAATGACTGGTGCAACAGTTGGAAAGTTTGGTCTATTAGTTGCAGAGAATAAAAATATTTATTTGTTAAATCAACGGGTTGCTAAGTTTAGTCCTGTTGGTTCAGTTGGCGATAAAGTTTGGTTCATTTATTGTTTTTTAAATCAAAAATCCACGATTGATTATATTGTCAATATCGCTGAAGGTAGTGCTCAACCAAATATTAGCGCAGATTCGATAATGGCAACTCAATTAGTAAAACCATCTGATGAACTAATTAATATATTCAATGATGCAGTTGATAGCAATTTATCTAAAATGTTAATAAATCGTGAAGAGTGTTTAACTTTGGAAAAGTTACGAGACACTCTCTTACCCAAGCTAATGTCAGGTGAAATACGCATCCCAGAAGCTGCCGCATTAGTGGAGGAGGCATAGTTGAAATTCAATGAAGATAGGCTTGAACAAGCCATTATTAAGCTGCTAGCAGCTGAAGGCTACCCACATACTTGTGGTGACTCCATTGATCGTAGCTCTGAAGATGTGCTGATTAAGTCCGATCTTCGTGAGTTTCTAGCAACCCGTTACCAAGCTGACTCAATCACTGAATATGAGATTCAGTCGATTATTCATAAGCTCGAATACCTTCCAGCTTCCGACCTCTACGATACCAACAAAGCCATCATGAAGTTTATCGCTGATGGCTTTTTATTAAAGCGTGAAGATCACACGCAGAAAGATTTATACATCCAGTTGATCGACTATGATGTGATTGGTGACAGCTCAATTGATAGTAATTGTTATCGCATCGTCAGCCAAATGGAGATACAAGGCTATGAGCTGCGTATTCCTGATGGCATTCTCTATATCAACGGCCTACCACTGGTGGTGTTTGAGTTTAAGAGCACCATTCGTGAAGATGCCACCATGTTTGATGCCTACAAACAACTGACCACCCGTTATAAACGGGATATTCCAGAGCTATTTAAATATAACGCCCTATGCGTTATTAGTGACGGGGTCAACTCGAAGATGGGATCTTTCTTTGCTCCGTATGAATTCTACTATTCTTGGCGCAAAGTGACAGGTGAAGAGAAGCTTGAAAAAGATGGTATCAATTCACTATTGACCATGATCAGCGGCTTATTCAATAAAGAGCGCTTGGTCGATGTCATCCGTAACTATATCTATATACCTGATACCTCAAGCAAAGATGAGAAGATCGTCTGTCGTTATCCGCAGTATTATGCCGCAACCAAGCTATATGCCAATATTAAGCAACATATGAAGCTGGTTGATGATCAGGGCAGATTGGTTGATGTGGATAAATTGCGAGATGGTAAGGGTGGTACATACTTTGGTGCTACAGGCTGTGGTAAGAGTTTTACCATGCTGTTTTTGGCACGCTTGTTGATGAAAGATGTCGAACTGGGTAGTCCAACTATTATCTTAATCACTGACCGAACAGATTTGGATGATCAGCTTGCTGGAATTTTTACAAATGCTAAAACCTACGTGGGCGACGAAAGCATCATTAGTGTGGAAAGTCGTGTTGAGCTGCGTGAACAGCTTAAAGGTCGTAAAAGTGGCGGTGTGTTCTTGACGACCATTCACAAGTTTACTGAAGATTTAGCACTACTGACCGAACGTTCTAACGTCATCTGTATCTCGGATGAGGCGCACCGCAGTCAAGTGAACTTAGAGCAAAAGATTACTTTCACAGAAGACAGTGTCAAAAAGACCTACGGCTTTGCTAAATATTTGCATGACTCTTTACCCAATGCTACTTACGTGGGCTTCACAGGCACACCAATTGACGCCACCCTGGAAGTGTTTGGTGCAGTGGTCGATAGCTACACCATGGTTGAGTCCGTATTTGATGAAATCACTGTACGGATTGTTTATGAAGGTCGAGCTGCCAAAGTTTTACTAGATGGTCGCCAGCTTGATGAGGTAGAAAAATACTACAAAGAAAGTGCAGAAGCTGGTGCAAACGAATACCAGATTGAAAAAAGCAAAAAGACCATGGCGAGTATGTCTACCATATTGGGTGACCCAGACCGTATTAAAGCAATAGCAGAAGACTTTGTTGAGCATTATGAAGCCCGTGTTAGTGAGGGCACGACTCAAAAAGGCAAGGCGATGTTTGTCTGTAGTAGCCGTGAAGCTGCCTATCAGTTGTATAAAGACATCATTGAGCTGCGTCCTGAATGGAATGAGGTAAGAGCATGTGAAGAAGGCTCAACTTTATCTGAAAGCGAGCAGAAAAAGGTCATGCCAATGGAACGAGTCAAAATGGTCATGACTCGGAACAAGGATGATGAAAAAGGCATGTGGGATAGGCTTGGAAATAAAGACTACCGTAAAGAGCTGGATCGTCAGTTTAAAAATGGCAAATCAAACTTCAAAATAGCTATCGTGGTGGATATGTGGTTAACAGGCTTTGATGTACCGTTTCTTGATACCATCTATATTGATAAGCCATTACAAAAGCACAATCTGATTCAAACTATCTCTCGGGTAAACCGAAAATTTGAAGGCAAAGAAAGCGGCTTAGTAGTCGATTATATCGGTATTAAGAAGCAGATGAACCTTGCCCTCTCACATTACACGGGTAGTCAAATTCAGGACTTAGAAGATATTCAAAAGTCTGTCGTTGTTGTGAAAGACCACTTGAGCTTACTCGATAACTTATATTATAAATTCGATTCCAAACTTTATTACAGTGGTACACCACTTGAGCAGCTGCATTGTTTAAATGCTTCAGCTGACTATGCTTTGCGGACCAAGAAATTTGAAAAAACCTTTATGGATTTAACCAAGCGTCTTAAATCTGCTTATGATATTTGTGTAGGTAGCGAAGATTTAACCAAAGCACATAAAGACAAAATTCATTACTACTTAGCCGTACGTACCATCATCTTTAAAATTACTACTGGTGGTGCACCTGACGTTGAACAGATGAATCAAAAAGTACGTGACCTAGTGAAAAATGCTCTGATTAGTGATGGAGTAGAAGAAATATTTAAGCTTGGTGATAGTACGGATGGTGAGATCGATATCTTTGATGAAGATTATCTCGCTAAGCTGGAGGTAATTAAACAGCCAAACACTAAGCTGCAATTGCTTCAGCAATTACTCGCTAAGGCGATTGGTGAACTCAAAAAGACCAATAAGATTAAGGGTATCGATTTCAGTAAGAAAATGAATGCTCTTGTTGAGAAATATAACGAGCGTGATGAGCAAGATGTACTTCAGGTTAAGGTAATCGGAGACTTTTCTGATGAGATTATCAAGCTGTATAACGAGCTTCGTGAAGAGATGGTATCATTCGGCAAGATGGGGATAGATTTCGAAGAAAAAGCCTTTTACGATATCTTGATATCATTAGCTCATAAATATGATTTCACTTATCCAGAAGATAAATTATTGGAGCTTTCTAAAGAAGTGAAAGAGATCATCGATGACAAGGCAAAATACACCGACTGGAACAAGCGAGAAGATATCAAAGCTGAATTACAGTTTGATCTAATGGTGTTGCTAGATGAGTGGGGCTATCCACCTATTGATCGACGTGAAGTCTATAAAGAGATATTTGAGCAGGCTGAAAACTTTAAGAGAAATAGAAATGTTTCACTATCTTAGCTCTGAAATAAGGTGATCAGCTCTCACATTTAATAAAGTGATATGACTTCAGAGTGAAGTTTTTTTAAAGAGTTCTAATTGTCAGAACGTACCTCTAAGCTTTATGCTAAAAATTATTCTGTAAATAAACATAAAAATTTTGCCCTAAACGGTCATACCGAAAGGGCATAGAGGTACGTGCCATCCAGCGCGCCAAAAGCTTTTCATAAACATCTGCTTTTTTCATTGAAGTCGCACTAAAAGTCCAATATTGGATTTTGTATTTATAAATGAGTTGTTCGATACGTCGGCTAACGAGGTTGAAAATTTTTAAAGCGGGGAGTTTTAAATTTACATCTTCATAAATAGGGTCATCCCGAAATAGGGCCATTTCTGGATGTTTCTTAAAATTAATGTTTAATCGAGTACGGGGAGGGCGGTCTAAATAAAAGGAAAAATCGTGATGATTGAATCTAAGGATATAGTGTAAGTCCTCTATATATAGATTCTCTTTAATGATCATTCTGAATCCTTTTTGAAATGAAATTGTAGAAAAGATTTAAACATGTCTTGGAAGAGTTTTTGACTGGTATCATCTTGAAAAACACCTGAAAAATAATTCAGATCAGTTTCATTCACTAAACGCAAATAAACACTCTTTAGAGGTGAAAAACCTTTGCGTTTACAGTAGGCAAAATATGCACTGGCATCTTCAAATAAGATCCACCACTCTTGTGGGCTGCCGATATTTACGCCGCCAATTTTATGTTGATAGTCGAACATCACATTAAGTAAATATTGAAAATTTTGCAGAGCATTTTGATAATCAAATTTTGGATAATCCTGATTGATATCTAAGCAATAAATATGTTTATGAATACTTTGTGCGCTTAATAAAATATCTTTAACGTTTGAATATTGGCGTAGTCGTGCAAGATCTTTTACTGAAATATTCGCCAATCGAGATAAGTCCATATTGTCACTTAAATCAGCCAGCTTTACCGTGCAAGAAATTGGATTTTTTACAGTACGCTGTACTGCTTGAAAGCGGTTTTCACCGTCTTTTTTAGTAACTGCTAGAACGGCATTAACAATATTGGTACTAAAGCCAAGTGCGAGTAGATCTTCAGCAGAAGTCGGTGTATCTTCCAAAACATCATGTAGTACCGCTACGATTTTTGCATCGGTATCTTGTACTTTATGCATGATCCGTAATGGATGAAGAATATAGTTCTTACCTGCTTTATCTAACTGTCCCTGGTGCTGTTCAGTTGCAAAAATAATTGCTTTTTCTAAAGTGGAAATAACAGTGTCCTCAGTTTGTTTTCTTTATACTTTCTCCTGATATATTAACTAATTAGTAAATTATGATCTATGGTTTTTCACTGCCAAGCGACAATTAAGGTCGCTTGGTTTCGTATGAATTATTTTTGGTTTTTAACTGCTCTAAAATCTGATTGGCTTTGAGTTGGCGTGCCAGCCTGCCGAAGTTGGTTTGTAGCTTACTCACGGCCTCAGTTTCGTTAGCAGAACGAATATCTAGAATCTGTTGATGCTGATCTTTAAACAATGGCCAAAACTCAGTCATGAGTAAATCTGTAACCTTTTGCGTTTCGTCATTCACTTTTTTAACTACATTGAGATCTGAAATAGAGAGAGTGGTTTGGTTGTCTGTGAATTCAATAAAACAGTTCGGTTTAATTTGAAAATAATGACAAATTTTTTGAATATCATGATGGAAAGTTGTATCTAACGTATGCTCGGGTTGTTTAACTAAAAAGAAAAATTTATCCATTTCAGTTTGATTGTCAGTATTGCTTTTTGAAAATTGAAGAATAAGCTGCTCGAAGGGGTATTTCATCCCAAATAAGGCTGCAGCAATATCAACGATTATCGCTCGCTCATGACTCACAGCATTTTCTGACAGCGTAAATCCTGGAAGAACATAGCAAGAACAATTTTTCTCAGTTGTAGGGCGTAAGAGAGATTTATTCAAAAAATCAGAACTAAAAGATGTTTTTGATAATTGCTCAGTATTCATAATTTTTCACATTCCAGATTGAACTCTAAAGCTTCATGAACTATTTCTTATTAGGTTTAAAAAGTTATTTCTCTATTCTAAGCAACCCAAATATTGGATAAGAGCTTGAAAATTTAGATTGGATCATAATAGGGTCTATAAGTATAAAAAATCTAGAATGAAGTTTTATAAATCAAAATTTTATATCTTTAGTTCAGCTGCCACCATCTCAACTAATATTAGAAAAATAATTATGCATTATTATGGGAATAATTAGGTTTACTTAAAATTATTAGATAGATTTTCTAAATTTATATTGTGGTCTTTGATGCGATTGAAAATACATCAAAGACCATTAACTCATCCCTTATTTTTGGTATAAACGTCGATAAGAACAGCACCAAGTAATACTAATCCTTTGATCACTTGTTGGTAGTCAACTCCAATCCCCATAATTGACATACCATTGTTCATGACGCCCATAATAAATGCACCAATCACAACTGCAAATACTTTACCTACACCACCTGAAGCAGATGCGCCACCAATAAAGCATGCAGCAATTACATCTAATTCGAATCCATAGCCACCATTTGGCGTCGCACTATTCAAACGTGCTGCAAAAATTAGCCCTGCAAAAGCAGCAAGAATTCCCATATTTACAAAGGCGAAGAAAATAACACGCTCAGTTTTAATACCTGAGAGTTTCGCTGCTTTAGCATTTCCACCAACAGCATAGATGCGACGCCCAATAGTCGTTTTGTTCATGATGAACGTATAGAATGCTACTAAAATTCCCATAATAATCAAGACAATTGGCATACCTTGATAGAGGGCTAATAAGTATGAGAATGCGATAATTACTGCACTCAATGCTACATTTTTCAAAACAAACAGCACCATTGAACTATTTTCAATTCCATGTAATGCAGCTTGTTTACGTTGACGTAGTTCAAAGATAAAAAATGCAACACTAACCACTACCCCGACGAGCAGGGAAGTAGTATGGATGCCTTCGATTCCAAAAAAGTCTGGAATGAAGCCTGAACTAAAAGCATTAAAACCATCTTCAAATGGACCTACTGATTGGCCATCAAGTGAAATTAATGTCAGTCCACGGAAAACAAGCATCCCTGCTAAAGTAACAATAAAGGATGGTACTTTCCAATATGCAACCCAGTATCCTTGAATTGCTCCTATGACTGCACCTGCAAAAATACAAATAAACATTGCGGGTACAAAAGGCATTTCATGTGTGACCATAAGGCTAGCGGCTAAAGCACCAGTTAAGCCGACGACTGATCCGACGGAGAGATCAATTTGCCCACTTACAATGACCATGAGCATGCCAAGTGCCATAATAACGATATAGCTGTTTTGCAAGATCAAATTCGTTAGGTTTAAAGGCTGTAGTAAAACATTATTGGTTGCAAACTGGAAAAAGGTCACAATAATAATCAATGCACATAACAAGCCATATTCTTTCAAGCCATGTGCTAAGAAGTTAGCAGGGAATCCTTTATTTGCTTTACCATTAATTTTGTTGGAAATTTCTGCGCTATTAGTATTGTTCATTTTCGTTCTCTCCATTCTTCATAATAGATCGCATAATGGCTTCTTGATTCGCATCTTTTGCCAGAAACTCACCAACAATCTTTCCTTCGTTCATGACATAAATCCGATCACACATGCCTAATAACTCGGGCATTTCGGAAGAGATCATGATTATGCATTTACCTTCTTGGACGACTTGATCAATAATCGTGTAAATTTCATACTTGGCACCAACATCAACACCTCGTGTGGGTTCATCAAGAATGAGGACATCTGGTGCTGTGAATAACCATTTACTAATCACGACCTTTTGCTGATTTCCACCTGACAAGTTGCCCGTATGCTGTTCTACATCAGCACTTCTAATTCGCAACTTGCTTCTAAAATCATTTGCAGTGTTTGTCTCTCGATAATCATTGACTACCAATTTGTTTGAGATGCCAGAAAGGTTCGCTAAAGAGATATTCTTTTTAATACTCTCTTCGAGTAATAGGCCGTATCCTTTTCTATCTTCTGTTACATAAGCCAGACCGTTATCAATGGCTTTTCTGACAGTAGATACATCAATGGACTTACCGTGAATAGAGACATTGCCGCGAATATTCTTACCATAAGATTTTCCAAAGATACTCATTGCAAGTTCTGTACGACCAGAGCCCATGAGTCCTGCAATTCCTACTATTTCACCTTTACGTGCATTTATACTGATACCTTTGATGACTTCACGTGCAGCATGATTTGGGTGATCAACATGCCAGTCTTTGACTTCAAATAATATTTCACCAATATTTGGCGTTCTTGGGGGGTAACGATCTTCCATATCCCGACCGACCATTGCCTTAATGATGCGATCTTCGCTTACGTCTTCTTCTCGACAATTTAGGTAATCTACTGAAGAGCCGTCTCGTATGATCGTGATACTATCCGCTACTCTTGAAATTTCATTTAGCTTATGTGAGATAATGATAGATGTAACGCCTTGAGCCTTAAGCTCTAAAAGAAGGGTCAGTAGTCTGTCACTATCATTGTCATTTAAACTTGCTGTCGGTTCATCCAAAATTAGCAGTTTGACTTCTTTTGATAATGCTTTTGCAATCTCGACGAGCTGCTGTTTACCAATCCCAAGATCGTTTATTAAAGTGTCTGGTGAATCGGATAAACCTACTTTAGCCAGTACCTGCTTAGTTTTTTGATAAGAACTATTCCAGTTAATAATGCCTAATTGGGACTGTTCATTCCCTAAAAAAATATTTTCAGTGATGGATAACATTGGGACAAGAGCAAGCTCTTGATGAATAATGATAATTCCTTTTTCTTCACTGTCATGAATATCAGAAAATTTCTGTTCTTCACCTTGATAAAAGATCTGGCCATCATAAGAACCATGAGGATAAACACCACTCAACACTTTCATTAATGTGGATTTACCAGCACCATTTTCACCACAAATTGCGTGAATTTCTCCTTTTTTGACAACCATATCAACATGACTAAGTGCTTGAACATGTCCAAAACACTTCTTGATGCCACGCATTTCTAGTATTGTTTCCATACAGCAATCCTCTGTTGGTCAGTGATTACCGACCAACATATATCTGTTTTTAATCGCCTAAACTTTTACTGATTAAGGTTTAAGTTATTGAATTTTTGATAACTTATTTCAGTTGATTGGCTGTGTAATAACCAGATTTTACAAGAACCGCATTCCAGTTATTTTTATCAACTAATTGAGGTTTAACTAGGTAGGTTGGGACAATTTTAGCGCCATTGTTATAGGATTTAGTGTTGTTTACAGGAACGGTTTGACCTTTAATGATTGCATCAACCATATTCGCGGCAGCACTAGCCAATAAACGAGTATCTTTAAATACTGTTGATGTTTGATCACCTTTGATAATGGCTTTGATGTTGGCTGGTTGAGCGTCTTGACCTGTAATTATTGGCATTGGCTGATTATTACGACCATAACCGACACCTTTAAGAGAAGAGATAATACCAGTCGCGAGATTATCATTTGGTGCTAAAACAGCATTTACACGGGTACCACCGTAAAAGGCACTTAATAAGTTATCCATACGCGCTTGCGCTGTGGCACCTTCCCAACGCAGGGTCGCAACTTTAGCAAGAGTAGTTTGCTTACTACGCACGACAAGTTTGCCTTTGGTGATATAAGGATTCAAAACTGACATCGCACCTGCATTAAACATATGGGCATTGTTGTCATCTAAAGAGCCAGCAAATAGTTCGATGTTAAATGGACCTTTGCCTGTATCTAACCCAAGTTTTTTAACAATAGAGGTACCTTGTAATACACCAACTTGATAATTATCAAATGTGGCGTAGTAGTCCACATCTTTGGTTTTCATAATCAATTTATCGTATGAAATGACCTTAATACCTTTCTTTTTTGCCTTGCTTAATACATTCGAAACCGTCGCACCATCAACTGGGGCAACCACTAGAACTTTGGCACCTGCAGTAATCATGTTCTCTATTTGAGAAATTTGCGTAGGTACATCAAGCGTTGAATATTGCAAATCTGTTTTATAACCCTTAGCTTTCAGATTTTTGACAATATTGTTCCCATCCATAATCCAACGTGCTTCTGTTTTATTTGGCAAGGCGATACCGATTAGTTCACCTGCTGCGAAAGTGCAATTTGCAAAAGTGGCTAAGGCAAGAGTAGCGACAGAAGTAGTGAGTGTTTTATACATTTTCATTGCATGTTTCCTTCAATTTTAAGCATGATTTACATCTGCAGATACTTTTTAAATTCCATTTAAAAACTGCAAGATTGCTTGTGATTTAACAGCCCTTGGGAGGGCATACGTTAGGTGTGTGAATATTCATTCTTGGATCTGAATATCTCATTCAGATGAGTGATCAAGTTATTTGAGCCTAATGCTTTGTTTTTACAGCGATTGATTGAGCTAAACTCCGTTGCATGTGTAAAACTAAAGTATTAAAAGCATGACTTGATACATCTCTCCATATTTCAATTTTCCTTAATCCATTTCTCCTCATCCTTTTTCGACGTTCCTGTCGATTAATCAGAATTTTTCCAATGTTTGAGTATTGGGCATGGTTTTTATCAATTGACTTGGAGTATAGAAGCGTAAAAATTGGAAAAAAATGTCAAATATTGAAAATGTTTTTTTCAAATTTAGGAAAAATAAAGGGGTTTTAATTCAGGTTTAAAAGTGATAAGTGGGGTGCGGGATTAATTTCAAAAATGAAAAAGTGTTTTTAGAAATCGCTATTTTCTTTCAAAATTGGCTTGTATAACCTAAGAATTATCAAGAATAAGTAATTTTTGAAGTATCGTTATTAAAAGGAAGTATCTGTATGTTAAAAGTAGCAATTCTAGGTGCGGGACGCATCGCTCAGATCCATTCTAAGAGTGCATTTTTAAATACACAATGTGAACTTAAACTTATTGCTGATCCTTGGAAAGAAGGCGTAGATAAATTAGCAAATGAGTTAAATTGCGAAGCTGGTTATGACTATTATGAAGCAATCACTCGCGATGATATTGATGCAGTTGTAATCGCTACAGCAACTGATCTACATGTTGATTTAATGCTACATGCGGTTAAACATAAAAAGCCAGTATTATGTGAAAAACCTATCGATTTAGATTTCCAACGTTCAATCACAGCTGTTGAAGAAATCCAAAGCCACAATGGTAAAGTGATGTTGGCATTTAATCGTCGTTTTGATGAAGACACGATTGCAATCAAAAATGCAATTTTGAACAATGAAATTGGTGATGTTCGCCAAGTCATTATCACAAGCCGTGATCCAGGCATGCAGCCAGTAGAGTATATGAAAACTTCTGGTGGCATTTTCAAAGACATGACAATTCATGATTTTGATACAGCTCGACATATTCTTGGTGAAGAGCCAGTAGAAATTTTTGCTACAGCAAGCCGATTAGTAGATGAAGAGTTAGCAACAATTAATGACTACGATACTTGTAGTATTACCTTGAAAACTAAATCTGGTAAACAATGTATTATCAATAACTGTCGTGAAGCAGTGTACGGTTATGACCAACGTATTGAAGTATTAGGTTCACAAGGTCTATTGAAAACTCAGAACCATAGACCTTCTACGCTTAAGAAATATACTCAAGACTTCACAGGGTCTCAGCAACCTTTATTAAACTTCTTCTTAGAGCGTTATGTTGGCTCTTACCGCAAAGAATTCGATGTATTCGTTTCTTGCCTTGTTGCTGGTCAAGAATTCCCTACGAATTTATTTGATGGATTACAAGCACTCTACCTAGCTGTATGTGCAATGGAGTCCGTTGAAACCAATAAAGCAATCGTTGTAAATCCTGAAGGCCCTTCAAAGTCTCTTGCCGCTTAATTCGTAACATTTAACTGAATTAAGCAACTCAGAAAACAAAATCAACCTATTAAGTATGGATTATCATACTTAATAGGGAAGTATTACCTGTTTACAAGGAAACTCGCAATGGACGCAAGTTTAAGTAAAATCACAGAACTACCTGTGAGTAAGAAAGCTATCTCGATAAAAGCAACGCTGATTTTAGTCACTGCTTTTAATTTCATGTGGGCTTTCTCACATACATTATTAGATGTTTTAAACAAACACTTTCAGGATGTCTTCCATATTTCACATGGTCAGTCAGCTTTTATTCAGACAGCATACTTAGGTGCTTACTTCTTGTCAGCTATACCTGTTGGGTTGCTGATGAAGCGATTTGGCTATAGAAACTCGATTATTATTGGTTTATTACTCTTTGCTACTGGATGTATGGGTTTCGTTCCTGCTGCGATGGTAGGTACTTTCTCAGCATTTTTAACCGCAATTTTTATTTTAGCATCAGGTTTAGCTTGTCTTGAGATTGTATGTAACTTATATGCCACTAAATTGGGTGATCCAAAAGATGCTACGCGTCGCTTAACATTAGCTCAAGCTTTTGGTGGAATGGGCGGTATGTGCGGACCATTAGTAGGTGGAGCTGTGTTCTTCATTCCTGCTGGGACTGTTGCAGGATTCTATGTCGAACCAGCAACATTAACTTATGTGATGCTTTCCATTCTTGTAGTTTGTGTCGTGGGCTATATGATTTCGATCAGATTGCCAGAAGCTAATCATCAGGATGAAAATAATATTGAGCCGCGTCCAGAAGATACAGTTTATGAAAATGTTCCGTTATTAAAGAATAAAAATGTGCGTAAAGCGATGCTTTCACAATTTTGTTATAACGGTGCGCATTTTGGTATCGGTGCATTCTTTATCAATTATGTCATTGAGCATTGGGATGGCATCACTCCAGCTAAAGCAGCATATTTCCTATCTATGGCTATGTTCTGTTATATGAGTGGTCGCTTCTTAGGTATCTTCGTAATGAAGTATATCGATCCGAGAAAGCTACAGATCTTTAATAGTTCAGTTTGTGTATTGGCATGCTTATTCGTGATGTTGGGCTATCAATATATTTCAGTTGTAGTTCTTATCTGTATGTTCTTATTCAAATCTACGCTATATCCAACAATCTTCTCTATGGGTGTCCGCGGTTTAGGTAAAAAATCACAAATGGCTGCATCTTTGATGGTGACGATGTTTGTTGGTGGTGCGATTTTACCTCTAGTTATGGGCTATCTTTCAGATATAACAAGCATTTCTACAGCGTTTATTGTTCCTGCAATTTGTTATGCACTAATTTGCTGGTGTGCAATTACTCAAGATCTTACTGGATATAAATTTTCGAAAGCATAATTTTCGTAATACAAATTAAAGGAAATATTTTATGAACAAACCATATTTATTAGCAGCTTATTGGACATTAGCTGGAAATGTATACCCGGGTGCTCCAACAGAAATTAGCCCATTTACATTACAGCAGCGTGTTGAAGCAGCGTCTAAAGCAGGTTGGAAAGGAATTGGCCTTGTACTTAGCGATTTGCAAGCAACACTTGAGCAAAATAGTGTAGCTACAATCCGTCAGTTATTTAAAGACAACGATATTAAATATTTCGAACTAGAAATTTTATTAGATTGGTATTTAACTGGCGATGCTCGTAAAGTCTCTGACTATGAGCGTTCTAAAATGATTGAGCTTGGTGCAGAGCTTGGAATGTGTAATTTAAAAATTGGTGCTAAGCCATTTGAAAATTCTCCAAATAGCTTGGAAAACATGGCTGAGGAATTCTCTAAGCTGTGTAAAGAAGTGGCTCAAGTGAATGCAAATGTAGCTCTAGAAATTATGCCATTCTCGCGTTTAGCTACATTAGAAGATGGCTTGAAAGTCGTTGATACTGGTGATGCTAATGGTGGATTGTGCTTAGATATCTGGCATTTAGCACGTGGTAATATTGATTTTGAAAAAATTAGTATGGTACCAGCACACTTAATTAAATCAGTTGAATTGAATGATGCTGCAGATGAAGTTCAAGGTGATTTATTTAACGACTCTACACACCATCGAAAACTTTGTGGTCAAGGATCATATGACATCCCATTGTTCTTAAATGAAATTAAGAAAGCGGGCTTTAACCAGCCGTATTATGGCGTTGAGTTGATTTCACAGGAGCATCGAGTGCTTCCGCTTGATGAGATGGCAAAACGGGCTTATGAGACAACAATTAGTGCATTCGATTTTGTAACAGCTTAATAGCTTTCACCCCAATAGTAATTTTTAAACTATTGGGGTTTATAAGTGTCGATTTTATTTTGTTTATAAAATATTTAATTAAAGCTCGGCGAATTTAAAAAAGAGGTGTAACAGTTTTGAAAGCATTATGTTGAATCAATACATAATTCGAGAATGCTATCCAAAACTTGCTGATAGCTTGTGTGGATTTAAGAATTAACTTTCTAGGCCCGTTTTATCTTTAAACTATAATTCAATATTCTCTTTTATTATTATGACATCAGATCCTACTTTACCTCACTCATATTCACTTTTTGCCGTTATCTTCGCTCTTGCAATTGGAGGATTTTGTATCGGTACAACTGAATTTGTAGCTATGGGCCTAATTCAGGAAATTGCGGAAGATTTACAGGTCTCTATTCCTGATGCTGGTTATTTTATCAGTGCTTATGCCTTAGGCGTGGTGATTGGTGCTCCCATTATTGCTATCTTGTGTGCCCAGCTTCCTCGTAAGACTTTACTCCTTATACTCATGTTGTTTTACGGTATTGCAAATGCTTTTACAGCTTTAGCTCAGACCCCAGAAACAGTATTATTATCCCGATTTATTGCAGGGTTACCACATGGCGCATATTTTGGTGTAGGTGCCTTGGTCGCGGCTCAACTTGCAAACCCTAAGCAGCGATCTACAGCAGTTGCTTTCATGATGATGGGACTCACCACCGCGACTGTCGTTGGAGTTCCTTTGGCAACGTGGATGGGGCAACAATTTGGTTGGCGATCAGGATTTGAAGTTTCAGCTACAATCGCCTTTATCACACTTATTGCGATTATCATTTTTGTTCCTAATATTCCTGTTCATAAAACAGCAAGTATAAAGAATGAATTAGCAGGTCTTAGAAACATCAATATGTGGTTGACCCTAGCTGTTGGGTCTGTTGGATTTGGTGGGATGTTTTCTGTATACACCTATATTTCTCCAATCCTCACTGAATATACTCATGCCGATATTTCAATCGTCCCTATTGCACTTGCGATTTGGGGAGTTGGAATGGTGATCGGAGGGCTGTTAGCTGGCCATTTCGCTGATAAAAATCTAAATAAAACTATTATTGGTATTTTAATCAGTTCTGCACTCACATTTATTTTAGTGAGTTTTTTTATGAATAACATTTATACTGCTATTGCTGGTTTATTTGCAATCGGAATGATAATTATTGGATTAAGTAATACCCTACAAATGCGTCTTATGAATGTTGCAGGTGATGCACAGGTATTAGCTGCTTCACTTAATCACTCTGCATTTAATTTAGCCAATGCCCTCGGTGCTTTTTTAGGTGGCTGGGTATTGACACATGATATGGGGTGGTTGGCTCCTATCTGGATTGGATCAATATTAAGTTTAGGTGGATTATTTATTTTATTAATCGCTTTCTTTGTTGAAAAATCTACTCACGAAATTTAAATTTAAGATAAGATCACCTCTTATCTTATAATGCTAAAAGGTGATTTTATAAATATCAGGGTTGAGGTTTAACTATTCTTTAGTTTATGTATTTATATTCAGACTGACACGTTGGATATACTATTATATTTTCTCTAGAATGCGAGTTTCATTATGCTCAACCAGACTTCCAACTTCTTTAAAACAGGCAATAAAGTGCGCTGTTTTTAAATGTTTATTTAAGTCATCCATCGTTCTCCATTTCTCAAAAAAGATTAACGTAGCAGGATCATGTACCTCTTGATGTAAATCATATTGTAAGCAACCGAACTCTTTACGGGTCTTATTAACGAGCTCTTTAAATACTTCAATAACTTGATTAATGTGTTCTCGTTGAATTTCTAATTTAGCAACAACTCTAATTTCTTTATTCATAAAATCTCAAATAAAAGTAAAAATGCAACTATAAGTAGTTGCATTTTTATTTAATCATTATAGAAAGACTTCAGTGCCATCTTTACCTGCAGAATCGAATAACGCTGCAAGTAGAACAGAAATGTTATGAGCTTGAGTGGCTGGTACCTGAGATGGTTTTCCATTTTGATACGAATCCAAGAACGCGTTTAATTCACGATCGAAATAGACTGGATTACCGATTTCAGCAATGTCTGGAGAGTATTCAGTTTTCTTCGTAGCCCAAATCTCAGGGAAACTTGTCTCATGCCACTCAGTCCAGCCTTCCGTAGTACCTTCGATATTACCAGTTTGATAAAGTTTGTAAGATGAAGGTAATGAACGTGAAGACATAATACCTTCAGTGCCATATGCAGTCATATCCCAACTTTCAGTCCAAGGAAGAACATCCCAAGACATAAAGTCTACAACAACAATTTTATCATCATAGTTAAGAATCGCACCTGCAGCATCTTCGCGAGATTCTTCACCTTTAAAATCTTTGAATTTGGTAATACGTGCATTCACAGATTTAGGCATACCAAAATGATGAAGTACGCGGTCAAATAAATGACAACCAATAACGAAGAATGCGCCACCAAGATCGCCAGGCTGTCTCATATGTGCGGTTTCAGCTTCATTGTGCGAGCAACCAGCATGAGCACGAATTTGTAAAACTTTACCGATTTTACCTTGCTGAATAACATCATGCATTACGTTGATTGAAGGGGCGAAACGCCAGCAGTAACCAACCTGAACAAAGCCATTATATTCATTAACAGCATCAACAATGCGTTGAGTATCTGCTACACCTCGGCCAGCTGGTTTTTCAACTAAAACAGCTTTTCCTGCTTGTAATGCAGCGATTGTTAAATCAGCCATTTCATAGCTTTTTGAATGAACTAGAACGATATCAATATCTGGATTACTTAAAATGTCTTCTTTAGTGCGTTCAGTAAGATTCAAAGCCTCACAGAAAGGCTTTAAAAGTTCGCTATGATCTGCGGCACCATAAATTTCAATATCTTGACGACGTTGTAGTGCTTTTACTCGTCCTGAAGTATGCGGGTGGGTAATACCTAAAAGCGCAACTTTTAATTTATCTTTTTGCAAAATAAAACTCCTGTAAAGAACTTTCCAATTTTGAATACATGAAAGTTAGCTTTTTCTAATATGTGTATAAAGAACTTTTAAGGAAATGATTATTTCAATTTTGAAATAATCATTTGTGAATGCTATATCAATGATGGTTTAGGGAAATGATTGGCATATTCCATAGCTCAAAGTGCAGTTATTGAATGGAACTCCAGTAACGTTCATATTCTTTGTTTTTAAAGTCTTCGATTAAGAAATCTATAAATAATCTATTTTTAATCGGCATAAATTGCCTACTTTGAAAGGCAATATTGACCGTAAGTTCTGGAAGTTTCCAATCTGTTAGAATTGGAATAAGCCTACCTTCTACAATATCTTGATAAATAATATAAAGAGGTTGAATTAAAATACCTGCACCGTTCAAAGCGGCTGATCTAACAATTTGACCATCATTGGTTTCCATAATGGGATCTAATGCAAAATTTTTAATTTCATCATCTTTGCTAAAACTTAGAATTCTCGGATTATTCGCATGACTGTAGAGCAAAATGTCATGATCTTTGAGTTCTTCGATAGTTTGAGGTTTGCCTTTACGTTTAATGTAGTCGTATGAGGCAGCTAAAATTCGGTGTGTAGTTGCTAGTTTTCGGATAGTTAGATTGGAATCAGGTTCAAATTCGCGAGTCCTGATAGCAATATCGATGTTGCTATCAATAATGTCATGGTAGCGATTAGCACCAACCAAATTGATTTTAATTTTAGGATAAAGTTTATTAAATTGAGGGATTAACGGAGTGATGTGCATAATCGCAAATGAAATTGAGGAAGTTATCGTCACAGTCCCTTCTGGTTCAACTGCAGCAGAACTGATTGAGGATTCAGCTTGGTCAATTTCGGAAAGTAAGTCTTTACACTTTTTATAATATTCGAGTCCTATTGTTGTCAAAGATAAACGACGGGTACTGCGTTCAATCAATCTTACATTGAGTCTACTTTCGAGTGCGGCAATATGTCTAGTTGCGGCCGCATTAGATATATCTAATTTTTCAGCAGCTTTATTGAGTGTGCCTAGCTCTGCAACAGCAACGAATAACTCCATGCTCGTTAATCTGTCCATACAATCCCTTCCTATTATTTCCAATATGAAATAAAGATTTTCTCAACCAACATTTTATTTCAATAATTAACAGCTTAGCATGAGAAATATAGGAGTTTGATTCATTTTATGGAAAAATTATGAAAAATTTAGATGAAAGAACAATCACGCAAGCTGTTATCGAAAGAAATTGTTCCACACAGAATGAGCGATTAAAGGATGTTATGCATTCTTTAGTACAGCATCTTCATTCATTTGCCCGTGAAGTTCAATTAACGGAAGAAGAATGGGAAATTGGTGTGAAGTTCCTGACAGATGTTGGGCAAATTTGTAGTCCAACGCGTCAAGAATTCATTCTTTTATCTGACACACTTGGTCTATCCACTTTAGTAATTGCTCAAAACCACAAAAAGCCGATTGGCTGTACTGAAGCAACAGTATTTGGTCCATTTCACGTTCAAGATGCCCCACATTTAGAGCTAGGAAGCAATATGAGTGAAGGGGTTAAAGGTACATCTTGGTTTGTTAATGGTGTCATCAAAGGAATAGATGGTCAAATTATTCCTAATGCCGAGATTGAAGTTTGGCAAGCAGATGATGAAGGTTTTTATGATGTTCAGAAAGAACATCTTGAACAATACCAAGGTCGCGCTGTATTCCATGCTGATAAAGATGGTAAATATCATTTTCAAACCATTGTTCCCGAAGCTTATCCAATTCCACATGATGGTCCAGTAGGAAAAATGCTTGAAGCATTAAATCGCCATCCTTGGAGACCTGCTCACTTACATTTCATGATTTCTGCTCCCGGCTATGAGCGTTTGGTAACTCATGTATTTAAAGATGCAGGCGAATATTTGGATTCTGATGCAGTATTTGGAGTACGAACTTCGCTTATCGCGGAATGGGTAAAACATGAGAGTGGAACCGCTCCGAATGGTGAATACCAAAATGCGCCTTTCTATACTTTAGATTTTGATTTCATTTTAAATAAGGAAAAGGTAGAGGCTGCATAATGATTAATAAAACTGCGGCTTCTATTGAGGAAGTGCTCTCCCAAATCACCGACGGCTCAACCATCATGATCGGTGGTTTTGGTACAGCAGGACAACCTGCTGAACTGATCGATGGCTTAATTCAACTCGGCATTAAAGACCTTACCATCGTTAGCAACAATGCTGGTAATGGCGACTATGGTCTGGCTAAATTACTCAAAGCCGGTGCCGTGAAAAAAGTCATTTGTTCGTTCCCGCGTCAGTCCGACTCTTGGGTCTTCGATGAACTCTATCGTGCAGGCAAAATCGAATTGGAACTGGTGCCTCAAGGCAATTTAGCCTGTCGTATTCAAGCCGCAGGTATGGGACTCGGTGCAGTCTTCACCCCAACAGGCTACGGCACCTTATTGGCCGAAGGCAAAGAAACCCGTCACATCGACGGTAAAGATTATGTACTGGAATATCCAATCAAAGCTGACTTCGCTTTGATTAAAGCGCAGCAAGGCGACCGTTGGGGCAATCTGGTTTACCGCAAATCGGCACGTAACTTTGGCCCGATTATGGCCATGGCCGCAGGTGTAACCATTGCGCAAGTCTCTGAAGTGGTGGAACTGGGGGCGTTAGACCCTGAACACATCATCACCCCAGGTATTTTTGTTCAACACGTGGTGCAGGTTCAACCTGAACCTGTTGCTGTGTAATCGGGAGAACATCATGAGCTATCAAAAACTCAGCCGTAACCAAATTGCAGAACGTGTGGCACAAGATATTCCCGATGGTGCGTATGTCAATCTCGGTATTGGCTTACCGACCAAGATTGCCAGCTACCTTCCAAGCGACAAAGACGTGTTCCTGCATTCTGAAAATGGTTTATTGGCTTTTGGGCCACCACCAGCCGCAGGTGAAGAAGATCCTGAGCTGATCAATGCAGGTAAAGAATATGTGACCATGCTGCAAGGTGGTAGCTTTTTCCATCATGGGGATTCTTTTGCCATGATGCGTGGTGGACACTTAGATATTGCAGTTCTGGGTGCCTTTCAAGTGGCAGCCAATGGTGATTTAGCCAACTGGCATACCGGTGCACCTGATGCCATTCCAGCAGTCGGTGGTGCCATGGATTTAGCCGTCGGTGCCAAGAAAGTGTTTATCACCACTGACCATACCACTAAACAAGGTGAACCGAAGATTGTGGCGGAACTGACTTATCCAGCAACAGGGCTGAAATGTGTGGATCGGATCTACACGGATCTGTGTGTGATTGATGTCACCGCAGAGGGTTTAAAAGTGATTGAGAAAGTCGACGGTTTAAGCTTTGCAGAATTGCAGGCCATGACGGGTGCAACTTTAGTGGATTCGACACAACAGAATTAACGGATGAAATCTCCTTAAATCCCTCTTGCGAAGCAGTGCTTCTCACCCTTTTTAAAAGGGAGGAGCTACACGGAATGGATTGAAGAAAGAAAAGAATACTCCCAGAGAAAGTCCCCTTTATCAAAGTGGGCTTTAGGGGGATTCAAAGGGAAAGTGAAATATGAAAAATGCGTATATTATCGATGCCATCCGCACCCCATTTGGACGTTATGCAGGTGGGCTCGCTCCAGTACGTGCCGATGACTTGGGCGCAGTGCCGATTCAAGCCTTAATGCAACGTAATCCCAGTGTAGATTGGACCCAAGTCGATGACGTGATCTATGGCTGCGCCAACCAAGCGGGAGAAGACAACCGTAATGTGGGTCGTATGTCGGCATTACTTGCAGGTTTACCCGTTGAAGTTCCTGCCACGACTGTGAATCGCTTATGTGGCTCATCACTAGATGCGATTGCGATGGCAGCCCGTGCGATTAAAGCCAGCGAAGCGGATTTAATCATTGCAGGTGGCGTCGAAAGTATGTCTCGCGCACCTTTTGTCATGGGTAAATCAGAAACAGCATATGGCCGTAGCCAAAAGATTGAAGACACCACCATGGGCTGGCGTTTTATCAATCCTAAGCTCAAAGCGATGTATGGTGTAGACACCATGCCGCAAACCGCTGAAAACGTGGCACAACAATTTAATATTGATCGTGCAGATCAAGACCAGTTTGCCTTGACGAGTCAAAAGCGCACAACAGCCGCGCAAGCTCAAGGCTTTTTTAAACACGAGATCATCCCTGTGAGCATTGCGCAGCGTAAGGGAGATCCGATTGTGATCGACACGGATGAACATCCTCGTGCATCGACCACATTAGAAGGTTTGGCTAAACTGAAGCCAGTCGTCACAGCAGAAGGCACCGTCACAGCGGGAAACGCGTCAGGCATCAATGACGGTGCGGCTGCTGTACTGATCGCTTCAGAACAAGCCGTTGAACAGTACCAGCTTAAACCACGTGCCAAGATTATTGCGTCTACTGCTGTGGGTGTAGAACCTCGCATCATGGGCTTTGCCCCAGCCCCTGCGATTAAGAAGCTCCTCAAACAAGCCAATCTCACAATCGAACAGATGGATGTGATTGAACTGAATGAAGCTTTTGCTGCACAGGCACTAGCAGTGACCCGTGATTTAGGTCTGGCAGACGATACGACGCAAGTGAATCCAAATGGTGGTGCGATTGCGATTGGTCATCCACTCGGTGCTTCAGGTGCACGTTTGGTGACGACTGCACTGAATCAATTGGAACAAACGGGTGGTACTTATGCCCTGTGTTCAATGTGTATTGGTGTGGGACAAGGAATTGCGGTCATTATTGAAAGAGTAGTGACCTAGTTTTACTCGAGAGGGAGTGAATTAGAAAGGATCCATATTGGGGTCCTTTTTAATATTTGAATATTGATTATATAATTATTTCTAAGAACTAAGAGTTCAGTAAATAAGTGAATGAATTGTAGAAATTAATATCGCTAATAACAGTTGGTATGATTTTTAAGCTTATGTTTTATTTTACGTTTTTTATATATTTATTATTCTTTCATTTTTGAAAATATAATTTCCTAAATCGTTGTTTTTTACTTTTTTTTTTAAAGTTAGGATTAATTGTATCTTGAGTTATATAGAGTGCTGTTAATCAAATGGACGATATTTTAATTAAAAATCTGGAAGATGAGCGGTTCAATGCAATCGTTGAAAGACGCTATGAGGATTTTGCCAAACTGGCCCATCCTGAAATGACTTATACCCATACTAGTGGAATTACTGATTCTAAAGAGTCGTATTTAGATAAGTTATTTGGTGGTTTCTATGATTATAAATGGATTGAACACCCAATTTCTAAAATTCAAATTATTGGTGATGTTGCACTTGTTTTTGGTGAAATGCATTCAGAGTTAGTTGCTGGAAATATTCAAAAAAACCTAAAGAATAAGTCTTTAGCCATTTGGAGAAAAGAAAACAGCGCATGGCTTTTCTATGCCTATCAGCCTACGCCATTGCCATAAGGATATTTGAAATGAAAAATGAGTTTATATATGACATCCCTCAGAGCAGAGTAATTTTTGGAGCAGGTTCCCTCAAAAATTTAAAGGCTGAAATAGAGGCTTTAGGTGCAAAAAAGGCATTAATCCTATCAACACCTGAACAGGTTGGACTAGCTGAGAAAATATCAGAATTACTCGGAAGTGCTTCTGTTGGTATTTTTCCTAAGGCTGTCATGCATGTACCAGTAGAAACAGCGAAAGAAGCAGTAGCTGTAGCGAGAGAATTGGGGGCTGACTGTGCAATTGCAGTGGGTGGCGGTTCAACTACAGGTTTAGGTAAAGCAATTGCTCTTGAGTATGATCTACCAATACTTGCTATCCCGACAACTTATGCAGGTTCAGAAATGACACCTGTATATGGAATCACTGAAAATGGGATCAAGAAAACAGGTAAAGATCCAAGAGTCCTGCCGAAAACAGTGATTTATGATCCTGAACTAACTTTAAGCTTACCTCTTGATATGTCCATCACCAGTGGGATAAATGCAATAGCTCATGCAGCTGAGGGTTTGTATGCCCAAAATGGTAATCCTATTATGTCTTTACTGGCTGAAGAAGGGATTCGTGCATTAGCTGATGGGTTAAGACTTCTTAAGAAAAATGATCAAGATATTGAAGCACGTAGCTTGTGTTTGTATGGTGCTTGGTTGTGTGGATATGTCTTAGGTAATGTTGGTATGGCTATTCATCATAAACTTTGCCATACGTTGGGTGGAAGCTTCAACTTACCACATGCACAAACACATACTGTCGTCCTTCCTCATGCAATCGCGTACAACGAAAAAGCAGTACCTGAGGCAATGGAGCGAATTAAACGAGCATTAGGCGCAACTGAAAGTACCGCTGCAAATGCACTATTCGATCTCGTTTCTGAGTTAGAAGGACCTACTACATTATCTGAGCTAGGTTTAACCGAAGCTGGTCTAGATAAGGCAACGGAGATTGCATTATCTAATCCGTACTGGAATCCAGAACCTATCGAAAAAAATGCAATTCGTCATTTATTACAGAATGCATTTGAAGGGATTCGCCCTAACTAAATTCGTCAATTCTTAATTAACGAGTGTACTACAGCTGACCTATTTATTTAGGTCAGTTGGATAATTTTGTCTAAAAAATGGAATTTTAAAATGAAAAAGACGCTATGGATGTATAGTGCCGCACTACTTATGTCTTCACAATTTGTATCTGCAGTGGAAGTAAATGGATACTTCCGTACGGGTATGGGGGGTACAGATCATGGTGACATGCAAGAGTGTTTTAAGCTGACAGGTGCTCCATCAAAATACCGTTTAGGCAACGAATGTGAGCAATATGGTGAGGTATTTGCATCACAAGAGTTAGCTGAGCTTTCAGATCATTCGAAAATTAACATCAATGGTATGGTTCAATTCTACAATGATTATGGTAAATCTTTAAAATTTAGTGGGGATAGTGGATACACTCGGATGAACCAGATTTATCTGGATTGGACGAATGTTTCATTCTTGAATGGAGGTAATTTTTGGGCTGGACGACGCTACTACAATCGAAATGATATCAACATGTCTGATTTCTTTTATTGGAATGAAAGCGGAACTGGTTTCGGGATAGACCACTATAAACTAGATAATTTTGCCCTTAGTTATGTTTTTTCAAGAAAAGATGATTTGTTTCAGGATAAATACATCAGTAAACATGATTTCACAGTGAGTGACATCAAGTTAAATGAAAGAAATAAATTGAATTTTGGTGTGTCTTATATTGATCATGATAATGATGGCTGGGCATTCACTATTCAAAATATTACATCAAATATTCTTAATGGTAAAAATACTGTTGCATTTCAATATGGTGAAGGACCCGGCACAGGGTTAAGTTATACTGGGGATGTCAGTCTAAGTCGTGATAATACTGCTATCCGTATGCTTGATGTATTGGATTGGCAAAGTCCGAATAAAGTACTTAATGGGCAAGCTCAGATTCTTTATCAAATTAATGATTACGAACAGCAAGAAGATGCGAAGTGGTTATCTGTCGGTACTCGAACATCATATGTAGTAAGCGATCATTTCAAGTTAACTGGTGAGATTGGCTACGATCAAATTAAACAAGGTAGTGAAACACGTGATTTGACGAAGATAACATTTGCTCCAACATTTACTCTCCATGGAAATGGATATAATGATCGACCTGAACTGAGGCTTTACTATACATATGCATTTTGGAATGCAGCTGAACAACGGATGAGAGATTTGGTTAACCCAGATAGTAGCTTCTATAACACATCTAATGGTTCTAATTTTGGAATTCAATTAGAGCATTCATGGTAATTTTTGAAGGATCATTTGGAAAATTGAATTTATGTGGCTATTAGACTAAGCCACATAAATTTGATGTTGTCATTACAATGATTTCGCTCTAAATTTTTAGAATTGCTTGATGGTGATATATTATATCGTAATATTTTATATTGCTATTAATGTTGATACAATCGGTACATTAGTTCAAATCCTGAATTAGGATTTGAACAGGATTTTTAAGTGATTAAATACACTAAATCTGATATGGGTCAAAATTGGGTCAATGAAATATATTTTTTCTTATAAATTACATAAAAACAGTTGCTTGGGATTTGAGTTCAATTGACGCCACCCCAAATTTTTAAAGTTGTATGCTGTAACATTACGGTGTATGAATAAATAAAGTCTAAATCTCAATGATTTGGGCTTTTTTTATGCCTGTATATACCGTTACATGAATGAGCATATAGTTTGTTGCTGTGTATGGTGGTGTGTATAGGGTGAGTTAGGAAAAATCCACCATACTGTAAGTTTTCGGCTTTTTTTTGCACTAATCTGGTTTTTATTTTGCACTTAATATTTTGCAGTTATTCTGCATTATCTAACGAATTGCCAGATAGTGCAGGGTAGTCAATTAACTCGTCGAAACAATAGCAAATCCAATGCCGCCATCTTGGACCTGAATTACCTCCATTCTTCCAGCCTTGAGCTTTAGCACCAACGACTAAATCAAAAGTAATTACTTCTTCAGTTGTATTAGTGAATTTAACTTTTAATCGTCCACCTGAACCGCCACCGCCGCCATAAGACCAGCCAATATCTCCAATTCCAATATGGCACCAATACCGCCACTATTACCCGAATGCTAGAATTTATAGCAGCAGCACCTTTTTGTGGTTCTCCACGATTGTTTGGGTTAACTACAGCATCATTACCATTCTGATTAATTTGTACTTCAAAGCAGCTTGAATCAGTTGTAACTGTATTTGTACCACCTGTGCCAGCAGTACTATTTATATAACTTGAACCATTACTCCTATCCCAGGGTATTTATTCAATAAAACAGCCAGAATCATCACCACATTAGACCAGCCAGGCTGGTTTTATAAATGGTATTTGGGTGAACCGAGTACTCGGTAGCTGAAAAAAGCCACCTTAGCGTTCTGCGGTATAAAAAAGATCAACACGGCTTATATGGGTTCTGTTCGCGGTTCAAGTGAGCTAAAACGTGAAAAATGGTTAAGACTAATGGAAAAGTATGCCAAACAAGGATGCAGCAATTTAATGGCTTGGAAAGCCTGCTGATCTTGGAGAAACATCATATTCAGGGAGATTTTTAAATTTGTGCATGAATAGAATTTTTTAGCATAAGGTTTTGATGGGCTGTTTTTTTAATCACAGGATCGAATATAACTTGATGGAGTATTTAGCTTGATCACGTGTTTAAAGTTGGATAAACAACAGCAGGCTTGTATTCATCAGCTGATTTTTGCTGCTTGTGGCTTGATGTCTTCGCCATGTTATCCAGGAAAAAAAGATCTATAAAATGGGAGATTATT
Source organism: Acinetobacter sp. ANC 3903 (assembly GCF_002135315.1). Classification (GTDB taxonomy): domain Bacteria; phylum Pseudomonadota; class Gammaproteobacteria; order Pseudomonadales; family Moraxellaceae; genus Acinetobacter. The sequence continues at coordinate 61,264 of NZ_NEGA01000005.1, read as the reverse complement.
TAAGGCATTTTAGGTAGATGATGCCCGACTATTGAAAACGTTGTTACTATTTATATCCGATAAAAGAAGAGCAGTTTTTGAATGATAAAAGATCTTTTATTGCTGTTGGTAGGTGAAAAGTTAGATTAACGATTCACCTACCAGCCGGGTCTGATTCTGTCCCCAAGATTTATTTTATCAGCGTGAGCGTTAAATATTGTCGCTCAGGTTTATTCTATTTTGCGGAATTTTTTTTTGTGAATCTTTACCCCAATTGAATTTTTGTGCACAGATGCCTAATCCGACAATAAAGAGTGCAAGCAAGCTGGTATAAGTCACTTCTTTGAAATATGTTCCTTCAACCAGCATGGTAATCAGGGCACCAATAATAAAGACGATTGCCAGATAAGTCAGCCAAGGGAATAACCACATTTTAAAGTCAATCACTTGTCCTTCCGCTTCTAATTTCTTACGCATACGTAATTGAGAAAAAGCAATGGTGAGATAGACATAGAGTGCTGCTGTACCTGTCGCTAACATAAAGATGTCATAGACATTCATACTTTCAGTGGCAGTCAGGTAGGTTGCGAATAAAGCGAATGATGATGACACCAGAACACCCATCCAAGGACTACCATTACGGTTGATTAAACCAAAGCTTTTCGGTGCATCGCCACGTTTTGACAATGAAAACAGCATACGTGAACAGGTATAGAGTGCAGAGTTAAAACAGCTACACACTGAAGTCAGGACCACAAAATTGACAATGTGTTTTGCTTCTGGAATACCGAGTGCGGTTAAGGTCACACTATAGGTTCCCCAAGTTGGGTCTTTGAGTAGTGGATTGTTATGTGGAATGAGGCAGACGGTAATAAACATTGAACCAACATAGAATAACAGGATACGCCATACCACTGAGTTAGATGCTTTACGGATTTCATGTGAAGGGTTTTGCGATTCTGCGGCAGCCACCGTCACAATTTCAGCGCCAATGTAAGCAAACATAACCCCCAGTAATGCCGTGATTACCGCAGAGAAACCATTGGGCATGAAACCTTCAGCGGTTAAATGGGTAATACCTGTCGCACCTGCTTGGCTCCACGGCCATAAGTGCATGACTGCCAAGCTACCAATGACTAAGAAAATAACAATTGCAATCACTTTGATCAGGGCAAACCAAAACTCAAATTCACCATAGTTTTTGACATTTTGTAAGTTAACTACAACCAATGACACTATAACTAGGAGCATGTAGCCCCAGATAGGGATAAACGGAAACCAGCTGTTGAGAATTTTACCTGCGACATATGCTTCCCAGCCCATCAGTAAGGCCCAAGAACACCAATACAGCCAGCCAATGGTAAAACCTGCCCAGCGGCCAATTGCACGATCAGCATAGGTTGAGAATGAACCGCTATCCGGGTTGAGAACGGCCATCTCACCCAGCATGCGCATGATTAATAGAATGAGCAATCCACCAAAAGCATAGGCCAAAATTGCAGCGGGACCTGCCGAGTAGATTACATTACCAGAGCCAATGAACAGTGAGCCACCAATTACCCCGGCAATCGAGATCATTGTAAGATGACGTGACTTAAGTCCACTTTTTAAGCTGTGTGATGAATCGGGCGTGGAGACATGTTGATGTTCTGCCATATAATTTCCCTTAATATCCATAGTGCAACAGCAATAGAGCTCTCTATCTTGTGTACACTATCTGTCCTTTGAAACTGTAACCGAATTCGTAATCACTTCATTAATTTTAAGTTAAACTTAATAAAGCTGATATTTCTATAAATACATGAAAGATCACACTTTGATTACAAAACTGTTACATGCTGTTTATGTATGCTGCTAATTTCTCTTTTTTGTTGTCAGGTGACGAGAGCCATTTTTTAGCTATTGAAGGGAGCCAATTGCTTTAAAAAGGTGAAAATTACAGAAAGAAATGTTTACAGAAAAATAAAGACTAAATAAAATGAAGCGGCCATAAAAGGTTTTACTCCTTGTTTAAAAACAGGCCGAGAATATATTGATTTTAAAAATAAAATTTTAATTAGAATTGAAATTTTACTAATTTAAAGTATGAATTCCATTGTCGCGCAAGCATTTCAACAGTACGCCGAAAGCCACCAATATTTCTTGTTCGTTCACGCAGGCGAAACCGAGCAGTAATCCTTTCTGCCGGGTAGAATAGTGCTTGGTATAGTATTGCGATAGGGCTCTGACCTTAATACCTTGATCAAGTGCATTCGATGCAATCAGGACATCATCACTGCTGCTTGGCAGTTTTAAAATCAGGTGTAGGCCTGCTGCCGTGTTGTATTCGTGCAGAAAATCTTCACCTAAATGACGGTGAATTAAATCAATCAGAAATGCATGGCGTTTACTGTAGAGTAAGCGCATGCGTCGGATATGCGCCTCATAATGGCCTTCACGGATAAATTCTGCCAGTGCTTTCTGATCAATTAAATGTCCACCGCGATAGAGTTCTGCGGCCACAATGCGCAGCGGGGAAAACAGTTTCTTCGGAACCACCAGATAGCCGATACGCAGTGCAGGATAAATGGTTTTGCTGAATGTGCCCATATAAATGACCGGGGCATCAGGTTCCAATCCTTGTAAAGACGGATAGGGCTGGCCTGAAAACCTGAATTCACTGTCATAATCATCTTCCACAATCCAGCTTTTATGCTGCCGGGCAATTGCAAGCAGCTGTTTGCGCCGTTCCAGGCTTAGATGTGAACCTAGGGGATACTGGTGGGAGGGTGTAACAAAGATCAGCTTAGGGGGTACTTTCGGATCAAGATCCGGAATAATGCCTTCCTGATCGACCGGTAGTGAACGCAGATTGACCCCGTTAATGCGCAAAATATTGCGGGCGCCCCAGTAGGCTGGATCTTCGATCCAGACTTCATCTCCAATGTCGCTCAAGGTACGCGAGACTAAATCAATCGCCTGATGCGTGCCTTCGGTAATAATGATTTGATCGGCATCGCATTGCACCGAACGTGCAATTTTCAGATATTCCGCAAGTTCTTGGCGCAGTTCCAGACAGCCGCCGGCATTGCTGTAAATCAAGCGGGTAATTTCCGGTTCACGGCTCAAACGGGTCTGAATTTTGCTAAAAATGTGATGCGGAAACTCTGTCACATCCGGCGCACCGGGAACAAAAGCACCCCATTGATAAGGCGAAGCTGCTGAATAGCCGATTAAGTAAGAACCGCGCTGAGACAAGCTGTAACTTTGCTGAGATTTTTTTTCTTGAATAGGGGCGTTGCTATTTTCCGCCTTGACTAAAAAGGATTCGGGCAGTTTATCTGTGACCCAGGTGCCTTGTCCTGTGCGGGCATCGATATACCCTTGTGCCTGTAATTGTTCATACGCGCTTAATACCGTATTGCGGGAAACCTTGATCTCTTTGGCCAGATCGCGGGATGCCGGCAGGCGAGTCTTGGGTGCCAATACGCCGTCAATTATGGCATTGCGTAAGCAGCGAAATAATCGCAGCTGCAATGTTCCATCGATATCTTGCTGTAATCGCTGCAGCAAATAGTCTCCAAGCAAGCTACGCAATTGGCTCTCTCCTACAAATTCAAAGTGGCTCTCGTGAGAGCGATATCGGTATGTGCAAAATAATCTGGTCAGGCAGTAATTGTAAAGTATCCCGTTCTTGCGCAGTGGATGTAAATACGGGCCTGTAAACGGCAGGCAATATACACATATCTTGGTTATAAAGCCAAAGCGAAAAATCCAAGCTGAATGTTTTAGCTCAGATCACGCTGGCTACAGACCTGGATCAATAAATGCCGACAAGCAGATATAAATTTATACTTTTTGCGGCCGCAAGGAAATGCGTCTGCATACAAAAAAACAGGATCATGCAATGAACACAATGATGAAGGGGCTCACCTATACCGAGCACGGTACGACGGCCTGGAACAATTATCTGAAACAGCTGGATAAAGTGGCTCCTTATCTGGGTGAACTCAGCGAAAGACTGGATATGTTGCGACGCCCGAAGCGAAGCCTGATTGTGGATGTTCCGGTGATTATGGATGATGGCAGCGTTCAGCATTTTGAAGGTTATCGGGTTCAACATAATTTGACCCGTGGTCCGGGCAAGGGCGGTGTACGCTTCCATCCTGATGTCAATTTAGATGAGGTGATGGCACTGTCGGCATGGATGACGATTAAGTGTGCGGCGCTGAATTTACCTTTTGGTGGTGCCAAAGGCGGGGTACGGGTTGATCCAAGCCAGTTATCCAAGCGTGAACTAGAACGATTGACACGACGTTATACCGCAGAAATCAATTTGGTTATTGGGCCGCAAAAGGATATTCCGGCACCGGATGTGGGGACAAATCCGCAAATTATGGCCTGGATGATGGACACCTTTTCCATGAATGCCGGTTCTACCATTACCGGTGTGGTGACAGGGAAACCCGTGCATCTTGGCGGTTCTTTAGGCCGCAGTAAAGCTACAGGACGTGGCGTGTATATTAGCGGGCGTGAAGTGGCTCAGCAAATTGACCTGGATTTAACGGATGCCCGGGTGTGCGTGCAGGGGTTTGGTAATGTCGGCAGCGAAGCCGCCTTGCTGTTTCATGAAAATGGCAGCAAAGTGATTTGTGTACAGGATCACTCCGCAACCCTATATCAGGAACAAGGGATTGATATACCCAAGTTAATGGAATATTCAAACACCCATCACAAGATTCAGGGGTTTGCTGCAAGCGACGAAATCGCGGCGGCAAAATTCTGGCAAATTCCCGCAGAAGTGTTTATTCCTGCGGCGCTGGAAGGGGTGATTGATGTGCATGTTGCCCAAACCATTCAAGCCAAGATCATTTTGGAAGGGGCCAATGGTCCGACCCTCACTGAAGCGGATGAAATCCTGGGTCAGCGTCAAATCACGGTTGTACCGGACGTGATCTGCAATGCCGGTGGTGTGACCGTCAGCTATTTCGAATGGGTACAAGACCTTGCCAGCTATTTCTGGACAGAAGAAGAAATCAATCAGCGCATGGACGTGATCATGAAAAATGCCGTGCATGACGTTTGGCTCAAAGCCATGCAGGCCGGATGTTCTTTACGTACTGCAGCTTATATTTTGGCATGTGAACGGATTCTGATGGCTCGCCAAGAGCGCGGCATCTATCCAGGTTAAGGGTAGGGTCTCCTGCAGGATGCAATATTTGACCCGGCATAAGTTTGGATATTTAACGCCTTTGCTGCTTCCATTTGGTCAGAAACTTTGCTTTTGCCAGCGACCTGGTTTTGAAGATTATTATTTCTTTTTTGGGGCTTCTATAATGTCGCAACGTTTTTTAGTGAAACCATTTTCGTTCTGTGCGCTTGTCGCCAGTACCATTACGATGTCTGCCACCGTGCAGGCAGATACGCTTTCTTGGGGAGATGCCGATACCGATTTAGGCAAACTGACCGTATCGGGGTGGCTACGAGCGAATTATCAGGATAAAGATTATTCGGACAGTGACCATAAATTAAAGTTTAATGCGGCGAAACTCAGCCTGAAATATGATGCCAAGTCATTGTTCGGCGATGTGGAATACCGTTGCTATCAAAATGATACCCTGTGTGATTTTTCAACCTTGGTGAATGCCAACCTGGGCTATAAGCTGAATGATGACAGCCGCATCACCTTGGGTCTGCAAGATATGCCTTTTGGTATTGGCCGCTTCTGGAGCAGCAGCTGGTACGGCAGTTCAATGGACAATGCCGGCCTGGAAGATGTGCATAATCTGGGTATTAACTGGCAGCAGCAGCTAGGTACAAATACCAAAGTCAATGTGGCTTATTTTGTGCGTGATGGTGGAAGTTTTGCCGGCAGCGGTGACGATGCAGCGCGTTATGCGGCCAATTATGTCAAGCCGGAAGATGCCAGCACCGATGACATCGAAGAAAAAAACATGTGGGTTGCACGTATCAATCAGCAGATTCCACTGCAGGACAGCCCGGTTAAACTGAATGTCGGCGGCTCGTACTGGTATTCAGATTTGGAAAATAACAGCAATGGTCAAACCGGGCATCGCAATGCATGGAATGTGTTTGGTCGCTTAAACTACCAGAATGCAAACCTGACCCTGACTGCCGGACAGAATCGCGCAGATACCCAGGCTGTAGAGAATCCAGATTATGCGACGGTAGGTTCTTTTGAATCGAAGTATCATGTGGCCAATAAAGCCAATTATTATGTGGCGAATCTGGATTATCAAATGACTGATTTTTACAAAGATTACGATCTGACGCCTTATGTCAGCTATACCGTCTTTGATAAAGACAAGTCCGGTTTTGCCACATCTACACGCAATATTTTGGGTGCTCAGCTGGATGTTAAGCAGTTTTCGCTGGCAGCCGAATATATCATCGGTAAAAATGATGTATTCATTGGCGGTGATGCCGGTTCTTTGGCGCAAGGAGATGCAGCAGGCCATAGCCGACTGCTGAATTTACTGTTTATGTACAATTTCTAAATTTTTGCTCTCAGTTATCAAAATGGCACCTTATAAAAAGGTGCCATTTTTTTATGGTGTAATTTTAAGTTTATGATTTGTATTTCATTATTTTATTTTTTTGATTTTTTAAATCCTCGGGATGGGGTGAATTGGCTCTGTCTATCTGATTCAAAGTGGCTCTCGTGTCAGGCCGATAAAAGCGCAAAATGAGGAAGATCAACCAGTCATTTGCATATCATCAATCACATGATATGGATGCCAAAATTTTACAATGTATGAATCAAGAATGAGGATACAAAATGGACAGTAAACACTCTGCACTGAATGCACGTAAACAGCAAGCGACGCCTCGTGGTGTTGGTGTCATGTGTCAATGGTACGCGGAGAAAGCAGAGAACTCGACAATTTGGGATGCCGAAGGCAATCAATATATCGATTTCGCAGGTGGTATTGCGGTACTGAATACCGGTCATCGTCACCCTAAAATTATTGCTGCTGTTACTGAACAATTAACAAAATTTACCCATACAGCTTATCAGGTTGTACCTTATGAAAGTTATGTCTCTCTTGCTGAGCGTATCAATGAGCGTGCACCGATTGACGGCCCTGCAAAAACCTCATTCTTTTCTACCGGCGCTGAAGCGGTAGAAAACGCAGTTAAAATTGCCCGTGCCTATACTGGCCGTCACGGCATTGTAACTTTTGGTAACGGTTTCCATGGCCGTTCATTCATGACCATGGCCATGACGGGTAAAACTGCCCCTTACAAACGTGACTTTGGGGTAATGCCAGCGGGTGTTTTCCATGCACGTTATCCGGTAGAGTCAAAAGGCATTACTGTGGACGATGCCATCCAAAGCATTGAAGACATTTTTGCTGAAGATGTGGCTGCACATGATGTGGCGGCAATTGTACTTGAGCCTGTGCAAGGTGAAGGCGGTTTTAATATTGTACCGGCAGAATTTTTAAAGCGTTTACGTGCATTGTGTGATCAGCATGGTATTTTGATGATTGCAGATGAAGTACAAACAGGTTTTGCCCGTACCGGTAAACTGTTTGCCATGAATCACTACGAAACCAAAGCAGACCTGATCACGATGGCAAAAAGCCTGGGCGGTGGTTTCCCGATCTCTGGCGTGGTTGGTCGTACTGAAGTTATGGATGCACCGAATCCTGGCGGCTTAGGCGGTACTTATGCGGGTAGTCCGATTGCCGTTGCTGCAGCACATGCAGTTATTGATGTGATTGAAGGTGAAGGTTTGTGTGATCGTGCCAATGTCTTGGGTGCGGAACTGGTTTCGGTATTAAATAACATTAAAGCCAGCAGCAATGTAGTCACTGATATTCGCGCGCTGGGTTCAATGGTTGCAGTAGAACTGGAAACGGCTGAACAGGCCAAAGTGGTGCAAAACCATGCGATGGCAAATGGCCTGCTGATTTTAACCTGCGGTCGTTCTGGTAATGTGATTCGTTTCCTATATCCTTTAACCATTCCAACAGCGCAATTCCGTGAAGGCCTGGCTATTTTAGAACAGGGATTTGCAACTTTAACTGCATAAGAATGAATGAGGGATTGAAATGCTTCAAGATCATTTGAAATATTTATTACAGCATCCGGATGTTTGCTTGGATCAGCCCTTAAGTGGCGATTACATCGAAGTTAAAGATGCGGCAACACATGACACGCTGGCATGGGTGAAATCCCATGACCGTGCGTCGGTAGAACAAGCAATTGCTCGTTCACAGACGGCACAGACGGCATGGAAAGTACAAACAGCACTACAACGCGCTGATGTGCTGTGGGCCTGGTTTGATTTGATGCAGGAAAATAAAGAGTCATTGGCTCAGATTTTGACTGCTGAACAAGGTAAACCTTTAGCTGAAGCGCGCGGTGAGATTGCTTATGCTGCCTCCTTTATCCGCTGGTTTGCTGAACAGGCACGCCGTATTGACGGTGAAGTGCTGACACCAACGCTGCCGAATCAGCGCTTGTTGGTCATCAAACAGGCGATTGGGGTCACCGCTGCAATTACGCCGTGGAATTTCCCTGCAGCCATGATTACCCGTAAGGCTGCGCCTGCAATTGCTGCCGGCTGTTCTATGCTGGTTAAACCGGCTGAGCAAACGCCATTAACAGCCTATGCTTTGGAAGTGCTGGCTTTGCAGGCAGGTTTACCACAAGATGTATTGCTGCACATTAGTGGCGATGCCATTGAAGTGGGTAAAACCTTGTGCGAAAGCGACACGGTGAAAAAGCTGAGCTTTACCGGTTCGACTCAAGTCGGCCGTATTCTGATGCAGCAATGTGCCCCAACCATCAAAAAACTGTCACTTGAATTGGGTGGCAATGCGCCAGTACTGGTTTTTGATGATGCCAATCTGGAGCAGGCGGTTCAGGGCATTATGGTCAGCAAGTTCCGTAATAGCGGACAAACCTGTGTCTGTGCCAACCGTATTTATGTGCAAGATGGTATTTATGATGCGCTGGCTGAGAAATTGACTGCAGCCGTGGCCAATTTAAAAGTGGGTGATGGCCGTCAAGACGGTTCCACTCAAGGCCCGTTAATTGATGAAGATGCAATTGCCAAAGTGCAATCGCATATTGCAGATGCAGCGAGCAAAGGTGCGCAGATTAAAATTGGTGGCCAGCGTTCAAGTCTAGGAGGCACTTTCTTTGAGCCTACCGTACTGACTGAAGTAACCCAGGACATGAAAGTGGCTAAAGAAGAAACTTTTGGTCCATTGGCTCCATTATTCCGCTTCCACACGGAAGAAGAAGCGGTGGTGATGGCAAATGATACCGAGTTTGGCTTGGCTACCTATGTATTCACACAGAGTACAGCGCGTCAATGGCGTGTGGGTGAAGCATTGGAATATGGCATGGTCGGAATAAATACTGGTGCCATTTCCAATGAAGTTGCGCCATTTGGTGGTGTGAAGCAATCTGGTTTAGGGCGTGAAGGTTCTAAATTCGGTATTGATGAATATCTCGAAATGAAATATCTGTGTGTAGATTTATCTTCATAATAAATGCTACATCAACCAGTTAAAAATCAGCCCTGCCCATTCAGGGCTGATTTTTAATTAACTGTTTTTTATATAATAAAAATTGTTTAAACCTAACTCAAACAGCAGTTAAAACATATTTTTAAGCAACAACATTTACCTATATCAATAGCTGGAATTGATTTTCTGCCAAACCTCTTTATTGGCTAAAATTATTGTTACCCTGGTTAGAAGAAGGCAACGAGCACCCTCTGATTAAAAGTTCAGTTTTTCATTATGAGTTTGAGTTCATACACCCGTTTGCTGATGGCAATGGACGTATGGAGCGTTAAAGCCATAGTTTTATATGAATTAGAATAAACAAATCAGATGTTGATTTTGAAAGATAGGCGAGTAGTCTGACTATATAATATTAAGCGGATAAGGTGATTCTGAAAAACAACTGAGCTAATCATGTTTTGTATTTAATTCTAGATTATTCCTGGAGTTGTAAAATGAAATTATCAGAACAAGTAAAACAAGCATTTTTTGATTACATAAATCACAACTATAGAGTACCAAATTATCTATTAGTCAGTCCCGATATCTATAGAACATTACTTGAGGAACATAGTAATTTTATTACCACTACCCCAATGGATACGGGCATGGAAGATATGAAATTTTTAGAGTGTGAAATTGGAGTAACCTCAAATGATGAGTCATCATTTGAGTGGAAAAAGAAATAATGTATTTTTGCTGTGATCGGAATTTCATCCTGTGTAATTCACTGTCTTACCTTTACGGGTAGTCAAAGCTATTGGTGCAATTTTTTCAGCTAAATGACTGTTTTTAATTACCGACTGCATGCAGGTTAAAAGCCGATCTTAAATTCATCCTGCTATTCTCGGTATAGTTTTTCTTATTGATTATCTCCTGTGCCAGTAGCATCCCTAGAGAAATCTGTTTCAACTATAAAATTATTAATTCAAGCCTACGAAAACAAATAATTTTAATCACTAAAAAACACGTTTAGATCAATAAAAATACAATTATGAAATAGGTCTATTCCATTTTTTAGTTAAATATAGAAAAGGTGCCGAATAACTTAGTTAGGCTGATATGCGGGACGCGTTGCAATTATGTCGAATAGCGTAAGTCCTGGTCTCAACAAAGAGGTGAAATGATGAATATTGCAAAGAACACGATCTGCCTTTGGTACGATAACGATGCTGAGGGTGCTGCACGATTTTATGCCGAAACTTTTCCGAACTCATCTGTTGGGACTATACATCATGCACCTGGAGATTATCCCTCAGGGAAAGAAGGTGATGTCATCACGGTCGAGTTCACGGTATTCGGTATTCCATGTATTGGACTGAATGGTGGGCCAGCATTTCAGCATAATGAAGCATTTTCATTTCAGGTTGCAACCGAAGACCAAGAGGAAACGGATCGCTACTGGAAGGCGATTGTCGGCAACGGTGGTCAGGAAAGCGAATGCGGCTGGTGCAAGGACAAGTGGGGGATTTCTTGGCAGATTACTCCTATAGCTTTACTCGAGGCTTATACCAGTTCTGACCGTACAGCCGCCAAAAGGGCGTTTGATGCAATGATGACGATGAAGAAAATTGATATTGCCACGATAGAGGCGGCATTTCGTGGTTGAGATGTAGCAGCCTAATAATTCATTAAAGTTGGGCTACGTGGTGAGGTGACTTAACTTAAAATATTGAACTAACCGTCGGATGAACAGGAAAACTTTTGAGATTTAGCTTGTGCACTTTCATTAGATCTCTTTCATAAATCAAAAAATGTTTAATATTTGATTTTTTTAAATCAGCACGGCCTCATTTGATTGATTTAATTTTTTTGCCTTTTCGGAGGCAATCTCTCTACTTTTGAAGGTCAAAAGTAGACAAAAACCTTTTATTTTCCATACACGACATCCTTGTCGTGATGGGAAATGTGTGGCATCCATGCCACACTCATAAATCTAATATCGACTAAAATCTATTTTCAATTTTGGCTTTACGAACAATTTTTAGTTTCTAAAATGATTTATGAAAGAAGTCTAATGGTTACTCTAAGAGGATATCTAATCCTTTATTCCAGCGAAAAGTTTTCTGCGGTCGCTGAAACTTATATCCCTATATGTATTCATAATTTGGAAAGAGCTAGAAATAAATTCAATTCCCTCATTCTTTCGAATCTGTATGTGACAAAAAATTATACAGTTCTCTAAATACGTAAATTATTGTGTCCCATTGAGTTTGTTTGTTATGAAATCTGTGTATTGCGGTACATGACGTTGATGGAATAACTCAATTTGGTTAAAAATAATCAACAAAAAAATAATCATGTTTTATTCCGTTTTAGTTATAGGGCAAAGTTGAGTCATATAACTTGAGTTAGGGGTCACAAACATAACCTCCTGTTCGGAGAACAAGACTATGAATTTCCTTAAAATATTGATGATTACCGGATGGGTTGTCCTATCCGTACCGGCCATTCTGGCAGCGGAGACTAAGGGTGGCAAATCAGGCAGCACCCCAGCAGCTGACCAGAAGGCTATCGCCAGTGCCATGAGCGCAGCACCCAAAAAAGTGGGGGCAGCAGCCACCATTGTAGCCATAGGCACAGATGGCAAGATGCGTACCTTGCGTAAAGGTAGTAATAGTTTTACCTGTATGCCGGATAATCCGACCACTCCCGGTCCAGACCCGATGTGCATGGACAAGGCAGCCCTGGAATGGGCGGAAGCCTGGATGGGTCACAAACCACCGACTGTAGGTAAAATCGGCTTTATGTACATGTTAGAGGGAGGAACCGATGCCAGCAATACGGATCCCTATGCCCAAAAACCTACCGCGGGTAACCACTGGATCAAGACGGGTCCTCACGTCATGATTGTCGGTGCTGAACCCAGTTTCTATGACATGTATCCTAAAAATGCCCAGCCGAATACTGCTGTACCTTATGTCATGTGGCCCGGAACGCCTTATCAGCACTTGATGATCCCGGTTAAATAAATCTAAATCTGGACCAGGGTATACCGTTGCAGTCATGATTCTTTAGGTGCAAGTACATTTCTGGAGATAAACAACACATCCTGTAGTGCAGCGGTTTGCTGTGCATGCCGCTGCACTAGATTCATGAACTTAAAGCACAGGCCTGTAGCGAATGTGAATGGCTCAAGGAAACAGCCACTGATACCCTGCACAAATTAAAAAATAATCAGACTTAGATCTGCTTGGCTTTAAAGTTATTTTGTAGCTTACACTATCCACTTTAACCATTTTTTATAAATGATTTTGCATCATTCTTTTGTAATTTGATCTTTATTAATGTCCTGATCGGTATTCAGCCATTCAATTTTTTTCACCCGATCGTTCACGATGGTAATGGTATAAAGCATATTTTCAACTTCATAAGTATAATGCATGGCCAGATAACGGTTTTTACCTTCTTTGAATTCACGTGTAATCATGGAGCTCGGAGACAAATGCATACGACTTTGCATGTCGGCATAAGAATCACCCAAAATGATGGACTGGCCCGCTGGCGTGCGTATTGATGATGTCTCGTTTGCTGCGTGAGTAAATGATACTGCTGAAAAAAACATAATTGGAATTAGATATTTAAATAACATGTTATCCCCAAAATAAAATGACAATCAGAATAATTTATCAATATAAAGAACAAAATAGCAGCATGTCTGTAGCAGAATTATTAACAAAATTATTAATAAAATAAGCACGATGTTGGACAGATTATTTTGACTTAAGGCTGTTTTATCGTGAGTATCTACATGTTCTTTATAACATAGGTGTGCAAGACGCCTTATGGGCGTAGATAAAATCCAATACTGAATATTGCAAGTTATAGATTTATTTGTATTTACAATCGCATTCATCAAGCTATATAGAACAGAACTATGCTTAACCTTCGCGGCATTTAAAGCTAAACTATACTATTCAGCTGTATGTCCGTACTTGGAGTAAACTTATGTCGTGGCTTTCTTCGCTTAAATCTGTGTTTTCACCCGCGCAAGAGGTGAAGGAGGAAGAAATCCAGAATGTGCTACAAGGCTATATCTTGCCCAATTCCAAGCATGCCCTGAAAGACCGAATTACTCAAATTAATGTAGAAGGTCAGGTATTACAAATCACCATTAATACTTATCCTGAAGAAGCTAATCATCTACAAAAAATTCATGATGATTTGGCCGATGCACTGGAAAAATGCGGCATTCAGGAACTGAATATGCATGTCATTCAGCAAAAGCACAAACAGGGTGGAAGCTGCACTAACCATGATCATGAAAAAGATGGACATTGTGGTGACAATAAAGCCCAAACTTCCACTGCATCTTCAGCCCAAAAACTTCCGCCTGTCGTAGATGCTGCTGGACAAACAGCTCAAGCTGAAAGCAACAATGCAGAAGATCCTAATAATCCACCGATCCAGAAACCGGCACCGCAGCAAAGAGATGTGCCCAAGCATCCACGTATTCAAAATGTGATTCTGGTTTCGTCGGGTAAAGGGGGGGTGGGTAAATCTACAACCACCGTCAACCTTGCTTTGGCCTTACAAAAACTGGGTTTAAAAGTCGGTGTTCTGGATGCAGATATCTACGGACCAAGTATTCCTACCATGCTAGGCAATGCCGGACGCACTCCCATGATTGAAGCAGAAAATTTTGTTCCGCTAGATGCGTATGGTCTGGCCGTGCTTTCCATTGGCCATTTAACTGGAGATAACAACACTCCAGTTGCCTGGCGTGGTCCGAAAGCGACCGGTGCTTTAATGCAATTATTTAACCAGACTTTATGGCCAGACCTCGATGTGTTGATGATTGATATGCCCCCAGGAACAGGCGATATTCAATTAACCCTAGCACAGCGTATTCCGGTGACAGGCGCGGTTATTGTCACCACACCGCAAAATGTTGCTTTACTGGATGCAACCAAAGGCATCGAACTGTTTAATAAAGTTCAGATTCCGGTGATGGGTGTAGTGGAAAACATGTCGACGCATATCTGTTCGAATTGTGGTTATGAGGAACAGATTTTTGGTACAGGTGGCGGTGACAAATTAGCTGAACAATACCATATTCCTTTACTTGGGCGTTTACCGTTAAATGTGCAAATCCGTGAAAATGCCGATTCCGGGAAACCTTCTGTGCTGGTAGGAGATGATGCTGCGGAAAGTTATATGGCCATTGCACAGAAAATTGCCGATCAATTGCCAAAAGTAGAAAAACCACAAAATAGAATTTTCTAAATTTGTTACCTGATTAAAGTCATATCTTTGAAAAGCCCAACCTTGTTTGGGCTTTTTACATCTTGAATTTAGCTTGTATTTGCAATAACAGACAATGCCTTAGGTAGCACTAATAGATTAAATAGTGAGTCATAGCTAAAAATGGCATGATTACTGCAGATCTCGGCGCCGTTTATGATGCAGGATAATATTCCATCGCCACAATAGTCGGGTAATCACGAATAACGCAATGGCAAAAATGAAAGCCTCTAGTAACAACCCCGATAATAAAATTTTTGCTAAACTTAAATCGATATGTCCATGCCCAAAGTGGGTGATAACGTGGCTGATCTGATGTAGCACACCCAGAATCATATCCTTATCAATCATATTGACCTGGAATATTTTACTGCCTAACCAGAACCCCAGATACAGAATTGGAACTAAGGTAAAAGGATTGGTTAGCCAGGCCAGACATAAACTGACCGGGAGGTTGACTTCAAATAGCAATACCGTCAATACAATCAAAATACTGTGAAACGGTAAGGGCAACATGCCCCAAAACGTGCCAATAAAAACAGCTTTTGAAATGGACTTTCTGTTCACGTACCAAAGTAAAGGATTTAAGGTGCGTTGACCAAAAATCTTCATTACTTTCATCTCTGCAACTTTTTGCGGTGAGGGAAGCCATGACTGAAAGAACTTTTTTGCCATAAAAATCGGCCGTTTAAATGATGGAATATTGTGCCTGAATAGATCCTTGAGGGACAGCTCAAGCCGGCTAAATGTAAATCATCAACCTTAAAATAGTATTTATTGAAACTTTTTCTAACAAATGACTCATAAGTGAAATTGTAAGTGTTTATTATAATTTATTGAAATTTAAATAATTTTTAAAATAAACTCTGTGTTTTTAAAAGATATAAAATTTCTGATTTGCTAAGTACAATAAACTCATTTACTCTTCGCGCACTCTATAGAGAGGTCGCATATGATTTCGTGGTTATTCATTGGCTTGGTTATTACCATTTTATTAACGCCTGGTCCAACAAATACATTGCTGGCATCTTCCGGTATTCAGGTTGGTGTACGTAAATCATTACGATTGATTCCTGCCGAATCTTGCGGCTATTTAATTGCCATCACTGTTTGGGGCATGGTCATTGGAACAGTTTCTGCTAAATGGCCAATCCTTCCTACACTATTAAAGCTTCTCAGTGCACTTTATATTATTTTTCTCGCCATTAAACTCTGGAAAACGGCAGATATTGAAGCCAGTTATAATCAGCCTACCATTCGTGCGCGTGAATTGTTTTGTGCAACTTTGTTAAATCCTAAGGCTTTACTCTTTGCTTCGGCAATTTTTCCAAGCACAGCTTGGCTCACAGTACACAACTATTTCCTCCATATTGCTATGTTTCTGCTATTAATTGTGCCGATTGCCTTGTTTTGGACATTTATTGGCTCAATTTTAGCGTCAAATAAAGTGCGTTGGTTAAATCAATCTAATTTGCAAAAAACCGCTTCATTGATTTTGCTGAGTTTCTCTATCCCTCTTAGCTATTCTGCTCTTTTAAATCTTTAAATATGGACGAGGGAAATGTTCATTTTGTAAAAAATGTCATCATCACCGGTTCATTATTTCCATTACGGTAGATTTCAGTTAAAGTACAGCGCAATAATTGATTTAACTATTTTTGGATACAAATAATGGCAATTAAGTCTGATCGTTGGATTCGTGAAATGAGCGAAAAACACGGCATGATTGAACCGTATGCAGAAAACCAGGTACGTTATGATGAAACTGGTGAAAAACTCATTTCTTATGGTGTTTCAAGCTATGGTTATGATGTTCGTTGCGCACGTGAATTTAAAGTATTTACCAATGTCCATTCAGCAATTGTCGATCCAAAAAACTTTGATGATAAAAGCTTTATTGATATTGAATCGGATGTTTGCATTATTCCGCCCAATTCATTTGCCTTGGCCCGCACAGTAGAATATTTCCGTATTCCACGTAACGTATTGACTGTATGTTTAGGTAAATCGACTTATGCACGTTGCGGTATTATTGTAAACGTTACTCCACTTGAACCTGAGTGGGAAGGTCATGTGACCCTGGAATTTTCAAACACCACCAACTTGCCAGCACGTATTTATGCCGGTGAAGGTGTGGCCCAAATGTTGTTCTTTGAATCTGATGAAGTATGTGAAACCTCTTATAAAGACCGTGGGGGTAAATACCAGGGTCAGACCGGTGTGACATTGCCGAAGGCATAAGTACAATAAATAATTGAATAAGCGGATCATTTTGGTCCGCTTATTTTTTGCTTCCTTCATTCATCGGAAACTGTGTTCATTCGGCCAGTTTTTTTTGCAATTGCAATAATATTCAGCATAATAAAAAGTTGTACAGACTTGGTAATAACATTGTCGTAATGACAAATAAATAAAAATTCGGCATACCAAGCATAGGATGAATTAAAAAATAATGATGCGGAGCATCTGATAAAAAGGAAGGTCGTGATGACTCAAAGTTGGAATAATACAAGATTTAAAAAATCTTGTTTGGCGAGTGTGCTCGCAGCTTTACTACTTAGCCCATCAGTTTATGCGCTTGAATCTTTGTCAGATGACCATCTTTCTGAAACTACCGGTGAAGGGATCGCATTATTGCCTGAAAACTTTAAGATGGTCTTTCAGGGTCCTAACGATATTTCTACTGCTTCAAGTTATAACAATACTGCTATTGCTGCGGCAGACAAACCTAAATACGACACTGGTTTTATTCGTATTATTCCAGTAGGCGAGAACTATACAGGGACGACCGCGACAGATTTAACGTCTAAACAGACCAAAGCAGATATTTTTATTTATGGTTTGGCATTATCTAAAACTAATAATGATGCCAATGCTCGTTTTAGTAATACAGGTTTTAACTGGGGAAGCACAGCAAACCCATGGTTGCTTCGTGCAGGTTCTGAACAAAATGTACCCCAATTTAGTACTAACGGTACTATTAGTTATATTGCGCTTGAAGCCCCATTGGCAAAAGTCACAGCAGATAGTACCGAAGACAAGATTAAGCTCGGTTTCTGGACAGATGCATTTTCACGAAAATGGGCGTCGAGTAATGCAATTAATCCTGTGACAGGTGCGCCTGTAGCCAATTCAACAGATGCAACGAATGTAGATGATACGGAGTTAAGCAAAAGTCAGCGTATGCGCTTACAGGTCGTCGCCAATGGTTTAAGTATTAATGGATCACAAGTTCGTTTATTCCAGACGCTGACTTCAGGGACTGCACAATATAACCAGACTTTAGGAATGGCATCTATCCTAAGGTTGAATACCAATTCAAACCCTGCAAATTTAACTTTTGCAAATACAGCTGCGAGTAAAACTGCCCTTGATGCGAATGTATTACGTATGAGTACCGCCGCTAGTGATGATGGTATTGGAGCTACCCCAGCTCTTTTTGCAGGTCGCTTAGCCCCAGTATTTGATAGTAATGAAGGTTTATACCTTTACAGCCCAAATATTAATTTAGTGCTAGGTAATATGTACCAGCCTTTTATTGTCGGTTCCGAGGGACGTAACATTGTGTTGGAAGTGACGGCAATTCCAAAGGTTGCAGATGTGTATAAGAAAATTTATACCGACTATTCACTCGCTTATTCTTCTGTAGGTGCTAGTAGTGATTACAAAGGTTCTACTTGTAATGTTTATGTTTGCGGTTATAACACAAGCCAAGTTGTAGCAAATGGATCAACAGTGAATTATCAGGGAAACAATGCCACTCATAGCAGTATTGCTATTGGTGGAGTTAGTTATGATTCAACAAAAAATTTATTAAATGCCGATAGGACTGGTACCACGACTGGTGTGGTATTTAGAGGTCCAGGTTCTACACCGACTGCTTCTGCGGTGAATTTAGGTTCGGCTGCTATTGATGGCATGTTAATTCAACATTTGAAATTTAAGACAACGGGACTATAGGGGTGGAATGCTTATGAAATTATTTTTTTATCCTGTCCTCATTGTCTTTTCGAGTTTGGTTCATGCAGATCTTGTAGGTTTAGATATTACAGAGTTGACTGATGTAACTGGACAGGGCGGAGCTGACTTAAGCTGGACATTGTCCTTAAACCATAAGTATGCCAATGATATGTCACTACAAGATATTTCTGATAAAAGCAAAGCATTCAGTGCCTTGACCACAAGTGATGTTAACTATGTTTACAACTGTACCAACGACATTTTATGCCGTCTTGCGATTTCACCTAACAATCATGTGGAAAATGGCAATCAAAAATGGTTAGTGTTTAAAAAAATCCAGGGAACATTGCAAATTGACCGTTTCTCCATGGATGGCTCGACCATTACCAACAAAGATGGAAATCCACAAACGGCAATGCAACTTACTTTTTATGATAATGCACCTTTAAAAATTAGAAATTTAGGTTTTGCTGGATTGTCTGTGGAAAGTGGGGCAGAAGGATACTTAAATTCAGAAACTTATGGCACAGAGGCTGGCATATTCGATAAAGGATTAGAAAAAGGATTCATGGGGTTGAATGCACATGGGAATTTACATATCTCAGGTAACCTCAAAATTTTTAGTTATAACTGTGCTGGGACTTCAACTAGTCGCTGCTAGTCAGCTAAGAATTTAAGAATAGGGATATGAGAATGAAAATAATAAAATTAAATATACTGACAGCCTGCATACTTATTGCTCAGCATGGTTATGCTATTCAAGAGTTAAGTGATCAATCACTAAGTAGTGTGACAGGACAAGATGGAATTTCTATTACGCATGAAATGTCGAAAGCGACAATTACTCAGGCGAATTGGATAGACTATACAGATCAAGGTAATATGAAACTTGGTTTGCAAGGTGTGGAAATTACGGGTAATGGCCAAACAAAAATTTTAAGTAAATTAGACTTCGACGTAGGTGCAACTGCAAATGGCACAGGTGTAAAAATAAAAGCCAGTGTGTCCCCTTTTCAGGCGGCAGTGCAAAACATCATGTTGATTTGTGATACCTGTACCACCGATAAACAGCAAAGTTTAGGTTCTTTAAATATTAAAACAACTACACCGTTTGTCATGAATCTTGAAACAACAAATGGATTATTTAACCGTGATGCGAAAGCTCATCTTGATCTTAATCTGCAAAATGCCAGTATTAGTTATGGGTTAAACAACAATAATCTGATTTTGAAAGATTTTAACTTTAATCTTGCAGCAGATGGTTATTTGTACATTGACCGTAACGAGGGTATTGTCTTAACTACTAAAGCTAGAGATGGTTCAGACAACCTGGTTGATTTAGGGCGTGTACAAGATACGAGTGATGTTAGTTCAACACGAACGGGAGCGGATGCCCCCACCAATCCTGGGGTGAATATTGATATACGTTATGGCACTGGAACTACGCAGAATAACGTTATTCGTATGGGGGCATCAGGCGCAATTGCCAATGGTAAAATCTTTATAAATTCTGACCAAAGTGGTTATCAGAATTTTCATCGTAATACCAATGGTATCCTGACAGGCACTCTAACCGATTACCAGGCTTTAGGTGTAGGTGGTTTGCATTTTGGTATGTCTGGAGAATTTACTCGTACAGGCAATACCTTACTTGGTACAAGCCATAAGCCTACAACTTTGGAAATTGGTCATACTGGACATGGCAGTTATGCCATTGAATTCTCAGATCTGGCACCATTAAAAATACGTACTTCAAATACTGATGTTACTCAATTAAATAGCCAAAATGCCTATATTGATTTCGGTGATATTTATATTAATACTGTCAGTACTAATAATTTAAATTTTATTTATAACGATACCATTGAGAAAGTTTTAGGTAAAAACCCGACAGATTCAAACCAAATTACCTATGCCATTAATGCAGCTAGCACAAAGCAAAATGCGGCATTAATTGCTGTGCGTGGTTTTGATTTTCAGTCTATTGCACGTACAGCACGTTTTATTTCAGATAATTCAATTGCGAAAATTGACAACCAAACTGCCCATTGGGGTATTGGTATTCCAATTTATAATCTGAATGCAAACTTGGCATTATTTTCAAAAAGTTATAAGTATAAGACTGCAACGACTGACAGCCAAGGGCTGGGCTATAACCTTGTCTTTTCGACTGATGGTTATGGTATTGATCAAAAAACGGGTGAGCCTGCAACAACGTCTATTATTGTAGTTGACGGTGGAACTGGTTCATTTAATGAACCAGTAAATTATTATGCTGGTCTTAGAAATATTGATTCCTACATGAAGTCAGATGGATTGATTGGCTTTGAAAATGATGGAATTTATATTAAGGCAGACAATTTATTATTTGCTGCTAAAGCTGAAATTGCGATTGGACAACTGCCAGGATCTTTATATAACTGTCCAGTTGAAACCCCAAGTTGTACTACTAAAAAAATTGTACCCATTGATAATTTTGCCCAAAAAGACGATGTGTTGTCTTCTATTGCATTTAAGATAGATGGTAAAGGTGAGCTATTAATTATTCCGGGATCGGAAAGTCCAACTGGTACTGCGGATACGAATTTCTTATCGTTAAAAGCGAATTTTGAATTTAACCCGCCAGGAGTAACAGGTGGAAATGGCAGTTACTTCAGTATTATTAATGAAGATACCAATACAACTACTAATGCAATAACGTCATCCAGTGTCAATCTAAACAAATTGCAAGGGCGTATTGGTCTTGAGTCTCGTATCAAAGTAAAAAGTGATACCGTGGTGATGGATAATCAAATCAAATTTAATTATGAAAATACAATCAACTCAACGATCACCAACAAGGTATTAAAAGCGGAATTGGCATTGTCTCCTACAGCAGGAACAATGCAAAAAATAGCAGATATTGCGATTACAGGTGGGACTATGCGCAGCACGTTAGGGATAACACCGCGTTAAAACAAATACCAAGGGTAAAGAAAATGAAAAAAACAATATTTGCAGGCATTGTTGCTTTAGTCTTAGCATTTGTAACATCCACAATGTCTTATGCAATGACGAGTCTAGATGATCAGTCACTTTCGGATGTAACGGGACAGGCTTTGTTTACACTTACTAAAGAGACTGATGCAACCCAAAGCCTGGATTTTTTTAAACTCGGTTTCCAGGCAGAACTCTCTTTAAATGCCAATATCAAATCACTACAGTTGGGCTGTGGTGGCGATAATGGTGCAGATAAATGTGATATTGATATTTCAGATTTATCTTTTGGTTGTGTCACAAATGCCTCTGGAACTTGCATTACATTACCTGGTGTAGCCGGACAACCCACAGGTGCAGATTTTAATAATGCGGAGTCTAATCAAGCGGGTTTAAAAGATTTTGTATTAACCAATCCTTTTTTTCAGTTTGCAATCAAAGGCGGAAGTAACGCAGCAACCCGCCAGGTAGTGGGTATTCGTTTAGGGGCAGATAAAGCGGTAGGGCCAATGAGTATTGGGAGTTTAGCCTCCTATAGTGGTTATTTGACAGGGAAGACAAACCTTAATATTGCTGCACAAACTAATATTGCTGTGACTTGTCAAAAAGGTACAACAGGCTGTACAGATGCTAACGCTTCTAAATTTTCAACAGGGTTTACAATTGATAAGTTGATTGGTGCCGATGATGTTTACACTAAGGCTGATGGATTTTTAGGGGTAAATGATGAGGAAATCTTAAATTTAGCAATTGTTAAGGTTCGCTATAGAGATTTAACTATTGATACAACGGCAGCATCTTCTGCAGCGGATGTAAAAGCAGCCGGGACACGACTCACACAAGTCAAAATTTCTAACTTGGGATTAGGAAATACAGTTGATGATGTAGTGAGTGGTTTAACTGTAAATCAGATTTGTGCGACACCTTTAATTGGAAGTGGGTGTGATGGAATTACAGGCCCGGGCGTAGCTAATACCTTAATGCCTTTACTTGAACAAGGTATTCAAATCTATATGAAGGAACAAACATTAATTGGTTTGGGGCAAGCAGTACCAGCTCGAGGAAGTCTAAGCAAAGGGGATTATAGCGCTCTTTTAACCAATACTTTAAATGCTTATAAGCTGCCATATAACTTAAACAATGTTCACCAACTAGATGTGGACTCAAGTTTATTTGGTATAGCTTTAACTGCTTTAGACAGTATTAAATATCCGGGTTATGAAGAAGCTGTAGGTAAGGGCTGGTCAATGTATCTTCAAGATGCTTTTACCCTGAATATTAATGACTCATTAACCAATTTGATGTCAAATATGGTGCAAAATGGTAAGGCAGCAGCAGGTAATATTACAACTTTAGCGCCAGCTTATCGGAACTGCTTTGGCTCTTTAAAATTCTGCTAATTGTAAAATTTATAAAATAAAAAATCCCGCTATTGAAGCGGGATTTTTTATTTTAAAGACCAATTACTTTGCAATTTTTGCCAATAATTCTTGTTTAGAGATATTTACAGATTCAGCATCGGTACGACCTTTATATTCGAAAGTACCTGCATCCAGACCTTTTTCACCAATCACAATACGGTGTGGAATACCGGTCAATTCAAGGTCGGAGAATTTCACCCCTGGACGTTCGTTACGATCGTCAAGAAGTACATCATAACCGGCTGCTTGAAGTTCAGCGTAGAGTTCTTCTGCAGCAGCCAATGCACGTGGTGATTTATGTGCATTCATTGGAACTATGGCAACTTCAAAAGGTGCGATTGCTGCTGGCCAGATAATCCCTTTATCATCAAAGTTCTGTTCAATGGCAGAGGCTACCACGCGCGTTACCCCAATACCGTAACAACCCATAGTCACAACCAGTGGCTTACCATCTTCGCCTAAGACCTTACAGCCTAAAGCTTCAGAGTATTTTTGACCAAGCTGGAAAATGTGCCCGACTTCAATACCGCGTTTGATTTGTAGTGTGCCTTTACCATCTGGAGATGGGTCGCCTTCAACCACATTACGCAAGTCATAAACTTCAGTAAAGGTTGCATCACGTTCCCAGTTTACGCCAGTTGCATGTTTGTCGGCTTCATTTGCACCGGTAACAAAATCAGAAAGGACTGATGCTGCACGGTCAACAATAACGGTAATGCCTTTTTCAACTAAACCTTGAGGACCGATGAAACCTGTGGTTAAACCCAAAGCAGAAATTTGTTCTTCAGTTGCAAAAGTTAAAGGCGCAGCAATAGCGGCATGTTTTTCTGCTTTAATTTCATTCAGTTCATGGTCGCCACGAAGAAATAAGGCAACGACTGGAACATTGCCATTTTCATCCGTGATACCTTGTACGAGCAATGCTTTTACAGATTGCGCAGCATCGGTACCTAAGAAGTTCGATACATCAGCAATAGTTTTTTGATCTGGTGTATCAACCAGTTTCAATTCTTGGGTTGCAGCTGCACGTTCACCCACTAGAACAGCTTCAGCCATTTCAACGTTCGCTGCATAATCAGATTCGGTAGAGAAGGCGATATCATCTTCACCACTTGAAGCTAAAACGTGGAATTCATGTGAGCCTGAGCCACCAATTGAGCCGGTATCGGCCTGTACTGGGCGGAAGTCTAAGCCCAAACGGCTAAAGATACGGCAGTAAGTGTCGTACATCACGTCATAAGTTTCTTGTAGAGAAGCTTGATCCACATGGAATGAATAGGCATCTTTCATGATAAATTCACGTGAACGCATCACACCAAAACGTGGACGTACTTCATCACGGAATTTGGTTTGCACCTGATAGAAATTGATTGGCAGTTGTTTGTAGCTTTTCAATTCGTTACGTGCAAGATCGGTGATGACTTCTTCATGCGTTGGGCCAAGCACAAAATCATTGTTATGACGGTCTTTGAAACGTAAAAGTTCTGGACCATATTGCACAAAACGGCCTGACTCTTCCCAAAGGCTTGAGGGCTGAGTCACTGGCATGAATACTTCCAGTGCTCCTGCACGGTTCATTTCTTCACGGACAATCGCTTCAACTTTATTTAGCACGCGTACGCCCATCGGCAACCAAGTGTATAAACCCGAAGCCAATTTACGAATCATCCCCGCACGTAACATGAGCTGATGTGAAATTACTTCAGCATCATTTGGGGTTTCTCTTAACGTAGCAAATAAAAAGCGACTCGCGCGCATGGAAACTGTCCTAATAATTAAGCGTTAAAGCATAAGATTATACGATAAAAAATGAGGTGAACATTTCAGAATGTCACCTCATGTCAAGTGAGTTTATTATGCCATGATTTTGCCGATTTGGCGCATCATAAAATTCTTAAAGTCATCCAGATAAGTAAAGATGACCGGCACAACCACCAAAGTTAATAGTGTAGAGGTAATCACACCACCAATCACGGCATGTGCCATAGGGGCACTCTGTTCGCCGCCTTCGCCCAGGCCCAATGCTAGAGGAATCATCCCCATCACCATGGCACTGGTGGTCATTAAAATAGGACGTAGACGGGTTTTACCCGCTTCAATAATGGCGTCATAACGATCTACTCCTCGATCCATGGCTTTTTTGATGAAGTCAATCAACAGGATGGCATTCTTGGTCACCAATCCCATCAGCATGATAATGCCAATAATGGAAAACAGATTCATGGTGGAATTAAACAGGAATAAAGCCAGGAATACCCCAATTAGCGAGAGCGGAAGGGAAGCCATAATCGCCGCAGGATGAATGAAGCTGTTAAATTGTGAACCCAGTACAATATAGATGAACACAATGGAAAGGGTAATGGCGGTTAAGGCATAACCTGCTGATTCTGCCATGTCTTTATTTGCGCCCTGCGTAGCAAAACTATAACCTGGTGGTAAATCAAAGTTATCTTCAATTTTTTTGATATCTGCACCAATATCACCTGCAGGTCGGCCTGCTGTATTGGCTTTTACCAGTACTTCACGAGCCAAATCACGGCGGGTAATTTGCGATGCCCCCATTGTTTCGTTAAAGGATGCCACACTCGCCAGAGGTATTAAAATAGGCTGGCCTGAAGCATCGGTTTTCTGTGAGTTCAAATAAAGATTTTGTATATCGCTCGGTAGGGTGCGTCTGTTTTCGGTCAGGCGAAGATTGACATCATAGGTTTCGCCTTTTTCATCTTGCCAGGTGGTTACGTTATCGCCTGCAATTAAGGGGCGGATGACACTGGCAATTTGATTGACAGAAAGGCCTAAATCACTCGCCAAGACCCGATTGATATGAACTGCCAAGGTCGGCTTAGGTTCTTTCAGCGAACTTTCAAGATCGACGATACCTTCTACTTTAGAAATTTCTGCAAGAAAGCGATCGGAGATTTTTTGCAGTTCGTTTAGATCGGGTCCTTTAATGGAAATAAGAACTGGCTTTTGTCCTCCAGAAACAGTTTCATCTGCAGAAGCCACAGAAGTAATGGTAATCCCAGCTACGCTTTGTAGGCGCTGGCGAAACTCGTTATTCAGTTGGGTCAGTGTTTTAGCACGTTCCAGGCGAGGGGTAACCTTGACGCGTATGCTGACATGGTTTTTACCACGATCCGTTACCCCATTAATAATACTGTAGGTATTACGCACCTCTGGATGCTGACGAAGAATATTTTCAACTTGTAATAGCTTGGCTTGTGAATATTCGAGTGATGCATCCACTGGTGTTTCAAATTTAATCCGAATTTCATTTTTATCTGGAACGGGAACAAATTCGGTACCAATTAATTTGGATAAACCTAAGGCGCCAAAAAGTGAAGCTACTGCCACTATCAGGGTTAAAATACGGAAGCGGAGTGCCAATTTTAACAATTTTTCATAGTAATGGCTTAAATGATCAAGCCTGTTGGATATCCAGTTAAAGAAGCGCTTGATTCTGCCGGGTTTCTTGTTTGGATCATGTTTTTCAGCCCAGTGCGCAGAAAGCATGGGATCGAGGGTAAAGCTGACAAACATCGAAATCAGCACTGCAGCACTGACGGTTACCCCAAATTGATAGAAGAATTTACCAATAATTCCGCCCATAAATGCCACCGGTAAAAATACCGCGACAATGGTGAGCGTGGTAGCTAAAACTGCCAATCCAATTTCTTTGGTTCCATCCAGTGCCGCTGTAACCGCATCTTTACCCATGTCGGCATGGCGGACAATATTTTCGCGCACTACAATGGCATCATCAATCAGCAGACCGATACTGAGGGATAATGCCAGCAAGGTCATCATGTTAATAGTGAAGCCAAAAGCCCAAATAAAGGTCAATGTCCCCAACAGGGAAATCGGTAAGGTCAGCCCGGTAATGGCTGTGGAGCGAAAAGAACCCAAGAACAGCAAAACAATCAGAACAGCGAGAACCGCACCTTCAATAATGGTACGTGCAACATCTTTAATACTGCCACGAATACCTCTGGAGCTATCGACGGCAACCTTAGCCACAGTACCCTCGGGTAGCTGTTGCTCGATTTTTGCTAGGGCTTTATAGCTGGCATTGACCACATCAATGACATTGGAATCCGAATTGCGCAGAATATCAATCGCGACCGCAGCTTTACCATTTAAATAAGCACTTGATTCCAGATCGGCTTGACCATCTTCAATGCTTGCCACCTGTTTTAAGTAAATAGGAGCACCATTTTTATTGGCAATAATCAAGTCACCAAAAGCTTGCGGATGAATCACCTTAGACTTGATTTCCACCACCAGTTCTGAGGTCGGCTGTTTTAAAGTTCCTCCCGGAACTTCAATATTTTCACCTTTCAAGGTATTGATGACCTTGTCTACACCGATGCCAAAGCTTTGCAGTTTTTGCGGATCGACCTCAATACGAATCTGGCGTTGGGCATCGCCCAGTAAATTGACTGTACCAACGCCCGGTACAGTTCTAAGTTGCGGGACAATTCGCTGACTTAAATAGGAGCTCAGGTCGCGTAACGGCATATTGTCTGATTCAAAAACAATCGACATCACCGCATTGGCAGTCGGATCATAACGCTCAACAACAGGATCTTGAATTTCATCACGGAACTGGGCAGTAACAGGAGCAATTTTATCTCGAATATCCTGTGCTGCAACGGCAGAAGACATATCCAGATTAAATTCAACAATAATGGTCGAAAGCCCTTCACTAGACTGGGAAATAATCTGTTTTAAACCTGAAATGGTGTTGATCTGATCTTCCATTTTTTTTGTAATTTCAGATTCAATGGTTTCAGGAGAAGCACCCGGATATGAGGTATACACCACCACAAATGGAAAATCGACATCGGGAAACTCTTCTACGCCCATGCGTTGCCAAGATGCCAGCCCCAGTACCAGTAAACACAACATCATCATGATGGTGAAAACAGGATATTTAACACTAATTCGGGTAAACCACATAAGAACAATCCTGTACTTATTTTTTATTCTTTATTGATGATGACCGTTTTATGAATGTCCTGGTCATTAAATTTAATACGGCTAATCTGGTCGGTGTTTTGCAGTCCTTGCACGACAGCCAAATTATCCCGATAGCGTTGTTCCAGAATGACCAGATTGACCTTTTCAATTTTGTTCTGGCGGATCACCCAGACATAGGGTTTAGCTTTAACATCCTGAATCACATCAAGTGGAATGAGCTGACCTGAAACCTGGGTTGAAGCAAGAATGTTGCCTTCTACGAAAGAACCGATACTGAGTGAGTTAATGGTTTCATTCGGTCGGGCAAAGAATTCAATCTGGCGACTGGCAGGATCGGCAATAGGGGAGACTCGAGTTAAAACCGCAGTCAGTTGCGCTGGATTACCTTGAATAGTGTATTCAATCCGTTGTCCCACTTTTAACGCAGCCTGCATGTCACTTGGCAATTTGGCCTGAATTTCCAATTGATTCGGATTCACAATTTCAAACAGGGTCTGGCCAGCAGCAACGGTTTGGCCAGCATCGACCTGACGCTGGGTAATCACTCCGGAAATTGGACTATAAATAGTCCCTTCACGCTCGGCTTTTTGTGCAATATTCACATTTGCCTGCTGTGCATGCACATTTTCCAGTTGCGCCTGATAGTCGACAGCAGCCTGTTCATATTCAACTTTGGAGATAAAACCTTGATCCAGTAAGCGCTGTTTACGTTGCATCATATTTTTAGCCAGATTGGCCTGCGCTTGTGCCGCTGACAAATTGGCCTGAGCTTGCGCTAAACGTGCAGCATTGTCTTGATTATTCAGGCGAACCAAGACCTGTCCCTTAGCGACCGACTGTCCGACCTGTACATAGACCTGGGTTGCAGTGGCAGTGACCTGAGCCTGTATGCTACTTTGATTGACTGCACGAAGCGTACCGGTAAAAGCACTTTTGGCGACAGAAGTGCCATTCTTCACGGAAACTAGATCTTTTTCAATTAACTCAATTTTTGTTGTTGTTTCTACAGGTTTTTCTATCTCATTTTTTTGGCAAGCTGTTAGAAGTAAAGTTAAACACAGAACGCTGCCGGTTAAATATTGCTTATGGTCACTTAATTTAGATTTTTTCATATGCTGTCCAGCTAGCATGTAGCGTCATCCTTTTTATTTGTTGTGACTTAAATTAAGTGCTTCATAGCATAAATGCAATTTATTCAAGTGCTTTTAAGCGAGCGATAATATTGTCGTATTCTGCTTGTGTATTTCGATAATGAATTTGTAACGATTGAATCATTTCTTTTTTTGCTTCAATGTTCTTCTGATTGTTTTCTAAATTATTTTTTAAGCTGCTTGGCAGGGCTTCAGCTTTACGCAAGTGTTCAAGCTGCTGACGTTTAAAGTAGATCCGGTCAGTCTGTAATTGTTTTAACTGGTCTTGCTGGAAGGTAATTTGTTTTTTAATACTGACTAATAAGTCATTACGTTTTGTAATTGCAACTTGACTGCTACCATAAGCTTTTTTAAGTTTCAAGTCTGCTGCCCGTTTCTGGGCATGCGCTGCACGTAAGGGAGCCTGTTTGATCTCCAGTTCGCTATTGAAGGCACGATTACGTTTGATCACCTGCATGTTCTGATCCAAAGCTTCATAGCCATGGCGAATATGGTTGGGGGTAACGTTACTGCTAATATTGGCCACACCTCTGCTGTCATAATAACGATACCAGGTGGCTTTAGGTGGCGGATTTTCAGCAAATGCCGATACTGCCTGAAAAATGATGAAAGAAAGAAAAATGAATCTTAAGGTCATTTTTTTTTGTGCAATGAAAGCAAGTTTGTATTTAAACTGACTTTGCATTGTAACCCCCGAATAAAAGTTGACTAAATTACTTATTTTAAAAGTAATAAATAGGCTATCTTAGACTTAAAATAAGCAATAAAAAACCTCTGTCTGTCAAAAAAAAATCATTGGTCGGTAGAAAATGTGAAGCTGTTATTGAAAATAAACGAAAGTGAGTCTTTGTACGGAAAATGTTCATTGAAAAGGCAAGTAAAGATATGTTAAAAATGTTTTTAACTTGTAATAAAATTTTCGACTAAAATTGTTTGTACATTCTAAAAATCGGAAGGGTCATTAAATGGACGATAAATTCCACAATCTAAAAGTGATGGTGATTGATGATTCAAAAACCATTCGTCGTACAGCAGAAACATTACTACAACGTGAAGGTTGTGAAGTCGTGACCGCAGTAGATGGTTTTGAAGCATTGGCAAAAATTGCTGAAGCCAATCCGGATATTGTTTTTGTAGATATCATGATGCCACGTTTGGACGGTTATCAAACTTGTGCACTTATCAAGAATTCACAAAATTATCAAAATATTCCAGTCATTATGCTGTCAAGTAAAGATGGTTTATTTGATCAGGCAAAAGGTCGTGTTGTTGGTTCGGATGAGTATTTAACTAAACCCTTTAGTAAAGATGAATTGTTAAACGCTATCCGCAATCACGTAACAGCATAAGTTTATTTTTATTGGGGAAAAGCATGTCACGTATCCTTATCGTTGATGATTCACCTACAGAGACATTTCGTTTTAAAGAAATTTTAACCAAGCATGGCTTTGAGGTGATTGAAGCGGCAAATGGTGCTGATGGTGTCACAATGGCACAAGCAGAACTGCCAGATCTAGTGTTAATGGATGTGGTAATGCCTGGGGTAAATGGTTTTCAAGCGACACGTCAAATTGCACGTGGTACGACAACAAAACACATTCCGATTGTGATTGTTAGTACCAAAGATCAGGCAACCGACCGAGTTTGGGGGAAACGTCAGGGGGCGAGTGATTATTTGACTAAACCTGTAGACGAAAAACAATTAATTGATGTGATTAAACACCACCTCAATGCAGGATAAGCTCTATGGCAGCTAATGGATTTATCGAATTACTTCGGCTGGCGAAACGTGGCAACAAAAACTACGTTACCACTGAAAATGAAGTAAACCGATGGTCAGGCATTGCTTTTGAGATGATGGGGCAATATTTTGTTGCCCCTTTAGGTGAAGTATCTGAAGTGATTTACCCGCCTAAATATACGCCGGTTCCCAATACTCAATCTTGGGTAATGGGTTTGGCCAATATTCGGGGGCGTTTACTTTCAGTAGCTGATTTGGCGCATTATATTTCGGGGCATCGAAGTCAGTTTTCACCGACTCAAAAAGTATTGTGTATTAGTCACAATGACCATTATGTCGGTTTGGTGGTAGATCAGGTTTTGGGGATTCAACACTTTAACAAGAAAAGTTTCTTTTCTAAACACAGTGAATTAGACAGCAATTTACAAGAATATTGTCAGGGATATTTTTATCAACATAATCAACACTGGCATGTTTTCTTATTTAGTCGTTTATTGCAAAACCCAAAATATATGAATGCCTCTATAAAATTTATAAATTAATAGTCGCACGCTAAAGAATGATAGCGCAACTCGGGGAGAAGCTGGATGGGCTTTAAACTTAAAAAGAAGAATACAAGTGAAGGCACCAGCCGTAAGGGTGGGAATGCTTTATTAGCAAAGATTCAATCACAAACAGAGCAATTATCACGTGTATTTGGTGACAGTGAAAAGTCCAAACCCTTAATTTTGGGCGCAGCATTTTCTCTGGTCGTAGCACTATTCCTATTATTGTACTTATTCTATAGTGTGCCACGTAATAACGAATTGACACGTAGTGTCGGTGACTTGCGTCTGTTATCACAGACCATTTCACGTCAGGCTACTGATGCAACAGCTTCTGGAACCAAAGAATCGATTGATAAATTAGTTCAATCGCAAAAAAACTTTGCTGAAAACTTGGAGACGGTTAAAGATATTCATCCACATACGGCTGCATTGATTGAAGTAGAAAAGCAGTGGAGCACGATATCAGAAGGGATTGATTTAATTTCATCTCAACAAAAAATGATTAACCAGCTTTACGATACCAACATTGCGATTGGTGAATCGATTCCGGGGATTCAGGCAGAATATAACCTGATGGTTGACCAAATGGCACGTCAAAACATGCCAAGTAACCAGGTGGTGATTGCGAAAAACCAGGTATTTATTGCAGAACGTATTCTTCGTTCGATCAGTTCTGTATTGGCGGGTAGTGATAACTCACGTGAATCTGCAGATGACTTCAGTGCCGATACTGAAACTTTTGGTTCTTATCTGAATGCCCAGCTGAATGGTAGTGCAGAACTGGGTGTAGAGCGTATTACTGATCCAGCATTACGTGAATCGCTTAGCGGTATTAAAAGCGAATATGATGATGTACTGAAATCTGCATCTGCAACGATCCTTAAAAACTCGACTCAAATTGTAAAAGTACGTCAAGCTTCTGCTTCAATTTTTGCCCAGTCAGATGAATTGTTAACCAATCTGAATAAGCTATCCGGCGGTTCAAGCTTGGCGATTGCACTTCCTGCATTGCTATTAATCTTGTGTCTGGTTGCTTTCCTGTTTGCTGTATTCAAATTACTTGCATTGCGTGGCCAGTCAGATAAACAGCGTGTAGCAAGCTTGCAAGAAGAATATGACCGTAACCAAAACGCGATTTTACGTTTACTGGATGAAATTGCCGATTTGGCAGATGGTGACTTGCGTTCATACGCAACGGTATCTGAAGATTTTACCGGTGCAATTGCCGACTCCATTAACTTCGCGATTGACCAGTTACGTGACCTTGTATCGCGTATTACCGATACATCGCAAGAAGTTGCGCAATATACCGCCAATACGCAGGGTATTACCAACCAGTTAGCCGAAGCATCTGAACACCAGGCGCAAGAAATTGCCGGTGCATCTGCCGCAATTAATGAAATGGCAATGTCAATTGACCAGGTATCTTCAAACGCTGAAGAATCGGCAGTCGTTGCAGAACGTTCGGTAAAAATTGCTGCCAATGGTGCGGATGTTGTAAACCGTTCTATTGAAGGTATGGATACCATTCGTGAGCAGATCCAGGAAACGTCAAAGCGTATTAAACGTTTGGGTGAGTCTTCTCAGGAAATTGGTAACATCGTTGCCTTGATTAACGATATTGCCGACCAAACCAACATCCTGGCATTGAACGCTGCAATTCAGGCATCGATGGCAGGGGAAGCAGGTCGTGGTTTCGCTGTGGTAGCCGATGAGGTACAGCGTCTTGCGGAACGTTCAGCATCTGCAACCAAACAGATCGAAGGCTTGGTAAAAACCATTCAAACGGATACCAACGAAGCGGTAATTTCGATGGAACAAACCACTTCAGAGGTTGTACGTGGTGCGAACTTGTCTAAAGATGCCGGTGTGGCACTGGATGAAATCCAAAACGTATCGAGCAACCTGGCGAAATTGATTGCCAACATTTCTGATGCTGCAAAACTTCAGTCTGCTTCTGCAGGTCATATTGCAACCACGATGAATGTTGTACAAGAGATTACCTCGCAAACCACCACAGCAACATTCGATACAGCACGTTCGGTATCTGAATTGGCAAATATGGCCGAATCATTACGTGAATCTGTAACTGACTTTAAATTACCTGACTAAGGTAAGACTAAAGCCTTGTGATGATATACCTTGCTTGCGGGCAAGGTATATCCGAAAAACACAGATAATGCATCGACAAGATGAACTTAACTTCAAAGTTAGGTCTCGCGTGATGGTGACAATTAAGTTTGAGTGCCCTTCTTGGTGGCAAATCAACGTAAGAAGCCTAAGCTATGAAAGAAATATTAAAAAATTTAGTTGAAACGACAACGCTTCCTGAAGATAGTTATCTTGATCAAGATGCAGAAATTTTAGAAATTTTTGTTGAAGAAATAGAAGAGATCTTCGTTGAATTAAGTACTTTATTTGTTCAATGGTTTGAAAATCCACAAGATCAGGAAACCTTGACTACGATTCGTCGCCATTTCCATACCCTTAAAGGCTCTGGACGCATGGTGGGGGCAAAGTCGTCTGGCGAATTGGCGTGGTCGGTTGAAGATACCTTGAATCGTGTCATTTCCGGCACAGTAGTTTTGGACAGCACAGTTCAACGGTTTGCTCAAACTGTATTTAATATTTATCAATATAAGTTATACCCAATTTTTAAAACGGTACAAAATGCTGATATCGACTTAAGACCTCTCGTATTATTGGGGCAGCAAATACAGCAGCAGGTCAGCATAGAGCCTGCATTAGAAGAGTTACTTGAGCTGTCTAGCAGCTTGACCAGTGTAGATAGCCCCACTGGCTTAGAGTTACATGACCTATCATCCAGTGAAATAGAAATTGAAGCAGCAAGCGAAACTGCTGCTGAAGAGCCTGTTGCAGCAGAAGACAATAATTACCTTGAAGAAACGGTTGCAATCTTTATTGAAGAAGCGGAAGAGCATCTGCTTACGATTGATCAGTTCCTGAAAAATGAACCGGAAAAACAGCAGGATTATAATGGCCTGATCCGTGCCTTGCATACCTTGCGTGGCAGCTCTTCAATGGCTCAAATTGAACAAATTTTTGAAGCCAGTACCAAGGTTGAAAACCTATTTAAAACGCTTTTACAAGAAGAGATTGTTTCTACATCGGCACAGACTGCTTTGCTGATTCAATATGCTGAATTTGTCCGTGATTATTTACATACCTTAAGACAGGGGCAAACCCAGAAGCTGGATGCGATTTATGCCACCTTTAACACGGCATGGGACAGTTACGGTTTCACTTCGATAGAAGTGGATGAAGATGTCAACCCGCAAGGTCTGGTATCGAAGCTTGTCGAACTGAATATCGACTTGCTGTTGGATGCAGAGTTCGAATTCGATAAACGCGCCAAAGTTGAATATCCGGAATATATTCAGGCTTTAAGTGAACAGGCACAACAGTTATTGAATCATACCGATAACCGTGCTGCGATGGGTATTCATCAATTTACCAATGAATTGAAGTCTAGCTATGAGGCACTGGTATCCAAGCCAGAACTGCTTAATATTGATTATGCCTATGAATTGTTCGGACAGGCTCATCAAGAATTTATTCATCTGTTTGATACCCTGGCAGCGGGTCAGCGCGTTATTTTAACGGAAGATGTTCAGAAAATACTGAGTGACCTAGCGGCCTTTGTTCAGCAAGACCTTGAACAGTTTGAAGCTGAAGAACCGGGTGCTGAAATTCAAGCCAAAGCAGTCCCAGCTATTGCTTCAGGCAGTGTGGATCTGGCGCAAATTTCACAAAAAATACGTTCAGATCGTGCGCAAATGCATGCCGCTGATGCAAACAGTGATTTTGATGAAGATTTGCTGGAGATCTTCCTGGAAGAAGCAGAAGAATTGTTAGGCGGGATTGATCAGGACTTGAATACCTGGTCGAAAGATCCATCCGATACAGCGGCACTGAATAATTTAATGCGTTATTTGCATACCCTCAAAGGTGGTGCAAATATGATTCAGGCGACTCATATTGGTTTAATCTCGCATGAATTAGAAAGCATTTATGAGCGGGTGATTCGTCAGCAAATTAAAGTCAATCCACAACTCATTAGTATTATTCGTTTAGTACAAGATGATCTTTCCGATCGTATTCAAGTCATTCGTGATGAGCAGATTGACTATGCTGGTACTGAATCGATTGAAATTTTACGAAATATTCAAGCGATCGCTCAAGGTAGCGTAGTGGTAAGCGCTGCAGTTGCAGAAGTCGAAGCGATAGCTGTACCTGAAGTCGCTACTGAAATTGAAGAACTTGAAACTACAATTGAAATTGAAGCCGAAACTGAGCCTCAAATTGAAGCAGAAGCTGAAACAGTTGCTGAGGAATTAGCAGAACCTGTGGTAATTTCAGCCGCAGAAGTCGAAACAGTTGCTGAAATTAGCTTGGCAAGTCCGGTTCATGTTGAAGATCCAGATGATAGTATCCGTTCAATTGCACAGGAAACATTCCTGGAAGAAGCAGAAGAGATTCTGGAGTCTACGGATGGCCTGTTGAAGCAATGGTTTGATCAGCGTAGTGACCGTAGCTTGCTGCTTCAATTACAACGTGCAGCCCACAGTTTGAAAGGTGGTGCGCGAATGGTTGAAAATGAACCGGTAGGGGCCATTGCCTACCAGTTGGAAACCACATTCGAACGCTTTGCGGTGCATCAGTTCAACTCGAATGTTTATGACCTGTTATTGCAAACAACCTTTGCATGGTTAAAACAGGCGATCTTCGAGCAAGATTACAGTAATTACGACAGTATTAAGTTAAGCTTAGAGTCAATTGAATTTGTTGATGTAACGGCGAAACTGCCAAATCGTGCCACTCAGCCCGATACGCTTACAACGGTTAAAGCCTTTGAATTCGTTCAGGGTGATGGTACGGAACCACCGGCAATGCTGGGTGAATGGGGCATAAGTACTCAACAGGACAACAGCAATGAAATGATCCGTATTTCTGCCGATCTGGTGGAAAAAATGATCGATTTGTCTGGTGAAAATGCGATTAACCGTTCGCGTATTGAAATGGACTTGGGCCAGTTTGGTAATACCCTGAACGAGATGGAATTGGCGATCAAGCGTCTGGCTGACCAGTTGCGTCGAATGGAAGGTGAGCTAGAATCGCAAATTATTGCCAAACATGGTGACACTTCACGTTATGCTGACTTTGACCCGTTGGAGATGGACCAATATTCATCATTGAACCAGTTGTCAAAATCACTGGCGGAATCTGCATCTGACTTGGTGGACTTTAAAACGACCTTGTCTGAAAAGATTCGCGATACCGAAGGCTTATTGTTACAACAATCACGTATTCAGGCCGAGATTCAGGAAAGCTTGATGCGTACCCGTCTGGTACCATTTGACCGTTTATTGCCACGTTTGCAACGTATTGTGCGTCAAACCTCATCGACCTTGAATCGTCCAGCGGAGTTAATTGTTCAAAACACTGAAGGTGAATTGGACCGTAACATTCTTGAACGTCTGGTGACTCCGTTTGAGCACATGCTACGTAACGCGATTGACCATGGTCTGGAAGACACTCATGTACGACAGGAGCTACAGAAGCCTGAAGTTGGGAAAATTGTCCTCAATATTAGCCGTCAGGGTACTGACGTACTGGTGTCGTTCAGTGATGATGGTAAAGGGATTGATGAAACCAGAATTAAAGAAAAAGCGCTCAGCTTGGGTTTAATTAAAGCCGATCAATCCATTGATAAGCAGGAAATCCTGCAATTAATTTTCCATCCTGGATTTACTACTGCCAAAGAAGTGACCCAAATTTCCGGACGTGGTGTTGGTCTGGACGTGGTGCAAAGCGAAATTAAGGCGCTGGGTGGGCATATTTCCATCGAGTCTGAATTGGGTAAAGGTACTACCTTTACCATTCGGGTACCGACCACAGTAGCGGTAAGCGATGCCTTGATGGTGAAATCTGGTGATCAGCAGTTTGCGATTTCACTGGCACAAATTGACCGTATTGTACGTATTGCACCATCTGCGCTGGAGCAGTATTTCAACAGTAAAGATGACTTCTTTAAAATTGATAATACCAGCTATAAACTGCGTTACTTGTCTGAATTCGTATCCAACCAGCCTTTACCGCGTTTAAGTAGTATTGCGCATTCTTTACCCGTGCTACTCATTAAGGGTAATAATGGGCAAACCATTGCCTTATTGGTAGATCAGCTGATTGGTTCACGTGCACAAATTGTGGTGAAACCGATCGGTCAGCAATTCTCAAGTGTGGGTGTCATTGCCGGAGCAACCATTTTAGGTGATGGTCAAGTCTGCCTGATTTTGGATGGCCAGAATATTGCCCGCCAAATTCAGAGTACCCAACGTCTTAAACATCTGTCTGATCAGCGTGAACATTCTCGTTATAGCAATGCACGCCGCCTGATTATGATTGTGGATGACTCGGTGACTGTACGTAAGGTGACCTCACGTTTACTTGAGCGTCAAGGCTTTGATGTGGTAACAGCCAAAGATGGTGTAGATGCCATGGAGCAGCTGGAAAATGTCAAACCAGACTTGATGTTGCTGGATATTGAAATGCCACGTATGGACGGATTTGAAGTCACTAACCTGGTTCGTCACCATGACGTGCATCAAAACTTGCCTATTATCATGATTACTTCAAGAACAGGCGAGAAGCACCGTGAACGTGCATTCAGCCTTGGGGTAACGCACTATATGGGTAAACCGTTCCAGGAAGCGGAATTACTGGAAAATGTGGAAAGTTTGTTAGACGAGACCAGTCAGGGGTAATTAAATGAGCCAAAATAGTGTTTCAAACTCTGCTGTTGATCAAATTTCACAACAAGAGTTATATCACCTTATTACGGTATCTACCGGATTTATCGATACCTATATTATTGGTTGTCATGGCAAGGAAGCGATGATTCTTCCACAAAATATTGTCTTGTCGGCACTGGATAGTGCCACACAAGTACCTTTTGTAGAATGGCATGAACTGAAATTACCGGTATATGCGGTGAATGATCCAGAGCGGAAAACCGGCGTGGCATTGGTGATTGAAGGTGATGATGTCAGTCAGCGGTTTGCCCTGATGTGTAATGAAATGCCGAAAACCATTCGTCTGCGTATTTCTGAAGTGGTGGATGATGAGCGCACCGTAACAGACCCAGATGTATTTCAGTATGTGCGTATGGGAGATCAGGTGTTTCATGTGCCGAATCTGGCCCAAATTCAGTCTTCTTTGGGGTTATAAAACCTAGCGCTTAATCCAATACTGGACAATAAAAAAGGAACCTTAAGGTTCCTTTTTTATTTATAGATTTATTAGTTTTTAGTTAGCCAATAAGCCTTCCAAAATTTGCTCATAAATTTCAGCAAGCGGTTCTAAATCAGCGACATTGACATGTTCGTCAATTTGATGAATGCTGGCATTTAATACACCTAGTTCGAGCACTTGTGCACCAGTAGGTGCAATAAAGCGACCATCAGAAGTGCCACCACTGGTAGACAACTCAGTTTCCATACCTGTTACATTACGAATGGCATTTTTTGCTGCATTGACCAGTTCACCCACTGGAGTCAGGAATGGCAAACCAGATAAGGTCCATTCAATATCGTAATTCACTTGATGTCGATCCAGAATTTCTAGAGTACGTTCTTTTAATTGTTCAGCAGTGACTTCAGTTGAATAACGGAAGTTAAATAAAAGATTCATGGTTCCAGGAACCACATTGGTAGCACCGGTACCTGCAGAAATATTGGAAATCTGGAAAGATGTAGCCGGGAAATATTCATTACCATTGTCCCACACCGTATCGCACAGTTCAGCCAAGGCTTTAGATGCAGTATGAATCGGGTTAATGGCAAGGTGAGGATATGCGACATGGCCTTGTTTACCTTTTACGGTCAATTTGGCATTCAATGAACCACGACGACCATTTTTAACGATATCACCCAATTGATGGGTACTTGAAGGTTCACCGACCAGACACCAGGTCATTTTTTCATTACGTGCTTCTAAAGCTTCTACTACTTTAACCGTTCCGTTAATCGACGGACCTTCTTCATCCGAAGTAATAAGGAAGGCAATAGAACCTTTATGATTTGGGTGTTTCGCCACAAAACGTTCAGAGGCAACCACCATGGCTGCCAGTGCGGTTTTCATGTCGGCACTACCACGGCCATAAAGTTTGCCATCGCGGATCTCCGGTACAAAAGGATCAGAATTCCAGTCATCTAAACTGCCGGTGGGTACCACATCGGTATGGCCTGCAAAACAAAGCACCGGTGCTTCAGTTCCTTTACGCGCCCACAAATTGTCCACATCTTCAAAACGCATCGGTTCAATATTGAAGCCTATTTTTGCTAGACGTTCCGCCATTATAGTTTGGCAGCTATGATCGATCGGTGTTACAGAAGGCTGACGTAACAGTTGCAAGCTTAAATCAAGGGTAGCGGAAGATGTCATGCGATTTTCATAAGTCGATAAATTTGTCGGTACTATAATAGGCGAATATGCCCTTGAAAGTGAATGACTGCCATAAAATTGCCATAAAAAAACCCTATCTTGGATAGGGTTCTGTGTGTGCTGAAGACAAACTAGTTTTTGCGGATTTCCTCAGAAGTTTTTTCTGCAGTATTGGTCACGGCATCTCCGGCTTTAGATACATCTTTACCCATACCTTTAAAGGTATTACAGCCAGTTAAAGCAAAAGCAATAATGAGGGAAGCGGCAAGAATTTTTTTCATCATCATCTCCAAGTAATTCATTATTTTGATGTGAATTCAGGTTAATTAATGCCCAGCGTAAACAATATGGTTTTTTGATGGTAGAAAAGTAAGTATTTGTTATAAAAATAGACAATTCTCATAAATTTAGCCCTTTACCTTTTGAGAAAGTAGGGGCGAATTTCGGTACATATAGAAATTATTTTGATCTTTTTGCAGATATAACCCATTGCTCCACCAGTGTGCCGTATCGCTACTGATATGCTGCTCTTGACAAATCCATTCTTGT
The DNA here is from genome assembly GCF_002135315.1 of Acinetobacter sp. ANC 3903. Taxonomy (GTDB): domain Bacteria; phylum Pseudomonadota; class Gammaproteobacteria; order Pseudomonadales; family Moraxellaceae; genus Acinetobacter. Next base: position 20,728 of record NZ_NEGA01000005.1, on the reverse strand, counting down.
CGTTGTAAACGATAAAAATCAGCACTTTGCGGTGGAATATGACTTCCCCAATAACCTAAGCGGCGTTGCAGATTGACCCAGCTGGGGATCGCGCTTACCGTGCTTTCAATAGGGAGGTAGAGCTGACCTTTAAGTACCGCAAAACGCTGTTCAATTTTATGCTCCAGTGCATCTTCAAATTGAAACTGCTTCTGGCTAAAGTGACTCAACTTGCGCAACAATGTATCGCTACGGTTTAAGCCATACCAATAAGGCAAGGAAAAATCACGTTCCGCCAAATAGTATTTTAAAGCCACTTCCCAGTGTTCAATGGCCTTGCTTTCGGTATTGAATAACAGGAAATCGAGTTCACCCAAGGTGCGTGGCCCAGCTATTTTTTGAATGCTATGACCGAGTAATTGATAAGGGTGATAATCTTGCTCGAGCAGCCAAAACCAGATCAACATTTCAAAACGTAATCCCAGACGGGTACTTTTCAGTTGTTGTAAAAAGCTTTCTAACTCTTGCGGATGCTGATCTAAATAAAGCAGTCGGGCGCGATAATTCTCAAAATGGCTGTGCCATATAGCATTGTCATGAAACTGAAAAGCGTGTTTTAACACCAGTTCGGCCGGAGTATCCGATAAAATATTTGGACTGCATACGCAAAAGGCCAATTGCCGAACCAGTAAATTTTTAAATTGCAGCCAAGGTTCCTCAAGATGAGACGCTTGATTTAAAACAAACATAGCCAACCCCTGGCGCTAGATTAAAAAGTGCAGAATGACAACGGATAATATGCAAAAACACTTTATACTACCGCAATTAGATGTATAGGGCAGTGCTATGAAAATGTTGTTTTGGCGAAGTTTGGTGATGATTTTTGTCATCCTGGGCTTTATCGGGGCACTTTTACCGGGTATGCCAACAACAGTATTTCTGATTTTAGCTGCCTGGTCAGCCTCTAAAGGCTGGCCGCAAATGGATGCCTGGCTGCTGAATCATCCTAAATATGGCGCAACATTAAGAGCATGGCGCAAAAACGGCACCGTACCACGCAAGGCAAAATGGTTCGCCAGTATCATGATGCTAATCAGTGGAATCATCATGTTATTTACCAGTGCTCCAGTGTTGGTGAAAATATTTACCGATTTGACCATGCTAAGCGTTGCCATCTGGCTATGGCTACGACCTGAACCTGCAGCTGAACCGATTAAAGACGTTGAGTAATTTTGTTATGACATATTCTTTAGAGCAGGCAGATATCTGGATTGATTTGGCCGAGCAAAGTTTGACCTTGCCTAAGCATCACAAGTCTTATGTCATCTCTAGCGGCAAGAACGGGATCGGCGAGCAGGAAAATTCCGGCAAGACGCCTAGAGGCTGGCATAAAGTGGCACTTAAGTTCGGACATGCAGCGCCTAAAAATGCAGTGTTTAAAGCGCGACAAGAAACTGGTGAAGTATACGATGCTGAATTGGCTGCACAATGCCCTGAACGCGACTGGATTTTATCGCGCATTCTCTGGTTAAGCGGTCTGGAAGAAAATTTCAATCTGGGAGAGGGCTGCGATACTTTTAAACGTTATATCTATATCCATGGCACCCCTGATACGGAACCCATGGGGATTCCGATGTCTCATGGCTGTATCCGGATGCGCAATGAAGATGTGATTGAATTATTTGAACTGATCGCTGAGGATGCTGTGGTGTTTATTTCAGAACACCGTTTGAATTCGATGGACTGTAAAACAGGCACTCCCTTATAAATAAAGAGGCAAAGCAGTTAAAAGCTGAAAATCCAGGTTTATCGGATTGACTAAAAAATAGCAGTATTTGCCAACAGTTCAAAAAGCATGAAAATTTTGCCTAAAAATCAAGCCGTGATTTTTCGGGTTTTTACAGAAAATAGTAAATAAGTTATCGAATTTGTTTGTTTTTATAGCGAATAACCTATTTTTTAATCACTCAAACGTAAAAAACCAAAAACAGGTAGAAAAGCGTTTGACAGGCTGCATAGATTCTCTATAATGCACCTCATCAAACGATGAAGACGTTTAAAGGGCGCTTAGCTCAGTTGGTAGAGCGTCTGCCTTACAAGCAGAATGTCGGCGGTTCGATCCCGTCAGCGCCCACCAAGCTCTTTAACGTTAAGACACTTTAGTGCAGCGGTAGTTCAGTTGGTTAGAATACCGGCCTGTCACGCCGGGGGTCGCGGGTTCGAGTCCCGTCCGCTGCGCCACTTAAGTTCTTAATATTTGTTTGCCACAATAGCGACATTGTGTAAGTGCAGCGGTAGTTCAGTTGGTTAGAATACCGGCCTGTCACGCCGGGGGTCGCGGGTTCGAGTCCCGTCCGCTGCGCCATTTACATAATAGACCTTTTGAGGGCGCTTAGCTCAGTTGGTAGAGCGTCTGCCTTACAAGCAGAATGTCGGCGGTTCGATCCCGTCAGCGCCCACCAGATTTTTTGCGATGCAGCGGTAGTTCAGTTGGTTAGAATACCGGCCTGTCACGCCGGGGGTCGCGGGTTCGAGTCCCGTCCGCTGCGCCATCCTTAGAATCGAAATTGTAAGACCCTTTGAGGGCGCTTAGCTCAGTTGGTAGAGCGTCTGCCTTACAAGCAGAATGTCGGCGGTTCGATCCCGTCAGCGCCCACCATATCTTTTAAAGATATTCTCTTTTTTAGATATAAATACTTAGCAATAAGTATCGTGATGCAGCGGTAGTTCAGTTGGTTAGAATACCGGCCTGTCACGCCGGGGGTCGCGGGTTCGAGTCCCGTCCGCTGCGCCATTTTCTAGATTCCTTGTGCTGGAAAGTGTATAATCAAGCAAGATTTCTTTCTTGCGTCATAAAAATAGCAACGCTATTTTTACTCCTCAGGGCGCTTAGCTCAGTTGGTAGAGCGTCTGCCTTACAAGCAGAATGTCGGCGGTTCGATCCCGTCAGCGCCCACCATATATTATCCTTGATAAAATTCTATTTTTTTCATAAAATCTCTAGTTAATAATAATTTTAACTATTGAAAAACTATGAGAAATCCATATCAACGCAAAGCTGCTAAAACTCAAAATAATACCTATAACGCGCAAGAGATCTATAAACAATTTGTTGAAATGATTGTAGGCCAAGGTTATGTCCATGCCTTATATGATGACGGCTGGGCATTATGTGCGACCCCTACCGGTCAGCGTGCATTTGCCATTTGGCAAAGCAAAGGCCTGGCAAAATTGTTGGTAAAAGACAATTGGGTAAATTATCAGATTCAGGAAATTTCATTAAAAGATTTTGTCGAAAAAGTGATTCCTTTTTTACGCCAGGAAAACACCATCGTGTCGATGGATTTAACCCCGGAAGGGCAAAATGTGCTGGTTGCACCGGAAAAATTATTATTGGATATTAAAAATTATCTGTATTGGATTTACGTACAAAAACCTGAATTATTTAAAGATGCAAAACTGCCTTTACCCCGTAACATTCGTTTGAACTGATTTTTAGTATTCCTGTAACAGCCAGCCACTAATGAAGGCAAAGTATTCGCGCAACCAGGAGTTGTAGCGAATATAAAGCGGTGTTGGAGCGCTGAGCGTGACTATTTGCTGATAGCCTTGATGTTTGGCAATGGCTTTGGCGCGTAAAATATGAAAGTCACTGGTGGCAATCACAATAGGCTGGTTCAGATGAATATGCCGCTGTGCCAGCAAAGGCTGTACATTGTGCAGGTTTTCTTCAGTACTGGTACTTTTTGCTTCTAATAGAATACGTGACTGATCAATATGATGCTGTTGTTGCAGATATTCAGACATTACTGCTGCTTCAGAGATCTGCTCTTGAAAACCTAAACCTCCAGTCATGACCAGCAGTGTTTCGGGGTGCTGTTTGGCATATGCAGCACCAACATCTAAACGCTGTTTTAAGGTGGGAGAGGGACGGCCCTTTTCAATACCACTGCCCAGTATAATGACTGCAGCAGCGGGCTGAACAGTATTGGACTGCTGAATGCTATATTGCAGATAACTGAAAAACATCACTAATGTGATTATCCAGAGAAAAAATCCTGACCATACGCAGCGCCATAACCTCTGTCCTAATGGGGTCAGTTGAACAAGGCTTTGAATCCAGTTAAAACATATCGCATACAGCATCAGTGCTATACCAATAATCAGCGGAAGAAGAATGCCTAAGTGAATCTTGTCCAGAGCAAGTAAGCATAAGCCATCCAGTGCCAGCAAGCTGCCTATTATTAAGCTGAGACTGCGTTTAAAACTGCTGGACATAGGATGGCTCGAGATGAAGATTGTGCTTAGTTTAAACAGATTATAGAGTTTGAGAATAAAAAACCGAGCATTAAGGCCCGGTTTTTTATTTGATTTAATGATTTAGATTGAATGATAAATTAGTAAACATCACGACGATAACGGCCTTGTTGACGTAGCTGGTCAACTTTAGTTTCACCCAGAATGTCGATTAAGGCCTGATCTACATCGCTAGCCATACCATTGATGCTACCGCAAACATAAATCACTGCGCCATTGTCCATCCAGGCTTTTAGTTCTTGCGCCTGTTCACGCAGTTTATGATGCACATAGACTTTTTCTTGCTGATCACGCGAGAAGGCTAAATCCAGACGTTGCAGCATGCCGGTACTTTGCCAGGCTTCAATGGTGCTTTGATAGAAGAAGTCATGTTCACGCTGGCGTTCGCCAAAAATCAGCCAGTTTTGCGTGTAATCCTGACGGGTACGCGCATGTAATAAGCTCATTAAACCCGCAAGACCAGTACCATTACCAATACAAATGATCGGGCGATTGTCATCAATCAGATGGAAAGCCTCATTGCTGCGAATGCGCAGTGCAATTTCACTATTCAGTGCTGCATGCTGTGTGAGCCAGCCTGAACCTAAGCCGAATTGACCTTGGGCATCAGATTGTTGACGTACCACTAAACGCAGCACTTGCTGTGAAGGAATACTGGCAATTGAATATTCACGCGAAGGCAGGGGATTCAGCTGTTGCAGCAAATCCTCCATATTGGCAAAAGCTTCAACTTCTACAGTTAAATCTTTATCCCAAAGTGCCTGCTCGATACTCATCTGTAAGGCATCGACCTGGGTATTCGGCTGAATTTGATGCTTTTGCATAAACTGGACAATACGCTCAGCACTGTTACCCGGCTGAATCTCGGCAATATCACCGGCTTGCCAGTTCACTTCATGACTTGGTTTTAACTCTATATTAAAGGCGGGAGCACCTAAACTGTTTGGATTAAGCAGATCGCGTTTTGTGAGTGTCCAAGTATCGAAAGTTTTTTCGATATTCATGTCTTGTAATTCAAGTTGGGTCACTTTGGCTAAAGCGCTATTCCATGTCTGAATCTGCCTTTGATTGGCATTATCCACTTCAATGATATTAAACAGCTGCTGCGCACCATTCTGTTTTAACCAGTTATCAACTGCGTGGCCAAAATGACAGAAAGTGTCGGCATATTCGCGAGAACCCAAGGCCAATACTGCATAGTGCAGATGGCTTAAATCAGCTTTTTTGCGCAGTATTTTTTTGGCAAAACCCGATGCTAAATCAGGTGCTTCACCAGTACCGTAAGTACTGGCTACAAATAAAACCTGTTGGGTATTTTTTAAATCATCAATATTTAAATGTTGTACAGATTTCACGCTAGCAGGCTGATGAGCCTGTTGCAGGCTGGTTGCTGTACGCCATGCCAGCTGTTCTGCTGTACCAGTTTGTGACGCATAGACAATCAGCCAGGGTTTTGCATTGCCATCAATACTAACTGCGGTTAAGCCATGACGTGCAGCTTGGGTTAGTTGCTTTTGCTTACGACGTTTCAGATACAGCATCCAGCCTGTGACAAAGAACAATGGCATAGCTAGAGCAGCGAGCATCGCCATGAACTGGTATACCGGACCAAAGAAACTGCCACGGTGCACCGGCAACATGCTGCTCATGATTTTTTCATTTAACTTTTTATCTTCATAAATTTCCATGTCTTTAATGGTGGAAGCTTTATAGTCAAATGTGGCTTTGTTTCGTGCACGTTCATGCTGGGGAATGGCATCGACAAAGCTAATTTCAAGTTCACCATTGGACTTTTTCGGAATATTTAATGTGATGCTTGAATAATCACGACCGACTTGTGCATTAAAGCCGTTCCAGCTTTGGCTGAGCGCCAGATGGATCTGTTCCGGGCTTAAACCTTTTTTCTCCTGTTTTTCACCGCGCGGAGGTTCAGCAGCTTTTTCAGGGTTACCTGTAGCTGCATTAGGCATTGTCTGGCCTGAACCTTCGCGGTTACCGCGTGCTTCACCGCCACGTGGCATTTCTGCTTCACCCTTACTTTGCGGTTGTTCAACACCCATCACCGTATACAGGCCGCTACGCCACCAGCCATAAGACCAGGTTAAACCAGTACACGCGATAATCAGGAAGAAAATAACCACCCAGGTACCCACAACCGCATGCAAGTCCCAAAGAAAATTACGGCCTTTCAGTTGTGGCTTAAGCATGAACCACTGTTTAAAAGAATGTTTTTTCGGCCAGCGCAGGTATAAACCACTCAACACAAAGAACAGCAGCATTAAGGTACATGCACCAGTAATCTGCTTACCGACAGATCCGATGGTTAAATTTCGGTGTAACTGTTCGATAAACTTAAAGAATTCCCGGCCTTTAATGTCGGGTAAAACTTCGCCGGTGTAGGGGTTAATCATCATGCTATAACCCTTACGTGCACCTTCTTTGACAATGTTAATGCTTGAAGATGCGGTCGGGTCTTTGGCTACAGTGATGCTGTTAATTTTCATTTCTGGATCAGTCACCTGGAAATGCTGATACAGTTCGGCAGGGGTTAATTTGGCACGATTTTCAGCCTGTACCGTATAACTCTGTGGATTCAGCCATTTTTGAATAGGTTGTTCATAGGAATAAATGGCACCGGTAACGCCCATAATCGAGAGAATTAACCCGGCGGTAATCCCGAGGAACCAGTGGATCTGAAAAAAGGTTTTTTTTAACATAGCCGAAAAAACAGGGTGATAAACAGAATTAAACTGAATTATAACTGAACTTTTCCAAAATGATATCGATTTTGTAGGTAATATTTATTCTCATTATCATTTGGTTTTATATAAATTAAAAAACCTCCAATCTGGAGGTTTTTTAATTAACTGTATAGCTTGGTCTAGCGTTTAAATCTGTTTTGCTTCGCCCACTGTTTCAGTCAGGTGCTTGCGAATGGTATTGAAAGAAAAGTTCTTTGAATCCATACGTTTTGGCAAGATATAAGCACCTTGTTGACCTTTAACCTTGAAGTTAATCAACATAAAGTCAGGGGTATTATACCATTCATAAATATCTTTCCAGCCAATCGCACCTACACCTTCTTGTGCGCCCATTTGTTGACGCATGATCAGACCGTGTGGTTGTACGCCTAAACGAATGCCTTTAATTTCCTGAACCGGAAATTCGTTCATTTTGCGTTTTACATACCATTCCAGGCCGAATTTACGGATGAGCAGATAGACTACAACACAGACCAAAGCCACCCAGCAAAAAATAGTGGAATAATTTTTCAGCAAGATGATGCCGGCAATGGAAAGAATGGCAACAGCTGCCATGATCAACCATGCTTTGGTACCAATTTTATTGGTGCTACGCCAGATAGCAAGTTGAGCTTGACGTTGCTCAGCCTCGGAAATTTCATAGTTCACAGGCTGCAGGGTATAAGCGTATAAATTTTTCGCGGTCATAATGAATTAACAAATTTAGAACTGTAAAAAGTTTAGCATTATTTATACCAATTCAGTGAGTATATTGTTCCAAAATCATCCTATTTATAATGAGGCTAATTCAGTGGCTTTTTCATCACGGTCATGGCTTAAACTTTGCTTTAAACGACTGAGTTGACTCAGAATACTGAGCATCAACGATAATTGCTGTAAAACGATCAGCGATTTATGATCATCTTCATTATTTTGGCTTAAGCGCTGACGAATAGTGTTCAGCATATTCTGTGAACTAAGGTCTGGAACTTCATCGTTTAATAGCGCACCGCGAATATCATCTAAAGCTTTGTCTAATAGTTGCAGAACTTCCTGATCTGCAATTTTTTCACGATGTGCACCCAGTGCTGCAATATAACTGAGCAGGGTATGGTTGAGGCACAAGAATTCAAAAGCCAAGCTTTTTTGTACCGGATCAAAATCAGGTTCTGTGGCCAAAGTTGAAATGAGCGAGGCAACGTCAGCATCGTTATTATGGGCAGCACGACGCACTACACGATATTTCAAGCCGTTATTGCGTCCACTTTTGTACTGTTCAATGACTTCGGCTAAATATTCACATTGAGTGGTGAGTGAACGTCGGATCGTGCGGGGCAAACGACGGAATTTCCAGTCGGGGAAAATAAAGCTCACCCCAAACCAGGCCAAGGCACAGCCAATCAGGGTATCAATCATGCGGGGTAGGGCTGCGGCAAAACCTATTCCATCGAGGTTAAAATTAATTAACGCCAAAATAGTGATAAAGGCAGTGGCTTGGGCATATTGCTTACTGCGTAATTCGAAGAACAGCACACCACTTAAAACCAGCAGCAATAATTGTCCTTCAAGCGACGGAATAAAATACAAAACCGCATAACCCAGAATAATGCCGACCAGGGTGCCGACTATACGTAGACGTAAACGGCGTTTGGTGGCATTAAAGTTAGGTTGGCTGACAAAAAGCGCGGTTAATAGAATCCAGTAGCCATATTGAATCTGGGTAATCTGGACAAAAATATAACCAATAAACAGGACAATAGAGACACGAATTGCGTGTCTAAACAGCACCGACTCTGGCGTTAAATGCTGCTTGATCCGGATGACAATATCATCCCAGCCTTTTAAGTCATCATCTTTAAGCTGGTTTTCAATATGTTTGCTTTTATCGAACTTGATATGCCGTTCAGTTTCTACGTTACGCAGTTGGGCATCAATTGATTTTAAATTTTGATACAGCGAAAACAGTGCATTGACCCAGACCTGATCGTATTGCTGCTCGGCACGGAGTTTTTCCAATGACAGTTTTAAATTGGCAAAGGCATGTTTAAAGCGTTTGTTATGCTGATAGGTTTCACGCTGCAAAATGCTCTGGCTTAAATCTTTGCAGGCCTTGGCCTGAATAGAGAGAATCCGTTGAAAGCGAAACAAAATATCACTATGTTCAAAAATCTTGACCAGCTTTTGATAATCAATATGCGCTGAATCGGCACGTTCATGAATATCCTGAGCCACAAAATAATATTGCAGGCTGCGACGGGTATCTTTTTGCCCCCGGTCACCTTTTAAACGGGTTAAAAGGGCCGTTTTCATCTCATTGAAAATGCCGACCAGCTTACCATTTTCCAAAGACAGCTCAATCATGCTTTGCTGATAACTGTCTGGGGTCATGTCGACATCAAACAGGTTGGATTTGGCAAACAGAAAATCACCGAGTGATGAGTAGCACTGAGAGAGTTTGTCCTGAACTTGGCGAACTGGAAATAACAGGAAACTGATGGTGGAAAGCAGGCCATACCACATTGCACCAATAACCAGGAGTCCAGCTTGAGTATACCATTGATCAAACAGTCCAACGCCCAGCATCGAGTAGACCGAGATGACTAGACAGCCATAAGAAATGGTGGCGTAGCGACGACCGAGTGAACCCAGTAAAATCCAGCCGATGCATGACACGATCAGCCCGATGGCAAATAAAATGGGATGAGGAAATAAAAAATAAATTGAGGCAGCGGTAATAAAGAAGCCGATATAGGTATAAATCAGGTTCATGATCCGCACTGAAAAGCGGTCATCAATATCACTTAAACCGGCAGCGACTACACCTAGGGTCAGGGGAATGGTAGCAAGTTGCTGTCCCATAAAATAAGGCACAAAGGCAGTACCCGCGAAAGCAATAATCATGCGCAGGTTATACATAAATGTCGTGTTATAAGTCGCTTGTTTAAGACGCGTCAGCCAAGATTTCAAGTTATGTCCTAATCCACAAATGATTTATGCAGCATGCAGTGAAATTATGTGATTTTTCACTCTCATGACTGGGAAATAATACTATGTACAGTGTAAGCTTGTCTGCAAAGCCTATATTTAAAAATTAAATATCAATATGTCTGCACAACAATCAACACAAGCATATTCCACGGCCTGGATTATGCTGCTGGCCTTGCTGACCTCATTGGGTCCGCTTTCTATTGATATGTACTTGCCGGCCTTGCCACAAATGGCACAGGATTTTGGGGTCAGTACGCAAATGGTGGCCAATACTTTACCGGCTTATTTTCTGGGGCTGGCTTTAGGGCAGCTGATTTATGGCCCGCTGAGTGACCGAATTGGACGTAAAGCACCGCTGTATCTGGGTTTAACGCTGTATGTGCTGGCCAGCCTGTTGTGTGTTTTTGTCAGCAATGAGTGGAGCCTGATTGCAGCGCGTATTGTACAGGCGGTTGGCGGCTGTGTGGGTGTGGTGATTGCCCGGGCTGCCATTCGTGACCGTCTGGATATGCAAGCTTCAGCGCAGGCCTTTGCCAGCATGATGATTGTGATGGGGATTGCGCCTATTATTGCGCCGAGCTTGGGTGCGATGATATTGAAGTTCTTTTCCTGGCAGGCGGTGTTTGTCATTTTAGCTGTGGTGGGGCTGGTCTGTTTGCTGTGTGTACACTTTTTCTTTAAGGAAAGTTTGCCGCATGAACGCCGTTTAAAGTTAAATATTGGCCAGGTCTTGCGCCTATATATCACTATTTTTAGAGACCAGAGTTTCAGATGGCCAATGCTGGCAGGATGTTTTTCAGGTGGGATTTTATTCTGCTATATCAGTTCATCCGCTGCCGTACTGATGGATGATTATGGCTTAACCCAGCAGCAATTTGGCTATGCCTTTGGGCTGAATGCCTTTGGTATTATGCTGCTGTCCACTTTAAACAAACGGTTGGCGCAGCATTTTTCTGTAATGCGCCGGCTGAAAATCGGCGGCATATTGCAGCTGATCGGTGCCACTATTTTATTGGTCTCGGGGTTAATGGCGACTAGTCCATTATGGCTAGTCTTTATAGGCATGTTTTTGGCGGTTTCAGGTATTGGTTTTACCGGCCCCAATGCGATGGCCCTGGCTATGTCGGAGCAGGGCGCACGTGCGGGAACCGCCAGTGCAATTATGGGAAGCATGCAGTTTGCCTGTGGCTTGCTCGGTGGAATCCTGTTAAATTTTCTGATCTGGAGTTCGTTGCTGAATATGAGCATTGTCATGCTGCTTTTTGTCGCGATTACCCTGCTCACGATTATGAAACTCAGTTTAAATCAGGCACAGCATGAATCTACGTGAAGATGATATGAGCTAAACCAAAAAGAGACCATGACGGCACTACTGTCCCATAGTTGAAGTCCATGTGTTAGATTCGCGAGTGTGGCAGGGATGCCACACATTCCCCATGCCTTGCGCTGCGTTTTAAAGCAGTGCTTAAAACTGGCTCAGGATGTCGTGTATGGGGAATAAAGACTTTTCTTGCGAACTCAAAATATGTTTTGAGTTCTCATTTTGGTCTGTCAAAAGTAGGGTTCAGCCTACACAAAGCCATTTACACTTCTAAAGAAAAGACAAGGCTGTGAAAAATATAAATATCAGATACTTAAAGATAAAAAATCATTATGCTGATTCAATACTAAAATAAAATTCAAATTATGGGGCAGCAGTGACCTCTAAGGTCTCTTTTTCTTTAAAACGGTTTATTGATCCATAAAAACCGTGAATTCATCAACTGCAATACGCGGTGTAATAAAAGTCTTCACAATATTATCAGGATCGGCATAACCGAGTGCAAGAGTACAAACCAGTTCTTCATCTTCAGGTGCATTCAGCACATCCAGTACGATGGAATGGAAATGGTTGTATGCTGCTTGTGAACAGGTATCCAGATCAGGCGCCTTGGCAGTGATCATCACGTTTTGAATCATCATGGCAATGTTTTTTGATACTGCTGACCCAGTTCGGGTTGTTGTATAAGTTCAGTTTGGGCTTTGCAAACCACGCCGCAGCGTTTCATCGTATTTCTTGCCCATAATCACATAGCCTTTTCAAGGCTGGGTATTGCTTCCTGAAGGTGCCCGGCTCACTACAGTCAAAATATCCCTCATGATTTGCATATCAACCGCTTTATTTAAAAAACACCTAATGAATGAAGAGAGCTAATGGCATGATCAACGTGCTGAACCTGTTGCAAGTGCATAAAAAATCCTTTTGAAATGAGTCTTTAAGCAGGATTTTACTTTATACATTAGTCGAATGGGGATGGGATAAAAATTATATGATTTTTATATAAGTAATTGAATGTAGTATTAATTTCAAAATTGTCATTTATAAATAAGATTGTTTTTTAATCATCGTTCGAGAAAACTGATTTTAATAAAGCATAAAAATTGCTAGATTTGCCATGACATGTAAGTTTTTATATGTTGCAATTTTATAATATTTTAAATTTTTTACTGCCTCATAAGCTGAAAATGCAATGATTTTTTAAGCTTGTTAATTTTTTGAAGGGTTTTTTTCATAGATTTATTGGGTTTTTAAAAATCAAAGAATGCATGGATGCGAATATTTAACAAATCGGAGATTTTAAGAATGAGTCAATTACGTAACGGTAAATTTATCGCTAAAGGTTTAGCATTAGCAGTTACAGCGGTAATGGCAAGCACTACATATGCAGGCACAGCTGAACAAAAACAGATTCAGGACTTACGTAAAGAAGTAGAAGCATTAAAATCTTTAATCCAACAACAACAGCAAGTTCAACAACAGCAACAAACTCAAATTGAGCAAGTCAAAGCACAGCCAGTACAACTTGCTGCAGCGGCAAAACCTGAAGCACCTGCAACAGGCTTTAAAACCAAAGCCGGTGCAAATGTAAACCTATACGGTTTTGTCCGTGGCGATGCCAACTATATTATTGAAGGCGCAGATGATGACTTTAACTCTGCACATAAATCTGAGGGCAAAACTCAAGATAAACTTCGTGCCACTGCTAAAATCACACGTCTTGGTTTAGATTTTAATACGAACGTGGGTGATGCGAAAGTTGGTGGTAAAGTTGAAACTGACTTTGCCGGCTCTAATGAAGCTTTCCGTATTCGCCATGCTTATTTAACTTATAATGACTGGCTATTCGGTCAAACCACTTCGAACTTCTTGTCCAATCATGCTCCTGAAATGATTGATGCTACTACCAACATTGGTGGCGGTATAACGCGTATTCCTCAAGTTCGTTATAACTTCAAACTTGCACCACAAACTCAGTTGTTTGTTTCTGCTGAAAAAGGTAATAGCCTTGCAACTTTGGCAGGTACACCGGCTGCTGACAAACTTGCCGGTACTGCAGCTGATGTGACATATCGCTTACCAACGCTTACTGCTAAGTTAACCCAAGGTTTTGCAGATGGTAAAGGTTCAGTATCTGCACGTGCTTTGGTTGAAAATTATAAATCAACAGCAGCTGATGATGACAAAACTGGTTGGGGTGTAGCTGCAGGTGTAAATTATCAAATCACCAATCCATTAAAAGTGTCTGCTGATATTTCGCATGTGGTGGGTAACAGTAACTATTTATATGGCAGCAATTCAGCTTATATTGTAGATGCGGCAAATAACAGTATTGAGCAGAATGAATTTAATGCAGTTCAAGTCGGTGCAACTTATAAGATTTTACCTAACTTGCGTTCAACACTGGCTTATGGCGCACAGTTTGCTGATGATGGTACTGACTATGCCCGACTCAATACGACAGCGAATGAAAAAGTGCAACAGGCATGGATCAACGTTATCTATTCACCAGTTGCACCAATTGATCTAGGTGTGGAATATATCAACGGTAAGCGCGACACATTTGCTGGCGAATCATATAAAGATAACCGTGTAGGTTTAATGGCTAAATATAATTTCTAATTCAAAACTGGAAATTTAAAAAAGAGGCGATTGATTCGCCTCTTTTTTATTTGAAAAATTATTTTTAATCTCCAATTAATGCTTAAGCAATCTAATCGACACCGTGTAATAAGCGTTTTTCCGATAAACAAAAATTGGTCAAAAAATGAGATAATATAAATATGAGATGGCAAATGTATCAATGATGTTTTAAAGGCTGATATTTTTGTAATGGGAACTTTACGAAATACTACAGTTTCACAAATAGATCATTCTTAAACTATACGCCTTTTTTTACGAACAGCTTTATTTATCTTTAGGTGGTTCATGAGCAACATCAAATTTAGTTTTATTGTTTTGGCAGTACTGGGTCTGGGTGGATGCCAAACGGTGTCTCAACCTAAGCTTACTGTTGGTTCGACAGGACTATCTGAACCACCAACTGTAGATGCGCAAGTTCGGGCAGACCGTATTAATTTTAGAAAACTCAAACAGCAGGAAAACCGTCCTATTGTGGCCTTGGTGCTGGGCAGTGGTGGTGCTCGGGGCTATGCCCATATTGGGGTGATTCAGGTGCTGGAGCAACAAGGTATACACCCTGATTTGATTGTAGGAACCAGTGCAGGCAGTATTGTGGGTTCTATTTATGCCAGTGGTAAAACAGCAGAAGAACTCCGCGATATTGCTTTAAACATGAAAGCCAATGATGTTCGTGATGTAAAGCTGGATATGAAAGGTTTTTTTGACGGTCAAAAAGTTGAAAATTATGTCAATCAGCAAGTCAATAATACGCCGTTAGAAGCGCTAAAAATCCCCATGTATGTGGTGGCAACAGAATTAAAAGAAGGTAAAAAAGTCGTCTTTAACTATGGCAATACCGGACAGGCGGTACGTGCTTCGGTGTCTATTCCAAGCATGTTTATTCCAACCAAAATTGGGGCGGATGAATATGTAGATGGCGGTTTGGTGAGTCCGGTGCCTGTAGGCGTGGCACGTGATTTGGGGGCGGATATTGTGATTGCTGTGGATATTCTGGCGCAACCGATGCATACTGAAACCAGTAATGTTTGGGGAATGTTCAATCAAAATATTAATATTATGCAGAGTCGTTTAGCTGAAGAAGAGCTCAAGCATGCAGATATCGTGATTCAGCCGGATTTAAGGGAAAAAGGGCATATATTTGATGTAAAAGGCCGTGCAATGACCATGCAAGCCGGTGCAGATGCAGCACAAAATCAATTAAATACCATTACAGCCTTATTGAAACAGAAACATTATCCATTCGGTCATACCGTTCAGCAATTAAGCGCACAGGATTAGCCATTCAATAGACTGCAATGATGAAATTGAATAGAGCCCAGGCTTAGATTCATCATTGCGATGCTGTTATTTTTAGTTGATTTAAACTTTGGTTTTGATTAAAAATAATAGTGTGGTACTGTAAAAATAAACTAATTAATTGATATTTCACAATAAATTAAACTAAGTGATGAAAGCTTTTATACTATATAATTTTTATATTAATATGTTTTTGTTCAATGATTTAAGTTTACCGGTGGATCAAAATTCACTAAACTGGGTTTTATTGAAATGGTGATGAAAGCATATTTTTGTAAGGATGGTTAAATGAATAGCAGTAGTATGAAAATAGAAAAATTTTTAATCGGCCAAAAAGTCAAAATGGCAAGTATGGAACATCTGGTATTTACCGTCATTGCAGAAAATACCGATGGTACCTATAGGGTTGAAACCCAGCTAGACCAGCAGAATGTACTAAGTTACGGCAATATTTCTAAAGAAATGCTGCGTGAGATAACAGCTTAATCTAATTTTAATTAGGCAATTTATCTGCAGGATGAAACAGGTTAAAGCTTCGCACTTGTTGCGCACTCATGTATTTAATATTTTGTTTTACCCAGTCTTGGTTGGGTGATGACCAAAGCAAATGTTTTAAAAAACATAGCCATATTTTTTTGTAATCTAATTTTTAGAACAAATATTCTATTAAAATCAGTCTATAAGAAAAATGCTTATGCGTCAGTGAGTTGATAAATTTGATATATATTTTCTTGAATGATACCAAAATCACTATAAATAATAATGATGGTTTTATTGCCAATTTCCACATTTTATTGCGCAGAAAAACGCTATAATCCTTGCTTATACTATTGTCTGTAAAAGAGTCTAGAGAACGCGATGTCCCCATTAGATCAAATTGCTCCAGCATTAGATGACCAGTCTGAATTAACCATGACAGTTTTAATGACTCCTGATATGGCGAACTTTTCAGGAAATGTGCATGGCGGAACAATTTTAAAATTACTGGATCAGGTCGCATACGCATGTGCTAGCCGTTATTCAGGCAGTTATGTGGTGACTTTATCGGTGGATAAAGTCAATTTCAAAGAACCGATTCATGTGGGTGAACTCGTTACTTTTCTTGCCAGTGTCAACCATGTCGGTCGTACCTCAATGGAAATCGGGATTCGCGTAGAAGCGCAGAACATTCAAAAACGTACCGTACGTCATACCAATAGTTGTTACTTCACTATGGTAGCCGTAGATGAAAATGGTCAACCGAAACAGATTCCGCCATTGAAGCTGGACAATGACTGGAAACGTTGCCGTTTTGAGGCTGCTGAACATCGTAAAGTGGCACGCTTGCAAGAAAGCCATCATCCTTCATGCAGTATTTATAAAAAAACCTCACAATGCTAATGGCTGAATAAGGCGAGTTGAAACATTGATCTAGAAAAGACTGCTTTTAAGCGGTCTTTTTTGATTTTAAAGGGATGATGATGTCTATACATGCAGCAAAAATTAGCCTAATATAAAACGATACGTATCGTATCGTTTTTTGGTGAGCAATGAGTGAGTTAGAAAAAACTTCCCGTCGCAAGCAATGTATTTTGCAGGCAGTAACTGCCGCATTAGAACAAGATGATTACAGTCATTTAACCATTGAAGATATTGCCGCACGTGCAGGGGTGGGTAAGTCGACCATTTATCGCTGGTGGAAGCATAAATCTGATCTGGTTTTTGATGCCTTTAAAGAGCACACCGCTTCGGTCTTTGATCTGGATTTTGAGCAAAGTCTGGAAGTTAATTTGAACCAGCAGCTTTTAAAATTGTCACTCGCGCTACATCATCCTCTAGGACGCGCCTTACTGGTAGTGATGGCTGAGCATCGTGAAGCTGCCGGTGAATTCTTCAGGCTGTATTTATTACCGCGTCGTGAGCAAACCCGCAAGCTGATTCAACTCGCCATAGAGCGTAACGAAATTATTGCCGATTATCCCTTTGAACTGATGCTGGATACGCTGTATGGGCCGATTCATTATCAGATTATTTTCTTTAATTGCATGCCGGATGAAACTTACATACACAATCTTGTGAGTTTGGTGATGCAACCTGTTCTGGTTCAAAAGTAGCACCAGGCTACCGTTAAGTGGGTCATTATGTCTGCGACAAACACAGGGCGTCTATGGAATCGCTCTTTTATATTGTGTCTATGCAATAACCTGTTTTTATTTACCTATTATTATGCCTTACTGACCATTCTGCCGATTTATATCATGAAAGATTTAGGCGGAACAGTGAAAGAAGCCGGTTTGGCACTGACCTTGTTTCTGGTGTCTTCCATTGCAGTTCGGCCATTTTCCGGACTGATTGTAGAGAAATTAGGTAAAAAAATCGCCTTTCGCGGTTCAGAATTGCTGTTTGTTCTTTTTGCTTTTAGCTATTTATTTGCCGACAGCATGTGGGCCTTATTGCTGATTCGTTTTATTCATGGCATCTGGTTTAGCATATTAACCACGGTGACCGTGCCGATCGCCAATGATTTTATTCCCGATCATCGCAAGGGCGAGGGCATGGGCTATTTTGTCATGTCAACCAATCTTGCCGTGGTATTTGGGCCTTTAATTGCCTTAACTGTACTGCAATTTACTGATTTTATAATGTTATTTGCGCTGTTAACCGCAGTGATCAGTCTGGGTTTTATCTTCTGTTTAATGATTCCGGTACAGGAAAACAAGATCACTCATCTTAATGCTCATACGGAAAAGTCACGACTGGGCTTTCATGACATTATTGAAACACGTGCCATACCGATTGGCTTTGTCGCATTGCTGACCGCATTTGCCTATTCCAGCATTATGAGTTTCATTGCTGCTTATAGTGAATCTAAAGATCTGCTTGCGTATACCAGCCTGTTTTTTATTGTCTTTGCCATTTCTATGATTGTGGTACGACCGTGGGTGGGCAAAATTTATGATCGCAAGGGTGCCAGTGCTGTCATTTATCCTTCCTTTATTTTCTTTGCTATAGGTCTGGTCGTGGTCAGCCTGATCTCCAATCAATGGCTGCTCTGGTTATCTGCTATATTTATTGGCATTGGCTACGGCTCACTATTTCCGTGTTTTCAAACCATTGCCATCCAGTCTGTCGCCAAACAGCGTATGGGACATGCCATTTCCACCTTCTTCACCCTGTTTGATTTGGGTATGGCAATCGGTTCAGTCATTTTAGGCTTGATGATTGCCTATTATGGTTATCAACTGAGTTATTTATTCTGTGCTGTAATTACTGTGCTGACTTTATTTGTTTATAAATACACAGTTTCGGCATCACTCAAGCAACTTAAATAAAGAGGTACGGTACGTGGAATTACGTCATTTACGCTATTTTGTTGCAGTTGCACAAGAACTGAATTTTACCAAGGCGGCACAGCAGATGTGTACGGTGCAGCCTTCTTTAAGCCAGCAAATTAAAGACCTGGAGCAAGAAGTCGGAGTGCAATTACTGGTTCGATCGAACCGGAAAGTTGAACTGACAGAAGAAGGCAAAGCCTTTTTAAAAGAAGCCTTATTAAGTCTGGAACATGCTGAAAAAGCGATTCAGGATGCGCGGAAAATTGCCAACCTGAGCAAAGACCAGCTGAATATTGGCTTTGTGCCGGTAGCGGAAATGAAAATTTTCCCCTATATCATGCCGAATATTCGAGCACATTTTCCCGACATTAAAATTAACTTTCATAGCCTGACTGATGCTCACCAGTTTAAAGCCCTAAAAAAAGGTGATATTGATATTGCCTTTACCCGCTATGTCGATGAGTCGAACGAACTGGAACACGTGCAAATTTTTAGTGAACCGCTGGCTTTGATTGTGCCGAAGGATTCACCGATTGCCGAGCAGCGTCATATTAGTATCAAGAGTTTTAATCATCAGAATTTTGTCATTAGTGATGAGGATGCCTCACCGCAGTTGCACAAAATTATTACTGATTTCTTTAAGCAATCTAAACTGGACGTCAACATTGTCCAGCATTCGACCAACATTCTGTTAAATGTCAATCTGGTCGGCATGGGAGTGGGCTGGAGCCTGGTACCGGCTTATGTGATCCCGCTACTGGGGGATAAAATTATTGTGAAAAATACCATTGAACCTTTACCGATGATTGACCTGTATGCCAGTTACCGTAAAGGGCAAAAAAATGAAGTGATAGAGCTGATTTTAAAAATCTTAAAAGAACAGTTTTATATGGGTTTCTTTTAATAATACATTTTTTACAGTGCACGATGCTTTTTAAAAATGAGAAGCATTGTTGCGCATGGTCATGCTGTCACATAACAATTATCCCTCGCTTAATTAAATTGATCTATACTCGAAACCTAAAACAAAAATATAGGCCGAACAACAATGATCAAGCTGTATAACAATGCGCAATCACGTGGCATGACCCTGCTGCCTTTACTGAAAGAGCTGGGTATAGAAGACCAGATTGAACAGATTCAAGTGCCGTATGAACAGATGCATCAAGCTGAATATCTGAGCATTAATCCGATGGGGAAAGTACCGTGTCTGGTCGATCAGGGCGTTGTGGTGTCGGAAGTGGCAGCCGTATTTGCTTATCTGGCCGATAAATATATAGAAAAAGGTTTGGCACCGGCACTGGATGATCCCAAGCGTGGTGCCTATTTAAAATGGATGTTCTTTGCTCATGGTCCTTTGACTGAATATATGGATTTAAAAGGGCTTAACGTGCCGGACGAGCAAATTGAACAAAGAAAACGGAGCCTGACTTTTGGTCATGAAGAAAGCGTATTTGCATTTTTAAAAAATGGTATGAAGGAAGCGAGTCCATATTTGCTGGGTGAGAAAATTTCAGCAGCAGATTTATTTCTGGGTTACTGGCTGGTTTTTGCCATCTCGTTCAAAATATTGCCTTATCTGGATGAGTTCAAGCCGTTTATTCAATTGCTGGCTCAGCGTGATTCCATGAAAGATGTACCGTGGTTTCAGAAAATAAATGCTTAATATTTTTTGCTTTTAATTTTTAGTTGAATTGTTAAAGGTATTAAAGTGACTGAGCTGCTTTTGAAGTGTTAAAGGAATAGATTTATTTGGAAGTTCTTTTGAATAGATCTTTTTCATAAATCAAAAAATGTTCAATATTAGATTTTTTTAAATCAGCACGGCCTCATTTGATTGATTTAATTTTTTTACCTTTTCGTAGGCAACCTCTGTAGTGGTCTAATAAAGCTGGACACCAAATTAGGTGATAATAGATTCACCAATGAGGTGCTTATGAAACCAAGACGTACATTTACTCCAGAGTTTAAACTCGAAGCTGCTAGTCTTGTATTGGATCAAGGGTATTCAATCTTACATGCTTGCCGTGCCTTAGATGTGGGTCAGACTGCTATGAGACGTTGGGTCGATCAGCTTCAATCAGAACGTACTGGGCAGACGCCAACTCACAATGCTTTAACCCCAGAACAAC
>NZ_NEGA01000004.1 GCF_002135315.1 Acinetobacter sp. ANC 3903 | reverse complement strand
ATACTCAGTTGTGCTTTTCGGATTCTTAAGCAGTGATTGCTTTGCTTTAGAAATTTCCAATAAGTTGCTTCAAATTTAAGAAAGAAATCATCAATTACACAGAATAATTCGGTACTATTGAACATAAGGACTAGAGTTGTGAGTTTGGTGTGGTAACTCAACTGATGGCTCTAGTCCTCCCGTTTTTCAAGTTAAGTCTTATCCGCGATTCGGGTTACTTAAATGGAAAACAGCATTTTTAGGGTTTGATTCAATTTTCAGTGAGTCCAGTTTACAGGTCATAACAGGTAAAAACTTGAGCTTTATGATACAAAGAAAATGATTTTTTCACTGGAGTTCGCTTTATGTCTCGCAATGTTTTTACCACGGCTCGTCACAGTATTTCACGTATAGGCTTTTCTGCCTTGATGGCGGTTGGATTGCTGGGTTCCGCGCAACTGGCGACAGCAGGGCCAACGGTTGATCAGCTGAGCGATTGTCTGGTGAAATCGACCACCGAAACCGATAAGAAAACTGTATTGCAATGGACCTTTGTAGCTTTATCGACTCATCCAGATTTAAAAAGTTTTAGTCATGTGACCGATGTTCAGAAAGAGCAACTGGATAAAAGCCTGGCGACCATTTTACAGCGCATACTGGTCGAGCAGTGTTCTGCACAAACCAAAGCTGTGATTCAGGCAGAAGGCTTGCAGGCTGTAGGCGATAGTTTTCAGGAGTTAGGTCGTACTACCGGTGAAGCGATTGTGAAAAATCCTGAGGTGAATCAGCAGTTGAAAGGTGTGCTGCGTTATGTCGACTTGAATAAGATGGTGATGACGTTTTTAACGCCGGATGTGTGGAATAAGTTGGGTGTGATTCGTTAGTTTAAATCCTCTCCCTAGCCCTCTCCTTTGTTAAAGGAGAGGGAACTACGCGTATCGAATTGATTAAGTGACAAGTCCCCCTTTGCAAAAGGGGGATTTAGGTGGATTCAGAAGTCACGCATAAAGAAAGACTTAGAAAGCTGAATGCGTCCTAAGTCCTCGAGTTCGGAGATAGAGGATACTTTTTGATGGTCATATTGTTCAGATTCGAAAATTAAATCAGTCTTCCCCTAATACTGATTTAAGAAACAGGGAACTTTCTTTTTTAATTTTTTATATTATATTATGACGTAAGTGTTGCAATTAACGTAATTTTAACTAAATTTTTCTAGTATCAATTCATTATAAAAGTTAGTCATGAGAATACAAAATTTAAAGAAAATATTGGTAATACCTTTCTTACTTTTTTCGTCATATGGTTTTAGTGAGTCTCCAGATCAGCTTTATCCAATTAAAAAAAATAATGTGGTTGGTTTTATAGATGATCAAGGGGGAGTTTTTATTGAACCAACATATGATGCTGATGAGATTTATTTTCTTGGAACAGGGAGAGATGATTTAATTAATGTTAATAAAGATGGTAAAAGAGGTGTGTTGAGTTCGAAAGGACAGCTGATTATTCCAACTATATACGATAATAACATTTATTCATTTGATTTTAATGGTGGTAGTCTAGCGTCATTTTCTATAAATGGTCGGTGCGGGTATATTACAGATCAGAATAAAAAAATGATTAATGAAAAATATGAAAGATGTAATGCTTTTTATGGTAATAAGGCCGCAGTAAGACTTAATCAGAAATGGGCTTTAATTAATGAAAAAGATGAGTTGTTAACTGAGTTTATTTACGATGAAATCGGACGTTTTTCCGAAGGCTTAGCTTATGTCAGTATTAAAGGAAAATATGGATTTATTGACAAGTCTGGAAAAGTTGTAATCCCTTTAGTGCATGAAATGGCGATGTCATTTGAGAATGGATTGGCACGCATAGGGTCAATGTCCAGTCCTTACTATTTTATAAATAAGTCAGGAGAAAAGGTTTTTGATGTTCAATTTACTCATGTATATACCTTTGAGACTGAGTATGCTGTCATTCGTCAGGATATTGGTAATAAAGAACTTTATGGGGTAATTGATCTGAATGGTAAAGTAATAATCAAGCCTCAGTATACAGATTTAAAACTGGATAAAAAATTTCCTGATTTGGCGATTATTGCTGATAAGAACAGTAAATATGGCCTAATGAATATTAAGACGAATATGGTAGTAATTCAGCCTAAATACGAAAACCTATCTTTTTCATTAGAAGGTTTAATTACATTTAGTGAAAAGAGAAGATCTGGTCTAATGGATTTAAATCAAAATATAATTTTACCTGCAAGATTTGATCAGGGTGGGCTTGGTTTTGGAGCAAACCAACAACTTTCTTTGGTAAAAGTTAACGGGGATTTGATATATATCGATAGGCAAGGGAATAAAGTAAGTGATTTTATTCTTGACTAAATCATTTATTTACAAGGCAGTACTTTAAAATTTTCTTAGGAAAACGATTTTATATATATCCCTCTTGAGTACAATAAATGTAAAAACCCCGCATTAAGCGAGGTTTTTATAACATGAAATCAATTCATTAGCGAACAATTCATCCAATCAATTTCTTCATCAATTCATTCACTTGAGCAGGGTTGGCTTTACCCTTAGACGCTTTCATGACTTGACCAACCAGACCATTGAAAGCTTTCTCTTTACCAGATTTATACTCTTCAACCATCTTCTCATTGGCAGTAAGCACTTCCTTAATAATTGCTTCAATTGCGCCTGTATCAGTTTCCTGTTTCAAGCCTTTTTCAGCAATAATTTCGTCCGCAGTTTTGCCTTCTTCCCACATAAAGCCGAACACTTGTTTCGCGATCTTACCGCTAATGGTGTTGTCGACAATGCGAGCGATCATGCCGCCAAGTTTCTCGGCGGAAACAGGAGAATCAGCCAAATCCAGACCAGCTTTGTTTAAAGCACCTGAGAATTCACCCATTACCCAGTTTGCAGATACTTTACCTTGTGCAGCACCGCCCGCAGCAGCCACAACAGCCTCGAAAAAGTCTGAAAGCTCGCGTGTAAGGGTAAGAACGTGAGCATCGTACTCAGTCACACCAAAGTCAGCCACGAAACGCTCACGACGTGCAGCAGGAAGCTCAGGAAGTGCAGCACGTGCCGCTTCAATTTGCTCATCTGCAATAATTACAGGCAACAAGTCTGGATCTGGGAAGTAGCGGTAATCGTTCGCTTCTTCTTTAGAACGCATTGAACGCGTTTCCATCTTCACAGGGTCGAACAAACGTGTTTCTTGGTCAATCGTGCCGTCCCATTCCAGGATTTCCATTTGACGTTCAATTTCAACATTGATTGCCTGTTCAATGAAACGGAATGAGTTCAGGTTTTTTAATTCACAACGTGTACCAAACGGTTGACCCGGACGACGTAAAGACACGTTACAGTCACAACGGAACGAACCTTCAGCCATGTTGCCGTCAGAAATGCCTAACCAGCGCACCAGTGTATGAATTGCTTTAATATAAGCAACCGCTTCTTCAACCGAACGCATATCCGGTTCAGATACGATTTCAAGCAGAGGCGTACCGGCACGGTTCAAGTCGATGCCTGACATACCTTCGAATTGGTCGTGGATCGATTTACCTGCATCTTCTTCAAGGTGCGCACGGGTTACGCCAATGCGTTTTACTGTGCCATCTTCAAGCTGGATGTCGATATGACCCAAGCCCACAATCGGGTTGTCCATCTGGCTAATCTGGTAGCCTTTTGGAGAATCCGGGTAGAAATAGTTTTTACGTGCAAACACAGAAGCCTGGTCGATGTACGCATCGATACCCAAACCGAAGCGAATCGCAAGATCAACCACTTCTTTGTTCAATACTGGCAATACGCCCGGCATGGCCAAATCAACAAGGCTGGCTTGCGTGTTTGGATCGTTACCGAACACAGTCGATGAACCTGAGAAAATTTTAGTATGGGTGGCAAGCTGAGTGTGAATCTCGATACCAATAACCACTTCCCAACCATCAATCAGGTTAGATTTTGGTTTAACAGATTTTTGAGCTTGAGCCATTATGCATTCTCCTCAGCAATTGCAGCGCGTTTCGTATGCCAATCCGTTGCTTGTTGATACTGATGGATCACAGACAACAATTGAGATTCTGACCAGTAGTTACCAATCAGCTGTAAGCCAACAGGTAAATTGTCTTTGTCAAAACCAACAGGCGCGTTAATCGCAGGTAGACCTGCCAAGTTCACCGCGATGGTGTAGATGTCACCCAGGTACATTTCAACAGGCGAAAGGTTTGCACTGATTCTATACGCAGTTGTTGGTGCAGAAGGAGCCGCAATCACGTCAACATTTTCAAATGCTTTTAAGAAGTCTTGCTGAATTAAACGACGTACTTTTTGTGCTTTTACATAGTAGGCATCGTAATAACCGGCAGAAAGCGCGTAAGTACCAATCAGGATACGACGTTGCACTTCAGGGCCGAAACCTTCTGAACGCGAACGTTTGTACAAGTCCATCAAGTCCACTGGGTTTTCACAACGGTAGCCATAACGTACACCATCAAAACGTTGTAAGTTAGACGACGCTTCAGCAGGGGCAATCAGGTAGTAAGTTGGAACGTAGCTTTCCGTCATGTTGAGGTCAATCTCAACCAACGTTGCGCCCATTTCTTCCAATTTTTTCAGAGATTCTTCAACACGTGCTTTTACGTCGGCATCTAAACCTTGAACATTAAAGTACTGTTTAGGAATACCAATACGTAAACCTTTTATCGAAGTACCGTTCAGATTTACAACGTAGTCATCAACATCTTTTTGAACAGAGGTTGAGTCTTTGGCATCATGACCTGCCATCACGTTCATAAGATACGCACAGTCTTCAGCCGAACGCGCCATCGGACCGCCTTGGTCTAGTGATGATGCATAGGCAATCATACCAAAACGCGATACACGACCGTATGTCGGTTTTAAGCCGGTAAGGCCACAGAATGATGCAGGCTGACGGATTGAACCACCAGTGTCAGTACCGGTTGCAAACGGAGCCAGGTCAGCAGCTACAGCAGCAGCAGAACCGCCTGAAGAACCGCCAGGAACGTGATCCAGCGCCCACGGGTTTTTGGTCGCACCAAAGTAAGATGACTCGGAAGTTGAACCCATGGCAAATTCGTCCATGTTCACTTTACCTAGAGTCACCAGACCCGCAGCTTTAGCTTTCGCTACAACGGTGGCGTCGTAAGGAGAGATAAAATTGTCCAGCATTTTAGAACCGGCAGTGGTTTTAATGCCTTGGGTACAGAAAATATCTTTATGCGCAATTGGTACGCCGGTTAAAGCGCTTGCATTGCCTGCTTTAATGGCTGCATCAGCCGCATTGGCTTGAGCCAGAGCCTGCTCGGCGGTTACAGTCACATAAGATTGTACTTGAGCATCGATTTTTTCAATGCGTTTTAAATAATGTTCTGTTAATTCGCGAGACGAAAATTTAGCCTCAGCCAAACCCTCGGAAAGTTCACGAATCGATAAGCGATGTAAATCTGTCATGAGAAATATTTCTTTACGTTTAATTTAATAAAATGATTTAACTGAATAAAAACTACTCAATCACGCGAGGAACAAGGTACAAGCCATCTTGGGTTGCAGGTGCAACAGCTTGATATTCTTCACGATGATTTTCTTCAGAAACCACGTCTTCACGTAAGGGCTGTGGATGGTCAAATGGGCTTTTAAGCGGCTCGACATTTTCAGTGTCAATGCCTTTTAAGGTTTCCATCATGCCTAAAATTTTATTTAGACTTTGAGCATATTCAGCAGATTGCGTATCATTTAGCGACAATCGAGCCAGATGTGCGATTGCTGAAACTGTTTTTGCATTTAAATCTGCAGAATGCTGAGCATCCGATGTAGACATAATATTACCTAATCAGTATTAAAAAAATTCAAAATATCGTGCGTTATAATAAGCGATTGACTTGTTCAAATCATCACATTTAGTTAAAGTTGCCACCTTGCGTCCACATAAAGTTTAATCGAGAACGTCTCCGTGATTCTAAAAAGACTAATTGGCTTGTTTTCGCCCGATCTAGCCATTGATTTAGGTACAGCAAATACACTTATTTATGCACCAGGACGAGGCATTATATTAAATGAGCCGACGGTTGTGGCAATTCGTCACAGTGGTTCACAAAAAATCGTTGCCGCTGTTGGTCTTGATGCTAAACAAATGCTTGGTCGTACTCCTGCAAATATCTCTGCAATTCGCCCGATGAAAGATGGCGTGATTGCCGATTTCGAAGTGACCGAAACCATGTTGAACCAATTTATTGGTAAAGTACATGAAAAGCGTTTGTTCCCGCCTGCACCGCGTGTAGTCGTGTGTGTACCGTGTAAATCAACGCTGGTTGAGCGCCGTGCCATTCGTGAAGCCGTGTTTAATGCTGGCGCACGCGATGTCCGCTTAATTGAAGAGCCAATGGCTGCTGCAATTGGTGCCGGTATGCCGGTAGAACAGGCATGTGGTTCGATGGTTGTGGACGTTGGTGGTGGTACCACTGAAATCGCAATCATTTCATTACAGGGTTGTGTATACGCAGACTCGCTACGTATTGGCGGTGATGTATTTGATGAACAGATCATTAACTACGTACGTAAAGCGCATGGCTGTGTGATTGGTGAAACCACGGCTGAAGTGATTAAAAAAGAAGTGGGTATGGCATTGCCGGATGAAGGTGCTCCAATACTCGAAATCGAAGTTCGTGGTCGTAACCTTGCTGAAGGTGTGCCTCGTGCAATTACCGTGACTTCGGTTGAAATTGCTCAAGCGATTTCTGATCCATTACAAAATATTGTGTCTGCGGTGAAATCTGCCCTTGAACAAACTCCACCTGAACTATCTTCCGACATTGCAGAACGTGGCATTGTGCTGACCGGTGGTGGTGCATTACTTCGCAACCTTGACAAGCTACTTGCACAAGAAACGGGTTTACCTGTGGTTGTGGCTGAAGATCCGTTGACTTGCGTCACTCGTGGCGGTGGTAAAGTTCTGGAATTCTTCGACAATCCAAATCACGACATGCTCTTTGTAGGTTAAGTTAAGGACCAGGCGGTGCAAACACAACTGTTTTCTCGACAACCGCCATCTTTTCGCTCATTTATCATTGCGGTCATCACATGTCTGGTTGTGCTGTTTTTTAACTGGCGCATGCCGCATGTGATTCAGCCCGCCCGTGATGTCTTGTATGCGGCATATAATCCGATTTATGCGGCTGCAAGTTATCCGGTGTTATCGCGAGAATGGCTCAATCAACAAACCAAGTCTGAAGCCCAGTTACGTCGTGAAAATACCGCGATGCAAGCCGAGCTGTTACAGGCTCAGGTTCGTCTGCAAAAATTATCTGAACTTTCTGCTGAAAATACCCGTCTAAGAGGGCTGCTGGATACGCCTTTGATTATTGATGGACGCATGGAAATTGCAGAAGTGATCGGTACCGATGCAGATCCTTTAAGACATATTATTGTGATTAACCGTGGTTCCAGCAGTCAGCTCAAGGTCGGTCAGACCGTGCTGGACGATAAGGGGATTATGGGGCAGATCATCAATGTCAATTCGCATAGTAGCCGGATTATGTTGTTGTCCGACAAAGAACACTCCCTCTCTGTACGTCTAGAATATACTGGGATGCGTGCCATTGTATCGGGGACAGGTGATTTAGGTCATTTGAAGATGGAATATGTTCCGACCAGTGCCAATGTCAAGGTCGGCGAAAAAGTATATAGCTCAGGTTTGGGCGCACATTTCCCGGCAGGTTATCTGGTTGGCACAGTGTCCAAAGTCAACCGGCATAATACAGGTGAATTTGCCCAGATTGAGGTAGTTCCAGCCGCGCAATTGGCAGGTGGACATCATGTTGTCGTACTTTTTTCTGATTCATTAGCGATGGAGCAGCCGCATGCCACTCGCTAAATTACGTGCTGAACAAAAGCGTGATCCTCTCATTGCCATTATTGTTTCAGTCATACTCTGTTCCGTGCTGATGGTTTATCCATTGTCATATGCCATATCAGGTGCACGTCCCTTATTCATGTTGCTGCTCATGCTGTTTTGGGTGATGTGCCAGCCAACTTGGTGCAGCATCTGGTTTGCCTTTGCCACCGGGATTTTTACCGACCTGCTGGTTGATGCTCCTTTAGGCATGAATGCATTAAGTTTTGTGTTGATCACCTTTATTGTCAGGTTTTTAACCCGTGAACGACGCATCTTGACCTTTGCTAATCTTTGGCTCATTAGCTTTTTTGTGGTACTGGCGCATCTATTTTTGACCTGGGTTTTGCAAATTATGGGTGGCTTGCAATTTTCAATTGCCAGACACTGGCAGCCTTTATTGACCAGTTTGCTGGTTTTCCCGGTCATGTATTTTATGCTGAAAAAATGGCGCATTTAATTCTGGCTTCGAGTTCTCCACGTCGTCGAGAGCTGCTTCAGCAATTCGGACTAGAATTTGAAATTTTTAGCCCGGATATCGACGAATCTATTCTTGCAGGGGAAGAAGTTACCGCTTATGTCGAGCGTTTAGCCTGTAGCAAAGCTCAAGCCGTGTTAGTGCAATTTCCGGAGGCTATTGTTATTGCCGCTGACACCAGTTTAGGGGTGGATGGTCAAATTTTAGGTAAACCTGAATCTAAACAACATGCCTTTGAGATGTGGCAACGTATTTCAGGTCGTAAACATGATGTATTTTCAGGTGTTTGCGTACGTACAAGTACAGAAAAATCAAGTATAGTGGTACGAACGCAGGTTGAGTTTCAAAAATTAAGTCTCAATGATATGGAAGATTATTGGGCAACAGGGGAGCCGATAGGCAAAGCGGGTGGTTATGCCATTCAAGGTATCGCATCGCGTTATATTCCCCGTATAGAAGGCAGTTATAGCAATGTCGTGGGCTTGCCTTTACATGAAACCGTACAGTTATTACAGGCAGTTAAGGCACTAAATTAACTGGCCCCAAAAAGAATTTTTATAATGTTTTGAGTTTTATTATGTCTGACGAGTTGTTGATTAACGTCACGCCTATGGAATGTCGTGTGGCCTTAATCCAGAACGGCACGGTCAATGAATTATTTGTTGAGCGTACAGTTAAGCGTGGATTGGTAGGCAATATTTATAAAGGCAAAGTGGTGCGCGTGCTGCCGGGCATGCAGGCTGCTTTTGTCGATATCGGGCTTTCTCGCACTGCTTTTCTGCATATCAATGATATGGTCTGGCCACGCAATCAACCTATTCCCAATGTTTTTGAACTGCTGCAACCTGGTCAAATTCTGACTGTTCAAGTGATGAAAGACATGTTGGGAACCAAAGGTGCGCGTCTTAGTACCGATCTTTCCATTCCTTCACGTTATCTGGTACTGATGCCTTATGGTCATCATATCGGTGTATCACAACGCATTGAATCTGAACAGGAACGTGATCGACTACGTTCAATGATCGAACGGATTCAAACTGAACATAAATTGCCCGGCAGCGTTATTGTTCGTACTGCGGCAGAGGGGATTCCTGAATCTGAAATTGCACAAGATATGGCCTATTTGGCCAAGCTGTGGGAATTTATTCAGCGCAAGCAACAAAGCATTGCCGTACCGTCTCTGATTTTTGAAGAATTGCCGCTGCCTCAGCGGGTCATTCGTGACTTAGCCAATGAAGATACCGCCAAAATCTCCGTAGATTCACGTGAAATACATGCCAAGTTACAAGAATTTGTGCTTGAGTTTGTACCGAGTATGCAAGACCGCTTGGTTCACTATCCGGGTGAACGTCCAATTTTCGATTTATATAATGTCGAAGAAGATATTCAGAAGGCTCTGCAAACACGGGTAGCGTTGAAGTCAGGCGGATATCTGATGATCGACCAGACTGAAGCGATGACCACTATTGATGTCAATACCGGTTCCTATGTCGGCGGGCGAACCTTAGAAGACACCGTATTTAAAACCAATATGGAAGCGACTCAGGTCATTGCCCGTCAGCTGCGCTTACGCAATTTGGGCGGCATTATCATTATTGACTTCATTGATATGCAGGAAGCCCAGCATCGTGAAGAAGTGATGAGTCAGTTTGAGCGTATGCTGGAACGTGATCATGCCAAAACCAAAATCACCCAGGTTTCGGAGTTGGGGTTGGTTGAAATGACCCGAAAACGTACCCGTGAATCTTTAGAGCACTTATTATGTGAATCGTGCCCTACTTGTCAGGGGCGGGGCTATGTGAAAACGGCAGAGACGGTGTGTTACGAAATTTTTCGCGAAATTTTAAGATATGCACGTGCTTTTGAAAGTAAAAGTGGTTTTACCGTGGTTGCACATCCTTTGGTGATTGACCGATTGTTAACAGCGGAAGCACCCGCAGTGGCCGATTTAGAGCACTTTATAGGGCGTGTCATCAAATTTCAGGTGGAAAATCTGTATACGCAAGAGCAATACGATATCATTCTGAGTTGAAATTGTAACAGAATATCGTTAAACACTTGTTACATCTGAAATTTTACTTTTTAAGTGTAATTTTGAATACTAGTCATACACAGTAGCCAAAGCCAAAATCTCCCAGTTTTGGCTTAGCAAAAAAGAGGTATGACATGAGTATGAGCAAAGCAATTATTAAAAAAAGTTTGAATGTTTTAGAAAATAAACCAGCTCACAGTGGTTATATTGTGAATGAGCAGGGTAAAGAAGTTCAAATTACAGCTGCCATGATTCATTCAGTTTGCCATCAACTATTAAATCAATGTCGTGCAATCAAGAATTAATCTCATGCGATAGAAAATAAAGGGATCTCTGAAAGGTCCCTTATTTTATTTATCATTCACTCTTTTGAAGCTGCGGTTAACTCACCGCTTTTAACTTTTTTGGCGGAGTATCTTGCCCCACAATCTCTTCAAAGCACTGAATTTCATCTTCCAGATGTGTGAGCAAGTTTTGCATCTTCGGTAAGGCATTGCGACAACCGGTTAAACCCACTTCCAGTTTATCCAGATAGCTAGTCATGGTAATATTCAGCGCCTGTCCATCCAGTACAATTGAAGCTGGGTAGAGTGCATCCAGTTTCGCACCATTCCAGTATAGCGGTTCGCGTGGCCCCGGCACATTAGAAATCACAATATTGAACGCTTGGCGTTTTGGCATCATTCCCGAGACAATATTTAAACCCGCTGCACCGTAAACCAGCGCGCTATAGTTTAAAATTTGATTTGAATTCATGCGTTTGAACCGCTGCTTGGCATTTAATACACTACGGCGAATAATTTGCAGGCGTTCTAAAGGCATATCTTTATGCGTACCCAGATTAGCCAAAATCATGGTAATACGATTTGAAACTTCAGAATCATCATCACGAATTGAAGCAGGAACCATAGCAATCAGCGGTTTTTTTGGCAATGCGTTATGACTGAGCAAATACTCACGCAGAGCGCCAGAACAGATGGCCAAGACTACATCATTGATGGTGACACCGAGTGATTTTGCGATTTTACTTAAACGACCCAATTCAAAGGATTGGGCAGCAAAACGGCGTGATGAACTGACTCGCTGATTTAAAATACTGCTGGGTGCCTGGAAGCTGGAAACATAGTCCGGATTGCGCCCCATATCTTTGCAGATGGTTTGCGATAGTTCATACATAACTTTAGGGGTAGCTTCAAATTGTGATTTTACTGCTCCCATGATTTTCTTTATACGGCTTGCTTTTGGTTCTTTTAATCGTTTAGCACGAGGACCTTCGACACACCAGAGAGGAACAATACTCTTGGCTTCTGGATCATAGGATAGTGATTTTTCGACTAAACGCATGCCGGCAATACCATCAACCATCGCATGGTGAATTTTAAAGTACATGGCAAAGCGGTTGCCTTCAATACCTTCAATAATATTACAGGTCCACAGTGGTTTAGCACGATCAAGCAGTGCGCTATGCTCTTGTGAAATATAAGTCAGTAATTCACGGATTCGACCTGGATGCGGAAGCGCGATGTGACGGAAATGATGGTCTAAATCAAATTCCTGGTCTTCGTCCCAAAATAGGCCATTGAGTTTATTATTAAAAGGCGCAACAGGAAGACACTTGGATTTACGAATATCAGCAACGAGGTCTTGAATAAATGTATCAGGTGCATTGTCAGGAATTTGAAATAAAAACAGTCCACCGACATGCATCGGTTGTTGCCGTTTTTCTAGCGACAAAAAAATAAAATCAATTGGATGTAATGGACGCATAGCGCGGAATGCCTCACTGCAATTTTTGGCTGTTCTTATATGAACAGGCTTGTTAGAATTATAAAAACCGTTTTTTAGTATATCTTTTTTCAAAAAGAAAAGAACTGCTTTCTGTGTAATGATAAGTTAAAAAAACCACTGAATAACAGTGGTTTTTTTGAAAATTATTTTAAATTTCCTGCGTGCAATCCGCATTCTTTATGGGTAGCTTCTTCCCACCACCAGCGACCTTCACGTTCATGCTGATTTGGCAATACAGGGCGGGTGCAAGGTTCACAGCCAATCGAAATAAAACCACGTTCATGCAAAGGATTATATGGAATTTCCATCATACGAATATAGTTCCATACATCAGCGCTTGACCAGTTAGCCAAGGGATTATATTTAATGAGTTGTTTACCTGGACCTGAAAAACCGGCATCCGCCTGAACTACGGGAATTTCATTCCGAGTACCCGGACTTTGATCTTTACGCTGACCGGTAATCCAACCATCCAGCGTAGCCAGTTTTTTACGTAAGGGCTGAACTTTACGAATCCCGCAACATTCTTTATGCCCATCTTGATAGAAGCTAAAGAAACCTTTTTCAGTGACCAATTTTTGCATTGTTTCTGTTTCTGGGAAGCAAATTTCGATCTCAATATTGTAGTGTTTACGGACAGTATCGATAAATTGGTAAGTTTCTGCATGTAAGCGGCCGGTATCTAAACTAAAGACACGGAAGGGCTTACCCAGATGGGAGGCCATATCAATCAAAACGACATCTTCAGCACCTGAAAATGAAATGGCAATTTCGCCTTGCTGGCTTAATGCAAGTTCCAGAATCTCACTGGGAGATTTATCGGCATATTCAGATGCAAGTGCATCCACAAGGTCAATGGTAGGGATGGTAGTCATGACAGTTCCTGGCTATAGGCTTGGATACTTAAAAACCTATATTAATTTATTTCACAACGATTTTAATAGAATTGAAATAATCTGCTTAGCACTAAAAAATAAATACTTATGAATAAAATAGATTTGAAAAACAGCACCTGAAATATCAGTTTTTAAGCTATGATAGCGCAAAATTTTTTCACTCACATTGGGAGAACCCATGGAAATCGTATGTCTTGATCTTGAGGGTGTGTTAGTTCCAGAAATTTGGATTAACTTTGCCAAAAAAACTGGAATTAAAGCATTGGAAGCCACTACACGTGACATTCCAGACTACGATGTGTTGATGACGCAGCGCCTGAATATTTTAAAAGAGCACGGTTTAGGCTTGAATGATATTCAGGACGTGATTGCAGATATGGGACCTTTCCCGGGTGCTAAAGAATTTGTGAAATGGGTAAGTACGCATTTCCAGTTGATTATTCTTTCAGACACTTTCTATGAATTTGCTCATCCTTTAATGAAGCAGCTGGATTGGCCAACCATTTTCTGTCATAAATTGGAAACTGATGAAAATGGCATGATCTCTGCGTACAAACTTCGCCAGCCGGATCAAAAGCGTCAGGCAGTTAAAGCATTGCACGGTTTAAACTTTCGTGTGATTGCTGCAGGTGATTCATATAATGACACCACCATGTTGGGCGAAGCAGATCATGGCTTCCTGTTTGATGCTCCTGAAAATGTGATTGCTGAGTTCCCGCAATTTCCAGCTATTCACGGTTATGAAGCATTGAAAGAGGCAATTCGTAATGCTTCTGTACGTGATATTCCAGCTTAAGATCCTAAATCTTTGAAATAAGAAAAGGGCGCCAATGGTGCCCTTTCTTGTTTAGTCCTAATGTTTAACGCAATTAGAAGCGGTAACCGATTTTCAGGCCATAACCCATTGCATGGTTATCAGTGAAGTCAGCTTTTACAGTGCCGCCAGTTTGAGCTTGAGCATCGCCTAGCCAGAAGTATTTAACCCCAGCTTGAATAAAGTAGTTTTCTGCAGGACTGTATTGTCCACCTAGACCAACACTCCAATAGCCTTCAGTTGGGCCTAAAGTAGTTACAGGGTTGCCTGCGCCAGAATCGTATCCAACAGCTGCTGTACCCGCCCACTTACTATTGAACTTGTGTGAAAGACCTGTGGTTACAGAGTATTGATCGTCTGAGTAATCAATCAGGTTTTGCGCTTTGCCTTTTGCAAATGTAGATGCTTGAGCTAACAATTCAGGTTTAACTGCGAATTGATCCCAATGTACCCAGCGTAAGTTTGCAAATGCTAAAGTGTTTGCGGCAATACCTGTTTGCAAATCAATATTTACAGATTGAGGCGTTGTAGCATCAAGTATGCTTTCTTTGTAGCCTAAAGTTGATAAAAATGGTTTGTAAGGACTATATGGATGGCCTGTTGCAGGAATGCTTGCACCAAGAGCAGCTAAATTACTTGTTTCTGTAGCATTAGCTTTATGTTTGATTTCTGAACGATAAGTTACAGCAGCCTTTAAGGCTATTTCTGGGATTTGATAAGCAAAACCAGCTAACCAACCATACGCTTGTTTTTGATCAACTTTAATGTTGTAACCACTTAATAGTGAATAAGCTGCACCACGTAATTTAATATCAGCTTCAACAGTTTGCCAAACCGGACCTGCATAAAAATTCCAGTTTGCTGTTGGTTGATAACCAATCAAAGCAGTTAAATTATTAGTACGGACTTCTACTTGTGTGCCTTCTTTAAGTTTTGGGTCTGAGAAGTCTGAACCATCAACTTGATACGTTGCATCTGCACCAAAAGGTTGGTCATATAAAAGACCTAAAGAAATTTTATCTGTGGCTTGAACTTTAATAGCAGCAGAAGGGAAGTAGTAGTCATCACCCATATCGCTAACAGAATGATCATTATTATCTGTACCTTTAACCGTTGGATCTAATACAGAAATACCGGCTTCCGCATAATTCCCTGGCTGTAGAAAAGCAGAAATTGATTGGCCTGAACGATCTAACCCAGCAGCAAAAGTTGATGTTGTTGGAATGAGGCTGAGTAAAATAGCGGTTTGAATGGTATTAAGCTTCATTGATACTTTTCCCTGATATCGCTTTGTAACTAAAAGTTAAGGAAAAGTAACATAAATAAAAAAAGAGTAAATATTTAGTACCGTTTAAGAAATGAACTGATGAATCCAATGAAATGACTTGAATAGAGTAAAAATACTAATAAAACAGTTGTATATTAATGATTTTTATATGAAAAATTAGAGTAATTAATTTAAATTCATGGATTTTTTGGAGAGTAACTGGTTGTTTAAATTACAAACATATAGTCATGTATCAATTTGAATGGTTGATAAATTTTAATTTAAAAGTGTAGAAAAAGACCATTGCGAACAATGGTCTTTTTATCTTTCAGTTAAATAATATTAGAAGCGGTAACCGATTTTAAGACCGTAAGCAAGCGCATTATTGTCTTCAAATTTAGCTACAGTAGCTGGCGTATTGAATTGAGCGCCAGATTGTGCTTTAGCATCGCCTAACCAGAAGTATTTTACACCACCAGCGATGAAGTAGTTAGGTGCTGGGCTGAATTGTAAACCTAAACCTACATTCCAGTATCCTTCAGTAGGACCAAGAGTAGATACTGGATTACCTGCACCAGTGTCATAACCTACTGATACATTACCTGCCCATTGATCATTTACTTTACGACCAACACCTACGGTTGCTGAAATTTGATCATCTGTATAAGCAACTAAATCAAAGCCATTTGGTTTTCCAGTTGAAGCTACAACCGGTGCTTGTACACTAGCTGTACCAAATTTAGGTGGGCGAATGGAGAAGTTAGACCATTCAACCCAGCGTACATTCGCAAATGCTACGGTATCTGCCATGATGCCGGTTTGGAAATCTAAGTTAATAGATTGTGGTGTCGTGATTGAAGTGCTTGAATTTGGTTGTAGGTTAAGGCCTGCAAATAAACCTGTATTAAAGGTTTCAGTGGTTTTTGCATCATGGTCAATTTCAGAACGGTAGGTTAAAGATGCTTTTAGAGCAATATCGGGAATTTGATAAGCAAAACCAGCTAACCAGCCGACTGAACCATCTTCTTTCATCTTGGCATTATAAGAACCAAATGTAGCGTTACCACCATATGCTAGACCACGTAATTGCACGTCACCTTCAACTGTTTGGTAAACTGGACCTGCATAAAAATTTAAATTTTTATTTGGTTGGAAACCAAATAGCATTGATATGTTTTGTGTTTTTACTTCAACTTTGGTCGATTCAGACCCATTATGGAATAAACCCTCTCCAGTAAGTGGGTTTAAAACTTGGTCGGTAGTAGAGTAAGTTGCATCAGCACCGAATGGTTGATCGTAAATTAAACCAAATGAAAAATTATCCGTTAGTTGTAGTTTTAGTGCAGCACTAGGGAAGTAATAATCATCTCCCATATCTGATAGATTTGAATTATTTGCATTTGCCTTACCAGAAACATTCGGATCTAAAACAGAAATACCCGCTTCGAAATAGTTACCAGGTTGTAGAAATGCTGAAATAGATTGACCTGAACGGTCCAAAGCAGCTGCGAATACGCCTGTCATTGGTACGGTTGCAAGAATCATTGCTGTACTAAGAGTTTTTAATTTCATTCTTTGTCTTTCCTTGAGGTACAAATTTTTTTACTGCGGCTTTATGTTATTTATGGCTCAGTATTCATTTTTGGTAACAGCGGTTTTTTTGACCGACTATCGTTTGTTACTCCATGTGACAAAAATAGCACAATAAAAAAAAGAGTAAATGCTCTATAAAAAACTAGTCAGTCTAAAAAAACAGCTAAATAGAGTTTTTATACTAATAATTATAAATTAATGAATATAAGAAATTGATTTTTATTGTAATAAAATAATAAGGTGAAAAAGTTTTTTTGTTTAAAAAATATCCAAAAGCATATGAAAATTAAAATTTTATTATGTGATTTTAGTCATGTTTTTATATTTGTGACCTTAAGTATCCTTGATCTCAACTTTTGCATATCGAGCTAAAACAGAATAATCGTGAGTACTCTATTAAAGATCTCATTGTATAGAAATTCTTAATTGATAATAATATTCAATATTATTTAGCAGTATTCCTAATAGTTTTTTCGTCACTTAAAATATTAATTATTTATAAGTTGGATTCATATTAAATATCACGTAATTCATATTATTTGCGATGTAAGTCACCTTATTGAATTGGCCTACAGATACCGATTTACTTGAAATCCGAGTAGTTTTATTGCCTTTGTTTGCTGTGAAGTAGTTAATTTTATTTAAAAAAGTTATGTACGAGGCTATAAAACAAGCGTATATTCCACGGCTTAGCTTACTTATGAATACTTTTAATTGATTCTTGAGTGAAGTAAATCTTAATACTAAGGTAATTATCATGAAAAATTTTCTGTATGTTTCTCTTCTTGCTTCATCAATTTTAAGCGCTGGTTCTGTCTATGCTGCTGAAAATACCACCACTTTTGAAGTGAAACTAACAATTAATGAATCATGTGAATTTGGTACTGCATCTGGTATTGATTTTGGAGCATTCAATCGTTCAACACAAGCTACTCAAACTGCAAATGGTACCTTAGCAGCGACGTGCACTATGGGTACACCTTATACGATCATATTAGATAGTAATCGTGAAATGGTGAATACCAATGATGCTAGCTCAGTCGTGGCTTATGATTTATTTCAGGACTCTACTAATAAGAAAATTTGGGGTAAAACTGTTAATGAGGCCGTGGCAAAAATCGGTACTGGTTCAGTCGAGAATTTAACCGTTTATGCACAACTTAAAGGCAATACAAACGTCAAAGCTGGTAATTACATAGATACAGTGACAGCCAGAATTAGCTATTAATTTAGAAGTTAAATAAGAGGGAAAGTCGGGATGCTGAAAACTGAGCTGCTCAATACCTGGAATAAAAAAAGCATACATATTTCTGGTATTTTGGCTATTTTAGCATTTCTGCCTTTATCTCAGGTGCAAGCTGCAAGCCTTCAGGTTGCACCTATCCTGATTGAGTTTTCTTCCGCTGATAAGGCTAAAGAACTTTGGCTCACCAATACTGGAACTACCAATATTCGTGCTCAAGTTCGAGTGCAGCAATGGACCCAACAAAATAGCCAGGATAATTTAGCGGCCACAAAAAATCTGATTGCCAGTCCCTTGATTACTGAAGTTAAGCCAGGACAAAGACAACTCGTACGTCTGATTAAACCTGCAGCTACTCCTGTCAATCAGGAACAGGCTTTTCGCCTCATTGTAGATGAGTTGCCTGATAATAAGTCGAATAATAATAAAACGGGATTAAATATACTGCTTCAGTATTCAATTCCTGTGTTTTATAAGACCAATCAGAAACCAATGATTAATCAGGGAATAACTTCAATTGATCGAGTACAGTTTAAATATGCCAAGGGGCAATTGACTGCTACTAATTTATCTAATTCATATATTCGCTTGAGTCAGCTTAGTTATGTATCGGGAAATGGGAAAAAATCAGCGCTATTTCCAGGATTAGTAGGCTATGTTTTAGTTGGACAAACCATGTCATGGATTTTACCCGCAGCGATCCCTTCGGATTCATCGGGCAAGTTTCAGGCGGTTATTAATTCCGATTTTAAAGAACAAACCTTACCTGTCCAAAAATAAATATATATGATGCGATGAAAAAGCCCATAAGCTGGTGGGGCATAGTCCTCATTATATTTTGCTGTATTCATAAAGTTCAGGCAGAAACGGCTTCTGTCTCCTCATCTCCTAATTTTATAAAGCAAGAATTAATTCTCGATATCATTCTGAATCAATCTCAGCAAGATATTTTAGGACAGTTTCTGCAAGAAAATAATCAGTTGCTGATTTCCCGAGAAACCTTAGAACAGCTCAAGATTCGTCTGCCTAACCGGACTGATAGTACTTCAACGCCTTATGTTCTTCTGGAAGACATTCCTTCTCTAAATTATGAATATGACAGTCTCAACCAGAGAATCTACTTAAATGTAGATGTGGAGGCATTAAACAGCATAGCTCGCTATCAAGCCTATACTGCTATAGAGCCGGCAAAAATAGATCCCAATCAGGATAAGCCGGGTACGCTATTAAATTATGATTTTTATGGACAATATTCGGCTGATGCTTCCACTTTAAGTGGGGCAAATGAGTATCGTGTCTTTGGACTGGGGGAGGAAGGCATTTTTAGTTTATCGGCCCACTATAATTATAATCGTTCCGGTAAAGAGTCGAACTTTAATAGCCAAGTATTAGATGTTTTTTGGCAAAAGGATTTTCCTGAAGACATGTTCAGTTTAAAAATCGGAGATGATCAATCTCGACAATTGAACTGGTCTCGATCAACTCGTATCAGCGGATTAAGCTTGGCTAAAAATTTCTCATTACAGCCTTATCGAATTACTACGCCCTTAGCATCGTTTAAAGGTCAGGTGGCTTTACCATCTACTGTCGATCTATTTATTAATGGTTTAAAACAAACCACCCAGCAGGTTGTTCCGGGACAATTTGAAATTGAAACCTTGCCTGTACTTAGTGGAACAGGAGAGGCGCAATTAATTTTAACCGATATAAATGGTCAACAACGTGTAATCAGCTTTTCCTTGTATGGTACGAATGAGTTGCTACAACAAGGTCTCGATGACTGGTCCCTGAATCTTGGTTATACCCGTTTAGATTATGGACAGCGCTCATTTCAATACGATCGGGATTTGGTCACAAATGGAACCTATCGTTATGGCTTGACCCATGATTTAACCATTGAAAGTCATATGGAGTTTGCACCTGAACTTGCTCTGCTTGGAGGGGGCGTGATTCAGAAATTGGGGAATCGTGCCGGTATGCTCAATGCAGCATATTCATATAGCCAATACCAAAATACAGAAGGCTATATCTATCAGTTGGGTTATAACTGGTCATCCCGATATTTGAATTTCTTTTATAATACCTTGCGTCAGTCGGGGGAATTTTATGACATTGCGCGTATTCATGGGGTTGCTTTCCCTGAACGTTCTGATCAGGTTTTTTTAGGATTTAACAATGCTTTAGGCCAGTTTGGTGCCAGTTATGTTCATCAGGAATATCCATCCTCTGTACCTGGTCAATATTTAACTTTTAACTGGTCTTATTCCTTTGCACATAATATT
The DNA here is from genome assembly GCF_002135315.1 of Acinetobacter sp. ANC 3903. Lineage (GTDB taxonomy): Bacteria > Pseudomonadota > Gammaproteobacteria > Pseudomonadales > Moraxellaceae > Acinetobacter. Next base: position 189,782 of record NZ_NEGA01000004.1, on the reverse strand, counting down.
TTCCTGAATTTAAGTGCCAATCATGATTTGAATCAGCAAGATACGCGATATTTTTTAAGTCTTAATATTCCACTGGAAAAACGTCGAACTGCAAATCTGTCCTTGCAACAAGAACAGAATCAAGAAAAATGGTCATTCAATGCAAACCAGTCTATTCCAAGAGATACAGGTGGGTGGGGATGGCAAGTTCAAGCAGATGCAGGTCAAGATCTCCGAAATTTACAGGCACAAATCGGAAAACTCCACAATTATGGTGAATGGAGTATGGGAATTCAGGACTTTAATTCCGGTCAATCCTCTTCAACCTTCATCACCGGTACTGTTAATGGAAGTGTACTGATGATGAAAAACAGCTTGCTTCCAATGCGCCGAACTTACGATTCATTTGCACTGATTTCAACATCAGCGGTTCCAGATGTGCCGGTGAAATTAGAAAATCGTTATGTAGGTAAAACAAATAAAAAAGGAATTTTGGTGGTAGATGCACTCAATCCTTACCAGCATAACCGGATATCAATAGATCCTTTGGAACTCCCGGTAGATTATCATATTGAAACAACCAAACTGAATGCTGTGCCCCGATATGGAAGTGGCGTTTATGTTGAATTTCCGATTTATCGGGTTAAAACAGTACAGATGACTTTAAAGGATAAGCAAGGTCACTTTATTGAGCCGGGCAGTAATGTTTGGGTATCGGATGACATGAATTCCGAGACCCAGCAACCTCTGACTATTGTGGCGCATGAAGGTATTGTATATTTGGAAAGTCCAACAGTTTCGAAATTATACATACAGCAAAAAAATAGTGTATGTCATGTTGAATTGCCAGATTTAAGTCAAAAAAGTGGTTTAATTGATTTAGGAGAGCTGCTATGCCAATAAAAAAACAGACAAATCCAGGCAATTTCTTTTCGTCAGCATCTGTTCTTAAAATTGCTTTTGGACTTTGTATTACAGGTCTATATTCAAATTCAAATGCTGCTGAATGCAACATTTCTTCTTTATCTCTAGATTTTGGGGAAGTCAGCACAGCAGCAAATTTTGCCAGTACCACTGTCACTGTCACTTGTAACCCACCCAATAATGGTAAAACCAATTACACCCTATGTTTAAGCGCAGATAGCTGGGCCTATGCTAATAACTCACGCTATTTATATCGCGGTATTCCCTTACTGTCAGACAGTTTAAGATATGACCTGTTTTACGATCCGGCACGTGAAAATAAAATAAAATCAAAAAGTGAAACAAGCAGCTTGCAATGTTCAAACTTTACAGTGACTGGAAATGAAAAATTAACTGTTCCAATTCAAGTTTACGGATTGGTTTATTCGGGTCAACAACCGGCAATGGGACAATATAATTCTTCAACATTAAGTTTGGAGCTGTTGTATGCATCGTATAAGGGGGGGAGTCTTTATCCTGATAGAAATGAGGTACTCACTTCAGGAACAATTGCCTCAAGTAGTGGTTTGGTAACGGCCTACTATGAAAATAGTTGTGTGCTGCATAATGCGACAGATTTAGTTTTTGGCAGTTTTGATAATTTAAATACCGATAAAACATCATCTGCCCAGATTTCATTGCAATGTCCCAATAGAACTGCGTGGAAGGTCAGTTTAAATCAAGGTAAATATGCTCTAGGCAACGGTCAGCGACGTATGTGGAACGGTCAAGATTATATAAATTATGAATTATATTCTGATCCTGGCTTGAGTCGTGTTTGGGGAGCAGATTCAAATAGTATGGTTCAATCGAGTGGTACCAACCAAATTCAAACTATTGCGGTTTATGGCAAAGTACCTAAACAAAACGTGCAAAGTGCAGGTGATTATCAAGATACCATTACCGTGACCTTAACGTATTGATTAATACGTTACTGTCGCTACGACAGTATCGCTATAGGTGCCGGCAGGTACATTGGTTTTACCATCTTCAATTTTTGCCCACACTTTAAATGGCTGGTCAGTTCCGGTACCTGATTGGGTGAAACTTTCCTGAGAACTTTCTCCCCATACCACTTTATAAGCTGCATCCTGATATAACTGGTAAGGAATTTGAATCGAGTTATCCTGGGTATTTTTTAAAGCTTTGTCGCTATGCAAGGTAATGGCATAAGGGGTACCTTCAGTACAGACGACATTTAATGACCCGGAGGAGGTGAGTGCGCCTGAAGACCTTTGAATTGTACCAAAGTCGACATTTTGAGCTTGACCCGTTTCGATATCACATCGTTCAGTGACGGTCATTTGTACTTTGAAGGTGGTAGAGTTGTTATTCGAGCTTTGAGTATGGGCAAGAGTGGATAAGATGGTTATGGCGAATAACGAATAATTTGATTTTTTCATAACCTTTCCTTTTTTAATATAATTAATACTCTATATGTGAGTACGTTATTAGATGTCTTTCATGAATCATTGTTTGACCAATAACTGCTTATATTTAGCACCAGTAATCGTGTACGCTAAGCAATAATATGGTTAGATAGATCAATAAAAATACAATTGTAAATGAATTCTAATATAAGTTACATGAATATTCTATAAATTTTTAAATTAAATTGTTCTAAAATTCACCCATAAAATATCTCAATTTGCATAAGTTTGATGCCCATATAGTATTAGGCAGGCGTTGTTATGCTGACCATTTTATTTGAATGGTTGAGCAACTCAACAACCAGATTTTAGGCCAGCCCTTAATAACATATCAACTGACTGTAAATTTCACTATCGATTTTTTAAATTGTCGCGGTATACAGTGGCTATAGTGCAATTGGCAGGCAATTGACCACAATGACCGAACTGATAACTGGCATATGATTTGCCCAAATTTTGTTTAAAAAATAGTTGAACCTGCATGATAGTTTTATCCAGATTCATAGGGGGTAGCGAATGGCTTCACTGTCACTGTTGTAGATGGTGTCTTTGCTGTAGGTAATATTGATATAAGGTTTACCATACAGCGATTAGTTCAGCCGGTTCAGGCTGTATGGCTACACAGAATGCAGAAAAATCTCTGAAACAAGAACAGGGGAAAAAGCTTTGAATTATCAACAGACTGAAATCGATGTGATCATTATTGGGGGCGGACAGGCCGCTTTATCTACGGCTTATTTTTTAAAGCGAAAGAAAATACCATTTATTATTTTAGATGATCAAGATCAAGCGGGCGGAGCCTGGCAGCATGCCTGGGAGTCATTGCGCCTTTTTTCTCCCAATACCTGGAGCTCATTGTCAGGCTGGATGATGCCAACCACTGAGCAGACCTATCCGACCAGGAATGAGGTTATCCAGTATTTATCGGCTTATGAACACAGATATCAGTTTCCCGTGGTTCGGCCAGTTCATATCGATCGGGTTGAATCTCATGCGGGCTATCTTGATGTGTATGCTAAAGAAAAGTTTTGGAGAGCCAAGGCTGTGGTGAGTGCCACAGGAACATGGAGCCAGCCTTTTATTCCTGATTATGATGGGCGTGAAAACTTTCAAGGGATCCAGCTTCATTCAGCACACTATATAAATGCCGCACCATTTAAAAATAAAAAAATCATCGTTGTTGGAGGGGGAAACTCTGGTGCACAAATACTGGCTGAAGTTTCTCAAGTTGCTCAAACGATTTGGGTAACCCAAACTCCACCCCAGTTTTTATCTGATGATGTAGATGGGCGTGTACTGTTTCTGAGAGCTACGGAGCGTTTAAAAGCACAGCAAGAGGGAAGAGCAATCGATCAGCCCGTGGGTGGCTTGGGTGATATTGTGATGATTGATAGTGTTAAGGAAGCAAGGGAGCGAGGAGTTCTCCATAGTCAGGCTCCTTTTAAATCATTTACAGCAGATGCAGTCGTTTGGCCGGATGGCTCAAAAGAGCAAGTCGATGCCGTGATCTGGTGTACCGGATTTAAAGCTTCATTAGATCATCTAAGAAGTCTAGGGGTGATAGAGTCAGATGATTCGGTAGATGTTAAGAATGGAAGATCGGTCAAGATACCTCACTTGTGGTTAGTCGGGTATGGAGAATGGACAGGGATGGCTTCGACCACCATAATTGGGGTATCAAGAACAGCCAGAGCCGCAGTCGATGAAATTGAAAATTATTTGTCTGGGATTTGACCCTAACTGAAGTTAAGAGATTTTTGTGATGAGATCTTTTATTGTAAAAAAACATCTAAATGTTAAGAGGAAACTATAGGCTAATTGTGCTTGTATATCTTTTTAATTTATTGATTTTAAATTAAATAGTTTGTAAATTTAACTCTACCTCATAAAGGTGGTGCGCCCTGCGGGGATAGAACTTTACGATATAATGCTTGTCATTGTTGTGTTTGAGCTTTCATGTTTTTGAATTATATCCCTATTTGTATCCTTATTTCTTTAAGTACTTTGTATTGCTGAAATTCCAGAGGGACGTGGGTTCGGATCAGAAAGAGGGATTCGAACTCATGTGATTGCTATAAATAGATTGGTATAAGAGAAAAAGAACAAACAATTCGAGTTGAAAATGGCGTACCAAATTATGACAACGGCCATGCCTTCATAATGATCTGGCAAACAGAGACTAATATTCAACATTACCTACTGGAAGGTGAATGGTGCACATACAAGTACACAATAGGGCAGTTAGATATTTTTGAATATGGCGGCTTGTGTGATCAAGTCATTGGTGAATTGGGACGGGAGATTAGCCCTAAATGAGGGCTTATTTACCATTTCATTTAATTGGGATTGTGGCAGTTTTTGAAGATTACTTTTAATTAATGATCGTAGTAAATAGTTGATAGAAATAGCCTCATGAAGTCGATTTCTAAAGTGATTTTTTATATCTTCAACTTGACCATTGAGTAAAGTTGAAAGATTCTCTTTGTTAACTTTACTACTACCTGTACCATCCTGCTGGTATGGCATTTGAATACGAAATACAGTACAACCTTCGCCCTGAATCATTGAGTCACGAAGCTTATCCTTTCTGACTTGTTCATCGCTAAGGTGTTGTATGCCATCAAACTCAACGACAACTCTCCCTATTAAAAAATCTTTCTGTATTCTTTTTTGCTGCTCCATATTTTGATTTATTTCATCAGCGAAAATTGTCATATGTAGCTCTATTGTCAAATCAAGCGAGAATGTTCCATAGAGGTTTGATTGACCACTTCGTAAATCTGACTTTGTGATTTTATTCTCTGGTATAAACGTAAAACTAAAACATGCCTGGTTGCGCTCACATAACAGCTCGTTAATAGAATTAAATACTTCATTGAGGAAGCCGCGGGTTGTTAGTGTGAAATTAAATGGTCTAGTTTGACGTGGGCCATAATCAAGCGTAGCAACATGTACTGGATTATTATCAGCAATACCAGAAAGCACTTCAATTAAGCACTCAACACCAAACTTACTACACATCGAATCCGTCGTCAGCATTGCACATAACAGAAGGCTTGGATTCTCTCCGATGCGTTTAGATAGCTGTTGAATATTTAAAGGTTTTTTTGTTTCGCTATCAATATTAAAACATTCTTTAATTGTTTTTTTTAAAGGTGGTAGGTTGTAAATACTATATGTATTAAGTCCAGTGATGACGATCATAAACATACGCCTCATTTAATAAATTTATTAAATATTCAAAATTAAAAGTATAATTGATTCGCCAGCATTATGTTTTCAGAATTCGAAGTAGACAATTCATAATTACAAGCTCACCGCTGGCATAGAGTTGAGTTTATGTTTAGTTCTAATCATCAGATCGTAGTAACTTTTCAAAATTCTCTTTATTACCATCTTTATCAATTCGTTGCTGAATATCTGATTTATAATCGGTTAACTCTGAAATAGCCAAGAAAGCAGAATAAATCCAAAAAAAACAAGTTACAACATAGCTGATAATTATTGATAAAAATAAAGAAAGCTTCATTGGCTTTATGAGTTCACTATTTTGTTGTGCAAACACACTATAACCCGTGATTACAATAGATATGAGCGTAGCTAATAAAACTGTATATAAGATATCACTACATCTCTGATTAATAATACCTCTAAGAGCATTTCTTTCAAGGACACTAATACCCTTAATGTCTTTGCTTTCATTAATCTTTTGATAATTAGATACAAGATAGGCAATAGGAGAGAGCAAGGTGGGCAACGCAAGAATTTGAGCCCATCCATTTAGCTTGATTTCCGCAGAACCCAGATGTTTATCTAAAAAATAATATGAAACAAAAAAAACGGCCGTAAGCAGCAATATAGATATATGCCAATATCTATATATGATTGCTTTACGGACATGTGTATTCATAAATCTCTCTCAATGTGGTTTCAGTTACTATGATTAGCATTTTTCACCAACCAAGTATGCATATCATTTTTCAATATCCCCTCATCAACTGCACCACTTTCAGTCATATGAACTGTTATAGGTCCAGCCACTACTAAATCTCCACCCCTAATTGTAGACTTATCATTAAGCTTAATATAATAGTCTTCTGGATCTAAATGTCGTAATGATGTTGCAACCCGGTCAATAAGCTCTTGACCATTTTGTGTCGTGGTTTTCTTGAACTTTAATGTCATTTCAAGGCTTAAATTAGCTTTTTCTAAAGAATCTGAAAACTCTTTACCACTTAAATTAAGTCCAAAGAATCGTTTGATTAAAGAAGCATCATCTTGATCTAGTACGTGTTTAACACTTGCTACATTAGCATTTGTAGTAAGAGCTTGAGTCTCAGGGTTGTTTGAAAAATTAACTGGTAATACGGGTTTTGTATTAATTGGACTACCTACACTAATCTCTTTTGCAGGGCTTTTTGTGATGCGCTCTCTCATTTCATCAGTTATAGAATCATTAAGTATAATTGGGGTGTTTTCAGGAAGGATATTACAACATGAAGAACCTAAAAACCAATTAAGGTACGACTCTAATTGTCGCGATCTTAATGTAGATGTTTGCAAAATTGCAACGTGATTGCCTATAACACCAAAGTAAATAATTGAATCAAGAAATTCACGTCTCAATTTTTCTGTAGTTTTAGAGGCTGAGCTGTCAATAAGATCTAAATTAACTGGTTTTATTGGATAACTTTCAGACTCATCATCCAAATGTAAGTAACTTTGAATTTTACCGGCTTCAATACTAATCAGTTGAGAAAAAAACATTCCATTATAGTTTTCATAACTGTTTATAAATCGCATATCCCCAGAATCATTAAGACCTTCTTGTCTTGAAGCGACCTTTTTTCTGTTTGAAGTATCTGATAATGCCTCTTTCAACATTTCACTTAAGGATTTTGATACTCCTACTATTTTTGCACTTTTATAAAACAATGTTCGATAGCGTTTTTTTGCAGCCATATTTTACCCCACCCGATCTAAAGGGCCGCGTCGGGTTCGCGGCTTTTTTATATTTTAAAAGTCAGCACCCCAAGTCACCGGTGACTTACTTTTTAAATACACATATATAAATCAAAAACTTAAAACCAACTATGTCTGTATCGAGCTTATAGCTAAATTAAATATCTAGGCTAAAATTATTTGATTAAAGCTTTTTTAGATGATTTATCTCATTCTTCAAGCCTGAACAGCTAGTAGCTTTATTTCCCACTGATTGCCAAAACGCTCATTTAGGTATTGTGAAATAGCCTCTTTACGAGCTTCATACTGAGTAGTTTTATAAAGGACTGCATTTTTACCGGTAGATACCCCATAACGAGTAAAGCCATCCATAGCATCATCTGCAGTTGTCACATTAGTAAGGAATATATGTGCCTTACCATTCTTAATGAAGCTATTGATATTTTTTAGGTTCGGGGCAATTTCTTCAGGAATAATAATTTCCACCACATGGTATGGGTCTTTAGAAACTGGGTGGATTATATAATCAATGCCTCTGGTCATCCCGCCACTAAAACTTTGAGCCGTTTCATCTGCAGATTCCATATCGTCAAAGATGCCTATATCAATCGCTTCTTGCTGTGACTCTGTAGTAGTAAGCCAACCGTCATCATCTGGAATGATGTAGCAATTTTCTGAGATCAGTTTAATTATATAAGACATATATCCCCCAATATTTTCTTTCTTAGCAATGCTTTATAACGCTTATTGATGAGTTTTCCAACAACTATATTTAGCTATATTTATGTATAAATTAGTTTAATTTTGAAGTTTTGATGGTTCGCTTAACAGGGATTATTTTTTCATAGCATCATAATCATGACGATGCAGGGCGTATTGTTGATCTAAATAGATAGCGAAATCCTCAAGCCTGACCATCCACGGCGCTTTAGCTGAATTTAAAGATTTAGAAATACTAGCTTTAAGATGGAAAGCTAATCCACTTAAATCGGACGATATCAAATAAACTACTCTCCGGAGTGGTTTTTTAATGTTTGAAAAATAACCTATTTCAGATATAAATAAGTTTTATATTTTGAAATTGGGGTAATCATGAAGAAAATTATTGTATTAGCATTAATCGCTTCTTTTGCTGCAGCAGCTTATTCACATAGTGGAAGAACGGCTAGTGATGGATGTCATAATGATTCCAGTACGGGCACTAGGCATTGTCATTAATTCAAAAAGCACCCTAGGGTGCTTTTTGAATGCTTGAAATTTACACCACCTCTCATTAATTTGTTATTTTATGGTGATTTAATGAGGGGGTGCTATGTGGAACAAAAAATAATAGGTGAACTTTTTGGTGTTGAAATTCATTCTCCAGTTTCAAGAAGTGAAGTTCGCAGTCTAGTAAAAGCAAAGCAGGACTTTGTAGAGAGTAAAGTAGAGACTGAGAAATTGACAACCCATCAAGCTCTATTAGATGCAGGAGATATTGTTGAGGATTTTATCAACTCTTTAAGTGAGGATGATGGAAAGGCTTTTGTTAATTATTATAGTGATGAGGTAGTAGCTATAAGTGATTCCACGCCAGATATTAAAGAAATAAACAATAAATCCGAAGCCGAAAGCTATCATTTGCAGGCACAGTTTATATTTAATGAACTCTCAGCTAACTTAAAGGTGTTCGGTTCAAACTCTGCTTTGAGTGGGGCGAATCCAGCTAATGTGAATTTGGCAATTGAGTATATTGATCGCAGCTTGGAAATTGAACCAAGCAATCCAATCTATCTTAATTTAAAGGGTTTGTTAGTTTGGAATGGCTTAGGTGATAAAGAGAAGGCAAGGCCATTAATTGAAAAGGCAGCAGAATTAGCTCCGAGAGATATTACCATTCAACATAACTTAAAGTCCTTACAAGATCCTAACGGGTGTTTTATTGCTACTGCCGCTTTCGGCACACCGATGGCTTATGAGGTTAACGAGTTGCGGTTGTTTAGGGATACCTGGTTAATGCAGAAAAAATCTGGAAGATTATTTATTAAAACCTATTACACTTTAAGCCCGAATGTTGCAAACTTTGTTTCAGAAAAACCAATTTTAAAAAAAATGATTAGAGTTGGACTGAAACCAATAATCAATTTGGTGGAAAAATTTAATAAGGCAAAAGCACCTTAGGGTGCTTTTTTAATATTACGATCAACATATGTAGCTGTTATATCCATACCTTTTATATGTTTTCTTTTTTCCTGATAAATTAGTATTTTGTCCACTTATCTCAATGGGGCAACATGAAACAATTATTGGCAATCACAACTTTATCTTTAATTTCATCATTGGCTTTTGCAGATAAGCCTTTGCTTATTCAGCAGGGTGTTTCAGAATCGCTAAATACTAAAGCGTTTAGTTAGCCAGGCTAACTTAGTTTTTAAGTCTATAAACCTGTAAAATTTAATTTATAAGTGGGTATATTGTCCTTTAGCTAATTACTGCTAATACGAAAGGTGAAAACGTATTTTTCATTAGTTCTACATATACCAGGTAGCATTCAAAAAATTAAAAAGTAATTTCTAATGACGATAATTTAATTAAGCTAGGTGCATTATTTTCATATTGCATTCGAATTTTTAAACCTTGTTGCAAATAGGAATAAGCATCCTCAATTGTCGAAACATAAATATAATTTTCTAAAAAACGATCCTTGCTAACAATATACATCCCATCTTTGTTTTTAAATGGGGTATGGATTAGGCCCATGAAATTTCCTGATTTTGGAATATATCGAATTTGCATGAATTTTTCCTCTTAAGCTTAATTACTCATTTTGATAATTAATTTTACGATACAAAACATAGGCGTAGATTGGATAGTTTTGTTTTTATTTTTGTTTTAAATCATTATCTTAGGTTGTATTAAAAATGATTGTTTAAAATTCTAAGATTTATTGAATAAATAATGTACAAAGTAGCGCCGTGGATTTTATCTCCTAAGCATATTTGAGGGGAGAGATTCACTTTCTACAGTGATGATATATTTTTGTTTAAACATATAGTTCTCCAATTGATATTAAAAGCCTTATAAAACCTAGTATTAAAAACGCTTGAAGTAAGGATCTAATTCTTTTAACCCGACAAAACCTGTTATTAGAAAGTAAGCAATAGTAAGTATTTCAACCTGACAAAACCTGACATTCACACGGCGCACCTGTTAATAATTGTTAAGGCTTAACTTAATCAAGGCATACTTTTAATTTCACTTTGAAAGTGACTTCTTTTCACTTTGCATGGATTGGCATTTAAACCGGGTTAATTTTTGGCTTCAATGGAACTCTTAATTACGACATTCCATAGAAACTCTGGAAAGTACTTAAAAAGTCCTATTTCTGTTACAAAAAAAACTTAAAAAACAATCTTTCTCTTTTACGATATTCCACGTATCGACAAGTAGAGGTCGATTTCTCTACAATCCTTGTGGCATAAGCATTTGCACTTTAAAAGTGATATTTTGAAGGGTGATTTCACTTTTAACAGCTTTGTTACATTTGAGTATGATGGATTGAGGAAGTACAGTCATAAAAAGCCCCCAATTAAGGAGGCTGGAAGTTTGCTTTAATCCTACCTTTCTAATATACCCAATATTGGTATCATTCCGAAAACGGTAATATTCCCAATATTGGGGTTTTGAACTATCCCATTTTTGGGATTTTGAATGTACCCGTTTTTGGGATGCAGAACCTATCAATGAATCTACCATTGAATCAATCATCTCTCTTTTGAGAGAGCGCCGTACTAATTCAAAGGTAACTCTTCATTCCATATTCAAGAATAAACTTTAAAACTAACTTGATATATGTATCAATTTTGCACTGGCTTGAGCTGTGAGCGATTTGAATTAAAAAAATGATAATTGGTACATCAATATTTTTAGTGGGCTTATAGAGCAAATTAGAACGATATGAGAGTGCCTGCTATAAATCTTATTTGTTTACTCATGTTCGTTGTTGGTTAGCGAAGATAATAGGGTTGCTATAACGAATTGCTATATGGGGGAGATGGTTAAAAATATAGTGTTTTGCTCCCTGCCTCGCGCGCGCGCGCGTTTTGTTGCAAATATACCCATTTTTTAGGCGCTTAGATTACTTCTTAATAAGTTGAAACTTATGGAGGGGTATATGGGGGTTTTTGTTGAGCTCAATAATTTTGAAGTATCGAAAAGGCTGATATTCGTTAAAAATACCATCCATTATGGTGCACCAAATTATAAGGAAATGATTGAAGAGCTAAAAGAACATCATGAAATGACGGCTGAAAAAATCGCATTTGTTCTGCCTGTAGCGAATGCCAGTACGGTTAGCCAGTGGGCACGTGGTGGTAGGCCTAACTATGAAGTAGGTGAGGCATTGATTGAGCTTTGGAAATTATTTACAGATAAAGACGATAAAGATATTCCGAGAAATAATCACTGGAGCCTATAGGTTATGAACAAACCAAAAAAACCGGCTTTTAAGCCTTTAGACTGTGATGATATGGAAAGATCAATCCAGTTATGTAATGGGATTGAATACCTTATTGATGAGTTTCAAAGAGAGATTAATGGGAAAGAAGCCGTGCAATTATTTAACAGTAATTATAAAGGGCACTTGCTAAAAGTTGTTTCTCACCTGGAAGAACTTATTCATCGCCTTACTTACTTAACGGCTAAGAACAATAAAGAATTCTATTATGAGCATCTCTATACGATTCTAATTAGCCTGAATAGTTGCCCAAATGCCTTGATCATTACGGCGCATTATTTAGATCCTGATCAAGAATTTAAACGCCTCCTTAACCGGAATACATTCGAGTTTGAGTTGGGCCAGATTGTTAAGAAGATCCAGTTTATAAAAAATGTGCTGGGATCACTTTCTATTGGTCGTAAGTCTGGTGTGAGAAATATCAATCATTGCTTTAATCAAACAAAGCGTACAGCCTAAGTCAGATTCAGAGATGGGAGCTATTTAGGCTCCTTTTTTACATCTAAATATACCCATTTTTTGAATGCGAATAGCGTTCTAAATTACCTTTAATCGATAAATTTAAAGGTAATTAAAATGGCTAAAATCCCAATGGGCAATTTTGGTAATGCTATGCCTCAGGTTGGGCGTATCCAAATGCCACAAAACCAAAGTGGCCAGATGATTGCAGGTGCAATGCAGAATATCTCACAGACTGCACAGCAACTTCATGAAAAAGAAAAACTAGAACAAGAAAAGCTAAAGATTGAGCAGGATAAGAAAGATAAGGCCGATTTTGCACTGCAGTCGTCAAAGGTTGGTGCTGATATCAGTACAGTAGACAATGATCTTTTGCTTAAAATGCAAAGTGGAGAAATCACTTATCAGGATGCGGTAGCCCAGCGCCAAAAGAGTTTAGAAACTATCAAAGGCCAATACAAAAATTCAGTGCCTAAGACATTTGAGCAGAATTTTAATAATTATTTTGAACAGCATTCTTACCAAAGTGCATCGAAGTATTTGCCAATGGCTCAAAAGGCGGAACAGCAGCAGGCAATAGTCGGTCTTAAAGATATGACTGAGAACTATTTGAAGAATCCGAATGCAACTGAACAAGAGGTTCAATCGGGCTTGCAAGTTTACGCACGATCTAAAGGATTAACTCAGGCATATGTTGATAACAATTTGCTGGAATATAAAAATAAACGTTCATCTAATGATGTGTCAGCATTTTTCACAGCTAATAAAGAAGATAGTGAGACACTGGGCCAGCTAACTACACCTGAATCGGTAAGCAAGTTTTACCCTGATTTAACTCAAGAGCAGTCAGTTCATTGGGCAGATCGATTTTCAGTTCAATTGGACCGAAATACAAAAGTCCAAGAGCAACAGCTGCGCCGTATTGAACAGGATGCCGAAAACACTATTCGTGAGATGCGTTCTGATATTGAAACAGGATTGATTCCTAGTGAAGCTGTGATGAGTGAACGTCTGGCAAAAGTTAAAGGTACAACTCATGAGACTGAATTCAAGCAATACAGTAAATCGCTTGTAGAGGTTCAGAGTTTTATGAGACTTGGGCCTGATCAACGGGAAGCATATTTAGCTAAAAAGCGTGCCAATGCTCAGAATACGGCGCAAGATAATCCTCAAGATGTGAGTTGGAATTTAAAGCTTTTATCGAATACGCATAACAACATGCTGGATTATGAGAAGAATAATTCGTCTTTGGCATATTCTATTAAAACGGGGCAGGAGCTAACGCCGGTACCAACGACTTCAATTATTATGGGAGACCCGAAAGCGGTTTCGGCATTATCTAAAAATATTAAAACGATCCATGCTAATAATATTCTTGATGGTGTAAATGGTTCACTTAATCCACTTTCTACTCAACAGCAGCAAGAATTGAAGGACTACTGGGGTAAGGCAAAACCAGGCGATAAACTTACACTCTTGACCAATTTATTTACTGCTAGTGCGGGGAATGCTAATGCAGCACGAGACATAATCAAGAGTGTTGCTGGTGATAGTGGAGCTTATCGTTTATCAGCATCATTGGGCCGTAGAGGTTTGAATGATATTGCTGGGCAGATTGTCACAGGACAGGATCTGCTGGATAAGAATCTGGTAAAGGTTGATGAGAATGTACTTAGAGCAAATACAGCCACTTATTTATCTGGTGTAACTACACCAGGTAAACCAGATTTTGAAATTTATCTGGAGTCTGTAAAGGCTAATTATGCCTATTTGCTGCAGAAGTCAGGGCAAGTAGCTGATTCAAAAGGAAGCCTCCTGAGTAAGTCAATTGATGAAGATTTATTCCACAAAGCTGTGTTGAACGTAACTGGAGGGAAGTACACCTCTGGTGGATTTTTTGGCTCCAAGTCAGTTGTTCTACGCCCTCATACCGTTAATGAAAAGTCTTTTGATGATCAGTTGAAAACTTTTAATTCCCGCAATGCACGTGCATATGGTGGATCTGATAAGGAATTCTTTCTAGATTTACCTTTAGAGCAAGACCCTAATAATCCATATAAATACTATTTCAAAAATGGGGCTAAGTACGTCATGGATGTGAACGATAAACAGCGCAAAACACGCTTAACTTTTACGGTTCGATGAGGTCGATATGGATTTTTTAGCAGATGATGAATTAACGTTAAATCAGGATGATCCTCGCTTCAAACCTAAAAGTCAGCGTGGGAGCTTTGCAGACGGTGCATTAGGTACTGTTTCCGGTATCGCAATGGGAACAATTGAGGCCGCCACAGCACCAGACTCCCTAATTAGGGGAGATAAAAAAGCAGCTGCTCTTAGAGCACAAAACCTTGAAATTTTTAAACCTGATGATTTTGGTGGTGTAGGGGAGTTTACCTATGGTCTGACTAAAGATTTTACACGTATTGGGTGGAACGCCGTAACCACACTAGGTACAGGTGGTGTACCTGGTTTGGCTCTAAATTCAGGTTTATTTGGTTATCAGACTTTTGAAGCAGAAAAATCTGATTTGCTTAACAAAGGAGCCGATATAAAAACAGCCCGTACCGGTGGAGCTGTGAAAGGGGTTGCAGATGCTTTGGGATTTGCTATTCCTACCCACGGTGTTGCTAAATCAGTAGTGGCTGACGCCATAGCAACAACGGCTTTATCTACGGCTGCAGGTTCAGCTGGTGACTATATCGAAGGGTCATATCTTGAAAACAATAAGAATAAGAATGTAGCTCAATACGGCGAGGCATTAAAGGAAAATGCAACCAGCCCTTCTACACTGGCAGCGAATGGTGGCATGGCTTTATTGCTTAACCTCTGGGCAAATAAGGGGCGATTGCGACCAGATCAGGTCAAAGACCACAGTAATGTAGATGCTATGAATGATGCAGCTCATATTCAAGCGAATGTTGAGCATGCAGAAAGTACCAATCCATTTAGTCCAGCAAATGCTAAAGAAGCCAATTCACACTTTGATGCATTGGATAGCGCCATGGAAAGCGCATTAAATGATGAGTTGGTAAGCTTGAAAGTACCTGTGGCAGGAACACCAAAAGAGAAAGTTGCCAAAAAAGTGGTAGTGGATCCAAAAGATGTGCTTACAGGGACTCCGAAAGCGATCGTAAGACCGGTTCCATTGAATGCTGATGAGCATAAAGCACAAGTTTTTACCAATCCGATATTGGATAAAAAGCCATGGGCCAAAACTATTGCCCAAGAAGCTTCTAAGCGCAGTATTAACCCAGTAGATGCTTTGATCATTTCACACCTGGAAACAGGTGGTACCTTTGATCCAAAGATTCAACCCAAAGATAGGGAAGGGAATCTACTCTCATCTGCTACTGGTCTATTTCAAACCCTTGATGGCACGTTTGCCCGGATGGGTGGAAAGAATAAGTTTGATGGCAATGATCAAATTAAAGCGGGCCTTAATTACTATGAACACAATGCAAAGGTTTTCCGTAATCAATTTAAGCGAGATCCTAACGGCATAGAACTGTATTACATGCATTTCTTTGGTGAAGGTGGTGGACCAATATTCCTAAAAGCTAAAGACAATGAGTTATTTGTGGATGTCGCTACTCGTTGGAGCAAAGGTACCGAGAAAAAGACTTCAAGGCAGATTGCAGAAGGTATCACGGCGTCCCATAAATTTAATGGCATGACCGTTGGCCAGGTAAAAGCAAAATATCAAAATCGCTGGAATGATATTGCTAAACAGTATGATGGTATTGGATCGGCTTCCGCTGTTGATGAATTTACAGCTGTGCGTGGCAGTGATTCTGAGTTTCCGGAATTCGAATCTGATATCGCAGCACCTCCTACCTACAAATCTCAATCTGATGCTGAAATCGAAGCAATGCCTTTTGTATTCAGTGCTGATGAGCACAGTACTAAATCACTCCTGGAAGAATTTGAAGCTCTATCTTCTCCCTTGACCAAAGAGGATCTGGAATATTTAAAGGCTACGGCACATTATCAATATTCTAACGGCGGTACTTACCGGACGCCGTATGTGGAACCCCAAGTTGATTTATCAGGTCCTGGTAATAGTGCCAATCGTACATTGGATACTTTAGATTCTGAACTTCAGTATGTGCTGCCTGAAGAACAGCGGATCATCATGCCGGATACAGAGGCAAATGCTCTCGATCTCAATGCACGTCAACCAGAGCAGAATATACAGCAAGGCTCCATTGATGCAGGGGTTGATAATTGGGCTGCTACAAGATCGCAGAACTACCTTAAGCGAGAGCGTTCAACTGGCTCAGGGGGAGTTATTCAAGAGCTTCACAACAAAGCCTCTAATACGACATTCCAGCGTGAAATAAATCAAGATGGCACCATCTCACCGGTTAAAGCCTCACGTAACGGAAGTGATTTATTTGCTCATCCTCGTAATGGCAAAGCAGATAATCCTGAATTAACTGCAGTACAGCATAAAGCTGCCCAAGCATTAGAGCGGGAGTTCTGGAAGCCTGGTAAGTCTAAAATTGATGGTGCACCAGATTTAACCAAATCCAGTAAAGGTGAATACGGCGCGTTCACTGATACGCCAGACGGTAGAGAAGCAGTTTCAATCCTGGAAGCTGATCCTGATATGGAAGTGACATTTACTCGTTTGGATGAAAACGGGAATGAGGAAATTGTGACGATGTCATCCCGGGATCTGCTGGACTATGTCAAAGAGCAAGAAGAAATAGCAAAAGATGAAATTCAGGCAGTGAAAGCATTAGCAAGCTGCGCATTAAAATTCGGGAGTGAAGCAGCATGAGAGCTGAATGTAGAGAACAAGTTGCAAAGGCATTAGGTAAAAGAAAATTAAGTGCTGCGGACAGTAATCGTATTTCATCCCTGTATATCCGTGCACAAAATACTTTGGCCAGAACAGATCCAGACTGGATTTTTAAAAGTCATGCTGAGCGTGCGGAAGCAATTGCGCAGAAAACTGCCACGGATCTCGCCGTGCAGATTGCTAAAAATAATCAGAACATTGCCCGGGACGCGATCATCAAGGCCCAGCTGCAGAACGAGATTTATAACCATCCTAAATTAAATCCCCTCCAGGTCTTAATGCGGAAGATTGCATATTTCTCTGATCAGAGCGGTATCCAGTCAATAGAAAAACAATCTCAAGCTTTACATAGCCGCTGGATGTCTTTGGTTGCAGATGTGTTTACCAAAACACAAGAGCGCTTCGGCATGTCCGTCAATAAAGAAATGACCGATGACATTATCCGGGTCATGTTTGGTGGCAAGTCTGATAATCCAGAAATTACGGCTATGGCCAAAGATGTAAGCGCCGTTTTGGAGGAGATGCGTTTAGCCTTCAATCGGGCTGGAGGAAATATTAAAAAGCTCGATAATTTCGGCTTTATGACTTCGCATGATCAAAAGAAGGTGGCCTTAACAGATCAAGCTGAATGGGTGAATGATGCCTTGGCTGGCTTGGATCGTAATCAATATTTCAAAGATACTGGCGAGTTGATGGATGAACTTGAGCTGAAAACTATGCTCGAGGAGGTCTATAAAACTATTTCAACCAACGGCGCGAACAAAGACTTATTGGTGTTGAATAAGCAGGCCAAAGCAGGTACATCACCTGTAGGTGGTCGCTCTAAGATGGCGAATCGTCACCAGGAAGCCCGAGCATTGCATTTTAAGGATGGTGAGGCATGGCTGGCATATCAAAAGAAATATGGAACGTATGATGAAGCTGGATTCCATGAAATCCTGAAAAATCATACTCAACGTATGAGTACAGAAGTGGCGATGATGCAGAACCTAGGATCTAACCCTCGTCATACCTTTGAGTCGCTACTGGATGAAGCCAAGATCAAACTTAAAGTTGATCCACAGAATGGATTGAAACACGGCGAAATTGATAAGCAGGCTCATCGGGCTATGTCGATGTACAACACATTGGATGCCAATACCCGGGCGATTGATTCAACACTGGGAAATGTTATGGGTGGTCTACGAGCATTAATGGTTGCATCAAAACTGGGCGGTACCACATTAACCACGTTTGGTGACCATGCCAGCATGAAAAAAGTGGCAAATATGCTGGGCCTGTCTTATACCAAATCCATTCTCCCTGAATACATGAAGCAATTGAAACAGGGTGCTACACGTGATGAAGCATTGCGATTCGGCTTGGGTATTAACGAAATGGCAGGTTCCATGACTCGTTTCGGTGATGCCGATATTGTCAGCAGTGCTACCAAGTCAGGACGTTTTAATGCGCGTATGCAGGCTTTTGCTGCAATGACGATGAAACTGTCGGGGCTGAACGCCGTCACCGCAGGAGCTAAAAGAGCACTCAATCTGGTACATATGAATAAGCTTGCCGAAATGACCCGTAAAACAGATTGGAAGGATCTTGGTGCGGATGATCTTAAGATTCTGAAGGGGAACGGTATTACCGAACGTGACTGGCAGCTATGGCAGCAGTTGGAACCGAGTAAACGTGAAGATGGGACGGCGGTGCTCACTCAGAATGATTTCTTCAGTGCTCCTGATGATGTGATTAAGCAATTCCTGCCACTGGATAAGCAGGATAATGCTAATGTAATTGCTGACTTTCGATACAAAGCTGCAATGAAGTACCAGACTCATATCTTCAATGAGGAGTCGGTCGCCATCATTGAAGCCGGTGTACGTGAGCGTAGTATTATCAACTTGGGTGAGGCCGGAACTATCCAGGGGGAATTAGGCCGTACCTTATTCCAGTTTAAAGGCTTCCCATTAGCTTATATGTTCCGTATTGGTCATCGGGCCTTCGCTCAGGGAGATATTAAGAGCCGAGTGACATTCCTGGCTTCGCTACTGGTGTATCAAACACTGGCAGGGGCTTTGATTGTCCAGACACAGAACTTGGCAAATGGTAAGAATCCAGAGCCGGTATTCACAATTGATTTCTTTGGTAAGTCACTTCTTAAAGGTGGTGGACTTTCCTTTCTGGGTGACATTATGTCTGCGCTTTCAGATCCTACTGGTCGAAGTGCATCTGACTTTATTAGCGGACCACTCTTAGGTCAGAGTATGAAGCTGGGTATGCTATTAACCGGTATGGGTAACAACATTATTGAGGGTAAGGAGTCTACCCGGATGATGGAGGTGGCCAATACATTAAAAAGCAATATTCCATTACAGAATCTTTGGTACAGCAAATTGATCGTTGATCGAATGCTTTATTCGAAAATGCAGAATATGATTGATCCGGATTATTTGCCGAAAACACAGCAGCGGATGGAGAACTTAGGTAATAGTTACTGGTGGGATTTATCTGAATAAAATTAGGAGCTTCGGCTCCTTTTTTGTTGTATGGTATTTGATATAGGGTAAAAGGTGATGGAATATGAAAATAAAAATTTTAACGGCATTTTTTGTATTAATGTCTTCTACTCATAGCTATTCAAATGAAAAAATATTGATCCCGCCTGAATACAAGTCATTTTGGGTAGATGGTGAGCGCGGCTATAACGTTAATAGAGACTTTTTTAACAACACTGAGCAAGTGGTTTTTATGTTTGTATCGAATGAAAATGTTCGTGAGGATGTATGGTTTACCAATTGTTTTAATGATAAGTATATGGGAATAGACGTCTTTTCTTGTATTACGCAAAATAAAAAATTCACCGTGCTAACAAACGATAATGGTAAATCGATTATTTTCAATTTGGATAAATCGGCAGAGCAGAAAAAAGATCATAAACTTAATTATAAGATTGATAATTCACCCATACGCACTTTAGAACATTCTGCTCTTTTGCCAGGTGTAGAGGCTAATTTTTTAATGCGAGATTTAATAAAAGGAAAAAAGATAATTTACTCATGGGAGAATTCCAATGGGTATTCTAGCGAAACAATTAACCTAATCGGTTTTAAGGAGTCTATGGATTTTGCCACAAAGATGCTAAAGCTAAATAGTCCTTAATCTCAGCCATCCATATACTTTATTCTAAAAATAATGAGCTTAAGAATGCAGAAACAGATTTTATTAATCATAACTTCACTTTTATTCAGTTCAGCAGTAATGGCTACACCAATTACACTTCAGCATTCCAGAACAAGCTATGTGAACTCCGGGATATGTTCCGCTGTAGTGGATGTGACGATCCATGATTTTCTTGGGACCTATGACAAACTGTATTTAGACCTTGTGGCAAAGGACAAAGCCGGTAGAGTGCAGGGGACTTCTGAGAATGTAATAACCTACGGCGATATACAAAACCTTCAAGGTAAAGCATTTGGGAATGTTTTTCTTGAGTCCGAAACGATGTGCGGAGCAGATCGTACCTGGACTGTTCAGGTTAAGCGCGCCGTGTTGGTTGCTGATGGTAAACGACAGGATTTATTGAAAACCAAACAGGTACATATTGATGATTTTCAACCGATGAAGATAGTAGCAAAGTAATTGGTATCAAATTGGTCAAAAATATCAAATGTCTACCGTTACACGTTATAAAATGACCTATTTTAGCTGTTACACCTTAAATATGGCTGCTGTTACACTTTAAAAATCAGGGGTGTTACAAATTAAAAACAGCTTATTTTGATTAGTGTTACACGTTAAATACAGCCGATTTAGATAGGTGTTACACGTTAAAATAGCTGATCTAGATAGCCGTTACACATTAAAAAGCCCCATTTTCGGGGCTTATATTTTTGCACTTAGAGTAACTCTAACTGCCCAACTTCATATTTATATGTCTGCCATTCACCTTCGCGCGGGACGCGCTCAACACCAGTTTCGGCTTTCCATAATTCGATAAAAGCTTCACCATGTTCAAAGTTTGGGTTTCCACCACGTGCCCACTCGCTAACCGTACTGGCATTCGCTACAGGCAGAACAAATGCGATCTTTTCATGTGTCCATTTAAGCCGGCTCAAATCCAAAATCATGCGGTTGAAGTCGGGACGCTTATATCCACGACGTTTGACGAGAAATTCTTTAACCTTCTTTTGCTGCCTTAGGTTGATAAAACGTTCGGCCTTAGCTTTTTTTAAAACTGTGCTATCCATGCCACAATCATTTATAAACAACATAGTTATCCAATCCCCTGAATTTGATTAAGTGCATCATGATCTAAGTTGGTAAATTGGCAGTACTTCAGCTGAGCATGCATGAATGCAGTACCAGCTTCGCCGTGGCGGTTCTTACCAACTATGGCTTCAGCAATACCTCTATATTGAGATTCTTTGTTATAGATTTCATCTCGGTACAAGAAAATAATTTGATCAGCATCCTGTTCAATTGCGCCAGACTCACGTAGATCTGATAACACTGGACGCTTGTTTGGTCGTTTCTCTAACTCACGATTGAGCTGTGATAAAAGGACAATGACACACTCAAATTCCTTGGCCATAGATTTCAATTCACCAGTGAAATAGGCGATCTTTAAATCTTCCCGGGCAAATGGCTTAGTCGTTTTCATGATCTGTAGATAATCAACCAGTACAGCACCTACGGAACCATATTGATGTTTTATCTTGCGAATAGATTCACGGATATTTGCAATAGAAGGCCGTGACGTATCATTGATGTGCATCGGCACACTTTTAAGCATCACGACGGCGTTTGTATACGCTGTAAATTCCTCCTTAGGAAGCATGTGTGGGGAATTACGTACTACTCCAATATTTGCCGGTGCAATGGCACAGCAGAGGCGCATGGCGATTTGTTCTTTTGGCATTTCACCAGACATGATCAAAGCAGGCTTTTTCTGAACAACGGCTACGTTATTGGCAATCAGCTGAAGCATGGTAGTTTTACCCATGGCAGGACGGGCAGCTACCACCATTAGACAGCCTGGCTCAACATCACCTAATCTTTTATCAAGATCATAAATTCCTGTTTGAATACCTTTAATTGAAGTTTCCCCCGCAAGAGCCGCTTCAATCTTTCGATGCATTTCAGTAAAAGTATTGGCTGCAGCATCATGAATGTGAAATAGAGATTCACTTCCGGATTCAGTATTCAGATCGGCAAAAGCAGCTTGAGCATTTTGTACCAGCTCACCACGACTGATAGTTAAATGCCGGGCCTGTTGGATTACTTTCAGTGCTTCAGCTTCAACCTGGCGGCATGCGGTAAAATCCTTCAATTTTTCTACGTACGATTGCAGATTGTAGAAACTGGAAGGAGCATCACTCATTAACTGCATGAGATATTTCTCACCGCCTGATGCTTCGCCATAATTGCGCATTTCAATCCATTCATTGACGAGCACGGCGTCATATGGTGAGTTCTTAGCATCAAGGTCAACAATTGCGTTGAAAATCAGTTTGTGGCGCGTTGCATGAAAATCTTGTTCAGTCAGTAAGTTTTCAACTTGAGCATAAGAACCTGCTACCGTCATTAGTGCAGCAAGAACAGCTTGTTCAATTTGTAGATTATGGATTGGAGCAGTATTGGTATTCATTGTATGCTCCCAAGTAAACTTTTAGGTTTACTATCAGTCAAATTAATAAGTGGTTGCTCGACTGCAGCAGTATTGAGTGCAGACTGGTTCACATAATTTGGATTAGCTTTTTGGTAGCGTTCAAATTTATCGATGATCCAGCGAACGAATGAATACAATTTTCTTGCGTTGGGCATTACTTGGCCAGCGTAGTGAGCATTGAATGCACCCAATTGAAATTCGAAATCCGGCAATCCAAAAATTAATTCCAGATTCCGTTGTTGACCCGCAGTATTTAGCACATTGATTAATTGATTTTTATCTGGAATCCAATCGTGTTCTTGAGAGAGATTCATTGATAGATTCAATGGTTGGTTCTGCATCCCGTTTTTGGGATTGTTCAAAATCCCGTTTTCGGGATCATTTAAAGTACCGCTTTCGGGATTGTTCCAATTATTGGAATCATTCCGTTTTTGGGTTTGTTTAATATTCCCGTTTTTGGGTGTATTTGTTCTGGATTTAGCATCCTTTTTTGAACCTGAATCATCCCAATTATGGGTATATTCTTCACGTCCTTTGACGCCGTTGAGTTTAAGTACACGAACTCTTTTCGTTGGCCCTGTACGCTCACCGGTATCACTGATTAGACCAAGTTTTATCAGCTCTAATATAACCTTCTGTACTGTCTTTTTGTCCAGAACGGTATCAGCAGCCAAACGATCGATGCTAGGCCACGCTGTATGTTCTTCTCCAGCCCGGTCTGCTAGTGAAAGCAGAACCAAGCGTTGAGCAGAAGTTTTAACAGAAGTGGTCCAAGCCCACCGTGTTGCATCAATGCTCACTAGACCCTCCTTGCCGGCTATTTTTGATCACGGCGTTAAATAGGCGTTCTGGTGTCATTCGCACAGAATCAGCATATGCTGATGACGGAGCAGATCGATTAGGCTCTGCACTTGATGGAACTGCATTTTTTTCAGAAGAAGCAGGAAGCTTAGTCATTTTTAGATGCCTCCCATTCCGATTTATACTTTTCGTTTTCAACATCAAATGTATTGCTATGGCTCTCTGCCCAATACGCAGCAATATGAATTAAGCGTTCAAGAGTCGCAAAGACGGCGCCATAAATACTTTGCTTGATGGCTTCTTTGACTACTTCGACTTCATCTTTAATTTGATAAAACATAGTCTCAAGCCATGATGTATTTTCATAAGCTAATGAGTAAGCATCGTGCAGATCACCCGCGCTGTATTGGTCATCGGGTTCTTGTTTATGTCTTTTAAGCTCAAGGCCATAGGTATCCGCTTGACTGTTAGCAAGCTGATGGGAGATTGCGATTAGATTTTCGAGTTCAGCAAAAATAGTGGCGTCGACTTTATTTTCTTCTGCATACGCTTTAACGAACGCCGTTGCTTTGCTGATCTGATTAGCCAGAGTTCGAAGCTGTACGGCAGATTCAGATGCAAGTGAGTAAGCACTTATAATATCTGCGGCACTGTGAAAAGGAATTAATTGTTCTGATAATTGAATTTGTACTTTAGCGTTCATGATGAATGCGCTCCTTGTGTTTGTTTAGGAGCTTTACCAGTCACGACCAAGTGAGGGTGGCAAAGCTGAAAAGGGTTGGTCGACAGGTACACAAGAGACCTGCACATCCGAAGATGTCCCTCTCCAGCTTCACCATAGAGATGCAGAAGCATAGAGATTTTACGCATAAAAAAAGCCCGTAGCGGACTGTATGCGCTTGTGTATTCATAGCCGACCAAAGCTAATTCGATGATTTTGCATCGAACAGAATCAATATAGCTGAATCGCTTTAATTTGAGAAGTGCTATTAAAAAAATAATTTTGAATTTCATACAACCTCCCCAAATCTTTTGGCAAGAATTTGCATGCCTTTTGGCAGGATAAAGAACTCAGTCTGTGTGAAGCTATATGGCTGACCTGAAGGTTTTACACCTTCCTTATGAGAATATTTAGTTTCGCAATAACCGCGACTTTCACTGTAGTAAGTTGAAGCCCTGGCATCATTTAGATAACGATCCCAGCCATGTTCTCGAAGCCATTTGGCTAAAACATGCTGTTTTACATTCAATATTTTGCAGGCTTGCTGAAACTTTACGCCGTGTTCAGTATGCGTAATTGTTTCGATTGCCTTTGACAGTACTTGGTTTTCAGCACTGAGCTGAATATTCTGTTCAGCATAGCCTAGCAATAGATCCCGCAATTGTGCTGGATTGTTAAGATCTGGTAGTTGTGTCTGTGCTGTCACACTATCAAAAGTACGAATTACTTTTAAGTGAAAAACAGGGCTGATCCACATTGCATATGCATAGACCAATTCTTTTACAGCATACGTCCCTTGTTCTGAACCACCCCTAATCGCTGATACCGGTTCAATATTGACCGATGATGGATTTCCAGCATCGATCAATTCAGCAACCAGTTCTTGTGTCTTGTCATTTTGCAGGAAGTTAGATGGCTTATTTTTTACGTCACCACCGCTTGCCTTGTGTAAATCATTTAGGCTGTAGCGTCCATGCTGATCGGCACGGATTGCAGCATTATCGATCTTAATTTTAGAAGCGGGTGACCAGTTCTGAATATTTGTGGAAGCACTCATGATCATGCCCCCATTTCAGCGGTAGCTGCTTCTTTTTTTCTGTTATGCCATTCAACTAATTCTTGGTAATCAAAGAAAACAGGAGCCTGTTTGGAGGTACCCATTTTCAACGGCCGAGGGAAGGTAGGATCTTTACTGATAGTGTGGAGAAGTGATGGTCGTGTTACATCAAGTAGTCGACATGCGGTACTAAATTGAATTCGAATTGGAGTTGCTTGAAGCATAAATACAGCCATATATTTATAAAAGTATGGATGTAATTTAAGTTATTGTTTTTATGTTTTAAAACGTAGTGCGCCGTTGATGTACATGTTCCACTGGAACATGTACATACTGCGAAGCATAATGTAAAAATTATTTCTTTTTAGCAACTTTGCTAACTATTGTATAAATGTCTCTGTAGCTTCGCTTTACTAGATTAGTCTCGAAAATGTGCTCTGCACACTTTGTGTAATTTTTCCAGTTATGATTTTCCCAAATTTCTTTAATAGTAATTTCATCTTTAGATCTTTTAGCATTAATTTCTTTATGTTTTATCTCAGCCAGTTTAATCATTTTTTCTTTTAGTTGCTCTTTTGATCCTACATGACTTGCATGAGTTGCTTTGCAAAGACCAATAAAATAATTACTTTTGCATAAATAATAAAAAATTTTATTATCAGTAATTAGTGAATTATCCACTATTATTGCTTCTCCTTCTTTAAACTCCTTTTTGATGGTTTCTAAAATTGCTGCAGCATCACAAATGTACATACAAACGATGTTTAGAAGTTGGAAAAGAGCATTATTTAAATTATCTTTTTTTAACTGTTCGTCAGTATTATTAAGAATTGAACTAAAAAAATCATCTTCAGCCTGCATCCCAGTTTGGCGATTTGGATCATTGCGTTTACCTGTAAAATTTGCAGTGAATATGGTGTTAATTTCTTGAACATATTGATTTTCAGGTATCACTTTGCCACTTTTTTCATAAGGAAATAGTTCCTTTAAAAAGATATCACGTGCTGTTTCAGTAAGAGTTTTTATCTCCATTAATGGAGACCAGTAATTAAGCTCTTCTTCTAAAGAATCCAATACTATTTGTTGCATATTCGCCTCCCAAGGCATACCCAAGTAGGAGCTAAGCCAATCGGATGGGTGTCCGACTTTCGCCCCGTCGGGCTAGACTTAGCAAACTGTTAAAACTTGTTATTTTCCCAGCTTTGCATATTTAAAATTGATGACATCATTGTTTAGAAGCTGCTGAGTGAAGTCATAAGGGCTTATATAGCCATATTGATTTGCATCCAGGTAGTCACTCCACCAATTCAGCATCGCTTTTCTTTCTTCCAGGTATTCTGCTTGATGGGTATAAGCCAAACGTACCTGGTCGCGTTCTTGATGGCTCATTTGTTTTTCTACAGCTTCCTTCTGGAATAAAGTGCTTTGCACCAGGGCTGAACATGCCATGCCCCTGAAGCCGTGTCCGCATATATCTGTATTAGTGTCATAGCCAATACGGCGTAATGTCTTATTTATTGTTGACTCACTAATAAAACCTTGAGGATCGCCGTTTTTAGGGAATACATTTTTTGTCATTCCGCTATATTTGTGGATTTCTTTGAGCAGGGTAATAGCTTGAGGTGAGAGTGGTATTAAGTGGTCTAATTTCATCTTGGCACCACGATTAGAAAACTTTTGTCCTGGAATGAACTCTCTTTCTCCTGGGATAGTCCACAGGCCTTTTTGAAGATCAAACTCACTCCAACGTGCAAACCGAAACTCGCTGGAACGTACAAATGTATGAAGTGCAAATGCCGTACATAATTTTGTTATAGGGTAACCTTTATCACTTTCTAATCTTTGCAAAAGCTCAGGCAGTTGCTCTAAAGGTAATTGAGGATGATGTCTAGACTTCTTCGTTATTACAAAAACATCTTTTAGAAAATAAGCAGGATTCTCTTCTATAAGGCCGCGTGATATTGCATAAGAAAATATGCTGCTAAATCTTTGACGAGTTTTCTTTAATACTTCTGTATATCCAGATTCTTCAATGGAGCGTAAAACTTTAACAAGGTCTTTAGGCTTTACTGCATCTATCGATTGTTGCCCGATGATAGGGAAAACATAATCTTCTAAGTTCTTTAATGCTCTTTCTGCTGTATGTCTAATCCAGCGACCTGTATTGCTATATTCCTTATGCCAGTCTCGAGCTATAACCTCAAAACTATATGCATTATTCAATTTAGCTTTTTGCACTTCGCTGTATTCAATTGGATCTATACCATTAGCAATTAGTTCTTCTAATTCACGGCGCTTATCCCGGGCAGCCTTTAAACTTAAAGCAGGGAAGTTGCCTAAAGTCATTAAGCCATCTTTGCCATTGGCTCTCTTATATTTAAATCGCCATACCTTCGAACCGCTCTTTCGAATGAATAATATCAGTCCATGACCATCATACAAAGAGTAGTCTTTTTCCTGTGGTTTTGCCCCAGTACATTTGGAGTCAGATAGAGGAATAGTCTTTTTGGCCATGATTGAATAAGGATATATATTGAGTAGAACTGCATATATCCTCAATCATATCCTTATATTTTGCAACTATATCTTTATATATTAATCTATATTTTTCTATGTTTTGTTTATATGTGTGTGAATATAAAAGTATTTTAATTAAATTTTTATATGTTCTACTATTGGGGTGGTGCGCCCTGCGGGAGTCGAACCCGCGTCGGTCACTTAGGAGGCAACTGCTCTATCCAGTTAAGCTAAGGGCACAAAATGCAGCTAATTTAGCGCAAATAGATATAAAAAAAAAGTTATTGTCGAAACAATAACTTTTTAAAGATTCTACTTGAGCGTATTTGCTTAAGATTTACTCTTATTCAATATTTTGAATAAGCCAAACATCACCACCACCCAAATTGGAATCATCAGTACGGATTCTTTAAAACCTTGGGTCCACATAATATAAAGCACGGTTGCAATAAAGATCAGGACTAAATAATTACTGATGGGTGCCCAAAGTGCAGGGAACTTGGTTTGAATTGAGGCTTGTTTAACTGCTTTTCTAAACTTCAAGTGAGTCAGACTAATCATGGCCCAGTTGAGTACTAATGCACCTACCACTACATACATCAAGTGGCCTAAAGCATCTTCTGGAACAAAGTAGTTAAGTAGTACACAACCGAAAATTAACAGTGCAGAGAATAAAACAGCAGCAATAGGTACACCTTGTTTATTCACACCAAGGAATACTTTCGGTGCATTGCCTTGTTGTGCCAAACCATACAACATACGGCTATTGGCATACATACCGCTGTTATAAACAGACAGTGCAGCAGTCAAGATAATGAAGTTAAGTAAATGCGCTGCCCAGCCAATCCCGAGTTGACTGAAAATCATCACAAATGGACTTTTATCCAGCCCGCCAAGTTCAAGCTGGTTCCAAGGCACTAAAGATAAAAGAATCGTGAGTGAACCGATATAGAAAATCAGAATACGGAACACCACCTGGTTAATGGCTTTAGGAATGGTTTTTTCCGGGTCTTTGGCTTCTGCAGCTGCCATACCAATCAGTTCAATCCCACCAAAGGCAAACATGAGGAAGGCCAGCATGTAAAATAGGCCTTCAAAGCCATTCGGAAAGAAACCGCCATGTGTCCAAAGATTGCTAAATGAAGATGTTGATCCTGCATCTGCGGTCAGTAATAAATACAAACCAAAAACAATCATGGAAATAACAGCGGTCACTTTAATAATCGAAAGCCAGAATTCAGATTCGCCATAAAATTTCACATTGCCGAGATTGACCAGGGTAATCACGATGAAGAAGAACAGTACCGAAGCCCATGCCGGAATATGTGGCCACCAATAGTTGATGTATTTAGCCACGGCAGTCAGTTCAGTCATGGCAACCAGAATGTACAAAATCCAGTAATTCCAGCCCGCCAGGAAGCCCGGGAATTTACCCCAATATCTATTGGCAAAATGACTGAATGATCCTGCTACAGGCTCATGTACAATCATTTCACCCAGTTGGCGCATGATTAAAAAGGCGATTAAACCGCCAATGGCATAACCCAAAATGATGGAAGGACCAGCAGATTGGATGACCTGTGCGGACCCTAAGAATAAGCCCGTCCCAATTGCACCGCCCATGGCGATCAGTTGGATATGACGGTTCTTTAAGCCACGCTGAAGTTGAGAAGACTCTTTATTCAAAGTATTCAGCCCGACAATGTGTAAGGAAAGGATTGTAATAGATTGTAATAGATTGAAATGTATTAGCCTAGTACAGGGCTAGGAGGGAGGTTGTTAAAAAATAATCACAAAAAAAATATTCTATATATTTTGATTTTGAATCAAGCAATTAATTTTATTTTTAATTACATAAAATAAAGTAATTGGAGTTATAAAAAAAAGTTTAAAGTTTGTTTTTTATACTTAAGTCCAGAGAAGCATATATTTTATAAAAAAATCGCTATGATGCTTTTTAGCATTTTGCTGATGGCGATGTACAACAATGATAAATGAAAGGATAAAAGAGAAATGAGTTTTGCTCCACAAATCAAGATTCCAGCAACCTATATGCGTGGCGGTACCAGTAAAGGTGTGTTTTTTAAACTGGATGACTTGCCACAAGCTGCACAGCAGGCTGGAAAAGTGCGTGATCAGTTATTGCTGCGAGTGATTGGAAGCCCTGATCCCTACGGCAAGCAAATTGATGGTATGGGTGGAGCAAGTTCAAGTACCAGTAAAACCGTAATTTTGGCGAAAAGCGCTCAGCCGGATCATGATGTGGATTATTTATTTGGTCAGGTGGCCATTGATCAGCCCTTTGTTGACTGGAGTGGAAACTGCGGAAACTTAACTGCAGCGGTCGGTTCCTTTGCCATTTCTAATGGTCTGGTCAGTGCAGAGCGTATTCCTGAAAATGGCATATGTACGGTACGCATCTGGCAAGCCAATATTCAAAAAACCATTATTGCCCATGTACCTGTCAGCAACGGTCAAGTGCAGGAAACTGGTGACTTTGAACTGGATGGGGTCACTTTTCTGGCAGCAGAAGTTCAAATTGAATTTCTCGACCCGGCAGATGATGGTGAAGAGGGCGGTGCAATGTTCCCGACAGGCAATGTGGTCGATACTTTCGACGTTCCGAATATTGGCACTTTCCAGGCCACTTTCATTAATGCCGGTATTCCAACCATCTTTTTAAATGCTGAAGAGATTGGCTATGAGGGCACTGAATTACAGGATGCCATCAATGGCGATGCTCAGGCACTGGCACGTTTTGAAACCATCCGCGCTTATGGCGCCAAACAGATGGGCTTGATTCAGGACATTGCCGAAGCGGAAAAGCGCCAGCATACCCCGAAAATTGCCTTTGTATCGAAACCTAAGGCCTACACATCTTCAAGCGGTAAAGATATTCAAACCGATGATATTGATTTACTGGTACGGGCATTGTCGATGGGTAAACTGCACCATGCCATGATGGGCACGGCTGCTGTTGCCATTGGTACAGCTGCGGCAATTCCTGGAACTTTGGTGAATCTGGCAGCTGGCGGTGGCGCGCGTGAAGCGGTACGTTTTGGCCATCCTTCAGGAACTTTACGTGTTGGTGCGCAAGCAGTTCAGGAAAATGGACAATGGGTAGTCAAAAAAGCGGTCATGAGCCGCAGTGCACGGGTACTGATGGAAGGCTGGGTTCGAATTCCAGAAGATAGCCTGAAATAACAAAGCAGATAGAGAATCTTGCGAGAAAGCAGTATCATGCTGCTTGTCATTGATTGGTAAGTTCGCTTAGCCAAAGCTTAAACGATCATGACTATCTAATTCTCATGCAGATGAGGAATCGCAAGTTCTCTGTCGATGGTGACAAGAGCATTGTATATTAGATCGGGCGCATTCTTAATTTTCCCGATCTATTAACCAAAGCAAAGTATTCGAGGCGAATGTGTCATCTTTAACTGACGTGCAAGCAAATGCATTAACCCAAGCACAACACCGTATTCAGCAGGATTTATTGACTGCATTAGACGCATTTTCCATTCCGGAGCCGCTGAAAGGTGCAGTGCATCATGCTGTTATGCTTGGGGGTAAACGTGTACGTCCGGCACTGTGTTATGCCACTGCAGCCTTAAAACCGAATGCTAATTTTGCAGCCGTTCGCCGTGCAGCCGTCGCCATCGAAATGATTCACTGCTATTCACTGGCGCATGATGATTTACCCTGTATGGATAATGATTTATTGCGTCGTGGCCAACCCACCTGTCATGTGGCTTTTGGTGAAGATACCGCATTACTGGCGGGAGATATCTTGCAGTCGATGGCCTTTGAAATTTTGGGCAGCCGCCTGTTTGATCAGGGGCCTGCGGTGAATCATTCGATTATTTTAAAACAGATGCAAATTTTGGCGACTGCCAGTTCAAAAATGGTCTGTGGCCAGGTGCTGGATTTACAGGCTGAAGGCAAGCATGTCGATCAGCAGGTATTGGAAAATATTCATCGCAATAAAACCGGTGCCCTGATTTCTGCAGCGGTGATGATGGCAGCTGTTACCGTGTTTGAGGGCACCGATCAAGCGATTCCTAAATTGCGTGAATATGCACAATCCATTGGACTGGCTTTTCAGGTGCAGGATGACATTCTGGATATTATTTCCGATACTGAAGTATTAGGAAAAACAGCCGGTAAAGATCAGCAAGTAGAGAAATCGACTTATCCTGCACTCATGGGGCTGGACAAAGCTCAGGCCTATGCCCAAGAACTGCATGATCAGGCCTTTCAAGCCCTGGCTTTCTTTGGCGAAGATGCTGCTGAACTCAATCAGATTTCACAATTTTTGTTGTCACGTAAAAGCTAAATCAATAAATCTAAACAATGAATTAAAAAAAGAGGACATAGGGTCCTCTTTTTTTATGCTTTAAAGATTATTTAGACTCTTGATACAAACGCTGACCTTCATCGAAACGCGCAGTGACTTCCTCTGTAGGTGCTTTACCCATTAAGCTGACCACTACAATCGCGATCATTGAACAAATGAAGCCCGGAATAATTTCATACACGCCAGTATCGGCAAACAGGTTTTTCCAAAGTACGACCATAATCGCACCCACCAGCATACCAGCCAGAGCACCATTCAAGGTCATACGGCGCCAGAACAAGGAAAGAATGATCAATGGACCAAAGGCAGCACCAAAACCTGCCCAGGCATAAGCCACCAGGCCAAGCACTTTAGATTCAGGATTTCCAGCCATCCAGATTGCAAGCAGGGCAATCAGTAAAACCATTAAACGGCCAATCCAAACCAGTTCGGTTTGGGTGGCATTTTTACGCAAGAATGATTTGTAGAAATCTTCAGTTAAGGTGCTTGAACACACTAAAAGCTGACAGCTCAAGGTACTCATCACCGCTGCTAAAATCGCTGCAAGAACAATACCGGCAACCCATGGATTAAACAGAATTTTGGTCAATTCCATAAATACGGTTTCTGGATTGGCTGTCACTGCTCCCGCAAGTTCTGGATGTTGCTGGAAGTAGGCAATA
This sequence comes from Acinetobacter sp. ANC 3903, assembly GCF_002135315.1. Taxonomy (GTDB): domain Bacteria; phylum Pseudomonadota; class Gammaproteobacteria; order Pseudomonadales; family Moraxellaceae; genus Acinetobacter. Next base: position 156,922 of record NZ_NEGA01000004.1, on the reverse strand, counting down.
CCAAAGAAACCTGCCGCAACTGCGCCGCCCAAGCATAAAGTCATCCATGCCATACCAATACGGCGCGCATTGGGAATCGATTTAACTGAATCTGCCGCCATAAAACGAACCAGAATATGCGGTTGTCCAAAGTAGCCCAAGCCCCAGGCAAGCAGCGACATGATGGCAACAAAGCTTAAATCCCCCATGACATTCATGGCTTGCGGACGTGCAGCTTCAAGTGCCAGGGTCATTTGCGACAGGTCCGAGAAACTCAAAATAGTCACAATAGGGGTGAGCAACAGAGCAAAAATCATCAATGATGCTTGAATGGTGTCGGTCCAGCTCACAGCCAGGAAACCACCAATAAATACATAGCTGATGGTGGCAATGGCACTGATCCAAAGTGCCGTGCTATAAGACATATCAAACATGTTTTCAAACAGACGTGCGCCTGCAACCATGCCTGAAGCACAATAAATAGCAAAGAAAATCAAAATGATGAAAGCAGAGGTAACGCGCAAGATTTTCTTTTGGTCATTAAAACGGTTAGAAAAATAATCCGGCAAGGTTAAGGCATTGTGCTGAACTTCGGTGTGTACACGTAAACGTCCGGCAACCAACAGCCAGTTGAGCCATGCGCCAATAATCAGGCCAATGGCAATCCACATTTCAGATAAGCCTGAAAGATAAATTGCGCCGGGAAGTCCCATCAGCAACCAGCCACTCATATCTGAAGCACCGGCAGAGAGCGCTGTGACAAAACTACCTAAACGACGCCCCCCCAAAATGTAATCAGAGAAATTGGCGGTTGCGCGATAAGCCATCAGGCCAATCGCGATCATGGCGACAATATAAAAAAGAAAGGTAATCAGGGTCGGATTCAGGGAGCTCATACGGTATCCAGTTACAAGGTGGACAGTAGATCGAAACACAGGCTTTTAGGAGAGAAGCGCAAATAATTTCAAAAAATAACGCGAAATTTAACCATAGATTAAAAAAAATTGCTGATATTTTTCCAGCGCCCAAAAAATAGACAGCCAGTGCTGTCTATTTTTTAATAAAGAACAGGTGCTTATGAATTTCGGCCCATCACCCCACGAATGGTGCTGAGAATATCTGCAGGTAATACCACAGTTTTGGCATTCGGCGATTTAGACATGTCTTGCATGGCTTTGACATATTGTTCACCCAGCAAATAGGCCACAGGAATTTCTTTATCCCCGACAGCCGAAGTGACCATTTCGATGGCACGTTGTGAGGATTCAGCCAACACCACTTGTGCTTCGGCATCACGGCGTGAAGCTTCCAGGCGGCCATCTGCTTCTAAAATGGCGGCCTGTTTTTCACCATCTGCCTTGGTCACTGTTGCACGGCGCTGACGCTCGGCAGCAGCCTGAGCTTCCATGGCTGCCTGCATAGTCGATGAGGGTTGGATATCCTGAATTTCAACGGTTTTTAAGGTAATGCCCCAGTCGGAAATATCATCGGAAATGGCAGCTTTCAGTTTAGCCTTAATGTGGTCACGTGAAGAAAGAGCATCATCCAGATCCATTTCACCGACAATAGAACGCAGTGAAGTTTGTACCAGGTTTTGAATGGCCCAGGTATAGTTTTCAATACCATACACCGCTTTTTCCGGCGTGGTGATATTGATATAGGCCACGGCATTCATTAGCAGCACCGCATTGTCACGGGTAATCACTTCCTGAGAGGGAATATCCAGCACGATATCTTTGGTGGTGACTTTATAAGCCACTTCATCAATATAAGGAATGACAAAACTGAGTCCCGGTCCCAGAGTAGTATGGTATTTACCCAGACGTTGCACGATCCATTTATAACCCTGCGGGACGATACGTACCCCTTTAAAAATGGTCACGCCGGCAAAAACCAGCAGCGCTAAAACAATAATCGTTCCACCAGACATGTTATTTCCTCACTTTATATATTTTCGTTATTTGGATTGTGGGGTTTCACCACAAGATCATTACCCGAAATTTCGATTACGCGTACCCGATCACCCACTTTTACTGGTGACAATGAACGGCAGTTCCATTCATCTGAACCTAAAACCGGCATCGGAAAACGCACGGTAATCAAGTCATGTTGCATATGAATTTGAATGACCATGCCGACTTGACCGATGGTGGCTTCACGCGATAAACCTGCTTTGGTTTTATCAATCGAAAGCGGTTTAATAAATTTAAACCACAGCAAAGTACACAGAACGGACAAGATAATCCAGGTGACCAGTTGGGTGGTAAGCCCCATCATCGGGAACATCCAGTATAAAACGCCCACCATGATGGCTGCGATGCCAAACCACAGTGCAGCGAAAGCGGGGATGACTAATTCAGAAAGCATGAGCAACACACCCAATACAAACCAATGCCAAGGTTCGAAAGCAAATTCCATACATCTACTCGTGTATTGTAAAAATGAATAGAGATCATTTTAGTCTCTATATCAATTTAGCAGATGAATAAGTCTTTGAATATTAAAAAAGCATAATTTTTAAATTCTGGATTTTGCAGTAGGCTTGAATGCAGCGGCTGATTTTTTAAAATCGCTAATCGCCTTGTCAATGGCAACGATTTTGAGCTGGGCTGCTTTCTCACCTTCCAGAATAGACTGATTGCTGGCTTTTAAATCCAGAGTTCCCAAATGCCCCACTTTAGGTTGAATCACCACATTGGCCTGACCCAGTTCTTCATTGATGCTTTGCTGTCCCATAATATTAATGGTCTGATCCAGCAGCCCCCACATATTCAGTGGTTTAGAGCCTTCGGGGCGCGCAGAAATATCCACGGCAATGACGATATCTGCGCCCATAGCTTTGGCTGTTTTTACTGGAATCGGACTGACCAGACCGCCATCCACATATTGTTTTCCGCCAATGGTGGCTGGCACAAATACATTGGGGATACTGCATGAGGCACGCACGGCCTGACCGGCATTGCCTTTAATAAATTCCGCTTTAAGCCCGGTGTCCAGACGGGTCGCGACAGCGGCAAAGCGAATCGGGAACTGTTCAATCGGTTTATTGGCAATGTGCTGGTTCACATAATTCTGCAATTTTTGACCTTGTACAATGCCTTGACTGTTCAGGGTTAGGTCACGGATGTCCGATTCTTTCAGCGTCAGGGCAATTTGCTGCAATTGATACGGTGTTTTACCACTGGCGTAAATACTGCCGACAAAACTGCCGGCACTGGTGCCAGTGACAATTTTCGGTTTAATGCCATGTGACTCTAAAACTTTCAGCACCCCGATATGGGCAAAGCCTTTGGCGCCGCCACCGCCTAAAGCGATGGCAATCACAGGTTCACGCGCTTTTATGCTTGTAGTTTGCGGTGGGGTTTGAGTGGCTTTATCACAGCCAATCAGGCTCAGTCCAAGTAAGCCAATACAGGAATAGTGTGCAAGTTTCATGGTTGAAATTGAACATCAAATCGCCAATGTTGCACACATCACAACAAATAAATTTCACTTTGGCTAGTTGTTTTTTAAACGATTTTGTAAAGGCTTGGCCAGCCAGCCCGGATTTTTTGGAGAAAATTTACCGGTATATTGATCCAGAATCTGTTCCAGATCCTGCTCATAATTTCCAGTCGGGTAGAACACGCCCAGGCAGTGAATGGCCTTGTTTTTGTAATCCAGTGAAAACATCACAATAGGGATGTGGGCACCTACTGCAATACGATAAAACCCGCTTCGAATCGACTCGGCCTGTTTGCGTGTTCCTTCCGGTGCCATACCGACCCAGATCTGCTGTTGCGTATTAATGAAGTCAATAATTTGCTGAGTTGTACCTTGTTGAATGCTGCGATTGACCGGAATCACGCCAATCCATTCCAGCAAGGGTTTCAGCGGTGTGTTAAATAAGGTGTGTTTGCCAAAAACGGTAATTTTAATCCCTAGCCCAAGCAGGGCAGTAAAGCCATGCCAGGCATCTATATTAGACGTATGCGGAGAAATAATCGCTACCGCTTTAGGCAGGTTGGGAAATTCGCCATCAAAACTCCAGCCTTGGGCAAGAAATATCTTTTTGAAAATATTTAGGCTTAAATTTCCGCTACGGGCAGGAACTTGAGCAGGCAATGTAGGAAAATGTTTGATCATGGCCGTTGATTGAACTTCCTGACAAAATTTTATAGGCTTAAAAATATGCTAAGCTTTTGTAAAATAAGATGCATTGGCAAAAAGTACGCAACGATCCAGCTGACTTGAGCACAATGATCAATCTGCTTGAAGTTTCACGATACGACTCTAAAGATATAACTCTACACACATGATTTTAAATGAATAACTTTAAATGAATAATTTGAAAGGCATGAGACTCAGGGAACAGTATGCCGACTTCACCTAAGCTCTATATTTTATTGTTTTCTTTATATTGGGCTCAGGGTTTGCCGGTAGGCTTTATGACCCATGCTTTGCCGGTGATTTTACGTGCCCAGGGGGTATCGCTGGCCCATATTGGCGGCTTTGGATTATTGATGTTGCCCTGGTCGATTAAAATTTTCTGGGCAGCTTGGGTCGATCGTTTCGGTCATGCAGCATTTGGGCATTACCGTAGCTGGATTGTACCCACCCAGTTACTCAGTGTCGCAGTGTTGCTGGGTCTATCTTTTCTTCCCATCCAAGCTTTAAACCAGCCTGAATATTTACTGGCTTTTTTTGTAGCTTTACTCAGCATGAATCTGGTTGGGGCAACCCAGGACATTGCTACTGATGGTCTGGCGGTCAATATGCTACATAGTCAGCAGCAGCATTGGGGCAACACTTTTCAGGTGATCGGCTCACGGCTGGGTTTTATTGTCGGTGGGGGAGCCATTCTGTGGGCACTGGACTGGCTGGATTGGCAAAGCACTTTTTTAATTTTGGCGGCACTGGTATTGCTCAATACATTGCCCATTCTGTTTTTTAAAGAACCGCATAGACTGAAACATACGCCGTCCCTGACTGAAGCAGAAAGCTTTAGCTGGCAGAAAGTAAAAAATTATCTGGCTTATTTTTATCGGACTCCGAATCTTGCTGCATGGCTGGCAGTCCTGATCACATTTAAGATTGCCGATGGCTTATCCGGACCTTTACTGAAACCCTTAATGGTCGATTTAGGTTTGAGCTTTTCGCAAATTGGCCTCTATGTGACCATGCTCGGTGCCGTGGCGGCATTAGCGGGAGCCGGGCTGGCTGGTTTTAGCCTCAAGTTTCTTTCCCGTGCTCAAGCACTGCTGGTCTTTTCCATATTCAAGATTTTGAGTCTGGCGGCTTATACCTGGCTGGCTTTTCAATATGAGGCTCAACGGCATATTGAAACCTGGGTGATTTATCTGATTAATGCTGCTGAAGACATGATTTCAGCGATGTTACTAGTGGTCATGCTCACCTTGGTGATGCAATACAGCCGTAAACATTTGGCCGGCACAGATTTCACTTTTCAGGTTTCGCTGATGGCAACCGTAAGTGGCGGATTGTATAGCTTAAGCGGAATTTTTGCCGATGCACTGGGATATGCCGATTATTTGCTGGCCATTAATATCATTGCGATTCTGTCTGTTGTTTTTATCTTGCGCTGGATCAACTGTGTAACAAAAAAGCCATCCTCCGCCGTTTAATTGTCTGACAAGCTAAAGTACTAAAAAATATATATAAATATAAAATTAATCATTTTGTAATATAAGAGACAGTTGTAACATTTGTTACAAGATAATTTAGGAATCTTAATAAATGAAAGCCAAAATAGCAGCAGCGATTGCTTTAAGTGTATTAGCGGGATCAACTTTTGCAGCGCCAACTCTTTATGGAGAAATTGATGCAAGTATCGATTATTTACCAGAAGATAATGCATCGCCTGTTTCTGATCGTGACGTTGTTGAAGTCAGTTCAAACAGCTCATTTCTAGGTTTAAAAGGTGAAGAAAAACTTAACGATCGTTTAAGCGCAGTCTATGCGATTGAGTGGGGCCTAAGTGCAGATGGTGATAACACAGACTGGACTACACGTAACCGTTTTGTCGGTTTAAAAGATGCGCAATTCGGTACTTTAAAAGTGGGTGCACATGACACGCCATTGAAACAGCTTTCAAGCCCAGTGGATACATTTAATAACTATGTAGCCAACAAAGCCGATGTGACTGGTATTTTTACTGGTGAAGCCCGTATATCGAATGCGGTCATTTATGAATCTCCGGCAATTAAATTGCCTACAGGTGCCATTAAAGTAAATGCTTTATTGGCTTCTGGTGAAGCTTCAGGCATTGCAAAAGGCAATGGCGCATCTAAAACTGCCGGTCGTGGCTTAGGTGATGCATGGTCTGCATCTGTAGTATATGACAGTCCGGTGGTTGTGGCAGGTATTGCTTATGACAAAGCAATTCCAAGTACTTTTGCTGGCCGCGGTTTTTTAAATGCAGCTACACCTGAAGTAACTGCTGGGGCTGCCGGAACTGCTTTTGCTGCTGCAAATACACTTCGTGCCATTGGTCGTGTAAACCTGGATGGTGGTTTGGCACTTAAAGCGCTTTATCAAACTTCTGAAGTTGAAGATGCAGCAGGCAATGATCTATTAGCAGCAGATATTGATGACTCACAAGGCTGGTTAGTGGGTGCGGAATATAACCTTCCGACTGCGAAAGCTTGGACTGTAAAAGCGCAATATAGCCAAAATACCACCAGCTTTAAATTAGCAAAATCAGATTTTGATGCGCAGCAAATTTTTGTGGGTGCAGACTATGCATTTAACAAACAAGTAAAAGCGTATGGTTATGCCGGTTATTTAACGCTTGAACAAGGTGATTTGGAAACTAAACAACCTGTATTAGGTACAGGCTTAGAATACAAATTCTAATGGGTTAGATGCTATTATTTAAGAGAAGGCAGTGTTTTTATTGCCTTTTTTTATTATTTTTTTATATTAAGTGAGTTTTAAGTTTGATATTTTAGATTAACACATCAGTAAAAAGTTTAGCCAACACTTATGTCCAATATCATCAATCCAATACGTAATAAGATAAAGCCGATTTCATTAAGCCAGTTTAATTTATTGCTGGCAATCTGGCTGGGCGCGATTTTAAATTTTGCATTTTTTCAAAAAATACAAAGTCTAACGCCCTATCAAGGTCCTAAAGCCTATTTGTTTTTAATGGCAACCGTATTGGTGATTGTTGCGGCGTATAACTTTATTTTTCAGCTGATCCAGTGGAAATGGAACGCAAAAATATTTGCTTCAATTCTTTTAGTGGTCGGTGGTTTTACGGCATATTTTGTCAATAGTTTGGGCGTGGTGATTTCACCTGAACAGGTTCAGAATATGATGCAAACCGATGCACGTGAAGTCCGAGGTTTAATGTCTCTGCGCTTTGTGCTTTGGACTGTGTTCCTGGTGATCTGCCCGCTTATTTTTGTGGCTTTGGTGCGTATCAAGCCTGAAGTTTTCTTGCCTAAAGCCACAAAAAAACTCATTAATGGCATTGTTTCATTGTTATTGGTGGGCGGATTGTTATTTCTCTTTTATGTGGATTATGCTGCGATCTTTCGGGAGCATCGTGATTTAAAAGGCATGATTTCTCCTCAAAACACCATCGCATCAACACTTTCTTATTATCATAAATCTGCACCGAAACAGAATTTGCCTTTAATTGCTTATGGCGAAGATGCGCATTTGGATCAACCAGTCAGTACCCAGCATAAACCTAAATTGATGGTACTGGTGGTGGGTGAAACTGCACGTGCGGAAAGTTTTTCTTTAAATGGCTATGCTAAAAATACCAACCCTGAACTATCCAAACTGGATATTATCAATTTTAGCAATGTCAGCTCATGTGGTACGGCAACGGCAGTTTCAGTGCCTTGTATGTTCTCGGGCATGCCGCGTAAAGATTATGATGACCAGCTTGCCAGCCATCGTGAAGGATTGCTGGATGTTGCCAAACGAGCTGGCTACAAGGTGACCTGGATTGATAATAATTCCGGCTGTAAAGGGACATGTAACCGGGTGGAACAGTATCAAATTCCACAACAGTTAAAAGATAAATGGTGTGCCAAAGATGGAGACTGTTATGACGAAATTCTGGTGGACAGCCTAAAAGCCTATCTTGCAGGAATTCCGGCAACTGACCAAACGCCACGTTTAATTGTCTTGCATCAAATGGGCAGTCATGGACCGGCTTATTATCAGCGTTCCACTGCTGCATTCCAGCCGTTTAAACCGAGCTGTGATAGCAATGCCATTCAGGGCTGTAGCAGCACAGAATTATTGAACAGTTATGATAATTCGATTGTATATACCGACCATGTGTTAAGTTCGCTTATTCAAGTCTTAAAAACTAATACCAGTTATCAAACCGGATTTTGGTATTTATCCGATCATGGCGAGTCAACCGGAGAGCATGGCTTATATCTACATGGTTCACCTTATGCGATTGCACCTGCACAGCAAACTCATATTCCCATGCTGATGTGGTTTTCACCTGAGTGGAGCCAACAAAATTCTGCGCAAATTGCTTGCTTGGCAAAGCAAAAAAGCCAAGAATTGAGTCATGATCATTTATTTCCAAGTCTGCTCGGCCTGCTCGATGTTCAAAGCCAGACCATGGATGAGCAATATAATATGTTGCAGCAATGTCAATCAAAAAAGAAACTATGAGTTGAACGCATGACTAAAATATTAATGATTGAAGATGATTTTATGATTGCTGAATCCAGCATGACTTTGTTGAAATATCAGCAAATGGATGCGGAATGGGTCAATAATGGCATTGATGGTTTAAAAAGGCTGACACAAGAAAAATTTGATATTGTTTTACTCGACCTTGGCTTACCGATGATGGATGGTATGCAGGTGTTGAAAAATATTCGCCAGCAATGGCCGACTTTACCAGTACTGATTATCTCTGCCCGTGATCAGTTGCAAAACCGTGTAGATGGATTAAATCATGGGGCAGATGATTATTTAATCAAGCCCTATGAGTTTGATGAACTGTTGGCGCGTATTCATGCGTTGTTACGTCGTAGTGGTGCGGAATCCAGCCTGCAAGATAGTTTAAGAACCTTGGCTTATGGTGGTTTGGTGCTGGATGTTGAACAGCATATTGCCAAGTTTCAGGGGCAATATATAGACCTGTCCAATCGTGAGTGGGCCATTTTAATTCCTTTGGTCAGCCATCCGAACAAGATTTTTTCTAAAGCCAATTTAGAAGATAAGTTATATGATCTGGACAGTGAGATAAACAGCAATACCATTGAGGTTTATGTACACCATTTACGCGCCAAACTCGGCAAAGATTTTATTCGAACCATTCGCGGGTTGGGCTATCGACTGGGGCAATTATAAGGTTAATCATTGGTGCAACCACAGTATTCATTAAAAAAACGTCTGATTATTTATATTTCAATTTTCAGTATTGCTTTTGGCTGTCTGCTGGTGTTCTCGGCTTACCGGATTGCGCTGCAAGAAATAAATGAAATTCTGGATGCCCAGATGCAAAATCTGGCAGAACGCGTCGCGCTACATGATCCTGAACTGATTCAAAGCCAAATCGATCAGTCCAAGCATTATCAGGAAGAAGATTTATTTATTGATGTCTGGTCTTATGCAGATCAGAATTATAAAACCCATGCCTTAAACCTGCTGGTTCAGCCCGTAAAAAAAGCCGGATTTTATACCCATAAAACCACACAGGATATTTGGCATACGTATGTCTTGCCTTTAAAAGATAAACAGATTCAGATTAGCCAGCAGCAATCGACCAGAGAGCACTTGGCTTTAGAACTGGCAGCCGGCATGTTCCTTCCTTATTTGCTGTTTATGTCTGTGGTGATTTTGGGGCTGAGCTGGATTATCAGTCGTAGTTTGCAGCCCTTAGATGACTTTAAGGCAGAATTGGCACGCCGTGATTCAGATGAATTAACGGCCATTCAAATGAATAATTATCCGGTAGAAATTGTTCCGACCATAGTTGAAATGAATCATCTGTTTGACCGCATTTCACAATCGCAACAGGAACAGCGCCAGTTTATTGCCGATGCTGCACATGAGCTGCGCACACCGATCACTGCCTTGAATTTACAGATCCAGATTTTGTTAAAACAGTCTCCGGAAGATCAGGATTTACAGAATTTAAGTCAGGGCTTAATCCGTATTCAGAATTTGGTCAGCCAGTTACTCAATCTGGCCAAACAGGATGCCTCTATCATGGAGCTTGAAACCAAACAGCAATTTTTGCTCAATCAGGTTGCGGTGAATTGTGTAGAACAACTCATACATTTAGCCATGCAAAAAGAAATTGATTTGGGGATGGAGCGACAAGAAGATCTGCTGCTGCACAGTCAGCAATCGGCGGTACATTCCATCATTTTTAACCTGATCGATAACGCGATTAAATACACTCCTCATCAAGGGGTGATCAATGTATCGGTGTTTAAACAAGCTGGTTGTGCCATGATTCAAGTTGAGGACAGTGGACCAGGCATTGCGCCAGAGATGTATGAAAACATACTTAAGCGCTTTTACCGGATTCACCATCATCTGGAAATAGGCAGTGGTCTGGGCTTGTCTATTGTAGACAAAGCCACTGAGCGTTTAGGTGGCAGCCTGTCTTTTTCCAAGAGTGCCAGTCTGGGCGGTTTACAGGTGAATGTGCAATTACCCCTGTAACAGGGTTTCGCCTTATGTTTAAGATTGAGGTTTTAAGGAAGCCGGTTTGAATTTTTTATAATTGAACAGATAAAAGCCGACATTCACCAGCCAGATCACCCAGGCAGTCCACAGGTTATGGCTAAGAAAATGTGCACCGCGCATCATTTGTGCCCAGCCCATGGCAAAACCTAAAATCAGGCCAGCAACCAAATAAAAGTAGGCACGTTTTTTATCGGACTGTCTAAAAACAAAATATCCGGTCATTAGTGCAAAGCCAGTAGCAGCATGCCCTCCCGGGAAACAGTGACCCTTGGTGGCAGAAAAATCCCATAAGAAACCCTGAGGGGTGGGAATGGTAATATTCCATGGGCAGGCGTGAGCTGATTGTGATTTTAATAGCCCGATAATTGAGGTCGACAGGATCACCAGCCAAAAGAAATAGCCATAGCTCCAGCCTAATGGTTTGAGTTTTTCAAGCTTGAATGAGGCGAGCCAGAGCATACAGAAAATGACATAGACTAAAATGATCAAATCTTTAACATAGCGGTGATTCAGTTCTGCTAAATACCAGTTGTCACGGAGCAAAAATTTTCCCGACTCACTCACCCAGGGATGAATCAGTGCCAGATCCAGAGAGCCACCGATAGGGAAGCCCACCAAAAGTACACAGAAACTGATAATGAGGAAGCAGCCCTGATAGAGCATGAAGCGTTGCTTATCGTGCATAGTAAAGATGAATCAAGTAAAGTGCTCAGATTACAGCAATAAAAACTTAACTGAGACTTAAGTCATGCTTGAAGATAAGTTAATTTTTTTAAGTAGAGCAAGAAACGATGCCCCATTTTTCATGCAATACTGATAAGTATATCGAAGAAAGAGCATAATGGAATCAAGCTTCAGTGCTAGATTAGCGGCAAGATTTGTATAGGTATTCAAATGACTATTCGTGCTGTTTTATTCGATCTGGATAATACTTTAACGCATCGTGATCAAAGTATTCTGGCTTATAGTCAATATCTGGCACAAAGGTATCAGCATCAATTACAGCCTGAGCAAACCACGAAAATTCAAGCGATTATCCGCCGCATCGATAACGGAGGATATCCAAAAAAAGAATTTTTGACCCATCCCAGTATTGCCGCTTCTGTGGCTAATGCCTTATTGCAAGAATTAAAATGGCACAGCTTACCCGAGCTGGATGAACTGACCCAATTCTGGTTTCAGCAATTTGGGTTATCGGCAGTGGCCATGCAAGGGGCCAACCAACTGCTGAATGAATTAAAACAGCAAGGTTATAAACTGGCAGTTGTTTCTAACGGTGGTCATGCTACGCGTTTAACCATTTTACAGGGTTTGGGATTTAGCCATTTTTTTGATGAGATTGTCAGTTCGGAACTGGTTGGTATCAGTAAACCGAATCCGGAAATTTTTCTGTATACCAGTCAAAAGTTAGACATTGCGCCAGAGCATTGCCTGTTTATTGGTGATCATCCTGTTAACGATATACAGGGCGCAACCCGTGCCGGAATGAATGCCTTATGGCTACAAGGTTTTCATGATTCGGAGGTATCTCAGGAGATCGCACGCATTCAAAGTCTGGCCGAAATTAAGCAATTTTTATGATGTTAAATTTGATGCCGATGTAGATTTTATCTCGCTATTGCATGGGGAATGAAGTTTAAAAAATAAAAAAAGCGACCCTTTCGAGTCGCGCTGAAAATCAAGATTCAGTTTAAACAGTCAAGTATTAAAAAATGGTTTCTTCTGAATTGGCTGAAATTTTATGAATCGATAAATCGGCACCACGGAATTCTTCTTCTTGTGATAAACGAATACCCATGATGGCTTTGAGTGAACCGTAAACTATAAAGCCGCCAGCAAGTGCAATAGAGATTGCAAGCAAGGTACCGATGATTTGGGAAATCATGGAAACCCCCCCCAAACCGCCTAACCATTGTTGTCCAAAAATCCCCACAGCCAAGCCACCGAAAGTGCCACACACGCCGTGTAAAGGCCATACACCGAGTACATCATCCACTTTAAGTTTGTTTTGGGTATAAGTGAAAAGTTTGACAAAAATGATACCGGCAATGACACCAATAATCAGGGCGCCGACTGGGTGAACCACATCCGAACCTGCACAGATTGCCACCAGACCAGCTAAAGGACCATTGTGCAAGAAGCCCGGGTCATTTTTACCCATGATATTGGCTGAAATGGTACCGCCAACCATGGCCATGAGTGAGTTAATGGCGACTAGGCCGGAAATTACATCCAGACGTTGTGCACTCATCACGTTAAAACCAAACCAGCCGACAATTAAAATCCAGGAGCCGAGGGCAAGAAAAGGAATGGAAGAAGGCGGATGTGCACTCACACGACCATCTTTTTTATAACGACCGTAACGTGCGCCAAGTAAAATCACTGCGACCAGAGCAATCCAGCCGCCCATGGCATGCACAACCACAGAACCGGCAAAGTCATGGAAACTGGCACCAAATGTTTTGCCTAACCATGCTTGTAATCCTAAATTGCCATTCCAGGCGATTCCTTCAAAAAACGGGTAAACCAAGGCAACCAGCAATAAGGTGGCAATCGCTTGTGAACGCATTTTGGCGCGTTCCGCAATACCGCCAGAAATAATCGCCGGGATGGCCGCGGCAAAAGTAAGCAGAAAGAAACAGCGCATCAGGTTATAGCCATGATCTGCGGCTAGTGTTGCCCCAATATGGAAAAAATGTTGTCCATAAGCAATGTAGTAGCCCACAAAAAAATAGGCGATAGCAGAAATGGAAAAATCTGTCAGGATTTTACTGAGTGCATTGACCTGGTTTTTGTGGCGGACTGTCCCCAGTTCCAAGAACGCAAAACCTGCATGCATAGCCAGAACTAAAATCGCACCAAGAAGGAGAAAGAGTAAATCAATATTTTGCATTTTATGGCTCCATTTTAGTGCTTAAAATCACAAAAAGATGTTCAGTATAACCATGTGATTGTTTTCGTGAAGATGGTCGAAATTGGGAAATTTTGATTAAACCAGCTCAAAAAATCATAAGACTCGATATAAAGCAAAGAGTTATTGGAAGTGTATTTTTCGCACTATAATAGTGCAATAATTTTTAATATAAATTATATATAAATATATGATAATTGTGGGGAATTTACAGTTTTAAAAGAAGTTAATTTTGTTGAATTTTTATGGCACTGAATAGTGGCAATATTCTTAAGCGAAGATGTTAAAAAATAATTTAAACAATATTCAGTAAAAATGCATGCTGATAAAGCAAATTTAGATGATTTTATAATCAATTATAGTGCATAAAAAAATCTAATTCAGATTTGAGCTGGGATAAAGAATATGGAATGAAGATAAAAGACAGAAATATTGAACATCCATTTTTGATGAATAATTGCTCAATTCTAGATACAAATAGCCTAAACAATTGGTAGTTTTGGTTTTGATCTCAAAATAGCAAGCCGACAAGATAAGTGCTCATTTTATATTGTATTTTAAGGATTAACCTATGAAACGGAGTATGGTTGCTTGCCTGGCACTGTTCGGAATTCATTCTACCTTCGCAGCCGAAGGTACAGTTTTTGATTGGGGATATGAAGCACAGACAGCTGCACAGTGGAGCAAGATCAAACCAGAATATCGGGCCTGTGAGGGCTTGAATCAATCACCGATTAATATTGATCAAACCATAGCTGCTGAACTGCCAGCCTTAAAATTCAATTACAGTTCTAAAGCTGAAACCATCATCAATAATAACCGTACGGTACAGGTTAATTTTCATGAAGGAAGTTCGCTAGCGCTGGATCAACAAAGCTTTCAGTTAAAACAGTTCCATTTACATAGCCCAAGTGAAAATACCATTCATGGGAAAAGCTATGCCATGGAAATGCATCTGGTGCATGCCAATGCACAAGGGGAATTGGCAGTAGTCGCGGTGATGTTTGAACAGGGACAGGAAAACAAAAAACTGAAAAAATTATGGCAAGAATTGCCGAAAAAAGCCGGTGGTACTGTTCAGTTAAAGCATCAGGATATTGCCACAGCCTTTTTACCTGAGCATTTAGACTATTACCGTTTTAATGGTTCACTCACCACACCACCTTGTTCTGAAGGGGTGCGCTGGATTGTACTGAAAGACATTCAACAAGCCTCGAAACAGCAGATACACGCCTTTTCCAGTTTAATGGAACATCCGAATAATCGACCTGTACAGGCCACCAATGCACGTTTGGTTTTAGAATAACCCAATAAAAAAGCAGATCATCCGATCTGCTTTTTATTAATCTTTCATAATTAAATCTTGCAGGATTAGTGCTGAATCTTATTCAGGAACTGCTGTGCACGTTCACCACGCTGGCTATTAAAAAACTCATCTTTGGTACAGTCTTCAACAATTTTACCTTGGTCCATAAAAATGACCCGGTTGGCCACCTGACGGGCAAAGCCCATTTCATGGGTCACACACATCATGGTCATGCCTTCTTTGGCCAGTTCGACCATTACATCCAGCACTTCATTGATCATTTCCGGATCTAGCGCCGAAGTGGGTTCATCAAATAGCATTGCAATCGGGTCCATGCTCAAGGCGCGGGCAATAGCCACACGTTGTTGCTGCCCTCCTGAAAGTTGCGCAGGAAACTTGTTAGCTTGCGCACTCAAACCCACTCGATCCAGATAGGCCAAGCCTTTTTTCTTGGCTTCTGCTTCAGATCGACCCAACACTTTAATCTGGGCGATGGTCAGATTTTCCGTGATGCTTAAATGTGGAAACAGTTCAAAATGCTGGAATACCATACCGACACGGCTACGCAACTGGTTTAGATTGGTTTTCGGGTCTTTAATTGAAATGCCATCGACCAAAATATTGCCTTGCTGGAACGGTTCCAGGCCATTGACGGTTTTAATCAGGGTAGACTTGCCCGAACCGGAAGGGCCACACACCACCACCACTTCTCCTTGGTGAATCTGGGTGGTACAGTCGGTGAGTACCTGAAAATCTTTGTACCATTTACTGACATTTTGCAGATCAATCATCACTTTACCATCAGTCATACAGTTAACTTCCTTTGTAATTTTTTAACGGCATAGGTCGCGATCATACTTACGCTAAAGTACACCAGACCGGCAAATAGGATGTATTGGGTCAATAACGACATCAGGTCGCCGCGTACGTAGTTCGTTCTGAAAAAGTCCAGTAAACCAATGGCATAAACCATAGTTGAATCCTGAAACAGAATAATGGTTTGCTGTAACAGCAAAGGGGTCATTTTACGGAAGGCCTGCGGCAAAATAATCAGGCGCATCGACTGACCATAGCTCATGCCCAGCGCATAAGCTGCCGCAGTTTGCCCCTTGGGAATGGACTGAATTCCGGCCCGGACAATTTCCGAAAAGTAAGCCGCTTCAAACAGCATAAAGGCCACGATACTCGACACCAGTGCCGTATCAATGGTCAGGTAATTCCCCGTGATCGCAGTATAGATAAACGGCACCGCAAAATAGAACCACATCAGCACCAGCAGCAATGGAATTGAACGGAATAGATTGACATAGCCTTGCGCAAATAAATTCAGTACTTTAAATGACGATAAGCGCATCAAGGCCAGCAGGGTACCAATCAAAATCCCGCCGATGGTCGCACTGATGACCACTTTTAAGGTAATGCTCATACCATGCCATAGGGCAGGAGCCGAGAGTTGTAAGTCATTTAAAAATGCAGTGAGCCATTCCATTATTTATCTCCTGCAATCAGACCGGGAACACGTAAGCGTTTTTCCAGCATGTACATGGCCTGAATTAAACAAAAGTTAATTACAATAAAAATGATGGTCACATAGGTATAAATTTCGATGGTGTTCTGGGTGTATTCACTGATGGTTTTCATCTGGGAAATAATTTCGGCCACGCCCACCAATGAAGCAATAGAGGTATTTTTGACACAGTTGGTTAGTTCGGAACTGAGCGGTGGCAAAATCATGCGGAACGATTGCGGCAAAATAACATAACGGTATAGCTGAGCAGTGCTAAAGCCCATGGCATAACCGGCATTGACCTGACCGACCGGCAAAGCTTCGATGCCAGTACGCACCTGTTCGCAAACACGTGCTGCGGTAAATAGCCCCAAACCGACACTGGCTGAAATCAGTGCTGTGGTATTGGCACCCAGATCATTCATCCACCATAATTTAATCGGTGTGGGTAAAAAGTTGGGAACCACATAAAACCAGATAAATAATTGAATCAGCAGGGGAACATTACGAAACAGGGTAACATAAGCGGTACCGATGCCACGCGCGGTTGGACTGGGTAAGGTACGCATAATGCCCAGTATGCTGCCCAAAATCAGGGCAATGCTCCAGGCCACCACGGCAATGACCAGCAGCCAGCCCAGACCGGTCACAATCCAGTTCCAATAGGTTGTGTCGCCCACCCCGGTGGGCTGAAATAAGACTCCCCAGTTCCAACTATAATTCATAGTAACTCCTGAGTAGCATCAGGCAAAAAATCCTTTCCCTGCCTGATGTATAAAGTTGTTGTTCTAATGTTTATTGGTCGCGATCATGTGGATTGCTGATTAAAGCCTTCAACTGATCGGACATCTGGAAGTTCAGGTTAATATTTTTTGGTGGAATCGGTTGCTGGAACCATTTTTCATACATCTTGTTGATTTCACCGGAGCTATAGGTGGCCTTGATGGCATCATCCACCACCTGTTTAAAGCCGGTATCACCCTTACGCAGCATACAGCCGTAAATTTCGTGAATCGGTGCCGTACCGACAATCTCCCATTTGTTTGGATCAGCCGCCTTGGATTTTTCACCGGCCAGCAAGATATCATCCATCATAAATGCCGCAGCGTGACCGTTTTGCAGCATCAGGAAAGATTCGGCATGGTCTTTGGCCGAAATGATTTCGCCGATACCCAATTCCTGCTGATGCTGACGGATATAACGTTCCGATGTTGTTCCCGCCGTAGTGACCAGTTTTTTACCTTTCAGGTCGGCAAAATCTTTCACTCCGGAATCTTTAGCGGTAAGCAGGCGAGAACCGACTTCAAAGAAACCGACCGAGAAATCGACCTGTTGCTGACGTTCCTTGTTATTTGTCGTTGAGCCGCATTCCAGATCCACCGTACCGTTTGATACCAGCGGAATACGATTTTGGCTGGTCACCAGGTTATAGCGAATTTTCAAATCCGGCATATTCAGTTTTTTCTTCACCGCATCTACAACTTTTAGCTGTAAATCATGTGCATAACCCACCGGCTGATTTGGATTGTCGGCAATATAGGAGAATGGAATAGAAGAATCACGATAGCCCAAAACAATGGTGCCAGATTTTTTAATCTTGTCCAGCGTACCTGAAGCAGAGGCATCTCCGCCGGCAGGCTTTTCAGAAGATGGAGCTTTATTATCACTACACGCACTCAGACCAAGCATGAGTGCGCTTGCACAAAGTAGGGAGGTGATACTGCGTTTATGGGTCATGTATAAAACTCCTTTTTTATTTCATTATCATCAAGTGCCTAGCGGTGAATAAAAGCCGCTTATATTGTTATGCAAAAGATGTTTTTCTTTTCTGTACATAAATAGATCAGATTTCATCTTAAGCGAGTTTTTAAGGATTGCTCAAGCAAATTTTTTTACCGTTTTGTTACCAATAAATGATTATGAAATAAATGTTTTTTGCTGGGGTATCGTTTTTAAAATACAGTTTTATTTCAGCAGAAGTGATCTGTAAGTATGCTGGATTCAGATTCGATCCAGTGAAATCTTTACGCTATTTTCTCTGTGTATTCTTTATAAAATTCATTCATATTTTAGGATTATCCAATCCGACGGGTATTCATTGCTTTGGTCCAGTCATGGTCTCCACAGCGGTCACATTGCTGTTTCGGGCGGGATAGAAAACGAACATTCCCGCAATAAATACAGGCATAACGAATATCTGGCTCGACTGTATCGACAATATGGCAAGCTTTGGGAAATAAGGGCAGACCGTACCTCACCTGGTCGTGGGGAAAAAACAGGATACTGAAGGTTCCATCTGTTTCCAGTAAGGCGGTTCTGATTTGCCCCAAGTGTTCGGTATTTTGCTGGCGCATTTCGGCAAAAAATTCATCATGTGACATTGAACCTTTTTTGATTTTATCCAGTACCAGTTCACCATCTTCTACAATATACAGCACCTTACCTTCAATTAAGTCTTCAAACCATTGATATTTCATCATCAGCCAAGTGGTCAGGCGGTACATGATAATAATGACAAACATGACAATCACGGCCTGAATCAGGGGAATATCTTCGGTAAACATCGGGTCACCGGCAATCGAACCCAAAGCCAGAATAATGGCGACTTCAAAGATCGAGAGCTGCCGTACACCACGTTTTCCGGTCAGGCGTAAAAACAGCATAATCAGTAGATACATGGTGACACAGCGAATCAGAATTTCTCCGACAAAAGGCCAGCTGGTGTCATAGATAAAAATATCCAATAAATCCATTTAGTTTCCTTTTCTCTTTGTTATTAAGGAATTTAGCAAGTTTTAGCACAGTAAAACTGTAGAGTTGTGTAGCAATTTAGATGTGAGATGATTCCAAGTTAAGTTGAAGAAAAATAAAATGTTAAAATAAAAATACCTATTCAAAATTGCTGCGATTTGCAGGTGAACTGCAAACTGATGTTACATTCACGCGTTGCTCTCCCAACAATAGATCTGAAGTGCCATTGAGCAAGCTAAGAGGGTTACCGAGATAAATAAGCTATAATTTCTCTTTTGCCTGCTTCTGTCTTATGTCTTTCGATTTAAAAACCACGATTCAGCCGAATATCGAACGTTCAACGCCTGAGAAAAAGCTGAATCGTTTAATTGATGAGATTGAACAGCAAAAATTATTGCTTGCCGCGTGGCAAAATGCCAAAGATGAAATTCGTGCCTATAGTCAAAAAGCACTGATGCCTGCCTATCATGAGTTGTATACAACGCTGTATGAGCAAATGCAGGTGCTTTGGAATAGCCTAAGTTGTTATGACTTAAGCAAGTCTGATACAGCACAGGTCGATAGTAAAATTCAGGCATTAGCTCGATTGTTAAAAGATTCGAATATGCTGAGTCAAAAGCAACTGGATGAAGTTGAGAAAATGCATGCTTACTATCAGCAGGCGAGTGAATACACCCAGAAAAAGAAATCTAAAAAGAAAATGACGGAATCTTTTGATGAATTTGAAAATCTAGATGCTGAAGATGAAAGTTTTGAAGAAGACTGGAATAGCGAACAATACCAGCAAGCAAAAGATCAAGCCAAATTAAAACGTCAGCAAGATAAACAGGCACAAGCTGAAAAGATCGTGAATCAATCGCTTAAGACTGTGTATTTAAAAATTGCTTCAATTATTCACCCTGACCGTGAACCTGATGAATCTAAAAAAGCCGAAAAGACCGAGCTATTACAACGTGCCAATGAAGCCTATGAACAGGAAGATTTATTCTTTTTACTGAAATTTCAGCTTGAAGTAGAACAAAGTAAAAATGGTTCAAATAAAGGTTTAAGCGCAGAGCAAGTGAAGTTTTACCAACAGGCTTTGGAAGCGCAAAGCCAAGCATTGAAGAAGCAGATTCAGGAATTGATCGATTCTTTGGTTTGGTCGAATAAAGCCAAAATCGCGGTGCAGAAGTCAAAAGGGCAACTCAATATTTCAGATTTATATAAGCAGATTGATGCGGATGTGTCTGCGGTGAAGCAACAGTTAAAAGCAGAAAAGCAAAGATTGATGTATATGGGGAAAGAGAGTGGGTTGGAGATGTTGTTGGAGCATCAAGTTCTTTAGTTTCCCTCACCCCCTTGCAAAGCTGTAGTGGTCAACAAATATTGGACACAGTTTTAAGTTTTTGTTCAGCCTCATAAGGACTGAACCCCTGGTTAAATTGATGTGGTCTGATGCGGTTGTAATATTCCATTAAATAAAGCCCAACATCCAGTCTTGCTTCTTGAATGGAATGGTAGCCAAGTTTCGGTATCCATTCCGTTTTAAGACTTCTGAATAGCCTCTCTGTTGGGGCATTATCCCAACAGTTTCCCTTGCGGCTCATGCTTTGTACCATCGCATATTGCTGAAGCTTATGCCTGAACATATGGCTTTTATACTGGCTACCCTGGTCGGTATGAAATATCACACCTGACGGTTTTCCTCTGCATTGCCAAGCGTCGTCTAATGCTTTGGTTACCAATTGCTGACTTGCTTGATCTGAGATCGACCATCCAATTACTCTGCGGGCATATAGATCTAGCACGACAGCTAAATATGCCCAACTTTTACCAGTCCAGATGTACGTAATATCACTAGTCCATACACGATTTGGCTTGGCAGGACTGAATTGTCTATTCAACACATTTACCGTACCAGTATCATCGACAGTGTAGCTTTGATATCTATGCTTTCTACGCTGTTTTGAAATCAGACCTAGATTCCGCATAAGTTTCCGTACTAAATATCGTCCAACCTTTATACCTTGATTTTGCAATGCGTATTTCATGCCACGGCTGCCTAAGGAGTTGCGACTTTGCTTAAAGATGCTGGAAATCATCACTTTAAGTTGTAACCGTTTAGAGCTATGCATACTATGTCTAGCACGGTAATGATAGTAACTTGAGCGAAGCACACCAAAAGCGCGACAGACCAACTCAACAGAGCTCAGCTTTCTTAACCGGTCTATCAGCGCATATGTTTGAACTCGTCTGACATTAAGAGAGCTGTAGCCTTTTTTAGAATCATCTTCTCCTGCTCAAGCTGATAAATCCGAGCTTCCAGTTCCTGAATCTTGCGTTGTTCTGGGGTTAAAGCATTGTGAGTTGGCGTCTGCCCAGTACGTTCTGATTGAAGCTGATCGACCCAACGTCTCATAGCAGTCTGACCCACATCTAAGGCACGGCAAGCATGTAAGATTGAATACCCTTGATCCAATACAAGACTAGCAGCTTCGAGTTTAAACTCTGGAGTAAATGTACGTCTTGGTTTCATAAGCACCTCATTGGTGAATCTATTATCACCTAATTTGGTGTCCAGCTTTATTAGACCACTACAAGCAATGCTTCTCATCCCATAGGGAGAGGGAGCTGCATCTGATTAAATGCCATCAAGTAACTTAATAATGAACGTTCCCTCTCCTTGTAGGAGAGGGCTAGGGAGAGGTCATAAAATTTGCTAATGTAAAGAAAACGATAAAAACAAAATCCTATGAACAAGAAAATCGACCCTCAACTACTAATATTCGCCAAATCCATGCGCCACTCTGCCACCGATGCTGAAAATCTGATGTGGCAAATTCTCCGTGCCAAGCGATTTATGAATCTTAAATTTCGTCGTCAGCATGTGATTGCTCCGTATATTGTGGATTTTTACTGCCATGAAATTGGTTTAGTGATTGAGTTGGATGGTAGTCAGCATGGAGCTGATGAAGCGATTGAATATGATGCCGAACGGACTCATTTTTTAGAAGCTTTGGGTTTAACGGTTGTGAGGTATTGGAATCATGATGTGTTGGGGCGGACGGATGTGGTGTTGGAGGATTTGTGGCAAAAATGTCATGAATTAAAGCACACCTCTCCCTAACCCTCTCCTCGGAGGAGAGGGAATATCAGTTTTAAAATTCATGCAGGTATTAAATCAAATGAGGCTCCCTCTCCAACTGGGAGAGGGCTGAAGGGATGGTTAATTTAGTAATTGACCTAGTAATTGGGGTAATTCATCAAATTCTTCAAACCAGATTACGTTAACGCCTAATTCTTTAAAAATAAGTTCTTGTAACTTATGGTGTCGTTCTAAAAAAGATACCTCAACAATAACAGATTCACCTTCATTTTTAGTTGAGATTTCGGAAAGAGTTACACGTTTAAGAAATGCATAATGGTTAGCATTCGGGTTTCCATTTTGAGCAATATCTAACAGTCTTCGTAAATTTGGATCGTCCATTGAAAGTCCTATCATTACGCAGGTATTATCTCGAAAATTTGCTAATTGTACGAGATTTGACCAATGATATGGGTTTGAATACATTCGATGGTAACCTTCCTCAGAAAATACCATTTCTATTAATTCTAGGTTGTTATAGTTGTTGGAATATTCAGGTATAAATCCATGAACATGATATATAGGTAATTCTTCATTGGTATATGTTGCATTTTGAAAATATATAGGTTTATTCTTTAAATTAAGTTTTTCAAAATGTTGTTCAAGTAAATCATCAAAATTATAATTGATAATTGAATGAATTTTTGCACCTGTCCTTGTAGGAAAACATAATTTACCAATTACTTCAATTAACTTGGATTCCCTATTTTTTTCATTTTTATATAAGTTTTTTCTTAAAATATCGATAAAATCATTACTGTTTTCTTTATCATCAGTAGCTAACCCTTTTCGTAGGTATCTTGCTGATAAAAGAGCAGATTTTAAATGTTTTTCTGAAAAATTCTTATTTATGTCTTTAATTGAATTTATAAAATCTCCTGCTTTAATATCTTGTAACTCGCTATTATCAAAATTAATGTTAATTAAATAAGTAATAAATAGACCTGATATCAATTCATTCCAGCTTGGTAAATTCGCACTACAAGAAATGCCAGCTCCTGTTAACAAAGTAGTCTTACCACTTTCATTATATATTTTTTTTAATTCTAGAATTAAATTTGATCTTTTAGTCTTCCAATCATCTTCTTTATTAAAAACAGCTTCTTTAATTTTTATAGAAAATAAATTTTTTATAATTTTTTCTGTTAAATTTTTGTTTCTATTAATTATTTTATTGATAAATGATTTTTTTATAAAGTGAATTTCAATACCACATAACTTCGCTTCTTCTATTAAAATTTCTTCTGGATAAAAATCATTTAAATGAATAATTAATAAGGTTTTATAGTTTACATTACTACTAAATACAAGATGGTTGAGTAAATTGTGAAAGTAATTTGAATCTATATATGGTTGAAACTCGATAACAATAGGACCTTCAAAGTTTTCGTAAGAATCGAATAGATATAAATCACAAATTGCTTTTTCACTGATTTTGTAATTACGAACAAAATTTATTTTTTTCTTTTTAATATCTTCAAAAACTACTGAACGCAATAATGTATCTATATTGTTATTGACCTCATTTTCACTAAGTTTGTGATCATTTTTTAAATTTAATAATAAATTATCAATATTCATATAACAAAAAAAGAAGCCTATAAAGGCTTCTTTTTACACGAAATATATCAAACTAACAACACATTAAAGCGCCGCAATCTGCTCCATATTCGCTTTAATTTTCGCTAACTGATCAGCAAACTCAGCAAGTTTCACTTTCTCACCTTCAACCACAGCAGCAGGTGCTTTTGCTACGAAACCTTCGTTAGAAAGCTTAGTCGCAATTTGGTCATGCTGTTTTTGAACTTTGTCTAAGTCTTTTTGTAGACGACCCAATTCTGCTTTAGGGTCAATTAAGCCCTTCATTGGAACGAATACAGACACATGACCTACAACACTCGACGAAGACAATGGTGGTTGTTCGCCATCAGCCAAGAAGGTGATGCTTTCAACTTTCGCCAATGCTTTGAACAATGCTTCAATACGCGTGATCTGTGCTTTTTCAGCATCAGTCGTGTTTTGAAGTAGAACTGGTAACAAGCGAGCATTACCTAAGCCCATCTCACCACGGATGTTACGCACCGCACCAATCAAACCTTGTAGCCATTGCATATCTGCTTCAGCTTGGTCGTTCATCAATGCTTGGTCAGCAACAGGGTATGGCGCAAGCATAATGGTTTCAGCACCTAGACCAATCATTGGCGCAAGGGTTTGCCAGATTTCTTCAGTCAGGTACGGCATAATTGGATGAGCTAGACGTAAAGACGCTTCCATCACCGCCAACAACACACGGCGAACTTCAGCTTTACGTTCTTCAGATACGTTTTCATCGTTCAGAACCGGTTTAGTCAGCTCTACATACCAGTCACAGTATTCATTCCAGATGAATTCATAAATCGCTTGAGCAGCCAAGTCTAAACGATAAGTTGCAAATGCTTGTTGAACCGCAGCTTCCGCCTTTTGCAGACGGCTCACGATCCATTGTTCAGGTAATTCCCAAAGATCAGGACGTGCAGTTTGACCAACGGTTTGACCTTCAACGTTCATCAATACGAAACGAGTACCGTTCCAGATTTTGTTGGCAAAGTTACGGTAACCTTCCACACGTTTCATATCGAACTTGATGTCACGACCCGTGTTGGCAAGGGCACAGAATGTGAAACGAACTGCATCTGTACCGTAAGCCTGAATACCTTCAGGGAATTCTTTACGAGTCGATTTTTCAATCTTCGCTGCCTGTTTCGGGTTCATCAAACCTGTTGTACGTTTTTGTACCAAGGTTTCAAGATCAACACCGTCAATCAGGTCTAATGGGTCAAGTACGTTGCCCTTAGATTTAGACATCTTCTGACCTTCGCCATCACGTACCAGACCGTGTACATACACAGTTTTGAACGGAACTTGCGGTGTGCCATCTTCATTTTTCATGAAGTGCATGGTCATCATGATCATGCGGGCAACCCAGAAGAAGATGATGTCGAAACCAGTTACCAGTACATCAGTCGGGTGGAAAGTATTTAAGAAATAGTTTTCCGCATCTTTCTTGGCATCGCCAGTCCAACCCAATGTTGAGAATGTCCAAAGACCCGATGAGAACCATGTATCCAGTACGTCTTCGTCTTGGTTCAATTCAACTTCAGGGGCGATGTTGTTTTTTGCACGAACTTCAGCTTCGTCACGACCAACGTAAACATTACCTTCCGCATCGTACCAAGCAGGGATACGGTGACCCCACCACAATTGACGCGAGATACACCAGTCTTGAATGTTGTTCATCCAAGCCATGTACATGTTGCTGTACTGCTCAGGCACAAATTTAATCTCGCCATCTTTAACCGCTTTAATTGCAGGCTCAGCAAGTGGCGCAATTTTCACATACCATTGGTCTGTCAATAATGGCTCAACGATTACACCTGAACGGTCACCGCGAGGTGGCTTCAATGTGTACGGTTGGATTTGATCTAACCAGCCTTCGCTTTCAGCTTGTTCTACTAATTTTTTACGTGCTTCAAAACGTTCTAAACCAACGTATTCCGCGGGTGCAGGAATAGTTTTAGAAATCTGTTCGCCAGCTTTCGCAATGTATTCAAACTCAGCAAGAACTTCAGCATTTTTGTTGAAGATGTTGATGATTGGCAATTCGCAGCGTTTACCTACTTCATAGTCATTGAAGTCGTGTGCAGGGGTGATTTTCACACAGCCGGTACCAAATTCTTTGTCTACATATTCGTCTTTAACGATAGGAACTGCACGGCCTGTAATAGGTAGGATGATGTTTTTGCCGACTAGATCTGCATAGCGCTCATCATCAAGTGCAACTGCAACCGCTGTATCACCTAAAAGTGTTTCAGGACGAGTCGTAGCAACAACGATGTAGTCTTTACCGTCGTGGGTACGCAGTGATTTATCTTCAAAGAAATATTTGAAATGCCAGAGTGAACCAGCTTCTTCTTTATCAGACTCAACTTCCAGGTCAGACAGGGCAGTTTGTAATTTTGGATCCCAGTTAACCAGACGTTTACCGCGGTAGATCAAGCCTTGTTCATGCAGTTTTACGAATACTTCTTTAACCGCATTGGATAAGCCTTCATCCATGGTGAAGCGTTCGCGTGACCAGTCTACAGATGAGCCTAAACGACGGATTTGATGGGTAATGTTGCCGCCAGACTGTTCTTTCCATTCCCAGACTTTTTCGATGAACTTTTCACGGCCCAAGTCATGACGGCTTACACCTTGAGCACCCAATTGACGTTCTACAACCATTTGCGTTGCGATACCGGCATGGTCAGTACCTGGTTGCCATAAGGTGTTTTTGCCAGACATACGGTTGTAGCGAGTCAAGGCATCCATGATGGCATTGTTAAAACCATGACCCATGTGCAAACTACCGGTGACGTTTGGTGGCGGAATCATGATACAGAATGAATCGCCTTTCTGAGATGGCTTGAAGTAGCCATTCTCTTCCCAAGTCTTGTACCATTTTTTCTCGATCTCGGTAGGATCGTAGGTCGTAGCAATATTTTGCGCAGAATCAGTCATAGTGAAAACAGATCGAAAGTGAATAAAAAATTGCATCTATTGTAGCAAAAAAAAAGACAGATTAGGCAGCTAAAGAAAATGCAAAAAATAAGCATTTGGCACATACACAATTAGGTTCTATGATGAGAGTATTATAAAAACAGCGCAGATGATCGCAGAACAATTCTAAAAGGAGATAATTATTATGAGTTATATGATTTCTTTAAAATTAAAGGCCGAAACGCATCAACGGTTCCAGCAAATACACCAGCAACTGAATCAGGGTGAAAATGAAAGTCTGGCCAAACCGCTAGGTGAAGTGCTGGCAGATATCTCTTGTGAAATTGTCGATCAGGTGTTTGGTGAAATTGCCCGTTTATCTACCTCGGATGATCGCGAATCTGAAAAGGCAGTTCAACAAATTATCGATACCGTGCGTAAATATATGCCATGGTCGGTTTCATTCTTTGGTAATGACCGCTTGATTCCTATGGTCAACTATTTGATTAAGATGGCACACGAAAAAAATGGTCAAAACTATATTTCCTATCGTGTTGATCATGTGTTGGTGGTGGAACTGCTAGGCTGTGTGGAACAAGTCAAAAGCGGCAATAGCCAATATGTTTCGCCTGCTTTGAAAGCTTTTACCGAAATGGTCGATCAGGGCGTGACACATTTGGTACGTGAGCCTAAAAAAATGTTGAAATTCAATTTTGTGGTTGATAAAACCTTAAATGGTGTTATTAGTTTTACCACGCAAATAGGCTATAAACGTTTAGAAAAAATCGGGACTTATTACGATGCTCACGAAACCCATCGTTACTTTGACCATTTTCTGATGTTTTTGAATCCAGAGCCTAAAAAAGACAGCTCAAACAATTCTGAATCGTAACTCAAAACAGGAACCATCACATGGCGCAGCAGGGCAGTTTAGACAATAAAGTGGTATGGATTACCGGTGCATCTTCAGGCTTGGGTAAGGCACTTGCTCAGAAATGTGCCTTGCAGGGTGCACAGGTAGTACTGACTGCACGCCGCGTGGAGGAGCTGGAAAATGTCCGTTTAAGTCTTGCCCATCCTGAACAGCATATGTGTATCAGTGCCGATATTACCGATGAAAATCAGGTTCGCCATGCCTATGAACAGGTACTGAACCAAAAAGGTCGTATTGACTGGCTGATTAACAATGCTGGTTTAAGCCAGCGCGCCTTAATTGCCGACACCACCATGCAAACCGAACGTGCGATTATGGAAGTAGATTACTTCTCGCAAGTTTTTCTGACCAAAACCGTACTGCCTACTTTCCTGAAACAGAAGTCTGGCCGGATTATCTTTGTTTCCAGTGTGGCAGGTTTATTGGGTACCCAATACCGTGCCAGTTACTCGGCAGCAAAAGCGGCCATTCATATGTGGGCCAATAGCTTGCGTGCAGAGGTGGCACAAGATGGCGTGGATGTGAGTGTCGTGTTCCCGGGTTTTGTCAAAACCAATGTGTCGTTTAATGCCTTAAATGGTGCCGGAAAACCGCAAGGACATCAGGATGAAGCCATTGAAAATGGTCTAGAGCCGGAAGTGTTTGCCAAAACAGTGGTCACAGCTTTGTTGAATGGTGAAGAATACATTGTGGTGGGTGGGACAAAAGAAAAACTGGGCGTATGGGTATCGCGCTTATCACCAAGCACACTGTATAAAATGATCCGTAAGATGAAGGTGAAATAATTCAAGAGCCCTCCTTTTTAAAGGAAGAAGCTTTAAAGTGTAGTGGTCAACAAATATTGGACACAGTTTTAAGTTTTTGTTCAGCCTCATAAGGACTGAACCCCTGGTTAAATTGATGTGGTCTGATGCGGTTGTAATATTCCATTAAATAAAGCCCAACATCCAGTCTTGCTTCTTGAATGGAATGGTAGCCAAGTTTCGGTATCCATTCCGTTTTAAGAATTGCAAATAGGTTGCTTCGAATTTTTGAAAAAAGTCATCGATCATGCAGAAGAAATATGTAAAATCGAACATGGTGGCTGAAGGCGTAGGAGGTGTGGTAACTCCCTAATGGTTTTCAGCCACCTTTTTTTCAAGTTAATTTCTTATCCGCGATTCAGGTTAACTAAATTTGTTCTTCACACTTTTTACACTCCAACCTCACGCCTAATTTCTCTTTTCGTCCTTGTTCAGTGATCACCCAAGGACGGTTTTGCCACGGCGGATCATGCCGTACATGCTGTGTATGGCCACAGGCCAAATCTGCAACCCAATGCTGTTCTTCATCCTGGTGAAAACCAATAATTGCTTGCTGCATAAAAACCTCCTGAAAACTCAAAAGAATAGATAAAGCTTTACCGAAATTCAGAAAAAGAAAAGAATAATCTCCGTTATACTCTTAAGCAGATTAATTTTAAAAGAGCAAAGATATGCGCGTACTTGTTGTGATGGATCCCATCGAAAATGTCAACCTGAAAAAAGATTCCTCTATGGCCATGCTCTGGGCAGCATCACGCCGTGGGCATGAACTGGGTTATGCATTGCAGCAAGACTTGTATATCGAACAAGGTAAAGCCTTTGGCTTAATTTCACCACTGAAAGTGTTTGAAGACTATAACCATTATTATGAATTGGGCGAAAAGAAAAAAGAGTCCATCGCGGCTTATGACGTGGTGTTGATGCGTAAAGACCCACCGTTCGATATGAACTTCGTGTATACCACTTACATTCTGGAACAGGCCGAACGTGAAGGGGCGTGGATTATCAACAAGCCGCAAAGCCTGCGTGACTGTAATGAAAAACTCTTCGCCACCCAGTTCCCAGAACTTCAGGTTCCCACTTTGGTCACTTCACAAGACAGTTTGATTCGTGAGTTTCTGAAAGAACAGGTAGATGTAATTGTAAAACCATTGGATGGCATGGGTGGTACAGGCATTTTCCGTTTATATCAAGATGGTATAAATATAGGATCTACCATTGAAATGCTGACCAATAACGGTACCCGACCGATTATGGCACAGCGTTATATCCCTGAAATTGTAGAAGGGGATAAACGCATCCTGATGGTGAATGGCGAGCCTGTACCCTACTGCCTGGCCCGTATTCCGCAAAATGGCGAAGTGCGAGGCAATCTGGCAGCAGGTGGCTTGGGTCAAGCGCGTCCCTTAAGTGAAAATGATAAAGCCATTGCCGCAAAAGTGGGACCTTATTTACGTGAAAAAGGTTTGGTTTTTGTGGGGCTGGATGTGATTGGTAATTACGTGACGGAAATTAATGTCACCAGTCCAACCTGTATTCGTGAAATTGATCACCAGTTTGGAACTTCAATTGCCGACGATTTATTTACAGTTCTGGAAGCAGGTATAAAAGCTTAAGCATTATTTTGATCCATCAGAGCTCCTAAGAAGGGGCTCTTTTTATTTGTCTTATTTATTTATCCGATTTTTTTATTTGGATCGGGAGATATTGGCGCGAATTGATGGAGCGGGTAAAAAAAATAGCGCATAAAATGCGGTGAACAACGCATAAAAATGTATATTTTTGCTCGATTAATAATAAAACTAGTTTAAACTTTAAAATCTGAAGAAAAAAACAATGAAACGCATGTTGAAAAAAAGTAAATAACCTTTCACGGTTATGCGTTTGTGATTACAATTGTTGGCTTAAAATCAAATCTCGTTATCCCTATTTTAAAATTGAAGAATTAGACTGTGACCGAAGCAACGCAAACAAAGCCGAAACATGTGATGATGATGGCTGCCGGAACTGGCGGGCATGTTTTTCCAGCACTTGCTGTTGCCAAAGAATTACAGCAGCAAGGCATTCAAGTGTCCTGGTTGGCAACACCAACTGGCATGGAAAACCGCTTATTAAAAAATCACGACATTCCAATTTATCAGATTGATATTCAAGGTGTACGCGGTAATGGTGCAGTACGTAAGTTACTGGCCCCTTTTAAAATTTTAAAAGCCACTTTAAGTGCCATGCGCTACATGAAACAGCTAAAAGTCGATGCTGTTGCCGGTTTTGGCGGTTATGTTGCAGGCCCGGGTGGACTGGCAGCTCGCGCCTTGGGTATTCCCGTGATTATTCATGAGCAAAATGCCATTGCCGGTTTTACCAATACCCAGCTATCGCGTATTGCGAAAACAGTGTGTCAGGCTTTTCCCAATACTTTTCCGGCAAGTGCCAAAATAGTCACTACAGGTAATCCGGTACGTAAAGAAATTACTGAAATTTTAAGTCCGTCCTGGCGTTACCAAGAGCGGGAAAAAGCAGGTTTAGCGCTGCGTATTTTAATTGTTGGGGGTTCCTTGGGTGCACAAGCGCTGAATGAGCGTGTGCCTGAAGCATTAAAACAGCTCAATGTGCCGTTGAATGTTTATCATCAATGTGGTCAAAACCATGCCGATTCCACCCAGACACGCTATGTCGATAAACCGGCATCGTTAAAGGTTGAAGTACAGCCATTTATTGAAGATATGGCTCAAGCCTATTCCAATGCTGATTTAATTATCTGTCGTGCTGGGGCGCTTACTGTGACTGAAATTGCTACTGCGGGTGTGGCTGCGGTTTTTGTTCCACTGCCAAGTGCCGTGGATGATCACCAAACTGCCAATGCCAAATTCTTGGCTAATAGTGGTGCCGCTAAAATTTGTCCGCAAAGCACTTTAACCCCAGACAGTTTAAAAGAACTTTTAGCACCGTTGATGAATCGTCAATTATTGTCTGAAATGGCAGTAAAGGCCCGTCAACAGGCTCAACCAGATGCAACCCAACACGTGGTTCGTTTAATTCAAGAATTGTAAATTAGAGTAATATATGTCCCCATCTACTCCTGCTGACCAAGCAAAAAAGTTAATTAAAGTGCCTGAAATGCGCCGTATCAAACACATTCATTTTGTCGGGATCGGTGGTGCAGGGATGTGTGGCATCGCAGAAGTATTAAAAAACCAGGGCTACAAAGTTTCTGGTTCTGATATCAAAGCGTCTAAAACCACGGCACAACTGGAAGAAAATGGCATTAAAGTGTACATCGGCCATGCTGCTGACAATATTAAAGATGCCAATGTGCTTGTCGTTTCAACCGCAATTGATCCTGAAAATCCAGAAATTAAAGCGGCTATTGAAAGCCGTATTCCAGTGGTGCGTCGTGCGGAAATGCTGGGTGAACTGATGCGCTATCGTCATGGCATTGCGGTTGCCGGTACCCATGGTAAAACCACAACCACCAGTTTAGTCACCTGTATGTTGGCAGAAGAAAACCTTGATCCAACCTATGTGATTGGTGGTTTGCTGAACCGTACCGGGGTGAATGCTGCGCTGGGTGCCAGCCGTTATATCGTGGCTGAAGCAGATGAATCAGATGCTTCATTCTTGCACTTGCAGCCTATGGCCACCATCGTGACCAATATTGATGCCGATCACATGGACACTTATGGCGGTAGTTTTGATGTTTTAAAAGATACTTTTGTACAGTTCTTGCAGAAACTTCCATTCTACGGTCTGGCTGTAGTATGCGGTGATGATGCCAACATTCGTGAAATCATGCCGCGTATTGGCCGTCCACTTTTAACCTACGGCTTTAATGAAGATAATGACATTCGTGCTGTTGAGGTTGATCAGGATGGTATGCGTACTCACTTTACCGTATTACGTAAAGGTCGTGAACCGCTTCGTGTGACTGTCAATCAGCCTGGCTTGCACAATGTACTGAATGCCTTGGCGGCAATTGGTATCGCAACCGATGAAGGCGTTTCTGATGGCGCGATCTGCCGTGCACTAGAAGGATTTAGCGGTGTAGGCCGTCGCTTCCAGGTTCAGGGGGAATTTGAGCTGGAAGGCGGTAATGTGAAACTGGTGGATGACTATGGTCACCATCCTAAAGAAGTGGAAGCCACCATTAAAGCTGCGCGTCAAAGTCATCCAGACCGTCGTTTGGTGATGATCTTCCAGCCGCACCGCTTTAGCCGTACCCGCGACTGCTTTGATGACTTCGTCGATGTATTGTCACAAGTTGACCAATTGTTATTGCTAGAAGTGTATCCTGCAGGTGAGAAACCGATTGTGGGTGCAGATAGCCGTAGCTTGGCACGTAGCATTCGTTTACGCGGTGATGTTGAACCGATTTTAATTGATCCTGTAGATGGCAATTTACCCAATGCGATGCAAAAAGTGTTACAGGCGAATGACTTGTTATTAACGCAAGGCGCAGGTAATGTGGGTGCGATCTCGGTTGATCTTGCACAAAATAATTTGTATTTAAAATAATCACCTTGTGTGATTTTGAATGTGATCGTTCAGTTATAAAGTTTAAGGATATAAACGTGGCAAATGCTTCAAAATTCGGCAAAGTTGCCGTGTTGCTTGGTGGTAAATCGGCTGAGCGCGAGGTTTCTCTAGATAGTGGTAAGGCGGTGCTTGAAGCATTGGTACGCTCGGGGGTGAATGCCGAAGCTTTTGATCCTCAAGAACGCAGTGTGACTGAACTGGTCAACTATGACCGTGCCTTTATTGTGCTGCATGGTCGTGGTGGGGAAGATGGTCAAATTCAGGGGACGCTGGAGTGGTTGAACCTGCCTTATACCGGTACCGGTGTACAAGGTTCTGCTATCGGTATGGACAAGGTGAAAACCAAGCAGGTGTGGCAAGGTTCAGAACTGCCAACTGCGCCATATCGCATTGTGACCAAAGATTCTGATCTGGATGCCATTGTGGACAGTATCGGTCTGCCATTCATTATCAAGCCGGTACATGAAGGCTCAAGTATTGGCATGAGTAAAGTTGAACGTAAAGAAGACTTTGCCGATGCGATTACCAAGGCGACTGAACATGATGCAGTGGTGATGGCGGAAAAATGGATCACTGGCCGTGAATTCACCATTGTGATTTTAAATGGTCAGGCTTTGCCAGTCATTCGCTTGGAACCACCAAAAGATGTGGCATTCTATGATTATGAAGCCAAATACAACCGTAATGATGTGCAGTACGGCATTCCATGCGGTTTAAGTGAAGATGAAGAAAAGCGTCTGCAAGCTTTGTGTTTACGTGCTTTCCAGGCCGTAGGTGCAAGTGGTTGGGGACGTATTGATGCCATGCAGGATGAACAGGGCAACTTCTGGTTACTGGAAGTGAATACTGTTCCGGGTATGACCAGTCATTCACTCGTACCAAAGGCTGCCAAAGCTGTTGGTTATAGTTTTGATGAATTGTGTGTGGCTATTTTAGAACAAACTTTAACGGCTGCGGCTCACTAAACTATGGCTCAACTCCCTGCTTCAATGCGTCGTAAACGAGCAGCAATTACTTCAATTCATGATAAGCCACCTACACGTAAGGAAAAGCTTACGAATCTGGGTGGCTGGTTATTGATGCTGGTTGCACTTGTGGTATTGGCTGTGGGGGTATATGGTCTGTACGGTGTGATGACTGATGCACGGGTGGCAGAGCTGAATGTGGTGGGTACCCGATCGGAGGCTGAAAATCGCCAGGTCACGACCCATGTGGCACCCAAAGTAACGGAAAATTATTTTACTTCTGATCTGGAACAAATCCGGGATCAGGCTTTAGAGTTGTCTTGGGTTGATCGTGTGGTGGTCTCACGCGCATGGCCAAATTCAATTCGTGTGCGAGTGATGCCTCGTCATGCCATTGCCCGTTGGGGAACCGGGCGATTATTGAGTGATAGTGGTGATATTTTTGCAGAAGTGGTGCCGCAAAATAACCAGAAATTGCCTTTGCTGCATGGCCCTGCTTCTCAGTCAAAAATGATGATGCGTCGCTACAATGAAATTAATCAGTTATTCCTGCCGGTCAATGTTCGTTTAAAAGAATTATATTTAACAGAACGTATGACCTGGTTCATGCAGTTTGATTCAGGTTTACGCATTATTGTGGATCAGGATCAGACCATGGGTAAACTTCAACGCTTGAGTCATCTGGCACAAAGTGATTTAAAACCGGTTTGGGCTAAAATTTCGTCAGTGGACTTGCGTTATCGAAATGGATTGGCCATACAATGGAAGAATTCGGCACCGCCGAATATTGTAAATGGTCATTTTGTTGTAACTATTGATGACACAAGCATTGCAGATGCGAGAATGGTAAAGCCATAATTGAGCGGCTTTATATAAAATAGAGGCTTAAGGCCATAAATTAACTAAACACGTAATGGTAGTAGTAGATAATGAATGAAGCTGTTCCCTCGGTTGTTGCGATTGACATTGGGACACACAAAGTTTCAGTTTTGATTGGTAAGGTACATGCGCCAGACAATATCCAAGTGATTGGGATGGCAACCGCTCGTAACCGAGGCATGAATAAAGGGAAAATTGTTAGTCTCGACAAGGTCATCACTGCAATTAAAAATGCCGTACAAGAAGCAGAAGATATGGCTGAATGCCGGGTGCATTCCGCTTGGATTTCCATTCCCAGTGCAGAATTAAAAAGCTTTTATGCCTCAGGTCGTACACCTATTGAAAATAGTGACCATACAATTACAACAAGCGAAGTGGTCCGTGCGCTCGAGTTGGCCAAAGCCAGCCATCTGACTTCAGATCATTATCTGGTCAGTGCGGTACCTTTAGGTTTTGAATTGGACGATTCTGCTGAATGGGTGCAAAATCCGATTCGCATGTCTGCACATAGCATGATGGGACATTATCAGCTGATGATGTTGCCAATCAGCACCATGCAGAATCTGGATCGTGCGCTGAAAGGAGCCAATATTGGCGTCGAAAAAATGGTGGTCTCCTGTTTGGCGACTGCTGAAGCCAGTTTGCTGAAAGATGAAAAAGAATATGGTGTATGCTTGGTCGATATTGGTGCCGGTACCACCAATATTGCCGTGTATCTGGATGGTCGTCTGGCATTGACGCATACTTTGCAACGTGGTGGTGAACATGTCACTCGTGATATTGCTGCGGTATTGCAAACCACGACCGAAGAAGCTGAACGGTTGAAGTTGTTATATGGCTGTGTTGACCTGAAAGTGGTCAAACCTGACCATATGATTCAATTTCAGGGCATTGATGGACCACAAACCATCAGCCGCATTGAACTGGCGGAAATCATTATTGCGCGTTATGAAGAAATTCTGACTCAGGTCCATCAGGAGTTACAGCGTAATGGGGCTATTCATGGTTTGTATCATGGTGTGGTACTGACCGGGGATGCCAGTCAAATTGAAGGCATGGTAAATTTGGCACGTCATATGTTGGGTGTTTCAGCGCATTTGGGTAATCCGCCGGTACAAGTGCATGCTGAAGAACAGAATCAGGCTGCTTTACGTCGTTCACAATATACGACTGCTGCCGGTTTGTTGATGTTTAGCCAAAGTGATACGCAAGATACCATTGTAGAAGCGACAGACCCTGAAAAACTGACAGTCTTTAAGCGGGTAGGTCGGGCATGGTCGGCGTTAAACAATCAGTTAAAATCGATATTTTAAGTGAAATTTATTGGGAATATTGTTAGGAAGTTGTACGTCTAACGGCTTGTACTTGACAAGCATGTAGTAGGACAGCATCCTAAAACACAATTTTTATTAAGATCAAGGCAGTATACGGGCTTAAGTGACTGCCAATTACGAATTAGGAAATCCAAAGATCATGGCCTCATTTGAATTTTTAGAAGATGATCAAAACGATAGCAACGGTCAAGCCCGTTTCACTGTATTTGGTGTTGGTGGTGCTGGTGGTAATGCTGTACAACATATGCTTGAATCCGACATTCAAGGGGTAAAATTTGTTTGTGCCAATACCGACAAGCAAGCTTTAGACCGTATGAATGCCCAATTCAAAATCCAGCTGGGTGAGCAAAGCACACGTGGTTTGGGTGCAGGTGCAAATCCTCAAGTGGGTCAAACTGCTGCTGAAGAAAGCCGTGAAATCATTCGCCAGCATCTGGAAGGTACCGACATGGTATTCGTCACTGCGGGTATGGGTGGTGGTACAGGTACTGGTGCTGCGCCAGTGGTTGCTGAAATTGCCAAAGAAATGGGTATTTTGACCGTTGGTGTGGTGACTACACCTTTCAATTTTGAAGGGAAACGTCGCCAACAGTCTGCTGAAAAAGGCATAGAAGCTTTAGAAGCGCATGTCGATTCACTGATTATTATTCCTAACCAGCGTTTGCTTAAAGTATTCCGCGACATTTCAATGAAAGATGCGTACAAAAAAGCAGACGATGTATTGCTGAACGCAGTACGTAGTATCTTTGATCTTGTGGTTCGCCCAGGTCACATCAACCTTGACTTCGCCGATTTGAAAACTGCCATGAGTACTCGTGGTTATGCCATGATGGGTGTGGGTTCAGGTCGTGGTGAAACCCGTGCGCGTCAGGCGGCTGAACAGGCAATCCGTAGTCCATTGCTCGATAATGTCACTATCATGAATGCCAAAGGTATCTTGATTAACGTGACCGGTGGTGATGACGTGACTTTCGGTGAAATTGAAGAAATTACCGATGTAGTCAATCAGATAGTCGATCTGGATGAAGGTCAGGTGTTCTACGGTACTGTATTTGATCCGGATGCACGTGATGAAATTAGCGTGACTGTGATTGCAACAGGTTTAACCCGAAATTCAGCCGATTCTGCAGATGCGGTAAAACGTCCAACTTCCCAGCCTGTGACACGCCCTTCTAGTCATGTCGCTCAGGCTGTAGTTGAGGATGATGATGTTCCGGCAATTCAACGTCAACACAACGAGACTAGTGCCGCACCTGCTCCAACCGTGGGTTCAGCACGTCCAACCCCAATGAGTATTCAAGATTACTTGAAAAATCAGCAACGTAAGTAAAGATAGAGCTAGGTAATCTGTATAGATTCAGCAGAAAAGGTAGTCTTAAGGCTACCTTTTTGTTTTTTATCAATGGCTAAATATGCTAACGTATAGCGGTTTGATGAGCAGATGATAGAAAAACATGTTGAAACAGCGCACCCTAAAGCGTGTCGTGAAAGCGAGCGGTATTGGTCTTCATAGTGGGCAAAAAGTCTTAATTAACTTTGTGCCGCACCATGTGGATGGGGGCATTGTATTTCGACGTATCGATTTAAATCCGCCGGTGGATATTCCAGCAGATGCCATGCTGATTCAAGAAGCATTCATGTGTTCTAATCTGGTTCAGGAAAATGCCAAAGTCGGTACTATTGAACATGTCATGAGTGCAATTGCCGGACTGGGAATTGATAATCTTATTATTGAAGTTTCTGCTTCAGAAGTTCCAATTATGGATGGTAGTGCCGGCCCATTTATTTACTTGCTAATGCAAGGTGGTCTGGCTGAACAAAATGCGCCGAAGAAATTTATAAAAATTTTAAAACCTGTTGAAGCGCTCATTGAGGATAAACGCGCTGTATTTCATCCTCATGACGGTTTTCAACTCAACTTCACCATCGATTTTGATCATCCAGCATTTAAAAAAGAATACCAGTCTGCAACCATCGATTTCTCTACTGAAACCTTTGTCTACGAAGTCAGTGGAGCACGTACCTTTGGTTTTATGAAAGATCTGGATTATTTAAAAGCCAATAATCTGGCATTAGGTGCCAGTCTGGAAAATGCCATTGGAGTGGATGAAACCGGTGTAGTCAATGAAGAAGGTTTGCGTTTCTCGGACGAGTTTGTGCGGCATAAAATTCTGGATGCAGTCGGAGATTTATATCTCTTGGGACACCAGATTATTGCCAAATTTGATGGCTATAAGTCTGGCCATGCCTTAAATAATCAATTATTACGCAATGTTAAAAGTGATCCAAGTAATTACGAAATTGTAACATTTGATGACATTACTCAATGTCCTATTTCTTATGTAAGTGTGACATAAGTCATTGTCTTTTAATGCGAGTGTTATAATATAACAAAATGAATTGTTAAACAGTTCACATATTCTTTTTATTAATTCAAAGGTATGCCCGTATTGGTTACTTTTTATTGCTTGCCAAACGTAGCATAGCTTGGCTAAGCTTAGGATCGCTTACAAAGTCGGCAGCACCACGAAGTAAGTCTTGAGTATCTGGACTAAGGGATCGGGACAGAGATTGGGGTTTTAGAGGGGCTTGCGTCTGAATTCTTAAACGTACTTGCAGTTTTTGTAAGTCTTTAAATTCAGGTAATTGTAACAATTGGGCGATATATTGCTTTTGAAGATATGCAAGTTGACTAATCATAGCTTGATTTGCACCTGTAATCGTCAAAATGCCATGTTGATAACAAACAACTTGCCATTGCTCTGGTTGGGGCAATAGCGGTTGAATGAGTTTTGTAAGTTTCTGCCATGCAGCAACTTGTGTAGAGAGAAACGTAAAGTTTCCTGTTTTTAAGTGTTTTCTTGTTTGTTGAAAGACGTTTACTGGTTCCGACATACATTGTTCCTACATATTTGTGTCTTAATCTTACGCACTTCTTTTAGTGGATATCAAGGAAGAGATCACGCAAGGACATTGACTAAGAACAGTTAAAAGAGGTTTTTATGCATACGCGACGTATTTTATTAGCGTTTTCATTGGCAGCTTCTGCCGCATCTGTAGCTTTTGCAGATTTAGTCGAATTAAATCCTAGCTCCAACAATGCATCGGTAGATCGCATTGAACAATTGACCCGTACTTTGGCTCAAGGGTCTTATGCAGAATCAAATGACATTGATCTTCCTGCTGACACCAGAATGAATGTTCAATTGCGTGAAAAAACAATTGAATTAAACAATGAATCATTGGCTAAAAAATATGGTTCAAAGAATTCACAAACTTATTCTGCGAATGCTTACTCCTGGCTAGTATCTCATCCTCTTCCAGCCATGAAACGTGTGAGCTCAGATTTTGGTGGCCGTAGTATGGCGGGGCGAGCTGAACATCATTCAGGTTTAGATTTGTCTGCTCCAAGTGGTACGCCTATTTATGCGACTGGCCCGGGTGTAGTGACTAAGTCAGGTTGGGGTACCGGTTATGGCCAATACGTGGAAATTAATCACGGCAATGGTTATTTAACCCGTTATGCACATGCATCCCGTTTGATTGCCCGTGTTGGCGATCGTGTGGAAGCAGGCGAGCAAATTGCTAATGTAGGCTGTACTGGTCGTTGTACCGGCCCGCATCTACACTATGAAGTAGTCAAAGATGGACAACGTAAAAATCCATCCCCTTATTTAGCAATGCTGCCATAAGTGGATAACGACAATTGAGAACTACAGGTATTTGCATATTCATTAAAGAGTAACTCTAAGCCTGTTAGAGCTTTCGAATATAAGAGTATCATTCAAGAGAATAGTTATTGTATAAAAAACCGCCTATATTGGCGGTTTTTTGTTTTATTGCGTAAAGAATGGTCAACAAGTATTTATTATCTAAATAATAGTGCTATTCCGTATTCAGCTGTAGCAATAACTGATGCTCTCTAAAGTATGGTACATATAGAGACTATAAATAAGCTCAAGGAACAGGTGAAATATGGCGTTTTATGGTGATACCGACGCGCAAGAAACCCAAGAATGGCAAGATGCATTTGACTCGGTTTTGCAGCATATGGGTACAGAGCGTGCTGCATTTTTATTAGAAAAACTCTATCAGCGCGCGATTGCCAAGCATGTTCCCATTCAGCGTCTAAATACTCCTTACTTAAATACCATTTCTGTGGATGAAACCCCGGCCATGCCAGGTGACCAGGATATGGAGCGCCGTATCCGTGCATTGATTCGCTGGAATGCCTTGGCGATGGTGTTACGTGCCAATAAAACCGGTGACGACCTCGGTGGTCACTTGGCCAGTTTTGCATCTTCAGCAACTTTATATGATGTCGGTTTTAACCACTTCTTCCGCGCCAATAGCGACCACTTTGGTGGTGACATGATCTATTACCAAGGTCACTGTGCACCAGGTATTTATGCACGTTCATTCCTTGAAGGCCGTTTGACTGAAGATCAACTGAACAATTTCCGCCGTGAAGTCGGTGGTAATGGTTTACCGAGTTATCCGCATCCGTACTTGATGCCAGATTATTGGCAGTTCCCGACCGTATCCATGGGTCTGGGTCCGATCATGTCGATCTATCAGGCGCATATTCAAAAATACCTGATGAACCGCAGCCTGATTAAAGAAGAAGACCGTAAAGTCTGGGCTTACCTCGGCGATGGTGAGATGGATGAGCCAGAAAGTACAGGTGCGATTTCTCTTGCTGGCCGTGAAAAGTTAGACAACCTTGTATGGGTTGTGAACTGTAACTTACAACGTCTCGATGGTCCGGTACGTGGTAACGGTAAAATCATTCAAGAACTTGAATCTTTATTCCGTGGTGCCGGCTGGCGCGTGATTAAAGTCGTGTGGGGTCGTCATTGGGATCCGTTACTGGCAAAAGATAATTCCGGTGCATTGAAAGCCGTGATGGAAGAAGCGGTGGATGGTGATTACCAGCGCTACCAAGTAAAAGGTGGTGCGTATACCCGTGCACACTTCTTTGGTAAATACCCAGAAGCAGAAGCATTGGTAAAAGATTTAAGTGACGAAGATATCGATAACTTAAATCGCGGTGGTCACGATCCATACAAAGTCTATGCTGCGTATGCTGAAGCGATGAAATCGACAGGTCAACCAACAGTGATCCTGGCGAAGACGGTAAAAGGTTATGGTTTGTCTGAAGAAATTGAAGCGGTGAACAAAACCCACCAGATCAAGAAAATGCAGCTTGAATCATTAAAGTATGTACGTAATCGCTTTAACTTGCCATTTACCGATGAGCAGCTTGAAGAAGTTCCATTCTACCGTCCAAGTGAAAATTCGCCTGAAATTAAATACATGAAGGCGCGTCGTGAAGCATTGGGTGGTTATCTGCCTGCACGTCGTAAAGAAAGTGAAGTTTTGGCAATTCCAGAACTTTCAGTGTTTGATGCTGTACTCAAAGGTTCAAATGGCAAACAGCAATCAACCACGATGGTCATGGTCCGCTTAATTTCAGCGCTACTGAAAGAAAAAGCAATCAAAGACCGCGTAGTTCCGATCGTACCGGATGAAGCACGTACCTTTGGTTTAGAAGGCATGTTCCGTCAGTTGGGTATCTATGCTGCACATGGTCAGAAATACACGCCTGAAGATCAAGAACAGCTGATGAACTATCGTGAAGCCAAAGATGGTCACATGTTACAGGAAGGAATTAACGAAGCCGGTGCGATGAGTGCCTGGGCAGCCTTGGCGACCAGTTATTCGACCAATAACCTGCCAATGATTCCGATGTACATGTATTACTCGATGTTCGGTTTCCAGCGTATTGGTGACATTGCCTGGGCAGCCGGTGATGCACAGGCACAAGGTTTCTTGCTTGGTGCAACCGCGGGTCGTACCACATTGAACGGTGAAGGCTTACAGCATCAGGATGGTCATTCACACATTCTGGCCAACACCATTCCGAACTGTGTGTCTTATGATCCATGTTTCGGTTATGAACTTGCGGTTATCGTACATGATGGCTTGCAACG
The DNA here is from genome assembly GCF_002135315.1 of Acinetobacter sp. ANC 3903. GTDB lineage: Bacteria > Pseudomonadota > Gammaproteobacteria > Pseudomonadales > Moraxellaceae > Acinetobacter. Next base: position 114,696 of record NZ_NEGA01000004.1, on the reverse strand, counting down.
CATGTATGTCAATCAGGAACGCGTGTTCTATTACCTGACCGTCATGAACGAAAACTATGAGCATCCTGAAATGCCGCAAGGCGTTGAAGAAGGCATCAAGCGTGGTATGTATCTGCTTGAGCAAGATGACAAAGCCACTGTCCAGCTGATGGGTTCAGGTGTAATTCTTCGTGAAGTGATTAAAGCGGCGAAAATCTTGCGTGATGAATACCAGATTCACTCAAACGTGTGGAGTGTAACAAGCTTCAACGAATTGGCACGTGATGGTATGGCATGTGAAGAATACAATCGCCTGCATCCATTGACTGAAGAAGCGAAGGAATCTTGGGTATCACAACAATTGCGTGAAACTGACGGTATTGTGGTTTCTGCAACTGATCATATGCGTGCATACAGCGAACAGATCCGTGCCTATCTTCCAGACAACCGTCCATTCGTAGCCTTGGGTACCGATGGTTACGGCCGTTCAGATACCCGTGGCAATTTGCGTAGTTACTTCGGTGTAGATGCTGCGCACATTGTCGTGGCAACCTTGAAGAAACTGGCTGATGAAGGCGAAGTTGATGCGCGTTTGGTGAAAGATGCCATCTCAAGCTTCGAACTTGATACTGATCGTCCAGTCGCTTGGGCACCTCAAGCACACCCTGAAGTTCAGGCAGTGGCTGACTATAAAGAACAATCAGGTGAGGAGAACTAAGCATGCAAATCAAAACACCTGATATTGGGGTAGACAAAGCCACCGTTGCTGAAATTTTAGTGAAAGTGGGCGATAGCGTTGCTGTAGATGACAGCCTGGTGTTGCTTGAGTCAGATAAAGCCTCTGTTGAAGTGCCAAGCACTTCAGCAGGGATCGTGAAAAGTATTACGGTTGCAGCAGGCGATGTGGTGTCTGAAGGTTCGGTACTGATTGAACTGGAAGCTGAAGACGGTTCAATTGGCGCGACTGAAGTCCAGGAAGCAGATGCTTCACAGAAAACTTCGGAAAATACTCCGACTTCTTTGCCTGATCAAGAAATTATGCGAGAACTGGCATCCCATCAACCAGTAGCTTCAGCACCGAAGACTCCGACTGGTAGTTCTTCAGTGGTTGAGGTGCAAGTCCCTGACATTGGGGTAGAAAAAGCCCTGGTCGGCGAAATTTTGGTCCAGGTGGGTGATGAAATCGCTGTCGATCAAAGCATTGTGGTGGTGGAATCAGATAAAGCCACTGTCGAAGTGCCAAGTACCGTTTCAGGTACGGTTGAGAGCGTTGAAATTCGGGCAGGCGACACAGTCAAAGAGGGTGTGGTCCTGTTAAAAGTGAAAACGGTATCTTCTGGTGCTGAAGCAGTACAAAGCACAGCACCTAGTACAGAAACTGTACCTGTGACTGCGGCAAAAGCAGAAACGGCAGTTGAAGCACCTGTAGCCTCTGCACCAAGTGGAGACGTTGAAATTGCTGTGCCCGATCTGGGTGTAGATAAAGCTGTAGTGGCGGAAATTTTAGTTCAAGTCGGGGACACGGTCGAAGCGGATCAAAGCATTATTGTGGTTGAGTCCGATAAAGCCACTGTAGAAGTGCCAAGCTCATCGGCAGGGGTGATTAAAGCCATTCACGTACAAGTGGGGCAAAATGTCTCACAAGGTGTGGCTTTGGTGACCATTGAAGCGAAAGGACAGGCAGCAGCTGCTGTAGCTCAGCCAGCCAAAGTTGAAGCTGCTCCCGCAGCCAAAGCAGCAGCAGTGCCACAAGTAGCGACATCTGTAGAACAAGCACCGGTTCAATCGGCTGATAAGCTGAGTAAAGAGCAGAATGCTGCCAATGCCAAAGTCTACGCGGGGCCTGCGGTACGTAAGCTGGCTCGTGAGTTGGGTGTGGTGTTGGCTGAAGTCAAAGCTTCGGGTGCTCATGACCGCTTGATGAAAGAAGATGTATTTGCCTATGTGAAAACACGTCTGACAGCTCCGCGAGCAGCTCCTGTTGCACAGGCTGTGGCCCAAGTTCCCGGTTTGCCTAAATTGCCTGATTTTAGTGCTTTTGGCGGTACTGAAGAAAAAGCAATGACACGCTTACAGCAGGTATCTGTACCTCAATTGTCATTGAATAACTTCATTCCTCAAGTCACACAGTTTGACCTGGCAGATATTACCGAACTTGAAGCATGGCGCGGCGAGCTCAAAGCCAAGTTTAAACAAGACGGTATTAGCCTGACGATTTTGGCTTTCATTGCCAAAGCAGTCGCTTATCTGTTGAAGGAAGAGCCGTATTTTGCCGGCCATTTGGCGGACGATCAAAAATCGGTATTGCTGCGTAATGAAATCCATATGGGGATTGCCGTGGCAACACCGGATGGCTTAACCGTTCCGGTACTTCGCAATCCAGATCAAAAATCCATTAAGCAAATTGCTGTGGAATTGGGTGAGCTGAGCAAGAAAGCACGTGACAAAAAATTGTCACCGAAAGACTTGCAAGGCGCGAACTTCACCATTACCAGCTTGGGCTCTATTGGCGGTACCGCATTCACTCCATTGGTGAACTGGCCTCAGGTGGCGATTTTGGGTATTTCACCTGCCACCATGCAACCGGTTTGGAATGGTACAGGCTTTGATCCTAAGCTGATGTTGCCGTTGTCATTGTCTTATGACCACCGTGTAATTAATGGCGCAGATGCAGCACGTTTTACACATAAGCTGACCAAATTATTGGCAGATATTCGTAGCTTATTACTCTAATTTGAGTTTATGGGAAGAGGAAACCCTGCTTCGGCAGGGTTTTTTGTAAAAGATTTTGGTGTTGAGAAATGAACATGCTCATCCATATGGCATGAATAAGAAGGTGAGTGCAGCCTGTAAAATATTGCTTGGCTTAAAATGATTTTTAATTCAATTTTAGCCATGGATAGCAATGTTTATCGTGATCCTGAAATGATATTTTTAAAGTCATTTGAAAATTTTTATCTTTCAGCTTAAAATGTATGCACTTCATTGGGGAGTAGCCGCTTTTTACGCAATGTAAAAAGGTGATGGTCAACATAATTGTTCCACAGAACATGGTCATCATAGCAAAGAACCAAATGATCTTTTGATCATGATTTTCTTTTTGTTGGCAAGACCTTTGATTTACCACTCTGCACAATTTGGCTAGCAGGAGGGGTGAGTCATAGGTTTTATTATGCTAGCCAGAGAAATACATCATGCTTTCAGCCTTCCTGATTTCTTTAGCTGTTGTTGCCTTGTCCGAAATGGGTGACAAAACTCAATTGCTGGCTTTGCTGCTGGCTGCGCGTTTCCGAAAGCCTGTTCCAATTCTGATCGCAATTTTCCTGGCGACTGTGGTTAACCATGGTGTTTCCGCTGTCCTGGGTCAATGGATTACCACTGTGCTGAGCCCTACCGTATTGTTATGGATTGTTTCCCTAGGATTTATTGGGATGGCTGCGTGGATGCTGATTCCTGATGAACTGGATGATGAAACTGAAAGCATTAATAAATGGCAAAAATATGGCGTCTTTGGTGCCACTTTTGTGTTGTTCTTTCTGGCCGAAATTGGCGATAAAACCCAGATTGCTACCGTGGCACTTGCCGCGCGCTTTGACAGTATAGGCTGGGTGACATTGGGTACCACTCTCGGGATTATGCTGGTCAATGCACCTGCAGTCTTTATTGGTAACAAACTGGCAGAAAAACTACCGATTTCACTGATTCATAAAATTGGTGCAGTTGTGTTTTTGGTGATTGGTGTGGTGGCACTGGTGCAACATTATTTCTTTTAAATTTGAATAGCGTTAAAAAAATCCTGGCATTTTTGTCGGGATTTTTTATTGTGAAATACCGCACAATTTACTGATGAATCTACCAATATTCAGATGTTATTTTGTTGTAAATTTCCATGAATCCCTATATGTTGAGAGGAATTAAAAATTTAGTCTAAAAACGATATTTTGGGGAATGGGTATGGCGTTTGATCGCACCACATCACAAGTACTATTTGATAATGGTACGCATAAATGTATTAGTTTTACCAGTTTAGTGAAAGGTGAAGGTGTACAGGCAAACCAGTTTCTAATCCTAGATCATGAACGTGCTGCAGTGCTTGATCCAGGGGGCGACTTGACCTACGTTCCATTGACCATGGAGCTGAACAAATATACCCGTCTAACCAATCTTGATTATGTCATGGCATCCCATCAGGACCCTGACATTATTACTTCTATGCCACGCTGGCTGGTCTATACCGAGGCCAAAGTGGTGGCATCCAAATTATGGGCGCGTTTCTTGCCGCATTTGAACTCGGCTTTCATGAGCGACCGGATGAAAGGGAACTGGCTGGATCGTCTGGTTGAGCTGCCTGACCATGGTCAGGTGATTCCGTTGGGTGAATCGAGCATTGTTGCCGTTCCGGCACATTTCCTGCACTCGGTCGGTAATTTCCAGTTTTATGATCCGATTGCCAAAATTCTGTTTTCTGGTGATATGGGCGCATCCATGGTAGATGATGCCTCTAAACCGCTGGAAAATTTTGCTGCACATATTCCGAAGATGAAAGGTTTCCATCAACGTTATATGTGTTGCAATAAAGTGATCCGTCTTTGGGTACAAATGGTTCGTACCATGGACGTGGAAATGATTGTGCCGCAGCATGGTACGCCATTCATTGGCACAGAGCAGGTGAATCAATTTCTGGACTGGATTGAAACTCTGGAATGCGGTGTCGATTTAATGGATGAAACCGTATTTACTTATCCCGAATAATAAATCTTAAATAGATGAAAAAAGCTTGAGTTAAAGCGCAACATTTTTTAAGATTTTTTGCACTAAAAAATATGTTAGATGACGAGAACTTATAAGAATGTTGTCTCAAGTACCCACTCAGGATGCCTGTTTAAGCTGTGGCGCGTGCTGCGCCTATTTTCGAGTTTCATTTTATTGGGCAGAAGGGCTTGCCATGCCCGAACACTATACGGAACCTGTAACAGCAGTTTATTCGTGTATGGCGGGAACCAATCAAAAGTCACCGCGCTGTATTGCCCTGACCGGTGAAATAGGCAAGCAGGTCAGTTGTGGCATGTATGAGGCACGCAGCTCTTCATGCAAAGAAGTGCAAATTGCCGATGAGCAATGCAACAAGGCCAGACGGGCGCATAGCATGATCCCTTTTGTGCCGCTTGAATCTTTAGAGTCGACCAATGATGAGGATTTTGATCAGGTCTGCTAATTGAGTACCCGCTCAAATTTACATGCTCATGCATTAAAATGACTGTTTTTTAATAAAAAAGTTGGCCGATATTCAGTAATGTAAATTTATTTTGCATTGCTGTTTGAAATTAGCATGAATAAAACTGTTTTTTTTGTTTATAATAGCGCACGGAAATTACCAGTGAGACTGTTATGTTGACCATCGTTCAAGAAGCTCTAACCTTCGATGATGTCTTATTACTCCCTGCCTACTCAACTGTTCTCCCAAAAGATGTCTCCTTAAAGACACGCCTTACTCGTGGCATTAACCTGAATATTCCTCTTGTGTCAGCAGCTATGGATACGGTGACTGAATCCCGTATGGCAATTGCAATGGCACAAAATGGTGGTATTGGTATCTTGCACAAAAACATGGATATTGCTGCACAAGCTGCAGAAGTACGCCGTGTGAAAAAATTTGAAGCAGGTATGGTGAAAGATCCTATCACCGTAACGCCAGAAACCACTGTTCGTGAACTGATTGCAATCACTCAAGCCAACAATATCAGCGGTGTACCTGTTGTTAAAGATGGCAAAGTAGTCGGCATTGTGACAGGTCGTGATACACGTTTCGAAACCAATCTGGAACAACCTGTTAGCAACATCATGACAGGTCAAGATCGTCTCGTGACTGTTCGCGAAAACGAATCAAAAGAAAATATCCAGGCACTTCTTCAAAAAAATCGTATTGAGAAAGTATTGGTAGTGGGTGACAACAACGAACTGAAAGGTTTGATTACAGTCACTGATTTCCGTAAAGCGGAACTTTATCCAAACAGCTGTAAAGATGATCTTGGTCGTTTACGTGTCGGTGCCGCAGTCGGTACGGGTGTAGAAACGCCAAGCCGTGTTGAAGCACTGGTTGAAGCCGGTGTAGATGCCATTGTTGTAGATACAGCACATGGTCACTCTGCAGGCGTGATTGAGCGCGTACGTTGGGTCAAAGCCAACTATCCGCAAGTTCAGGTGATTGGCGGTAACATTGCCACTGGTGATGCTGCTCTTGCACTTCTTGATGCAGGCGCGGATGCGGTGAAAGTGGGTATCGGTCCTGGTTCAATCTGTACGACTCGTATTGTTGCCGGTATTGGTATGCCGCAAATCTCTGCGATCGACAGCGTTGCCAATGCATTAAAAGAACAAATTCCATTGATCGCAGATGGTGGCATTCGTTTCTCTGGTGATATGGCCAAAGCAATTGGTGCGGGTGCAAGTACAATCATGGTCGGTTCATTGATGGCTGGTACTGAAGAAGCACCAGGTGAAGTGGAATTCTTCCAGGGTCGTTATTACAAAGCTTACCGTGGTATGGGTTCATTGGGTGCAATGGCGGGTGCAACAGGTTCTGCTGACCGTTATTTCCAGGACTCGAAAGCTGGCGCTGAAAAACTGGTTCCAGAGGGTATTGAAGGTCGCGTACCTTACAAAGGCCCTATGGGTAACATTGTGCACCAGATGATGGGTGGCCTGCGTTCTTCTATGGGTTATACCGGTTCTGCTACCGTGAACGATCTTCGTCAAAATGCCAAGTTTGTGAAAATCACAGCGGCAGGTATGTCTGAATCGCATGTGCATGACGTGACTATTACCAAAGAAGCACCTAACTACCGTGTTGGTTGATTTTTAGTAATCAAATTCAGGAAAAGCCGTCATTTATATGACGGCTTTTTTGATTTTGGTGTAAAGTAATTAAGACTAAAATTGGATGATAAATCCCATCTACATGTATAAGAAGTGAGTAAAGAATGAGTTATTTTGGTACAGATGGCATCCGCGGAAAGTTCGGGGAACTTCCAATTACACCTGAATTTGCACTCAAGCTTGGGTTTGCTGCGGGCAAAGTATTAAAACAATATAGCAATAAAAATAAACCCATCGTCGTTCTAGGCAAAGATACCCGTTTATCGGGCTATATTCTAGAATCTGCATTACAGGCAGGTTTAAATGCGGCGGGCGTGTATGTGCATTTGCTTGGCCCGTTACCCACTCCTGCAATTGCACATTTAACCCGTGCTTTACATGCCAGCTTGGGAATCGTGATTTCAGCTTCGCATAATCCTTATTTTGATAATGGAATCAAGTTTTTCTCCAGTGAAGGCAGGAAACTGCCCGATGAGATTCAAGATGCGATTAACCAGGAACTGGAAAACGAGTTAAAGATTGAAGATACCGCAAACCTGGGTAAAAGTGTGCGTGTTAAAGATGCCAATGGCCGTTACATTGAATTCTGTAAATCTACCTTTCCATACCATTTTGACCTCAGTAATTTAAAAATTGTGGTGGACTGTGCCAATGGTGCTGCCTATAACGTGGGACCATCGGTATTTAAAGAACTGGGTGCCAAAGTTGTGGCACTGTATAACGAACCAGATGGCTTAAACATCAATCAGGACTGCGGTTCAACCCATCCGGAAAACCTGCAAAAGGCCGTGCTTGAACATCAGGCAGATTTGGGTATTGCCTTTGATGGTGATGCAGACCGCGTGATTATGGTGGATAAAAACGGTGAGCAGATCACTGGCGACCATATCCTGTACATTTTGGCTACTCAGGGCAAGCACAAACCTGCAGGTATTGTGGGTACGGTCATGAGCAATATGGCGCTTGAACTGGCTTTGGAAAAAGCCCAGGTTCCATTTGTGCGTGCCAAAGTAGGTGACCGTTATGTCTTGCAAGCTTTGGACGAAAATGGCTGGGTGATTGGTGGTGAACCATCAGGTCATATTCTGACTTTAGACAAGAGTACGACAGGTGATGCCATTATTGCCGCATTACAGGTATTAACCGTGATGGTCGAGCAACAAAAAGCCCTGCATGAATTGGTTGAAGGTTTTACCCTATTACCGAATGTATTGGTGAATGTGCGTCTGGCGGAAATGTTTGACCCGTACTCTGTGCCGGCATTGGTGGCTGAATTTGATCAGGCAGCAGAACAATTGAAGGGCCGTGGTCGTTTACTGATCCGTAAATCAGGAACAGAGCCGGTTATTCGGGTGATGGTAGAAGGTGACAATCTTCAGGAAGTAACCGATTTGGCCAATCAGCTTGCAGATTGTGTACGCTCTAACGCAGCATAAGGGAATAATATGAATGATCTGATTAAAGACTTAAGCGAACTGCGCTTAAGTTACCAAAAAGGGGAATTACACGAAACTCATGCGGCTGAAAACCCGCATGAGCAATTCTTGAATTGGTTTAACCATGCTTTAGAAGCGAAACTGCATGAACCCTATGCCATGTCATTGGCAACTGCGAATGCACAAGGCCGTCCGCATGTGCGTACCCTATTATTACGTGGTGCGACTGAAGCGGGTTATGATTTTTATACCAATTACGACAGCCAAAAAGGCCAGGATTTGGCAGAAAATCCTTATGCCGAATTGCTGTTCTATTGGCCTGAGCAAGAACGCCAAATCCGTGTGGGTGGTCGAGTTGAGAAAATCTCTTTAGAAGAATCGACCGATTACTACCATAAACGCCCACGCGATAGCCAGATTGCAGCGCATATCAGTACGCCACAAAGCGGAGTGATTGCCAGCCGGGAAGAATTACAGTCACGTTTTCAAATTTTGCAAAATCAGGTCAATGACAAAGCTGTTCTGGCTAAACCGGTATTCTGGGGCGGCTATCGCTTGACGCCAGATTATTATGAGTTCTGGCAAGGTCGTCCAAACCGTTTACATGACCGCTTGTGTTATGAAAGAATCGATGCTAAGTGGACATTACAACGACTCATGCCTTAATGCCAAAAACACTGATTCAGCAAAGACCGTTTATTACACGCCCTGAAAATTTTCAGGGCGTGTCGCCGTTTATTGCGCAAATTTTAGCGCGCCGTGGTGTGCAATCGGAACAAGAACTTGAACTGAAACTGAAGCATCTTTTAGCACCGACCATGAAAGGTTTAGAGCAAGCGATTCAGCTGATTGACTTAGCCATTGATCAGCAAAAGAAAATCGTGATTGTAGGCGATTATGATGCTGATGGTGCTACCAGCACGGCATTGATGATTTTAGCCTTGCGGGATATGGGTGCGAATGTCGTGTATCTAGTGCCGGATCGTTTTAAATATGGCTATGGTTTAACACCGGCTATTGCCGATTTGGCTTTTACCACTTTCCAGCCAGATTTACTGGTTACGGTAGATAATGGCATTTCCAGCCATGCCGGAGTTGAACAGGCACAAGCACATGGCATGCAGGTGATTATTACCGATCATCACTTAACCACCAAAGAAACCCCTAAAGCAGAAGCCGTGGTCAATCCGAACCAGTTAGGCTGTGAATTTCCCAGCAAAGCTCTGGCTGGGGTAGGGGTGGCATTTTACCTGCTTGCCAATTTATCCAGTTATCGCAGTCAATTAGGCAAGTCCACTGCAAAGGTCGCCCAGTATCTAGATCTGGTTGCACTTGGGACTTATGCCGATGTCGCAAGCCTGGATTATAACAATCGCATTTTGGTCGATGCTGGGGTAAAGCGTATTCAGCAAAATCAGTGTCGTGCAGGGATTAGTGCATTACTGGATATTGCCGGACGTGATCCAGCATCCTTAAAAGCTCAAGATTTGGGTTTTGTGCTTGGCCCGCGTATTAATGCGGCTGGACGCATGGAAACCATGGATATCGGTATTGAGTGTCTGCTGGCTGCCGATTTGCAAACAGCCTATCCCTTAGCTCAGCAATTAAATCAATTGAACACTGAGCGTCGCCAGGTCGAGACTCAGATGAAGCAGGAGGCGCTGTCTGAACTTACCCAGCTTGAGTTGGATCAAGAGCATTTGCCTGCTGCGTTAATTTTATTTGAACCGCATTGGCATCAGGGTGTAATTGGTATTGTGGCTGGTCGCCTGAAAGAACAGTTTCACCGTCCCAGTATCGTTTTTGCGGCAGATGAAGATGGCATTCATATTAAAGGCTCGGCCCGCTCCATAGAAGGTGTGCATATACGCGATGCTATTGAAATGATTGCCGAACAGCATCCGCATTTGGTCAGTCATTTTGGCGGACATGCCGCTGCGGCGGGTTTGACCCTTGAAAAACAGCATTTTGATGAATTTAAGCAGGTGTTTGAAGCGTTGATCTCCAATATGGATGAGTCGCTTTTTCATGCCACTTTATGGACCGATGGTGAATTGCCAACAGAATATTTTCACATTGAAACAGTCGATTTTTTGCAAAACTTAAGCCCTTGGGGACAAAAATTCCCATCACCGATTTTTGAAGGGGTGTTTAAAATTCTGGATTATCGTTGGCTGAAAGAAATGCATTTAAAGTTGCGTCTGGCTTTGCAAAATGGTCAAATTGTAGAAGCAATCGCATTTAATGCGCGAGACAAATTTGAATTTGATGCCATGCAGGGCAGTGTACGACTGGTCTATGAAATTGATAAAAATGAATTCAATGGCAACGTCAGCTTACAACTACGCGTGATCCATTTGGAACAATAAAAAACCGCTCACTTGAGCGGTTTTTGTTTTTAATCTTAAAGCTTAGAAGCGAAAAGTACCGTTGATTCCAAAAGAGTCCGCACCATCAGTAGTCGTGTAGTTCACACCAGCAGCAATGGCTGGAGTAAAGAATTTCTGACCACGAATACTGAAAATGGTATCTGAATCTTCAATAGTTGAATCAGCCAAGGAAATACCAACACTAAGTGTAGGATCGAGGTAAAGGTCTGCACCTAGACGATATGCAGTTTCATCTCCAAAATATGTTGCTCCCTCAAAATTGGTAAAATGATTGCCAATTTGAGTGACGTATTTTGCGCGTAAAGTCACAGCAGTCTCATCTGCTACAGAGGCTATATTGGTAAAAGTGTCTATGAAGCCATTTTTTGAAACATATACCGGATCAATGTTTTCTTTAGAAATACCCGCAGCAATAAGTAATCCATCTACAGGAAGATAGCCAGCTTCTAATGCATAGCCTACGTTATCATCTGAAGCTTTGCCAAAAGCTGTTTCAACAGTCACTTCAGCACGATTTAAGCTTCCAGAAACATAAAACTGTGAGTTAGGAATAAAAAATTCACCGTTTACCCCAACAGTATCGATTTCTAAGTCTGCCAAATCATCATCAGTACTGGCATTGGCATAGCCAAGACCGATATTGCTTGCTTTGCTTAAAAAAGCTGCTTCAGCGAGAGGAGTATTTCTAACTTGAACACCATTTAAATAATATTTCCCGCCAATTGCATAAGTATCAATGTCGTTACTGTCATCAATGTCGGTATTTTCATATGCAGCATTGATTTCAGCTTGATAAGCATGTGCAGTTCCTAGGCTAGCCAAAAGTGCTGTAGCAAGAGCAAGTTTTTTAAGCATTTAGATTTCTCTCTTTGTTATAAAATATGATTTTTATATTACAATTGTAACGAATTGTATATTAAATAATCGCACAGTCAATCTGCATTTTCTACCTAAATGCTTAATTTGAGGGCAAAAAAATAGCCCATCCGAAGATGGGCCATTTATGAAAACTGGTGAAGAAATGCTTAGAAGCGGTATTTAGCAGCTACACCGAATGAATTGTAGTCGTTATTACCCACTTCACCGAAACCAACGCGACCTTCAAGACTTACTTGCTCAGTAAAGAATTTACGGGCATTAATGCCAAATTCATTTTGATCAGTTAAGTCATTGTTGTGGTAGTCAGCACCAACACTGAGTGATTTATCAATGAAGTAATCTGCAGCAAGGTTGTATTCGTCTAGATCACCAAATGCAGCACCCGCTTCTAGGTTGATGTCTTTACCATTACTGAGTGTAGTCACGTATTTGGCACGAACTGTAGGATCTACACCATCATCATTGTCGTTGTCATAACCTTTCACACCAGCGGCAATCAATAGGCCAGGAGCGGGAAGGTAACCGACTTCAGCTGAATAATAAGTGGTATCAAAATCATATTTTTGACCCAGTATGTTGAAACGTTCTGCTTCATTTTTACTGATGTTACCGCTTAAATAAAAGTCAGAATTTGGTACGAAAACTTCAGCACCAACACCATAGGTATTGTTATCTAGGTCACCACGGTCAGCAAATGTTGCTTGGGCATTTACATTGCTTGCACGGTCAAGGAAAGCCGCTTCTGCAAGTGGCGCATTACGAGTTTGAACGGGGTTGAAGTAATAAGTACCATCTACACCAAAAGCACTACCTGAGCTACCATTATCTGGATCTACGTAAGCGGCTGCTGCACCTACTTCGGCTTGGTATGCATTTGCTGTACCTGTAATTGCTAGAGCAGAAAGAAGTGCTGAAGCAATGGCTAATTTTTTCATGGATACTACCCCTCAAATTTGTGGTTAAAATTAATACATTTTTTGTTACAACTTTTAGTCTAGAGTAAAATGAAGGCAGGTCAATCCTTGCAAGGTTACTCAAATGTTTCTAACGTAATCTTATGTAATTTAATAGTATTAAATATTTGAAAAATATATAATTATTAAAATGTTTTGTTTTATTAAAATTGTGGAGAGTTAATGGATTTATGTGAATTTTTAATAAGATTTTAAGTATTTTGTAACATAATAATCCGTAAATAATAAAAAACACTCGCGATGGAAAGTGCTTTAAAGCATTTATTTTAGTGCTTGTTTTTCAATTAAAAACGATAAGTTGCATTGATATTGAATGCTTGAACATCATCACCAAAACCCACTTCGCCACCCACTGCAAAGTTAGAATTAATGAAATATTTAGAACGAATGGAGAAGAAATCCACGTCATCTTCGCCATCATCTTGAATATTATTAGCCGTACCCAAGCTGAAAGCTTGGTCGAAATAGTAGTCTGCGCCAAGTGTCAAACTATCTGTATCGTCAAATGCACTGTCAGCCTCCAGATTCAAAAATTGACTCTGGCTCATGGGGTACTACATATTTGGCACGTACGGCGAAGCGATTGTCGTCCCAGTCAGTATCGCCTTGATAGCCGTCAATACCTGCAGCGAATAGCACATCAGATCAAAGCATATAACCGAAAGAGGTGCATTTTAGTAGAAACAGGATTGAAGTAAAAAATGCCTTTTAGCTCAAATTGATTGTCTATATCGGTAAAATTATCATCATGATCAGTGTAAGTGAACCCACCATTTAATTGAGCATTATAAGCAAAATTTGAACAAGCAATTGCAGCAAGACCGAGCGCTAATAGTGTGCGGTGCGTAAAAACCCCAAAGGTTATTGTTGTTAAAAAATTGTAATAATGCTTAAAAAACATGCATATTTTTAATAAAAAAGACATTTTGTTTAACTGTTAGTACGCATAAGCCCTCTAAAATTGCATCGACGCTCTGTGTTATAATCGACGGCTATTTAAGCCTAATATTCTGATTGAGAGTAATTCACGTGGAAATTAATCCTTATCTAAACCAATTAAAAGACTTAAACGACCGTGGTCAAACACTACGGGGGTATCTTTGACTACGATCTGAAAAAAGAGCGTTTAGAAGAGGTTCTCCGCGAGTTAGAAGATCCAGCAATCTGGAATGATCAAAGTCGTGCGCAAGCGATGGCCAAAGAAAAAGGCGAGCTTGAAAACGTATTAAATGTGCTTGAAGGTTTATCAACACAGCTTGAAGATGCGCAAGCGTTGCTTGATTTAGCGGTTGAAGCAGATGACGAAAGCTTGCTTGAAGATGTACAAGCAGAATTAGATGTGTCTGAAGCTGAACTGGCAAAACTTGAATTCCGTCGTATGTTCAGTAATCCGATGGATCCGAACCCATGTTATGTGGAAATTCAGGCCGGTTCTGGTGGTACAGAAGCACAAGACTGGGCTTCAATGCTACTTCGTATGTATATGCGCTGGATTGAACGTCACGGCTTTAAAGCAGAATTGATGGAAGAGTCTGACGGTGATGTTGCGGGGATTAAATCGGCAACAATCCGCGTTGAAGGTGAGTATGCCTATGGCTGGTTACGTACCGAATCCGGTGTCCACCGTTTAGTGCGTAAATCGCCATTTGACTCGGGTAACCGTCGTCATACTTCATTCTCGGCTGTGTTTGTTTCACCTGAAATTGATGACAACATTGAAATTGATATCAATCCTGCAGATGTCCGTACCGATACTTATCGTGCATCGGGTGCCGGTGGTCAGCATATTAACAAAACCGATTCTGCGGTGCGTTTAACCCATGCACCAACAGGTATTGTAGTGGCATGTCAGAACCAGCGTTCACAACATGCTAACCGTGATCATGCCTGGAAACAGTTACGTGCAAAACTCTATGAATTAGAGATGAAAAAACGTACTGATGCTGCGCAGGCACTGGAAGATACCAAATCTGATATCGGTTGGGGCAGCCAGATTCGTTCATACGTACTGGATGACTCACGAATTAAAGACTTGCGTACTAGTGTAGAAAGCTCGAACACCGGCGCAGTCCTTGATGGTGATCTGGATAAATTTATTGAAGCCAGTTTAAAACAGGGTTTATAAGTTTATTGCCAAAAAAACAGAGGCCAGTCCTCTGTTTTTTTAGCTTTAAAATTGGGTGAGTTGAGTTCCTCCAACCCGTTGATCAGACAATGTTAGAATAGAGTGAATTTGTACAAGATTGCAGCAATTTACAAAATGAATATACAATATCGACAAATTTCGATATTAATATCGTATAAATTCGATATAATGATTCTAGGTAAGGTGCTGATCATGAACATGAGTGAAATGAGATGGACACAGAAGCAATTTATAAAGCCTTAGCCAACCCGATTAGACGTCAGATTCTGCAATGTTTAAAAGAACCTGAACGCTATATTTCCGCTGAAGAATGTGGAACTGATTTTAGTCGTGGCGTGTGCGCAGGGCAGATGGAAAAAATTGCCGATATCTCTCAATCAACCATGTCCAATCATTTATCGGTACTGCAACAGGCAGGACTGATTCATGTCACTAAATATGGGCAATGGTCTTATTTCTCGCGTAATGAAGCACTGATCGAAGAGTTTTTACAACATTTACAGCATGCGCTTTAGACTTTAATCAGTCCGTGCAAGCTGTAAGAGGATTGCTGGATGACAGATTTTTCAACACCGATTCAATTTGGTGAACTTAAACTTAAAAACCGCGTGGTGATGGCACCATTAACACGTAGCCGTGCCACCGTTGACCGTGTACCTACACCAATGATGGCTGAATACTATGCGCAACGTGCAAGTGCAGGTTTAATCATTTCAGAAGCAACCGTGATTTCGGAAGAAGCCAATGGTTATGAAAAAACGCCGGGCTTATTTACTGATGCGCAAGTTGAAGGCTGGAAACTGGTCACTAGTGCTGTGCATGCCAAAGACGGTTTGATCGTGGCGCAATTGTGGCATGTCGGTCGTGTATCGCACCCGGATCTGTTAAATGGTGCAACACCAGTTTCAGCCAGTAATGTGCAGCAAGCCGGTTATGTCAGTCTATTGCGTCCAAAACGTGAATATGTGGTGCCTCGTCCACTGGAAATTTCAGAAATTCAAGCGATTACTGAGCAATATAAACAGTCTGCCATTCGTGCCAAAGCTGCCGGTTTTGATGGCGTTGAACTGCATGCGGCGAATGGTTATCTGATTGACCAGTTCTTGCAAACTTCAACCAATAAACGTATCGATCTCTATGGTGGCTCGGTTGAAAACCGTGCGCGTTTCTTGCTTGAAGTGGTGGATGCACTGATTGAAGTGTGGGGCGCAGGTCGTGTCGGTGTGCATCTGGCACCGCGTGGCGATGAACATGATATGGGCGATGCCAATCCTCAAGAAACCTTTGGCTATGTACTGGAACAATTGGGTCAGCGTAAAATTGCCTTCTTCTTTACCCGTGAATATCTGGCGGAAGACAGCATCAGTCTGGATATGAAAGCACGTTCAAATGGTGTGCCGTATATTGCCAATATGCGTTTAAGCCGTGAAGATGCGCTTGAATTATTGGCATCGGGTAAAGCCGAAGCGGTGTCTTTCGGTAAGGCTTATATTGCCAATCCTGACCTGTTTGAACGTTTGGTGGAAGATGAACCGCTGAATGAATTGAAGCTGGAAAACATGATTGGAACCGATGTGGCAGAAGGCTATATTGACTATCCATTCCTGAATAAACAGCTTGCTGAAAGTTAAGCAGCTACTTCCATAAAACAGAATAAATGATGTCACAGAGCAGAATTCATTAACATGTGGAGGCTGCTCTGTTATATTTTGCCGATTGAACATTCTTTGAGGCAACTTGTTTGGCTACTCCTTTTTGGTACAACGCAGCATTATCAATCATTAAACCATTGTATCAATGGCGGATCAAAAAACGTGCGTTGAATGTGGAGCAATTGCAACAAGAATGTCTTGAGCGTTTTGGCCCATTTCAAGCGCCCAAAAATTTGCACGCCATCTGGTTTCATGTGGTGTCGGTGGGGGAAACCAATGCGGCACAACCCTTAATCGAACACTATTTAAAATTGGGTCATGCTGTCTTAGTGACCAATACCACCAAGACCGGACAGGCACGTGCCAAATCACTATTTTTAAAAGCACCCTATGAGCATTTGTTTCAGGCGGTGTATTTACCTGCCGATCAGAAAAAATTAGTTCAGGCGTTTTATCAAAAATATCAGCCGAAATTACTGGCTTTGGTGGAAACTGAAATTTGGCCGAATTTAATTGATCAGGCGCAGCAATTTAAAGTGCCATGCTTATTGATTAATGCCCGTCTTTCGGAAAAATCCGCCAAAGGCTACAGCAAAGTTCAAGGGCTTAGCCGAGGCATGCTGAGTGGTTTAGACCAGCTATTGGCACAAGACCAGGCCACCTTGCAGCGATTCCTGAATTTAGGCATGCCTGAAAATAAAAGTCAGGTATTGGGTAGTATCAAATTTGATATTCATGCACCTGAAAGCTTTATTCAACAGGCTCAGCAACTCAAGCAAGACTGGAATTTAGCAGCACGTAAAATTATTACTATTGCCAGTACGCATGCGCCAGAAGAACAAAAAATACTTAACGCGTTAAAGCCTTATCTTACGCAACATCCAGAGATTGTAGTGATTGTGGTGTCACGTCATCCGGAACGCTTCGATGAAGTTTTTCAGATTGCACAAGCATTGAATCTAGAGACTCAACGTCGCAGTTTAGGTGAATCTATTCAGCCTGATACCCAAGTCTATTTGGCCGATTCGATGGGCGAGATGTGGCTATGGTATGCACTCAGCCATGTCTGTTTTGTAGGGGGATCGTTGAATGAACCGGGTGGTGGGCATAATATTTTAGAACCGATTGCTTTAAATGTACCGACGGTTTTGGGCAAAAATTACTTTAACTTCCAGACCATTGTCGATGAATTTGTAACTGTAGACGGCGTTAAAGTTGTGGAGGATGCCGAGCAGGCAACGAAAGTTTTGATGGAGTTGTTAAATAATCACAGTGCTGCAGAACAGCTGAATCAGCAAGCACAGCAGATCATGCTTAAAAATGCAGGTTCTTTAGCAAAGCATATTACGGTGATTGACCGGTATCTTTAATCTCTTTGAGATATTCAGCTGGCTATTGTTGAATTATTTTGTGCATTTTTTTGAGGCGGAGTCTTGTCATTATTTATTCATGGTCAGGAGCTCTTCTTTTACTTTTGTTTTGGCAAAAGTAACAAAACCATTTGTCATCCACAAAACTCGTCAGATACCATCATCTTACAGAAATTTCGCAGAAACTTTTTTGAGCAGAAGCAGTCCTGCCTCGAACAGTTGTGGATGACTTTTACGCGTATCGCATGATTACATATTTTTTAAGTACTGGATTCTATGAACATCGTCCTCCTTGACCCGCGCCAAACTGAATCTGAAATCTGGACGATTAGCGCCAAACGTCAGCTTGAACATTTACGCACGCATGTTGATATCCAAGTCGGAGATACTCTAAAAGTCGGGATTCGGGAAGGGCAACGCTATCTCACAGAAATTGTCGAAGTGACCGAACACGCCATAAAATTAAAACCCATTAAAGAAGAAATGGTTCCGGCAAAATTACCGGTCACTTTAATTGTCGCCATGCCGCGTCCAAAAGTGCTGCGCCGCCTGATTATGGATAGCGTCACCTTGGGAGTGGAAAAAATTATTTTGCTGCATAGCTATCGGGTAGATAAAAGCTATTGGCAAACCCCATTTTTACAGCAGCTGGATCAATATATAACACTGGGTCTGGAACAGGCTGGCGATACCATTGCGCCAAAAATTGAAATCTATAAACGCTTTAAGCCTTTTGTAGAAGATGTCTTACCCAGTTTAATTACTGCGGAATGTCCGGCTTATGTAGCCCATCCTTATGCAGACATCAAAATGCCGTTTGCGATTGATCATCCGTGTAGCATTGTGATTGGGCCAGAAGGCGGCTTTATTCCCTATGAAGTGGATTTACTGATAAAAAACGGCTGCCAAGCGGTGAGCTTAGGCAACCGTATTATTCGAACCGAAACCGTAATTCCCTACGTACTCGGGCGCTTATTTAGCGCGAGCTGATTCAGGCGCTTCAGCATCGCTACTACCACGATACATTTTCACTTCCTGTACCGGATAAGGAATAGAAATGTCGTGTTCAGCAAAACCTTGAATCACATGTTCCTGAACTTCACTGATGGAAGCAGCAGTAGTCGTTTCAGTGGTATCGACCCACCAGCGCACATTCAGGTTAATCGAGAAATCTGCCAGGGCATTCACGTTCACTGCAAAACCTGGTTGGCTCAAAATGGTTGGATCTTTGTCCAGAATACTCATGATAATGCTTTTGGCTTTCTGGATATCATCTTCATAGCCAATACCCACTACAAATTCACAACGACGGCGCTGATAAGCGGTATTTACTGTGACTGCACTGGTATAAACCGTGGCGTTTGGAATCACGATGCGGCGGCCATCCGGTGAGCGTAAAAATGTTGCACGAATCTGGATATCTTCAACCGTACCTTCCATGCCAGAGACAATGATGTCATCACCAATCTGGAACGGTTCGCCTAGTAAAATCAAAATACCGGATAGCAGGTTCTGGAAGATGTCCTTGAATGCGAAACCGATCGCAACCGAACCAATCCCCAAGGCACTCATCAGCTGACCTGGAGTAAAGCCCGGGATGGAAATCACCATCGCAATCAGGAAACCAAAGAAAATAATAGCTGAACTACCGACCCGGTTGAGAACAAGGACCAGATTCTGTTTGGTATAGCTGCGGTCGGCCAAGGCTTTACGGACAAAAAATTTAAACAATTTTGACAGTAAATAGAAGATGGTAAATACCACCAGTGCAATACAGATATAAGGTAAACGTTCCCAGAATGCCTCGACAAATTTATCGATGGTCGAGTAGGCATCGTTATACTTTGCCGTATGTTCGAGCACGGTTTGTGCGGTTTTTTCGGTTGCTTCTTGCAAGAGTTGAGATGTGCCTTGAGTCACATCATTCAAGGCATTGTTTTGTTCAGCCACAGATATTCCGGATTATGATCATTGGCCGGTATTTTGCCTGAAACTCAGCAATAATTTAACCAGCAATATGCGGCATTCACTATAGTTTTGTGAGAAAACTGTCAGCCTGTTTAAAAGTATGCAGTACCTTTTTGAATCACTTTTTGTGGCATTTCCAGTTCACCGGCACCAAACCTATAAGACACGATGCTGCCTGAAGCCAAGAAACTTAACACAGTGATGATAATGATCAACCAGGCCAATATTTTCTCCAAGACCGGTGTTTCACGCGGCAAGCCATAGTTGTTGATGCCTTTGCTGCCCGAACCCAAAAGCAGATACAGTCCCATAAAAATATTGACCAGTGGCAGCAAAAACAGCAAGATCAGCCAGCCACTACGGTTCAGGTCATGCAGGCGGCGTACCGTAATCACCATCAAGAAATAAACATACAGCACCAGTATCACGACAAAGCCTAGTCCCGCTATTCCGGTCAGGGTATTGACGAACTGATTGCTCATAGACAGGGTATGCACATTAAAAATACCCAGCGCCAGACTGAAGGCAATCGTGGCAAAAAAAGCAATTAAATGCACAAACCCATACCAGCCAATTGAACTCAGACGACCGAAACGCCCTTCTGGAGAAAGCGGATTATCTGCCTTGGCCGGTTGAGATCGGGAAAAAAAGGGGGAGGAGTCTTGCGGTTTCATACGCGTTTTCCAAATAAAATTCAGAGAAGAAAAATATTGTATTTTGTAAAGTTAACAGTACGTTCTATGCTTAAATTATAAGATTAAAAGAACAGGTCAGATACGAATAAAACCATATTTTTGATTGAATATGATAAGGGGTATGTGTTTTAAATTGTATAAATAAACTACGACCAAAGCATGATTGAAGCGGTTGAAAAATAATCGCCATACTGTAAATACGCAGTTAATAAATAAAGCAATAACGCGGCATAACATCTCGTGATGAGATGAATAAGATCAAGGAAGTAAGCAATGAATGAAATCTATCCTGTACCAGAAGAATTTAAAAAAACCGCTCGCACCAATGAATCTGAATATTTCGAGCGTTATCAGAAATCCATCGAGCAGCCTGATGAATATTGGGCTGAACAGGCTAAAAAACTGGACTGGATTAAACCTTTTACCCAGGTCAAAAATACCAGTTTCGACAAGAACAATTTCAAGATCGAATGGTTCGCCGATGGACAGCTAAATTTGAGTGCCAACTGTCTAGACCGCCATTTAAAAGAACATCCACACAAGCCGGCCATTATCTGGGAAGGGGACCATCCTTCACGGCATAAAATCATTTCCTTTAAAGAACTGCATGATGAAACCTGCCGTTTTGCCAATGTCCTGAAAAAGAATGGGATTAAAAAAGGCGACCGGGTGGTGCTATATATGCCGATGGTTTCTGAAGCCGCAATTGCGATGCTGGCCTGCGCCCGGATTGGCGCAGTGCATTGTGTGGTATTTGGCGGCTTTTCTCCCGATTCTCTGGCCAGCCGGATTGAAGACAGTCAGGCCAAAATGGTGATTACCGCCGATTCAGGCATGCGCGGCGGTAAGCCGATTCTGCTCAAAGCTAATGTTGATGAAGCCTTGAAAATTGCCGGAACTGAATCGGTTGAACATGTGATTGTGGTACACCGTACCGGTAATCCGATTGAGCTGAAGGAAGGACGTGACCTGTGGTATCACATGGAAATCATGTCGGTGAATGAAATCTGCCCGCCTGAACCGATGAATGCTGAAGATCCGCTATTCATTCTGTATACCTCGGGTTCAACAGGCAAGCCTAAAGGAGTGTTGCATACGACTGGTGGCTATCTAACTTACGTGAACTCTACTTTCCGTGAAGTCTTCGATATTAAGCAGGATGATGTGTTCTGGTGTACTGCGGACGTGGGCTGGATTACCGGGCATTCCTATGTGATCTATGGCCCACTTTCCAATGGCACCACCACGGTGATGTTTGAAGGTGTACCGCAATATCCAACCTGGGCGCGTACCGGTCATATTGTCGATAAGCATAATGTTTCCATTCTCTATACCGCACCCACGGCGATTCGTGCCATGATGCGAGAAGGAGATACTTTTGTTCGTGAAAGCGACCGCAGTAGCTTGCGCCTGATCGGTTCCGTGGGTGAACCCATCAATCCGGAAGCCTGGAACTGGTATTACACCGTGGTCGGTGAAAGTCGCTGTCCAATTGTCGATACCTGGTGGCAAACCGAAACCGGCGGAATCCTGATTTCACCTCTGCCGGGTGCAACCGATTTAAAACCGGGTTCTGCCACCCGACCATTGTTTGGCATACAACCGGCCATCGTCGATGCTGAAGGCAAGGAGATTGAAGGTGAAGCCGAAGGTAATCTGATCATCAAGGATTCCTGGCCGGGTCAGATGCGTACCATCTGGGGTGATCCTGAACGTTTTATCGAAGCCTATTTCTCGACTTATCCGGGGACTTATTTCACCGGAGATGGGGCCCGCCGTGACAAGGATGGCTATTACTGGATTACCGGACGGGTCGATGACGTACTGAATGTTTCCGGCCACCGTTTGGGTACGGCAGAAGTGGAAAGTGCCTTGGTGGCACATGAACATGTGGCTGAAGCGGCAGTGGTCGGTATGCCGCATGACATTAAGGGTCAGGGCATCTGTGCATTCGTCACCTTACAGGCAAATTTTGAAGAATCCGAAGAACTGCGTCATGAACTGATCAACTGGGTACGTAAGGTGTTGGGACCTGTGGCTACACCGGATGCTTTGCATTGGGCACCGGCTTTACCGAAAACCCGTTCCGGTAAAATCATGCGCCGTATATTAAGAAAAATTGCCGCCAATGAACTGGATACTTTGGGAGATACTTCAACCCTGGCCGATCCACAAGTGGTGGACAATCTGATTGCAACGGTCTATCCCGACAAGTAAGGAGTTGATCAAAATACCGCCTTATTTTCAGGCGGTATTTTTATTTTATGTATAAAGACTTCAGGCATTCAGATAATGCAGCAAAACATCATCTGCTAAGCTAAAAATATAGCAATAATCAGATCATATTATGAATGCTTCATCTCCACTTTTAACTTCAAATCCATTACACATCGCTCAACAACTTGCGGAACAATTTGCAATCACCGCTGCGGAACGCGACAAGCAAGGTGGAAATCCTAAATTTGAACGTGATTTAATCCGTCAAAGTGGTTTACTGGGACTTGCCATTCCATCGCAATATGGGGGGCAGGGCGCGGACTGGAAAACGGTATTTCAGACCATTCAGGTCATTGCCCAGGTCGACAGTTCACTGGCGCATGTTTATGGCTTTCATCATTTGCTGATTGCGACGGTGCAACTGTTTTCACAGCCTAAACAGTATGGCAAATGGTTTGAACAAACAGCCAAAGAAAACCTGTTTTGGGGCAATACCTTAAATCCGCTAGATCGTCGGACTACAGCAGAAAAAATTTCGGAAAACGAATACGTGTTTCATGGTGATAAAAGCTTTTGCTCAGGTTCGATCGATTCAGATGTATTGCTATGCTCGGGCTATAACGATGAAGGCAAATTGCTGATAGCTGTGATTCCGACCGCACGTGAAGGGGTGAGTTTTTTAGGTGACTGGAACAATATGGGACAACGCCAGACCGATAGTGGTACCAGTCACTTTGAGCAGGTTAAAATTCAACATCATGAATTACTGCTCAATCCGGGACCACTCAGTACGCCGTATTCGAGCCTACGTCCGCTGATTGCGCAACTGATTTTTGTGCATCTGTTTTTAGGTGTGGCAGAAGGGGCTTTTGAAACCGCCAGACAAACCGTGCAAAGTCAAAAAGCCTGGTCCAAATCTTTGGCTGAAAATGCCATAAATGATCCGTTTACGCAAAAGCATTTTGCCGAGTTTTATGTGCAGCTTGAAGGTGTGCGTTTACTGGCAAATAAAGCAGTAGAGACACTACAGAAAGCCTGGGAGATTGGCGAAGATTTAACAGCCGAGCAACGCGGTGAAGTGAGTATTGCCATTGCGACTGCTAAAATTGCAGCAACCAATACTTCGCTATTTGTGACACAAAATATTTTCCAGGTGATGGGTGCTCGTGCCACCACAGCCAAATTAAACCTGGACCGTTTCTGGCGTAATGTCCGTACCCAGACGCTGCATGATCCGATTGATTATAAGTATCAGGAAATTGGGGAGTGGGTGTTAACGGCTAAAGTGCCTGATCCGAGTTTTTATTCGTAATCTGATATTCAAAAAAGCCTCCCAATATAGGAGGCTTTTCTTTTATTTTTAGATTTAAAAATGAATTAAGATCGTGGAACGTGAAAAATCATTTAAAAAGCCTAATTTGTAAAGATTAGGTTTTTTCATTATGCTTAAATCAATGATTTATAAAAATAAATTTTAATTTCGTATAAAGTGTATGATGTTAATTTTAGAAAAACTGATTAATTATCAATTAAAAATATAAACAGATAAAAGAGAAGTTAATCACCTTACATCATAAGATAAGTACAGGCTTTCCAGCAGGTACTTTGGTATATACAAATAAAGGTTTAGTTCCAATTAGATGCTAGTTTTTTTTACTTTCTAAAATTGAATCTAGATTATCTTTAGCTAACACGTAATGATCTAATACAAATTATTATTATCTATAAGATTTTAAAAATTTTTCCACTCAAAGTACTTTGGAAAAACATTTCAAAACCAGGTCGAATATCTTCACCATCAACGGTGATATATTTTATATTCGAATGAGATTGCGTGTTGGCAAACTGATGATCCACTGTTGCTTGAATAGCGTGTTTAACACCAAACTGATCTTTCACGCTGAGACTCTGTTTAAACATATATACCCTTAATAAAATTTTAGTGGGAAAAACCTAATTTATTGATGTTTATTAATTTTATCTCTAAGGAACTTTATGGTTTAATTTAAATAACTGATTTGGAGAAGTGTAAAATGTACGGCCATCCAAATTTAAATCAACCTCGATTCCAGATTCCAGCAGAACTCTTTTACCGACTTCAATTTGTTTAAAACCTTGACGTGTATTCTGCATTTTATTGAGAGGAATTAATGAAACAATAATTTCAGTACCATTTTTAGATTTTGCAATTAAATCATTTATTTTTAACAACTTATATCCTATTTTTTAGAGATTTTTTTTTCAATTTTGAAAACAAATTTTAAAGTATAAAAAAAGCACTCATGAGTGCTTTTTATTGCTGCCTATTATTACTTAGATAGCAACAATATTTACAGCATTCGGTCCTTTTTGACCTTGAGCTATACTGAATTCAACTTGCTGGCCTTCAAGTAAGGTTTTGAAACCTGAACTCGCGATTTCGCTGAAATGAGCAAAAACGTCTGGACCCGATTCTTGTTGAATGAAACCAAAACCTTTAGTTTCGTTAAACCACTTAACAGTACCTTTAACAACATTTGAGTTTGACATAATATATCCTACTAATTTTAATAATTTTTTAGTCATTTTGTTGACTGATTATAACTTTGAAATAATAAAGAATGAGACTTAAAATCTGAAAAAAACGAAGGATTATGACTAAAACTGCGATACTTAAAGAAGATTTACCGAAACAAGACTTTTTTCTAGTTAAGTTAAATATACACTAAAAACAGAAATAATCAAGTTTTTTTATATATATATTTGTTTTTTTTATAAAAAATCCATACTTTATAAAAAATAAATTAATTCAATAACATATTATTGTTCTTTAATTGTGATTGCTATTAAATAGGTTTAATCTGCTCGAATGACATTTTTTTTAACCCAGTCAATCAATGCGATTGTATAGTTTCATAGTAATAATATTGGGTGTTCTAATTTTAGGAATGATGTTTTTTCCCATATGCAAACAGCTTTTGTAATAGACTTCTTTCATAAATCATTTTAGAAACTAAAAATTGTTCGTAAAGCCAAAATTGAAAATAGATTTTAGTCAATATTAGATTCATGAGTGTGGCATGGATGCCACACATTTCCCATCACGACAAGGATGTCGTGTATGGGAAATAAAAGGTTTTTGTCTACTTTTGACCTTTCAAAAGTAGAGAGATTGCCTACGAAAAGGCAAAAAAATTAAATCAATCAAATGAGGCCGTGCTGATTTAAAAAAATCAAATATTAAACATTTTTTGATTTATGAAAGAGATCTAATGTTTTAGGTTTTATTTAACATAAAATCTCTTGCCAATAATTTTATTAAAAAATAGTCAGTTTTGCTGATTTCTTAATAGTTGCTGTGCCAGAAAAATCCACAAATTCTACGGACTACTATCGGAATAAAAATTACTCGGCTCTGTACGCTCTGGCGCACATCAATTTAAGGATTTTGCGGATGGGCACAGCCAGATTTTTTTCCTATGATGAAGTCATACAGGAACAGGAAGTTCCGGAACAGAAAACAACAATAAAACGTTCATACACCAGGATCGTGAAGCAAGACAGGAGTCATGCTTAACTCACCCATACGAAAAAGCCCGATAGGATGTCGGGCTTTTTTTTATGTCATTTTATTCAGCCATGATTACTGGGCTGCTTTTTCTGAATCAGATTGTGAACTTACAGGCTGTTGACTCGCAGAAGCAGGGCTAATCGTTTTATTGATTGGACGGTGATCCATCATTGTCCCGATGGGTGATACACGCCAAATCACATTGCCGACATCATCAGCCACTAAAATAGCCCCGGAACGATCAACCGCTACGCCAACAGGGCGGCCAAGTGCATCACCCTGATCGCTTAAAAATCCCGACAGTACATCTTGTGGAAGACCTGACGGTTGGCCATTTCGAAATGGCACAAAAATAACTTTATAGCCACTATGCGGCTTACGGTTCCATGAGCCATGCTGACCAATCAGCGCACCACCGTGGTATTGAGGCATTAATTCGGCAGTATAAAATGTCAGGCCTAAGGAGGCGGTATGGCTACCGAGTGCATAATCAGGCTTAGTCGCACGTGCGACCAGCTCAGGATTTTGTGGTTTTACCCGCGTGTCTACATGTTGGCCATAATAGCTATAGGGCCAGCCATAAAAAGCACCGTCTTTGACCGAAGTCAGGTAATCAGGCACCAGGTCATTGCCAATTTCATCCCGCTCATTCACGACTGTCCAAAGCGTGCCGCTCTGAGGTTGCCAGTCCATCCCGTTGGGGTTGCGTAGCCCTGTGGCAAAGGGTCGTGCTTTGCCACTGGCAATATCAAATTCCATAATCAGGGCCCGGCCAGCTTCCTGGTCTAATCCATTTTCCGCCACGTTACTGTTTGATCCCACAGTAATATAGAGTTTGCTGCCCGCAGGATTGGCAATCACGTTTTTGGTCCAATGGTGGTTTAAGGTGCCGCCCGGTAAATCCAGTACTTTGCTGCCGCTTGCTGTAATTCGGGTTGCACCTTGTTGGTAAGGAAAGCGCATGAGCGAGTCGGTATTGGCCACGTACAGCATATTACCAACCAGCGCTATGCCAAAGGGTGAGTTCAGATTTTGTAGAAATACGGTTTTTTGGTCAGCCACGCCATCGCCATTGCTGTCACGCAGCAGGCTAATGCGGTTGGCACTCGGATGTGATGAACCGGCACGCTTCATCAGCAGTTTCATGATTTTGCCTCTAAAACCCTTGCTGTCATCCGGCTTGGGCGGTGCATCGGTTTCGGCCACCAGCACATCACCATTCGGCAACACATATAGCCAACGCGGATGCTCAAGTTCTTTGGCAAAGGCCTGTACTTTTAAGCCTGCAGCGGGGGTGGGCATGGTACCCGCAGGCCAGCCTGTGGCAGGGGCGATATTGACCGTAGGAAACAAACTTGACTTGGGTTCAGGCAGATGCGGTTGAGGACCATAACTGTCGGTAATGGGAGACTTGGATGGTGATGCACATCCGGTGAGTGCCAATACAATGGCAGAGCCCGCAAGAGGCAGTAAAAGTTGAGCAGACATCTTTATTTCCAGCTTATTTTTTGCCGCTATCGCCTTACTTTAAAAGTTAGTTGAAGCAGCCACCATGCTGTTCTTGTTTTTTCTGGTTGCCGATTGGTTATTGCTTTTTGGCTTCAAGGTATCAATTCCAATGCTCATCTGAAAGAAAGCGCTAAAAAATTTAACAAGACTGGCTAATACACTTGATGGAGTAGAAAGGATGGCAAGAACTAATTGCTTCTATTAAGCTTAAAATTTCTGCTATACAAGCAAAAAAAATCCCTCAAGCCGAGCCTTGAGGGAAAGTTGGAAATGCCATTTGATTATTATAGTTTGAGTTCATGTACCGTCTGTTTGATTACCGAGATTAAGCAGACTTAGGCGTGACAACAGCCAGCTGTTGCGCTTCCAGTTCACGAACCAATGGCAACACTTTTTGTCCAAAATATTCCACTTCTTCAATAAAATGTAAGAAGCCGGACAAAACCAGATCCACACCGACTGCTTTAAGTTCAACTATACGTTCTGCAATTTGCTGCGGTGTACCAATTAAATTGGTCTTAAAGCCATCGTTGTACTGCACCAAATCTTCAAAGGTCGATTTTGCCCAGTTACCTTCACCCTCTGCTGTTGCAGCACCCGCTTCACGGGTGGCCTCACCAAAAGATTTCACTGCCTGAACATTGGCCTTGGTCACAATTTCCTGCAGCACGGCTTGCGCTTCTTCTTCCGTATCTCGGGCAATCACAAATGCATTCACGCCAATTTTTACGGTATGGTTATTGGCTTTGGCTTTTTCACGGATATCATCAATCTGCTTTTTCAGCTCTTCCGGGGTATTTCCGTTGGTAAAGTACCAGTCCGATACACGAGATGCCATATCACGCGCTGCACGTGAGCTACCGCCCTGAAAGATTTCAATATGCGGTTTTTGTACCGGTTTTGGCGACAGGGTATAGTCCTTGAACTGATAGAACTTGCCATCAAAACTGAAATGATCCTGCGTCCATACGCCTTTTAAGCTGCGAATGAATTCTTCAGAACGTGCATAACGCTGGTCATGTTCCGGCCATTCTTCACCAATGGCATCAAACTCACCGCGGAACCAGCCACTGACCACGTTAATGGCAATACGGCCATTGGTAAGGTGATCGATAGTTGCTAATTGTTTGGCAGCCAGTGCCGGTTTCCACGGACCTGGCAAAATTGCAGCAATCACTTTAAGTTTTTCAGTTTTGGCCAAGATGCCATGACTGAAGCTGACAGATTCGTGCTGATTTTCTGCGTTATAACCGGCAGTAAAACGAATCTGGGTTAAGGCATATTCAAAACCACTTTTTTCCGCGGCTTGCGCTAGACGTACGTTATAGTCATAACTCCAGTCCGTACGCTGTTCAATATCACTGACCACCAAACCACCGCTGACGTTTGGCACCCAATAAGCAAATGTAATGTTTTTATCTTGTCGCGACATTTTGCAAACCCTCAGGATGTAATTCTTTAGCTGCCTTAAGCCACTTGTGACTTGGGTGCTTTTTTGCTGTGCAGGCGCGCTTCAGCAGCATCAAGGCTTGGTACTGCAGCAGAAGGAAGAACTTCTTCCTGTTCAATTTGCTTGTTGATACCCAGGTTCTGGTTGGCTTGTTGAGATTTCTCTTTGACCACTTCAGCACGTTGACCTTTCGCCGGTGCCCATTCAAGAATTGGCAATGCACGTGCTACCGCGAGGGTAATGCGGTCGCGCAGCAGCTCGCTGTGAATGGTGTATTCAGGGGTAAAGTCTCTGTCGGTTGCATAGACGCCGATGGGTAAAGTTTGTGCCTGGAAAAAGCTGAATAATGGACGCAATTGATGTTCAAGCACCAAAGCATGACGTTCACTGCCACCCGATGCTGCAAGAAGTACCGGTACATCGACCAGTGCAGTTTGTTCTACAAAGTCAAAGAAGTGTTTGAACAGACCGGTAAATGAGGCACGGTAAACCGGCGTACCTACAATTAAGGCATCTGCTGCTTCAACTGCTGCCAGGTCATCTTGTACACGTTGTGGCAACTGGTTACGGTAAATTGCACCGCCAAGTAAAGAACCGATTTCGCTAAATTTGATAAAATGAACATGAATTGGAGTGGCTTCACCTAATTCATCAATAATCGCTTGTACCAACGCTTCGGTTTTAGAAGGATTGTTTAATCCACCTGATACAGCCACAATATTCAATGGTTTTTGCGCATTTAAAATAGACATTTTCGAATAACCTAAAACATAAAATCTCGGAATAGGTTTATTAATCAACAGCAGGCATATTCTGTAAAATAAGCAAATCAAGAAAAGTTATCTGATTTTAAGATATGAAGAATAAACTCATTGAAATGGACTTTTACATCTCTTAATATTTTGATTTTTATATTTATATTCATTAGTAATAAGCATTTTGAGCTGATCGATAAAATTTATATCAAAATATGATTAGGTTTGATGATTTTTCGAAAAACCTTAAAAAAAGGAGTTTTTTGAGAAAATAATCTCATATTAGATGAAAAAAGTTATTGATTGCATATCCTTAATAGTCCTTGTGTGGTTAGAATAAGCTTAATGTGCACAAGATCCTTCATGTTGTTGCTTATGAATATTTTAATCGTTGATGATCATCCACTGTTTCGTCATGCCTTGATTCAAGCCGTTCGTTATAGCTTGCCGCAAGCGCAAATTCAGGAAACAGCTGCAGTAAATGAGTTTTATGAACGCTTAGATAATGGGCCGGAACCAGATTTGGTTTTGCTGGATCTCAATTTACCGGGAGCTTCGGGCTTTTCGGCTTTGGTGCATGTTCGTGCACAATATCCGTCCATTCCGATTATTGTGGTGTCTGCGCATGAAGAAGTGTCCATTATTCAACGTGCCATAGCCCATGGTGCGATGGGCTATATTCCGAAATCTGCGCATCCTAGCCATATTGGTGAGGCGATCCGTCAGGTACTGGAAGGGGAAATCTGGTTGCCGCCAAACTTGCCTGCCAACATGAACTTTGACCCGCGTGCGGCAGATGAAACTGCACTGGCAGAACGTATCCAGTCGCTTACCCCGCAACAGTTCCGCGTATTGATGATGGTGGCGGAAGGTTTGCTGAATAAACAGATTGCTTATGAGCTGGATGTTTCTGAAGCAACCATTAAAGCGCATGTCACCGCCATTTTCCGTAAGCTTGGGGTGCAAAACCGTACTCAGGCAGTATTGGCGATTAGTGCCTTGAATATTGAAGAAAAGAAAATGTAATGTTGTTGAATGCAGCATGACATAAAAATTGCATAAAAAAGGCACCTCATTCAGGTGCCTTTTTTATGCTATGTGCTTTTGAAACTGCTTTTGAAACTGCTTTTGAAACTGCTTTTGAAATGAGTTTTCAGCTTTAAAATTAGGCCACACAACTTTGTTTAGGGATGTGGTCGGTGCAAAATAATGGATTTAACGCACATTGCAGATCATCAATCTGTTCCTGCGACACGTATGCTTTTTCTTTCAGATATTCAGCCACGCTGTCATCGCGCAAACTTAAAAATGCAGCATCATAGACACCGAGGTCGACAAATAAGGCTGCGGTTTCCAGACTGTTAAAACGGTCCAGATAAACATCATTGCCATACAGCAGGAAAATATGATCTTCATTGGCCTGCGGATTAACACCCAGATGGCTGGCCAGATCCAAGGGTGGGGTTTTAATAAACAGCAGATCGGATAATTCATCAAATTGGGTGGTATCTAAGACATTGGCATCGGTTTTGACTTTACCCAGCCAGGCCTTAAACACCAGTACTGCACCGCCGCGTAACAGCATGCTCCAGATTTGATGGCGCACGCTATCGCTTAAGTCCCGAGACTCGGTTTGCAGGGATTGAACCAGTTTATCTTCCTGTTCTGCCAGTCGTTCAAATAAGCCTAGGCCTTGCGGTTTATAGGCGGCAGGGCTAAAGACATCGAAATTCAAATCGGCAAAGACTTGTAAGGCGAGGGGAACTGCACTTTGATACAAAGTGTCCAAAGCCTGGATATGAGTGTCGTCCAATCTGCTGTACTTAAATAGTTCATTCCACTGAATTTCAGGTAATAGCGCATTGACACCGTATTGTCGGTAAAACTGTTGCGATTGATCCAGATCATAAATGCCGGTTTCAGAAATGCTCATCTTGGAACTCCTGTAATGTGTAGGATGATCAGTTTCTTAGGCTGCGTTTTTATAACTTGGATCGAAATCTAAAAACTGATCTTTTCTTGCTCTTATATATGCGCGGGCAGCAACGGAAACGGTATACGACTAAAGTTATATGAAGGTGATTTTTAGTGAAAAATATTTTAAAAAATAATGGCTTGAAAAATTGTAACCAAGTATACAAGTGTATATTTAAATTTTGATGTTCTATGCCATAGTAAATAAAAATGTGTAATTTTTAGTCAATAAAATGGCAGTCAAAATAAAGAAATTGAACAGTTTTGCCTAGAGCGAAAAATAAATTGTTAATCAAAGGAAAAAAGCTGGATTTTTGGAGGAAAAAACGTCCATTGCCAGGCTAGGCAATGGACGGCTGATTTGAGGCTAAGGGATTAAGAACCGGAAATTTTGAGGCCCGATAACCATGAACGCAGCGATGCTGGTTTTAACGGTTTTTTCAGCAACACAATATTCAGTTCTTTCAAATGTTGCGGCAGTTCAGGATCGGAATCTGCGGTAATTAAGGCCACAGGCACCTGTTCCTGACGATTTTCCAGAATGAAATCCAGTCCAATTTTATTGTTATTCAGATGCTGATCGACCAGCCACACCTGAATATTCTCTTGCTGAATCAACTCTAAAGCCTGTTCCGGTTCAGTCGCCTTAAACACTTGATAGCCCCATTTGGTCAGTAAGGTAGACATCCCTTCCAAAATGGTTTCATCATTGTCCAGACATAGAATTTTATAGGCCTTGCTTTTCAGCGGAGTCGCCTGGACAGGAGTTGTCACCACTTTCGGCGCATTCACAATTGGGACTTCAATCATGAAGCAAGAACCCTTGCCATATTCGGAATAGACATGTACCGGATAGTCCAGCAGGCTGGTCATACGTTGCACAATGGCCAGGCCGAGTCCCAGACCTTGCTCGCCCCAAGGCGAAGTATGGCCGCAGCGCTCAAATTCCTGAAACAGCTTAATGCGCTGTTCTTCGGCAATGCCCGGGCCAGTATCCCATACCCCAATCCGGATATGTCGCGGTTTTTCGGCACAACGCAGCACACCGACAATGACACGTCCTTTGGCGGTATAACGTAAAGCATTACTGACAAAGTTTTGAATGATACGGCGAATCCACTGTGGATCGGTATCGATCCAGAACTGGGCATCATGCACGCTGAATTTAATGCCACGTTGTGCGGCAATGGATTTAAATTGCAGTTCCAAATCGCTTAATAAATCATGCAATGGGTAAGGCTGACGTTTCGGCTGGATGGTACCACCTTCCAGACGGGCAATATCCAGCAGGGCAGACAACATGCTTTCTGCACCATGCAAGGCACGATCAAGCTGTTGCAGGGTCTTGCGGTCTTCCTCCGACTGTACGCTTTGTTCTAAAGCTGTACTAAACAAACGTGCCGCATGCATCGGTTGCAACAAATCATGACTGGCAGCGGCAATAAAGCGGCTCTTGGACATATTGGCACGGTCGGCCTGTTCGCGTGCCAGTTGCTGTTCAGAAAGTGCATCGGCCAGCTGCTGGGTACGGTCTTGTACCCGTGCTTCAAGTACGGCTTCATTTTCACGGAAAGCGGTAATGTCGGCAAACGTGGTGACGAAGCCGCCGCCTTCAATCGGATTACCGCGCATCTGGATCACGCGGCCATCTTTACGGATCCGTTCAAATTCATGCGCACTGCCCATGGCCATCCAGTGAATACGTTTGCGCACGTGTTCTTCGACCGAACCCGGCCCGCATTCACCACGCTCGGCGTTATAACGGATCAGGTCGGCAATCGGACAGCCGACATAGACAATATCTTTGGGATAATCGAACAGCTTGAGATATTGATTGTTCCAGGCCACCAGACACATATTTTCATCGACCACGCTCACCCCTTGGGTCATATGGTCAATCATGGTCATGATCAGGTTCTGGTTAAAACGCTGCCATTGCGAGGCCTGGTCCAGAATATTCGCGACCTGACCCAACGCCAGACCATTATTTACCATTGCAGTGGTAAGCAGGGTACGCGCGGAAGCGGCACCAATAGTTCCGGCAAGATATTGTTCAGTGAAGCGCCACCACATGCCATTGGCACTGCTATTTTCATTCAGCACCACGTTGTTTTGAGCACAGAACTGACGAAAGGCCTGAGTCGCCGGTCCTTCACCGGTAATCCGTTTGGCCAGGGTAATTAAATCGCCAACTTTCAGACGGGCAACATCCTGATGGGAATAATTGATTTCACTTGAGCTACTTTGAGTCGGCAAAGGTTTGGTTTCATAATAGAAAAAACTTTCCGCCTGAATCTGCTCGGCAATGCTGGGCCGGAAAATCCGAGACACCCAGACATAGAGCAGGATATTCAGACCCAATGCCCAGGTCACGCCATGGGTGAGGGGAGCAAAAGATTGAAAACCAAACAGGGCTTCTGGACGTAACCAGTTAATACCAAAAGGTCCCGCAAGCAGGAAATGCTGGCTAAAATGACTGTATTCAGCCGGCAGACTGCGCAGTACGGTAGGCAATAACAAGGTATAGGCCCACATGACAAAGCCGGCAATCAGACCGGCATACACACCTTGTTTACTGCCACCGCGCCAATACAGGCCACCAATCAAGGCTGGAGCAAATTGTGCCACGGCACTGAAAGCCAGTAGACCAAATACGGATAGCTGGTCGATGTCATTAAAGAAATGGAAGAACAAGAAACCGAGCAGCATGACGGCTAAAATACACACCCGACGGGTAAATTTCAGCACCAGAGGCAGACGTTTGTCATGACGTGAAAGTAAGCCGCTACGCCATAAGGCGGGCATAATCAGGTCATTACTGAGCATAATCGACAGGGCCACGGAAGAGACCAGCAGCATACCTGTGGAAGCAGAAAAGCCACCCAAGAAAGCCAAAAGCGTCAACCATTCCTGGTCATAACTCAGCGGCAGTGACAGCACTGCTACATCAGGGATCGCTAAAAAGTGCGGTGCCGCATGCAATGCCCAGCTGGCAATCGGAATAATCGCAACCGTAGTCAGAATCAGATAAGTGGCAAACCAGCGACGTGCGCCGCGAATATGTTTTTCATCCCGTAGTTCCACTACAGCCACATGGAATTGTCGCGGCAAGCAAATTACGGCCAGTGCGGCTAATAAGGTCTGTACCCAAAAGGTTTCAGGCACACCAAAAAGCTGAACCTGTTTAAAGGTATCGACCACATCACTGGAAATCTGTCCCAAGTTTTCGGGTGCATCAAAGACAAAAAATAATGCCACACACAGCAAGGCAAACAGTTTAACAAAAGACTCAAATGCCACCGCCAGCATTAAGCCGCCATGCTGTTCGGTATTGGCAATTTGCCGGGTACCGAAAATCATGGCTAAAATGGCTAAAACTCCGGTCAGGAAAAGTACGCTATTGGTGGTGCCCTGTATGCCGGTATTTTGTTGCAAAACCACTGCAGCACTCAAGGCAATGGCTCTAAGCTGCAAGGCCAGATAGGGAATAATGGCAATGACTGCAAGAATTGTAACTAAAGATGCCAAAGGACCACTTTTGCCATAACGTGCGGCAACAAAATCTGCAATCGAAGAAATGGCATGATGCTGACGCACGCGGCCTAAGCGTCGCCAGATATCATAACCGACCCAGACAAAAATTAAGGGGCCCAAGTATATGGGAAGAAAGATAATTCCTTCACGAACAGCAGCCCCGGTTGCACCGTAGAATGTCCAGGAGGAGCAATACACCCCTAAGGTTAGACTAAAGAGTAACATGCGGCCGCGGGTACTTAATCGACTCGCGTGTTTTTCACCAAAAAAAGCACAGATAAAAAGTATTGCGATATAAAGGGCGAGAACCCCAATAATGAGCCAACTGTTCATATTGCCTACAGCGTAAATTTATGTCGTAATGATACCCTATCTAATAATCTTGCCGCTTTAATTGATCAAAATTTAACGACCAAAGTATTAATTACAATAACCCAAGAAGATTGTTAAGTTAGACAACGAAATAATTCGAATTAAAAAGATTCACCTATGGCTGGGTGCACACAGGAGTATGATTATGGATGAGGCACAAGTAGAACGTATTCTACAGAATCCCAAATTTAAAGAAATGGTCAGCAGAAAAAGCAGATTAAGTTGGACTTTAACAATCATCATGTTGATTGTTTATGTTGGATTTATGCTTTTAGTTGGTTATAACAAAGAATTCTTGATGAGTTCATTTAGTGGTGGTATTACAACTTGGGGAATGCCACTCGGCTTGGGCATTATTGTATTGTCTTTTATTCTATGTGGCGTTTATTCGTATATTGCGAACAATAAACTTGATGCATTGAATGAAGAAGCAATGCGTGAAGTTGAAGCAATCACTCATGAAAAAGGACAATAATCAGATGAAATGGAATTCATTAAAAGCGCAAGCAGTTGCTGCTTCTACACTACTGATGTCAGGTATGGCAATGGCTAGTCCAGATTTGGGCGCTGCTGAACAGCAAGCCACCAACTGGCATGCGATTATTATGTTCGCGATTTTCGTGGGCTTCACTTTGGTTATTACCAAATGGGCAGCTAAGCAAACTACAAGTACTACAGACTTCTATACTGCCGGTGGCGGTATTTCAGGTTTCCAGAATGGTTTAGCGATTGCCGGTGACTATATGTCAGCCGCTTCGTTCCTCGGTATTTCTGCACTTGTGTTCGGTTCAGGTTTTGACGGTTTACTTTACTCACTCGGTTTCATGGTAGGTTGGCCAATCGTATTGTTCCTGGTGGCAGAGCGTTTACGTAACCTGGGTAAATTCAACTTGTCTGACGTGGTTTCATTCCGCTTAGAGGAAAAACCAGTACGTACCTTGGCAGCACTCAGCTCTTTGGTGGTTGTTGCCTTTTATCTGATTGCTCAGATGGTGGGTGCAGGTCAGCTGATCAAATTACTGTTCGGTTTGAACTACAACATTGCTGTGGTGATTGTGGGCCTTTTAATGATGGCTTACGTAATCTTTGGCGGTATGTTGGCAACCACTTGGGTACAGATCATCAAAGCGGTGATGTTACTTTCAGGCGCAACCTTCATGGCTTTCATGGTGATGAAAGGTGTGGGCTTCAGCTTTACCAACATGTTTGAACAATCGATTCAGGTATTCTCTAAAGTACATGAAATCAGCCTTGCAGAAGCAGGCAATATCATGGGACCTGGTAAACTTGCAGCGAACCCGATTGATGCGATTTCTTTAGGTCTGGCATTGATGTTTGGTACTGCAGGTCTTCCACATATCTTGATGCGTTTCTTTACCGTTAAAGATGCCAAAGAAGCACGCAAATCAGTGGTTGTGGCTACAGGTTTCATCGGTTATTTCTACCTATTAACCTTCATCATTGGTTTCGGTGCGATCCTTTACGTATCAAATAATCCGCAATTCCTTGATGTTGCAAAAATGGCAGTTACTGGCAAGCTAGAGCTTGTTGGTGGTAACAACATGGCTGCAGTTCACTTGGCTGATGCTGTTGGCGGTGACTTGTTCATGGGCTTCATTTCAGCAGTAGCATTCGCAACAATTCTTGCAGTTGTGGCTGGTTTGACATTGTCTGGTGCTTCAGCAATTTCGCATGACTTGTATGCAAACGTATTCAAGAAAGGCCAAACAACGCCTGAATCTGAACTACGCATGTCTAAAATTGCAACTTTAGGTTTGGCAATTTTCGCAATGATTTTGGGTATCTTGTTCGAGAAACAAAACGTTGCATTCATGGTTGGTTTGGCATTCTCGGTAGCGGCGTGTGCGAACTTCCCGGTACTGGTATTGTCAATGTTCTGGAAAGGCTTGACCACTCGTGGTGCAGTGATGGGCGGTTTAGTTGGTTTGGTAACTGCGGTGGTATTGATTGTACTGGCTAAAGCAGTTTGGGTAGATACATTGCAAATTTCAGATACACCAATCAACCCATTCAATGGTCCGGCAATCTTTGCTATGCCATTATCATTCTTCTGCTGCTGGTTGTTCTCTGTGACTGACAGCTCTGCACGTGCGCATGCAGAACGCAAAGCATTTGATGCACAGTTTGTACGTTCACAAACAGGTATTGGTATCTCTGGTGCGTCAGACCACTAAGCGATCACTACTTTAAAAAAAGTCCCGTCAGGGACTTTTTTTATGCTCAAAACTTTATCAAAGAGTGAGTATAAAGATGGGAAATTTTTATACACATCTGTCACTTACAGGGAGCGGAGTTTATGCTAAGTTAAATCACAAAAAGAAAGCTAGCCCCTAAATAAACCAGAACAGAAACATTGTGGAGTTGTGAATGCAGGCCATTATTGATGTTTGGAAAGTTTTCCGCTTATTGCCTTCTGCCTGGTTGCTCTCATTACAATTCATTATTCTAATCGTATCGGTTGCCGTCAATTACAGCATGACCTACCGCACCATAAGCTGGGTATTAGGCGTATTAGTGTTACTGGTGATTGCCAAAGTTATTAAACAAACCCCAATGTTTACCTTCTTGGGACTGAGTTTTGTGGTTGGGGCGGTGTTTTTTTCTTCATTGATTTTATTGGGGGTAGAGAACCCGCTAATACAAGTGACTGCGCATGGCTTTGAGGCCGCTGCTTATTTTAGTGCCACTTATGGTCTGTTACGTTATATGTTTGAAGACCGCTATCTCACCCAGGATGAGCTGTTTGCTGCGGGAGCGGTATTTACCCTGCTGGCCTGGGG
Organism: Acinetobacter sp. ANC 3903; assembly: GCF_002135315.1. Lineage (GTDB taxonomy): Bacteria > Pseudomonadota > Gammaproteobacteria > Pseudomonadales > Moraxellaceae > Acinetobacter. The sequence continues at coordinate 76,169 of NZ_NEGA01000004.1, read as the reverse complement.
ATTTGCATTTTTATATAACATTTGCCAGCTGCTGGTGCCAGGAAGCTTTCAGAATCCCAATGTTGCAGGTTTACAAAGCTGGCTTGATCTATTGTTCCTGAGTTTTAGTTTGCAGTCTGCCACAGGCTTGTCTGATCTTATTCCCATGAGTGCACCTGCACGTGTACTGGCATTGCTGCAAATGTTCTGTGGGGTCATGTACTTGGCGCTTATTGTTTCACGTTTAATTGCTTTGCAATACATTGCCCATTTGCCTAATCGGGACAAATCCAAAAAATAAGATAAAACTTTAAGTAAGTTGGAGAAAACTAAAAGCTTTATTTTGACCATGTATTTGTATGCTTTGGGATTTTTATTTATTTTAAGGGGTAATTTTTTATCTATCTGGCAATTGTGGTTTTGACATTAAATCCATGCCTAAAATCAAAAAGGACGCAATGTGCGTCCTTTTTGATTCGTTTTCTAAACTGAATTAGAAGCGGAATTTAGCGTTTACGCCAACAGTTTGAGTGTCAAGTGCAACTTGTTCTGCATTTGCATTTACATAAGAAGCACCAACTGCAACAGCAGGAGTGATGAAGTAATTTACGTTCGCACCCCAAGCTTTGTCTGGAGAACCAGTGAAGCTAGATTCCATATAAGATGCGCCAACGCTTAACTTAGGTGTAACAAAAAGAGTTGTACCTAGGTTGTAAGCAGTATCTTCACCATACACTAAACCAGACTCAAAACCGATTGACATGTTCGTACCATCAATTGCGCCTACGTATTTAGTACGTGCAGTGATTGCATCTTGATCTTGATCGATCGTAGCAGTTTCACCAACTGATTTAGCAACGCCATTAGCCATGACATTGAATGCATCAAGAGCCGTTTGATCAGCAACACTCGTATAACCTACTGCAACCAAGAAATTAGGCGCAGCAAATGCACCAAGTTCTAAGGCATAACGATCGCCCTGATTATCAGTGGCGTTATTATTTTTGCTGTCTAAAATTGTGTGGCTATAAGAAGCGCTAGCATATACAGGCACAACTTGAGTTGGCACATAAGCTTCAGCTTTAACGCCATAGTTATGAGCGACAACGTCGATACCGTTTGAACCTAACTCGCCGTAATTATAAGCAACAGATACGTTAGATGCTTGGTTTAAGAAAGCTGCTTCAGCCAATGGGCCTTTAGAAGAGTCAACATCTTTAAGGTAATAAGTGCCTTGCAAACCACCGGTGAAATCTTTGTCATTTGCTGTGGTGTCGATGTACTCAGATTGACCTTGTACTTCTACTTGATATGCTTGCGCACCGGTCATGGCTAATAATAAAGCAGTGGCTAAACCGAGTTTTTTCATAATAATTACCAGTTCTGTTAAAAATGGATTAAACAGTAAGCATTGTATTGTAACAAAACATTAAGTCAATGAACTAAAAGGACATTATTTTGTTGAGTTATTGCTCTAAATGATTTAGGTACAAAAAACATACAAATGATTTTTTTTTAAAAAATGTTTTCAGAACAAATAAATATGAATTTTTTTAAAATTACCTTTTTAAGAAGAAGCAAAATCAATAGATGTTTTACAATGTAAAATTGGATTAATATTCTATTAATTATCGTAAAATTCAATTTAAATGTATTTTTATTATGTGAACTATTCATTGAATTTTAAATATTCACCCGATTCCAACAATAAAAATCACATAAAAGTGATTTTTTGTTTAATAAACAACCATCGGATCTTTTTATTTTGTGATTTATTTAACATAAATATTCCATTATTGTGATGAATTTCAAATCATAGTGCTTTAATAGGCTTTACTTATTTTAATATTTTCAACATAATATCTCTATCAATTCATACTACATTGAAATAATGTGATGATGATCTGATTCTCCATAAACAAGTTTTTGTTTTATACGCCCAACTTTCCCCAAGGTTGGGTTTTTTTTGTTTAAAAAAAATATTTCAGTTGCTTTTGAGATCAAACAGAACCAGTAATGGAAAATAATAAACGATAGCTAAAGCTTATTTTTAGCCATGAGATCGTAATTTTTAAAATTCCATCATAGATGAAATTATAATGCACAAATATGATGCAAAAATATGATTGTTTTTAGGGTGTTTATTAAGCTTCACCCATAAAAAACCCCAATTTTCAAAGAAAACTGGGGTTTTTCGCCAAAATTTTCGGGAAAATTAAAAAATCTGCTGAGGAATATATTTAATTTGCCCTAATGTGGTGCATTATGCACCTATTTGTGGCATATGTAAATATTTTCTTATCAGGCAAGTAGCAATATTTATATAAGTATGTAATTTAAACAATATAAATTGGGGGCCTTCATAGAAATAGTCCTGCATTATTTTGTTGAGATCTTTAAGTGAAACAGAATTTTCTATTTAAATGGCTTGCTTAACTGCAATTTATAGATATTCAAAGTTTTTAACTGCACTCAATGAAAAGCGGTTTGCTACTATCTGGGGAAAGAATAAAAATGAAGTTGAAACCCTACAAATATGCACTGGACTTTAAAGCTTTAGTAAAGAATTTAGATTTTTTTAACTTGTATTTGAAAAAATATTGTAAGTGGTTGATAGGATGGGAATATTTGAAAATGTTGATTAATTTTTAACTCTTTTTAGATCAAAATCGTGTAATATATTTATATATAATTTGAGTATGATCATAGGTCATTTGGTATGTATGGTGAGTAATTAATTTATGTATAAATTACGCTCGGAACATATCAGCCGGCGACTGTTTTGGTCGATGATCATTATCGCACTGTCTCTTTTGTTTTTATCTGTTCCTTTAATTGTCAGTAGCTATCACAGCTATCAGAAAGCAGATCGTGCCTTAACTGAAATTTCTGCGCTTCGTGCGGTGGCAGATTTAGCCAATAAGGTTTCCCGGGAACGGGCACCGGCCAATAAGGTGATGTCGAGCAATGCCGACGAACTTGAAGCAAATATAAAAGAATTAGAGGTTTATCGAAAAGAAGTCGATTTGCAGATTGAGCAAACTCGTGCAATTTTAAATGCAGCAGGTTTTATTGTTCAGGCTCAGGCATTATCTTCCCATTTAAAAGTGACTTTGGTACAGGGTCGTAATGCAGTCGATGCTTATGGTGCTTTACCAAGCTCTGCGCGTAGTGCAAAACAGCTGGACCAGGCTATTCAGCAAATGTTTAAGGCTTGGGATAGCTGTGATGAAATTTTACATCAAGTCGTGGAACATGCTGAAGCTAAAGGAACTTCGGTTTCGGACTACTACACATTGATTTTAATTCTGGCAGATTTGCGTGATCAGGCGGGTCGCACTGCATCGAATGTTATGGCCGCGGTCACATTTAATGAAAAAATTCCTGAGGATAATTTGGCCCGGTCGTTACAGACGCAATATCAGGCCAATTATTTATGGGAGCTGGTCAATACGGTACTACCTGAACAAGGTAAGATTCCAAAATATTCAGCTTTATATCAGCAAGTAAAAGCACAATTTTTAGATCAAGGCATTCCAATTGTTGCTCGCCTGATGAATGAAAGTATACACAATCAGGCGTACTCATTGACTGGTACACAACTCACAGAGGCAATGGTCGATAAATTTGTAACGGTGGTTAATCTTCAAAACTATGTTTTGGATTACAGTGTGCAGGTGGCTCAAACCCAGAAGGAACAAGCCCAGCAAAAATTAATTTTAATTTTATTGGTGGCACTGATTTGTTTGGTCACAGTTATTTTTACCATGATCTATGCGCGGAATCATGTTTTTATACCTTTAATTAAAGCCAGAAATACCATTATTCATCTGGCACAGCATCAGGTTATAGAGACTGAGCGGGAACAATTTGCTGAGCCAGTCACGTTATTGGATGCCCTTAAAGACTTAAAGCGAGTGCTACAGCAGCGGGATGCGCTGGAATTTCAGCTCAGAAATATTGCCAATACGGATACTTTGACCGGGGTGTCTAACCGTTTAGCTTTGGATGAATATATTCGTTATCTGGAGCATAAGCCGAATCAATTTAAGCAAACCGGTTTAATCATCTTCGATGTGGATGATTTTAAGCATGTGAATGACACTTTTGGGCATATTGTCGGTGATGAAGTGATTAAACTGATTGCAGAAAAATTACAATTTAATGTACGCATTTCAGATTTAGTGGTTCGTTATGGTGGTGATGAATTTTTGGTTTTAATTGAGCAAACTACTTTTGAGGATGCTTGGGTTGTTGCGAATAAAATTCTTCAAGAAGTTAGCAGTTCTGAACTGTATATCGCTGAACTGAACCAGAATATCCATGTTTCTGTCAGTGCCGGCGTTGCGGTAGGGGCAGCATCGTGGATGGCATTGCTGGAAAAAGCCGATAAGTCTTTGTTTCAGGCCAAGGAAAATGGCAAGAATAAAGTCGCGGGGTGATGTAGTTTCACCCTCTATTTATTTAGTTTTCTCAATTAAATAATTAATAAAATTGGTGCAGGCAACCAACATAAATTTGGCATCGATATAACTTAGATTTGGTTCTTCTAGCATGGCATGGCGAATACCATCCGCATCAGAAGTATAGCCATAAAGTTGACTTAAGCTACCTTTTAATGATGCATGTAATCCATGTTTATCTTCAATGATTTTTAGTGCCTTTCCAAGTGTTGCTTTATCTTCATTAGTGACAATTTTGCAGATAGATTCTACAGCACTAATCGATTCTTTAATTGAATTTCGATAGTCTGGTTTATGACGATCTGACATCAGTTTTAAAGCTTGATTCAAATGTTGCTGAACACCTGAATATTGATTTGTATTTTTGAAAGCTTCTTCAATAGACTGGATTTCTTGTTCGGATATTATTTCTGTAATTTTATTGTTTATCACTCGATAGGCAGAGTTTTCTTCCTCTAAAATTTTATTTATATCTTTTATAAATTCCCCTTGAAGCTCTTCAAAAGGATAATTTTCTATGCAAAATTCGAAAAAATCATAAATTTCATACCAATGGTATTCTTCAAAAAATAGTGACTCAATTTCATTCAGACAAATTATGAGTTCGTCGGGAATTTGGTCAACTCTAGATTTCAAATGAGAGTGATAAAAATGTGCAAAAAATGAATTTAGATTGCTATCACGTATAGGTGAATTTATTTGAAGTTTTAATTTTTTTCATATTTATTAAAAATATAAAAAATTATGATATTCCATAATCTGTTAAGTAAAGCATCATCCATGGACTCTTTTTGAATAATTTCACGAACTGGCTTATATCCATTTATTTCAGAAAACCGCATTCTATCCCCAGTAAATCTAATTTTCTATTTATGCTTTTTTAATCCTCCCTAACCCTCCTTTTTCAAAGGAGGGAATTCCCCTCTTTTTAAAGAGGGGTTAGGGGAGATTATTTATTTCAACAACGGCTTCAAGAACTTCGCAGTATGTGAAACCTTAGATTTCACCACTTCTTCCGGCGTACCTTCAGCAATAATCATCCCGCCACCGGCACCGCCTTCAGGACCCAGGTCAATCACCCAGTCGGCAGTTTTAATCACATCCAGATTATGCTCAATCACCACAATGGTATTACCCTTGTCGCGCAGCTGATGCAGAATGTCGAGCAGCTTGGCAATGTCATGGAAATGCAGACCTGTAGTCGGTTCATCCAAAATATATAAGGTTTTACCCGTATCACGCTTCGCCAACTCACGTGCCAGTTTCACACGTTGTGCTTCACCACCTGAAAGGGTAGTCGCAGATTGACCTAAACGGATATAACCGAGGCCCACTTGGGTTAAGGTTTCTAAACGGCGGTGAATGACAGGGATGGCATCAAAGAAATGCATGGCATCTTCAACAGTCATGCCTAAAACATCAGAAATGTTTTTACCTTTATAACCCACTTCCAAAGTTTCGCGGTTATAACGGTCGCCATGACAGGCATCGCAAGGCACATACATATCGGGCAGGAAATGCATGGCAACCTTAATCATGCCGTCGCCTTCACAGGCTTCACAACGTCCACCTTTCACGTTAAACGAGAAACGACCCGCGGCATAACCACGAGCTTTGGCTTCAGGCGTTTGTGCAAACAATTCACGAATCGGGGTGAACAAACCTGTATAGGTCGCAGGGTTAGAACGTGGCGTACGTCCAATCGGACTTTGGTCAATATCGACGACTTTATCGAGGAATTGCAAGCCATCAATCGAATCAAACTTTTCAGCAGTTAAAGTGGTTGCACCATTCAATTGCGTCGCGGCAAGCGGTAACAGGGTACGGTTAATCAGTGTGGATTTACCTGAACCTGAAACGCCCGTCACACAGGTCATAATGCCTAAAGGAATGGTCAAATCGACATTCTGTAAGTTATGACCTGCAGCGCCCATCAACTTGATTTTTTCTTCAGGTTTTGGCGGTTGCGTGCGAACTTCAGGCACTTTAATTTTTAATTTGCCTGAAAGATATTTGCCTGTAAGCGATTCAGGATTTGCCAAAATTTCTTCATAGGTGCCTTCGGCAATAATATGACCGCCATGCACACCAGCACCCGGTCCAATATCAATAATATGATCGGCTGCTCGAATCGCATCTTCATCATGCTCGACCACTAAAACTGTATTGCCTAAGTCACGCAGGCGAACCAGAGTTTCAAGCAGACGGTCATTATCACGTTGATGCAGGCCAATCGATGGTTCATCGAGGACATACATCACCCCCATCAAACCGGCACCAATTTGCGAAGCTAGACGGATACGCTGTGCCTCACCGCCAGACAAGGTTTCAGCAGAGCGGGAAAGGCTGAGATAATTCAAACCCACTGAAACAAGGAAGTGCAGACGTTCACGGATTTCCTTGAAAATCTTGTCGGCAATTTCACCTTTGGCACCTTCAAGGTTTAAATCCTGATAGTAACTTTCGGCATCACCAATCGACATTTTGGTAATCTGCGCGATGGTTTTGTCTTTAACCCGGACGTTACGTGAAATTTCATTCAGACGTGAACCGCCACAGGCATCACAGGCAGCATTGGATAAATATTGTGCTAAATCATCACGGACATAATTCGATTCAGTTTCACGGTAGCGACGCTCCAGATGTGGCAAAATTCCTTCAAAAGGTTGCACACGTTTATGCTGACGACCACGCTCATCGATATAACTTAAATCAACTTTGTCTTTACCGGTTCCGTAAAGGAATTTCTTTTTGGTGTCGGCATCTAACTCATTCCACGGCGTATCCAAAGAAAAGCCAAAATGCGCTGCGACTTTTTCAATCATGCTGTAGTAATAGGGACGCTGTCTGTCCCAGCCACGAATCGCACCTTGGCTAATCGAAACTTCAGCATTGGGAATCAGCTTTTCTGCACTGAAATGGCTACGCGTACCTAAACCATCACAGACCGGGCAGGCGCCAAAGGGATTATTGAATGAGAACAGGCGTGGTTCCAGTTCTGCAACTGCACGGTCACATTCAGGGCAGGAGTGCTTGGCAGAGAAGACCCGTTCAGGTTGCTCACCCTTCATCCATGCCAAAATGGCAATATCGCCACCTAAACGCAGCGCAGTTTCAAATGATTCGGCGATGCGATTGCCCAAGTCATCACGCACTTTAAAGCGGTCGACCACCACTTCAATGGTGTGCTTTTTCTTTTTGTCCAGTTCTGGCGGCGTATCAATTTCAATAATTTCGCCATCTACACGGGCACGGACAAAGCCCTGACTTTGCAGCTGTTCAAACAGGTTGTTGTATTCGCCTTTACGCTCACGCACCACTGGCGCAAGTAGCATCAAGGCTGTGCCTTCTTCCAGAGTTTTAACTGCATCCACCATTTCTGAAACGGTTTGTGCCACCATGGGCAAATCATGCTCAGGACAATAGGGTGTACCGACGCGTGCATACAACAGACGTAAATAGTCGTAAATTTCCGTGATTGTTCCCACAGTTGAACGCGGGTTGTGGCTGGTCGATTTCTGCTCGATGGCAATCGCAGGACTTAGGCCTTCAATCGAGTCGACTTCAGGTTTTTCCATTTGCGAAAGGAACTGGCGTGCATAGGCAGAAAGTGATTCCACATAACGGCGTTGACCTTCGGCATATAAGGTATCAAAGGCAAGGGATGATTTACCTGAACCCGAAAGCCCCGTAATCACCACAAACTTGTCGCGTGGAATATCGAGAGACACATTTTTTAGGTTGTGGGTACGTGCACCTCGAATACGGATGTGACTTTGGCTCATGCAATGATCCTAGAAAATTCATCAAAAACGTATATATGATAGCGCATGAAAAATGTTCAAGCTTTATTTAATGAAAATAAAACGTCAGTCTGTGTCGGGCTACTCAAGGATTTAAACTGAAAGCATGGGAATGGTCTTTCTCTGCACCTGCAAGTCATACATTTAGATATTGAAATTCAGTATTTCGAGCGATTCCTCGTTAAAATGCAAAATATCCTTTAAAGAATAAAAAATGGAAATCTCATGATGATTGCACAAATTCTTATTGCCCTGATTGCAGTGTTGCATCTCTATATTTTAATTTTAGAAATGTTTTTGTGGGATAAGCCCCCAGGCATGAAAGCTTTTGGCAATACTGCGGAAAAGGCAAAACTCACCAAAGTGCTGGCACAAAATCAGGGTCTGTATAATGGCTTTTTAGTGGCAGGACTGATCTGGTCGCTACTTGCGCCTGCAAGCTATGCTGCGGCACTGGCGAATTTCTTTTTGGGCTGTGTGCTGGTTGCTGGGATTTATGGCGGTCTTACTGCAAGTAAAAAAATTATTTATATTCAGGCATTGCCGGCACTGCTTGCCTTGATTGTGTTAAATGTCCTGTAAATGGACAGATTGGCATAGAATTCATGGCATCAAACCTTTGCTTGTTGGATCTATTTGCATATGTTGTCTTTATTTTTGAAGTGTATCTTGGGTGCTGTCGTGGTGCTGCTGATTTCGATACTTTCCAAGAGTAAAGCGTTTTATATTGCAGGTTTGGTACCGTTATTTCCGACTTTTGCCCTGATTGCCCATGTGATTGTGTCACAGCAGCAGGGTGCGGCAGCTTTACAGAAAACCGCTTTATTCGGTTTGTGGTCTTTGATTCCCTATGCCTTCTAGCTGTTGATAGTTTATGTATTGGCAACCAAGATATCGATGTGGTCGTGCCTAGGTATAGCGACTCTATGCTGGATTGTGGCTGCGGCAGGGCTGATTTATGGCTGGCAGATGTTTCAGCAATAAAGAAGAAATCCCTCCCAACCTCCCTTTAAAAAAGGGAGGAGATTGAAAAGCTTAGTCTTTTAGATCAGGAGGCTAAGGGCAGATAAAAATCATTTTGCGATACGTTTTCCCTGTTCAAAATAGATGGGAACAACTCATTTCTTCGGGCTTATGCCTGATCCAAACCCAACCATTGTCGTTGATCATAGGCACTATCCCAGAACAGCCATTCCAGTTTGGCCGCTGTGGTATAGGCATGATGCATTTTCTCTAAAGTATCTGCATCACAACGTGCCGCGACTTTATCAATGGTGGCAATCACCTGAGCTACCGCCTGATTAAATTCTTCACCTGCATAGGTGTCAATCCAGGCCTGATAGGGATTGTTGGGAATGGAATGTTGGACAATGGCTTTACCTACTTCCGCATAAATCCAGAAACAGGGCAGTAATGCAGCCAGAACCACTGGATAACTTTCTGACCAGGCCATGGCCGTTAAAAATGAAGTGTAGTGATGGCATGCCAAGGTCAGTGGCGTGGTTCTAAACTCTGCTTCGCTGATGGAAAATTCCTGCATAAAGTCAGCATGCAGGCTGCGTTCAACCACAATGGCAATTTTTGCAGCATCAGCAAACTGCATCACATCCTCAGCAGTAAAGGCTTTTGCAGCACAAACTGCCAGTGCACGACCATAAGTCAGTAAATAATGCGCATCCTGAATGACATAATGACTAAAAACGTCTTTGCTCAAAGTCCCTTGTGCAAGTTGCTGGTTAAATGGCAAGGCTAAAGTTTTTTGATATAAAGCTAAATTTCGCTGCCATACATCTTGAGAAAAGCTCATGTCATCATCCTGTCGATATTAAAAGAAGAATTTACAGAAAGCGGGACTATAACAAGAGTTTTCAGCTCAAGATATGCAGCAAAAAAAATAGTGTATTTGTACCCAAAAAAAATCATACGAAGAACTTTGGCTTAATATCAAAAAGCCGTCATAATTATGCGCATAAAATCTTAAGTACTTTTTGTAAGTTTTACCGAATTCACTCGGTATAAATCTCTATTTATAGGTCGATCTATCATGATGAAACATTTTGGTTTCTCAATCATTTTTACGATCGTGTGTCTGGCTATATCTGCATATTGGGGCTTTACGCATGGCCCGGAAGCAGGTGTCAAGACCATGCTCACAGCACTGACCATTACTGCCATCCTGGCCGTGATGGAAGTATCGCTTTCTTTCGATAATGCCGTGGTGAATGCCTCTGTACTCAGAGGCTGGAATCATTTCTGGAAAATGATTTTCTTGACGGTTGGGATCATCATTGCCGTATTTGGTATGCGTTTAGTCTTCCCAATTGTAATTGTTGCCGTGACTGCGGACATGGGCATGATGGAAGTGGTCAGTATGGCGCTGAATGATCCGATTAGTTATTCTGAAAAGCTGATGGCTCATCATGCGGAAATTGCAGCCTTTGGTGGCTCATTCCTGTTACTGGTGTTCCTGAATTTCTTCCTGGATAGTGAAAAAGATACCCACTGGTTCAGATGGTTGGAAGCGCGTTTATCCAATCTGGCCAACGTACCTGCAATGTCAGTATTCCTGGCTTTAATTGGCTTGCTGATCATGGCAGCAAATGTAGAACAAGCCACACGTCTAGCCGTAACGATGGCCGGTATCTGGGGGATTGTGGTCTACATTGGGGTTCAAGTACTGAGCCACCTGTTAGGCGGTGAACCTGAAATTGATGAACAGGGCAATGCGGTCGGTCACGATGCCAGTGGCGCTGCAACAGGCGTGATTAAAGCCGGTTTTGGCGGTTTTATTTATCTGGAAGTGCTGGATGCATCGTTCAGTTTTGATGGTGTAATCGGTGCTTTTGCCATTACTTCAGACGTTGTAATCATTATGCTCGGTCTTGCGATTGGTGCGATGTTCGTGCGTTCCATGACTATTTACCTGGTAGAGAAAGGTACATTGGATGCCTACGTTTACCTTGAGCATGGTGCACATTATGCGATTGGTGCCTTGGCCCTGATTATGCTAGCCAGCGGTACTGGTGTGCATGTGCCTGAAGTGGTCACCGGTTTAATTGGTGTAGCCTTTATTGTGTGGGCAGTCATTGCCTCCATTCAATATAGCAAACGTCAAGAACGAATCGGTTAATCGTTTTTTAAGAAAACCGAGTACAATAGGGGGCGCATGAAAATGTGCCCTTTTTTTATGGTGGTTCATTCCTGAATAAATCAGCATCTGTAACAATGAATGTTGTAGGATAATCCATCGAAATGAAACTTATAGATCCAAGCCAATTGATATGATGAATGCTTTAGAACGCCGTTCAACCTTTGCCTTAAGCAGTATTTTTGCACTGCGTATGTTGGGCCTGTTCATGATTATTCCTGTATTTTCAGTAGCAGGACAGTCATATCAAGGGGCTACACCTGCGCTGATTGGTTTGGCGGTTGGGGTGTATGGTTTAACTCAGGCCATTTTACAAATTCCATTTAGTTTGCTGGCAGACCGCTTTAGCCGTAAGCCTCTGGTCATTCTGGGCTTGTTGCTGTTTGCACTGGGTGGTGCAATTGCCGCAATGTCTGAAACCATTTATGGCGTAATTGTAGGGCGTGCCATTGCCGGTGGTGGTGCAGTTTCAGCAGTGGTGATGGCACTTTTGGCCGATGTGACCCGTGAAGAACAGCGTAGTAAAGCCATGGCTGTGATGGGTATGAGTATTGGTGTGTCCTTTATGGTGGCCTTCAGTCTGGGGCCTTGGCTGACCAGTCTGGTGGGAATTTCCGGCCTGTTTTGGGTCACGACCATTATGGGACTGGCAGCAATCTCGATGTTGCTTTTGGTTCCGAAAGTGACCCGTCATCATAAAAATTACCAGCAAGGTTATCTCGCGCAACTGAAACAGGTATTGAAAATGGGCGATTTAAACCGTCTGCATGTTTCGGTATTTGCGCTGCATTTATTGCTGACCGCGATGTTTATTTATATGCCATCGCAACTGATTCAGTTTGCCGATATTCCATTGGCCAGTCATGGTCTGGTGTATTTGCCACTACTGATCATTAGCTTATTTTTTGCCTTCCCGAGTATTATTTTGGCGGAAAAATATCGCAAAATGCGCGGTATTTTCCTGACTGCGATTGGCGGGATTATTTTAGGCTTGCTGGTACTGATTTTCGGTTATGAGTCCAAATATATTTTACTGCTAGGTTTGGGATTCTTCTTTATTGCTTTTAACGTGATGGAAGCTTTATTGCCTTCATGGCTATCCAAATCTGCACCGATTCAGTCCAAGGCAACTGCGATGGGTGTCAATGCCAGCAGCCAGTTTCTAGGTGCATTTTTTGGTGGCATGATTGGTGGTCAACTCTTGTTACTAAATAATACTTCAATGGGTTGGAGTATCTTGGCAGCACTCGCAATTGTCTGGTTATTGATCAGCTTTGGTTTGGCCCAGCCTCGTTATCTTTCCTCATTGGTATTGCCTTTACCAGAGACGAAACAAACGGATGAGTGGACTTCTCAACTTTTGGCAATTCGTGGTATTGAAGAGGTTGTGGTAATGCCCGATCAGCAATTTGCTTATGTTAAAATTGATAAACAGCTTATAGATGAAGCTGCGCGACAAGATTTAACGCAGTTGTTGGGTAAAGAGGTAGCCATTTAAGCATAACTCTTATAAAGTAAAATACAGAAATAAATAGGAAGTGTACGTCTGATGCGTGGTGTTAATAAAGTTATTTTAGTTGGAACTTTAGGTAAAGATCCTGAAACAAAAACCTTTCCAAATGGTGGTTCTCTTACTCAGTTTTCGATTGCAACGAGTGATTCGTGGACTGACAAAAATACCGGTGAGCGTAAAGAGCAAACTGAGTGGCATCGTATTGTGTTACATAACCGCCTAGGTGAAATTGCACAGCAATATCTACGTAAGGGTTCTAAAGTTTATATTGAAGGTTCATTGCGTACGCGTCAGTGGACAGATCAAAGCGGTCAAGAACGTTACACTACGGAAATTCGTGGTGAACAAATGCAAATGCTGGACAGCAACCGTCAGCAAGGTGAACAAGGTGCAGACAACGGCGGTTTTAACCAACCTCGTTTTAACAATAACCAAGGTGGCGGCTATAACAATAATAACAATAACCAAGGCGGTTATGGTGGTGCTAACCAAGGTGGTTACAACAACCAAAACAATCAGAGTAGTGGCTATGGCAACAACAACCCAGGTGGTTTTGCGCCAAAACAACAGCCTGCACCAGCGCCAGCAGCGGCTGCACCGGCAGATTTAGATGATGATCTACCATTCTAATCGCAATTAAAACGGTAAATCGTCTTCAAAACCCTCCCATTGCGGAGGGTTTTTTAATGGGTAAATGATCAGTAATTTTTATTTCTTGGCAGAAACCCACATGGTGATGACGGCACGAAATACAACGTCCTGAGCCGTGTCTTTGACTTCAACCTGCACTAGGTAGTTACTGCCTGCATTCCACGGGAAATGGGCTTGCAACGGTGTGGCAACTGCAATTAAATCGGTGTTGGCTTTTTCAGATATTCCACCTGCATGCCTTTGGGAATCCAGCGATGAGTAGCAGGTACGGTGGCATCGGTCATGGTTCCTCCGGCAAGCTCTGCCATATTGCACATGGCAATAGCATGTACCGTGCCCAGATGATTCAGCACAGCGCGGTGCTTTTTCATCTTGATTTCGCAGTATTCCGGTTTTAGTCTTTCAAACAGCGGAGAAATACTGCTGAAATAAGGGGCTTTTAAGCACAGCATTTTCGAGAATGTCCATTTGCCTGCCGGTTTATTTTCTAAAGCTTTCCATATTTTTAGGGCTTGGCTCATGAGAATTGTCACTACCACTCCAAGCGCATATAAGCAGGCATTGATTGATGCCGCCTGGCAATCCATTGCACAGTTTCGCTCTTATTCTTAAATCGGATACAGCAATTAAACAGTGAAACAGGATAGAATTAATTGATCTAAAAATCCGATAATTTTTATAAAAAAGTACGGTTTTACCTATTTGATGATCTTTCGTATTCTAGCTTCACAAGATAAGCAATCCCAGAAACGAGCTAGAGGAATATCTCATGAGTTTAATCAATACTGCAGTGAAACCATTCAACGCAACTGCTTATAAGAATGGCGAATTCATTCAAGTGTCTGAACAAGACATGGTCGGGAAATGGTCGGTGGTGTTCTTCTATCCTGCAGATTTCACTTTCGTTTGTCCAACAGAACTCGGTGATTTGGCAGATAACTATGCTGAATTCCAGAAAATGGGCGTAGAAATTTATTCAGTATCTACAGATACCCATTTCACCCACAAAGCTTGGCACGATTCTTCAGACGAGATCAAAAAAATCCAGTATGCAATGGTCGGCGACCCAACCTGGACTTTGGCGAAAAACTTTGAAGTGTTAATCGAAGCTGAAGGCCTGGCTGACCGTGGTACTTTCGTGATTGACCCGGAAGGCAAGATCCAGATTATCGAAATTAACGCTGGCGGTATTGGTCGTGATGCGCAAGAACTTCTACGCAAGGTTAAAGCAGCACAATATGTACATGCGCACCCCGGGGAAGTTTGTCCGGCTAAATGGAAAGAAGGCGATGCAACCCTTGCTCCTTCAATCGACCTGATCGGTAAAATCTAATCTCATATTGAGATGATTTCCTTCAAAAAAATCTAGGACTTCGGTTCTGGATTTTTTATATCTGTGGTTTGCAAATTAAGGCCTATAGCCGGGGTGATCTTTGGCTAAATCCCTTAAACCTTCAATCAGGTAATCAATCAGCTTTTCCATCACCAGACGTTGTCCTTTACGCGAAGCATAAACCAGCTGTACTGTACCTAAATTCGAACACCATTCCGGTAACACATGAATTAGCTTGCCTTGCTTGATATCCTGTTCAACCGCCAAATAGGGCAAGTCGGCAATGCCTAAGCCATCACATACGGCATAGTAGACTCCTTCCAGATCATTGCTTTTGATGCGGGGCTGTAGTGGAATATCTATGGCTTCATCATGTTCGCGATTGTGAAAATGCCAGTAATATTGTGATTTTTGCGTGCCGAGCACAATACTCGGAAATTCATGCAATTCGGTGAAATGCTGGATTTGTCGTCCTTGTAGCAGTTCCGGACTGGCCACCAGACAGTGCGTGGTTTTAATCACGTCACGGACAATTAAACTGGAATCTTCATTGGCCTGAAAATTGGTACGAATCGCTAGGTCGATATCATCATGCAGCAGATCGACACGGCGGCTGGTCAGCTCCAGTTCAATCTGGACTTTGGGATAATCTTTTAAAAATTGATTGAGCAAAGTTCGTACCTGAAACTGCATCATTAGCGCAGGACAGCTGATTTTAATCAGGCCTTGTGGCTCACTTTTTTGTTTCAGCAAGACATTATTGGCACATTCGACCTGAGCAATGACCTTGCAACATTCCTGATAAAATTCCTGTCCCAGAGCAGTCACCTTGAAATGACGGGTGGAGCGTTGAATCAGGCTGACATTAAACTGGCTTTCCAGGTCTAAAATGCGGCGGCTGAGTTTTGATTTGGTGATATTGCTGGCTTCACTTGCTGCACTAAATCCGCCGTGTTTGACCACCAGGAAAAAGTAATAATAATCATCAAATGAATGCATACATCATGCTCAGAACAGGGTTAGATTCTTATCATTCTATCTGAAAATCAAACGGATAAACGATAGGATAAAACTGCAAAAACAAGAAAGCGATCCGAAGACCTCTTATTTTAAAAGACCATGATTATTTTTGACCACTGTGCTGGTTATAGCTGTTGATCAGGTTGCGATAATCAGGAATGTGATTCGAGAACAAAGTACCCAAACCTTCAATGTCATTACGCCAGTCACGGTGCAATTCACAGGCAGCGCCAAACCAGGTCATCAGTTGCGCACCGGCGTTGGACATGCGGTCCCAGGCAGAATCACGGGTTAAATGGTTAAAGGTGCCGGATGCATCGGTAATCACAAAAACTTCAAAATCTTCTTCAAGCGCTGAAAGTGCAGGGAAAGCCACGCAGACTTCGGTCACCACACCGGCAATAATCAGCTGCTTTTTGCCTGTTGCTTTAACTGCTTTAACAAAGTCTTCATTGTCCCAGGCATTAATTTGACCTGGGCGGGCAATATACGGTGCGTCCGGGAACATCTCCTTCAGTTCAGGAACCAGTGGACCATTGGGGCCCTGTTCAAAACTGGTGGTTAAAATGGTCGGAAGATTGAAATATTTGGCAGCTGCGGCAAGTGCCAGTACGTTATTTTTAAATTTGTCAGGATCGATGTCACGCACCAGTGAAAGCAATCCAGTTTGATGATCGACTAATAAAACTGCTGCATTATTTTTATCTAAACGAACATAGGGTTTGCCCATTTTTCTATTCCTCACTGTGATGAAAAGCATACTGACATCAACCGAAAATAACAGTGTGGTGATGTCATGATATTTCTTATGCTAAGTGTGAAAATGGGACAATAGAAGTGTTGATTACGAGAAGATTAATCATGAAAACAGGATAATTTATAAAGATGAGCCTTTATTTTAAATATTTAAACTTGATGATTATTCTATAAAGTCATTTTGTCTTATTCATGGGACACTGTGTATTGAGGTCGCTATATATTCAGAACAATGAACGCACTAATATAAGCTCATGTTCATCCTATCGAGAATATAGGAGTTTGAGATGAAAAAAGTTATTGGCGTTTACCGTAACCAGAACATGCATTGGGTGGGTGATGGCTTTCCGGTTAAGAACCTGTTTTCCTACGACCGTTTAGGCCAGGCGATCAGTCCATTTTTACTTTTGGACTATGCAGCACCCTACCATTTTAGCCCAACGACGCAGCAGCACGGTGTCGGTTCGCATCCGCATCGCGGTTTTGAAACAGTCACCATTGCCTATCAAGGCGAAGTCAGCCACAAAGATTCAGCTGGCGGTGGTGGCACCATTCAAAGTGGCGATGTGCAATGGATGACTGCCGGTGCAGGTTTGGTACATGAAGAGTTTCATTCACCAGATTTTGCTAAAAATGGTGGCCTGTTTGAAATGGTCCAGCTTTGGGTGAATTTGCCGGCAGCGGACAAAATGACTGCACCCAAATATCAGGCCATTGCAGCAAAAGATATTCCTGTGATTGAGCTGGAACAGGGCGCAGGACATATCCGGGTAATTGCCGGCCGCTATATAAACGATCAGGCAGAGCATGTTGGTCCCGCTGCAACCCATAGTCCTGTGAATGTCTGGGATGGCGAACTCAAGGCAGAGCATGTGCAGCATATTCATGTGCCGGTCGACCACAATGTGCTGCTGGTGGTGCTGTCAGGTGAAATGCAGTTGAACGGAACGCAGCATGTGCAAGACAGTTCTATTGTCATGTTTGCTCAAGATGGTGAAGCCGATATTCAACTGGAAGCGATTAAAGACAGCAAATTTTTGCTGCTCACCGGCCAACCTTTGAATGAGCCAATTCAGGGCTATGGTCCCTTTGTGATGAATAGCAAAGATGAGATCGTTCAAGCCTTTAACGACTTTAATAGCGGCAAGTTTGGTGAGATTCCGGTTGCCAGTTAATTTTAGCTATTCATTGGTCACTCGAAAAATAAAGAAGCCCCTAAATTTTTAGGGGCTTTTTGCGAAATAAATTTTCTTGTTTTTACAGCATTTGCATAGTTATAGGTGGTTAAAAGTGGATATGCTAGTCCAATTATTATGTGATGCATCATAGTGATATTTTTGGGTTTTGTAAAATGATCGTTATAATATTGGTTAATATATATATGCTTTTTTAAACAGTTTTATCTGTTAATATTGTAAATTTTAATAATACATTGAATTTATTTTATGTTATTTGTTGTGTAAATAAATGTAAGAAAAATTTCTAATTCCAATTATGATGACTTTTGTTAAAAAAACATATTCTGGAATATTTTAATACCCCCTTTTAATCTCGCTTGGTTCATAATTTCAAGAATCATATGTGTAACTGACGGATAATAATTTTGGATATTGCAGTTATTGGTAGTGGCATGGCTGGGCTAGCTACTGCAAGAATTCTTAAAGATGCAGGGCATAGCATCACTATTTTTGAAGCTCTACCGGGTCGTGGTATGGATAGCCATAGCATTGAATTCGAAGGCGGCTTAATTGATGCACCTTTGCGCGTCATGAATCCGCATTTGTGGCAAAATACCCTCAGTCTGGCAACTTACTTGGGAATCAAAACCTTTCCTGTACGCACTTATATGGCATGCAGCTGGTTGTTTGAAGACCGTACTGAAACCTGGCTGACCACTTCGCGTAGTCGCATTGGTAATTTCCCGATTATTAATAACCGGAAAGGACTGCAACAATACGGTTGGCGCCTGGTAAAAGGCATGCTGCAACTGAAAGCGGCCATCACCCGATTCTTCAAATCAAAGAACCAGGATATTACTCTGGCTGAATTTATTAATAATAATGATATTGAAGAAGTGTTCTGGCATGGCGCAGTGATGCCAGTGCTTTATACCATTTGTACCTGTAATCCGAAAACCATTGGCGAATGGCCTGCAAAACCTTTATTGATGTTCTTGCGTCAATTGACCGATGGCGATACTTTGTTACGTCTACAGGGCGGGACACCGGCACTGGTCGACAAGCTGATTGAAGGCATTGAAATTCATAATACTTCTGCCATTACCCAGGTCAAAGAACAAGAACAGGGGGTTGTAGTTGAAAATGCGTCGGGTGAGCAACGCATTTTTGATCGTGTCATTGTGGCGACACCGACCAATAAAATTGAAACATTTTTAAATAATGAACAATTTGCAGACGATATTATACTGTTAAAGCAATTCAAATTTGAACAGGGTCAATTGGTGATTCATACCGACCAGACCGTCATGCCACCTAAACGTAAAGATTGGGCGGTGCTCAGTTATATGATGGACCGTAAATTTACCCGTCAACAGTTTACCGTATGGCTGAATTCGGTTGAGCCAAGCTTGGTCGGCAAATCGCCGGTATTTCAAACCTGGCAACCGGTAACTGATATTGACCCGAAAAAAATCATTTCATCCGTGACCTTAACCCGTGCTGTGGTGGACTCACAAACAGTGGCTTTAAATAAAGAGCTGCAAGCCCGTCATAAAGATCTAAACCGTAAAGTGTACTATTGTGGCTCTTGGTCTTGTGATGGTTTACCACTTTTAGAATCGGCAGTGACTTCAGCAATGAATATTGCGGAAATTCTTAATGCCCCATTGCCGTTTGTTGGATTAAAACCTAAAGTTGAGGTTGCCCCACAACTCGGCTACTAAAACATGAAATGGCTTCAAGCGATTCGTCAGCAGTTTCCAAAACATAAATATGCAATTAATGCAAAACAGTTAGGGGATGATGCCGTACTCGCCTGGAGTAATCTGGGTTATTGGGATGATGCAACGTTGTCTTATCCAGAAGCTTGTGCCCAGTTGGCAGATCAATTGGCGCAAGCGGTCGCTTTAAATGCAAATGATTGTTTGCTGGATCTAGGCTGCGGGCAGGGGGCAAGTCTGCTGCACTGGCAACAGCACTATCAGGTTCGGCATATTGAAGCAGTAGAGTTACAATCCAGCTGCGTGCAGCAAATTCAACAGCATCTTCCGCAACTTGCAGCCATCTATCAGCAATCCTTTTTAAATTTAAAACAGATTCCTTTCAAGCAGCACTTTGATGTGGTGCTATGTATTGATGCTACTTATCATTGCAATTTAAATTCATTTCTTGATTCAGTGGAGAGTATTTTAAATTCAAAAGGCCGCTTGGGTATGCATTATTTAATGTTGTCTGAGCAATGGCTGAATTTAAGCGCAGTGCAAAAGCAGAAATATAAATGGTTGTTAAAAGCTGCCGATGTGCATTTAGATGATTTAATGACGGTATCGGCATTAGAACAGACATTCCGGCAGCATGATTTTACCGATATAACCATTCGGGATTTATCGCCTGCCGTTTTGCAGGGCTTTGCAAATTACATTCAGCAATTACCCCAGCAAAGTACAGGTCTGGATGCCTTTAAAATTCGCATGACCGCAAAGCTCTGTCATAAGCTGTATGTAGATGGTCTGGTCAAATATGTGCAAATCACGGCGCACAAACCCTAAAAAATTGGCTATTGAATATTCTAGGTTTTAAAAGTAATCATCTAAAAACAACAAAGCCTCACTAAAAAGCGAGGCTAAGTATAAAATGGTGCCGGCACACGGATTCGAACTGTGGACCTACTGATTACAAGTCAGTTGCTCTACCAACTGAGCTATGCCGGCAACGTGCAGAGAATAATAGCGATTTTTTTTGAAAACGCAAGCCAAAAAATGAGCGGTTGGATTTGGTGAATGGATTTGGAAATTCTCAGTCATCCTCTACATCCGCTATTTACCTTCATGTGCTTTTGTCATTGAATCGGTTATTTGCTCCTTAAAATCTGATCCAGGTCTTGTGCACATTCTTCCAGGGTTAAAGCCATATCGATTTGCATTTGTGGTTTAAGTTCATTGGCAAGCTTTCGCCACTGTTCAATGAGTCGAATCGCTTTTTGAATTTTATGTTTATTCATATCCTTGGCAATCGTTGGAGTATAACCACCACGTTTAGCATTCTTGATTTGTTTGACATAATTATTGCTGGTATTCATATCTACTCCCGAATAGCAGTTTTTCTATGTGTTCAATGTGCTGTTACAGGTCGACTTAAGGCTCTGTTATATGATTGTTATCATAGAAATATTGCATTTATATGATCATATCTCGACAGTTTTTTTACCTTGTGAGCTTGAAATAATAACGTGCAGTAATTGTGCCATTTAGGTGAGATGTTAATGAAAGATCAGACTTTGCAGGCTTTTGGTAATCAATGTGAAGCTGATTTCATCGCGTTTGTTGCAGATCAATCATCTAGAGATATTACATTTACAATGATGGAAATTGAAACATGGCTGGAGTTGGAAGATTAAATTTAAGGCGTAGATTAATGCTGATGTAGCGCAGTGATCAATGGCAATACACAGGATAGATAAACATGACTGAACAAGATAATTCACAACCAGATCAGCAAAAACAGCCTGTTCCTTTAATTCAACATCCTGATCAGCAGAAACACCCTAATCCACCCAACCCTCAACCGGACCAACCCGACCAGCATATCGGGACAGCCAATCCGCAAAAAAATCCGGATGAACAGCCTGAAAATCCAATCAGACAACAGAAATAAAGGATCTTCTGTGGGTCTTGAATGAGGAATCCCATTCTTATCATTTCATCGGTAGCGATAAGTGATTTTTTTCTGGCAAAGTGCCCGGATGAGGGGTGCTTATCAATAGGTCAATAGGCTTAAGGAGAATATATAAGATGACAAAACGGACCAGAATGATCAGTACTGTCGTGGTACTTATGTTTATCGCCATTGCTGCATTGCTGTATTTTCAGTCCAACAAAGAACAGGAATTTGGTGGCTTTGAGGAGGGTACAGAGCAATACTATGGCTATCGCTATGCACAAGACAATCTTAAATCTGTAGATCAATGCGATGATGATAAAGATGATCCGTCCATGAATTTCAACGAGGCGTTTTTTCAGGGATGCCAGAAATATTTTGAAGATAAATAAGGCTTCAAAAGCAGTAAATATAAACCGTCTGTTGCTCAGTTCTTTTCTGTTTAAATCATTTTTAAATATAAATTATATAGAGGCGAAATTGGCTGCCTAATGTGACACCCGTTAGCTTGGTCTGAGCTTATTAAGTCGCAGTAGAGAATATAAAAACTTCAATCTTGACGATTTTTCCCAGTTTATTTTCACGGTTTTAGAACCGCTGGGTATTTTTGCTGAATGGTATACGATAAAAAAGGCCTAAACCATTATAGTTTAAGCCTTTTTTCACTGCTTTGGATTGCAGTTCTTTCGAATTTGGCGGTGAGAGAGGGATTCGAACCCTCGATACGCGCAAACGTATACACACTTTCCAGGCGTGCTCCTTCAGCCACTCGGACACCTCACCATTGCGCCGCGATAATAGCGAAAAAAAGCCCTTCTGCCAAGTTGAAACAATTGATTTAGAGCAAAAGTTTTTGCTCAGTGATATCATTGCGAAAAAATAGTGTTCAAAACGAAGACGAAATATGCAAAGTACTGCACAAAAAGCCGCATTGCCTGCGATTACTCTGGCAGCATTAGGGGTTGTGTTTGGAGATATTGGAACCAGTCCACTCTATGCATTGAAAGAATCATTCCATACAGTACATGGCTTGGGGATTAATCCTGAAAATGTATTGGGTATTTTGTCGATTATTTTTTGGACCATGACACTGGTCATTACCATTAAATATGTCGCGATTGTTATGCGTGCAGATAACAATGGCGAAGGCGGAATTATGGCGCTGTTGGCCTTAAATTTGCGTAATACGAATTTTAGTGATCAAAAAAAGTTACTGTTAATTGCGATTGGTTTTATTGGTGCTTCCCTGTTTTTTGGGGATGGCATCATTACCCCCGCAATTTCAGTGTTATCTGCAGTTGAAGGGCTTTCTATCGCTACAAATGTTTTAGACCCTTATATTGTGCCAATCGCCATTACGATTGTGACCATATTGTTCATCATGCAAAAGTATGGAACAGCCTTTGTGGGGAAGTTTTTTGGTCCATTAACTTTATTATGGTTTTTAGCACTCGGATTCTTGGGAATCTCCAGCATTATTCAGACTCCTGTGGTTTTGGGGATGTTTAGTCCACATTGGGCTTTCCAGTTTATTGTCACTCATCCCTTAATGACCTTCTTTATTATGGGCGCGGTAGTATTGACCGTGACAGGCGGGGAAGCCCTGTATGCCGATATGGGCCATTTTGGTCCTGTTCCTATTCGTTTGGCATGGTTTTTTGTGGTGTTACCTTGTTTGTTAATCAACTATGCAGGTCAGGGGGCATTATTACTTCGCGATCCAAGTGCAATTCAAAATCCATTCTATTTGTTGGTCCCTGAATGGGCCCTATACCCCATGATTTTTTTGGCAACGATGGCCGCGGTCATTGCCTCTCAAGCTGTTATTTCAGGGGTGTTCTCTTTAGCACGTCAAGCCATTCAATTGGGTTATTTACCACGACTGACCATTAAGCACACCTCAGATTCAGAACAGGGACAAATTTATGTGCCTTTACTGAACTGGGTTTTGCTGGCCTCTATTATTGTACTGATCTTGATTTTCCAAACCAGTTCACGCTTATCTCATGCTTATGGTCTGGCTGTGACCATGACCATGTTATGTGACACCTTACTGATTGCTGTGTTTATTCGTTACACATGGAAATGGAACCTACCGAAACTGATGCTGCTGATTATTCCATTTTTGGTATTGGACTTGGTGTTGGTGAGTGCAACCTCACTCAAAGTATTCTCTGGGGGGTGGGTTCCACTGTTGATTGGTGGAATTGCTTTCCTTCTATTAATGACATGGAAAGAAGGGCGTGAACTGACCTTCGCCAAGCTCCAGCAAGATACCTTACCTTTAGATATATTCGTGCAAAGTATTGATGAGCAAGCCAATTGGGTAGAAGGGGAAGCCATATTTCTCACGGGTACTCCCACAGTGGTGCCGCATGCCATGTTGCATAATATGAAGCACAATAAAGTCTTGCATCAGAAAAATATTATTTTGACGGTTAAAATTCAAGATGTTCCTTACGTCGCTGATCAGGATCGGTTCCAAGTAGAAATTATGAATCGGCATTTTTATCGGGTTGAGCTATTTTACGGTTTTAAAGATGAGATGAATATTCCGCAGGCACTCGAAGCGGTCTACCAATCGATTGAACTCGAATATAATTTGATGCAAATCAGCTTCTTTGTTTCGCGTGAACGAATTATTAGTACAGTGGGTGACGGTATGGCCTCTTGGCGTGAAAAGCTGTTTATTTCGATGCAGCGCAATACCAGTCCGGTGAGTGATTTTTATCGGATTCCTCCCAATCGTGTGGTTGAATTAGGTAGTCAAATCGAAATATAAGTTTCAGATCGTGTAGACAATAAAAAACCAAGGTGGAAAATCCTTGGTTTTTTATTTGGAGGATGAAAGCCTGAAAAGAGTGTGATTAGTTCTCTATTGCGTCAGCCACTGGCACTTCAGGAGATGCATTGACTGGTGCATCTGTAGCATCAGCTTCAGGTGCTGCCTGTACTGCGTCATTTGGCTGTGTAGCTTCAGGTGTTGCTGCAAATGCTCCATTTGTAGCAGTCGCGTCAGCAGTATCTACTGGTGTTGCAGCTGCCGCTTCTTTATTGCCCATTTGTTCAGCTTGTTGGGCGGCTAATTCGGTATCGGGTTGCATTGGATCTACATTTTCAGATGCAGCCTGAGCGGTTTGCTCGGTAGCAGGTGCATTTGCCTGTTCTGTAGCCGGGTCAACGGCTTGTACCGCGGTATTCATCTCAGTACCTTGAGCTGCAGTTGCATCTGAAGCGGAGGTGGTTTGTGCTTCGGTTTCAGATGCAGCTTGGGTGGCCTCAGCATTTTGTGCTGTGGTTTTGAGCTCGGCAGTTTGTGGAGCGGCTTGGGCTGCAGTGGTATCCGCAGCAGCATTGCTTTGCAATTCGGTTTCAGCACCAGCTGGGTTAGGTTCAGCAGCAACTTGGCCTGCATCAACAATACGGATTTGACCGCTGGCCACTAAATCTTGAATGGAACCGGCTTGACCATTGACCGTAGTGTTAACTTTGACTTGAGATAGGCTTTCTAAAGTATCACCCGGTTGAATGGCGGGTTCTGCGAATGCCGTTGCACTCATCATTCCTGTAACTAGACTCAAACCTAAAAGCTTAAAATGCATAAAATACTCCGTAGAAATAATTATCTAGAATTTTTGCGTATTTTTACCTTGTCATAAGCATGCTCGGTTTTTCAATCAAACATACGTAAAGCTATTAAGACTTGTTAGAAAAGCTTTAGAAAATTAGACATACTGTTACAACAACTGTGCTTTTGTTGAACAGTTTTAGGCTAATTGTTAAGCAAATAAATTTTGCTACATATACTTCATTTTCTCTGCTTGTTAAGCTCGTGAAAAATGGGTGTTAGTCACACAATGGCAATTAAGAAACGTAAAACCGGTCAATCTTTGATGCAAATTTTAAACCAGAATAGTTTAAAAATTATTTTGGGCGTAGTCGCGACCAGCAGTTTTGCAATTGCCTTTGGACAGGAAAAAATTCAACGGCTGGTCTCATTGCCGTCTTCATCAAACTCGGCCTGTCTGGACCAGTTTTATCGTGATATTCCGCCTTATTTGGCCAAAGAAAGCCTGAAGAAAAATACCTATCCGCTCTGTTTTAACGGTTTTAATGTGATGTATTCGGGGGTGTCCAAAACCCCTTTGTGGGTGGCTGAAGCCTTGACTCCGCAGCGTTTAAGCCAAAAAATTCCACGTGAAGACAGCTTTCATGAAGAAACCGGCGTAAAAGCAGAACATCGGGCAACCTTGTCAGATTACAAAGCATCAGGCTATGACCGCGGACACATGGCACCGAATGCCGATATGCCGAATAAAGCGGCGCAGTTTGACAGCTTCTCGTTGGCCAACATGGTGCCACAGGCACCGAAGAATAATCAGCAGGTGTGGCGAGAGCTAGAAGAGGCGACTCGTGCCATTGTGACCAAGCAAAAGCAGGATGTTTATCTTGTTACTGGGCCGGTATATTCGGCTAAAAAGCTGAAGATGATTGGTAAGGGGGTGATTGTTCCAACAGCGACCTACAAAGCCATCTACATACCTAAAACCGGGGCGGCAGGTGTGTACTATGCTGACAATACCCTGAAGGATACCGCACCAAAAGTTCAGGTGATCAGTATATGTGCTTTGGAAGATCTCACTGGAATTAATATTTTCCCGCAGTTAACCGAAGACCAAAAGCGCAATACTTATAATTTGCCATTAACCGCAACGGCTGTGAAAGCCAATAAGCAAATCACTTATTCACATTGGGATGCAGAAAGCCAATGTGCTGAGGAAGTCGGTACAGATCAGCTGACTGCTTTGCAAAAACAGTTTAAATCTTCATCGGTTAATCCGAGTTCTTCAACTCAAGCAGCATCGGGTGAGAACAAGAACAGTACGCCTACTATCGCTCCAAATACCCAAGATGCGATTGTTAAACAATTGATTGAAGGGCTTTTACAGTACATTTTGCAGTTGTTGAAATAAGCTTTTTTTAGGTAGGATGATGGCAATCATCCTACTTTTTAAATAACAACAACGATCAGTGAGAATACAATGTTCAAGCCTTTTGTAAATGGTAATGAATCGCACGCCATTCATGACTTAACTTTAGAAAATCAAGAAGACTGTGTCAGTATTTATGGCAATTTACAACTGACCAAGGATCAGGCTGGACTGCAGGCCGCCAAAGCGTTGCAGAATTATGTCAATGCCATAGTCAGTGCTTTGGAAAGTGAACCCGATCTTCCGGAAAAAATTGATCGTCAAGACGAGCAGGAAATTGAAAATCCATTCTTATAAGCAGTCCCATGTTCCACATGGAACATAAAAAAAAGCTCACATCGGTGAGCTTTTTTATGGTTAGAAGTTTTAGTCTTTTTCACGGGCCACCATTTTATAAATGAGAGCACCCAGAATTGCGCCAAAAATAGGGGCTACCCAGAATAGCCAAAGTTGGCTTAAAGCCGGGGTTTGTGCAAAAAAGGCCACACGGTTACTACGTGCCGGGTTCACCGAGGTATTGGTGACTGGAATACTGATTAAATGAATCAGGGTTAGAGCCAGACCAACAGCCAGTGGTGCAAAAGCTGCCAGTGCACGTTGATCCGTAGAACCCATAATCACAATCAGGAAAAATGCAGTCAATACAATTTCAATGATCAGTGCCGAAGTCATGAAATAGTGCCCAGGCGATAGTTCGGCAAAACCATTGCTGGAAAAGCCTGCTGTACCGGAAAAACCGGCCTGAACCTGTATGATCAGATACAATACCAGCCCGGCTAAAGATGCGCCGATCACTTGAGAAATAATATAAGGAATCAGGTGTTTGGCATCAAAACGACCACCTGACCATAAGCCTACACTCACTGCGGGGTTGAAGTGTCCTCCCGAAATATGATCTAAGGCATACACTCCTGTCAGGTCGAAAGCCAAGGACACACCGGCAAAGCCAATGCTCAAGTCAGGAAAGGCTGTTGCAAGTACGGCACTGCCGTAACCACCAAAGACTAACTAGAATGTTCCAATCAATTCGGCAAGGTATCTATTTATTTTATTCTCCAGATGCTGCTATTTATTTTTTTTTACTTTTTAAGATATTTTATATTTATTGAGAAACTACTTGTTTCTTAATCACAATATGATGAACAGACATGACATTCACGTGACCATCTGGGTTCAGCTTTATGCATATTGTTGTTGTCGCCATTGTTGCGGTGTCATGCTTGTCCACTGCTTAAACGCACGCTGGAAGACACTTTGCTCGGAATAGCCGAGCAATAAGGCAATTTCTTGCAGGCTGAGATGTCGGTCTTTTAAATATTGCTCCGCCAATAAATGTCGTACTTCTTGCATGCGTTGCTGATAGGTGGTGTCTTGTTGTTGCAAATGGCGTTGCAGTTGGCGTACCGACATATGTAACTGTTTGGCAATAGGTTCGATTTGATACTGGTTTTTTTGCAGCCCGAGGAGAATGGCTTGTTGCAGACGATGATCGAGCTGGGTGGAATTGGGAAGCTTATCTAATAGGGCATGGGCTTGTTGCATCAGCAAATGCTGCAAGGTCTGATCCCCTTGACGTATAGGTTTGGTCAGCTGATGAATGGGGGCAATAATTTGGGCCTTAGGCTGGGAAAACAGGACTTTGCAATTGAAGTATTGTTCATAGATGGCCACATTTTTGGGTGCAGGATGAATAAAGTGCACTTCATGTATATGAATATCTTTAAATTCCAGAAAATGTTTTAAAAATTGCACCATCAGGGCAATGGCATTTTCCTGGGTAATTTGCGTGGTCAAATGAAAGGGGATGTATCCCCAGCCAAGCGCAAGATATCCATCCTGTATATTGAGCTCTAAGGAACTGCCATCATAGATCAATCGATGAAAATCATGATAACGGTATAAGGCTTCCCCCAAAGTGTTGCAGGACAGGGCGATATAGGCAATGATGCCTAAATGTTTAGGCTGGACATGTTCGGCAATATCCAGGCCTAATGCCGGAATTTGCAGATGTTGATCTATATCTGTCAGCAAATCACGCCAGAGACAGAAGTCAAAACGTTCCAGATTCTGAACTTGTTCAAGTTTTTCAGAAATAGCTAAGCCTTTGGCCTGACTATAGGCATAAATTAAATGCCCAAGTCCACCATATACGGAGCCTGTGTAGTCTTTAGAATGTGGCATATTGATCTTTTTATTATCGTAATTTGTCAATTAAATATTATTTTATAGTTAGCATTTTGCACATTTTATGATCTATATTCAATATGGAATAAGGAGAAAATAGATATGTGGAAAGGTTTTTTGGTTGGGCTAGTGGTGGCTAACGGTTTTGAATGGGTGGCACACAAATATATTTTGCATGGTACACATCGCAGTGGAAAGCCTCGTTATAGCCCTGTGCCCGACAGCATGAAGTCCCATTGGGAACATCATCGTGAAGTCAGAAAAACGGCATTTCATGACCATGGCTATGTCGAAGGTCTTGCAAATTGGCGCACTAAAAATGAAATTGCCTCCTTAGCAGTAGTTGCTGGCGTGTTTGGTACACTATTTTATCCTGTATCTAAAGGCATGGCACTGTCTACGGTATATAGCGCCTGTAATTATTATTATATTCACCGCCGTGCCCATTTAGAGCCAGAATGGGCGATGAAAAAAATTCCCTGGCATTATGATCATCATATGAATTCCAATCAGGATGCCAACTGGTGTGTGACCAAACCTTGGTTTGATTACATTTTGGGAACTCGGGTTATTTCATCGCCAGAATTGCAGGAGAAAAACCCCCTAGGAATTCTGCTTCCCGGCACAGTTTCAAATTTGTTGAACGGCATAACTGATCGCTATTTTCCGGCAAAATGGGTAGAAAAACAGGAGAAATGATTCTTTTCTCAGAATGGATTGTCATTTTTATTGTTCAGGAAGATATCGCGATAAAATAGCCAGAAGTCACGACTACTGAGATTTTGTCGTAATTTGTCAATATTTTCGGCATTAATGGTCAATGTTTTTGTTACTTTTTTGTTATATATTTGTTTTCGAAATCAGGTTGGCCTAGTTAACTTGATGAGTCACTGTATATGTCATTTTATTGTTTTTACTTTTCAAGAAACCGCGCTGTAGTTTTCTTGGTTTATAGGGAGTCTTGAAGACTCCTTTTTTTTATCTGCAATTTTTGTGCAGGCTTGATTTCAGAGCTGATCTATAAATAAAAAAAGAGTGGGGAAACCACTCTTTTTGAGATGAGCAAGCCTTTATCACTTAAAGACGCATTTCAATCCCTTGTGCTGCAAGATATTGTTTTGCTTCTGGAATAGTATATTGACCAAAGTGGAAAATAGAGGCTGCAAGTACCGCATCGGCACCACCTTTTAAAATACCATCGGCTAAATGCTGCAAGTTACCTACACCACCAGAGGCAATGGTTGGAATGGTCACACGGTCATTAATATTACGCATTAATGCCAAGTCGTAACCGGCTTTGGTTCCATCGGCATCCATAGAGGTAATCAGCAGTTCACCAGCGCCGTAATCGGCCATTTTCACTGCCCATTCAATCGCGTCAATCCCGGTCGGTTTACGGCCACCATGGGTGAAAATTTCCCATTTGTTGTCACCGGTTTTCTTGGCATCAATCGCGACCACAATACATTGGGCGCCAAAGCGTTGCGAAGCTTCCTGAACAAATTCCGGGTTAAATACTGCAGCAGAGTTGATGCTGACTTTATCGGCACCGGCATTCAGCAACAGGCGGATATCTTCAACTTTACGTACCCCGCCACCGACAGTTAAAGGTACAAATACGCTTTCTGCCATGCGTTCAACGGTACGGTAAGTGGTATCGCGGCCGCTTGAGGTTGCAGTAATGTCCAGGAAGGTAATTTCATCGGCACCTTGTTCGTTATAACGGCGAGCCACTTCAACCGGGTCGCCTGCATCACGAATATCAAGGAACTGTACACCTTTCACCACTCGACCATTATCTACGTCAAGGCAAGGAATAATACGTTTAGCAAGCATAATTTTTTCCAAAAATAACAGCCGATTATGAAACTTCGCCACGAAGGTGCTACACCTTGGTAGTTGTAGCAGGTATTCTATCAAAATTATGTAAGTTTTTTCGCAGGTTTTCTATGTCGGTTTATACCACTTTGACTTTACAGGAAGTTCAGGCTTTTGCAGCACCTTATGGATTAGAGGTGATTGAGCTGATTCCGATTCAAGGAGGTATTCAGAATACAAACTATTTTTTAGTCTGTGAAAATGCAAAGCAATATGTGCTGACCGTATTTGAAGAAATGGATGAGCAAGGTGCAGGCGAGCTGGTTCCGGTACTTGAGCATTTGGGTAAACAGGGTTTAGCTGTGCCAGTGCCATTAAATTATGCGGGCAAGGCTATTCATACTTTAAAAGAGAAACCTGCGCAGATTGCGCCACGCATGCTGGGTAAACATCCCATGCCTGCAACGTTGGAACAGGCGCAAGCGATTGCCGTTGCTCAGGCGAAAATCCATATAGCCTTACAGGATTTCCCTTTGGAACGTGCCGAATATCGTAACCATGATTACTGGTTGCAAGTGGCTAAGGAATTAAAACCCACTTTAAATCCGGCAGATTCTATTTTGCTTAGTGAAGTGCTGGGGTTGTATGAAGCGCTTACGGCAGTATATCCAAACCGTCCCAAAGGCTTTATTCATTCCGATTTGTTCCGTGACAATACCTTGTTTGAGGGTAGTGAACTAAAAGGTATTCTGGATTTTTACGAACTCAACAAAGATGAATTCCTGTTTGATATTGCCATTACTTTAAATGACTTCTGTACGGAATATCCTGAGGTTCATTTAAATGAAGCGAAAGCCCAAGCCTTTTTAGAAGCCTATGAAACGGTGCGCCCCCTGACTCAGGATGAAAAATCCTGTCTGGAAATTTATTTGGCTATAGCAGCTGCGCGGTTTTGGCTGATGCGTTTACAAGTCGCACAAAAAAATGCACAGCAAGGACGTACCGGAGATGATATTCTTCAGAAAAATCCTTTGGAAATGCGTAATATGCTTGTGGAACGACTAAAATTTGTGACGGCTTGAGATAGGATATAAAAATGCGTGATCAGGGGCGATTGGTCGAATGGTTTGATGATAAAGGCTACGGCTTTATTCAGCCGAATGATGCCTCGAAAGATCGCGTGTTTTTACACATCAAGGATTTTATGCGTCAGGGGCCACGTCCGATTGTCGGTTGCGCGCTTGAATATACGGTATTACTCGATGGTGATGGCCGTTATCGTGCCCAGCAAGTGACTTATCTTAAAGCCTCGCAAACACAAAAATTAACCAGCAAGCCGAAAAAATCCAAGCAATCTGCACAAAAATTAAAACCGATGCAAATTGCCTGTGTTGGTTATATTCTGGCTTTGGCCGTGTTTACCATGGCCGGATTATTAAGTGGCATGGTGTTGTTATTTATTAGCGTGATTAATGCCATAACTTACTGGATGTACGCGCAGGATAAAGAAGCTGCCTTGCAAGGTAATCGCCGCGTACCCGAGCAAACCCTGCATCTGTTATCTTTTCTGGGAGGCTGGCCTACGGCATGGCTGGCTCAGGAAAAACTGCGCCATAAAACACAAAAACAACCCTTTAGAAAGATTTATTTTTGTACTATAGCCTTGAACATACTTTTGATTTTATGGCTGATTTCTCCTTTTAATGTACTGAAGTTTTAAGGAGAACAATGACTTTATAAGGTATAACAATGAATTATTCTCTTGATCAAGATCCCAACCGCACCCTCACTTTAGTCCTTTATATTCTGTATATCATTGCCATTTTTACTGGTGGCTTATTGGCCGTTGTTGCCCTGATCATTAACTATATCAAACGCAATGACGTACGTGGTTCCATTTTTGAAAGTCATTTTAGCTGGCAAATTAGAACATTCTGGTGGTATTTATTCTGGAATATTATTGCCTTTATCCCCTTTGTTTTCCTGTTTTTCACGGGTGAAAACATGGATGTATTTACCGGGGTGGCCTTGGGTGCGAGTGCATTTTGTCTTGTGGTAATGGGAGTCTCCTGGGTCTGGATTGTGTATCGTGCAATTCGCGGTATTATCCGTCTGAATGACAATCAGCCCATGTATCAATAACAACAGATCTAAAAAAATGAAGGTGGCAATAGCCACCTTTTTTATGCGCTATAATGAATCATCTGTTTAAACAGATGCATTAATTTAATTCCTTTGTAAAAAATCAGTTTACCTTTTTAATTTTTATAGCATACCTTTTCAGTTAATCTATTTTACCTTTTTAATATTTAAAATTTACTTTTTTATTTTAATAATTTTACTTTTTTAATATTTATAGTTTACATTTTTAATAAATTTACTTTACATTAATGTACAGTTATTTATATAAATTTAATTTCTGTTTTTTATTTAAATTTAGCCTGGTTTTAGGCTTAAGAATAAAACCGCCCGCGACGGCGGCGTAGTCCTAAAACATGAATTGCGCCCACCAAAACCGCATACGAAACTGCATAGCCAAAACGTTGCTCAAATAATGTTACAAGGTCGCTAATATTTTTAAATTTTGTATTTTTTACAAATACTTGAAATTCATTCCAGTCTTTAATATGACTCGGTGCGCCGCGGTTTTTTGCCGGTTTTGGCAGTAAGTCTCCGGTTTCTTCTTCCAGCTTGATCCATGCATCCAGCGTCACACGAGAAATGTTGAATTCTTTGCATACTGCAACTTTGTAATCAGTTTTTTTATACATTTGAATGGCTGATTTTCGAGTTTCTAAACTGTACTTTGGCATTTACTCGTACCAGGATTAAATATTTATTTTTTATTATATGGCATAGTCGTTGCAAATGAACAAATAACTCAAATAAATAATGTTCAGGTGACAGCTATGGAGAAAATGCAAGTCTCTTTCAAAAAAATGTCGTTATGGCAAGTCGTCATCCTTGGTGTGGCCTATATGACCCCAATGGTGGTGTTTGATACTTTTGGTATTGTGTCCGGAATCACCGATGGCCGGGTACCCTTGGCTTATATTTTTGCTTTGGTGGCGATGCTGCTGACTGCATTTAGCTATGCACGCTTTAGCCGGCAAACTGAAAAACCTGGTTCTGCCTATACCTACACCGCGGAATCTTGTGGGGCCAAAGCTGGCTTCTTTGTGGGCTGGTGTTCCTTGCTCGACTACATCTTGCTGCCTTTAGTGAATGCCTTGTTGGCCGGGATTTATCTGGAAGCGGTTATTCCCAGCGTACCTTACTGGATGTGGGTCACGCTGTTTGCAGGCCTGGTCACACTCATTAACTGTTTCCGCATTAATTTCCTTGCCAATCTCAGTCTGGTCTTTGTGGTCGCACCTTTATTGCTGATGGCGCTATTCATCTATCTGGTGATTCGCGGTGTAGGTGAGGGACAAGGGTATGGGCACGTGTTGACTCTTGCGCCGTTATTTAATGGTGACAGCTCCATCCTGCCCTTGATTGCAGGAGCATCCATCCTGTGCTTTTCATTCCTGGGCTTTGATGCAGTGACCACCATGTCACATGAAACTCGAGATCCGAAACGAACCATTCCACGTGCGGTGATGCTCACTACATTGGCAGGCGGCATCATTTTCCTGACCGCATCCTGGTTTATTCAACTCTATTTTCCAAGCAATGTCCGTTTTAACAACCCGGATGAAGCCTTGCCTGAAATCGTGCTGTATGTCGGTGGAGCACTGTTCCAGTCGGTATTTCTGTGTGCACAAATTATGAATACCTTCGCTTCAGGTCTGGCAACCCATGCCAGTGCATCCCGTCTGATTCATATTATGGGTAAAGATGGTATTTTTCATAAAGAAACTTTTGGGCAAGTTCACAGCAAATTAGGTACACCGCTTTATGCAGTACTGTTGGTTGGTTTGATTTCCCTGACTGCCATTGCCCTTGACCTGGCAACTGTGGTGAGCATGATTAGCTTCGGGGCCTTGATTGCCTTTACCGCAGTCAATTTTTCAGTTTTCGTCAAATTCTATGTCCGTGACCAGCAACGCCACGGGATGAAAAACATCTTTTTAAACCTGATTTTACCGTTTATTTCGGTCGGCGTGATCATGTGTTTATGGTTCAACCTGGAGCGTTCAGCACTGTTGTTTGGTTGTGGCTGGCTGTCTGTCGGGATTGTGATCTTCCTGTACAAAAAACTGAGAAAGCAAAACATTGTGATTGGCAACGCCTACTAAAAGATTGCCGCAAATTTTGAAATGAATTGAAGATGGGAAGAGTGAACATGAATATACAAAAGCCAGTATTTTTAAATGACGTAGAGTTTAAAGCCAGCGTAAACCAGCAAAGTGGCAAGGAATGGAACTGGATTAATCCAAAGCATGGTGCATTTGGGCATCCTGCGAATTACTATGAAAGTTCACTGCAACAATGGCACCAGTTTGATGCCTTGAGTGCCGATATTGAATGTGATGTGGTGGTGATTGGTGGCGGCTTGCTGGGGGCTTCGACGGCCTTACATCTGTCTGAGCAGGGAGTGGAGACGGTTTTGGTCGAGAAAAACCGGATTGGTAGTGCGGCTTCTGGAAGAAATGGCGGGCAATTTACCCCAGGCTTGGCACGTTGGGAAGCGGCAGAAATGATTGAACATTTCAGTTATGCAGATGCCAAAAAACTCTGGCACTTTACCTCAACCGAAGCGATGGCTTTAATTGATTCGATTGCAGATCAATACGATCTGGACTTGCAGCGTAAACGTGGACATATCACCGCTGCCGTACATGAAGGGCATCTGGTCGGTTTAACTCAAGGTGCCGATGCACGCAAGTTTTTGGGTGAGGCCCATACTCAAGTGGTGGGCAAGCATGAGCTGAAAGAACACATTGCCTCTGACAATTATTGTGGTGGTTTGCTGGATGCTTTGGGTGGACATATTCATCCCCTGGCTTTAAACCGCGGCCTCATTTATGGTTTCTGCAAAAATGGTGGCAAAGTCTATGAGCAAACTGAAGTTACTGCAGTAGAAGAGCGGGAAGATGGGGTGTATGTCACCACTTCCAGTGGAGTGATCAAAGCCCGTAAAAGTGTGGTGATGGGGGTGCATCATGCCTCCTTTAAGTTGCTGCAAAAGAACAATCAGACCACGATTCCGTTCTATACCTATGTGTGTACCACAGCTCCATTAGAAGTTGATTTAAAAGAATTATTGCCAACAGATGCACCGGTCTATGACACACAATTCCAGATTGACTATTACCGTGGTGTATCTCAAAACCGCTTGCTGTTTGGTGGTGAGGGCACAGGTTCATGCTGGAATCCTGAAAAAACCTATCAGTATTTATTGGGCCGGATTCAACATGTGTTTCCGCAGTTAAAAAGTGTCGAGCTGGATTTTGTCTGGAGCGGAACCACTGACCTGACCATGAATGGTGCAGCAGATAGCCGCAAGTTTGGCAATAAATTTCCAATTTATGCGGTACAGGGCTGGAGCGGTCATGGCGTAGCGCAAACGGTACGTATCGGTAAGGCAATTGCTGATGATTTCTGTGGCAAAGCGGATGACTTCAATATGCTGACCCGTATTCATCATCAGGATATTCTGTTTGGTCGTGCACTGGCACCCGTAGTCATTCCGGTGGCAAAAAGCGCCTATGGGCTGGGTGCATTGATTAATCCGGGGAAGATGGTGTCGTTTTAAATATCTTTCCTTCCACAAAAACCGAGAAGGATTCTTCCTCTCCCTGTGGGAGAGGATTCAGGAGAGAGCAACAATGTGCAGTGAAAAATTCGAATTTCTCATGGTCTTGAAATTAATCTGTCCTAACAGCTCCTGGAAGGTGAGGAATTTTCTTTAGAGAAATATTTAGGAGAAAGAGATCTTTTAAGGATTCACTTCTTTATTTTTCTTCAAAAACTTCGGTTTCCACTCACTGACAATCACTCCTAAAACCACCAACACTCCACCAAGGATGGCCAGTAAGGGCAAACGCTCACCTGCGATCCGGCCAATCAGCGCTGCCCAAACTGGTTCTCCCGAGTAGATAATCGCTGCTTGAGATGGATCAACTTCGCGTTGCGCCCAGTTCATCACCAGTTGAATGACGGCACTGGCAAAACCTAAGCCAATTAAAATGATCACCAGCGGCCAGGAAAAAACCGGATTCCAGCTTTCACCAGCCAAAGGCATCATGCAAAAAGCAAAGATCGAGGCAAAGCCGAGTTGAATCACGGTGACACGACGGACATTCACTTTGCCGGCAAAAAATCCGATCAGGATAATTTCAAGGGCGATGGCAATTGAACCGAGAATGGTGATCATTTGTCCAGAGTTCAGTTGTACTTGCCCAAAACCATTTCCAGTTAAAAAGACCAATCCTAAAAAGGCCAGTGCTGCGCCACACCAAGTCATGATTTGGGGTGTTTTACGGAACAACAACCATAATAAAATTGGGACTAAAGGCACATACAGCGCCGTTAAAAAAGCCGACTCACTACTGCTGATGCTTTGCAGTCCAATAGTTTGCGTGCCATAACCCAAGGCAATTACCAGACCAATTAAAGCCCCTGCGGCAATTTCCTTGAGCTGGATTCTGCCTAAATCTTTCCAGGACAATAAACTGACAAAAAACATGGCTGCAGCAAAACGGCAGCCGACAAAAAACATTGGACTGGCAAAATTTAAACCGTATTGCACGGTGATAAATGAGCCGCCCCAAATTATGGTAATTAAAATTAAGGCAAGCTGCGGAGCTTTGGTTTTAAACCAGGAAGGGGCGTTTGACATGTCTATACAGCGAAGAAATTTATTGAAATAAAAAAGAGGTCCGAAGACCTCTTAAGGATGGATCGACATATTAAATGGATTGATCATCCCAAAGTGATTGCGCTTCACGAAGGTTGAGCGTGCCTTCATAAATTGCACGACCGGTAATGGCACCTAAAATACCCGGCTGGCCTTTTAATTTACGCACATCATCCAGATTGGTTACCCCGCCAGAAGCAATTACAGGCAAACCTGAATAGGTTGCAAGATTAACGGTCTGTTCGATGTTTACACCTTGCATCATACCGTCACGTGCGATGTCAGTATAGACAATGCTGGATACACCGGCATCGGCAAAACGTTTTGCCAGGTCGGTCGCTTTTACGTCAGTGACATTTGCCCAGCCATCGGTAGCCACCATGCCATTCATGGCATCGATACCCACAATAATGTGACCGGCAAATTTCTTGCAGGCTTCTTCCACAAATTCAGGATCTTGAACTGCTTTGGTACCAATAATCACGAAAGATACGCCAGCATCCAAATAGTGTTCAATGGTTTCAAGCGAGCGAATACCACCGCCAATTTGAATCGGTAGTTCTGGTTGCGCTTTAGCAATGGCTTCAACCACAGGTTTGTGAATTGGTGTACCTGCGAAAGCACCGTTTAAATCCACCAGATGCAAGCGGCGTGCGCCTTCATTTACCCAATGCTGTGCAGTTGCAACCGGATCGTCAGAAAATACGGTATCGTCTTCCATACGGCCTTGTTTTAAACGGACACATTTGCCATCTTTCAGGTCAATTGCAGGGATGATCAGCATGCTTTCGCTCCTTGCCAAATCTTATTGAATTCATTGTGTTCCATCTTAACAAAGTATTGGCAAATCTCTAAGCATCAGTTGCAGCTTTTATTTTGTTCGGGCGAATACGTAATTTTAATGAGGTATTAGGAATATGTTTCGGGATTAAGCCCAAGCGCAGTAACTCTTCAAACACCAAAACCGGCGCATAGGCATCGGCAGCGGCATATTCAATTTGATGGGGAGTCAGGGTTTTTCTTGCCCAGTTCGAGGTACTTATTTTTTTACTTTTTGGAAAATTGACCTGAAACAACAGTGCCATGGCATTTTTTAGCCCCATGGGATTGGCAAAGCCGAAGGCTGAAAAGCATTTCGACAGTTCAATGACACTATTCAGTTCGATGCCTTTTTTACGGAATAGATGGGCATCATTTTTTAAGCCAAAGCCAACTTTAATTTGATCCGGATTTTCAAAAATGGGTTTTAAAAACGCTAATATTTGTGGATTAATCTGGAACAAATAGGCTTTATTGGCACTGGCCAATTGAATTAAATGCGGACCAGTGGAAACTTCACCTTTTTCAAAGGTCGGTTTGGACTCGGTATCAAAACCGAATAAGGCACAGTGCTGTAATTCTTGGGCTAAAGCATGACATTGTTCCAGGCTGTGAATGACCTGAATCTGTGTTTGAGGAAGATTCTGAAATAAAGGGAAGTCCTGAATTTGTTCTTTGCTGGGCAGGGTTTGAAGCAGCGACTCTTCCATAACAATTGATAGCGTGGTTTATTGCCATTCAGCTTAATGGTTTTTCAAATTTTAGGCAAAAATAAAGCCTGCATATTGCAGGCTTTAGTCATGTATAGCGGAAGTTATGAGTGGTTTTGCTCTGCTTGCGGCTGTATTTCTATTTGTGCTTGATGTGCGCGCTGTACATAGTCTTGATAAGCAGGGATAGCGATTGCAGTAAGGACACCAAGTGGAAAAATCAGTACATAGAACCAGGCTAAAACTTTCTCCCAGGTTTCTGTGCTACGTGGTAGACCAAACTGGTTTTCATGTTCATCACCTTTGGCAAAGGTTAAATACACGGCCAAACCCAAATTGACCAATGGTATGAACATCAGCAAAGACAACCAGCCACTTTGGTTCAGGTCATGCAGGCGACGAATCGCAAAAATAAAAGAGAAGTAGATCATCGCAATATAGACAATGCCTAACAGCAACCTGGGGAAAATTGACATGCCTTGGCCGGGTTCTGGTGCAAAACCAGGAAGCAGGATGGCGCTCAGAATGCCCAGTGTCATCACGACCAACAATAGCAGACCATTCCAGCCCAGATAAGATAAACGTCCAAAACGGCCGGCAGCATTCAAGGCGGAGTCATTTGAAAAGGAGTTCATTATTATTTTCCTATATTTTTTAAATAAATATGTTGAATATTTGGTCAAAGCATAAGCATTTTTTAGCAAAAAACAAAGGAAAAAATCCCGAATAAATAAAAAGCCCACCGAAGTGAGCTTTTTTAAACTGACTGCAATGGGTTTAGATCTTCCATTCCACAAAGTTTTTCAGCAATTGTAGACCCGCTGTATGGCTTTTTTCAGGGTGGAACTGGGTTGCAAACAGGTTCTCTTTATGCAGCGCTGTGCAGAATTCTAAACCATAGTCACAAGTGGCTGCCACAAGACTTTTATCTTGAGGTTCAACATAGAAACTATGCACGAAATAGAAACGTGCATCCTGTTCAATGTCTTTCCACATTGGATGGCTTGGGTCAGCCTGATGCACCTGGTTCCAGCCCATATGCGGTACTTTTAAACCGGTCATTTCCGGGAAGCGCTTCACTTCACCTACAAAAATACCCAGCGCATCTGAACCGCCATTTTCTTCCGAGCGTTGCATCAAGGCTTGCATACCGACACAAATCGCCAGAACAGGCTTGTTAAATACGGCATGGCGTACCACTTCATCAATCCCTGCTTCATGCATGCCCTGCATACAGTCACGCATTGCGCCTACACCCGGAAATACGATTTTATCGGCTTGCGCAATCAGTTTGGGATCATTGGTTACATCTACAGTTGCGCCGACATGTTCCAAAGCTTTGGCTGCAGAGTGTAAATTTCCCATACCATAGTCAAGAAGGGCAATACGGGTCATTACAAAGTACCTTTAGTTGAAGCAACTTTACCTTCGGCACGTGGGTCAACTTCACATGCCATACGTAGTGCGCGAGCAAAAGCTTTAAATACGCTTTCAATCTGGTGGTGGCTGTTTTTGCCTTTCAGGTTGTCAATGTGCAGCGTCATTAAGGCGTGATTCACAAAACCTTGAAAAAATTCAGAGAATAGATCAACATCAAAACGACCAATCATCGAACGTGTAAATGGAATATCCATAAACAGACCCGGACGACCTGATAAATCGACTACTACACGACTTAAAGACTCATCTAGGGGGGCATAAAAATGACCATAGCGTTTTAAGCCTTTTTTGTCACCTAGGGCTTGGGCAAATGCTTGTCCAAGTGTGATCCCGCAGTCTTCTACGGTATGATGATCATCGATATCCAGGTCACCATCACAATGAATATCAATGTCAAATAAGCCATGTCGCTTGATTTGATCAATCATATGATCTAAAAATGGAACACCTGTGTTGAGAGTGCCTTGACCTGTACCATCAAGATTCACACGAACTCGGATTTTGGTTTCGTTAGTGTTTCTTACCACTTCACTGATACGTTGCGTCATAGACACGTTCCTCAAAAACGTCAAAAATGATGATGTAAAATGTTTTTTCGCGGGTGACGAAGTCCCCGCATATTAGATTGCTCAGGAGGGTTAATCAATGCCTATTACCGTACATGCTTATACTTCACTAGAAAATGACGAAGTGCGCAGCCAGCTTGAGCGACTGTATGACACCAGCCCGGAATTTGGTGACGGGCAGGATGCCATTGAACAACTAGAGCAAAACTTGGCTCAGTATACCTTAGTTTATACAGCAGAATTTAATACAAAATTGATTGGGGCGATTTGGTGTACCGGGCAGGGCGAAAGCCGAGTACTGGAAAATATTGTGGTACATCCGGCCAACCGTGGACGCGGGGTTGCAGAACGCCTGGTCAGTGAAGTGTGCCGCATGGAAGAAGAAAAAGGCGTGAAGACATTTGAGCCGGGCTGTGGAGCAATTCATCGTTGTCTGGCCCATCTGGAAAAAATCTAAAACCGCCTGGCAAATAAAAAAGCAGCCTTGAGGCTGCTTTTTTATGAGGGAAAAATATGGGTACTATTAGACTTCTTTTATAAATCATTTTAGAAACTAAAAATTGTTCGTAAAGCTGAAATTGAAAATAGATTTGAGTCGATATTAGATTGATGAGTGTGGCATGGATGCCACACGTTTCCCATCCCTTGCGCTGCATTTTAAAGCAGTGCTTAAAACTGGCTCAGGATGTCGTGTATGGGAAACAAGAGGTTTTTCTTGCGGACTCAAAATATATTTTGAGATCCTCATTTTGACCTTTCAAAAGTAGAGAGATTGCCTACGAAAAGGTAAAAAAAATTAAATCAATCAAATGAGGCCGTACTGATTTAAAATATCTAAATATTGAACATTTTTTGATTTATGAAAGAGATCTATTAAATAATGATTTGAGTTTTAAATAAAAAATAAGCAAATAAACGCCAAATTGCTGTAAAAATAAACGTTTGCTTTAA
This sequence comes from Acinetobacter sp. ANC 3903, assembly GCF_002135315.1. GTDB lineage: Bacteria > Pseudomonadota > Gammaproteobacteria > Pseudomonadales > Moraxellaceae > Acinetobacter. The sequence continues at coordinate 34,384 of NZ_NEGA01000004.1, read as the reverse complement.
AAAGCCAAAAACTTGCTTGACTGAAAAACACTTAAACTGTTTAATACGCGGCATCGGCGTGATAGCTCAGTAGGTAGAGCAACGGATTGAAAATCCGTGTGTCCCCAGTTCGATCCTGGGTCTCGCCACCATATTTAAAATCTATTTTAAGATTTCAATCCCTGATCCCATCAGGGATTTTTTTTGGGTAAAAAATATTCGATCAAATAAAAATGTGATGAATTATATTGACTATTGATGACAGATACGGCTTAATACACGGCATTGGCGTGATAGCTCAGTAGGTAGAGCAACGGATTGAAAATCCGTGTGTCCCCAGTTCGATCCTGGGTCTCGCCACCATATTCAAAAAATCCTCAAACATTGTTTGGGGATTTTTTTTGCCTGCCTGTTGGGTATAGTTTTTATATCTGCATGCAAGCTGCGATAAAACAGCAATAAGAATCAAATATCATTAATCATTGTGGTGATTAAAACACCGTTTATCTGAGTTAATGTGAGCAAAAACGGAATTTCATGTAGGCTATAACGTATACAGTTGCAGTGAGAAGCATTTTCCTTGCATGGTGTGAAGCTGCATTGCCTTGAAATTACGTTACGAGTCAAGCTTATGAATCTTCTAAAAATCTCTGCGTTGGTGTTGATGTTCGGTTGTATAGAAAGCATGATGGCCCATGCGGATGACACTGTGACCTTGCCGACCCTGCAAGTGTTGGCTGAGCCAGAATTACGTAAAGAAACAGGGATTGTGCCGTATCAGAATGATGAGATGAATCGCCGTGCTTTACAGCATCAAATAATTCGTAATTCACGTGAAGCCCAAAACTTTATGATAGACAGCCATGTGGTTGCCAATCTTGAAATTCAGCCCTTACAATCACAGCCAGACCTAACTTCCTTACCTCCCTTACTGCAACAACATGTATTGAATATTGCTCAGGGTTTACAGTCGAGTGATCCTACGCAAGGCTTGTATATTATGTTGCAACCCTTTGGCATAGACCGTAGCAACAGTATGCAGCCCCTCGAACGTGGTACGCATCTACAGATTAACCTGAACAATATCAATATTGGTACGCTTGAACGTTCTGTGAATAATCCTCCTTTACCTGTGGTACCGACACCGAAAATGCAATAATTTTCTCGCTTTACATTTCCACAGGTTGAGGATTTCTTTCTTATAGAATCAAAGCAATAACTATTGGAGACTCCACAATGAAAAGAATCGCGCTCCCCGTACTCACTTTTTTATCGGTGTTGGTCACGGCTTGTGGTGGTAGTGGATTTGAAGATCACTTCAACTCTTCTTTTGAGAAAACCTTTACCTTTGGTACGCAAACTTTTATTTGCCGCAGTGAAAAAGCGGCCAATGCCTGTGGTGGCGCAAATCAGGACTGTTCAGCCTGTGAGCTGGAATCACCTTCTTCAGTTGTTATTACTCAGCTATGTGCTCAACCTGGAGCAAATATCCATCAAGTGACGGTAAATGGCTGTGTGGCAAGACTGACCAATGATACCCAAACCGGACTTTGTACTTCGGAAGGATTAAGACTGCTTTCAGGAACCAATTTGACCAGGCAGCAAGTCGCTGCAGGGGCATTATTTCCTACAGGTAGCTTGAATATAACGGTCGGAAACCTGACTGAAACCATTCGCTGCAACTAAGTCGTGTATTTAAGCCGCATGAAATTTGTGATGCCACTGCTGATTGGCATGCTGTGTTTTGGATTGGGCTATTTTGTTGCCCCATCCAAGCCTGAATCTGAACCATCTGTTCCTGAGCATACTCAGGATATGGCTGTGGAAAATTTTATCCAGACTATTCAGCAAAACACGCAAGCGCAACCTGATAATCATCAGGTATTGCAGCAACAGCTGAAAAAACAGAAAACCCAAGTCAATAGTGTTATCGATCAGGCCACACCCGAGCAGATCGATAAGTATCTGTCGCAGGCTTTTCCGGATTATGATTTATCTGCTATCCACAACAAGCACGAGTTTGCCAAACGTCTGGTCGGTGAATTTGTCGATGCAAAAAATAATCCTAATGAAGCTATGACCGGTCAGGCCAACGTTACGGCGCAGCAACAATATATAACCAATAACGTGCTGCCGAGACAGATTTATGCCGGACAACAGCTTTTTGCCCATTTTGATACTTTAGGAAAAACGCCGAATAACCAGCAGGTTTTTGTTCGCTGGAGCAACCAGGCTACAGGTGAAGTGCTGTTTTTTATGCCGCAGCGCATCAGTGCCAATCGGGAACAGAACTGGGTCAGTTTTAATCCGGTAAAAGGCTGGAAAGTGGGGACATACGATGTTAAATATTATCAATTGAATGATCAGCTGGTGCCCATTGCCCAGACCAGTTTTAGAATCGATCAGATTATTGATTAAACTGATAAAAATATTTGAGCATCGTTAAATGAAAGATCTTTTTTCCAGCAATAGTTTGCGCTATAAGCAGGCCCGTCCGAGCTATTCCATCCAAATTGTCAAAGAAATTTTACGTCATGTACCAGAACGAACTTTTGCCTGGGATTGCGGCGCTGGCTCAGGTCAGTTTACCCAGCTTCTGGCTCCATATTTCGAGCATGTGCTGGCTACAGATATTAGCGAGGCTCAGTTACAACAAGCGCCTTATTTTGAAAATGTCAGCTATCAGGTACAAGCGGCAGAGCAGACCACTATTCCAGAGCAGTCCCTCGATTTGGTGACTGTGGCACAAGCGATTCACTGGTTTGACTTTGAGGCATTTTATAAAGAAATTAAACGGGTGCTTAAACCGCAAGGCGTGTTCGCTGCCATTGGTTATGGCCTCATTGAAGTACAGGATGCTGCGATTAACCGTTTGGTTCAGCAGCTGTATTTTGAAACCTTAAAAGGCTATTGGGACAGTGAACGCCGTTATATTGATGAGCTGTATCAAACCATTCCATTTCCTTTTCAGGAACAAACTGTACCGGAACTGCATTTACATTATCAGTGGACAGGACAGCAACTGCTCAGTTATTTGAAAACCTGGTCAGCGCTGAAACATTATCAGGATCACAACACGCATGATCCATTACAGCCGATTTCAGAGGCTTTGCAAGCTGCATCCGAACCCTTAGATGTAACATTTCCTGTACTTTTACGCGTTGGAATGCGAGAAAAATAAAGATTATGACGGAATTTTTATGTCAGCAGGGCAGCATAAGCAAGGGAAGATAAAAATCTGATTTATAGAAACATGATCCAGCGTAGAGCTTTTTTATCGACGCAGTTCTCCTGTTTTTTAAGTGGTGAAATGGGCAGCTTTTTTAACGAAAGTTAGAATGTCCTGCAAGACCATTAGTCAGGGCTAACTGGCTGAAAGGCGCATACGCTATACAATTACAGGTGTCGACGGTTGTTTGTTTACTTCAATTCATTGTTGAGTAGAACTGCCATGAACCTGCTAAAAAAATTGTCCTGTGCAATCGTAGCGATTGCCGGAAGTTTTTCCATTTCATCTACTTTTGCCGATATAGCTGATGCACCTGAATTAAGCCCCTTAACGGATTCGGAGTTAAGAGCTGAAGCCGAAACAGTACAGGTCATGTATGATCCACATGATCATCAACGAGAGAAAGCCTTGCAGCACCGGATTATGCAAATCCAAATGGATGCCCAGAATTTTGTGGTAGATCCTACTATTGTGATGACTATAGATCTGGTTCCTGAACCCCCTATGCCAGACATCAACAGTCTGCCATTGCCACTACAGCAATATGTTCTGGCCATTGCCCGGGGTTTGCAATCATCAGACCCACGAGAAGGCCTGTATGTACTGCTTGAGCCTTTTGGCATAAACCGTAATGCCGTGAATGTACAAATCGCTCGAGAACAAATTTCATTGGGTGTGTTGGAAAATACTCGGCGAAATTAAGCAATCAGGCTTTTGCTATATGTGTGAACAATACCAAACAGGAAGAGATACCCGTTTTTAATTCAGGATTTTTTAATCTGTATTAAGATACGTGACTTGCTTAAACCAGAAAGAAAAAAAGCTGCTGAAATAAAAAAAGATGCCAGCAGATGGCATCTTTTTTAGCGCTCATATGCGTTCAGGCAAGATTAAGCAGCAGATTTTTTAAACCAAGAGAAGAATGATTTTTTCTCAGCTTTTACTTCAGTTTTAACCGCATCCGCTTTTTCAGCAACAGCTTGTTTAACTTCAGTCGCTTTTTCTACAGTTGCATCTTTTGCTTCAGTGGTTGTTGTAACAGTCGCATCTTTCACTTCAACTGCTTTTTCTACCACAGCATCTTTCGCAGCTACAGTTTTTTCTACAGTTACATCTTTTGCTTGAGTGGTTTTAGCTACGGCAGTTTTTTTTGCTTGAGCAGTTTTAGTTACTATCGCATCTTTGGCAGCTACAGTTTTGTGCGCAGCAGCGTCTTTTGCTTGAACAGTTTTAGCAACAGTCGCTTGTTTTGCATCAGCAGCTTTTGCGACTACAACATCTTTGGCAGCTACAGTTTTGTGCGCAGCAGCGTCTTTTGCTTGAACAGTTTTAGCAACAGTCGCTTGTTTTGCGTCAGCAGCTTTTGCCACTACAGCATCTTTGGCAGCTACTGTTGTATGAGCAGCAGTTTTAGCTACGGCAGCAGTTTTTGCTTGAGTCGCAACAGCAGTGGTTTTAACAGCAGTCGCAGTTTTTGCAGCATCTGTTTTTACTTGTGCTTTTGCAGCAGCAACTTTAGCGGCTGGAGTTGTTTCTACAGCAGTAGCAGCCATAGCAGATGTAGTACCTGCAACTAAAGCGATCGCTACAGCAGTTTTAATAGTATTCATGTTGGTAAACTCAATAGTGAGAATAAAGAGGGTTTTTGTACTGGTTATTTTAACGCTCAAGATACTGACTTGTTTTAACAGAACGGTTCGGATGTGCTTGATTGTATGAATATTCCACTAAATTTACAGAGTGATAACATGATGTTGCAAATGGGTTACACTGCTTTGTGAGTTCTTAGTCCTATACGGGTTTGATTAAATAGAAACTGATATTTTTAATAATTGTAATGATTGGATTTTTCTTGGGCTTTACCGGGTAAAACGCTCATGCAGTTGAACACAGGAATCTTATTTTTTCAAACATGACAGTTTTGCAATAGGACTGTCATTTGCCGTTCAAATTCGGTTGCTAGATTAAAACAGTCGCAAAGATCACGACATGAAATCTAGGCAGGTGAGTCATGAAAACCCTACACGTTTTTGATGATATTCAGCATGTATACAGTGAATTTGTTGAAAATAAAAAATACCCGAAACTGGAAAGTCTGAACAATTGGGGTAAAAACCGTTTTTTCTTTAATCAATACTTTAAAATGATTGAAGACTGGCATCATACCGAGCAGATTGTGATTCAGTTTAATCAGCATTATTACAGTCTGGATACTGGTAGCGCCCCCGACTTTATGGATCAAGAAAAATATATCGAATGGTTGCGCGAACAACTGCTGCATTAAAAAAATATTTATCTCGCTTTTTAAAGTTTCCCAAAAAACTGTCCGTATCGGGCAGTTTTTTGCTTTTCTATAGGGTTTTTGGTTTGCCTGAATGGCATGTCGCTGGCTTATTTCAATCTGCTGCGGAACGGGCTATGCTAAAAACATAGATCATCAACTGATTGATTTCAGCCCGACCACCGATGCTTTGGAGCGCAGTCTTTTATGCAACAGCTTATTTGTTATAAAGAACTTCCTGTCTGGACACAGCAGAGTATTCCGCAAGGTTTTAAAAATCAGCACAATACCAAAGCCGGCACCTGGGCAAAACTGACGGTATTCAAGGGTGAGCTGCATTTTGCCATGCTGGATGAGTCGGGTAGCGTACAGTCTGAACATGTGTTTAGCCCAGAGCAGCAGCCTCCATTTATTGAACCGCAAGCGTGGCATAAAATTGTTTCTGCCAGTGATGATGTTGAATGTCAGCTGCAATTTTACTGTCTGCCACAGGATTACTTCACCAAAAAATATCAGCTTTCACCTACGCATTCGGAAATTTTAGCCGCTACGCCGTATTTACAAGGTGGCCGTGCCCTGGATGTCGGCTGCGGACAGGGACGTAATGCGCTGTATTTAAGTCAGCATGGTTTTGAGGTGGATGCCTGGGATGTCAATGAAAACAGCCTGCAAACCTTAAGACAAATTATCCAGAGCGAGCAGATTGATAATATCCAGGTGCAACAGCGTGATTTAAATGCAGACCCAAGTATTACCGGCCGTTATGACTTTATTTGCTGTACTGTGGTAATGATGTTTTTAGAAGCCCAAACGGTGAAACCGCTGATTGCGCAGATGCAACAAGCGACTGTTCCGGGAGGCTATAACCTGATTGTTTGTGCGATGGATACGGACGACCTTCCGGCACAGGCTGATTTTCCATTTGCCTTTAAGCCAGGGGAGCTAAGTGCTTTGTATGAAGGCTGGAAAATTGTCAAATACAATGAAAATGTCGGTGAGTTGCATCGTGTGGATGCACAGGGGAACCGGATTAAACAGCATTTTGCAACGTTGTTGGCGCAGAAGGTTGAATAAAAGATTTACCTTGGTCTAGCTTTCCAAATTTAAATCAGATGTTTTTAAACTAGGAAAATTAGCTTTTTTCTCAGTTTTTATCGCTGTTTCAGTAGTTTAGTCATGTTAAATCCAATAGGAGAAAAAGGAGGGAAGGGATAGAAATATGATACTCCTATGGAGCTTAACTGGCTGATGAATAGGATTTTAATGATTGAATATTCAATTAAATTTACAAAAGAGTAACAGTTATGCGCCGCTTCTCTATTTGTTATATAACTTTTTCCAAAATCTACTCTTAGTTAATTCTTTAGTAGAATTAGTTTTAAATAGATATAATTTAAAATTACTTTTGAAATAAATCATTTGGTTGGAAGAAGAATGGCTAAAAATGATCTAGCAATGCAACAACAATTATCAAAAAATCGCATGGAAGTGTCATTTGATACTTATGATTTAGCTGTAAGACAATTAGTTGATATGTTTCAAGAGAATACCTTAAGAATATCTCCAGAGTATCAGCGACATTTTGTTTGGGATGATGTAAGGCAATCTCAATTAATTGAATCTTTATTATTAGGAATCCCTGTACCAAGTTTATTTATGGCTACTAATAATGATTTTTCTTGGGAAGTAGTAGATGGACTACAACGTCTAACAACACTCATTAGATTCATAGGAGATAAAGAAGCTTTAAATTTACTAGCGAATAAAGGTAAAAATAAAATTTCATATACCCCATTAAAATTAACAGGTTTAGAAAAACTTACTGAGTTTAATGGTTTCTGTTTTACTGAGTTGCCTACTACTATACAAACTATGTTTAAACATAGACCTATCAAAGTCACTGTTCTAAATGATAAAAGTGATGAGGGCGTAAGGTATGATTTATTTGAAAGATTAAATACAGGAGGAATTATTTTAGAACCTCAAGAAATACGAAATTGCGTATATCAGGGTCCATTTAATGATTTATTAAAAGAATGTTCGAAAAACACCCACTTTAGAAATGTAGTTAAGTTAGGAGCTAAGTCCAAAGAATCAATGTATGAAGAAATGGTTTTAAGATTTTTTGCATATTTAGAATGGAAAGATAAATTTGTTCATGATGTGAAAGACTTTCTCAATGATTATATGAAATATCAAGTTACTAATACTTTTGACCAAGTTGCTTATAAGAAAATTTTTGAAGATACTTTTTTTATACTTGACTCATTACTTGAAGAAGGGATTGTAAGAGGTAATAGAAAAACTATTACACCCGTAGTTTTATTTGAGGCTATCAGTGTAGGAGTAGCCAGTCATTTGAAACACTCACAACAGTCAATAGATAAATTTAAATTGAATAATTTATTAAATGATGTAGAGCTAAAATCTTACACCACAGGTGCTACGAATAGTCAATCGAAGCTAAATAAGAGACTTGAATACGTATTGTCTAATTTAGTCTAGGCTGCACGAAATGTTGGAACAATCAAAAGCTACCTTAAGAGAATACTCTAATGAATCTTTAATTTTTATTCAAAAGATAAAAGAGTTAGAAGATAAATCATTAAGAGAGGGTGTTCAGCATGTAAGAGAATATTTGAATTCATTAAAAGGATTAGTTCCGGTTTATCTTTATGGTGTTATTGAAAAAACATTAACTGTTTTATTTAATGAGTTTTTCGATACGATAAAAAGTTACGATCTTTCATATGTTCAAATTTCAAGTGAATTATATCCATTTATATTTACTAATGAACTTAACTCTTTTAAATCGGTATCAATAGCAAAATCAAATAATTTATCTAAAATTGCTAAAATTTACGAGAAAATCCACCACGATGATAAAATTCTAGATCTAAAATTAGACTATATAAATCAAAACATTACTAACTGTTGGTCAAAGGTTTTAATTGATATCTATAATTTATTTAGTATAGATCTGGAAATGAATAGGCTTGATCAAATAGCTATAGATGAAATTGTGGAAAAAAGGAATGCTGTAGCTCATGGTCGAGAAAAACCTACAGTTGCTTATGTGAAAACTGCCAATGTAATAATTGAGCGACATGCTTTAGTTATTCGTATATTGGATAATTGTATACAAAAGCTTGAAACTTATTTAACAGATAAATTATATATTAAAGAAATTCTCAGACAAAGAACCCCGCAATAAGCGGGGTTTTTTATCTTAGTATTTAAGAATTAAACACGTTCGATAATCGTTGCGATACCTTGACCAAGACCGATACACATAGTCGCAAGACCGATTTGTGTATCTTGCTGTTCCATTACGTTCAGCAAAGTAGTCGTGATACGCGCACCAGAACAACCCAATGGGTGACCCAGTGCAATCGCACCACCGTTCAGGTTTACACGGTCTTGCTGGTCATAAATGCCTAAGCCTTTAAGAACCGACAAGCCTTGTGCAGCAAACGCTTCGTTCAATTCAAAAGTCTGAATATCAGAAATTGACAAGCCAGCACGTTTAAGCGCTTTTTGCGTTGCTGGAACCGGACCGTAACCCATGATTGCAGCATCACAGCCTGCAACCGCCATAGAGCGGATCACAGCACGTGGCTTAAGACCAAGCGCTTGCGCACGTTCAGCAGACATCAATAACATTGCAGAAGCACCATCAGACAACGCTGAAGATGTTGCAGCAGTTACCGTACCGCCTTTCGGGTCAAATGCTGGACGTAAAGCCTGGAATGCTTCAAGATTGGCATCTGGACGAATCACTTCGTCGATGTCGCACAGGATTTTGAAACCGTTTGCATCGTGACCTTCAACACCAATAATTTCGTTTTTGAAACGACCTTCTTGTGTTGCAGCCCAAGCGCGGCGGTGCGATTCAACACCGAACGCATCCTGTTCTTCACGGCTAATGCCGTTCATGCGACCTAACATTTCAGCGGTTAAGCCCATCATGTTAGATGCTTTCGCATAATGCTTAGACGCTTCCGGGTTAAGGTCGATGCCATGCATCATACCTACGTGGCCCATGTGTTCAACACCACCAATGATGAAGATATCACCCTGATTCGTTGCAATTTGCGCCGCAGCCGTGTGGATGGCCTGCATAGAAGAACCACACAGACGGTTGACTGTTTGGCCTGCCACAGTTTTAGGCAAGTCAGCCAATAAGCCAATGTTACGGGCAATGTTCATGCCTTGTTCAAGCGTCTGGTTGACACAGCCCCAGATCAGGTCTTCAACTTCGTTGACATCAAACTGGTTACGAGCAACCAATGTGCGAACTAATTCAGCAGATAAGCTGTCAGCACGTACATTGCGGAACATACCGTTTTTGGTTTTACCCATTGCTGAACGTACGCCATCAACGATGACAACGTCACGCGGATTTAAAGTAGCCATTCACGTTGCTCCTTAACCGTAGAATTTTTTGTTGTTAGCAGCCATGTCACGCAACATTTGTGGCGCTTCATAAGCCTTACCTAAGTGTGCATATTTGTCGCAAAGTGCAACGTATTCAGCAACACCTGTTTGGTCGATGTAACGTGCAGGGCCGCCACGGAATGGAGGGAAACCAACACCCATGATCATCGCCATATCTGCTTCAGAAGCAGTTGCTACAATGTTGTCTTCCAGGCAACGAACAGTTTCGTTACAGAAAGCCAGCATCATACGGTCAATAATTTCCTGAGCGTCAAATTCACGTTTTTCCGCAGTTGCAACAGATGCAACAAGCTCATACGCAGTTGGATCAACCACTTTGGCTTTTTTGCCTTTACGGTCAAGTTCATACTTGTAGAAACCAACGTCATTCTTTTGACCCAGACGTTTTGCTTCGTACATGGTTTGAATCGAACCTTTGAAGTCCGGTTTCATACGGTCAGGGAAGCCTTCAGCCATCACTTCTGCACCGTGAACGCCAGTGTCGATACCGACAACGTCCATAAGGTAAGCAGGACCCATAGGCCAGCCGAATTTTTCCATCACTTTATCGATTTGCTGGAAGTCCGCACCGTCTTTAAGTAGAAGGTCAAATGCACCGAAGTAAGGGAACAATACGCGGTTTACCAGGAAGCCCGGGCAGTCGTTCACTACGATTGGTGTTTTACCCATTTTCTGAGCAAGAACAACAGTGGTCGCAATCGCTTCAGCAGAAGTCTTCTCACCACGAATCACTTCTACCAATGGCATCATGTGAACAGGGTTAAAGAAGTGCATACCAACGAAGTTTTCAGGACGTTGCAGGTTTTCAGCCAAACGTGTGATTGAAATCGTAGATGTATTTGATGCAATGATCGTGTTTTCGCGAACGTTTTTCTCGGTTTCAGCAAGTACGATACCCTTCACTTTAGGGTTTTCCGTTACTGCTTCAATCACGATGTCCACTTCTTTAAACTCGTCATAGCTTAAAGTCGGGCGAATGCGCGCAAGAGTTTCACCCATTTTTGCAGGGGTCATTTTCTTGCGTTCAACTTGCTTGGTCAGTAAACCGTTTGCTTCTTTCATACCCAAAGCAAGTTGCGGATTACCAATGTCTTTCATGATGATTGGTGTGCCTTTGCTTGCCGCCTGGTAAGCAATACCGCCACCCATGATACCTGCACCAAGTACAGCTGCCTGGTTGACAGGATGCGCACCTTTTTCATAGCGCTTAGAGGTTTTCTTCACGATCTGGTCGTTGATGAATAAACCGATCAACGCGCCTGCTTGTGGTGTTACTGCAGCTTTTGCAAAACCTTCAGCTTCAAATTTCAATGCTTCGTTACGTGGAAGGCTTGCACCTGCCTGTAATGAATCAAGAAGAAGTTTAGGCGCAGGGTATTGCGCAGGGTTTGCTTTTGCAAGAACCGCACCTTTTGCTGAGTTGAATGCCATCATTTGCTCAAGCATGTTCAACTTAACAGGGTCAAGTTTTTCCTGGCGTTTAGCTTTCCAGTCCAAACGGCCAGCAATTGCTTGTTTTACCAGGTCAATCGCAGCGTCTTGTAGTTTGTCCGCAGCAACCACAGCATCAACAGCACCATCTTTCAGCGCAGCAGCAGGTTTTTTAGGATTAGCCATCGCCATCCATTCAACCGCGTTGTCGATACCGATTACACGGCTTAAACGAACCGTACCACCGAAGCCAGGGAAGATACCGAGTTTGATTTCAGGAAGACCGACTTGAGCCGCTTCTGACATTACACGGTAGTCACACACCAGGCACATTTCAAAGCCGCCGCCCAATGCCATACCATTGATTGCAGCAACTTTAGGAATCTCTAAATCTTCAAATGCATTGAAGATGCCGTGAACAGGCAATGCCCAATCCACAATCGCTTGTTCGCCTTGTGCGAAGTTTTCACCGAATTCAGTGATGTCAGCGCCAACGATAAATGTTGATTTAGCTGAGGTAACGATTAAACCTTTTACTTCGCTATTTGCTTTAACCGCTTCAATTGCAGCTTTAAAATCTTCAATTGTTGCACGGTTAAATTTGTTGACCGACTCACCTTGTAAGTCAAAGCGGAATTCTGCAATTCCGTCCGAAAGCATTTGGACGGTAATGGCATTGCCAGCGTGGATCATGCCTGATCTCCTTTATTTTGGAGGACTTCTAAGTTGATGTTGTGAAGCGTGTACGCAATTTCAGCGTACATTTATGCTTCGCCAATCTTACGATAACTATATCCAAAAAGAACATAACAAGTTGTATCAAGCCGTGACGCAAGGGTCATCAATTTTTTTTCAACAAACCCTTGTAGTGGGCAGCTTTATTTTTACTGTGCTGGGTAAAAATGTGATGAACTTTTTGTTTAAATTAGGATTTTTTAATAATTTCGTGACTATTTATATCCGGGCTAAGTACCGGATTTCAAGTTTTTTATGGCTTTGTTTTGGTCAAAAAGGTCAATTGAGCTAAATTTAGCGCTCAGTCAAGTCATGCTTGTGGCAAGGTTTTAAGCAAAAGATTGCAAATAGCAGCGCTGATGCGTATTTCATTGAAATAAAAGTGAACGCAGTTTGCAGTCAAATACGCTGCCGAATGTCTGACTGCATAGAGAGTTTAGCCGGGTATGTAGAAGGCTATTTAGAAGGCTATTCAGAAGCTTATTCAGCTTGAATCATCAATTGACCATCAGCAAAATTCACCGTGAGCTGAGCTTTTTCAGGATAATTTAAAAAGTAAATGGCCAGAATCGGTTCCAGTTCAGTTCGCATTCTGCGGGCTAAATGGCGTGCGCCAAAACGGATATCATGACCTTTATAGAAGTGGGTTTTGGCTGCATCGGTTAAAATCACCGCACGCTTTTGATGCTGCAAGCGTTGATTGAGTTTTTCCAGTTCAATCTCCACCAGTTTTGGCAGGGCATTCTCCTGAACGGCGTGATAGTGCAGAGTGCGATCAATCCGGTTTAAAAACTCGGGATCGAATTTTCTAAACATGACTTTTTCAATGATGGTTTTGGTCGGCACTTTTTTCAGACAGAGATCCTGCATTTTCTGAGGTAGAAAATTCAGTTTGTCCAGATATTGCTGCGCAGCTTGTGCCCCGACATTACTGGTCATAAAGATCATGCAGTTACGGAAGTCGATGGTTTTGGTGCCGGAGGTCAAGATCAGTTTGCCAGTATCGAGTACATTCATTAGGCCACGAATCACTTCTGTGGAAGCTTTTTCCAGCTCATCAAACAGTACAATCCCCGGGCGGGTATGACTGCCGGCAATCGCTGTTTCATCAAACAGGCTATGACCTTCTTTCGAGCCGACATAACCCGGAGGTGCGCCGGTAATGGCTGCCGCATAATGTTCCTGTGCCAGAGTGTTCATGTCGATGCGGCAAAAGGCATCCGGACGGCCATAAATAGCCTCAGAAATTAAGCGTACCGTTTCGGTCTTGCCTACACCGGTTGGACCAAGCATTAAGGTCACGGACAATGGACGTTCGGGACTGGAAAAATCGGCTTTGACCACATGCAGCATTTTTTCAATTTCATGCAGTGCCGCATCCTGTCCAATAATGCGCTGCTTCAACAGCTGCATGACTTTAAGCGGTTCAAAATGAAAACGCGACTTGCCAATCAGTTTATCTTTTTCAGATATGCTATGCGTTGAAGGAGTTGGCTTGACGATATGCATGGCGTGATTGGGAGTCGTCATTCAGTTTGATCCAAATTGTTCAGATGGCTTGAGCATAGCAAAATACGTGCAATTTACTTATAGCTTTTAGCAATCAGGTGATTGCTGGAACTTTGTATGATCGCGATAAAAACAGGGCATTGGCTTGAAAATGGCGTGAAAACCATCACATCATGTAGCAAAGCAAAGACAATTGTACTAAGGCTGAATGTGAACGAAAACGCACGAGAACATATTGAAAAGATTTTAGCCCATATGACCACTTTACCGGGCGTGTACCGCATGTTGGGTAAGGACGGCGAACTGTTGTATGTCGGCAAGGCCAAAAATCTGAAAAACCGTGTGTCCAGCTACTTCGTGAAAACCATTGAACATCCCAAGACTCAGGCTTTGGTGGCGCGGATTTATGATATTGAAACGCTGGTGGTGCGTTCGGAAACCGAAGCCTTATTACTTGAACAGAACCTGATCAAGCTGCATCGTCCGCCTTATAACATCATGCTGCGCGATGATAAATCCTACGTTTATATCTTTGTTTCCAGTGACAAGCCTTATCCGCGCATTGCTTCAGGGCGAGGCAAAGGCAAGCATCAGGTGGGCAAGTTTTTTGGGCCTTATCCCAGTGCCTATAATGCCCGCGATACCTTGGTGGTACTGCAAAAACTGTTTAATGTGCGGCAGTGTGAAAACAGCTATTTTGCCCAGCGCAAACGTCCCTGTTTGCAGTACCAAATTAAACGCTGTACCGCGCCTTGTGTGGGGCTGATTTCGCCTGAAGATTATCAGGAAGATGTCAATAACTCGATTCGCTTTTTACAGGGAGATACCAAAGAGCTGAATCAAGAACTGATTGCCAAAATGGAAGCGGCAGCAGAAGCACTGGAATTTGAAAAAGCGGTATTTTATCGTGACCGTATGGCGCTGCTGCGCGATGTGCAGTCGCAACAGGCGATTTATAAACTCAAGGGCGAGGCCGATATTCTGGCCATTGCCTATCATGCCGGGGTGACTTGCGTGCAAATCATGCATGTACGTAATGGCAAAATGCTCGGTGGTAAAAGTTATTTCCCGGATATGTTAGGTGATGATCTGGGACAGATGCTGTCTGACTTCATGGCGAACTTTTATTTTCAGGTGGCCGATGAAGTGCCTGCCGAGCTGATTGTGAATGTTGAAATTCCGGATCGCAAAGAGCTGGAACAGGCACTGCAACAGGAATTCGGCAAGAAAGTACAGATTAAGCACAATGTTCGGGAAACCCGGGCCGAATGGCTGGAACTGGCCAATATGAATGTGCAGCATGCCATTAAAGGGCAGCTGGCCAACCATTTTGAACTGAATGAACGCTTTCATCAGCTGGAACAGGTGGTGGGACGTCCGATTGACCGGATTGAATGCTTTGATATCTCGCATACCATGGGTGAAGCCACTATTGCGTCCTGTGTGGTATTTGATTCGGGCGGTGCACGGAAACGTGATTATCGCCAGTTTTCCATTGATGATATTACCGGCGGTGATGATTATGCAGCCATGCGCCAAGCGCTGACCCGTCGCTATAAAAAAGCCATGTTGCCAGATTTGCTGCTGATTGATGGCGGTAAAGGGCAATTGCATATGGCGATGCAAGTGATGCAGGAGCTAGGATTGGATGCCTTTATGGTCGGAGTATCCAAAGGCGAGGGGCGTAAACCCGGCCTGGAAACTTTACATTTTACCGATGGCACAAAAATCCAGTTACCTGAAGACCATAAAGCGCTGCATCTGATTCAGCAGGTACGCGATGAAGCGCACCGTTTTGCCATTACCAAACACCGTGCCAAACGCGACAAGAAACGTGGCTCATCGGTACTGGAAGTAATTCCGGGTCTTGGCCCCAAGCGCCGTCGTGATCTGCTGACTCATTTTGGCGGCATTCAGGGGGTACTGAAAGCCTCGGAAAATGACTTGAAGCTGGTACCCGGCCTTGGAGACGTGATGGCCAGAACAATTTATAAGGTGCTGCATGAATAAATGCAGGCAAATTGGCCAAAGTGCTCACTGACGCTTGAGTCATTGATCATTCACAACACTTAAAAATAAGTGAAAGATAGAGTCAGTCAAAAAATCCAAAGGACGAAGGATGTCACTGCGCCAATTATTTACAGCAATTGAACAGGATGAATGGGCCAATATTCCCGAAGGCTGGTTACAGGGGCGCACCATTTATGGAGGACTGGTGGCCGGGATGATGATGCACAAGGCATTGCTCGCCGTTGCAGATGCGGAAAAACAGTTATTAAGCACCAGCGTAACCTTTGTTGGTCCTGTGCAAATGGCACCGGTTCGATTAAGCGCTGAAATCTTGCGTCAAGGCAAGTCTGTGACCACGGTCGAAGTGCGACTCTGGCAGGATGATGTGGTGCAAAGTATTTTGATTGCCAGTTTTGGTACCCAGCGCCAGTCGGCGATTTCGGTACAACAGGAACGCATTGCACCAGAGTTTCCGGCACCTGAGCAATTAAATATTGCGGTACATCATCCTCTAGCGCCGGAATGTTTTGACCAGATGGACCTGGTCTGGGTAGATGGGCAGTATCCATGCACTGGAAGTGTGAAGCCTGATTTTAGTGGCTGGATGCGGTTTAATCCGGATCTGCATGAGAATCGGGAAATGACGATTGCCGATTTGATGGTGGCCTTTGATATGTGGCCTCCCGGGGTCCTGCCGATGTTTAGCAGCATGGCGCCAGCCAGTTCGCTGACCTGGCATGTGACCTATGTGCATCCTTTAAAAAATCAGTTGCAAGATTGGTTTAAATATAAAGTATTTACCGATTATGCCGCAGATGGTTATTCCACTGAATATGCCCATCTTTGGGATGCAGAAAATAGGCTGATTGCGATTTCCAGACAGACAGTTACCGTGTTTTCCTAGTGACACTTTAGGGCAATTCGTATAAAGTGACTCTAATTAACGATGAATCAATCCTCAAAATATGTGTGGTTTTTCATTGTACATACAGGGGAAAAATTGGCGGTGTCTATGACTACAGGTCGCATCCTGAATATTCCGAATATCTTGACTTTGGCGCGTATCGCTTTAATACCCGTTTTCTTGCTGGTGGCATATTGGCCACCTGCAGTTGGTGATGTAGGTCATGATACAAATATGACTCGTCACATTATTTTAACGGCCATTTTTGTGATTGCTGCAGTAACCGACTGGTTCGATGGCTATTTGGCGCGCTCACTCAACCAAACATCTGCATTTGGCCGGTTTTTAGATCCTGTAGCCGATAAGCTCATGGTTGCGGCTGCCCTGATTGTTCTGGTGCAATGGCAACCGAGCATATCTATGGCTTTTGCAGCGATTGTGATTATTTCACGTGAAATTACAGTATCTGCCTTACGTGAGTGGATGGCCGAGCTGGGGGCGCGTACCAGTGTTGCTGTATCCACCGTGGGTAAATATAAAACAGCTTTCCAGATGATTGCGATTTCGGTGTTTTTACTGAATTGGCAACCGTTTGAAATGTTGGCTTATGCATTGCTTTACACTGCGGTGATTTTGACCTTATGGTCAATGTTTATCTATTTAAAAGCTGCCTGGCCTTATTTAAAACAGCCTTGAGTTTAGCTTTAAAAAATTTAAAAACGTCCTTGATGGGCGTTTTTTATTTAGATGCTACTTTTTGGGAAAAACAATCAACAAAGGCAGACAAAAAAAATCCTAGATTTTGGGGGAAACCTAGGATTGAAATCGGGGATATTTATAGTTGTAATAAGATGGAAACCATCTACTTGAGACCAAGTATAGGAGAGGAAAGCGGCTAAATCATGTGGTTTATTGTGTTGTAATGTATACATTTATTTAAAAATGTAGTTTTGAATTACAGTTATTTCTAAATGTTAAAAAGATTTATGAGATAAGTGGAATTTTTAAAATTAAAAATAAAATAGAGAATTAATGTCTTATTCGGATTTTTCTACAGGATAAAAAGCCTCATCAGATATTCTTTCAAACTACGGCTTACGCGGACTTCGTCCTTGTCTTGCTCACCTAAAGCATAGCTTTAGGCCTTGCGGCGTGGCGGAGCAGTGCTCTTTACAAAAGAAAAGCCCCATTTAAGGAGCTTTTCAAATGTTTGCCTACGCGCACCTTCGGTGCTTGTCTTGCCTAATGTTTAGAGCAACGCTCTAAACATTACTCAGGCTTTAGGCCTTCGGCTTTTTCCAGTGTTTCATCATTGCTAAAGAATTTTTCACGTTGTTCTTCAAGAAATTTTTTCGCATCCGGTTCAAACACGTTTAAACGTTTTTCATTGATCAAGGTGGTCTGGTGTTTAAGCCATTCCTGCCAGGCTTGTTTAGACACACTTTCAAACAATTCCTGACCCTTTGCACCCGGGAACGGTGCAAAGTCTAAACCTTCCATTTCTGTTTGATACTTACGGCAAAAAACTTGTCGAGACATATCATTCTTCCTTAAGCGTAAAGTTTTTCTAAGCGTGTATAGGCACGTGCAATTGCAGCTTCCACCTGTGCTGGTGCAGTACCACCAATGTGGTTACGTGCATTGACCGATGCTTCAAGTGTTAATGCTTTTTCAAATACATCAGCTTGAATCAAGTCAGAGAACTGTTGCAGTTGTTCAAGTGTCAATTCAGACAAGTCTTTAGATTCCTGAACGCCAAGCGCTACCGCTTTACCAACAATTTCATGCGCATCACGGAAAGCAACGCCATTTTTTACCAGGTAATCGGCAAGGTCAGTTGCAGTTGAGAAACCACGAAGCGCAGCTTCACGCATGATGTCAATGTTTGGAACTAATGCAGGAATCATGTCAGCAAAAGCCATGAGTGAACCACGAACGGTATCGATGGCATCAAATAATGGTTCTTTGTCTTCCTGGTTGTCTTTGTTATAAGCCAATGGTTGACCTTTCATTAAGGTTAATAGGCTCATGAGGTCGCCATAGACACGGCCAGTCTTACCACGGATCAGTTCAGGAACATCCGGGTTTTTCTTTTGTGGCATGATTGACGAGCCGGTACAGAAACGGTCTGGAATGTTTACGAACTTGAACTGAGCAGAAGTCCAAAGAATCATTTCTTCAGACATACGTGACAAGTGCATCATGATTAAAGATGCAGCAGCATTAAATTCAATGCCGAAGTCACGGTCAGATACAGCATCCAGCGAGTTTTCACATACTGCTTCAAAACCTAAAAGTTCAGCCGTGTAAGCACGTTCGATTGGGTAGGTTGTACCCGCAAGTGCAGCAGAACCAAGTGGTAAACGGTTTACACGTTTACGGCAGTCAATTAAACGCTCTGAGTCGCGTACCAGCATTTCAAACCAGGCCATTAAGTGGTGACCGAAAGTCACAGGCTGAGCCGTTTGAAGATGAGTAAAACCAGGCATAATGGTGTTGGTATTTTTAGCCGCCAAGCCCAAAATACCTTTTTGCAGTTTTTCTAATAATTGAAGAATGGCATCAATTTCATCACGCACGTATAGACGGATATCTGTTGCTACCTGGTCGTTACGGCTACGGCCGGTATGTAATTTTTTACCTGTGATGCCGATACGTTGAGTCAAACGCGACTCAATATTCATATGTACATCTTCAAGGTCAATACGCCATTCGAAATCACCTGCTTCAATTTCAGCTTTAATGGTGTTTAAACCGTTAATGATGTCATCACGTTCTTGTTCGGTTAAAACCCCAACTTTGGCAAGCATGGTTGCATGCGCAATAGAACCTGCAATATCTTGTTTATAAAAGCGTTGGTCAAATTGAACAGATGCTGTAAATTCAGCAACAAATGCGTCAGTAGCTTCAGAGAAACGACCGCCCCACATACCCGAAGTTTGGGCTTGTGACGGATTTGAGGAATTAGAAGATGTGGTCATATCGGCTCAATAAAATAAAAAGCAGTAATTTGAATGAGAGTATAGCAAATTCAGAATCACTTGCCGAAAAACAAGTCGATCCAACTTCGACGTATACCAATGATGGGGAAAATAATTCCGCCTATTTTTTTACGAAAATAGGGGATTGGCAACATCTAATTGAATTATTTATTGCCAGTAATATTTTGGCGGTCATCCTGGCTCTGGCAGAAGCACAATCCTGGTCGGCCTTGAATGTCGATCGTCTGCTGCAATATATGTTGTTCATTGATTGGGTGTTGCTGGCTTTTGTTGCCTTGTTTGAGCGCTTGCATAAAAAAATTCAGCACTTCAGTTTTGGGCAAAGCCTGGTTGTGGGTTTTGTATTACTACAGATGATTGTGCTACTAACCACGCTGGTGCTGAACGGTTTTATTTCCTTTGGGCAAAATTTTCAAATCCACAATTTAAGCAGCGATGTTTTACTGGATGGTGTGGTGCTACATCTCAGTTATGGGGTACTGATTGGAAGCTTTTGTTTTCGCTATCTGTATATGCGTGAACAGTGGGCACGGCAGCAAAACAGTGAATTGAATGCGCGTATTCAGGCCATGCAGGCGCGGATCCATCCGCATTTTTTATTTAATAGCCTCAATACTGTAATTAGCTTAATTACCATTGATCCGGATAAAGCAGAGCAAATGTTACTGAATTTATCACAGCTATTTCGGGCCAGTTTTAAAGAACTTAAACTGGTGCGCTTAAAAGATGAAATTGAACTGTGCCAGCGTTATCTGGCGATTGAACAGATTCGCTTGGGTGATCGCTTACAGGTAGAATGGAAATATGACGATGAAGTTATCTTTTCTCAGATACAAATTCCTTTATTAACTTTACAACCTTTAGTGGAAAATAGTATTTTTCATGGAGTTGAAAAATTTCTAACAAAGAGTACGATAAGCATATTGATTGAAATATTGCAAAATCAAGTCAATATAGTCATTACTAACCCTTATACACAGGATAAAATAAACTTAAGACAGGGACATGGTATTGCAGTCGAAAATGTGAAGCAGCGGCTTGAGGCTTATTATGGTCGCTCGGCAACTTTTCAGACATATGCGGGGAAGGGAATATTTACCACAGTTGTGCAATATCGATATAAATAAAAGATCATAGTTAACCTATAAAAAAAATGATGTTGACTGTGAAGGAGGAGAAATGGACATCCTGATTTGCGATGATGAACCTCTCGCTGTAGAGCGATTGTCACGTTTAGTTACGCAACTGGGACACCAAGTGGTTGCCACTGCAAGTTATGGGCGGCAAGCAATTGAAATGACTCAATTCTATGAGCCAGACGTAGTACTTTTAGATATTCAAATGCCTGAAATGGATGGCTTGAGCTGCGCCGAACATTTACGCCAGCTCGATCCTATGCCCGCCATTGTTTTTTGTACGGCTTATGATGAACATGCGCTGGACGCATTTAAGTCACATGCAGAAGGCTATTTACTAAAACCGGTGATGCAGCAGGAATTGCAACAGGTATTAGATCATTTAACAAAACTGACTCAAGCACAAATGAGCACTTTAAAACAAAAAGAAGATATGGACGAACTCAATATAAAACGCCACCAGATTGTGGCAAAAACCTACCGTGGGGTAGAGCTGGTTCCTGTAGAAAATATTTATTATTTTTTAGCAGATCAAAAATATGTCACGGTACGGCATAAAAATGGCAGTGTACTGATTGATGAAACTTTAAAAGATCTGGAAAATGAATTTGGCGACCAGTTTGTTCGAATTCATCGCAATGCCTTGGTTTCAGTACATTTTCTGGATGGTCTTGAAGTGATCAGTTCAGGGCAGTATCAGGTGCGTTGCCGTGAACTGGAAGAGCGACTGGCGGTAAGCCGACGTCATCTGCCCAATTTAAGAGAACGCATCCAAAAAATGTAAATCTGGTCGGCATAATTTTAGGTGACAACAACAGTGCAAATTTACTTGCATTTTCTAGTCAGCACGTTAAGTTTACACTATCGCACTTATTAACTGTTTCTTGAATTTATGAAGATTTTGAAGATTGCAACTCGACAAAGCCCGCTTGCTTTATGGCAGGCGGAACATATTCGTGCCCGTTTAGAGGCATTGCATGCTGATCTTAAAGTTGAGTTAGTGACCTTCGTCACCCAGGGTGACAAAATTTTGGATACGCCTTTGGCTAAAATTGGTGGAAAAGGACTATTTGTTAAAGAGTTGGAAGCTGCCTTGCTGGATGGTCGGGCAGACCTGGCGGTCCATTCAATGAAAGATGTGCCAATGGCCTTGCCTGAAGGGCTTGAGCTTGCAGTCATCTGTGAGCGCGAAGATCCGCTGGATGCTTTTGTCTCAAATCACTATGCAAGTTTTGATGCCTTGCCACAAGGTGCCAAAGTGGGTACATCGAGCCTGCGTCGTAAAAGTCAAATTCTAAAAGCCCGTCCTGATTTAGAGATTATTGACTTGCGTGGCAATGTCGGTACGCGTTTATCCAAACTGGATGCAGACCTCTATGATGCCATTATTCTGGCAAGTGCAGGTTTGAAACGTTTAGGTTTGGCGGAACGGATTCGCCATAGCTTGCCAGCTGCAGTAAGTTTGCCAGCGGTAGGACAAGGTGCACTGGGTTTGGAATGCCGTGCGGCAGATCAGGCGGTACTGGATCTGATTTTACCGCTGTTACATCAGGAAACCGATGTCTGTGTGCGTGCAGAACGTGCATTCAATGCCTATCTGGAAGGAGGCTGCCAAGTGCCGATTGCAGGACATGCGACTTTAATTGAAGGACAATTACACATTGAAGGTCGTGTCGGCAGTGTAGATGGTGCGACTTTATTAAAAGCTGAACTGAGCGGAACACCTGAACAGGCTGTAGAACTGGGTGAAACCTTAGCGCAAAAATTAGTTGAACAAGGCGCTGGCGATTTATTGAAAGCCCTCTATTAATATGCTGTTTATCAATACACGCCCACAGGACCGTGCAGAAAAATTGAGTCATGCTTTACGCATGGCTCAAATTGAGGTGTTGGATTTACCTTTGTTGCAATTGCTGCCTCGACCCTGGTCTGCAGACTTATCTGAACTTTACCAGCAATTGCCTGCGGTTCAGGTGATTGTGGTGGTCAGTCCCACTGCCGTTCAAATCGGCATGGACTATTTAAAACAATCCTGCATAACGCTGGATCAGTTGCAGCATGTTCAGTGGATTGCGGTCGGGGATCGCACGGCCCAGGCTTTGGCGCAATATGGTATTTCTGCTGAAGTCCCTAAAGTTGAAACATCGGAAGGAATGTTACAGCTTCCTGTTTTACAAACCCTCAATTCAGGTCAGTGTCTGGCTTTTTGGCGTGGCGAAGGGGGACGCCTGTTTATGATGGATCAGTTAAAGCAGCAAGGCGTACGAATTCTAAATTTTGTTTTATACGAGCGCCATTGTCCTGTATTTACTCAGTGCAAATTGGCAAACATATTATCTTTATTAGAAAAACAAGCACAGTATGCTATGGTGGTCAGTAGCGAAGCGGGTTGGTTGAACTGGATTCAGCTCATGCAAGATCAAAAACAGCTGATTGCAAAAGGGCATTATCTGGTTTTAGGTGAGCGCTTGTATCAAGTTGTTTCGAATTATAAAAAAAATCACGCAACATGTTTTAATATCACGCGACTACCTGATTTAAAAACAGATTCAATTTTGCAGAAGCTTGTTGTTGTGCAAGGGAACACATGAAGAAAACACTCATTTTATTACTTATTTTAAGTCTGCTCTGGATTGCCAAATTAAGTTATGACATCTTTAATCTTACTGCACAACAAACGGAATTAAGCGCGAGTCTGCATCGAATTGAACAGAACAATGCCAATTTAAATGACCAATTTGTCGCTTTACAGCGCAAAGTAACGCTGACTGATGGATCTGCGGCGGCTGGCTCACAGGCAGCACAGGATTTAAAAACCATTCAAGCTGCAAGTATTGATCCTATTGTTGCGATTAAACAGCAATTAGAATTGATTGAATTTATGTTGAAGCAACAACAATTTACGGCGGCTTTAGATAAATTAACCTATTTAGATCAAAATATTGAACACTATGCTCTCGCTGTGCCATTGAAGCAAAGTTTGCATCAGGTGATTGCCAAAGATCATCAGGTGATTCAGCAGTTTGTTAGTGAACGGGTGGCTCAGCAAATTAAAGTGGATGAATTAATCCAGCAGCTTGATGCTGCTTTGGCTCAGGAATTAAAAGCGCCACAATTAAGTGCGAGCCAGGCATCGGATAAATATTTCTGGCAACGCTGGCTGGTGATTGAACCTGCAAAACACCCTGCTAAAGCATTAATGCAGCGTCCGCTCATTTTAAAAGAAGCACAGCTCAGATTGTTAATTGCGCAACAGGCCTTAAAACAGGGGCAATATTTGGAATATCAAAAATCACTGACAGAAATTATTCAATTACTGAATCAGATTCCAGATGAGAAAACGCGACAGCTGATTCAAAATATCCAGAAGATCAAAGGATTTAGCATTAAGCCTACGCCTGGTTTAAATACGCGCGCATTATTGGGGTAATGAATTAATGAAGCAGATTTTACTGGCCTATGCTTTTATCAGCTTAATTATTATTGCCGGCTTAAGTGTTTTAAGTTATGGCTATGGTGCGGGTTATGTTTATTTATATTGGCGCGAATGGCAAATTCAGACCAATATCTGGATGATTTTTATTATTCTGGCCAGTTTAAGTCTATTTATTCAGCTATTGTGGTTACTGATTAAACGCTATTTAATCCGCGAACAACGCAAGCTAGAAACTGTATTTAATTTTAAAAACCTGCATCCTTATGAACAGTTGGCAGTCATCTGGTTATTAGAAGCCGCACAAGACCAACACCAGTTTATTCAAAACGTATTTTCTCAATCGGGTTTATTAAAAGGTATTATCGGTTCGCGACTATATTGGATCCAGCAGCAATATCCACAAGCCTTGGCAATCTTAAATCAAAGCAATGCCATGGCATTTGAATTGGCGGAAATCCAGCGCATAGAAATTTACCTGTCACAAAATGATGCCGAGCAGGCATTAACCCATCTTGAATTCTTAAATCAGCATGAGCTTTCACCCTGGTTAAACGATGTGAAAAGTGCCTATGATTTAAGATTAACCAGTTTATGGGAAAAGTTTGCCATTCAGTTTCCCTGGATGTATTTACGCTCGACTAAATATGGACATTTAGGGACAGAAAAAAAGCAGGAATGGCTACAGCAGCTATTACTTCATTTTGATCAGGCCAATGTCGAAAGTTTGCAAAATTTGCAACAGCGTTATTTAGACTTGCAAGACCAAATTTATAGCCGTGATTATGAGACCAAGGTGTTATGGTTAAAGCTGTTATCACGGATGCCGGAAATGAGCCAGCAGCATGAAGCATTGGTGTTGCATTTACTGGATGAGCAATTTAATCAGGACGTTTTTTATTTATGGTTCCAGCAGCAATTATTAAAGCAAAATCCTGATTATTTAATGGTTGAGCAGCGGATTGACTATTGGGAAAATAAATATCCTTCTTTGCCTGTATTTACATTTGCAAAATGGCATGTATATAGCGCAACTGCAAGAACGGCTGAAGCTGATCAATTACTTGAATTATACCCAGATAATGTAATGATGAATTATTTAAGAATTAAGTCCACTTTAAAAGGTCAGGATGATTTAATTAAGCAGTTAAATTTAATATTTGAAAATAATGCAAATTTTGTTGAAATAAAGATATAAAGGTAAAAATATGCTGACCTTGTCCGATTATCCGGTCATTTATGATCAGTCTGTTGCTTGGGGCGATATGGATGCCTTTGGGCATGTAAATAACGTGATGTATTATCGTTATATCGAAAGTGCCCGCATATTCTACATGGATGCCCTGAATATTTTTGAACATGATGTTTATACAGTGGTTGCATCCAATCAGTGCAAATATATCAGTCCGTTATTTTATCCAGACCGGCTTAAAATTGGTGTTCGCGTAGAAGAAATTCGTAATAGTGCATTTAGAATGAGTTATTTATTATGGAGTGAGTCACAACAACAAAATATTGCCGTGGCAGAGGCGGTTATTGTCTGTGTAAATAAAGAGACCATGCTTAAAACGGAAATACCTGAAATTATTCGTCATAAAATGACAAAAACTGAATTAAGTGTGAATCATTTAATTTAAAAAATATTTAAAGTGGATGCTCTATAAATTGAAGGAAATGTGAAATCTGTTTTAAAGATTGTTGTTTATTTAAAAAATTGTATTGAATGTTTTAAATAATAAAAATATTATGAGCGGGTTTTAAATAAAAAAATATAAACTTATTGTGGAGTTAATATGATGCCGGACATTAGTAATTTATCTGTTGAAGAGTTAAAGCGTTTACAAGTTGAAGCTGAAGCATTAATTGCTTCTAAAAAAGATCAAGCGGTTGAAGATGCTTATCAGCAAATTTTAGATATTGCCGATAACGTAGGTTTAACGATTGAACAAATTTTAGAGTTTGGCGCCACTAAACGTAAGAAAAGTACACGCAAATCTGTAGAGCCGCGTTACCGCAGCAAAAAGAATGCAGCTGATACCTGGACAGGTCGTGGTAAACAACCTCGCTGGTTAGTTGCAGAACTTGAAAGTGGTGCAAAATTGGAAGATTTTCTCATCTGATTTAAATAGGTATGAGATGCTCATCTAATTAGATGCAATATAAAAAAACCAGGTCTTTAGACCTGGTTTTTTTATATCTTTGAATTGGCGTTGAGAAAAAAGTGTGCATAATGGGGGTAGAAATATAATATTGGCGTTTAGGGCAGAATAATTGATATGTGGGTCGTGGTGGGATGATAAACAAACCCAAATACATCACGTGGTGGATTTTTTCCATCAGCGTTTTTTTTATTTTCATATTACTCCAGATTCCAGCGGCTTGGCTTATTTCTAAATTTTATAAAAACAACCAGGTTTTACACAATGTCAGCGGTAACATCTGGCAGGGGCAAGCAGATTGGCATAAGGGAAATTTAACCGGGTCGTTAAGTTGGAAAACACGCCCCCTAGACCTTTTTTTGCTGCGTTTAGGGGCAAATATAGAGTTACATAGTGGACATACCCAGCTAGATGGTATTGTCGGTTATGGTTTTGGCAAAAAAATAATTATTCATGATTTAAATGGTCAGGTTGCACCGGAAACCCTGAAACATCTGGTGGAATGGCAGTGGCCAGCCAATGCTATTCAATTACAGGATATAAATTTTAATTTCAAAAAAGAACAAGGCTTTGCTCAGGCCGAAGGTCAGTTGCAATGGGTCGGTGGCGAGCTGCTTTATACCTATGCCCAGCGCCAGGATCGGATGAATATCCCTTCATTGAAAGGAAGATTAGCGGATGAAAATAATAAGCTGGTCTTTGATATTCGGGATCAGCGTGATCAAAAGCTGATGGCATTGGAGCTGGATCAAAACTTGATGCTTGATGTGCAATTGACTCAGCGTCTGCTACTGAATGTTGCTTCTTATGATGGTAAAGCGGGTTTGGACACCTATGTGATCAGTTCGCGCCAACCTTTGTTTAAAGGTGGCTTCTAATGAATCAGTGGATGGAAAAAATTCAACAATTAAATTGGAAACAGACAGACCGGATAGCCCCCTTATTATTGATCCTGCTGATTTTGTATTTATGCTGGAAGTTGGCGAACATTTTCTGGTTGCTGGTAGCACCACCTCAGGTGATGCAGCTGGAACGGGTTGAGCTGGGTTCACAGCAGCCGCAGGTGCCAAATATTTCTTCATTTGCACTGTTTCAGGAAGCAGGTCGAACAGCGGCTGCAGAAGATAATCTGAATCTGATTTTACAAGGTGTGGTGGTTGGTCATCCAAATCAATTTTCGTCGGCAGTGATTAAAGTCAATGATCAGGCTGATCGCTATCGGGTTGGTGAAAGTATTGCACCCACCTCTTATCAGTTGGCTGAAGTATATTGGGATCGGGTGGTGTTGCGTCAAAGCAATGGCACGACGCGAGAACTACAATTTAAAGGCATTGAAAATGGTCTGGATCAAAGCATTGTTCAGCCTGCAGCAACCAGCTTACCTATGACAAATAATCAGACCACACCGAGCATGCCCAGTCAGGAACAAAATGCTTTAGGGCAAGCGGTACAGAAGATACAGCAAGACCGTGATCAGTATTTAAAAGATATGGGGGTCAATGCAGCGAGTGGGGGCTATGAAGTGACCGCCAGAACGCCAGCAGCATTGCGCAGTAAGCTGGGACTGCAACCTGGGGACCGGATCATGTCTCTAAATGGACAGGCTGTTGGGCAGGGGCAAAGTGATGCCCAGTTGCTGGAACAGGCTCGACGTGAAGGTCAGGTCAAAATAGAAATAAAGCGTGGTGATCAAGTGATGACCATACAACAAAATTTTTAAGTGATGTATCGTCACCTTACAGGATTAGGAAGCACGGAACTTTATGGCTTTATTTAATCATCATCGTCCAGTTTGGGCTTTATTCGCAGCGGCACCTCTTATTGCTATGGTGAGTACTTCTACTCATGCGCAAACATGGAAAATCAACTTACGTGATGCTGATTTAACTGCATTTATTAATGAAGTAGCCGATATTACAGGGAAAAATTTTGCTGTTGATCCACGGGTGCGCGGCAATGTCACGGTTATTTCAAATAAACCTTTAAATAAAGCCGAAGTTTACGATTTATTTCTAGGGGTGTTGAACGTTAATGGTGTGGTGGCCATTCCTTCTGGCAATACCATAAAATTAGTGCCCGACAGTAATGTGAAAAGTTCCGGTATTCCTTATGATGCCAAGCACCGCGCGACTGGTGATCAGATCGTGACCCGAGTGATCTGGCTGGAAAATACCAACCCGAATGACCTGATTCCTGCAATCCGTCCATTAATGCCGCAGTTTGCAAATTTGTCAGCTGTGGCTGGAACCAATGCGCTGATTGTGTCCGACCGTGCCAGTAATATTGCTCAGCTGGCAACCATCATCCGTAACCTGGATGGTACCGGGCAAAATGATATTGAAGCCGTGACCCTGCAATCCAGTCAGGCTGAAGAAATGATCGGCTTATTGGAGTCCATGAGCTCTACTGGTGCAGCACGAGATTTAAAAGGCTCGCGTATCCGTATTATTGCTGATACCCGAACCAACCGGATTGTGCTTAAAGGAGATACCGCAACCCGCAAGCGCATCCGTCAGATGATTGAAATGCTGGATGTGCCGGCAGCAGATCGGTTGGGGGGCTTAAAAGTCTTTCGCTTAAAATATGCCAGTGCCAAAAATCTTGCAGAAATTTTACAGGGATTGGTATCTGGTCAATCAGTATCAAGCTCATCAGCTTCCTCATCAAACAATAATAATATGATGAGCAATTTGAGTAATAACAACTCAAGCAGTACTTCTTCAAGCAATAGTTCTTCAAGCAATAGTTCTTCCAGTATTTCCACCCCAAGCATTAATTTGGGTGGAAGCTCGAATAATAATACTAAAGGCATTACCAGTTTTAATGCCAATGGTGTCAGTATTATTGCCGATGACAGTCAAAATTCATTGGTGGTCAAAGCTGATCCGCAACTGATGCGTGAAATTGAATCGGCCATTCAGCAGCTGGATATCCGTCGTCAGCAGGTACTGATTGAAGCTGCCATCATTGAATTGGAAGGCAATGATGCCGACCAATTGGGCGTGCAATGGGCATTGGGTGATCTGAACAGCGGTATTGGTTTAATCAACTTTAGCAATGCGGGGGCCAGTCTCGCTTCGCTTGCTGCCGGATATGTGGCGGGTGGGGCAGCAGGTGCTGCGGCCAAATTGGGCACAGGCACTTCATTGTTGCTGGGGGATTATAAAGAAGGCGATAACGGTTCACGCAAACTTTATGGTGCATTGATTCAGGCATTAAAGAGCAAAACCAAGTCCAACTTGCTTTCTACGCCTTCCATCGTAACCATGGATAATGAGCAGGCTTATATTGTCGTGGGGCAAAACGTCCCCTTTGTGACAGGTTCAGTATCCACGGGTGCAGCCGGTGTTGCCAATCCTTATACCACGGTAGAACGTAAGGATGTCGGCGTCACTTTAAAGGTGGTGCCGCATATTGGCGAGGGCGGTTCAGTTCGTCTTGAAGTTGAGCAGGAAGTTTCTGCGGTGCAACCCAAAGGTGAAGCTCAAGATTTAATTACCAGTAAACGTGCCATCAAGACTTCGATTCTGGCAGAGCATGGACAAACCATTGTATTGGGTGGTTTGATTTCCGATAACTCGATTCATAGCCGTCAGTCGGTACCGGGTTTGGGGGC
This sequence comes from Acinetobacter sp. ANC 3903, assembly GCF_002135315.1. Lineage (GTDB taxonomy): Bacteria > Pseudomonadota > Gammaproteobacteria > Pseudomonadales > Moraxellaceae > Acinetobacter. The sequence continues at coordinate 4,502 of NZ_NEGA01000004.1, read as the reverse complement.
AATCCCAGGTCTGGGACGTTTATTCCGTGCCGATGCCAAATCCAATGAAAAACGCAATTTGCTGGTGTTTATCCACCCCACAATTGTGGGAGATAGTGCTGATGTGCGCCGTTTGTCGCAGCAGCGCTATAGCCAGTTATATAGCTTGCAATTGGCCATGGATCGGGATGGTACTTTTGCAAAATTACCTGAAAATGTAGAAGATATTTATCAGCAGCGAATTCCGGTTACACCGTCAGTGCCGAAAGTGCCGAATTATCAAACTGTACCTTCGGCAAGCCAGGCACAACCGAAAGCAGCTACGTTTACTACTCCAGTGGCAATTGAGCCAGTTGTGCAAAAACAGGCGATAGCTGTGCCGCAATCAGTAGTAGAAAAAACCAGAAATACGGTCACCACGACCAAGATTCGTTCCGGTTCTTAACAGAGTGGGTAAAGAATTGAATATTTGCCGTGATATGATGATTTAAAATCACAAAGAGAAGTGCATTTCATGACTTGGAAAATACAAGCAATTACCGGTGAATTAACGGGACAGGAAATTAGCATCGACCGTGATATGTTGGTCGGTCGCCATCAGAGCGCAGACATTGTATTGCAAGCTGGGGAAATTTCACGCAAACATGCAGTTTTTTTGCTCAAAGACCAGGCCTTATGGCTGCAAGATTTGAATTCATCGAATGGCACCTTCGTCAATGATGTGCGCATTGAGCATGAAACCTTGTTAAAAGAAGGGGATATCATTCAGTTTGCAGGCTTGAAGTTCTCTGTACTTGCACCGGCTAAAGAGATTGAGCCAGCATTGGCTGAAACGGAAATTGTTCCGACCAGCGAGCAGCCTTCAGAGGCAGTTGCAGCTTCTGAAACTGCGGCAGCAACACCAGTTGAACCAGCGCCAAAGACTGCAGCCGAACAGATGAATGATCAGGGCATGCCTGAACTGACTGAACGTGATGCCAATGTTCAGCTGAGCCGCGATGGTATGCCGCAAGGGGTTGCCATCCCGAAACCTGCACCAATTCCTGAAAGTGTGGACTTGAGTGCAATTCCCGAGAAGCAAACACCAATAGCGGTTGAAACACCGGTTTCACGTGTTGAGCAAGCCAAAGAAGAGCAGAAGAATGCATCACTGGGTTTAATCTCGATTATTGTACTGATTATTCTTGCAATCATTGCCTGGTTATTCTTTAAATAAGCCTGTGCGCGACATACAATTAAGGCATGCAATCGCATGCCTTAATTATGTGGGTTATTTGAGTTATTTGGGTGTGGGTTAAGGTAAATCGTGAGAGGGAAAAGATGTCGGTAGCAAAACTGGAAAGCCGTGAACTGATTTTATTTGACTTGGATGGCACCTTGGTTGACTCAGCGTCAGATCTGTATCGGGCTATGAACATGAGTCTGAATGCCTTGCAGTTACCTGCAGTGACGGAGGAACAGGTTCGCACCTGGATTGGCAAGGGGACCTCGGTATTTTGTCAAAGTACCCTGAAATATTTAACCGGACAGGTGGATCCAGCCCAGCATCAACAATTACTCGATACCTTTTTAAGCATTTATAATGCAGATCCTTGTATAGACACCCAGCCTTTTAACGGCATTATTGAGTTCTTGGAGTGGGGGCTGAAAAACAATAAAAAAATGATCTGTGTCACCAATAAGCCTGAACAGCCGGCACGTACGATTGTCGAAACGCTGGGTTTAAGTCACTATTTTGTCGATGTGATTGGCGGAGACCGTTTTCAAGAGCGCAAGCCGCATCCACGGCAATTGCTGTTTTGTGTGAATGAATATGCTGTCACTACAGCAGAAACGCTCATGATTGGTGATTCCAGTAATGATGTGGAAGCGGCAAGACGTGCAGGAGTTGATTGTATTGTGGTTAGCTATGGCTATAATCATGGTGAAGATATTCATGATTGCCAGCCACAGCAAGTGGTTGATGATTTAACGGAATTACTTGCGCAATAATTGAAAATTAAGGATAGCGGAATGAGAGATTGTATGGTTTTTCGATGGCGAAACTAAGTCAGACTACAGCAAAACAAACCTAAACCAGCCATATCGAAAACATATAGAGCATACTCATGACAACTCAAACTCAATTCGAGCAGTTAAAATCTGACGGTTACAACCTGATTCCAGTTTATCGCCAGCGTTTGGCCGATACCGAAACACCCCTGTCGGTATTTGCGCGTCTGAAAGACCACAGCCAAGCTTATTTATTTGAATCGGTCGAAGGTGGAGAAAACTGGGCACGTTATTCCATTATCGGTTTGGGTGAGTCCACGGTATTTTCATGCAATCGCGGTGTTTTAACCATTCAGCAGGCGGATGGCTCTATTGAAAGCCAGCCATGTAGCGATCCATTCCAATATATTCGTGATTTTCAGACTCAATTCCATGTGCCAACACAAAAGGATTTGCCTGATTTACCGAGCTTCACCGGGGGGCTAGTGGGCTATTTTGGCTATGATTCAGTACGCTATATTGAACCGCGCCTAAAAAATGTGCCTGAGGCCGATCCGGTAGGTTTGCCTGATATCTGGATGATGCTGTCTAAAACCGTGATTGTGTTTGATAACTTAAAAGATACCTTGTTCCTGATTGTGCATGCAGATATTAATGATCTTGAAGCCTATGCTAAGGCTCAAGCACAGTTAGACAAATTGGAACAGATCCTGGCAACCCCAATTAGCCTGCAGGCAAAAAAACATACAGCACCACATTTTGAGTCTTTAACAGGGCACGACAAGTTTATCGAGTCCATTGCCAAGGTGAAGGAATACATTAAAGCCGGTGATGTCATGCAGGTTGTTCCGGGGCATCGTATGGTATCGGACTTCGATGGTGAACCTTTACAGGTTTATCGTGCACTGCGTCATCTCAATCCATCGCCTTATTTGTTTCTGGTGCAAGGGAAGACCTTAGAAAATAAAAAACCCTTCCATATCGTCGGGTCGTCACCGGAAATTTTATCGCGTCTGGAAAATGGGATTGCGACCGTGCGTCCTTTGGCGGGTACACGTCCGCGCGGTAAAACCAAAGAAGAAGATTTGGCACTTGAACAAGATTTACTCTCAGACGAAAAAGAGATTGCCGAACATCTTATGCTGATTGACTTGGGACGTAACGATGTTGGGCGTGTGTCAAAAATCGGGAAAGTGCAGGTCACAGATAAAATGGTGATCGAACGTTATTCCCATGTCATGCACATTGTCTCAAATGTGCAGGGTGAAGTGCGTGATGATGTCGATGCGCTGGATGTATTTAAAGCCACTTTCCCGGCTGGTACGCTTTCAGGCGCACCAAAAATTCGTGCCATGGAAATTATTGACGAAGTTGAGCCGGTCAAACGCGGAATTTTCGGTGGCGCTGTCGGTTATTTAGGCTGGCATGGGGAAATGGACATGTCTATTGCCATTCGAACCTGTGTTATTCGTGAAAATAAGGTCTATGTTCAGGCTGGAGCAGGGCTGGTTTATGACTCAAATCCTGAATCTGAATGGAATGAAACCCAGATAAAAGCTCGCGCAGTGATCAAAGCGGTTGAATTATCATCAAACGGGTTGATTTTATGAGTTTTTGACGGTTTTTTTGAAAAAAACACTTGCACGGATTCTAAGTTTTGCTAAACTGCACACCGTTCCGATACGAAACGTACGAAACACTAAGAAACGCCGGCATAGCTCAGTTGGTAGAGCAACTGACTTGTAATCAGTAGGTCCACAGTTCGAATCCGTGTGCCGGCACCATCTTAGAGTACAAAGTAAAGAACAAACACTGATGTAAGTGTAAAAATGGTGAGGTTCCCGAGCGGTCAAAGGGGGCGGACTGTAACTCCGCTACGAAAGTTTCGAAGGTTCGAATCCTTCCCTCACCACCAATTTTAAGACTTCAAATAGTGGATTGTACCAACATCGTGCGGGAGTAGCTCAGTTGGTAGAGCGGTAGCCTTCCAAGCTACATGTCGCGAGTTCGACCCTCGTCTCCCGCTCCATTTTGAAGTACAAAAATTTGCTCTTATAGCTCAGTGGTAGAGCACTCCCTTGGTAAGGGAGAGGTCTCGAGTTCAAATCTCGATAAGAGCTCCAAATACAGTTTGGCAACATTGTTGCAAAGATTTTAAAAAGCAGGCTTATTAGTCTGCTTTTCAAGTATTGGGTGTTTGGTTTTTTAAAGCGATAAGTCGATGCTGAGTTTTACTCAGAATTGTGTTCGACGTAAACGAGGAATATAAACATGGCTAAGGCTAAGTTCGAACGTAATAAGCCGCACGTAAACGTGGGCACAATTGGTCACGTCGACCATGGTAAAACAACTTTAACTGCTGCGATTGCAACTATTTGTGCAAAAACTTACGGCGGTGAAGCGAAAGATTACGCAGCAATTGACTCTGCACCAGAAGAAAAAGCACGTGGTATTACCATTAATACTTCACACGTAGAATACGATTCTCCATCTCGTCACTATGCTCACGTAGACTGCCCGGGTCACGCCGA